>JAYRXC010000018.1:0-52963 GCA_041917655.1 Ignavibacteria bacterium | reverse complement strand
TCTCCCAAAGGGAGAGGGGAGAAAAAACTCAAAAATTTCTCAGTTCCCCCTCTCCTGTCAGGAGAGGGGGTTAGGGGGGTGAGGTTTAGTATATTGAAATCCAGGGTAAAGAAACTTCTTTTAACATAGTTTTAGAGTGTTGTTTATTTACTGTCGTGTACTTAGGACATTTAGAAGAACTTCATCAAATTTCGCCCAGATTCCAATTTATGTATGAATGTCTTTAAGGGCTGAGGCGAGAAATCCTCTCTGTTGAACTTCCTCACCCTGAATTGCTTGTACAGTTAGTAGCTGGGATTTATATGACCTCCCCAAAATCCCCTCCAAAGGAAGGGACTTTAGTTTCCGTCTGCTAGTTGAAAATTTGACTCCGCAGGAGTCACACGTTTATAGAAAAGAATGGATAGAGTATACCCCCGAAGGGGTCGAACATGGAAAGATTCGTTATCTATCAAGTGCTAAGAATTTTAGCTACTATTAAAATCTAAGTCTAGATTCCTGCAGGAGACCTGTCTGCGCCAGCAGAAGGAATGACCAGCAAACACAACTCCTAAAATTCAAACTCAACGCCGTTGTTCAGATAATAGGTCACCTTTGGAACTCCGGGGAACGGGCGGGTATCAAACCTGTAATTGAATCCGGTTTTAAATTTAAGATGATCGATAATTTTGAGCTTTAGGTCGGTTTGGCTGAGCAGCCTGTAATCTTTAAAGTCTCTCATGTTTGGCTGAAAATACGAAGTATGGCTGAACTCAACTTTATCAAGCTCGAGCGTAAAACTCAGGTAGCTGCTTGTTCGATGGTTGCGCTCGATTATGGTTTTATCTACAGATTCCTGGTATTCATACATATACAAAGAGGCGCAGTAGGCGCGAAAAATATCTGTATCGATAATTTTGAATCTGGGTCCCCCGCCCGCCAGTACGCGCTGTCCCACTTCAAGCGCCTTGTTGTACTGGTACTGCACGAAAACCTCCCCGCGAAGCAGTTCTTTTGTGATCTTCCTGTTGTACCTTACATGCGCAAAGCCTGAGTTAATGAAGCTGGTACCGGCGCCTTTTATCATTCTAAGTTCGTTTAGGAAAAGCCACAGGTCATTTTTCCCCTTATACTGAAAATGAACCAGGGCACCTAGATCAAATATCTCATCAACGGCTTTCGAGAACTGGAAGCTTGCTCCCGCAGTGCCCGTCCACCCTGTGGTATCTGTTCGCATTCTGCGTGATTCAATATTAACAACCTGCGCCGTTAACGAACTGGCGCATAATATTAGAATTACCGGGATTAGTATCAGTGATTTCATTTCTGGTTCCTGCTGTTTTTATTGGTTTTTCTTAACAAATTTAATGACATCAATTGCAATTGCCAAAGAAAAAAATAACCAAATGTTTTATATGCAGGGCAGCAGGACCAGGTATAATTTTGTGATATTATCTTTTAGGCAATTTTTAGTTAACTTTGCTGACAATTTCGTGCAGAATTAAAATTGATAAGCGATCCGGATAAGAAATTTATGGGTGCTGAATATATAAATATGACTGAGTTTTTCCTTAAAGCATGCCGCAGGTATGGTTCTGAAGGCTGCATATACTGGAAAGAAAAATCACCCGGTGAAGAAAAGGAATCATACAAACACATAACAGGCAGCAAGCTCAAAGAGCTTACATTTTTGCTTTCGCGCTCTATAGAAAAATACGGTATCAAACCGGGCGAGTGCGCGGCAATAGTTTCAGAATCCAGGTTCGAATGGGTTATTTCTGATTTCGCGTGTATAACCAAACAGATCGTTACTGTACCGGTTTACCCTACTATGACATCGGAGCAGATAAGATACATACTCGAGCACTCAGGCAGCAGGCTTTGTTTTGTTTCAACAAAACTGATGGCAGATAAAGTGAACGCAGTATTCGATGAGCTGCCCATGCTTAAGAAAATTATCACGTTCAATAAAACCGAACATAATTCCGAAAACATAATCAGCTTTGATGAGCTTATATACGGCGAGCTGCTTGAGCTCGAGGAGGCATACAGCGATAAGCTGGCGGAGGATTTCTTTGCTGAATCAGCTTCAGGGCAGAAGGCAGATGACCTGCTGACGATCATCTATACCTCGGGAACAACCGGCACGCCAAAAGGAGTATGCCTTACACACAGGAATATCCTCGCTAACGTAAAGCAGTGTACCGATTCATTTCCCGTTCTGCCTGAAGATATTTTCCTTTCATTTCTTCCGCTTGCGCATACTTATGAGCGTACAGGCGGTTACTATGTACCGCTTTCTAAAGGCGCAAAGATATATTACGCAAAAAATATCGATACACTTGCCGCTCAAATGGGAGAAGTGAAGCCTACAATACTTCTTGCAGTACCAATACTATTTAACAGGATGAAAGACCGTGTGCTTAAGAACATCAGCCAGATGCCCTTCTTAAAAAAGACGATAGCATTAAAGGCTTTGAAAATTGGAGCTAAGTACAGGGAAAGCAAAGGCAATCCGTTATGGAAACTTGCGGACAGAAAAGTATTTCAAACTATCCGCGAAAGAACCGGGGGCAAGATCAAATTCTTCATTTCCGGCGGCTCTGCTTTAAGCAGGGAAACTGCGGAGTTTTTTGATTCGGTCGGATTATTGATCTTGCAGGGCTACGGAATGACTGAAGCTTCACCGGTTATTTCGGTTAACAGGCTTGATAAGAACAGATTCGGCACGGTGGGTCCGCCCCTTGAAGGCGTTGAAGTAAAAATTGCCGATGACGGTGAGATACTGGCCCGCGGCGAAAATGTTATGCTGGGGTATTTTAGAAATGAAAAGGATACGGCCGAAATGATAATTGGCGGCTGGCTGCATACCGGTGATATTGGTGAAATCGATAAAGATGGTTTTTTAAAAATTACTGACCGCAAGAAGACACTTATTAAAACCTCATCGGGTAAGTACATTTCACTTACTCACATCGAGGAGAATCTTGAGCGCTCAGAGTACATTGACCAGGTAATCTCATTCGCTTCAGACGAAAAGCATTTCGTAAGCGCGCTTATAGTGCCGAACGAAGAAAAGATAAAAGAAATAGCCGCGAAGCTGCATGTAAAGTATGATTCAGTTTACGACCTAACCCACAGCGATGTGATAATGAATTTTTATGAATCAGAAATTGACGTACTTCAGAAACCGCTGGCGAAGCATGAGCGTGTCCGCAAGTTCGCACTGCTGGATAAACCGTTTACCATTGAAAGCGGCGAGATGACACCGACCATGAAACTAAAGCGCAAAGTGATAGAAACGAAACATAAGGATGTAATTGAAGGATTCTACAGCCTGAAATAGGGTTGTTCATGTTTCGTACTGCTTTAACTCTTCAAATCCCCGATTTTTGAAACATTCTGCCATTTTTTTCTAATCCCCTGTTTCCAAAATTTCCTCAAAATTTCTTCCAGAATAAATTCAGGTTTTAAGACGTTTTTTGAACACCTCAGTAACTGCATATACCTATAACACAGCATTTTTGAGAAAAATTTGCCTGAATTAGTTTCTTTGATGAACAACTCACAACACACTTATCTTTGTAAAAAAACAAAAAAATGATGAAGAAAATTACATTCTTAATCGCGCTAGTAGTCATTTCCGGTGGATTACACGCTCAAACAACCATTAGCTTTCAGCAGGGGGTTAATGGCTACACTGGCTGTAAATCAGTAAACATCTCAGATCTTAACCTGGTGCCGGGCAATAACGGAACAACATTTGCCGATGGCAATAATGACTGGTGTATTGGCAAGCTTCACGGCAGGCCGGGATTTGGTTATGATATTTCTCCCCTGCTCAGGTTTGAAAACCTGAATATCCCGGTTAATGCAGTTGTTACTGCAGCTACGCTGACAATTACACATGTAATGTGGGAAGTTCCAAGTTCAAGAGTTAAAGGCAGGTATCTGAATGTTGACTGGTTCGGCAATGTCATTGATTCAATTGGCGGGATCGGCAATGCCCCTGTTGGCTGGGAAAGGCGTATGCCAAACACTCCATGGGGCTCTCCGGGCGCAACAGGAGAAGGAACGGACCTGATAGCAGGAAAATATTTCTACTCACCTCCCGATAGCAGCATTATTCCCTCAAACGGCGAAATTACTTATAATATACCGCTGCACTTGGATGTAGTTCAGAACTGGATAAGCAATCCGGCAAGCAATCACGGCGTAATACTTCAGGTTGATGCAATAAACGTGCATGTATATTACAGGCCGCCGCAAAGGCCCGATGTGCTGAAGCGCCCCAAGCTGACGATAACATACACTGTCCCATCAGGTGTAACAGGAAATGAGGTAATTCCAACAGAGTTTTACATGAAGCAGAATTATCCGAATCCGTTCAATCCGGAAACAGAGATAAGCTATGGATTGCCGAAAAATGAAGCCGTTAAGCTGACGGTGTTTGACGCCATAGGGAATGAAGTATCAGTACTTGTGAATGAACATAGGAGCGCAGGAAATCACACTGTGAAGTTTAGTTCAGAGGGCTTAAGCTCAGGGATATATTTCTACAGACTTGAAGCCGGAAGTTTTACTGAGACAAAGAAAATGAGCCTTATCAAATAACAAACAGCAATTAACAATTAATAATTAGCAATTAGCAATTTACAATTAACAATAAAAAAGAAATTAAAAACAATAAATATATAAACTGAAATGAAAATAACGCAAATAGCACTTTTTACAATCGTTTTATTTTTCACAGTACATTTATCCCAATCACAATGGATAGTACAAACAACGGGCACTACCGAGAACATGAGCGGGGTTGCATGTTTTCCCTCTCTGCCTATAACACTCATGACAGGAGGAGAAAGTATTTATAAAACAACCAACAACGGTACTAACTGGATAGGTATTTCATATCCCGCACCTACATTTGCAATTCAGGATGTCATTATCTCCGGCACAACCACGGCATGGGCGTGCGGTAACGGCAGGATACTCAAATCAACCAATTCCGGATCGAATTGGGCCGTAGTTACGGCACCAAACAGGTACTGGAATTCCGGTTACTTTTTAAACGATAATACAGGATGGTTCTGCGGCGGCACTGATACCGTTATCAAAACTACGAATGGCGGCGCAAACTGGATAATTCAGGAAAACAACCTTTACAACGGTGAAGTTAACCAGGGGATCGTATTTACTAATTCACTGCTCGGGCTCATGGTTGGAGCGAACGAAACGCCGAATGCCGGTTATATTTTGAGAACCATTAATGGAGGCACCTCATGGGTGAATGTTTTCACCGGTAATACCTACATTCATTGTATTACGATGGTAAACTCCACTACACTTTATGCCGGGGGCACTGGAAAAGTTTACAAAACAACCAATAGCGGCTCCAATTGGACAGAAACCACAATCGGCGGCGCCGGAGCATTATATACTGTTTTCTTTCCAGCAGATACTTTGACCGGATTCGCAGCGGGGCTTACGGGCAAAATGTATAAAACAACCAATGGCGGCAATAACTGGTATCCGCTTACTACCGGAGTTACCGGGCATTTTAAAGGTATAGATTTCAACTTCGGCTCATCGACAACGGGTTATGCGGTTGGCACCTCAGGCGTTGTATTGCGCACAACCAATGGCGGCGGTGCGTTTGTAAGCGTTAACGGGAACAATACTTCCCACCCGACTGAATACTCACTTGGGCAGAATTTCCCTAATCCGTTTAACCCGGCAACCGAAATCAGTTTCAGCATCCCAAAAAGTGAAACTGTGAAGATTACAATATATAACACTTTGGGTATGGAAACAGCAGTACTGCTGAACGAATCCAAAGATGCCGGTACACATTCAGTTAGCTTCGAGGCATCCGGTTATCCATCAGGAGTATACTTTTATACTATCACTGCCGGAAACTTTACAGCAACAAAGAAAATGATATTAATAAAATAAAAATATGGACAAAGAAAACAAATATCAAGAAAACTGGGATTTCTTTTTCACAGAAATAGGCGGCAACCCGGCATCGATCTACCTTGACCTCGGGTTGAACAGGATCGCGCCTGTAAAAGACTTACCTGTTCTTTTGACAATTGAGATAGAAATGAACTTCCCCCAGGAAAACGGGTTTTCATCCAAGCAGGAAAGCGGGAAGCTATTTGAGATAGAAGACATTCTTCTTGAAGAATTAAAAAAGGCATCAGGATCGATCATGGCAGGCAGGATAACTACGGATGGGCTGCGGATATTATATTTTTATACTGCCCGCGGTAAAGAAGCGAAAAAGTCTGCAAATGAAGTCCTAAAAAGGTATAATGATTACACATGCACAGTAGAAACTGAAAAAGATCACTCATGGGAGAAATACAGAGAATACCTGTATCCCTCAGGATATGAACTGCATACTATAATGAACAGGCATGTGGTTGAAAACCTGAGAAGACAGGGAGACGACCTTTCAATGCCACGGGAAGTAGATCATTATATCTATTTCAACAGCGAAAAAGGCAAAAACTCATTTTTGATAAAAGCGAAAGAGCTTGGTTATAAGCTTGCTTCCGAAAAAAAGGAAACCGGCGGCAAAGATTACCCATTTTCTGTAAGAGTAAGCAGGTTAGATCAGGTTGAATATGATGCTGTTTGCGATTATACCTCTGAACTGTATGACCTGGCAGAAGAAAACGAAGGCACATACGATGGATGGGAAACCAAGGTTATAACAACACAAAAAGAAACCAAATAAAAACTCAAAGATAATTCATAGAAAATTATTAATTAAAAATGGACGATTTAAGCAGGTCAATCAAAGAAGCAATAAGCGACGGCATCAATAACCCGGAATCAACCACAGCAGGCGGTTTTTTTGAAAATATCATGGAGAGATTCAAAGGAAGGCTGCTGTTCTCTGTAATATTCGGGCTGGTTTTCCTTGGAGTTGCCGCATTCATTATCATAATGGTTTTATTTTTTGTATTACGGGCACTCTAAAATGCATTATCACGCGGGTTCACACAGGCGGTTCACGCACTTCCTGTTTAAAAACATACAGAAGGAAGAGTGGACCCGCAAATTCTTAATTTTATACCAATGAAACAAGAAAAGGAATTTCCGTTCATTTTCGCTTACCATGGCAAGCCATTCGATATTTATTCTTTCCAGGGAGAGAAATATTTCATCTTCTGTTTTCGGGAGGATATCACTGAACAAATTGCCGAAAAGATCGACAAGCTCGCACCGAAAATATTATCCGGCAGCACACTGTGGGGAGGCCCTTTGTATATGAGATACTCAATTTCTGAGGAGGATGAGATTACCGGCTACTATCTAAAAAAACGAAAGTCAGCTTACGATGAAGAGTTTAGTGACGAGCTGTTCTACTCTTTGTTTAGTGAATTTGCGGATGATATCGAAAAATGGGCTCTGAGTGTGAACAATGTTGTTCCTGCAGAATTTTTCATAGGGCACAACCGTATCGCAGGCAGTAAGTGGGATAAATTCAGCGACACCAAGCTCTCCAAAGTCATTGAACGTCTGCATACGCTATCTCTTGAAACAAATCCGCGTTATAAACTGATCATAAACGAAGCAGCACAGCAAATCCTGCAGGGTAAGAATCATTCTTTAACCGCTGAGTCGAAAAGGCTGCTCTCAGAGCTGGTAAGATCAACAGGTTGACTTCATCACTTATTGAATGGGGTGTATTTTATGTTTTGAATTATGCATGAATTTAGCTATTTTTGCATATTATGTTAGAGAGTTATATACCAATACTGATGATGATGGGCGGAGCTGTAGCTTTTGCCGTCATAAACATTATTGTTTCAAAGATACTTGGCCCCAAAAAGCCAAGTACAGAAAAGCTTTCAACTTATGAAAGCGGTGTTGAACCTTATGGAACTGCACATTCGAAATTTTCTGTTAAGTATTACATGGCAGCAATGCTGTTTATCCTGTTTGATATTGAAATAGTGTTCATGTATCCGTGGGCAGTTACATTCAGGAGTTTCAGCGGAGCAATGCTAACATACGCATTGATAGAAATGCTGGTGTTTATTGGACTTCTGCTGATAGGTTACTTTTACATGCTGCGCAAAGGCGCACTCAAATGGAATTAACAGGAAATTAATATTTTATGTCAGATCTAAATTCATCACTACAAAACGAAGGTTTTTTCACAACTAAAATCAGCGATATTATAGGCTGGGCACGCAAGAATGCCGTGTGGCCGATGCCTATGGGTATTTCATGCTGCGCGATCGAGATGATGGCTTTCGCGGCTGCAAGATTCGACGCCTCACGCTTTGGTTCAGAAGTGTTCAGATTCTCGCCCAGGCAGTCTGATCTTATGATCGTCGCAGGCACAGTAACATATAAAATGGCATGGGTTGTAAGGAAGATCTGGGACCAGATGCCGGAGCCGAAATACTGTATAGCGATGGGCGCATGCACTTCATCGGGCGGAATGTACAGAAGCTATTCCGTTGTCCAGGGTATCGACCAGTTCCTGCCGGTTGATGTTTATGTAGCAGGATGCCCCCCGAGGCCGGATGCGCTTATCCAGGGATTGATGCAGATCCAGGAAAAGATCGGAAAGACACACCATAAATTGTTCGACCAATCCGTTAAGGAAATGGTCAGCTAAGCAAAAAGCCTGCTAAGAAAAGCAGGCTTTTTTGTTACAATACTATTGTTCAAAATTCCATTAGTACACCAAATAACCTTTGCGCTTGTTTTTCAAGATGATCTAATTTTTTTGTAAACTGTAAACAGGAGTTTTTCGTATATTTGTTTATGAAGATGCCAACAAAAAGTGAGGTTTTCATAACCGGCGGAACCGGATACATTGGCAGCAGACTAATCCCGCTTCTTCTTGATAGCGGATTTGAAGTAACTGCCCTTGTCCGTAAAGGTTCAGAACAGAAACCTGACAAACGATGTAACGTAATGATAGGTAACGCATTGGATAGCAGTACTTATTTGCATCACATGAAGGAAGGCAGTATTTTTATACACCTCATTGGAGTTGCGCATCCCGGCCCGGGCAAGGAAAAAGAGTTTTTAGAAATTGACAAGGTCTCAATAGAAGAAGCTGTCAAGGCCGCCGTATCAGCACACGCTTCACAATTCATTTATCTTAGCGTAGCTGAACCGGCGCCGCTGATGAAGGAATTCATAGAAGTAAGAAAATACGGCGAAGGGCTGCTTAAGGATTCAGGTTTGAATTGCGTATTCATAAAGCCATGGTATGTTCTGGGTCCGGGGCATTACTGGCCTTACTTCATTCTCCCGTTATACTGGTTATTTATGCTCGTTCCCCCGTTCTCAAAAACCGCGCGGAGATTATATCCGGTAAAACTGAATAATGTATTGAACGCAATTGTAGATGCAGTGAAAAATCCTGTTAAGGGGATTCGCAGCATCAGTACGGATGAACTCAGGAAATATTGATCCGAATTTCAATCAAGTTCACAATTTCACAACCTAATCGTTAAGTCATTCATTTCCTGTATCTTTAGTCCTTTGCTTAAAAATGAAATAGATCAGGAAAGCTCCCATAAGCAAAATCCACACATACCTGTAAAAAGAACCGAGGTTTTTATCACCAATAATAAACAGCAATGGCCCTATAACTACTATAAGCAGCATTGGTATCCCAAGGAAAACTGTTAATGTGAACAGAGAGCTTTTTGTCTGCCTGTCATCGGTATCCTTCATCTTGCGTGACATGAACCTGAAATACCAAAGCATGAATACGGTTATCAGGAACCAAACCGCTATGTAAAGAGGATAGTTATGTTCGATCAATATCATTGAATTAATAAGCAATAATTTAAATTAATTAACCGGCTTTTCCTTCAGGTGTTTAGGCAGAAATATCTGTTCCAGTATTTCGAACATAAACTCAACAACAATTGCCAGCAGCGCTGCAGGAATTGCACCTTTAAGGATCAGTGACGTATCATTAAGAGCAAGGCCGGTAACAATGAATTCCCCCAGTCCCCCAGCCCCTATAAACGCGGCAAGAGTGGCAGTTCCGATATTTATTACTGCGGCAGTTTTGATGCCAGCAAAAATCGAGGGCATAGAAAGAGGAAGCTCCACATAACGAAGCTGCTGCCATTTAGTCATCCCCATGCCTGCTGCAACATTTTTTATCACCGGGTCAACAGAATAAATCCCAGAAGCGGTGTTCCGAATTATAGGCAGAAGAGCATACAAGAACAATGCCGCGATCGCGGGAACAATCCCGATGCCGAAAACAGGTATCATTACAGCAAGCAGGGCGATAGATGGTATTGTTTGCAAAAGCCCTGTAACATACAATACCGGCCGTGAAAGTGCGGGACTCGCCGAAAGCAGTATTCCCAGCGGAAGTGCAACCATAATAGCCAGCAGCAGTGATAGAAATGTAATTTGCAGATGACGGGCAAGCTTGCTCATTATCTCCTCAAAGGCGCTTGGCTGCACAAACTTTGTTTCCTTCTTAATAAAATTGCCGTTCTTCAGAAACTCATTGGCTACCTGGGCAAAAGTCTTGTTTTGGTACAGTACTTGCGCGTTCATAGCCTGCATCATACTGTCATTAATTGTGTTGCCAAGCATAGCAATAAGCTCTTTAGCCCGTTTATCCATATCAGCGCGTTGAAAGGCCACGCCAAGATAGCCGGGGAAAAAATTCAGGTCATCTTTAAGCAGTACAAGATCATACTTTGGTATCTCACCGTCAGTTGAATAAACATCAGTCAGCTCGATCTTCCCGTCTTCAAGCGATTGGTATGCCAGCCCGTGGTCAATTCCGGCCGGGTCCATTTTTAAGTGGTACAGCTTTGCCAGATTCTCCCAGCCATCCTTCCTCTTCAGGAACTCGTAGCTCAATGCAGTTTTAATTGTAGTATTCCCGGCTAGGTCACTTATCGACTTAAGGTGATACTTTTCTGCAGTGGATCTTTTTACTGCGAGTCCGTAGGTATTATTAAAACCAAGGCTTCCGCTTATTTCCAGCTTATGAAGCTCAAGCAGTTTCTTATTCAGGTCAGATAAATTTGTCTTTTCGTTCAGCTTTAATATAGCTTCACTGATAGTTCCGGTATACTCAGGATAGACATCAATTTGTCCTTCGCGCAGTGATTCAAAGCAAACCAACGTTCCGCCGAGGTTAAAATTCCTCTGAACATTGTAGCCGTTCGCTTCCAGAAGCTGAGAGAAAATTTCGCCGAGGATATACGATTCATTGAAGTGCTTAGCTCCGACACGGATGGTCTGACCGTTTATGCTTCCGCAGGCAAGAACAAGAAACAATATTATGAGTAATTTTCTTGTCAATTTCTGTGCGCGTCAACAAAAAGTTTCACAAAATCCGTGGCCGGGTTGTTCATTATCTTACTTTTCGCGTCATACTGGTGTATTTCGCCTTCGTGCACCACCATCATGTTATCACAAAGCCTCAATGCTTCATTCAGATCATGTGTTACAATTACGATAGTTCTCGGTTCTGCATGCTGCAGCTCAAGCAGGTCTGAGTGAATGCTCTTTTTAGTATCGGCATCAAGTGCACCAAAAGCTTCATCAAGCAAAAATATCGGGGGTTCAAGCAGCATTGCCCTGCAAATTCCAACGCGCTGCTGTTCACCGCCGGAAAGCTGGTAGGGATACTTTGTCTTAAAGCTTGGCGGCAGATTAACGAAGCTCATCAGCGTATCTATTCTTCGTTCAGTATCATGTTTTGATTCACCTGAGATCTCACCCGGCAAAGAAATATTCCTGTATACACTCATATGCGGAAACAACCCTGTGCCCTGGACTGAATACCCGATCTTTCTCCTTAGCTCTATCAGCCGGTTATAGTCCAGCGGACTTCCAAAAACCCTAACGGTGCCCTTCGTGGGCCTGATAAGCCCGTTAATTATCTGCAGGAGTGTAGATTTCCCGCTGCCGCTTTTGCCGATGATCGCGGTTATCTTCTTATCTTCAATCTCAAAGCTGAGATCCTTAAGAGCAGCTTTGTTATTGTAGAAGTGTGAAACCTTTTCGAACTGTATCAGATTCATTCAGTAAGCAGAGCTTAGTTTAGCAGGTTAAATTGAATATTCCCCTTATATGAGGTATATTTGAATATAATTCCCGTAAAACTACAAAGAAATTATTAAAATGGAAAATCAAAAGAGCGTATTGAATATTAACGGCATAGAAAACTCTTTGAGCGGAGTGGATAATGATAAGATATTTAACATGTTCAAAAAAGTTCGAAGGCTCACTATCGAGCTTTGCGAGCCGCTTGAAATTGAAGACTACGTTGTGCAGACTGAAAGCTATATGAGTCCGCCCCGATGGCACCTTGGACACGTAACATGGTTCTATGACCAGCTTCTGAAGAAGTATTACAAAAACTATAAGCCGTATAAAGAGGATTATTCATATTACCTTAACTCATATTACCAGGCATTCGGTAAGCCTTTCAACAAAAGCAGGCGCGGCACTATCTCGCGTCCGACAGTTAAAGAAACAATTGAATACTGGAATTACATCAACAGGCAGGCAGCGGCTTTTTTTGGGGAAACCGAGCTTAAGCTGAACATGCTAAAGGATTTCATTCTCGCATTCAACCATGAGTGGCAGCACCAGGAGTTAATGGTTTATGACCTTCAGCACCTGCTGCAGGATAAATATAAACCTAAGGAGATAAGGAAAGCCCCTTCAGTAAACGGAAACGCGGCAAAAAAGGAAATGATCAAAATTCCGGGCGGAATATTTGAGCTTGGATTTGATATCCTGAAATGGAAAGACCAGTTTGCGTATGATGTTGAAATGCCGCACCATAAGGTGTACCTGAATGATTATTATATCGATAATACTCCCGTCACCAACGGCGATTACATGAAGTTTATAGCCGAAGGCGGCTACAATAGCTATAAATACTGGCTTGATGAAGGCTGGCAATGGGTTAACCGTGAATCAATAATTGCGCCTATGTACTGGGAGCAGGATGATAAGGGCAATTGGTTCAAAAATGATTTCCGAGGCAAAAGATTCATCGAGAACTTCCCGAATGAACCGGTAACAAATGTTAGCTTTTTTGAAGCAGACGCATATGCCAGATGGGCGGGCAAACGGCTGCCAAGCGAAGCAGAGTGGGAAAAAGCCGCAAGCTGGGATGAAGCATTGCAGGTAAAAAGACTCTATCCCTGGGGCGATACAGAGCCAGGAGAGATGAACTGCAATCTGCTGGAATCAAGGCTGTGGGGACCCGCCGATGTGTTTGCCTACGAACAGGGCAAGAGCTTTTTCGGCTGTTACGGCATGGTTGGCGATGCATGGGAATGGACAAACTCTGAGTTTGTTGCATATCCCGGATTCAAATCGGGTTTTGCTGAATACAATGATAAATGGTTCACCAATCAGAAAGTTCTTCGCGGCGGTTCATTCGGCACGCCTAAACAATCAACCCGCAATACATACAGGAATTTCTTCAAAACTCATGAACGCTGGCTGATAAGCGGATTCAGATGTGCAAAGGATGCTTAACAATTAGGAATTGAGAATTAGGAATTAGGAATAAAAGTTTAAGAACCAGGAACTATTGTTCTTTATTCATCAAACAAAGTTCGAAGTAGTTGTTTTCATCTTTCCATGATTCAGAAATTGTGAGTCCGGCCGAATTTGCCAGCTTGCGGATCATTTCATCTGTGAATTTGTACGAGTTTTCGGTGTGAATTGAATCACCCTTGCTGAACCTGATCTCTCCTGAACCATTCAGGGTGAACGAATGGTCACATTTGGAATATAGGTGCATTTCTATCCTGCTTTCATTTGGATTAAAAAAAGCCTTATGCTCAAAGTTCTCCAGATTAACCTCGGAACCGAACTCCCTGTTGATCCTTCTCAGCAGGTTCATATTAAATTCAGCAGTAACACCTTCACTATCGTTGTATGCAGCATTCAGGATTTGCTCGCTCTTTACAAGATCAAACCCTATAAGCAGGCTATCCCCTTTCCTCATCGAAGAAGAAACCTTGCCGAGAAATTCTTCAGCATGCGGCAAGTCGAAATTGCCGATACTTGAACCGAGAAATAAAATGATCTTAGGCTGCGGAAAAATTTCTGTTGCTGCCTCTATCGACTCTTCATACTCACCTATTATACCTGTTACAGTAAGGCCTTCAAATTCATTCAGCAGTCCGTTGCCGCTTTGAATCAATATTTCAGAAACATCGATTGGCACATATTTCACCGAAGAATTCTGTTTGATAAAAGCGTTAAGTATATAGCGGGTTTTGATAGAGCTGCCGCTGCCAAGCTCTACAATAAGATTTTTGCCTCTATTTGCGGTTGCAATGCTTTCTGCTTTTTCTTTAAGTATCGATGCTTCCGTGCGGGTTACGTAGTATTCAGGCGTGGAACAAATTTTTTCAAACAGCTCAGAGCCGGCATTATCATAAAAATATTTCGGCGGAAGTGTTTTAGGGTTGGATGTCAGTCCGTTTATAACATCTTCAGCAAAAGTATTCTTGCTTCCCCCGTTTTCCACGGTGAAGAGCGTAAATCGGTGGTTTAGAATTTGCTTTGAATATTTTACTGACATTCGGCTCTCATACTTTTTCACTTGCAGGGCTTTGGATATACCCCTAATACTCACTGTAATATAACAATTATTAATTAAAACCGTTTATTGTTTTCTGCTAATTTACTATTTGACCTTCGAATACTTTGATATCTGAACCCTTGGCATAAGTTACATTAAATGGCTCGACATCGTTCAAAAAGCTCCAATGGCTGCCGTAAACCAGGCCGAAATCGAAATTATGGCTGAATTTTAATACAGGGTAAACATCCCAGAATGGATGTTCTACTCTATATATTAATAGTTTTCCGGAGCGGGATGTTCCAAATCCCCACTCATGTTCTTTAAAAAAATGGGCTGTGGAATCAGCCTCAGGCAGGAAAGGCTTGTTTTCAGCTTCAAGCGAAATACTGAAATTCTTATGCTCTTTTTCTATTGTATGGTTTATCCTGATCAATTCACCTTTCTCAACCTTGCTGTGCATCGGTATAGCTTCGTATTTTTCATTGTAAAGCAAATTTGCCACCAAAGGTATCACAGCCCTGGGTACAAATTCTCTCACAAACACAACTCCTCTTCTTTCCTTATTCTTCACGTATATCCTCAGGTTAATCTCGGGGAAATTCACATGAAACGGTATTTTCATACCCTTCACTTTTGTATCGAGGAAATCAAACGCAACCAGGCTAAGGAAACCGAGTCCATTTATCGTATCCGGCTCAAGCCCGGGGGGAATGAATGGTATGAGAATATCCGGCTCTACATCGTATGTGATGAGAATAAGATCCTGCCATCGGGCAGTAAGAAATAACTTGGGTTCTTTCATAGCAATAATAGATTAATAGTCAGAATCCGGTTCTTTGTGAATGCCAACCAATACCCTGCTGATGAGATATGCAGAGATTGCCCCGCTTAACACATCGCTAAACCAGTGCTGGTTGTGATAAATCCTGCTAAGGCAAGTAATAACCGCCAGCAGGTAGTAAAAAGATTTCAGGTAGATATTTTTTGTTGTAGAAGCAAGGATAGTAGAAAGAGCGAATGAAACAGCCGCATGGCCGGAAATGTAAGAGAACATATCGTTGTTTGACCAGTTCCAGCCGTAGAAGGCAAAATCACCCTTATTTGTATACGGCCTGAATCTGCCGAAAGCGGATTTAAAGATCAAGGTGACAAGTCCGGAAAACACATAAGCCTCCAGTACCAAGAGCCCGGTCTCGCGCATATTGTATTTTTTGAATATCAATCCGCCGATATAGAGCAAAAGGAATACATACAGTGTTGGCATACCGTTTCCGTACCATCTCCCGAAATCAGAAACCGACGAAACAAAACTGCCATCCAAACCGGTAATTATGGAGCGGATCGCAGGATCGAGATAAAAAGCCGAAGCAATGGCGAATACCGCCGCAATTGCAAGCTGCCAGTGGATGAATATCCTGCGGAATGTTAAGGGGTAAACACGGACAAATGCCCTGCCCAGATGCTTAAGATCTCCCTTTAACAATTGTATCATCTGCAATAATATTAATTTATAAAGGTTTTTGGAATGTATTAATAAATCAACTTTGACTGTTAGTTAGCTGCAGTACCTATGCTTTTTCCAAAACTCCATTATCTGTTTCAAAACTCAATTATAGGAGACGACCCAACGGGTCGTCTCTACACGATAGTCTTCAAAATCGAAAAGATGTGAGGTGATAATACTCGTAGATTCATTGGTGCTGGATATCAGTGTAAAATCTTAGCTCTACGTATAGATACCCGCCTTTGCGGGTATGACTAAGTGATCATCCTGCCCAAACAAGGCCATCTACTTTTTCGTAGAAATTTTTCAGTCTGCACCAGCCCTGCTTGCCGTCAGATGTCTTTATGAGAAACCAGTCGCAGAAGAAATCATCGTTAGAGCCGTCGTTTGAAGGGCAAACCTGGCTGATATCTGCTTTAACCAATGTAAGCTTTGTGCCGGGTTTGAGTTTAGAAGTGACTTCTGAGTTATCGCTTCTATCTTTAAGCAGGTCGAATGACTCTTTTACCTGGCACTCCTGGTTCACATCATAAAACTCATCTACTATTTTGGTAATTGTTTTGTTTTTGGAATCAAACTCATACCTGAGCTTCGCGGTCCAGAATCCCATCCATGCATATTCAGTCAGTTCGCCGTTACCCTTCACTTCGATCCCGAAGTTTGATGGGAGGCGTCCGCATTCTGTGATCTTTCCGTTCACAAACTGGAAGAAGTACATATCGCTCTGATCGCTGGGTCCGTACCCTTTAACCAGAACTTCCCTCAGGTTATCATTTCGGTTGATATCGATAATTTCAACGCCAACATCGTAGGCGTCGCTGTATTTACCGGTGAACTCATCGTTATTTATCTTAAGCCTGAACTCCTGTGCGGTTTCGTTGTAAATTAACCGTATGTTCTCCTCTTCCCTGTCGAAATTCAGGTCATACTTAAAGGTTGTATCTATGCCCTGTGAGTAGATTGTTACAGATAGAACGAAAAGCAAAAATGTGAATAGATTTTTCATTTAGTACCTCACTCCTCTGCTTGTTAAGTTTGCAGGAAGTAATTTATTTTATTGGTTTATTGTTTATTGATCCTATTTCTTACCAAAGCCCAAGCCGCAAGTGTCATCCCGTCATAGATCTCATTTTTTTCGATCATTTCTTCGATATCCGCAGGTGTAAATTCATACATTAAAAACTCCTCTGAAGCGTCTTTTTTATACTTATCACTTGGCTTTAAGTTCCGTGCAATATAAACTTTGCAAATCTCGTTGGTAACACCATTGTATGGGTTGAACAATCCGGCATATTCCAGCTCGCCTTCAAATCCGGTTTCTTCGACAAGCTCTTTTTGTGCTTCAAAATCATGATTATCTTCCTTTTTTACGCCGCCGCCGGGGAACTCTAAACTGAATCTATCGTTAAGATATCTATACTGTTTTACAAGTATGATCTTACCCGCTGAAGTGACGGGCACAATAAATGCTGATCCATGAGTAAAAACGTAGTGATATTCTCCATTTGTGCCATCAGGAAGCGAATAACTATCTACCTTGTAACTCCACCAATTATTAACGAATTTAACATGGGTAGTGAGTTTTTTCCACCGTTTTAATTCCATATAAAATATGCTTTTAATTTTCGGAAATTGAAAATTCCCTTAATATTTTGTAAATTTGTAAATAAACTTCTTAATAAAAATGGCAAAGTCTAAGTACGTATCTAATAAAAACGAAACAATACCCCTGTTCAAGAATTCATTCCTGGAGTATTTTTCGCACATCCATCCTGTTACACCGGTGGTAGTTTACGTTCCGGTATTGCTGATTTGTGCATACTTTGGCTTTCAAAGGGTACCTGTTCTAAACGGTGTGCTGGCTTACGCCGGCGGAGTTTTATTGTGGACACTGACTGAATATGTAATTCACAGGTGGGCTTTCCACTATGAGCCTAAAAGCGCGACCGGCAAGAAAGTACATTTCCTGGTCCATGGTATTCACCATGATTACCCCAGGGACGCAACAAGGCTGGTTATGCCATTGCTGGTAAGCGTTCCGCTTGCTACATTTTTCTTCTACCTTTTCATGGCAATATTCGGGAATTACTATCTCGTGATATTTTCGGGGTTCGTGCTGGGATATGTCAGCTATGACTCTATTCACTACGCTACACACCATATAAATCTCAAAGGCAAGGTTGGCGGATTCTTAAGGTCTTACCACCTGCGCCATCATTACGAAGATGACCATACTGCTTACGGAGTATCAACTCCGTTGTGGGATTATGTTTTCCGCACAATACCAAGCTACATGCTTGACCTGAAAAAAGTGCCGGATATCGACCTCGAAGAGGAAAAGAAAAAAGCATAACAATTTTTGCTCAAAGCAAAAAAGGAGACCTAAACAGTCTCCTTTTTTATTGGTGATTCGTCGTTTTTCTCTTTTCGCTTCAGGTCATTCAGCTCCTTGGTGAGGAAGAAACTCAGAATTATCCTGATAGCAACTATGCCTCCAAGCTCAATCAGCTCTTCTGTTGTAGGCTTTAGAATTGTTTCAATAATATCTGCTGCAACAAGGAATTCCAAACCCAGCAAAATATAGTAACCGAAATCGAGCCTTATCTTGTTCAGCACACTCATGCGGAACCTTCGTGTAAACCTGCCCAACTCATTTTTCAGCAGCATGGCTATCGCAAGCACCGCGCCGTATATCATAATTGTAAAACTAACCGCTTCAAGCGCTTTGGCTAATGTATAGAATATATCATCCATCTGCAAATTTACACAGAATTTGCGCAAGTAAAAACCATTTTAATCTATAGCTGAAGTTAATCCAGCTTAAATAATTTTACTAATCTTGACCTTTTCCCTCCGGCTCCACTTCTTAGGATTGCCTACTTCAGCAGAACCATTTTCTTGATCTCAGTATATCCCCCCGCTGAGAGTCCACCGCCTCGTGCTTCCAGCTTATAAAAATAGACCCCGCTTGCGAATCCGCCGCCGTCAAAAATAATTTCATAACTCCCTGCTTGATGTGTTTTATCGGCAAGTACAGCGGCCTGTTTACCAGAAACTTCGTACACAGTAAGCTTGACGACTGCTTTCACAGGTATTGAATAAGTTATGTTTGTGGTTGGATTGAAAGGATTGGGATAATTCTGCCTCAGCATGAATCCCGAAGGCTGCTGGTTTTCTAAGATACCGATCGGCGCGCCTGTACAGCCTGAAGCAGAAATGAAATTCACAGGACCATCCTCTGAATAAAAACAGATGCAGCTATCACCCTGTATAAACCTGAACAAAGGTTTCGGAACAACTATTTCTGAAGCAGAAAAATAGTTCATTCGATTTACAGTATTCAGCACTGCTGCATGGTTCATTGTTATTAAGCGAACGCTGTCTTCGGCTGATGATGTAACATATGAGATATAATGCGTGCTGCCGTTTCTAACACCGATTATCTCCGGCTTCGAATTGGTATTCACTGTACTGCCGTATAAGCCGCTTTCATTGAACGCGGCCTCAAAATTACCGAATGTTGCGGAAGAGAACCATTTAACCATCTGGTTTCCTGAAATCTCTTCCCTGAATGTACATACAATGTTCCCGTTATCATTGCCGTTTGAAGATAGCCTTGCCCATGTTTTCGGTGCATTCGGTTCGCTTCCCCCAATATTTCCACCGGCTCCGATAGAAGTTACAGGCGGATTACCATTGATATCACACTTTGCAAAAAACAGCTTTCCGGTATCTGAAACACCACAGAAAGAAAGTATCACTGAATCCGAACCGCTGTTACTGAAGAAAGCTGCGTCTGTATATGTGAATCTTGGTGCGGCTGAATTTTCAAACCAGTAAAACGCGGGCGCCATATAAGAGATCGCAGGATTGCTGATACTGTACGGACTCAATATCCTGGCGAATTTCTGTGAATTTACCCTGCTGCCAATGCCTTTAAGAGAATCAAACGAACAGGATATGAATACATAAGGCGTTGCAGCATACTTTGCATTATCTGAGCAAAGCCTTACATTGTAGTAATTCTTCGTTGAGTCCCTCGCGGGCCACTCGAGCATATTTACAAAAGCCCCGTTGAGTGCCGGCACCTGCAAAATAAAAGCGCCGATCGATTTTGATCCGTTCGCCTGGCGAAACCCAAAAGCTACCCATAGATATTTCTGCCCGGTATTATTTTCAACAAGTTCCATATCAATATCATCCGGTATTACTTTATCACCGGGCCTGATATTTCCTGAAACAAACACATTCCATGAATTCCCCCCATTCAGCGAATAGTACACTATAAATGTATCCGGCGAAACAGGGTCGGCTTCATACAGAACAATTGACCACATTTTACCGGCGGTGGAGCCCCGCTGCTCAACTGATGCCGCTATACCTTTTACATTGCGATTAGGATTTGTGTAGATTCGTGTATTTTGTATATCGTCAGTAACAGAGCCCCCGGCTGTAAAAGGAATTCGTAAATTGATTATGCCGCCTTTTTCGCCCCTGCTGTTCATTTCAGCCAGGTCAGTTCTGCCGGTACCAGTCAGCGCTTCAAGCCTGCCGTTGAGCTCAATTAACCGCTGCAGATTCTCCGGCCTGTCTTCACTTTTCAGTCTGCCAAGTTCGGATTCATAACTTTTCTGCAACGCAGATTTATCATATATCCTGCCCGGGAGCCTAACTTCTTTATCAGGGGCAGATGTATTCTGTCCGAAGCTAATGGAAGCATATAATAATAACATCAAAGCAAAAAAAACAACCTTGTAAACAGAAAGTCCCATAGTATTTTTCTCAATTAGTTTAACATTATACTGAGGGCATAATTTTACATTTGAAAAATTGAACAGATAGAAGGAAGTTCTGTTGAAGTATGCGGGCGGGAACGCGGTGTTAAATGCCGTTAATGGTAATGACTATCTTTCTGCTGCCTCCGTGATTCCTGTGTTCACATAAGTAGATGCCTTGCCAGGTCCCAAGGTTTAATTTACCATTAGTTACGGGTATAATAAGTGATGAGCCAAGAATTGAAGCTTTTATGTGTGAGGTCATATCGTCAGGGCCTTCGAAAGTATGTTCGTAATGGTCAGCGTCTTCCGGTACCATCAAATTGAAGTGGGTTTCCATATCTCTCCGGACGCTGGGATCAGCATTTTCGTTTATCGAGAGCGATGCGGAAGTGTGTTTAATGAATACATTGGCGAGTCCCTGTGAAATGCCGGAAATTTCGGGGACATGCTGCAGGATATCTTCGGTTATGATGTGGAATCCCCTTGCCCGCGGCTTAAGCGAAAACTCTTTTTGAATAACTTTCATTCAGTGCCGTTCGAGCTTCCGTTTTGTTCTGCCTTTTCTTTTTTCTTTTGTTTTTCATCATCATAAGATGTTTTGATAATGAAATAAATATATGCGGCAAACATCAGGGTACCTATTACTGCAAATATTATTATAACTCTATCCATTGTAGTTGCTTTGAGTTTTTTCTCTACTCTGCAAAATTAAACATCAATCTTAATATATAACAGCCATCAAAATCTGTTCATTTCGAGAATCACTTATAGGGCCTGACCCTGTACTTGGCAAACAGCTTCTTAAAATACTCATGTCTTTTGTCTTTTTTCACATCCCTCAGGTCATAAGAGTCATAGTTATCCGAAAGTGCACCTATCAATCCGCCTATCAAAGCAAAAGGAATTCCCATTATTGCGCCTCCCGCAAATGCCTGGTTCAAATGGAACTCATGAGGCCCGTGTTCCTGTAGCGTAAAGAAACCTCCTGCGAGGAAACCAATGGCAAATCCAACCGCCCCGGTAATGCCTGCGACATTCCAGAAGGCCGAGCCGTTTGCGAAATGAACCCTTTTAATCCCCGAGAGGTCGACTGAATATCTATACCTGAGTGTATCAGCAATGAGGCTTTTGTCTGTCAGGGTGAATTTATTGATGTTCTTCTCAAAATTATAAAGCACTTCATTGCCCTTTTCTTTCTGTAAAATTATCATCTTTGGTAAAGCGTAAACTTCCGAAGAGTCATTTTGTGAAAATAACATACTCTGAAGGAGGGCTAAAATTATTACAGCAAGAGTCTTCATTTTTTATTTATTTTGTTCTTTTTAAAAATCCTTAAAAGCGATGTATGTTTGTCCTTTGCCGATAGATCGTTTAACCTGTAATATTCGTCATTTGTGAAAAGCAGGCCAATTGCCCCGCCAACAATAGCAAATACCGCGCCGCCGGCAAGTCCGCCGAAAAGCCTGTCTTTGAAATCAATATCAGAATGCCCGAAGCTGCTAGCGGCAAAGCCAAGCAGGAATCCAACTGCACCCGCAGAGAGTGAAAACAAACCCGCATTTGTGCCGTGGTGGAAAGTAATAGAACGGATATCCTGAATCCGCACCCTGTAATTGTATATATCGGGATCTGCGGTAAGGATAGAATCGCTTAAACGGAATTTCGTAACCTTTTTTTCGAATACATAAATAACTTCTTTGCCTCTTTCTATCTGCGATATTGTGAGTTCCGGCAGGAAAAAGGTGTAAGCAGAATCTCTTTCGGAGCCCGTAACAATGTCTAAGCACTCGGAAAACGAAGCACTCTCGGTTTGAACCATCAGCTTTTCGCTTGAGTTTATGGATTGATCGCATCCGGTAACTTCCAGGCAATCACATGCCGTTATGCCGGAATTTTCTTGAGAAAGGGATATTGAGGCTGCAAGTATAAGGATAAGAAAGGTTAGTGTTCTTGTTATATTAAGAGTTTTTAACATTTTGAGTTATTTGCTTTCAAAAGCTCATATATTCTATCAATCTATTTCCCAAATGGGAAAATCAAGATCAGTATTATGAAGAAAAACAATAATCCCGTAAACAGCAAACCCAATCCGCCTAACAGCCATGCAATGAAAAAGAACTTCCATTTTTTCCCGCCGCGCCGGGCCTTTTCCGGTTGGGCAGGATCATAAAGGACGATCACTTCATCGCCAATCTTGAAATCCGGCCTGTTACCTGACCAATTCTCTGTAAATTCATAAGGCTTCCCCATTGAATCATTGAACCTGATCCTTGGCGAGTACATTCCACCTGCGCCATCTGACTGGCCCTTATACACTTCCTCTACAACCGTACCGCGTGTTTCAATAGCTTTTGAAAGAAATCTTTTGGCACGCACATAAGATACTATCCCGATCAATAACATTGTGATTGAGAGTACTCCATTAGCTCCAAGCATCAAATATAACTCGGTTTGGCTCACTTCTTTACCACTTTTTGTTCTTAATGTACTTCACGGATTCTTCTATCAATTCCTTAAGCACTTTCATATCAATATCAGCAAGCTTTTTAACATATAGACATGATTTTCCCGTCTTGAATTTCCCAAGTTTTTTCATAAGTTCCGGGGATCTGTTGAATCCCATGAGTATGTAAACAGAAATGGCCGCTTTTCTCGGTGAAAATCCGGTAATGCACATATCGCCTTCGTGGCCTGATTCATACTTGTAATGATAGCTGCCAAATCCAACTATACCCGGACCCCACATCTTCGGCTTTTCCTTCGTTATCTTTGACATCATGTCGATAAGCACAAGAGAATCTTTTCTCTTTTGTTCATCAGGCACAGCTGCGATGAAGTCTTTTACATTTACCGCTGTTGGTTTTGTCTTTATTTCCGCCATTGTTTAAATAGTGAGATAGTTAAATAGTGAAATAGTGAGATGTGAAATGGTGAAAAGTATTTATCTTAAACATTGGATTGTGAATCATTTGCCACTTCAAAATACTTTGTTTTACATAACCAAAATAAGACTAAATCTTATAATTTGGAATGATAAATTCAGAAAGAATATCACAGGAAAGCCGTAGTAACTCAGAATTAGTGTTTTTTAAGAATCTCCGCTATTTTATGCGACTTTTGAAGCCTTTTCTGCATCTTCTTTATACAACCTAAATTATAAGCATAAAATATGAGACCAAAATTCATTCTGTTAACCTTCATCTTTGCCTTGTTCACTGTTAACTCCTTTGCCGATGACTATTCCGATAAACTGGAAAAGATAGTCAATGAGTACAACAGCATCGGGTTGTTTTCAGGTAATGTACTGATTGCCAAAGACGGCAATATCGTTTTCGAAAAACAATACGGCTATGCAGATTGGGTGAAAAAATCGCCGGTTACGGCTGAAACGCTGTTCAGGATAGGTTCGCTAAACAAACTGTTTACAAACACTATGATCAAGCAGCTTGAGAAAGAGAACAAGCTTATGCCGGATGATCCTTTAAGCAAATATTTAGACATTTACCCGGCAGAAACGGGCAATAAGATCACAATAAGAATGCTGCTTGAAATGAAAGCCGGACTTGGTGACTACCTTATGGATCCGGAGTTCAACCAAAACAGGCAGCGTTTCAAGACTGTAAATGATTTTCTGGAGATCATAAAAAATGAGCCGCTTCTGTTCGAACCGGGCACCGGGCAGGAATATTCAAACTCAGGTTATGTGGTTCTTGGCGGGATCATTGAAAAAGTTACAGGGAAAAGTTATACCGATAACCTGAAAGAAAGGATACTTACACCTCTTGGAATGAACAACACCCATTACCTTCTCATTGGCGAATCCGTACCCAATATGGCAAACGGCACACGGATAACATTTTCAGGAGAGAAGGTTAATTCACCTTTTATGGAACAACCCTCTCCTGCCGGCGGAATGTTTTCAAATGCGCGTGACCTGCTTAAGCTGGATCAGTACTTGAGGCAATCCGGTCTTGTAAGCCTTGCCATACGCGCCGGGGGCACGCCTGTGTGGAATTCCGTGCTTGCACAAATGGAGGATGGGTATACGGTGATAATAAACTCGAACTTCGGTCAAGTGGCTGACGAGATCATTATGAGATTTGAGGACGCAGCAGAAGGGAAACAATACCCCAAGCCTGATGTCACAATGGAAATGAAGATGTTCGGAATTTTGCAGAATGAAGGGATTGATAAGCTGGAAAGCTCACTGAAACAAATTCTGGAGAATTACGGAATGCTTTATAATGACCGCCACCTGAATTCTTTCGGGTATGAGCTTATGAATGATAACAGGCTGGATGATGCAATCGAAGTATTTAAGCTTAATGCGAAGCTGTTCCCCGATGAGCCAAATGTGTGGGATTCCTTAGCCGAAGCATATATGAATAAAGGAAATAACGAACTTGCAATAGCGAATTACAAAAAAGTACTTCAGCTTGCTCCAAATAATCCAAATGCCAAAAAGATGCTTGAAAAACTGGGAGTAAAATAAAGCTAAAGGCAAAAAAGACAGAAGGCAAAAAGCAAAAGGCAGAAGGCAAAAAGCAAAAGGCAAAATGAAAAGCGCGGGATCCAGTATCCCATAAATGAGAAACGCGGGGTAGCAAATGGGCGCAGTAAGCCAAAAATTTTTTCATCATAACTGAAAGCCGATCGGATTATAAGCGATCAAGTTACAGCACTTAGGTCACGCCTTTTTTAGAATATCTATCATTTCCAGAATAGCAGAAGTAGCTTCAGGTGTAATCGGGGCAGTTGCCGCCCACGATGTAAGCTCGGTGAAATCCCATTGCGGTTTGCCGAATTTTTCGGCAGCGGATCTAACCATGGCTGTTTCATTAGCCGGATCATGCTCACCTGTAATTAGTTTCAGTACAGCCTCATAAAACACAATAAGCGCTTTATAACTCTTTTTGCTAAGTGTATTTCTGTAGTCTTCAAGCAGTTTTTTCAGTTCCGCCAGCTTTGATGTGATGAGGAAAATCTCGGCCAGGCTTGCTGCCGCAGCGGCGTCCTCAGGCGCGATTTCCAGCAGCTTTCGGAAATCAGATGCCGCATCGTCGTATCTTTTCATCTTCATATATGTGCTTGCCCTGTTGAAGTAAGCGTCTGCATAATCAGGTTTCAAATCAATTGCACGGGTATAATCCGCCACCGCCTTCTGGTATTCACCATTGGCATCATAAACATTGCCGCGGTTGCCGTATGACTGCGGGTGGTTGGGATCCATTGATATCACACGCTGGTAATCCTTAATGGCAAGGTCTGAGCGGCCCATGTTTTGGTAAGCTATTCCCCTGTTATTGAGAACAACTTTCATGGTCAGTGCGTCGGGCTCTGCTTCTATGATACGGGTATAGTATTTCACTGCCTCGGCGTTATTATTATTTTCAACCGCGCTGTACGCAATGCTGAAGTAGCGGTTTATTTCGTTCATGTTATCGGTCTTGCGGTCAAGCTCATCGCTTTTGATCTCAAGCCCCGCAATTTTACTTTCAATAGTACTGATCTTCTTTTCATAGTCCTGCGTCATTGCCTGCAGCTTTTCGAGCATGCTGTTCATTTTATGCTCTTCATCAATAAGCTCAAGCCTGATCCGTTCTATTTTATCCTGCGAGTCCTTAAGCTCATCACGGTTCTTTTCCAGCGACTTCTCATCCCTGTATTTGAATATCACAAACAGGATGGTTATCACTCCCGAAAATACCCCGATCACCCATTGCAGGAAAGTAATTGTACGGTCAGCGCTGTTGAGCGCGGTTTCGAACACGTATTTATCGATAGATACCTTCTCGGTATCATGCGTACCTGATACCGGCGTCATTTGATCCTGCGGATAAATGTTGAGAGATGTGAACAACAGAGATAAGAATAATAACAGATATAACTTGCCCATGGGTTATTATTAATAATTAGCGATTAAGATTAGATCCTCTTCTTTGGTATGCCGCATAGCCACGGCAGGTAAAGGTATTGTGATTATGTTATTATGCTGCGAATTTACAGAACCGAATTGAATTAAAAAAGACCTTATTTTGATTTAACACCAAAATCTGACCGCAGAGGGGTTACACAAGAATTTATTCCCGTCGGAAACAATTCTTGGATATTTTGCATATCCGATTACGCCCCTGCGGGGCTAATTCGATCTTGCACACTATTCGATGGGCTTCACCCATCGCTAATATATCACGCCCCGTTGGGGCTTGGATCAATTTTGTGCCGTCAGGAGTTACCTCCTGACGGTGATAGAGGTCAACAGCTAAATCATTGACCGCATAGCGGTCACACATTTATAGCCGGTGGATGCAGAAAAATAAATGACCCCAGAGGGGTCACACATATTTATTTCAAATTTCAATAATCAATGAGAATAATCTCAATATCCATATCCCCCTGAAAGTGAGATTATTGGGGGTTGCTTAACATACCTCTATATACTACGAGGGATCATAGGGTTACGTACTATTTCGGTGTAACTAATTATGACTCTCCCCCTGAAAGGGGGAGCTGGATGGGGTTTTCGCTCAATAATCCTCTAACTCTTTGAGTAATCCGCGCAACAACATGATCAATTGAATCAAAAACTTCAGTATTAGTGAACCTTAAAAAAGAAAACTCCCTGCTCTTCCAAAATATGCTGCCTATTTCTGTCATATTTGATCTCGTCATCTTTAAAATGTGTATCCCCGTCAACTTCTATTGATAACTTGGTTTCCGGGGAATAGAAATCAACAATGAAATTATCCAGACTGAATTGCCTTCTGAATTTTACATTTTCAATTTGTCGTTTCTTTAAATATCCCCATAATTTGACTTCGGCATTAGTCGGATTATTTCTAAGATTGCGTCTATTCTCTTTTAAAGAGTTCCTGTTGTATTCCATAGTTACCCCCTCTATCCCCCTAACAGGGGGAAAATTAAATATCGCACCATCGGTCTATGTTTTCATTCGCGCCACTTCTTCAAACTATCTACAATTTTCTCCAGTTGTTGAGTAAATCCAATTGCCCCATGAGGGGTCACACAGAAATCAATATTTACTTCTTCAAATTATCTTCGATCTTCTCAAGCGATGATGCGATCTTGCGAAGCAGCTCGGTCTGCTCATCCCCCGCCTTACTGCCCGATGTTAACCCTTTTTTCACCATCTCTCTCTGCTTCAGAACAGTTGAGCGGAAAACGTGTGCGTCAACCACACCGACAAGCTTCATGTGGTTGCCTGATTTATCCGCCTGCCCGGCTGTTTCAACCTTCAGCATTGCCAGATTAAAATGGCGCAGCACCGGACCTTCATAAAATGTGAGGTCCTGGATATTCTCAAGGGGAATCGTTTTATCGATAGTGAAAAGTATTCCCATACGGAATCTGAGATGCCTTTCCGTAAGCACACAATACAGTTTCTCATAAAACCTGCGACTGTACCATTGACCCCATCCGCAAACCCATGCAATGGCTAGGGGAATCCCAACCACGGTAACAAACATTATGAAGAACACATAAAAGAATATGTATGTCTGTACTATCGGATTAAACTCAGCTTTTATTATTATCGGTTCGTCTTCTGTCATTTTTCATAACCATCCCATGCCCTCATTGCGGCAGGCAGGCGGGAATCTCTATTTTCTTTACCTCAAATTATGTTTCTTAAATATTCGTTTCAACATCTCTTTTTTAACCTGTGAATCATATGAGAATTTTGAATAGTCTTCATAATAAGGAATTGCAGATCCTAAAATGCCACCTACTATCCCGCCTGTTAAAACACCTGCTAAAAAAAATGCAGGTATTGCTATTATCAATCCCGTTTTATCAGAAAAACCGCCGTATGCTGCCGTAAAAATACCACCCAAGAGTACACCCAACCCGCCACCAGCAAGTCCAATTACTTTAGCGCCGCGCCAGCCATAATTCCCATCCAATATTGATAATTTCCTGATATTACCGAGCGGTACTTGATATTTGTATCTGTCGGGATCTCCTATTAGTATAGAATCACGAACAAGCAATAAATTCCTCTCTTCGGCGAAGCCATAAGTTACATCTTTCCCGTTCTCTAACTGAGTAATCTTAAGCTCCGGCAGAATATATTTATAAACTGAATCATTTTGAGCAAGGAGGATGGATGATGTTAAGAGTAATGCCAATAGTGGTTTCATTATATTTAAATGTAGTTTTCAAGGTAACCTAAATACATCGGGTAATTTTCGGCTACCCAATCCTTTAACTGTATCTCAGCATTTATAACAAGTCTATTATTTGTTTCGGTTTCTTCAATTGTCAATTCATGTTTCCCGCTGCATGCTAACTGGTAAATGGTAAAGAACTGCTTCGCACCGGAATCAAAGAACACCTTTTTATCATTGTAATGATCCACCGGGTAAATAGCTTCAAAGTTTTTGCCGTTAAGGAAGATTTGATACGTTGGTGTGAGAATGAGTTTGGACCCTTTTCAATTGCTGGCATTTAAAGTACTTAGTAACTCATGCCTAAAAAATGTGTTCAATTTGCAGGAAGTCCATTTATATAATCACAGAATTTGTTAAAATAAGAGCACATTTGTCTGATTTTGGGAATTCCGATATTTGTGACAATACTAATTCCATCTGTTGTTTTACCAAATTCATATTGAGGGAAAAAACTAATTATCCGCCTTGATGGAGAAGTATCCGATGAATTATTTATTAATTCTGGGTTATTATTAAAATTCGTCAATATTTTATTCAATTCCTTAGTTATGTGTGGTTTATCAAATTGTTCGGCAATTTTTTCTGGTTGAGAAAACATTAAGGCTTCAAATTCATGAACTTGTAAAACGAAACTAAATTTGGGACTATTAATTTCTGATTCCAGCCTATTTCTTATTGAGGTAATTTTATTATCGAGTGTTGTCTCAGAACCATCAAAATGTTCTCTAAAGGAATCATGCAATCCATAATAATCGTAAATTAAAATAATTTTCTCACAATGAGAGCTACTATTGAAGAATCTCTTGATATTTTTAATACAAAGCTCATAAGATACACTACCTCCTTTTTCTTTTCTTCTGTAGGCGTTCTTTTTATTTGGCATTACAACTACATAAAAATAATGTTGTGGGAAAGAGTTAGCAAAAAGATCTTTATAGAATCGTTCTTCAGTTTGACCTTCAACAATTAGGAATATGCTAGCCAACTATGGTCTCCCCCCCATAAAGTTACTTTCCCATAACTGACCCAAAGTATAGTCTTCTAGCCAAGATTCAAACTCTTCATTTGTTTTTCTGTTAAACTCCGTTTTCCCATCTTTTGTTCTTTCTGTAATTAATAAATCTTCAGGCACAAAGTGATTTATCAAAGTGATACTTTGAGTAGCTAGAATTATCTGCTTTCTTATCGAAACTTTTTTAATCAATTCAGACAATACGTGTATTGCAAAAGGATGCAAACCGAGTTCCGGCTCATCAAGAACAATCGTCCGAGGTGAGTTTATCAGATCGCTAGGTTGAGATAACAATGTAGCAAGGCAAATGAATCTCAATGTACCATCAGAAATTTGTCTAGGCATGTAAACATGATCACTCCCTTTTTCTGTCCACATCAACATTATCTTCCCTTTTGCATTTCTGCTCTCTTCTAGGTAGAAATCATGAAAAATTGGATAAACCAGCCTTACATTTTCAACAATATTAGTATAGTGTTTATAATAATTATTTTTCAAAAAATATAAAAAAGAGGCAATATTATCACCCTCATTCTTCAGGACTATATTATCATCGATATCTTGTAATTGTTTCATTCGTGAGTTCTCACTCGTGTCATGAAAATGATAAACCTTCCAACTTTTCATATAATCATAAATATACCTGCATATATTATCTTTGTTATTTGCTAAAGTCTTAAGCTGTGCTTCTTGTTTATTAGAACCAATATTATTTGTATAAGGTTGTTTTGGATATTCCAATTTATTCCAAAAACCTTTTATCTCATTTTCAAACCGATAAATATCAGCAGATCCCTCGATCGAAAAATCGTAAATGTTTGATTCATATACGGAACTTCCAAATTCTAGCTTTATTCTGAGATGACTACTTTTTTCAAAACCCCCAAACAAGAAAGCTTCTATTCCACCAGAAAGAAACATATAAGTCGAAAGCTGTTGTTCACTTAGCCTTTCTAAGAATTTAAATAAGCTGATGAAATTACTCTTGCCTGCACCATTTTGGCCTATTAGTACATTAAGTTCCCTTAACTCAATGTCTTGATTTTGGATACTTTTGAAATTTTCAATATGAATATTTTTTATCATAGTTCAAAATTAGTAAATATTTTCTAAAGTTAATCATCCATTAAAACAGTAGTAAAACACAAAACAAATACTATCCATAGTACCAGCAGAGTCTCACCGCAGGAGGACTCTGCGTATGGCTTGCATTATTTCCAGAGTCCTGCTGGCGCAGAGACTCTGGAAAGTAAATAATGGCCTCTGCTTCTAAATCCGAACTATTAACTCCCCAATAAGAAATCAAATAATCCGCAATGCGATTTCACATCAATCCGCAATCACCAATCCGCAATCCGAAATCTACTTCTATTCGAATTCTAGCCTTCATTGCAGCTAAAGATTCCCGCCTGCGCGGGAACGACTATCCTACTCCTCGTCCGTTCTAAGCTGCTCCAGCACCGAAAAATCCTCAAGCGTGGTTGTATCACCGCTGACTGAGCCCTGGGTCGCTATTTCGCGAAGCAGGCGGCGCATTATCTTCCCGCTGCGTGTTTTGGGCAGCGCTTCTGTGAAGCGGATCTCATCAGGTCTGGCCAGCGCGCCGATCTGCTTGGTTACCCATTGTTTCAGCTCTGCGTTAAGCTCTTCGCTCGGGTGGTACTTCCCTTCCAGCGTAACAAAAGCAGAAATTGCCGAGCCTTTCATATCATCAGGCTTGCCAACAACAGCAGCTTCGGCGACTTTGGGATGCGAAACCAGCGCCGACTCCACTTCTGCGGTACCAATTCTGTGGCCGCTTACGTTTATCACATCATCAACCCTGCCCATGATCCAGTAGTAACCGTCCTTATCTCGCCTTGCACCGTCACCGGTAAAATAGAGACCGGGGAATTCACTCCAATACTGCTTCCTGTAACGCTCATCATCGCCCCATATCGTTCTCAGCATGCCGGGCCAGGGATGTTTAACTACATAGTAGCCGCCCTCATTCGCCTTGCAAACTTTCCCGTCCTTTGATATAACTTCGGGCTGGATCCCGAAAAAAGGGAGCGTTGCTGTCCCCGGTTTGGTTGGAGTTGCGCCGGGTATTGGAGTAACCATGATCCCTCCCGTTTCGGTCTGCCACCATGTATCAACAATTGGGCACTTACCTTTGCCGATCACTTTGTGATACCACATCCATGCTTCGGGATTGATAGGTTCGCCAACCGTTCCAAGCAGCCTGAGTGAATCCAGCTTATGCCTCAGCGGCCACTCCTCGCCCCATTTTATGAATGCGCGTATCGCAGTAGGCGCCGTGTAAAATATATTCACTTTGTACTTATCAATGATTTCCCAGAACCTGTCGGGATTCGGAAAATTCGGTGCGCCTTCATACATTAATGTTGTCGCACCATTGAGCAGGGGTCCGTACACTACGTATGAGTGCCCCGTAACCCAGCCCGCATCGGCAGTGCACCAGTAGATATCATCATCCTTCATATCAAACACGTACTTGGTTGTTATGTACGCCTGCGTTGCATAGCCCCCGGTCGTGTGCAGAATGCCTTTGGGCTTCCCTGTTGTGCCGCTGGTGTAAAGGATGTAAAGCGGATGTTCGCTATCGAGCTGTTCGGCGGCGCACTCATCATCAACGCCCTTCATCAGCTCGCTGTACCAGTGGTCGCGGCTGTAATGGAAATCAATATGATGCCCCGTGCGGTTCACAACTATAACGTTTTCGATAGTCGGGCAGTTCGGCATGGCTTCATCTACTGCAGCCTTCAGATTCACAATTTCGCCTCTGCGGTATCCGCCATCAGCGGTGATAACCATTTTTGCCTGAGCATCATTGATGCGGTCAACAAGCGCTGAGGAAGAGAATCCACCAAAGATTATCGAATGCACCGCTCCAATTCTTGTACACGCAAGCATAGCAACGGCAATTTCGGGGATCATAGGCATGTAAATGCAGACCCTGTCTCCTTTTTCAATCCCCATTTTTTTCAGCACGTTTGCGAACTTGCACACCTGCCGGTGCAGTTCCTGGTAGGTCCATGTAGCCGTATCGCCGTTCTCACCTTCCCAAATGATCGCAGCCTTGGTGCGCTTCCATGAATTGAGGTGCCTATCCAGGCAGTTATAGCTCATGTTTAGCTTTCCGCCAACAAACCACTTTGAGTGCGGCGCTTTCCACTGGAGAACTGATTTCCATTTTTTGAACCAATGCAGCTCGCCGGCTATCTTAGCCCAGAATTTCTGTGGATTCTTAACCGACTCAGCGTACATTTTTTTGTACTGCGCCATTGATTTAATATGTGCCTTTTTGGAAAACTCCGCCGATGGCTTAAATACCCTTTTTTCTTTTTCAAGCGATGTAATGTTGTTCTCTGTCATGAGCTGATTACTGTAAATTTTCGGAATTTTTTGATATCTGCAAGTATAATTTTATTTTGATTAAGTTGCAATTTATATGCGTTTATGCAGGTTTATGATGGTGATGTTGTGAAGTAGGTTAGTTGGTGAGTAGTTTAGCAGGTTAGTGTAGAAATAGTGAAATAGTGAGATAGTGAATTAATGGGACAATATCACTGCAGAATTTTTGTTAATTATGAAACAAATTCATACAAAACTGTTTATAATATAAAAGAAGTTGTACTAAATATAGCAAGTTCACTATTTCGCTATTTCACCAGTTCACTATTTCGCTATTTGTTAATGGGTAAAATTATGTGAGTTCAATAAACAGAATAAATTTTTAGATTTGCGAATATGACATTTTTGAATCCTGCAATACTTTGGGCCCTCGCAGCGGTATCGATACCGATATTAATACATATATATAACCTTAAGCGGACAAAGAAGATCGAGTTTTCGACCTTAATGTTCCTTAAAGAGATTCAGCAATCCAAATATCGCAGGATAAAGCTTAAACAGCTGCTCATTCTGCTTTGCAGAATTGCATTCATAATTCTGCTTGTGATGATGTTCTCGCGTCCGTTCGATACAGGCTTTCTCGGTTCACCGGGCAGCAAGGCACGGAGCACTGTGCTGCTGATAATTGATGATTCATTCAGCATGCAGTCCCGCACTTCATCAGGCAGCGAGCTTGATGCCGCCAAAAGAAAGCTAGCGGAAACTATAGATATTCTGGGTAACGATGACGAGATATATTTCGCTACAGTATCAAGTATCGGTGAAGCCGGCAGGGATTTCCACGTAAAGGATAAGAACAGGCTGAAGGATTCAGCCAACAATATAAAAGCATCCGATGTAACCCGTGACCTGAATGAAGTGATGTACTATGCCAATGATATTTTGAGAACATCATCAAGCGGATACAAAGAGATATACCTGTTCACTGACGGGCAAAAGAGCTTCGTTGAAAATGATTCACCGATATCAGGCACAATTAAACCTGAACAGAATACAAAGCTCAACATTGTTTTAACCGGCAGCAGGACCGCGAATAATCTCTCAATCGATACAGTGAATCTGGTTACTAAAATATTCGAAAAAGACAGGCCGGTTAAGCTTAAGGCAGCTGTAACTAATCACAACAATTACAACGTAACAAATAAAAGCATAACAGCATCCTCAGGCAGCCTGAAGGATGAAAAGGTGATCGATATACCCGCAAATTCAACTGTTGATGTTGAATTCCAGATAAAGCCGGGTGCGGCGGGATTCACCGGCGGAACAATTGAGCTTCTGCAAAGCGAGATTGCGGATGATGAGCTATCAGGAGATAACAGGCAGTACTTTACATTCTTCGTTCCGCAGAAAGTCAGTGTGCTTATGGCGGCCGGGACCCCATCTGAATCAGAATACCTTAAGCTTGCATTATCTTCCTCAGAAGAAATATTTAAGGCTGATAATCCAAACAGCCCGGTTTATTTTGAGATCAATGATGTATCAAACTCAGATATTTCCTCAATTGATCTGAAAAAATATAATTGTATTGTCCTTTCAGGTAAGAGCAGCTTTTCGCAGAATGAAACGACTAAGCTTTCGGAGTATATAGAAAACGGCGGCGGCGTGCTGGTTTATCCCGGTATATCATCCACTCCTGAGAGCTATAACAATACATTAATGAAGGCCCTTAACCTGCCATACGTAATTGGTCAGTTCACCGAAACGAATCCGGCCGGATTTGATAAAATAGATTACGCACACCCTGTATTCGAAGGGATATTCAAAAAAGTATCAGGCGGAACTCCCGGGCCTGAATCACCTGCCATTAACTCAGGCTTTGATCTGGCCGGCGGAATGAACTCCATAGCAGTCGTAACTATGACCAATGGTAAGAACTTCATGGTGGAGTACTCCAAAGGGCGCGGCAGACTGATGATGTTCGCAGTTTCACCTGATTTCAGAAATTCTGACTTCCCGGCGAAGAATCTGTTTTCGCCGATAACTGTCCGCAGTGTGCTATATATGTCAAATATGAACGGCATCCGCCCCGGTACTGCCGGCAAAGACTACTTTGCTGATGTGATCGTACCTCAAATCGGCGATTCACTTAAGCTCACTTCAGGAATAAAAGATGCCGTGATAAGATCAATACCCGTAAATGAAAATTCGCAGGTAATCAATCTGAATACTTTCATTCAAAGCTCTTCGGTTTATTCTCTCACAACAGCAGGAGTTGAGCTAACAAGATTCCCTGTTAATTTTGAGAAAGCCGAGTCATCAACAACTCGGCTCACACCAAAGGAAACCGCAGAGTATATTAAAAGCACCTTCGGCATCGAACCTGAAATAATAGAACCCCAGGAAACTGTGAGTGCAGCTATAATTGATATACGAACCGGGCGCGACCTCTGGCAGTATTTTTTGGCTGCCTCGCTTATATTTCTGTTTATTGAGTATTTACTGGCGCGATCAATTCAAAAAACGAAGTAAAAATTAGCTTTTTAATAAGATTTTTTTTAAGTATATTTAAGTCCTTAAAAATAAGGCGATTACAAGAATATTATTAAATAAGAGGAGAATTCCAGACATGAGATTGGTAAAAGCATTTGCAGCCCTATTGATCTTAGTAACAGTAACATTTTATATGGGTGGATGTAATTCAGCAGAGCAGACAACTGCTAAGCTAGCTTACAACCAGGGCGATTATAAAAAAGCCGAAGTTGAATTTGAAAAGGAAACAAAAAACAATCCTACGAATGAAGAAGCGTGGTTTTATCTTGCAATGTCCAGGGCACAGCTTGGAAATGCTGAAGGCGTTAAATCAGCAATGGACCAGTACAGAAAGCTTGGCAAGAATACATTCGCAACAGAGTTAACAGAAGCTTGGGGTACAATGTATGACAGGGGTTATAAGCAGTACGAAGATGGCGAGAAGATCGCTAAAACAGGCAAAGATGATGAGGCTATAAAAAAATTCGAACAGTCACTCATTAACTTCGATATCGCTTACGCCATCCAGCCGGATAGCGCATTTGTTAAAGATAACATTGCCGCTTTGAATGGAAGGATGAATACAATCCTCGTAAAGCCAACAATCGATAAAGGCGTTGAGCTTGAAAAAACAGGCGACTTCGGCGGCGCGATTGCTGAATATAACAATGGTCTGGCAAAAGTTTCAAAAGGTTCAGGCGCTTACGAGGTTATAATTTACAACATCTCGCTTGCTAACCTCAAATGGGGTGAAAAGATGAGAGAAGCTAATCCGGATGACGCTACGTACAAAGATAAATACAATGCAGCTCTCCCGTACCTTGAAGAGCTCACATCATCGAAGGATAAAGATAACAAGCTTAATGCTTATGAGCTTCTTATCCAGGTTTACGCAAACCTTGGAATGAACGACAAGGCACAGGACGCTATCAAAATGCGCGACCAGCTTAAAGCAGAAGGCAAATAATAAGGAATAATTTCAATGCAGCAAACAACATCAAATCAAAGCTCAACTAAGTGGTTCTGGGGGATATTCCTCGGGCTGCTGTTTTTGGGGATGATGTTTGTTGCGATCAGCTTTTTAGTATTCGCTTCCGCCCTGAAAAGGGACGGAGGCGAATATGTTTCTTCAGGCTCGGGCGATAAAATTGCAATCGTCGAAATTAACGATGTAATTGTTTCATCCGAAAAGACTGTTGAACAGATAAAAAAATTCCGCGAGGATAAGTCCATAAAAGCGATTGTCCTCCGAATCAATACACCGGGAGGCGGCGTAGCAGCTTCACAGGAGATATATGAAGAAGTTAAACGCACTCGAGACGGCGGTAAGATCGTAGTTGTATCGATGGGCTCAATAGCGGCAAGCGGCGGGTATTATATCGCTGTTGGTTCAAGCCTGATAGTTTCAAATCCCGGCACTTTAACAGGCAGCATTGGAGTAATAGCGCAGTTTATCAGCATTAAAGATCTCGCTGAAAAGCTCGGCATCAACCAGACTACCATCAAAAGCGGTAACCTGAAGGATGCAGGAAATCCGTTCCGCGAAATGAATGATTCTGATAAGGCTTATTTCCAGGATGTTGTTGATAACAGCTTCGGGCAGTTCCTGGATGTAGTTGCAAAGGAACGTAAAATGGATAAGGAAACCCTTCTGAAATATGCCAATGGAAGGGTCTTTACAGGCCTGCAGGCTAAAGAGTATGGGTTAGTTGATTCACTTGGCACATTTGAAGACGCGATTAGGATCACCTCAAAGATGGCGGGGATAGAAGGCGAACCGAGGATAGTAAGGGAGAAGAAAAGATTTTCCTTCTTCGAGGAAATGCTGGGCTCGAAGATAGAAGATGTAACGGATATCAAAGGGCAGCTCTTCGATGAGCCTATTCTCCAGTACAAGTTTGCACCGTGATTTTTGCAGTATAATAATTCGTAATATTCTGTATTAAAAATATAAGCTACATTTTAATTATTACAGTATGACAAGAGCAGATATAGCGAACAAGATCGCAAACGCTACAGGCTTAAGCAAGGTTGAAACCGAAACAGTAGTTGAAGGTTTCATTCTATGTGTAATCAACGCGCTGAAAGAGCAGGAAAGCATCGAGATCCGTGGATTCGGCACATTCAAAGTAAAGGAAAGAAAGCCAAGGATAGCCAGAAATCCAAAGACCGGCGCAAAAGTTGAGCTCGGCCGCAGATTTGTTCCTATGTTCAAAGTATCAAAAGAGTTTAAAAAAGCCGTTAACGATAGCCTGCTCGAAAAGTATGAAGAGAAATAGTTAATAAGTCAAAAGGCAGCAATAAAAAGGCAAAAAAAACATAAAGCAAAAGCAAAAAATAAAGCGATCAATTTTAGAAAAATAGAACAAGAATAAACCAATAATAAACATTTTCAATAATTAAGGAGATTAAATGCCAAGCGGTAAAAAAAGAAAACGCCATAAAATGGCTACTCACAAGAGGAAAAAAAGACTGAGAAAGAACAGGCATAAGAAGAAAGTAAGGTAGTTTTTCTTATAACGGTTTTTATCCAAAAAATAAGGGCAGAAGATATTTTTCTGCCCTTTTGAATTTTATGTAGTCATGATTGGTTAACCAGATCCCCAAAGCTCAAATGCCAAAATCCAAATGTCAAAATAAAATACATTTGGAAGAAATAACTGTAGAAAAGCCCAAGTGCTTTTCACACCCGGGCCTTCGACTTAACTCTGATCATCTTTTTCGCAAAATCGTTTCACGTTTCACATTTCACGTTTCACATTTCACGTTTCACATTTCACGTTTGACATTTCACATTTCACGTTTCACATTTCACGTTTCACATTTCACGTTTGACATTTCACGTTTCACGTTTCACATTTCACGTTTCACGTTTCACGTTTCACATTTCACGTTTCACATTTCACGTTTCACATTTCACGTTTCACATTTCACGATTGACATTTTACGTTTCACGTTTCACATTTCACGTTTCACGTTTCACATTTCACATTTCACATTTCACGTTTCACATTTCACGTTTCACGTTTCACGCTTGACATTTGAGCTTTGACATTTGACATTAACGCCTCACCTGGTAATTCGGAGCTTCCTTGGTTACGATAACATCATGCGGATGTGATTCTTTTAATCCGGCATTGGTTATCTCAATGAACTTCGCGTTCTTCTGCAGCTCTGCTATAGTGCCGCAGCCGCAATACCCCATCGCTGCCCTGAGTCCCCCCACCATCTGGTATATCACATCGCTTAGCGGACCTTTATAAGGCACGCGTCCTTCGATCCCCTCGGGCACGAGCTTGCTAAGCTCTGATTCCGGATCCTGGAAATACCTGTCGCCGCTGCCTGCTTTCATTGCCTCAAGCGAGCCCATTCCCCTGTACATCTTAAATACACGGCCTTCATACAGAACTTTCTCACCGGGTGATTCTTCTGTTCCTGCCAGCAAGCCGCCTACCATGATACAATCTGCTCCCGCAGCAATAGCTTTCGGGATATCTCCGGTTTGTTTTATACCGCCATCAGAAATTATGGGTACTTTGAACTTTGCTGCTGCCGATACAGCGTTGAATACAGCGGTAATCTGCGGCATACCGACCCCCGCAACTACACGCGTTGTGCAGATAGAGCCTGCGCCTATACCCACTTTCACCGCATCTACTCCCGCTTTGATAAGATCTAGTGTACCTTCCGCAGTTGCGACGTTTCCGGCGATCACATCTATATCGAATTTCTTCTTTATTTCTTTTACAATGTTTAAAACACCGGCAGAGTGGCCGTGCGCGGTATCTACCACAACCACATCAACGCTTGCCTTAACGAGGGCCTCCACTCTTTCAAGAGTATCTGCGGCAATACCTACTGCCGCGCCGCATATCAGCCTTCCGTGCGAATCCTTAGCCGCGAACGGATGCTTTCTGCGCTTTATAATATCTTTGAATGTGATAAGCCCTTTTATTTTGCCGTTCTTATCAACAACAGGCAGCTTTTCTACTTTATGTTTCTGAAGGATCTTCTCAGCCTGTTCAAGCGTGGTTCCAACCGGAGCTGTAACAAGGTTCTCCTTCGTCATCAGCTCGGAAACCTTTGTGTTCTGGTTGGGTTCGAATCTAAGGTCACGGTTGGTTAATACACCAATTAGCTCGTTGTCATCATTGATTATCGGGAAACCGGATATCTTATACCTTTCCATCAGCCTGTTTGCATCGCCAACAGTCTGGTTAACCTTAAGTGTAATGGGATCCAGGATCATCCCGCTCTCGCTTCGTTTCACCCTGTCAACTTCCGAGGCCTGTTTTTCAATTGACATGTTTTTATGCAGTATGCCGATGCCGCCTTCGCGCGCCATAGCAATAGCAAGCTCGCTCTCGGTAACGGTATCCATAGCCGCAGAGAGAATGGGAGTATTTAGAGTGATGTTCCTTGTTAAACGTGCTGAAATATTAACGTCCCTGGGTAAGACCTTTGATTTTGCGGGAACGAGCAAAATATCATCAAAGGTAATTGCTTTTTCGATTATTTTTGTGTGTGCCATAGCAAATATAGCAAAAAAATGTTCGAATTAAAAACCCACAGATTTTGGCACAAGATCAGCGGGTTTTAGGTGCCATATCAACTAACATAGGCTTCTGCATAAGGCAAAATAATTGATTGAGTTAGGCTATTAGAAAACTACATTCCGCAAGCATTTTTCAGGCCGGATTTTCAACCGCCAGATTGTCTTCATCTTCGGATTCTTTGTATTTCTTTAGATCAGGGTTCTGAGCCTTGTGCCTTGAAAGATATGTATAAATAGCCGGTACGATGAACAACGTTAAGAATGTGGAAAATATCAGGCCGCCAACTATTGCTATACCAAGGGATACACGGCTGCCGGCACCGATTCCGATAGCGATCGGAAGCGCACCAAGTGCCGAAGCAATACTTGTCATCATAATGGGCCTGAACCTTTGTACCGCTGCTTCGTCAACAGCTTCCTTAACGCTCATTCCTTCTTCCTTCTTCTGGTTGGCAAATTCCACAATAATGATCGCATTTTTGGTAACAAGCCCAATTAGCATGATTATCCCGATTTGGCTGAAGATATTAAGGGTCATACCGAAAACCCAGAGCGAAAGCAATGCTCCGAATAATGCAAGTGGTACAGTCAGCAGAATTATGAACGGATCAATGAAGCTTTCGAACTGTGCGGCAAGAACAAGGTAAATAATTACGAGAGCGAATACGAATGTAAACAGCAGGCTCGAAGAGCTTTCTTCAAAATCCTTTGACTGCCCTGCGAGAGCCGTATTAAATTCCGGGGTCAGCACTTCCGCGGCTACGCGGCGCATTGCGGCAATACCATCTCCTAATGTATAACCGGGCGCTAAACCTGCCGTAATGGTTGCTGATGAATATCGGTTGAACCTGAATCGGGTGGTCGGCGCAGCCTGCTCGGTAAGCGTTACCAGGTTATCAAGCTGTATCAGCTCACCGTTCTTATTGCGCACGAAAAGGAACTTAAGGTCATACGGATTATCTCGTTTATCTCTTGTAACCTGTCCCAGAACCTGGTATTGTTTGCCTTCTTTTATGAAGTATCCGAACCTCTGGCTTCCGAATGCTATCTGGAGCGTGGAGGCGACATCGCTGAATGATACTCCAAGATCAGAAGCTTTTTGCCTGTCAATAGAAAGATTTATTTCCGGTTTATTGATCTTGAGGTTTGCGTCTACAAAAGTAAGCTCAGGCTGTTTCTTAGCTTCTTCCAGGAATTTTGGCATGAACTCAGAAAGCTTTTCAAACTCAGGTGCCTGCAGCACGAACTGCACGGGCTGACCGCCGAAGCGGGAACCGATCGTTGGCGGCTGTGAAGGGAATGCGCGTATCCCGGTTACAGAGTTAATTTCCTTTGAAAGCTTGTCATATATTTCCTGCTGTGATCTTTCACGCTGATCCGGCGGAACGAGGTACATATTAATGAAACCGTTGTTAACCTGTCCCCCGCCGCCAACGTTCGTTATCGGCGTTTGCACTTCCGGGGTAGAGCTGAGAACAACTTCGGTAAGGTCATCCATATACTTCTGCATATACTCAAATGTTGCGCCTTCGGGAGCGGTTGCCTGTATCCTGAGGTTGGAACGGTCCTCAAGCGGTGCCAGCTCGCTTTTAAGCGAGGAGCCAGTCATGTATATCAACACTCCAACGATCGCTATGATTATGAATGCAATCCACCTCACCTTCATGAAACCAACAAGCATCTTCCTGTAAGTATCAATCATCTTCACGAAGAACGGCTCTGTTGCATTATAGAATTTATTGTGTTTGGCATTTGCTTTCAGAAGCCTTGAGCTCATCATCGGGGTTAGGGTTAAAGCTACAAATGCCGATACAAGAACTGAACCTGCAATCACTATCGCAAACTCTTTAAACAGCTTGCCGGTAGTACCTTCAATGAACATGATAGGCAGGAATACCGCAACTAAAGCTATCGTAATTGAGATTACCGCAAAGTAAATTTCTTTAGAGCCTTTATATGCAGCTTCTATGGGATTCATTCCCTCTTCGATCTTGGAATAAATATTTTCAAGCACAACAATGGCATCATCCACAACAAGCCCGATGGCAAGTATCATACCAACAAGTGTTAACACATTGATAGAATATCCCATCAAATACATTATGAAAAATGCGGATATTATAGAAGTTGGTATTGCGACTATTGGTATCAGGGTTGAACGCCAATCTCTAAGAAAAAGGAATATTATGAGTATAACCAGGCCAAAGGCTATGAAGATAGTTTCTTCAACTTCGCTGATCGTAGTTCTGATATATTCCGAAAAATCGAACCCAATCTCGATATTATAGTCAGCGGGAATATCTTTTTTCAGCTGTTCATATCTATTTTTGAATTCATCTGAAATATCGATTGCATTGCCTCCTGGCTGCATTGTTACGGCAACACCCACTCCGAGAAGTCCGGCACGTTTTAAAGACTGCCTTTCGTTTTCGGGGCCGAGTATTGCATAACCGATATCTTTGAACCTGATAACGGTACCGTTTATCTCTTTTACTATAAGGTCATTGAACTCTTCCGCGTTTTTTAGTCTGCCAAGCGTACGTATGGTAAGCTCTGTCTTATCACCCTCAATCCTTCCTGAAGGAAGCTCAACATTCTCTTTTTCAAGCGCTGTTCTTACGTCAAGCGGGGTTAGTTTGTATGCTGCCAGTTTCTCCGGATCAAGCCACATCCTCATTGCGTAACGGCGTTCGCCGAATATCCTGACCGAGCTGACACCAGGGATAGTTTGTATCCTTTCTTTAATCACATTAGTGGCAAAAGCGTTCACGTCAAGGATATCCCTGGTATTGCTTTGCACATACATGAAAATTATGGGTGAGTCATCTGCGTCTGATTTCTGTACAACAGGAGGGTCAACATCCCTAGGGAGGTTGTTCATTGCGCGTGATACACGGTCGCGCACGTCATTTGACGCGTCTTCCAGGTTCCTTGCAAGTGAAAACTCTATTGTTATCTGGCTTTGGCCTTCGCGGCTTTGTGAAGTAAGGCTCTTAATGCCGTCAATACCGTTGAGCGACTCCTCAAGTGGCTCGGTGATCTGGGTTTCTATAACCTCTGAATTCGCTCCCGGATAATTTGTTGTTACAGTAACAATGGGCGGGTCAACGCTTGGGTATTCCCTAACTTCAAGAAATGTGAATGCAACAATGCCGAAAATTATGATGATAAGGGAAAATACTATTGATAAAACCGGTCTTCTTATAGAGGTTGCACTCAGACTCATAGGCTAATTTACCTTCTCTACCTTTACCGGGGCTTTATCTCTCAGCCTGAGAATATTAGTTGTTACAATTGTATCTCCGGATTTGATCAGGTCAGACTTGATCTCGATCAATGATTCAGTTCTAACGCCTATATCTACATCTGTTAATATTGCCTTGCCATCCCTTACAACATAAACACTTTGCCCTTTCAGCTTTGGTATTAAGGCTTCCGTCGGGATCATAATAGCATCCTTATTTTCGCTGATAAGGAATGTTACGTTCGCGAATGTACCCGGCATCAGCTTCCTGCCTGAATTATTTGTTATTGCCCTTAGAACAAGAGACCTGGTATTGTTCTCAACCTTAGGCTCATAAGCATATACTTCAGCTTCAAACTCGCCATCTAGCCCCTCCACCTTAAATTTTATTTTCTGCCCTTTTTGGAAAAGGTAGATGTAACGCTCCGGTATGGAAAAATCGATCTTTACTTTGCTAACGTCCTGCATAGTTGTCAGCACAGTTTGCGGCGTAACGTAGGCACCGCTGCTCACATTTCTGAGTCCGATTATACCCGAAAATGGCGCTCTAACGTAAGTCTTGGAAATATCTATACGGGTTATGGCAAGTTCGGCGCGGATCTGTTCAAGCGTGCTTTCCATTACATCATATTCTTCCTGAGATGTAAGGCCTTTATCAATAAGCTGTTTTTCCCTTTCAAGCTTTGAAATGGCAAGCTTTTCATCAACCTGCTGTCTGCGCAGTTTTGCGGTTAGATCATCTGAGTCAAGCTTGAACAGTGTTTGCCCTTTGGCTACATAAGTACCTTCTTTGAAATAAATACCCCTTATCTTCCTTGATATTTCACTTCTTATCTCTGCTTCTTCGTTTGCCCGGATATTCCCGATCGACCTGATATCATTATCAAGAACTTCAGACTTCAGGATAAACCCTTCCACAGTAATTGTTTGATTCTGCTGGTTGCTTCCGGGCTTCTTATCGCCTTCTTTCTTATCGCCGCTGAAAAACTTTGGAACGAATATTATACCTAATACAATAAGTACAAGTATAGAGATCGCTGAAATTTTGATTGTTTTGCTCAAAACGAAGTGTTAAATATTATTCAAAGATACTAATAATATGTTTCTAAATAAATGTTAGAGCTGCTAACTACTATAAAATAATAATAATTATAGGATATATGTTTCAGAATTTACAATTTTTTACATACAAAACTAACTGATTAGTTGAGTTTACTCTTACACATTATTGTATTAATTTGAATACATTACATTAAATCAATTCAAATGAACAGATTAGAAGGCAAAACGGCTATCATTACAGGGGGAGCAAGCGGTATCGGGCTCGAAACAGCACGGTTATTCGTAAGCGAAGGCGCTACCGTAGTAATAGCAGACAAAAACGAGATCGCAGGAAAAGCGGCAGCCCTTGAGCTTGGAGATAATTGCAAGTTCATTAAAACAGATGTTTCGGATAAATCTTCGGCTTATATGTGTATTAATCATACTCTAAAAAGGATAGGCAAATTAGATATTCTGATAAATAATGCGGGAGTAACAAGCGATGCAACTTTGCTTAACATGTCATCTGAGCAGTTCGAAAAAGTGATCGATATCAATCTGAAAGGTGTATTCTTTATGACGAAATATGCCGCAGAACACATGGCACAAAATGGTTACGGCAGAATTATAAATACATCATCAATTGTGGGAATATACGGCAACTATGGACAGACGAACTATGCGGCATCTAAAAGCGGAGTGATAGGAATGACGAAATCTTGGGCAAGAGAGCTTGGCAGAAAAGGGATCACAGTGAACGCCGTTGCACCCGGATTCATAAATACAGATATGCTCGGTTCAGTGCCTGAAAAAATACTGAACAGCATCAAAGAGCGGACTCCCCTCGGCAGGCTCGGAACCGCAGAAGATATCGCGAAGGCGTACTTATTCCTTGCTTCTGATGACGCGTCATTCATAACGGGGGCTACTTTGAGTGTTGACGGCGGGCTGGTTTGGTAATTTGATGTTTAAAGGCAGCCGCACCACTGCCAGTATTTTTTTTAGGTTAACACGCTCAAAACAAAGAGTTAGAGGGCACGGAGAACTTCACAATATTGTCACCCTGAACTTGTTTCAGGGTCTGATTCCAAACTCTAGAATTTCAAAGTAGGTTGGCAGATGCTGAAACGAGTTCAGCATGACGGGTAGTATTCGCGAAATCCCAAGCTTAGAAGCTGGGGTTAGTATAGTTTTAAGACAATTTGTGGAATTTGAGGATGAGAACGATGGGATTATGTACATAATTCCCCTCTGAAGAGGGGTGGCGCTTTAGCGCCGGGGTGTGTTATGATCTTAAATCTGCCAAATTAAGAATACTGTACAGATATTATCGTTTCCGCAGAGTCTTCCGCTTTTTTGAGACTCTGCGGTAAGAAAAGAACACTTACTTACTTAAAATAAGCTTTATTGTTTTAGTATAATTTCCTGCAGTAAGCCTGGCAAAATATGTTCCGCTTGGCTTATCTGCTGCATTCCATTGAAGAGAATAGTTTCCTGCACTGATTTCGCCAATGAACAACTTCTCTACTTCCCTTCCCATCACATCGAAAATGATCACAGATGTATATACGCTTCCAGAACTACCCGACACAACAGAAAAATCTATTGATGTTTCAGGGTTAAAGGGATTTGGATAATTTTGCTTAAGGTTAAATCCGTTCGGAATACTGTTTCCGTTTGATACTAACCCGGTTATTGTAGTCATAGTATCGGTCAGAATATTGACAGTGTTTGAGTTTGCACCGCCCCTGTTTGTTGTTCCTGTTGCGCTGATAAATTTCCATATATTGCCGATATTGACTGATGCGGCACCATGATCCGTTTTGGGCACAGTAAGCGAAGGCTGAAGAGTCCAAACATTCGCTCCGGGTGAATACACATAACACTGGCTGGCTACAGAGGAAACCTGGTACCCGCCGCTGACAATGATTCCCTTATGGCCCCATGATGCTCCGTAGATGGAATTCCTTACTCCGCCGGGATAAACAGCGCCCGTGGAATCCCACGTAATTACACTCCGATCGCTCTGGCTTACCACACCACGGAAAACCGTGTTTGTTGCCGAAGGATTTGTCCAATTGGGTCCCCCGCAAACATAGACAAGGGTATCACCTGCTGCAGCAAGTACACCTCCGCAGCGGGGAGCAGGCATATTGGTTGCGGTACGCCATGTATTTGTATTCGCATTATAAAGATATACATCGTTATAAACCGTTCCTGAAGGGAAACCCCACCCGCCTGCGCAGTATATCAGGCTATCCTGGTAAGCTGTTACGGAGTGGAACACTCTGCCATATGGCATATTGGCTCCATCTGACCATGTATTCGAAATGAGGTTTAGGATCTTCACTCGCGGAGTACATTCATTCAATGCCAGGGTGTAGGTACCGCCCATGCTGTAGAGCTTTTTGCCCACTACAGCCGCCGCGCTGATCCAGAAGCTGCCATCCGGAAAACTTGAGATCTGGCTCCATGAATCTGCCAGCACGTTATACCTGTAAACAGAATTTGTGATCACATTGCCGTCCTGCAATCCGCCTAAAACATACATCCAGGCAGAATCATTGAACGAGTATCCGGCCGCACCGGGATAGCGTACGCCTACAGGCATTGATGCACCGGATGTCATAACCGGGATGTAAGGAGAATAGTTTTGTGAGTTGATTTGAACTGCAGAAATCGCGAACAGCAGTAATATATACAGTATTTTCATTTTTTTCAGCGATTGGTTGTTTAAATTTAAATAAAACTAACTTAAAATACACTCTATTTTAAATTTAAGGGAGACAAGCCTAAGTACACGACAGTAAATAAATAACACTCTAAAACTATGTTAAAAGAAGTTTCTTTACCCTGGATTTCAATATACTTAACCTCACCCCCTTAACCCCCTCCTGACAGAAGAGGGGGAACTGAGAAATTTTTGAGTTTTTTCTCCCCTCTCCCATTGGGAGAGGGGCTGGGGGTGAGGGTCGAATGCAAAATTACTGAGTATTTGTTTCACTGTCGTGTACTAAGGGAGAGAAGCATTTAATACTATGTACACACAAAATATTAATACAAATAACATAAATTATGGCTATTTTAGCAATCATATAAAGCAAGCGAAGTCAAAACATAAATTGAATATGATAGTTGACAGAATTGAAAACATCAGCAGATTTGAATTCTTAGGTGATAGATTTGCGGCAGGATTTAGATTTTTGAAGGAGAACAATCCGGGTGAACTCAAAGAAGGAAAACATGAGATACTGGGTGACGATGTATATGTAATTATCAGTACATACAAAACAAAAGAACCCGAAGAAAGGAGCCCGGAAGCACACAGGTTGTACGCTGATATTCAGTATATGATCTCAGGAACGGAAAAGATCGGGTATGACATATTTAACGGTCAGCAGGTAATAAAAGATTATGATCCGGAAAAGGATTTTTTGCTTTACGATTCTGTGCAAAGCTCAGTAACTCTGCGTGAAGGTATGTTTGCAGTATTTTTTCCTTACGACTTACACCAGCCGGGCTTAACAATTGACCGGCCTGCGGAGGTTAAGAAGGCCGTTGTGAAAGTCAGGCTTAAGCAGAATTGATTCCGCTTCACGGTAATGACAATCTTTGCACCCTATTCACGTAATGAAGCTTTTCATCCTGCAACAATTATTGCTGTCTATTTGGCCAGGATAAGCTTGATCGTACTCACAGAGCTGCCTGCCTTAAATCTCGCAAAATAAGTACCGCTTGAAAGCTTTGAGGCGTTCCATTCAGCCTCATAAGTTCCAGGCTGCATAGTTCCGCTAAGCAGAACTGCAACTTCCCTGCCGCTCATATCGAATATCTTTAATTCTGCTGTGCCTGAAGCGGGTATATCAAACCTGATCTTAGTTGTGGGATTGAACGGATTCGGATAATTCTGATGCAGCTTAAACTGCGAGGGCACTGAAGTGCCAATCTGCTGAATTCCGATTGGATCAATAACTTTGAAATTCAACATCATTCCGTCATCTTCATGCTCAAGGTTATGGCAGTGAAAGAGGTATATTCCCTTATAATCAGTGAACCTGACCAATACACGAACTGTTTCTGTAGGTGCCAGGATAATAGTATCCTTCCATCCTTTATCAGAAGGAGGAAGATTTGTGTTATTGTTTCGTGAATATAATTGCCACTGCAAACCGTGTGCATGCATGGGATGGAAGTCAGCGGTATTATTTATGATCTTCCATTCTTCAAGGGCGTATTGCGGCACTTCCCAATCGATCCTGTTAATATCAAAAGTAAGCCCGTTAATTTTATGCATCGGGTGGGATACGCCCATTGTCAGAGTAAAAGTGCGCGTATTTGTTACTGCCCCGATATCATAATAAGTGATCGGGTTAAATGCTGCAGGTACAACACCTCCTGAAGAACCTGTTGCAGTAACATCGAACCTGATTATATCAAGGGCTATACCCTGCTTGTACGGCAATGTTCCGGAGTGTGTGAACGCTGTGCTCACAAGCCTGACATTTGAGCCAATAGTATCACCTGAAAAGTCGGCTAATATCTCAACTCTTTCTCCGGGAGAAAGCGTGAAAGTTGTTGCAGATACGGGCGCATCCTTAAGTCCGCCATCGGTACCAATAATATGAAATGCCCTGTTATCGGAAAAAGCTATCTTGTACACCCTGGCATTCGATCCATTGAGGAGGCGGAATCGGTACAGTGTTTTTTTGACCTCAAAATAGGCATCCGGTGTGCCGTTCACCAATACTGTATCTCCCAGGTAACCGTAGGTCATTTCGTTTGTACCGGGAGCGTAAGTGAACTCCGGTACATCTGCAGTCCTTCTATCCTGAATACATAACGGTACGTCATATGCACCCGAGGGAAGATTAAAGTTCTCTGCCGGATCTGTAACTATAAAAAATCCCGCAAATCCTTTATACACTTCTTTTGCAGTCACCATATCACCGTGTGAGTGATAGAAATAAGTTCCTCCCCTGTTTATAACGGGAAACGTATATGTTTTTGAACCTCCGGGCAAAACGGCATCTTTTGGATGACCATCCATGATCTCAGGAACTGAGACTCCATGCCAATGAATTGTGGTTGGTTCGTTAATATTATTAATGAAGTTCGCAGTGAATTGCTGGCCTTTTTCAATTACAACAGAAGGTGCAGGATAAGAGCCATTTATTGCTATCACTGAAGTGTTCTGGGAAGGCCAAACCTGGACAGTTGAGTTAGCCAAAGTCATGTTTCCGCCATTGGTGAAAACCGGGGGAAACCTGAGTGCATTGCCTACTAGCTCGGTTAGAACTGCGTCCTTTTTCTCGCTGGCGAAAAATTGAAGCGGTTTTGGCAGAGTTAAAAGCACTCCGGCCTGTATCGCTTTAAGCATCATGTCTCTTCTGTTCATAATGAAAATAAAAGTGTTTTATAATTACGCAAAGTTATGCATTTTTGCTGATAGTTCAAATGATTTTTAGTGCAGTCAGGTATTACCTATGTTAGTGTAACATCCATGAAGAAGGTACGGCACAGATTTGCTGCAGTTTAGCTCCAGGGCGATATCCACATCGCCTGCAAATCCACGCCCAATTAGCTCTTTACCTGATACGCAGCCGTGTAACAGATTTCTAATATCACCGTTGTTTGAATTGAAGAAGCTGCGGCAGGCTTCAGCTTCGGCAGAAAGCTCACCTTTAAGAGCTGAGAGCACTGCTCCGGAACCCAAAAAATCCTCAATGGCAAACCTTATACTTCCATCCGGCCACTTCTCACCTGCAGCAATTACTGTAACATCACCGCCTATGAAGTTTAAGTATTCACCGATTGCTTCAAAATTCCTTAAACATGCACAGAGAGTTACTTTTGAGCGCGATAACAGCGAGAGCTCTGAGCCGTTTGGTGAAGGCAAAACAACACGCGCATGAGCGGGAATTCCTTTTAGTGACTCAGGTGAAAGTGAGGGAGTTATTTCGCTTCTCGCATGCGAAACCAATTGCGCATTTAATGATGCGGCATAAACTGCCGCTGAGTCATCTTTATACCTGTAAGGATAAACCGCGGCTCCATTGCCGGTAACAATATCGACGCAGGTTGAAAACGAAAGTACGTCAACTATTACAGTAACATCTGAGCCTGAAGAATATTTTTCAACACCGTGCCTGCCCCATTCAAATTTAATCATTCTGATAAGCAGAAATTTATCTTAGATCTTTTTTAGGTTAAGCGTTCTGCCCGCAGGGTTGGTTACCTTATCAGTGCTTTTGAGCTGAGTCAGTATCTTCCTGACTTCTTCAATATTATCTTTATTCACAAGTACCAGAATTGTATCCCCTTCTTCAAGAATTGAGCCGCCGCTGGGGACAACATAATCGTTATCCCTGTAAATAACCGTTATAAGGCTTTCCGGTGGAAGCCTAAGCTCGGCAAGTGACCGGCCGGCAACAGCTGAGTTTGGCGGAATTATAAGATCAAGAAGATCATTATTGGTCTTTTCAGAATCCGTCATTTCTATTGGGATGTGCTTATTTGTGACCTTCGGTCCCCTGACCCGGAATATCTTAGCAGTAAGCGGGATTGACCAGCCCTGCACCAAAGCTGAAGTAAGCGTAATGAAGAAAATGAGATTAAAAATATATGGACCTATCTGTAATCCCGCAGTTAGGGGGAAAGTGGCAAGTATTATAGGAACCGCCCCCCTCAGGCCCACCCAACTTATGAACATTTTTTCATTCAGCCTGAACTTTGAAAATAACATAGATATTAGTACACCTATCGGTCTTGCCAGGAAAATAAGCACAGCGGAAAGTATCAGTCCAGCCCCAATAACTTCATAAAGCTGTGAAGGGTAAACAAGCAGTCCTAGGGTTAAAAACATTACTATCTGCCCCAGCAGCGCCAGACCATCAAAAAACCTGATAATTGATCTCTTCTGAATGAATTCGCTGTTTCCCAATATCACGGCAGCAATATATACAGCCAAGATTCCGCTGGCGCCAAGTGAAGCTGAAACGGCATAGACAAAAATTGCGGAAGCTATAGTGAACACAGGATAAAGGCTAGGGAAAGAGAACTTGAACTTATTGAAAGCGAATGAAAGCAGTTTACCGGCACCGAATCCAATTGCGGCACCGAAAACAAGCTGTTGGATAAGGAAAAATATGATCCTGAATGCTGTAACATCTTCGGCCTGGATGAGCTGAATGAGAATTATTGTCAGGAATATTGCTGCCGGGTCGTTACTGCCGGATTCAAGTTCTAATAATGGCTTGATGTTTCCTTTCAGCTTCGTTCCCCTTGCGCGAAGAACTGAAAACACCGCTGCGGCATCTGTTGAAGAGATTATCGCGCCTATCAGCATGCTTTCCAAAAGCGGCAGCCCGAAGAAATAATGTACAAATGCTCCTAAGGCAGCTGTAGTTAAAACCACACCTATGGTAGATAGGCTGAACGCAGTCCACATTATTGGTCTCACCTGCCGCCATTTGGTTTCCAGGCCTCCGGAAAACAAAATGAATATCAGGGCTACTAATCCAACATACTGCGCTATATAGACATTATCAAAATGTATCTTTCCCGGACCATCGGAACCGGCCAACATGCCTACCACGAGAAAAAGTATAAGCGCCGGCAGACCCAGATTTTCCGAGAACTTCGTTAATGTTATACTGATCAGTATAAGGACTGAAAGTACCAGCAATATGTATTCAAATGGAAGCATGGAGTGAAGTTAACTGTAAGTATAAAAAGAATAAATGGAAATAAATCAGAGGCGTTTGTTTATTATTTTTGTCATGCTGAACTCGTTTCAGCATCTGTTGCCATTCCCTAAGAATTATGAGTTTGCAAGAAGACCTTGAAACAAGTTAAGGGTGACATACCTTATTTTGTCATGCTGAACTCGTTTCAGCATCTATTGCCCTACTCTAAGAATTATGAGTTTGCAAGAAGACCCTCAAACAAGTTCAGGGTGACATACCTTATTCTGTCATGCTGAACTCGCTTCAGCATATATTGCCCTACTCTAAGATTATGAGTATACAAGCAGACCCTCAAACAAGTTCAGGGTGACATACCTTATTCTGTCATGCTGAACTCGTTTCAGCATCTATTGCCCTACTCTAAGAATTATGAGTTTGCAAGAAGACCCTCAAACAAGTTCAGGGTGACATACCTTATTTTGTCATGCTGAACTCGTTTCAGCATC
>JAYRXC010000017.1:0-7860 GCA_041917655.1 Ignavibacteria bacterium | reverse complement strand
CGTTGGTTAAAAAAAATTCCATAACTTGAGTTAAGGCTAATATTCAACGTTCATCATTACCTCACCCCCGTCCCCTCTCCTGACAGGAGAGGGGAGAAGGATTTTCTACTGAATGACATCAATTCCTCTGTCACTCTGTTTCTCTGTTGTTAATTCGTTACTTCCTTTTGGAAGCTCCGAGATTCCGTGCCTCCATGTTGATCTTCAGTATAGTGCATAAAAAAAACCGTCTATTTCTAGACGGTTTTTTTTATTGTTTAATTTCTGTCCCGCAAGCGGGATTCCTGCCAAAATAGCTGCCGCTATTTGCTCAAATGCCGCAAGCGGCACTTCTTGTTCGGTAACTTCGTTACTTCACAAGCAGCATCTTCTTTGTTTCTTTGAAGCTGCCAGAACTCAGGGTATAGAAATAAATACCGCTTGAAAGCCTTGAAGCGTCAAAGTTAACTGAATGAATGCCTGCTGTTTTCTGCTCGTTAACCAGAACTGCAACTTCTCTTCCAAGTACGTCTGTTACAACAAGCTTTGTTAAGCCGGTTGAAGGAAGTCCGAAAGTGAAAGTTGTTGTCGGGTTAAACGGGTTCGGGTAGTTCTGTGCCAGTACATATCCTGAAGGAACACCGTTCTCGTTTACAGTGATGCCAACAAGTCCGCAGCTGCCGTCAATAAGCTGGAACGTGATCCTGTCAAACTGACCAACACCAACTGTTGTGAATCCGCCCGGGCACCACAAGCTGCTATCTGCCGCACCTCCTTTATAGTTTGAACGTGCGAGCGAGTTGTTAGGCAGGCTTTGCCAGGTTTGAGTACAGAAATTCCACATGTAAGTGGCAGAAGTTAATGCTGCGCCGTCAATAGCTCCTCCCGTAATGCAAACGCCGCCTGCGAGCCCCTTGATTATTGTACCTGATGCCGGACGCAGTACGGCACCAGCGGGATAATCGGCAATAGTACTCCATGTTATTGATGATGGGTTGCCCCCGGTAATTACACCTTTATGTACAACAGCAGTTGAAAGTAGTCCGCTTGTCCAGCCGGAACCCACAATTAAAGTATCGCCATATATACCGCCGCCCATCATAGCTTTTGCAATTGGCAGCGAAACAGATGTACTCCAAGTATTGCGTTTCAAATTGTAAATTCTAACATCGCTGAAAACATTCCCGCTGAAGGCGCCATCGCCGCCGCCAATGCAGAATACCAGTGTATCTTTATATTTAACTGAAAGCTGGTCTGTGGCGGGATTAATATTCATTTGCGCCATTACCGTCCATGTGTTCGTATTTACATTCCATTTAATGCATTTGCCAAGTCCCGTTGAAATTTCACCGCCGAAAATAAATATCACACTGTCACCATATGGTATCGCTGTAGCAGATGACATATTGAACGGCATTGTTGACACATTGTTTGTCCATACGGATGTCCGTGTGTTGTACCTGGCAACATTAACATATTGCACGCCGGTTCCCCCGCCAAACTGGTAAACATAACCGGTATCATTTCTTTTCAAAAAGGCAGTACAGCTCCTTGAAACTGCATGGGGAGTTGAACCAAGAGTAACCCATGATCCGGTTGTTAACGGAGGGTTATCTGCCGTAAATTGCTGATTGTTGGATTTTTCCAGCATCAGCTTGCTTTGCAGGTTAAGATCATAGTTTACCTGCGCAGAAGACATAAATGTGTATACTAGTAAAGTAAAGAAACAGAAAAAAAATAATCTCGTTTTCATGATCTTCCTTCCCTGATAATTTTGAAATGTGGATTTAGACTTCCTAATTATAGAGAAGTATTTCAGATAATTCAATAACAGTATTCCATTAAAATCACTTTTTCAGGTATGGTATTTGCTCTTGCAGAACCATTGGGATACCGTGTTAAGGGCATATAATGAGCTACACAGCAACACATTTTAAATAAAAAACCCGCCTATTTCTAAGCGGGTTCTTCAGAAAATACTTATCTCAGTCCCGAAAGCGGGATGAAATAATAATAATTATTTTACAAGAAGCATTTTCTTTGTTTCTGTGTATCCATTTGCAGAGATCTTATAGAAGTAAGTTCCGCTTGAAAGGCCTGAAGCATTGAAATCAAGTGATTTCGTGCCTGCGTTCATGTAGCCGTCAATTAATGTTTCAACAAGTTTTCCGTTTACATCGTAAACTTCGAGGCTAACGTCACCTGATTTTGTCAATGTAAATTCGATCTTTGTTGAAGGGTTAAACGGATTAGGATAATTTTGTCCTAATTTGAAATCCCTTACGCCGTTGTTGGTATGTTCAAGACCTACTAATACATCTTTCATTCTGTAACCAACTAAAGCGAAATTCTGGTAGTTCAAAAGAAGAACAAGCTTCGGGGGAGTGCCCGGAATAACTACTACATCTGCACCGCCTGCAATACCTACTGAAGCACCAGTTAAATTGAAAGTATAAGTAGCTTTAAGCTGGCCTGAAGCTGCATGATATTTATTCAATGTATTTGCAGTTCCGCTTGTTTCCTGGTTCCAAACCCATACCCATGCTGAATCCTGTGATAATGTGCTATCCCAAGCCATACCGTATTTTCCGGTCAAGGTGCTTGTGATAGTTCCTTTGGTAACATTCGCTGAATCTTTGCAGATCAAATTTCCGCTGAAGCCTGTCATCCAGAAACCTTTCCTGTTGTTATCCCAGGCAAGTGCCCTGATATCCTGTCCGCTGATTGAAAATGTCGTTAACTGCGCCATGTTACCTGTATCAAGTCTGTATAACACACCAAGCTGAGTGGTGGATTTACCGGCGTATATGTATCTGCCGTCATAAGCCAGGTCGCGGGTGCTGCCTGTATATGTACCTGAATCAACAAGTGCACCAGGTCCGCCATTAGGTCCGGCATTATTGTATCTGTAATAAGTAGTGGAGTTCCACCTGTTAAAGTAATACTTGCCGTTTACTATCAATGCACCTACTGTTCCTCCATTTACACCCGGTATTGCTGAGTAATTGAAATTGAACAAAGTTGGAAAAGGAAATCCAACCGGTGTAGTATCTTGCAGACCACCTACAGTTACTTCATTGTTTAAGACAGGAGATTTATCCGCATTCGGATCTCCGTCGTTCAGAAACAAAAACCCTAAGCTTACAGATATAACTGTAACAAATAAGGCGAAGATAGAAAGTTTTTTCTTCATGTTTGTATTTTAGTTAATTTGAAAAAAATGTGGATTTAGATGTCATAATTATATGCAAGATTTAACAAAAATGCAATATAAAAAATGAATTTTATAAACAAAAAACGTCTAATAATAGCATGTTGCAACACGCAACAGGGATCAACAGCCGGAATTCAGTCTCTACCGGTCAATAGCCATTTTTTACTTGTAGCGAAAAAACAACTTCTACAAGTTGACATTACAAACAAAATTTTAAAGCTCTGTGTCTTTGCCCCTTTTGCGGAAGATCTCCTTTGAATTCTCTGTGCACTCTAACTGACTTCCTCTTTCTGAAAATTGGCTTATACTTCTTCCTTATTTACTTTTGTTTTATCTGAGCTTAGAGACTTAGTCTCCCGGTTAGGCATTTGAATCTTAAAACTTCGTGAAATTCGTGTCTCAGCTTCTAATAGATGCCCCTGCTCTACATTCTGCAATAATCCCTTTTATCATATTTTTTTATTCCCTATATTTGAAATCTTTGAGTTTTTACTCACTTCGGAATCAGAAAATAATTAAATTTAAACTATATTTTAAAGAAGGGTTCAAATCCTATGGCTGAAAAAACCGCATCAGAAAAGAAAACGAAGGGCACTAATGGGGTCTCAAAAGACCTGCCAAAATACGAATTTATGAAGGAAACCGAGAAAAATTTCGGGCTTACTAATGAAGAAATGATCCATGCCTATAAAGCGATGCTGCTTTCAAGGTTTACTGATGACAGGATTGATACACTGATAAAGCAGGGTAAAGCTACATTCCTCATTTCCGGCTCAGGCCATGAAGCCATCCAGGTTGCATGCGCTATGGCTATGGAAGGCGGAAAAGACTGGTTTTTCACTTACTATAGAGATAATGCGATTGCTACTGCTCTTGGTATCACGCCAATTGAGATCTTCAGGCATATCATGGGCAAGGCTACTGATACATTCACCGGCGGCAGGCAGATGCCGATGCATTTGGGCAGCAAAGAGCTTAGAATGCCGACAGCATCATCACCTACCGGTTCACAGTATCTCCAGGCAGTCGGCGCCGCTTTAAGCTGTGTTTACAGGGGAACCGATGAAGTTGCCTATGTTGGCGGCGGCGAAGGCTCTACCAGCGAAGGTGAGTTCTTTGAAGCTATTAACTGGGCTGCCAGGGAAAAGCTTCCCGCAATTTTCTGCATACAGAATAACCGTTTCGCTATTTCAGTTCCGATCGAACAGCAGACAGCTGGAGCTTCAGTATATAAAGTAGTACAGGGCTTTGAGGGTATTCATAAATTCCATATCGATGGTACTGATTTCCTCGAAAGTTATGCAACCGCAAAAGAAGCTGTAAGGATGGCACGCAACGGCGAGGGACCTTCATTCATTTACGCTGATGTTGTAAGGCTCCGTTCGCACTCTGCTTCTGATTCACAGGATAAATACAGGTCAAAGGAAGCTATCGAAAAGGACATGCTTAAAGATCCTATCGCAAAGCTGGAAAAACAGCTTGTGTCAAGAGGCATCATGACCGAAGAAGAAATTGCCGCAACAAGGAAAGAGCTTAATGATCTTGTTATCAAATCAGCGGAAGAAGCTTATGCTGAACCTCTGCCGGATCCTTCCACAGTTGAAGATAACCTCTTCTGCCCTGAGAGCGAACAGACTCCGATAAATTATGAAGCCACGACTCCTTCAGGCGAACCTATTGTAATGGTTGATGCAATTAACCACGCGCTCAAAGAAGAAATGGAAAAAAATCCGAACATGCTGGTTTACGGCGAAGATGTTCAGGATGGTAAAGGCGGCGTGTTCACCGCAACAAAGGGACTTTCAACTGCTTTCGGCGTGAAAAGATGCTTTAATTCTCCGCTTGCCGAAGCTTCGATCCTCGGTACGGCAGTTGGCGCGGCATTGAGCGGATTAAAACCCGTTGTTGAAATTCAATTTGCCGATTATATCTTCCCTGCAATGATGCAGATAAGGGATGAGCTTGTAATGTACCGCTACCGCTCGAACGGCACGTTTGAGTGTCCGGTTACTATAAGGGTAGCAACCGGCGGATACATTGGCGGCGGCCACTATCATTCACAGAATATAGAGGCGATCTTCGCAAAATGCCCCGGTTTGTATATTGCGTATCCTTCGAATGCTGCTGATGCAAAAGGCCTGCTGAAAACAGCTTGCCAGCTTAAGGACCCGGTAATGTTCCTTGAGCATAAGTTCCTCTACAGGCAGGGCTATGCTAAATCACCGGAGCCGGATGCAGATTACTACCTTCCGTTCGGAAAAGCTGCTGTTAGAAAAGAAGGCAGTGACCTTACAATAGTTGCTTACGGCGCTATGGTTGAAAAAGCTCTGAAGACCTCCAGGGAAATGGAGAAAAAAGGCTACAGCGTTGAAGTGATCGATATCAGGACAATTGTTCCGCTTGATATCGATACAATTCTCACATCTGTTAAGAAGACCGGCAAGGTGATCGTATTTTATGAAGATACAAAGTTCATGGGATTCGGCGCGGAGATCGCTTCGCAGATCGCAGAGCACGCATTTGAATACCTCGACGCTCCCGTAAAGAGAGTTGCTGGACTTCATGTTCACATTCCGTTCAGCCTCGAAAGCCATGCGCTTCCGCAGGATAGCTGGATACTTAAAGCAGCCGAAGAACTGCTTGCTTACTAACAAATAGTGAAATACTGAAACTGTGAAATATTGAATAAAATACAGCGGGGAGAAAAATTTCTCTCCGCTTTTTTTATGAGATGTTCTTTGTTTCATTTCCACCTGAAAGGCCGTAGGACTGCCTTAGCAGTGGGAACACATTCTTTTCATTTCCCCCTGGAAGGGGGAACACAAGGGGGTAGTTGAGGATAGTACGTTTTGCCGAAGGATTCATTTTTTATCATTTTATTACTATTAATTCTAAATCGTGTCTCAAAAAATATGAAACAACCAATAATATCAATTTCGGGTATCAGGGGAATTTTCGGAGAATCATTAACCCCCGAAAACATCGTTAAGTACGCTGCCGGATTTGCCAAATATACAGGCAAAAAAAAGATCGTCATCGGCCGTGATGGCAGGATGGGCGGCGAGCTTGTGGAAAAGCTTGTTGAAGCAGCTTTGCTATTTTGCGGCTCAAGTGTGGTAAATATAGGTGTCGCACCCACGCCGACAATTTCACTTGCAGTTGAAACACTCAAAGCGGCGGGCGGAATAGCAATAACGGCTTCGCACAATCCGCAGGAATACAACGGTATGAAGTTCATCAGCTCAAAAGGTGTCTTCCTTGATGCCGCCGAGAACGCAAAGCTGTGGAAATGCTTTGATGATCTTGAAGGTACTTATGTTACTGCAGATAAGGTGAAGCAGGTTGAGTACTATCCCGGCTTTGCGGATTTCCATATCGCACGGGTTTTGGATCTCAGCGCGGTTGACGTAAACCGCATAAAGAAAAGAAAGTTTAAGGTGGTGGTGGATTGTGTAAATGCCTCCGGCTCAAAAATAATTCCCGCGCTGCTTGAAAAGCTTGGCTGCCGGGTAATAAAAATAGATTGTGATCCCACCGGCATTTTTACGCGCAAGCCCGAACCGCTGCCTGAGAATCTAAAGCGCACATGCAGGGAAGTCAAAAAGCAGAAAGCAGATATTGGAATAGTTATCGATCCCGATGCTGACAGGCTCGTAATAATTACCGAAGAAGGCAAGCCATTCGGCGAGGAAAATACTATTACCGCCGCAGTCAAGCGGGTACTGAGCAAAACTGCCCCCGCAAAGAGAATTGCAGCAATAAATCTTTCTACATCAAGGTCAGTTGATGATGTTGTGGAGTCACTAGGCGGCAAGATATTCAAGTCACCCGTTGGCGAGATAAATGTTATCAAAAAGATGCAGAAGGTGAAGGCTGTAATCGGCGGTGAAGGAAGCGGAGGAGTGATACTGCCCGAGCTTCATTACGGAAGGGATTCGCTCGTTGGCGTAGCGCTCATTCTAAGCGAGCTTGCTGATTTTAAGGGAAAGGTTTCGGGGTACAAGAATTCATTGCCGGAGTATCATATCCGCAAGTCTAAGATCGCGCTCAGCGGACTGGACCCCGAAGCGATATTCGAACACCTGCGCGCAAAATACAGGGAGTATAAGCAGAATTTTGAGGATGGTTTGAGAATTGACTTCAGCAAGAGCTGGGTCAATTTCCGGAGGTCAAACACAGAGCCAATAATGCGCATCATAACCGAGGCATCCTCCGGCACAGAGGCTGAAGATATGCAGAAACAGTTTCTCTCGGATATAAGACAATTTTTAAAGAAGAAATGAGGATTAAGCATCCACACAGTGGATGCACTCCCAAAGAAGCCAAAATTTGCTTTTGACTTTCTTGGAGTGCATTGACTGTGTCAATGCTGCACTTGTTTCCAAAAGCATTAAGCATCCACATAGTGGATGTACTCCAAAAGAATCAAATAGATCGAAAAGTTTTGCGCAATTGGAGATAGAGATTCCCGCCTTCGCGGGAATAAAATCTTTTGTGGATGCACTCCCAAAGAAGCCAAAATTTGCTTTTGACTTTCTTGGAGTGCATTGACTGTGTCAATGCTGCACTTGTTTCCAAAAGCATTAAGCATCCACATAGTGGATGTATTCCAAAAGAATCAAATAGATCGAAAAGTTTTGCGCAATTGGAGATAGAGATTCCCGCCT
>JAYRXC010000016.1:0-67500 GCA_041917655.1 Ignavibacteria bacterium | reverse complement strand
CAAGGCCCGGGAACGTATTCACCGCGCCGTGCTGATGCGCGATTACTAGCAATTCCAGCTTCATGGAGTCGAGTTTCAGACTCCAATCCGAACTGAGACCACTTTTTAGGGATTAGCTCCACCTCGCGGTATTGCAGCCCTTTGTAGTGGCCATTGTAGCACGTGTGTGGCCCTAGGCGTAAGAGCCATGCGGACTTGACGTCATCCCCACCTTCCTCACTCCTTGCGTAGGCAGTCTTTCTAGAGTGCTCGGCATTACCCGGTGGCAACTAGAAACAGGGGTTGCGCTCGTTGCGGGACTTAACCCAACACCTCACGGCACGAGCTGACGACAGCCATGCAGCATCTGTACTAGCTCCCATTGCTGGACACCGGCTTTCACCGGCTTTAGCTAGCATGTCAAGCCTAGGTAAGGTTCTTCGCGTTGCATCGAATTGAACCACATGCTCCACTGCTTGTGCGGGCCCCCGTCAATTCCTTTGAGTTTCAACCTTGCGATCGTACTCCCCAGGTGGAATACTTAATGCGTTAGCTGCGACACTGAGTTTAACCCCAACGTCTAGTATTCATCGTTTAAGGCGTGGACTACCAGGGTATCTAATCCTGTTTGCTCCCCACGCTTTCGTGCTTTAGCGTCAATAGTGGACCAGAGGACCGCCTTCGCCACTGGTGTTCTTTCTGATATCTACGCATTTCACTGCTACACCAGAAATTCCATCCTCCTCTTCCACATTCAAGCCTTGCAGTATCAAAAGCAGTTCCAGAGTTAAGCCCTAGGATTTCACTTCTGACTTACAAAACCGCCTGAGCACCCTTTACACCCAGTAAATCCGGACAACGTTTGCCCCCTACGTATTACCGCGGCTGCTGGCACGTAGTTAGCCGGGGCTTACTTTTGAGGTACCATCATATTCCATAGAATGGAAATTTTTTCCCTCACTACAGAGGTTTACGAGCAAAAGCCCTTCATCCCTCACGCGGCGTTGCTGCTTCAGGATTTCTCCCATTGAGCAATATTCCTTACTGCTGCCTCCCGTAGGAGTCTGGACCGTGTCTCAGTTCCAGTGTGGCTGATCATCCTCTCAGACCAGCTACTGATCGTCGCCTTGGTGGGCTATTACTCCGCCAACTAGCTAATCAGACGCAGGCTCATCTTCAGGCGCCGAAGCTTTAACAACTGTCTTGATGTCAAGCCGCTGCATCATCTGCTATTAGCCCCGATTTCTCGGGGTTATGTCAGACCTGAAGGCAGATTACCTACGTGTTACTCACCCGTGCGCCACCTCCACACCAGTATTACTACCGGTGCTTCAGTTGACTTGCATGTATTAAGCACGCCGCCAACGTTCGTCCTGAGCCAGGATCAAACTCTCCGTAGTAAATTTTATTTTAATACTTTGGAGTTTGACTTAACCCAATTGCTTGGATTTATAGATGAAACTCAAGAAGAAATTACGCACACAAACTTAATATGTTTGCGTGTTAAAATTGTTGAAAGAACGTAATTATACTTAGTGTGATTGTTTTGAATCAGGTATAATTAATCAGGGTTACAAAGATACCTGCATTTACTTTTAAAGTCAAGGAACAAAACAGGTGAAAGGGGGTAAATGTTCTGCTTGTATTACACTTAGGTTAGCTATCTGTTAAGCAAATAATGCAGATAGCATTTGACTTTTTTTGTGAAAAAAATTAAAAAAATTTAACTTTTTTTTGATTTCATATGTTGGATTTCCGAAAACCGCTAAAACATGTCAAAAAATGCAGTTTAAATCATTTAAATGCCGTTTTTGGGCTAAAATCGATAAATATTATATAGCTATAGCGGTTAGCTTCGGAGTTTGAAATTTATCTCCTTCCAGCAATCCTCACACACCAAAATCTTTACCCACTTCGTATTCTAATCTTAAGTAAATCACTTAACATACTGTATTTTATAATGATAGCAAAAACTTATTACTCCAACCTTAATAAATACAGGTAGTTGGCAAACAGTATCCTTGAATGATACACAACTGCCATTTGCATATAGTATCTTTTCGTAGATGGTAGCAGCATATAAGAAGTTTAATCGTAACCTTTCAATCAATTAAAAAATTAAGAAAATGAAAAACGAGAAAAAGAAAATATTCATTGCGAATTTACTCAAACAGTTCTTTATACAATATTTAAAGATCGATCCCGATTCAACGGAAGGCTATTCAGAAATTCCAATCGGTTTCTTAAAGGTAAGTTTTTCAAAATCTCATTATAAAACAGTCCAGCCAAATGTTATATGTATTTCGATGCAATTGTTCGAAAATAATAAAACCGAACAAAATATTATCAGGAATCTGCAGCAAGGATTAAGGCTGAGGGATTTTGAAGACATGAGCGCGAATAGTTACAACTCACTGTTAGAAGAAATTTTCAACAACTTAAAATCAAACAACGATCTTTATTCCAAACGATTTGGTAAAACCAAAGCATATACATCGGCAACTAATAAAGGGAAAACCATGAAGCCTGTAAATGAAGAATTAAAAAAAGATATCTACAAATTGAAGTTCCTTCATGCAAAGAAGGATAAGTCTGAATTCAATGTATTCAGGGATGAGATCATGTGCCGGCACAGCATCAGCATGGCAACTGTTTACAGGGAATTGAAAAAAGATACACCGGGCGAATATAAGATTCCCAACTACAACGCGGCAGCGTACAATATTACAGAACGGGAAATTATGATGGTACGCGAGCTTCTGCTGGGAGGGAGACAGCATAACGAGATAATCAAAATAATGGCGCGCGAGCTTGAGATCCCATACAACTGGGATAGGTTCAACAAAGCAAGAGAGCTTAGTGAGTCAGATGAAAAATTCCTGCAAAGCCCTATGGAATCTGCCTTCGCTAGGAACGGGTATTATTTTGTGCAGCAGCTTCTCGGGATAGAACATATGATGCCGGGTTCCTTTGCAGAAATTCAATTGAGCGGCACAAAACTGAAATTTTCCAGGGAGAGCTACGAGATACTTCAGCTTCTGATAATGAAAGATAATCCGCCGGCGGACGACAGCATGAACACCGCTCAGCTTGCCGACGAAGTGATCCAGGATAAGCTTATGAGGATCGGCGTTAACAGGCAGCTAGCGCGTATGACACTAAACCCGAAGGCAGGCTCTTCTTTCGCTATGAAAAATCTTTTATACATTAAGGAAATGCTTGGCAGAAAAAAAATTTCTTATCGAAGAAAAGAAAAAATTCCTGCTTTATGACTCTCATCTTGACGCGATAAGTAAACAATATGCAAAAGAGTCTGAGGAAAATCCTTCCGGCTATCATCCGCTTAAGGTCACCAATAGCCAGGCGCTAAGATATTTTTATCAAAAAGTTCTAAACGTGAAAGGTCAAAATTTTGTAGGCGAAGGCATAGCAGATGAACCCGGGACTGTGCAGGGGATGGCACATGCCGCCAGGACGACACTAAAAACAGCTGCAAGGGAATTTGTCTCGAAAAACAAAATGAAACCCAGAGTGATTATTAGAAAGCAGCTAAGATAAACGTAATTCACTTTGAAGATGCCCGTGGAAAAAGCGATGGGATTTATAATATAAAGTGCGGTTAATATTTAGTATTTTGCAAAACAATATGTAATCTGCAAAATGAAAACCGCACTAAAATATATTCTCATATTCCTGGCATTTACTTCAATTTCCTTTTCCCAGTATCACGGAAGGATAATTTATAAATTCAAATCCAATGGGATTGAAATGCCGGAACGCTCACCGCTTGTGATGAGTTTTATCAACAAGACGACAGAAATAAAAAACTCAATAAATAAAAATTCCAATTCAGAGGAATATCAAAGCATTGATTATCCTAATAACAAAACTTACCAAACGGCTTTTCTGAAGAATGGCGATTGTGTAACAACAGTCGATTCATTCGTAAACTACAACACTCCCGTTCTTACCGATGAGTATGAAACCATCCACGGATACGTATGCCGCAAAGCAACAACTGTTATCCGCAGCAATCATATAGAAATTTGGTATACGGAAAGCGCGGGAGTAAGAGGCACTCCGTTAATTAACGTTGGTCCGCAACTTGGCCTCGTATTAAAAATAGTGCGCAACGGAAATTTCGAGATCTACGCTGACAGCGTAATGCTTCAAACAGAAGACCGCGGCTTCTATTTAACCAGTCCCCTGTGTGGAGAAATAGTTGACCTGCCCACATACCGCCAGAAAATAACAGAAGCAAACTATACAACGGTCAGAATATTCAACAATGAGATAATAAATTTCAGCGATACGATAACTAATCCCCCTGATGATTTGGAAAATGTTATTTACCGGTATTCTAAAGGTACTGTTATTCTGAAAAAGGTGCGGCTGCCTGAAAACATGTCTGCACATACTGTGTTTGCCGAGCTCACTGAAATATCCAATGGTGATGCTTACGACAGGACGGGTTCCTGCTTCATAATTCCTGTTAGCAAAAGAGTATCCTTTTTAGACGCTTTAAAGAAGGATATCAGTGTACTTCCTCAATACACCGGTAATAATAAAGTGTCATACCAGGGAATAACATCAGGCGAAGACTATGAAGTACCCATAGAGCTTGTAAGATTCATAACTCCATTTGGAATTGGCAGCTACAACGGCCAGGTGACTGTTAAAGGTTTGAACTGGGAAGACTCTGTAACATACAAACAGGATGTCACCGACCTGATAGGTTCACTTGAAGGCGAAGTATGGATAGGGGTATTTATAGGATGTTATGACAGGGGAGGGCATAAAGTCAGCTTGACTTTGAAATATCACCCGGATGAAATAGATCAGCAAAATGTATCACAGAAAAAATACTGGGTAAAACCCATCGTAAACACGCTAAACCTTATGGAGGCAAGCGGACAGCAATATGGCACTGTGTTTGAGAAGGACACACTCACAGTAAAGGTTAATATACCTGCCGGCATTACCAGTCTGAAGCTTCGGTATATTTCTACAGGCCACGGCGGATGGGGCGGTGGTGATGAATTCAACAGGAAAATGAATGAAATATACTGTGATAACAAGCTGATCAATAAATTCATACCATGGCGCGATGATTGCGGTATGTACAGGGAGTTTAATCCGGCATCCGGTAATTTTCCTAACGGGATATCCTCAAGCGATTACAGCCGAAGCGGCTGGTGCCCCGGTTCAACAGCCGTTCCGGTGGATATTCCCATAAATGACCTGCCGCCGGGCGAGCATACCTTCAGTATCTATATTCCCATGGGCGCACCGGAAGGATCTTCCTTCAGTTCGTGGAATGTATCGGCAGTACTCATCGGGGAAATTTCAAAATAAACCGAAACAATTACCGAAATATTTCCTGTAAAATCACGGCTTTTTACTTTGTTTCAAAACTCTGTAAAAATTATTTTGCGTGATATTAAGTTTCAAAAATGAACCGCGCACAGAACTACCTGTATGCGGATATTAACACACTGTTTAAGAGCATAAGATAATAAAATGATAACATTCGGCAGATTTTCTGACAGCTACAAACCTAAGCAAAAAATTGAATTCTGGAATACATCCGAAAAGCTTTTTCTTGAAAAAAACTACCTTGATAGCTACGAAGCTTTTTTCAATTACCTGCGCGATGATGAATCGAACAATGTAAACTTCAAGCGGGCAGGCAGCAGGATAGATTTCGAGCTGCTGCAGGGTTCGAAGATCATCAAAGGCTTTATTGATGGCAGCAAGATTGAAGCGGAGGCAGATATAGCGGTATATGAAAAGCTGAGCGTTGCTTTCATGCGCAGGCTCATGGAAATGAATTATTCATTATACTACTCGCGCTACGCAATGAAGGATAACCGGATTTGCATAAAATTTGACAGTGCTATCGCAGCCGCACCACCGCGAAAGCTTTATTACGCATGGAAGGAACTTGCGACCCGCGCTGATAAACAGGATGACCTGCTGATCGACGATTTCGCGATGCTTCGCTCAACAGGCAATACCGCGATCGAAGTTCTTCCGGAAGCGGAAAGGGAGATAAAATATAACTTCTTTAAAAGCTGGCTTGATAATACAATTAAAAGAGTTGAAGGATTGAATGAAGATGCCTTTTCAGGAGGGATATCATACCTGCTGCTGAATACTGCTTACAAGATAGATTACTTAATTGCCCCGGAAGGTACGTTGATGAACGAGCTCGAAAAAATGAGCTGGGAATATTTCGCTAAGGATAACAAACCCTATGTGGAAAAGAACAGGAAGATGAAGGAAGCGCTTATGAAAATCAGCGCAATTCCGAAAGAGCAGGTTGTAGAAGACCTGTACCGCGTTAAATCAACTTTTGGTATTGCAAACCCTGCCCCTCACCAGGCAGTTGTTGACCTGTTTAATAACAACCTGAACAATGTAAAATGGTACCTTGATAACAATTATAATGATATTGCAGTTGTGCTTTACGAATATCTTGCAACATACAGCCTGTTCAGCTATGGGCTTCCGAAACCCGACGCAAAGCTTTTCCATTTGCTGCTGAATATTACCAACCAGGATTATTTCACTGCTCTTGGCGCAGGAGAAATATTGTTTGATGCTGCCTCAGGTAAATTCAGCGAGCAGGTAATCAAGTCGAAGATCGACTCTATAATCGCTGAAGGTAAAGAGCTTTACCCGGAGCTTAAATATAATACCGATAACCTGAAGTTCGATACAATGACGAACTTTTTAAGATCGTTCATCGCAGAAATGCAGCCGCTGAATTACAACAGTTAACACAATAATTTTAGAAATTCTATAAAGTAAGATAATAATGGATCCACAGCAAATTATAGACAGGTTTCAGCATGTAATTATCCAGATAGCAACACCGCAGGGAACCGGGACCGGTTTTTACATTAAAGATGAAAACCTAATAATAACAAACGATCATGTTGTAAAAGGAAATTCCGAAGCAGTCATAAGCGGAAGATCTATACCTAAGCAGATCTCACCGGTATATTTTAACGATGCGAAATATGACCTGGCATTTATTAAGGTACCCGAGGGAGTTGAGCTGCCGGATATTTCTCTTGCCGAAGGCCATGTTGTTAAAGACGGAGACCAGGTAATAGCAATCGGGCATCCTTACGGCTTAAACTACACGGCAACAGAAGGTATTGTATCAAAATCAAACCGTCTTCAGAGAGGAATTAATTATATACAGATAGATGCTGCAATAAATCCAGGTAACAGCGGCGGGCCGCTGGTTAACAGCAACGGTGATATTGTAGGTGTTAATACTTTTATTATCGCAGGCGGAGATAATCTTGGGTTCGCGCTGCCTGTTGAGTATTTAAAAGAGGATCTTGCTGAGTATAAAAGTTATTTCGGCAAATACGCGCTTAAATGTTCATCATGCGGATTTTTTGTAACGGAAGAAAATATCGATGGCGAGTACTGTCCCAATTGCGGCACCAAGCTTGAGTTCCCTGTACTGAAAAAAGATACAGAGTATAAGCCGGTTGGCGCTGCTGCGGTTATTGAAACAATACTGGAACAGCTCGGAAAAGACGTTAAGCTTGCAAGGCGCGGGCCTTATAGCTGGGAAGTTGATGAAGGTACCGCGAAAATAATCATCAATTATAACCAGGATGGATTTATTGTATGCGATTCCATTTTATGCACTCTGCCAAAAACCAATATCGGGCCAATGTATGAGTTTCTTCTCAGGGAAAATTACAATCTTGAATCCATGATGTTCAGCGTGAATAACCAGGATGTGATCCTTTCAACATTTATTTTTGACCAGTATTTAACTTATGAAACCGGACTGGAAAACATAAAGTCACTTTTTGCGGCAGCCGATAAATATGATAACTTACTCATGGATCAATACGGGGCACAGAAAAGAATTACTGACGATAACAATTAGTTTTCAGACATAAATACGGGGCTGGTTTATTAACTCTCAGCCCCGTTACTCCTTATTTAACATTAATTTAACTTTGCGGGACGTTTTCTTAATTTATCGGGTTTTTTTATCCGTTAAAATATTTATCTTGTTTTATGGAAAGCCTAAAGCTAAAAATATATAAATATGATTCGGGGAAAAAATTACTTGTCCCGTTTATCGAAGGAAAGATCCCCGCCGGATTCCCGAGCCCTGCACAGGATTACCATGAAGATAAGATCGATCTGAACGAACAGCTTATCAAACACCCGGCTTCAACTTTCATTATTAAAGTCATAGGCGATAGTATGATAGAGGAGGGGATTTGCAATAAAAGCTTTTTGATAGTTGATAGAAGTCTTGAGTACAAAAAGAATTCAATTGCTGTAGTAAATATAAACGGAGATTATACCGTTAAAAAAATTGAGAAGAAAAACAATAAATTTTTTCTTACAGGGGCAAACAAAAACTTTGCGCCAATTGAGCTGAACGAAGAAACTGAATTACTAATTTTTGGAATTGTCACCTGGGTACTGAATCCGAAATACTAAAAGAGAAAATATTCGCATTGGTTGACTGCAACAACTTTTATGTTAGCTGCGAAAGGGTTTTTAACCCGTCATTGAACAGCAAGCCTGTAGTTGTGCTCTCAAATAACGACGGCTGCGTTGTCGCTAGAAGCCCGGAAGCAAAAGCTTTGGGCATCACTATGGCTATCCCGTATTTCAAAGTTAAAGAAATTATCCGCAACAACGATGTAAAAGTGTTCAGCAGCAATTACGCTTTATACGGCGATATGTCTGAACGCATAATGAATACCCTGGCTGAATTTACCCCAAACCTTGAGTTTTACAGTATAGACGAAGCATTCATAAATCTAAAAGACCTTGCAATAAAAGATCTTACAGCCTACGGCAGACAGATAAGAAAAACCATTTTAAAAAATACGGGAATACCTGTATCCATAGGCATTGCGCGTACCAAGACGCTTTCAAAGATAGCAAATGAGTTCGTGAAACATAACTATAAGCTTAACGGGGTGTTTGATATCACCTCATTCCCGAAGATGGATGCCCTGCTTGCACAGGTACCTGTGCATGAAGTCTGGGGGATCGGCGGCTCATTCGGCCGTATGCTTATGAGCCGGAAGATTTTATCAGCAAAAGATTTCCGTGACACCTCTGAGTTTTTTATAAAGGATAAAATGGGGATCATCGGGCTGCGTACAAAGTACGAGCTTAGCGGCATCAGCACGATCAAGCTGGAAGAAATTTCAGAGCCCAGAAAAGGTATAATGAGCTCACGAAGCTTTGGCAGGTATGTAACTGATATACGCGAAATAAGCGAGGCGGTCAGCCAATACGTAACGCGTGCATGCGAAAAGCTGAGGAGCCAGAACAGCAATTGCCAAAGCATAAGCGTATTTATTCAAACCAATATACATAAGCTGAAAGATATGCAGCATGCTGAGATGAAATCTATTACTTTGCCCGAGCCGACAAGTTATACCCCGGAGCTGATAAAATATGCTCAGCACCTGCTTGGGCAGATATACCGAAAAAATTACAACTATATTAAAGCAGGTGTGATATTGAACAATATTATTCCCGAAAGCCCGGTGCAAATGAATGTTTTTTGCGGAAAACGAGACCACGAAAAACGAAACCGTGTCATGAAAGCGCTCGATAAAATAAATTTAACTTATGGCAGAGATACTTTAAAGCCGGCCGCTGCAGGCTTTAAACAGGCATGGGCTATGCAGCGTCAGCATATTTCAAACAGGTTTACCACTAACTGGAATGAACTTTTAACTATTAATCTGACATAATATGTGCGGCAGGTACGAAAATGCAGCAGACGATGAAGAGCTGCGTAAAGAATTTGAAAAACATGTCGGTGAGCTTGATATATCATACAACATCGACGAAATACTGAAAACAGAGAATATAGCTCCGACCAACAAGGTGAAGGTGATCACATTTGATAAAGATAACAATGTGTTCCGGCTCCGTGTAGTTAAGTGGGGAATCAAAAGCAAAGTATTTGACCCATCAAGGCAGGCAAAAGGCAAAGATCCCTTTATTGAAAAGGATATCTTCAACAGTAAGATAGAAACAATTACAAAAAAGGGCAGCAAGTGGAAAAAGTATTTTACAGAGAACCGGTGTATTTTTCCCATGACTGCTTTTTACGAATGGACCGGTGAAAAAGGCAGCAAGGTACCCCAAAGGATTTCAATTAGCAGGACGCCTGTGTTCTACGCCGGCGGCATCGTATCCGAAGGGACCGATAAAGCCGAGAGCGCAAGCATTATAACTTGCGGACCGAATGCATTTATGCAACCAATACATACGCGAATGCCGGTTTTATTCAAAACCGGGGATGCCGGGAAATTCCTTGAAGCAAAGGAAGATGCAGCGATCAACATGAGCTGTCCACTGGAAGACAGAATAAAAATGAAGCTTGAAAAGGCAAAGCTGGGATGATATACTTTGGCTGCAGCCAGTGGGGCTACTCAAACTGGAAAGGAATATTATACCCCTCAAACGCAAAGCCCGGGAAATTCCTTTACCATTATTCCAGGGAATTCAACTGCGTTGAAGTAAATCCAACTTACCATGATTATGTTGATACGGAGCGAATTACACACTGGCAGCAGCAGGTGAACGAAGGATTTAAATTCTGTCCGAAATTTCCAAAGCTTATTAGCCACGATAAAATGCTTTATGGGGTGAAGGAACTAACTAATGACTTCATTTATCGCACGAGCTGTTTCGGGGAGAACCTTGGAATAAGCTTTCTGCAGCTACATCCGGAGTTTATGCCTGAAGAGCTTCCGGTTCTTGAAGGCTTCCTGAAGAACCTGCCAAAGGATTTTAAGATAAGCATAGAGCTTAAGCCAAAATTCCTTGAGCATACAAACACACGCGATGCTGCGCTGCGGGTACTTGCAGAAAATAAAGCCGGTATAGTTATACTGGATACAAGGGAAACTTTCGGACTGATTAACAATTACAAGCTTACAAACCACACTGCATTTATTAGATTCAACAGCTACGGGATCGAGATCGACAAGCCGCGGATAGATAACTGGGTAAAAATGATCACTGCATGGAGCCAAAAGGGACTGCCTGAAATTTATTTCTTTCTTCATTTTCCCGAAAGCGGCGCTGATATGGATTCACTTTTTTATGCCCGGGAAAAGTTCAGCCCGCTCACCAGCCTAAGTAACTCATAACTCAAATATCACACAGTATTGAAAGTATTTTATTCTGATCATTTCGAAGTACCTTTGCCTGATGGACATAAATTCCCAATGGAAAAATACCGGCAGGTAAGAGAGCAGCTTCTGAAGGAGAATATCCTGGAAGATTCAGAATTGTTTGAACCTGAATTACCCTCCCGTGATACAATGCTGCTTGCACACTCCGCAGAGTATTATGATTCATTCGAAGCAGGAACGATAGACCCGAAGATTATCCGCAGGATAGGCCTGCCGTGGAGCAGGGAACTGTTCTACAGGTCTCTTGCTTCTGTAGGCGGAGCTATTGGCGCGGCACGAAGTGCGCTGGATACTGGAATAGGCGGAAATCTTGCCGGGGGAACGCATCATGCATTCCACGATCATGGTGAGGGGTTTTGTGTGTTTAATGATTTCGCGGTCGTAATTCTTAAACTAATAAAGTGCGGGCTTATTCATCGGGCAGCAATTGTTGATCTTGATGTGCATCAGGGAAACGGCAACTCTGCAATACTCGGTTCAAATCCGGATGTGTTCATATTCAGCATGCACGGGGCTAAGAATTACCCCTTCACAAAGGTAGCCTCTACACTTGATGTACCTCTTGAGGATGACACCAATGATGAAGAATATTTGACCTTACTAAAGAAAAATCTTCCCGCTATTTTTGAATTCAGGCCTGATATAATTCTATATCAGGCAGGCGTAGATCCGCTGAAGGAAGATTCTCTGGGCAGGCTGGCTCTAACAAAAGAAGGATTAATCGATCGTGACAGGTATGTGCTGAGCGAATGCAGAAGCCGGGGAATCCCAGTCTCACTGGGGCTTGGCGGGGGATATTCGAAACCTATTATGCACAGCGTTGATGCATACTGCGGAACATACCGTGTGGTTAAGGAATTATTCAGGTAGCAGTCAGAAGCACGTTTATTTATAACTAGATAAGGATTTAACTTGGCTAAGAAACATGTACAGCTAAGCCGGTTCGGGGTTTATGCTGTTCTAAAATACAAAAGTAAATACGTTCTCATCAAAAAGAGCAAGGGCCCTTTCAAAGGCAGGTGGGATCTTCCCGGGGGGAAAATAGATTTTGGCGAGACTCCTGTAGACGCGCTTGAACGAGAGCTAAAAGAAGAAACCGGACTGAAACCGCGTGAAACAAAGCTCATAGACGCGATTGGCTATGAGCGCGAAGCAGAAAACGAGATACTTCATCACGTTGGAATTATTTACGATTGTGAAACACGTAATATAAAGAAGCTGAAGCGCGAACCGGATGGCAACGACTCGTTCGGCGCAGAAATATTCACAAGGAAAGAATTAAAAGAGCTTAAGCTTACACCTCTTGCAAAAATTGTATTTAAGAAATATTGAGATACACCTGACTGATCTTATAATTATGGCAAAAGCAAGAAAGATACCGGGCCTTAATCCAAACGCACCTGTGAAGGATTCCGCAGCAAAAATTCTCTGCTCACGTTTTGAGGAAATGACATCTCATGAGGAAGGGACTGTAGAAGGAACCGATATCGAAGCTCTGCATGATATGCGCGTCGCTTCGAGGAGAGTACAGGCTGCATTGAAGATATTCCGCAGTCTGTTCCCCAAAAAGAAATATAAGGCTGAGTATGCTGAGATCAGGGGGCTTATCCGCTCACTGGGCGAGGTAAGGGATTACGATGTTTTTATTGATAAGCTTGAGGGCATGAAGAAAAGTGGCACAACAAAATCTGCAGCCGTTAAGAATGACAACAGGGCAATTGACCTGCTGATAGTTAGAAAAAAAGCTGAACGCGAGCAGAAAAGAAAACTGCTGGTTCAAAACATAAATACACTTAACAAAAATGGCTACAAAGAACATTTTTTAAGCTTTGTAAATTCAAATCTTGAATCTGACAGAATCAAAACACCCCCGCAGCCGGTGGGCACATCAGTACATGAAGGGAATAAACCTGCATGATTAAGAAAGTATTCAGGATAAATAAAAAAGAAAGCCTGAAGGAAAACCTTCGGCATATACTTCCCCTGATGTATGATGATTTTTTCTTGTGGAAAAAAAGCGTATCAGGCTATCCTTTAAGGAAAACCCAGTTACATGAAATGCGCAAAGCGGGCAAGCCGCTTCGTTACGCCATGGAGCTTGGCGAATATTGCTTCGGCGCAGATTTTTCAAAATGCCTTGATGAGCTGAAGCTGGCGCTGGACCTTATGGGAGATATTCACGATGCGGACGTAATGATACCTGACCTTACTTCGCATATGAATGAAATACGTGTATTTAACCGCACTATCAGTAACACATCTGAAAGGATTCCCACTAAGCCGCTGAGAGATAACATTAACGATCTGAGAAACAGCAGGAAAGAATTGTTCAGCGAGCTCTGTGTGGTTTTGGATAATTGGGAAACAGGCAGCTTCAGGAACAGGATAATCAGCTCTACAATTTTATGATAGACCTCAGAACTTTATCGGACTTGCAAAGAACTTACCCTTTTCTTAATAACCTAAGTAATGCTGAAACGGAAAACATCCTCAATTACTCGATCCACAAAAAAATACCTGCGGGGGAAAATATTTTTTCTAAAGGAGACTCCTGTTCTTTTTTCGCGTTGGTTCTTACTGGAAAAGTACGCGTTTATAAATCCGGCGAAACCGGCAGGGAGATTACTCTCTACCGTTTCGGGAAAGGTGAAAGCTGTATACTTACGGCGTCGTGTATTTTAAGCCGGAATTCGTTTCCCGCTGCGGCAGTAACCGAAGAGGAAACCGAAGCAATTCTAGTGCCGCGTGAGCTGTTCAGGGAATATGTTAAGCAATATGATACCTGGCGCAACTACTTCTTCGATGTACTATCCGAAAGGCTTTCTGAAGTAATGGAAATTGTAAATGAAATTGCTTTCAGGAAGATGGACGCTCGTATTGCGGAGTACCTTGCCGGTGCGGCCATTGATTCCATTGTGAACATGACTCACCAGCAAATCGCAGCCGAACTGGGTACATCCCGCGAAGTTGTAAGCAGGATACTTAGTGATTTCGAACGCACAAAACTGGTGAAACTAGATAGGGGCAAAATACTAATACTCAATACTTTAGATTTATCTTTCAGAGCAAAATGAACCCTAATGTGACAATGTCACACTATTACGCTGCATCGGGTTCTTATATTTGTATCAGAATTAAGAACTAACCCGGAGAATAAAAAATGAAATCAAACGTTGGAAGTTCAGATAAGATCATTAGAATTATTTTAGGTGTGGCAATTATTGCTGCAGGTTTTTATTTCAAGAGCTGGTTTGGACTTGTTGGAATTGTTCCGTTGCTCACAGCTTTTGTAAGTTTTTGTCCCCTGTATTCGCTGATCGGCGTCAATACATGTAAGGTAAAAGGAAATTAGACCAGTAAATTGAAAACGGGAATTGAAAAGATTCCCGTTTGATTATTAACAAAGTTCTTTTCCTGCCGGATAATTTTGATCCCTAACGAAGTACACCGATACCATCAAAGAAGTCAGCATGTTTTTCCAGAATGTTTTTATGAAGTCCCGCCACAACCTCTTTGAACTCTCCATATACCGCAAGTTTAGCTGTATGGCATATCACAAAATACATAAGCGGCGTAAATATTTCTCCCGAAGCCAGTTCGGCGGTTTTCCCGCGGAAGAGCAACAGGTATTTTTGAATGAAATCCTCTTTTAAGAGATACTGTTTATCTATTCTCATTTTCACAAACTGTTTCAGGAATTCAAACAGTATATGGTTTGCTTCCGTTACAATCTTCCCCCTGCTCCTGTTAAGCCACTCTATTCTTTTTATGAGGTATTCACATTTCCCGCTGTCAAACTCATCTGCATTTACAAACGTAACCAACAGCATGTAAGTGTATATTTCTTTGATAAAATATACATCCTTTATGCGGTGGAAATTCACGAGTATCTCATCAAACGCTATCAGCATTTTCTTTTTTACTTCGTTATTCATGCTTTCGGAAAATGCAAACTCTTCTCCCTGCGGAGTGCGGGATAAACATGGAATAAACAGGTCTTCGAGATACATTGAAAACCTGGATGAATACATGGTCCTGAACGAAGAATTGTAGCCATAATTCAGGATCTCGAAGCGGTAGAGCTTCCGGAAGAAATCATTGAGCATAACATTATCCGAGTATGATGAAGCCAGGAACACGGCCTTCATGAGCACGATCCTTACAAGAGATGTACGCGGATTCGACTGTTCAAAACCGCTATAATACATTTTAAGCTGTTCAATAGTTTCTTTTATCCCTGCTTTTTGTGTTATGAACCCGTAAAAGATCTCCAGGATTTTGTAGCAATACAGGTCACTCTGAAGGTTTTTGTTTTGTGCAAGCTGAATGCCTTCGCTAATGGTTTCCACCGCTTTACCGAATGAGGAAGATTCAACAGAATAGAAATTAGCTATATTGATTATTAATTCGGATTGTTTTAAAACATCTCCTGATTCACGGCTAAGCTCGAGCGCTTTTTCCAGATATCCCCTCGCTTTAACAAACTCTTCAATTTTCTTTCCGTTGTAAGTCGGCTTGTATGAAAGACAGTAATAGAAGTGTATCCGTGAATCCAAAGATGCCTCTTTGCCATTAATTCTGCAGGACCTCAACAGGCTGCGGTAAATTTGGAGAGTCTGATAATAATACCGGTTAAATGAGTTCTCCTTTTTCAGATTGTAATAGTATTGGCAAAGATATCTTGATACGGCAACAAATAGGTCTTTTTCTTTGATTGAAAGCCTCTTTTTTGATAGCAGCTTTTTTTCAATACTCCGAAACATAAGTTTTGATTCTTTACGCATACCTGCCTCGAGCATTTTTTTGGCCTCATCCGTTTCGGCAATCAGTTCGTCGATAAATTTGCCATTATAATGCTTAGGCTTATTGGTAGACCGGAAAGATCTTTTATCCCATCCGAAATACAGCGAACGAAGCTTCTTAAGCAGCCATGATTTATGGCAATACAGCATATCCCCGCTTATGCCAAGTTTTGCGCAGATCGTATCATCGTTCCATTGCAAAATCTTGTTACCGTTTACATGATCGTAAATGGTCTTCAGCAACTTTACGTTTACCTGTTTCTCTGCATTTTTGCGTTTCAAAAGATTGCCGAGCAATTCGGCACGCTTGGATTCAGGAACCGCAGCTATTTCATAAAGGTACTTAAGGGTAGTGGTCTTCCTCTGTCTTCTTATCCTAAGATTATCATAATTATTTGATATTTCAATTGTTTGCGGCAATTTATCTCCGGTAACTTGTGAATTACTAAAACATACAAGAAACTGTGAATAATTACAATTGCAATATATTAGTTAAATATGGATTTTAGCATATTCAGTATATGGAAATTCTAAAACCCGGCATTTTTCCTTAACAACTGTTTGGTAAGATACAGTCAGTTCAAAAAAAACATAGAGGGAATAATCATGAAACATTTACTAGCTTTTTCTTATTCAAAGATCCTTGTATTGATCCTGTTCGTTTTCGGGGCGGCCGGAGTGAGTGCAAGAGATACAACTACCGTATCACTTTTGAGAAGCGGAAAGTGGGGCGGTGAATCACGCGGCATAGATTTCATAAATGCGAACACTGGATTTGCTGTTGGTGACGGAACAAACACAATAACGCCGACAAACAACTTCATCGCCAAAACAACCGATGGCGGCAACTCATGGCAAAATATAACTCCGCCCGAGCTTGTTAACAGGCCATGGTCAGTAGATTTTGTAAACGCGAACACCGGGATCGTCACCGGGTACACGGGAATGATCCTCCGAACAACAAACGGCGGTACAAACTGGTCAACAATAACATCAGGCACAACTTCCAATATTTATGAAGTTGTAATGACATCGGTTGATACCGGTTATGCATGCGGAGCTCTATCAACCGTAGTTTTAAAAACTGTTGATGGCGGAGCAACATGGAGTTCTCTCACAGTAACGGGTACCAATACCAGGTACGGCATAGCGTACACGAACGGCAGCAATGTTTGGATATGCGGAACATCGGGAAATATCATTTCAACAACAAACGGCGGAACAAGCTGGACAACCGTTACAGTTACCGGCTCACCTACACAATATGATATAATCCGGGTTGGAACAGATCTATGGACGTTCAGTTCTTCGAATGGTCTGTATAAATCCACTGATAATGGCGCTACCTTCGCCCTCGTATTCGATAACGGCAGCCGGGCAATTTACCAGGCCAGTGTTTTTGGTTCTTCAAGCTTTATCTGTGTAGGTGTTGACGGGCTGAACTACCGTACAACTAACGGTGGAACAACTTTTGACAGTACAGCACTGACTTCATTCACCGGGCAAACATCTCGCAGCGTTTACATGAAATCAGCAAGCGATATAATTGTTGGTGCGGATATGGGTAACATGTTCCGTTCAACTAATGGGGGCATATCTTATTATCTTACTGAATCCGCGAACAGGCTTTATGGTATGGACTTCCTGAATGCTACAACGGGAGTAGCCGTAGGCTTTTCGGGTATGATATTTAAAACTACAAACGCAGGACTAGGCTGGCAGAATCTGCCAAGCGGACTATCGTTCGAGCTTTATGATGTACAAATGTTCGATGCGAACACATTTTATATTGCAGGCGCGTCAGGCAGGTTCATAATAACAACCAATGGCGGCACAAGTTTCATTGAAAGAAATCTGCCCAATGTTTCAAGCGGTGCAACAAAATCTCTTTGGTTCTTCAATGCAAACACTGGCTTTGCGGTCGGAGAAATGGGCAATGCTTACTATACCACCGATGCCGGCGTTACCTGGACCTCAAACTTCAGCTGGGGAACAAGCTTTAACAATATGGAAGACGTTTATTTTGTAAATAACTCCACGGGATATATTGCAGGAGAAAGAGGCCGTTTCATCAAAACATCTGATGGCGGACTCACATGGGATAGTACCGGCATTGACGGGCCGAACCTGAACACAATTTGGGAAATGGACTGGCTTAACGCATCAACAGGTTACATGGCATCGATAAACGGCAATATATTTAAATCCACCAATGCCGGCGCAAACTGGTCGTTGATTAGTGATACCGCAGGTCTTTCCGGAGTAGATGTGATTGATATTGAAGTGATCGATACAGGCAGAGGATTTGCAGTTGGCGAGCAGGGTAAACTGTTTAAACAGTTTAGCCAGAACGAATGGGTGGTTGAAAGGTCTCTAACAGCTCCATTCGGCACGGAAGAAAACCTATGGGGAATTGATTTTGTAAATACCAGCAGCGGTTTTATGTGCGGATACTACGGAACAGTATATAAGATTGATGCTGCGGTAATTACCTCTGTTCCAAACACCGGGCTGCCGCTGGTTTATTCACTGGGACAGAACTATCCTAACCCGTTCAATCCCGCAACGGTCATCAAGTTCTCTGTACCGGAAGCTTCACAGGTTACAATGAAGGTATATGACATATTGGGAAAAGAACTGTTTGTACTTGTGAATTCAAAAATGCAATCAGGCAGTTACGAAGTATCCTTCAATGCTTCACAGCTTCCCAGCGGGGTGTATTTTTATAAGATGGAAGCCGGGAGCTTTAGCGAAACAAAAAAAATGATGTTGATTAAATGACGAAGTCATTTATGAAATCCCGCTCTTCGGGATTGGTTAAATGACGATGCCATCATTAAATCCCGCTCTTCGGGATTGGTCAAATAGCTTGCTTTATCTAATCCACTCTCAGTGCTAAAATGCATTTGGAGAAGCTGTTACGGCTGCCTTGTAACAAAGGCAGCTTTTACGGCGCCGGGTTGGAAGAAGAATGAAAAGTTTCAAAAGGGTCTTTTTTATGCCACCCGATTGAATACATCGAGCAGCTTTATTATGCTGTTGATACCCCAAGAAGCAAAACAAACAGAATACTCTTAAGGCAAACAAGGGGGGAGAAGGTTAACTCCCCCTTTGTTTATTTTACAGACTGCCTGGTTAGGCCATTCATAAAAAAATTCTCAAAAATACAAAAGCCTGCCGGTTAGTGAGCAGGTACTCAATTAATCCGTGCAGGCCTTATAGTTCATTTATTAAGCGGAGGTAATTGCCTAATGATGACTGAACTTTGAATCTATATTTTTGCAGAAAGAACGGTTAGAGTAAGACCTCTGTTTTTAATCTTTATAGTTCGGAATGTTTTTACCTAAAATTATATCTCGTCTTGCTGTATATATTCCACTTTCGTTTTTCTGAAGCGTCACTATGCCATCGCCGCCTCGGTTTTCGGCTTTTTCCCGGTAACTTTCGTTTACTAACTTATCATCATCAAAAACAAAGTCGTCAATCCAATATTCGGTTTTGCCGGGCTCTTTGATAGTGGGATGAATGTGTGCCGGAAATTCTGCATTCGGATAAGGCACCGGGCGGAATGTTAAAAAACTGTATTCACCCTTCTCGTTTGTTTTGAGCCAGCCCCTGTTCTTGCCGTGCCGTTTTTCCCATCCTTGAGGTTCGGCCGAAGTTGAATAGTAACCGTTCCTATCGGTATGGTAAAGATATATCACTACTCCGGGAGCAGGGGTTTTTCCGTCGCTATTATATACTACCCCGCTGATCTCAATTTTCGGCTCTTCCGAATTAAACCCCGGGAGTGTATCGGTGCTGCTTAAGCTTTCAAATGGAACCGGTGATTCAAATACTGCCTCACAACCTTCGCATCCATCTCCAACAGTGACCTGCTTCTTGTCATCATTGATATCTTTTCTATCCTCTTTATTTTCACCATTATTCTGTGCACATGCGTGGAATGTAATCAGAAGCAGTACTGTTATCAGAACCCGTACAATCATACTTCAGCTTTATTTGTCATCGTTGTCATCATCATCGCCGGAGTCTTCATAGTGTTTGTTCTTATCCGTTTCGCGCAGTTCTTTTCTTCTTTCGTACGAATTTCTTTTCATCTCTTTCTGAACGTCTTCCATGTTTTTTCTGATCTCTTCGTTGACGCGCTTCAGCTCTTCCTTAACTCTTTCCATTTCCTGCTTAAACTCTTCATTATCTATCTTCAGGTCTTCTTCAAGCTCTTTCATTTCGCGGTTCAGCTCTTCCTGTTCTTCTGTCGAAAGGCCTCTTAGGTCTTGCAGGGATGGTAACGTATCAAGTCCCTCTGGCAATGAAAAATTCCAGTTTTTATTCACGCTTTTTTCCCAGTTCTTTTCCCAGTCCTTCTGCCATTTTTCATTATCGAACTGTTTCATGTTCTCTTCGACATGCTGAAGGCTTTCTTCTATATTCCTGTGAACTTCCTCCATAATTTTATCCACCCATTCATCAACATCCTCAAGTCTGTTGAACCTGGGAATACTATCCCTGGGGATCCTTCTTGGAGGCGCGCAGTAGTTTGCCACCTTGTTATAAACCTGCGTACGGTACTGCTCATCAACCCTAGGCAAAATATTTACAAGGGTGACCGCATCGGTCTTTTTTGAATTGCTGAGGATTGTGTTTATACACTGCCCGCCGCAGTTGCCGAAATCAAACTCCATCAAAGCTTTTTTAAGCTTGGGCGATGAATCTTCCCTGAAGGGCGTGCCTGGTCCGAATTCCTGCTTTGTAACACAGAACTTGCCTTCGGGAACAATAGACTCCCTGCCGCCGGACGATTCAAGCGAAACTTTTCCCGAACGCACATACAGGAGCCCGTCGCCGGCTTTATCGACCGAGAATTTGTAAGAACAACCAAGATCAACAGCGGTAACCGAGCCGGCATCTACAAAGAATGTACGCGGCTTTGCCATTATGTTTGCATCTATTGAGCCGTAATCAAGCTGTATGCGGTGTTCGCCCTCTACGCTTTTTACCAGCTTAACCCTTGAATTGGGCTCTATTATGACGGAACCGAGCCCGGCAACATAAAGCTCTGCCTTAGAAGAGTCATCAGTTGAAACATAACCTCCGATTCCGAGGCTATCGATAGCCTTCATTACCATGTTGTTGATGATCGGGCTGCCCTTCAGAGAAGTTACCATCCATTTTGGTCCTCCGCTGATCTCAACAATACCATTGGTAAGGTTCACATCGCTGCTGCGTTTCATGAACTGGTTAACACCGTAGATAACGAACGCAAGGATAAGCACCGCTGCAATACCGGACATATAATAGCGCATTGAACCCCAAACGGTATTTTCGGCCGCTGCTTTTTTTACAGGCTTGCTGATCTTATTAACGCCATCAGCGGAAGATACCGGTATATACTCATCTTCGAACCCGTTCATGTTATAAATATGCGTATCGGTAGAAGGGAGCGAAGCGTTTATCTTAGCTTCTATGCCGCTCCAAAGATCCAGCTGTTTTTCTTTGGAAAGAAGCTTTTCATCTTTTCCTAATACGGCAGCTTTATCAAGCAGCACCACCGTATCTTCAAGGTATTTTTTGCAGCCGGAACAAGTACCGAGATGTTCCTCCATCAGCTGCCTGTTTTCTGTTGAGATCATGCCGTCAAGGTAATCATCTACCATGAGCATTATCTCATCGCAATTAGTATGTTTCATGTTATTAACTTTTGTCATTTCGATAGCTCCTCTCTGAGCATTCTTCTGGCCCTGTGCAGGTGGGCCTTCGACGTACCCACTTCTATATCCATCATTTCAGCGATCTCGTGGTGTTTATATCCTTCGATATCATGAAGTACAAAAGCCATCCGTGCCTGCTCGGGCAGTTTTCCGAGGGCATCTTCGATATCGATACGTGAATCATAGCTCTGTTTCGTTTTTGAAGAGAGGTTTTCCCTGTTCGTTATCTCGGTCAGCTCGTTAACGCGTTCGGTGAATCTTTTTTCCGAGCGTTTCATCATAAGGAACTGGTTCACCGCGATTGAGTGAAGCCATGATGAAAACTTGCTGCCAAACTGGAACGAAGAAAGTTTTTCCCAGGCCTTAACAAAAACTTCCTGGGTAAGCTCATCTGCAGTATCACGATCCTGGGCAGCACGAAGGCATACTGCATAAACACGCTGAACGTTGTTTTTATACAGTTCCCTGAACGCATGGGAATTTCCTGCCGCCGCCTGGCGAATCAGTTCAAACTCCCTATCCGGACTTGTAGATACCAGCTCCAGAGCTCCCCCCCCGGCCGAAACAGCCGTGGCTAAATTTGACCGCATTACTTTCTCCTAAATTACAATAATATGATGCAGAAAAATAGGAAAGGGTTTAGTGGTCAATTTGAGTGAAATGTGGAATAAATCAGCAATATTCTGCATTTTTATGCGATTTCTAACATTTTTTCAGCTACGGTGAAAGATCTAGTGCAATATCCGTTTGTGCCAGGTTCAAGCCGGAACATATAGTATCCTGCACTTAAACTGAACGTATTTTGCTGCTTAAGAATAGACTATAAAAAATAGCTTCATTCTTCCTATAATGCGTCATTTTTTGAGGCGGAGATCTTAATTTCTCCGCCTTTTTATTGGTATTCTTCATACGTATTTAATTGCTTTGCTTACAATTTTCAAACACTTATATTTGGCGTATCCATTAAGAAAAAATCTTGACTTCTGTGAGAAAGATCTTTGTTTATCTTGCGGTTACTCTTTTTTGCATTAACGTCTTTTCATGTTCTAAAAACTCCGGGCAGAAAGAATCCGGGGAAAGAACCATTACTGACTCCTCTTCCCAAAAACAGGGAGAGATGTCTTCAAAAAACGGCGGGGTTGAAAGGCAGGTTAGCGATACCGTGTTTTTCGGCAGGTGGGATGGCAAACGCCTGATACTTGAAGACTATTACAAGTATTCTGAAAATGAAAAGAAAATGGAACAGAATCCTGAAAACTATGACCTATATGGCGATAAGCTGAAGGAGCTGGTAAAAAAGTATTCCACTTACAACGAACAGAATCCCGAGTACAGCTTTAAAGAATTCAAGCCTGAGTTTGCCCAATATACTAACCTTAGAATTGGCGACAGGGTTTATGTTTCCGCTAAAAGCGGCGTATATGCTGCAGAAGTTAGCGGTTACTACATGAACTTCGATGACCTTATCGGCGCGGGCGCGGTATTTTATGCCGAGCTGCGGCTGCCGCAGGAAGCATCGCTGGAAAATGACGAGATTGTTGTATGTTCGTTCAATAACAACATGAAGGCAGTATCAACCGGCGGAGTTACTTCGCAGGACGTACTGGATAAGTTCAAATCATACTTACTGCCAAAACTGAAAGGCGTAAAGGTTACCGAGTATGACGATAAAGGTAAAGAAACAACAAAATCCCTGAGCAAACTGGCAAACGAAGAGATAAAAGTATTCAAAGGCAATTTCACTTCTTCGGGAAACGACGAATATCTTGTTTCGGTGCTTCTAAGAAATGATTTTACTAATTTTACTTCAGCAGTATATGTTATGAATGCTGAAGGAAAAATATTAACAGAGCTTTCACCGCTTGCTGCTAACAACTTCACATTCAGCCAGCCTGAGATGACGGTTGATTTCAACGGCGATGGCGTTTTGGAAATAGTTACTAACGACGGTTACTATGAAGGCGGCGGGTATAATTTCCACAAATTTGAGAACGGGAAATTCAAAACACTTACAACTGGGTTTGTATTTGGAGTGTAAAACTCTGTATTCAATTTATAAAAATTATTCAATTCTATTTCACCGCGTGTGATGGCAGATAACAAAAAAATTGCCGGGGAATTCTACGCAAGGGTAATCAACGAAAGAAACCCGGATATTATAGCAATGTATATCACCGAAGATTTTATACATAACGGGGAAAAGCGCGGAGTAGACGGGCAAAAAGCAGCGGTTATGATGTTTCTGAACGCTTTTGATCCGCTGGTTAATACAATTGAATTCTCCTTTGGCGAAGAAGACCTTGTTTGCGTGCATGAAACCTGGGAAGGAACTCACTCGGGAAGTTTTATGGGAGTAGCGCCCACCGGCAAAAAAGTGCAGTGGAAATCTACTGCTGTATTGCAGTTCCGTGAAGGTAAAATTTGCCGTGCCTGGGATGAAAACGATTTCCTGGGGCTATTTACTCAGATCGGATCATTTCCAAAGATTTAAAACTGAAATTTTTAAACATATAATATTTTTATGGGGATATCACGCAGAAAATTTATGAAACTTGCCGGATCAACAGTCGCCCTTGGCGCGCTTGGCTCGGCATTCCCTTCTATACTGAAGCACAGGGAAATTGCAGGCAGCCTGGATAAGTTTGAACATGTTGTTGTGCTTATGATGGAAAACCGATCGTTTGATAACTTATTGGGTTATCTATACACCCCTGAAAATCCGCCGCCTAACAACCAGCCTTTCGAAGGAGTGGCATATCACAATCTTTCAAACCCTATTCCGCCTTATGCCGATTCATCTTTTATGGGCAGCGTTCCTGTTCATAAAGATTCGATCATGAACAATCCAAATCCGGACCCCGGTGAAGAATATCCGCACATAAACGCATCTATGTTCGGCACAATATTGCCTGACTCTAACCGCTTTGTTGATGCCTGTGATATGGTAAGCCCATGGAATGTGCCCTCCACGATCCCATCAACTTACCCGATGAACGGTTTCCTGATGGATTACATCAACAACTTCAAGCAAACACAGGGCAGGATGCCCACGTACAGTGAGTATAAGATCATCATGAGCTGTTTCCCACCTGAAGTTGTGCCTGTAATAAGTACACTGGCAAAAGGTTTCGCGGTTTGCGATCACTGGCACTGCGCTGTCCCAAGCCAGACTTTCTGTAACCGCTCGTTTTTCAACAGCTCACAATCCAACGGGTATGTAACAAACTCCTGCCCCAGTTATACTAAATGGCAGAACAACACCTCTGAAACAATATTCCAGCGGCTTCAAAGCAGGGGATACAACTGGAAGCTGTATTTTGACCATCTCGATGTATTCCCAATGAGCCTGCTTATACATTTTAATGCACTCAGGCCTTACGCGCATGACCATGTTTGCAGTATGGATGCGTTCTTCGATGACTGCGCAGCAGGAAGGCTGCCTGAATACACTTTCATCGAGCCAAGGATGATGTTCTTTCATAATGACGAACATCCGCCCGCACCGCTTGTGGGGAACAGCAACATCACAACATTCCCATCATCTGTTACACCCGGCGAAAAGCTGATACATAAAGTTTACAATGCGATCAAGAACTCGCATACCGAAGCAGGCAATAACTGGCAGAACACGCTGTTCATTATTACATTTGATGAAGCCGGCGGAACGTATGACCACGTTCAGCCTCCATCGGGCGTTCAGCCGCCCGGCAATACTACAAACAACGAAATGGATTTCCAGTTCAACAGGCTGGGGATAAGGGTTCCGGCAATTATGGTTTCGGCTTATATAAACAGCGGCACAGTGATCAGCGATCCGCTTACGCACACATCAGTTATCAAGACGATGTCTGATAAATGGAATCTTGGCAGCTTAACGAACCGGGATCTTACGTCACCATCACTGCAGAATTACCTTAATCTCGCTTCGCCCCGCAACCCAACCGACTGGCCGGAAACAAAACCGCGCGCCGAACACCTGCAGGGTGATAAGGACTTCTTCCTGAGCAAACAGCTAACGGGCTTCCAGAAGGACTTTGTGGGGCTCGCCAACGGGCTTGCATACGGCACAGACAGGCTGCCTTCGGGAATTAGCTCGATCGGCGATGGTATTTCATTTCTGAAAGAAGTTGCGAAAATTTTGAAGGTATCATACTCATGTTAACGCGCATCAAACGTGGCACTGATCTAATATTGTAAAAAAATCTAAACTACAGAATGAACATAAACAGAGCAGCAACATATGTAATACTATTTTTCTTAATGGCTTCGGGCAGCCTGCTTGCGCAGAGGGTAAAATGGGAGGAAACCTTCAACGATAAGGATATTCTTTCACGCGGCTGGAAACTTGTGAACAACGATGGCGGCAGCACTGATATAGAACTGTATGAGCCGTTTGAGTTCTTTCAGCTTGGCCAGCAGGGATCCCAAACCGGCACATATTTTTTCAAGCTTGGCTTTGAAAGCGTTAACCGCTTCAACCAGATCGATGACTGGATAATACTGCCCCGGCTTTTTGATATACACGAAGGGGATTCCCTTTCATTCTGGTGCGGCGCCATTGACAGGCAGTTCAAAGATTCACTAAAGGTGTGGATATCTACCACGAATGACAGCATTTCGAGCTTCACGCAGATAGACTACTTTAAGGTAAACGGGCCGGTTGGCTCATGGCATAAAAAGTCGTATGATGTATCGCAGTATGCCGGTAAGAATATATATGTGGCAGTAAATTATTATATAAAAGATGCAGGCGCATTCGGCAACTCCTCGGACGGCGTGTGGATAGATCATTTTACGCTTTCCGGTAAAGGATTCGGCAGCGTGCAGCCGGTAAGCTACCAGCTATACCAGAACTTCCCCAATCCGTTCAATCCGCAAACCGATATTTCGTTCAGCATAGCTGCAGATACAAAAGTCACAATTGATGTATTCAACTCGATTGGGCAGCTCGTATCGCAGCCGGTAAACGGGAACTACCCGACCGGTACGTACACCATCAACTTTGACGGCACAAATCTTTCAAGCGGTGTTTACTTTTACCGCATCACTGCCGGCAGCTTTGTTGAAGAAAAGAAAATGGTGCTTGTGAAGTGAGGATGTGAGATGTGAAATGTCAAACGTCAAACGTGAAACGTAAAATGTCAAACGTGAAACGGCAAACGGTAATAGCTTGGCTAATAACTTAAAACCCCAGAGCAGATAGCTTCGGGGTTTTTTTAATATTATAAAATTGACTATATATTTTAATCTAAGTATTAAACAATAATAATTCCGAAAACGATTAGGGTAAAGAATCGTCTTCACTTTTTACATTTTCAACTTTTTTATCTTGTGTAATTTCTTCATTCTTAACACTCTCCCATAATGCACAGACCTTTTCGAAATCTGGTTCTCCAATATTAAAATGAAACTCTTCATCATCATACTTATTTATCCAATGTGTCCAGAATTTTGGGTCGGAACTTCTTGGGGTTGGGTTTGGCATATTGATTGTTACCTGCATCGGTGCACGGACACAATCTCCAAAAACCAATGCAATACCTTGACCCAAGACTGGCAATTGCTTTAAAAGATCATGACTAATTGAAGGTAAGAGTTTTTTTATGTATTCTTGATCTTCAGGATTTTGAATTCTGTGTACAATATAAGAATTGCATTGAGAGAGTACCGTTTTTGATAGTTCGCTAGGGCGTTGAGACGAAACTACTAAACTTAGACCATATTTCCTTCCTTCTCTTGAGATCCTTTCAAAAATATCTCTGGATACATTTTGCTCTTCAAAGGACTTGGGTTGAGGTATATAGTTATGTGCTTCTTCTAATACCATAACTACTGGAAATTTCCCTCTAGCATCCTTGTCTTTATATTCTATAATCTTTTCAATTCGCTGTAAAAACTCTAGGATTAATCTACCCAACAACGCAGTAACATTTTGAAGAATGTCATAAGGAATTAAACTTAGATCGAAAATTATCAATTGATAATTTTGTTTAAATTCTTCATTTGTTGTAATAAATTTGTTTAAAAAATATTCATCATCTTTAATCTCTGTTTTAGCTGTATCCAATCTTTCTAATCTACCAAAGCAAATTCTTAGAAAATCTGCAAGCGAATGTGAAAAATCACCTTCTTTAAAGTCTCTAAATAGGAAATCATATCTTGAATCATCTATAAATTTATCCATTCTCAATAATAAATACGAACACTTATCACGTATATTACCTCCAGCTTCATCAAGCACTTGTTCTAAATACTTACCTCTAAAGTCTGTTATGCTAAAATGATGTGGGCTATCTACATCATATTTTGTTGTTTCTCTTTCAATTTTTTCGTCACCTGTTATAATAGCTTTAAATGCTTCCTCAAATTCTTTTTTTAGTTCTTCGTATTTTTCTTTACGAAATTCTTTAATTTCTTTTAAAAATTGATCTGTGGGGCTTTTAGTTGCAAGTTGTTTCAATAGATTAACATCTTCTTGGTTCATCTCGCTGCTATCATTTTCGATAAATTCACCAAAATATTGTTCAAATTTCTCGCTAATTTTTTTATTTATATCTTTTATTGCCCATTCTTCATTTCCATTTGCTTTTTGTTTTTGGAAAAATTGTTTTCTGTTAACAATAAATTCTGACAAACCTGTTATAGAAGATTTTAGGATTTTGATTTTGTTTTTGGCATCTAAAATTGCTTGTTGTAATATTGGAATTTGCGTTCCTTCGCTTGCTTGAAACAGGGTTCGGAAATCCAAAAAATTCATAAACCAATATGGTATTCGTAGATTATCTTGATTAATATGCAAACATTTAAAATTAGTATTCTCATAAAAGGCTTGTTTATACTCACCATTAGTATCAAAAATAATAAAGTGTGCACCTTTTCCTTCAATTACAAATTTGTTATTTAGGATTGTTTGCAAAGTGGAAGCGATAGTATGTGATTTACCCGCACCAGTATTTCCTAATATACCTAAATGACGCGAAAATAATTTATCTGGATTAACCTTAACTTTATAATCTGGATAGGCAGTGCTTTGGCCAAGCTCTATGAAATAACTATCGTTTTCTTCTTTATCGAATATTGCATCTAATTCCCTATCTAAAATAAACCATACTGGATTATCTAATACTGGAAATTGACATATACCGAAATCAAATCTGAATTTATCATTATCTTTTGAGATAGTGCCAACCATTGAAACAGATATAGTTCTCTTTGGTTTAGGTAGAGTAAGTGTTGCTTCGGAAGTAAACTCTATGTCTTCTTTTGCCATATTAACTTTAGTTACTATTCCCACAATACTAATTGAACCAACAGGCATTATTACATATGAATTAATACGAGCGATTGGATAGGTACCAGTTACAAATGTTTTGGTTAATGATTTTGAATCATCTTCGAGCCTAATTAGAACTCTATCGCTTTCGACAGCAATTACTCTTCCAATTAATCTTTCGTTATCTGTCATTTTAAGTAAAATTATGATTTTAAAGAATCTTTGGCTCTGCTTCTTTTCATTTGATATATTTCTTCCAAATCTTGTGTTGGTAAGTCTGGCAAAATATTGGAAACAAAAGTTTTCCAGTTTGCAAATTCTTCGCCAATTATAAATCCGACACTTGGTTCATCTTTAAATTGTACGTAAATTTTTTTTATATCTTCTGTCCAATTATAAGAAACTATCAAAAGTTGAAATGATGGAATTGTAAGAGCCTCAAAAATAATTCTATTTATATGAGCATCTCCGAAACTGTAACCATACGTAACTAACACACTTTGAGGTTGTTGTATAGTGTTTGCTAATCTCCTAAACATTTCAGAATATGGAAAACCAACTGTATCCTGCTCTTTCATTGGGGTGGGATAGATTAGTACATTATCCGATGATATCTGCTCTGTATCCTTCTTTTCAATTCCGTATACATTAAGATAACTTTCATTTTTTGACTCAATCCAGTTTAATGACCCATGTATCTTATAATAATGAAGAACTCTCTCCATCCTACTTACATTTCCTTCGGTTGTTGCTGCTGGATAATAATAGTCAAAATTGAAAGACTCTGGATGAAAAAAGCTCTTTAATCCACCAATAAATCCGTCGACATAAATGACCCCTAAGCCATCCATTGCAGTTTCAAAAACTAAATCATAATTAGTTGTAAAAAGATTAGTTCTTCTTAAATTTACAGGTCGCGATAATATTCTTTTGATAAAAGTTTTGTATGGTATTATCTTGTCTTTATCATCTTTGTCCCTAAGTATACATTTCTCTTTTAATTCGTTTAAGATAGCTTTCTTTACCTCTGCAACATCCTCAGTAATTACATAACCTGAATTCTTTGCAAACTCTAACCTGAACAAGAAAGTAATGAAATCCTCAACACCATAATTTTTTTTGGTAAAAGTTTTCTCGAATTTTAATTTTAACTCTTCGAAATCATTTAAGAGGGGTTTGCCGTCAAAAACCATTTTTACCCATCCGCCATCTTCAAGTGAACCTTTTGAGAAAGTTACACCACCTAAATTTATTGACGACCCAGCCCCAGTTAAGACCGAGAAATTATCGGCTCTCATTAATTCTCTAACCCTTAGAGAAACAGCTTCATAAACTGTACTTGCTGCCTCTTGTTCTTTGTCAGCATCTAAAGTTTCAACATGTTGTTTTACCTCATTGAAGATATTCTTCCCAAAAATCTTGACAAAAGATTTTCCATTAGCTTCTAATACTTTACTCTCATTATGTTCTTTGATTAATTCTATTATATTCATTTTTCCTAATTATTGTATTTTAGATAAAATTGCAAATTGTACTTAAACTTACTTTCATCGATAATAATTTAACAAGTATTTTAAGTTACTATACCCACCCATTAATCAAATAAAAATAAAGGGTGACAAGCGTTAAGCACATTATGCTCCGCTTTACCACCCTAATGCTATAAAATTAGCTGTTTGTAAATACAATTTCAAGTTTTAAATAGCAGTTTAAACTACATTACTATTACTTCCCCTTCTAGGTCATAATCTTTCGCTTTGGTAATTTTCACATTAACAAAATCGCCGGTGCGGAGATAGACCCCACCCAGCCTCCCCGAAGGGGAGGAGCTTTGTTTGGGCTCACCACCGGATCGAGCATTTCCCCCCTTCGGGGGGATTAAGGGGGGTTTAGCTGATATATAAACTTCGTTATCAACTTCGGGACTGTCGAACTCTGTTCTGCCGATGAAGTAATCGCCTTCTTTGCGGTCGATGAGTACTTTCATGGTTTTGCCGATTAGCGACTTGTTGTGCGCCAGCGAAATTTTCTTCTGCACTTTCATTATCTCATCTGCGCGGCGCTGCTTTTCCTTTTGGGAAATGTTATCCTCCAGCTTAAATGCATGGGTATTTTCTTCGTGCGAATATGTGAAGATACCCAGCCGTTCGAACTTTGTATCCAGAACCCACTGTTTCATTTCTTCGAAATCTTCAATGGTTTCGCCGGGGTAGCCTGCTATCAGCGTTGTACGTATCGCGATACCCGGGATCTTTTGGCGGATGGTGTTTACAAGATCTATAGTCCTTTGTTTGGTTGTACCGCGCCGCATCGAGCCGAGCATATTATCGGTGATGTGCTGCAGCGGCATATCGAGGTATTTGCAAATTTTAGGCTCGCGTGCGATCACATCCAGCGCGTCCAAAGGAAAGCCCTGCGGGAAGGCGTAATGCAGCCTCAGCCATTCAATGCCTTCTACCCGGACGAGCTTTTCAAGCAGCTCTGCAAGGCAGCGCTTTTTGTAGAGATCAAGTCCGTAATAAGTAAGATCCTGCGCAATCAGTATCAGCTCTTTCACTCCCTGCCTTGCAAGATCTTTAGCCTGCTGAACAAGCCGCTCCATGGGAATGGAAACATGCCCGCCGCGCATTAACGGTATCGCGCAGAATGAACAGGGACGGTCGCAGCCTTCGGATACTTTGAAATAGGCATAATGCAGCGGGGTTGTGAGCAGCCGCTCACCTATGAGTTCCTGTTTGTAATCAGCATTAAGTGTTTTAAGCAGTCTCGGTAAATCGCGTGTACCGAAGTATTCATCAATATTTGGTATCTCTTTTTGCAGGTCGGGTTTGTACCGCTCGGATAGACATCCGGTTACATAGACCTTTTCAACCAGTCCTTTTTGCTTTGCTTCGGCCCACTCCAGAATTGTGTTTATCGATTCCTGTTTGGCGTTATCGATGAATCCGCATGTGTTGATAATAACCACCGGCGCATCAGAGTTATCCTCTTCATGCGATACCGTGAAATCGTTCGCGCGAAGCTGCCCCATGAGCACTTCGGAATCATAGATGTTCTTTGAACAGCCGAGAGTAATTACGTTAACTTTATTTTTCTTGCTGGAGCGTGTCTTCAAATAGATTCAACTTTCGATAATAACTTGCAGAACGCAAAAATAAACATATTATGATAGTGTTTCGAGGGGAAAAGGCACTCCGCAACTTCTATTGAAATAGCTATATAAAAAAAGCCCGGGGAAAACTGTCCCGGGCTTTTGTATCTTCCTGTCTGTCAGAAGCGTATGCTTCTTATCAGTGCAGGTGGAGAAAACAACTTCACATCTGTTTAATTACCAGTATCATCATCGTTTGCCGCAAAGAAGCTGTTGTTTAGATATGTTTCTTTATATGATGCTGAACTGTTTCGATCATTAGGATAATATTTATAATGCCAGTAGCTTGTTCTAAAATCCCTGATCGGGTTATTTACGGTAACCGGCTTTTGGTGATGCAGGTACCCAAATGGAGCAACTCCGATCGTGGTTTCACCCGTTGAGCTAGGTTGCGTAAGATCCGGGAAATAAACAGGCGCACTGGTTTTGCTAAGCTCGCGGTATGTTTCTGTCCTCCTTTCCGTTGTATAGCTTACCAGGTAAGCATTTGTAACCATGGTCTGTTCATATACCGGCGGCGTGCTTAGATCAGCTTCGGCCAGAAGTATATTTTCTGCGCGTGATGCCTTATCATTATAATCCCATGAACCCATATAAACCCAATGCGGCGTATGTGAAACAGAGTAATTATCTTCTACTGCCTGCGGCAGCGGCGAGTAATAATCCGCCTGTGAACCATACCTTGTTGAACCGGCATCAGATAGAGTACTCTTTGAAGCAATGAACAGAAATGCAATGATCAAAAACTTTTGCAATATACCCGATTGAAGTATTCGATAGTTTTTCATGGCTGCATCTCTCCTTTCTTAATTTGTACTTTGCTTTTGTTTTAAAATAGATTCTTATGCCTTTCTATGTATAAAACAAAATGGGGAGCCTTGAGGGTTTCGGAAAAGGTAAAATGTAATACACTTAAAAATTAATGTTTAGCGTATTTTTTTCATATCCATGTGTTTTTATAAACTTTTTCTTATAACGCCTTCTTAAACAATAATTTGGTGATTCTTTGTTGAGGCGTTTCCGGTTTTTTTTCTGCACAGTTGCATCGACTCCAAAACAACAAAGTACAATATTTTTGGGGACGACCCATCCATGCCTTCGGCTTGGCAAGTGGGTCGTCTATACATTTGCATTATGATTATTTGCCTGAATCAAGAACTGTCTGCCTGGGCATAATGAGTACGCCTGGTTACTTTTATAATATCACCCTTCGGGGTTTGGGAAAATCGTATCAGAACCGGAGTGTTAGCCGGAGTATTTTTTCAATATTATGTGTTGATTCAGTTTTTTATTTTGCGGCATGTGTTGTTGAATCTTATACGCTTAAAATGGTGTTATAGTTATTGTTATCCATCAACCAAATTTTAAGATAATATGAAAACAAAGGCAATCATAACAATGTCTATTATATATGCTGTTCTAACACTGTTTGGCTGCAAGCAGGTAAAATCACGACCGGAGAAACTAATGGCTGAAAAACAAACATTTTATCAATTCCTGGAGGCAAATCCAGAAGCGAAAGTAAGATCGATAGAGGGGAAAGAGTATGACTTCAGCGCGCTGAAAGGAAAAAAGGTGCTTATAGTTAACACGGCATCCGAGTGCGGCTACACCCCGCAGTACGAAGGACTTCAGAAGCTGTATGATACATATAAAGATAAGCTCGTAGTGCTTGGATTCCCTGCCAATAATTTTGGCGGCCAGGAACCCGGCTCGAACGAGGAGATCAAACAATTCTGCACAACAAAATTCAATGTCACATTCCCGATGTTCGAAAAGATCTCTGTGCTTGGCGATGACATGGCGCCGATATACAAATGGCTCACATCTAAAGACCTTAATGGGTGGAACGACCAGCAGCCGAAATGGAATTTTAATAAGTACCTCATTGATGAAGAAGGTAACCTTGTGAAATATTTCTCCAGCGCGGTAAAGCCTATGAGCGATGAGATAGTTGCCGAAGTAAAGTAATTAACGGGATTGAGCCGTTTTGCGGGGCCTTGAGAATTGATGACTCTGCCATAAAATAGGTCACATCAAATTGCGGCTGAAGCCGCTTCACTCCTGCAAATTTATCCACGACCTTTAGGTCGTGGCAACGCATAAGTAATCCCCGGCTTAAAAGCCGGGGCTAATAAATTTTAGATGGGGGTTGCGGCAAGTGTATAATTCCTAAGTAAGCTTTAATTCAATAAGGGGGTTTTGCTTTTGAATCCGGTATTTCCCCCAAAGCTATTGAATAGATTCCCGCTTTCGCGGGAATTGTACAGATTTATCACTTCACCATAAATCCCAGCGGACCATTAGGATCAAGCATTTTGACAAGGTCTTTCCATGGAATACTTACTGTCTGGAATCCCCAAACATACGGCCCAACCCTGTACAAATTGAAAATAATATCAAGCGTGTGGTCGTTAACGGTAAATGTATAGAAGTTATCTTCCTTAGGCCCTGCACCTTCCAGAATATTCGCTTCGTTGTTCTCCAACCCGTCTTTTTTAGCTTTTGCATTTAGCTCTTTTATACAATATGCAGATATGTATTCCAGCCAGCCGCTGCCGGGGGTGAAGAGGTCACTTATCGCCAGCAGGCCTTTACCTGTATAGCTGTAATTGAATGAAGTTCGATAGGTCATTGGATGCGCGGCGCAGCGGGGATTCGAAAATGTTTCGAATACAAAACACAGGTAACCGTTTTCTTTATACGCCGTGGTATAATTGATCTCAAGCGTGCTTTCGGTCTGAGGGCAGCCGCCGGATGTATCTTCAATTGCCTGGTCTTTGAATGGAGTAAACTGTCCCTGGATCATTTTTGAAATAAGCCCGTTGATATCTTCAGCTATTCCTCTTACGCCCATTAAGGCATCGGGACCGAAATCAATTAACGGGTAAATCGCCGTCATATTATACCTGTTGTTCTTATCAGCTTCCGTTATGGTTTCAGATTTTATGTTCAATGTCTGCGAAGCTGAAGTAATGATAAGCATCAGCAGCAGTAATACAGCAGATGTAATTATTTTCATATTTTAGAGTGAATTATTATTTGTAGCAATTTAATTCATAAAAAATACGGTAACAAGTCCGCCATCCGGTCAGAATATCAAAGTGAAAAAATGCGAATGCAGATCTGTCATTTAGGTATCTGTGCAGTTACCCGGAACGACCTGACCTTTCTTTTGTTAAGTTTTGTATCGAGCCCCATAATCCCGAATATCCTGATGAGGTCTTTTTCTTCATCTTTGTTCCAGAAGTAGCCGCTTTCTTTAAGGTAGTGCAGTCCGTTTATTCCTTCTTCAAGCAAGCCCTTGCAATGGATAGCCCGGGTCATTGCTTTGAGGGAATTCGTCAGTTTCTTTTGCCTGTAGTATAGTACAGATAGCCCCAAGTATGCATCAAAATGGTTCTTATCGTTTTCCAATGCATAACTGAAATTCTTTTCGGCCAGTTCATGCTCTCCCTGGTTCAAATAGCAGTATGCAAGGTTGTTCAAAGCGAATGCGCTTTTCGGTTCTTTTGCCAGGTAAACAAGAAAATCTGCAGCGGCATACTGCGAATTACCGATTTTGCTGTATAAAATTCCCCTGCTGAAATACCACCATGGATTATTATTAATACAAATAGCTGAAGTATAGTCTTCGATCGCCTGATTTAACATTCCAAGCTTTTCATATATCTCTGCCCTTTGAACATATTGGTAGTCATACCTGTAAGTGCCGATACTTCTTTTCAGATCCTTGAGCGCTAAAGCGGTATCGTTGTTTTGCAGGTAACACTCTGCCCTTAAAGTATATAAGCTGTAGTTGTCCGGTTCAAGCTTTATTGCTTCTGTATAATCATCAATAGCTTCACAATAGCTTGAAACCTGCATGTAACGCTCTGCCCTGGATAGATATACCTGGGTATAATTCGGGTCGAGCCTCAGTGCTTTTTCAAAGTCAAGAAGTGCGCTGTCAAGTTCCCCGATTATTGAGTAACAAATCCCTCTTTGCAGGTACAGCTGTTTATCCGAAGTATCCGTGGAGAGGGCCATGCTGTAATATTCAAGCGCCAGCTCATCATATAACAGAGAAAATGCATAGCGGCCAAGTTCCGAAAACGAACCGGGCTTATCGCCGCATCTTGCCGCAATGCTGCTTAGCAGAGAATCCGCTTCGTCTTCATAACAATCTTCAACCAAAAGGTACTTTCTGCATAGTGTATCCATACTGCCAACAAGATTATAGTCATCGGTATCTATAAAAAGCATTTTTATGTAGTTCGTAACCGGGACGGCGAAGTTCAGGTTTTGGTTTCCTTCAAATGATGAAGAAGTGATCCCAATCAACTCTCCATTAGAATTCAGAAGGGCGCCTCCGCTTGAACCGTGTGATATGCTGGCAGTGATCTGCAGAAGAGATTTGTTTTCAATAATTCTTTTACCGCTTAAAAGTCCGGATGAAAGAGATCTCTCAAGGCTGTTTGGATTCCCGATAGTATAAACAGTTTCACCTATCATTGCAGAATCGGAACAACCTATCTTAATGAATTCGCTGCAATGTAAATCTGCTTTCAATATTGCTGCGTCATTTTCCCTGTTGAGTGCGATAATTTTAACATCGCTGTATGTATCCGTCCCTTTTCTGATCTTAATCTCATTGGCGTACTCGATAACGTGGAAATTCGTAAATATTAATCCATCGGCCGATACTATTACTCCCGATGCGGCGGCAACAACGTCGCCTTCTTTATCGAATGAATAAACAACAACAACCGCTTCAGATGTGTTTGCATAAAGTTGCTTAGGGTCAGTGATGTTTTGCGACAATTGTTGATCTGTATAACAAAGTGCAGCCATAATTAAAATACATCTTAAGAAATTTTTAATATTGTAATTCATTTCATTGGCCTCCGATTTTGAACCAATAATAGCTTGTAAAACTGTGTGTTTCATATCATGGAATGATAATTATTCACAAAAAAATAACCGAAAGTACTAACTGTTACTGCTAACTCTTCTGTTATTCGTATTCCATCCTGCTTTTAACTTACAGTTCAAAAGAGAATTTTTTGAAGAAGAAGGGTGAAATTCTGCAGAAAAATGCAGTTGACTTTAATTTTAGGTATGCCTAAATTTGTAGTATTGTTTACCTAATTATTAAATTACGCATGACTACACGCTCAAAAGAGGATTATTTAAAGAATATTTACCACATTCAGGAAGATGGGGGCAAGGTTAACACCGGTAATCTGGCGGCCGCGCTTTCTATATCGCCGGCGTCTGTGAGCGAGATGGTTAACAAGCTATCCAAAGAAGGCCTGATTGATAACAAGCCGTATCACGGCTTTGAGCTCACCGGGAACGGAAGGAAGATCTCGCTGAACCTTATTCGTAAACACCGTTTGCTCGAAGTATTTCTGCATGAACATCTGCATTATGAATGGGATGAAGTTCACGAAGAGGCGGAGGGACTTGAACATGTATGCAGCGAAATGTTCATTAACAAGCTTGAAGAGTATCTTGGTTATCCCAAATTTGATCCGCATGGTGACCCTATACCTGATAAAGAGCTGAACCTGGCACCCACACATTATAAGCTTCTGCTCAATACCGAGCCCGGCATGGAATACACAATTGCAAAGGTTAAAGATTCATCGATCGAGATACTTCAGTATCTCACAAAGATCGGTATAAAGCTGAACTCAAAAATAACACTCAACGAAAAGATCGAGTTTGACGGCTCCGTTGTGATTACAGTTGACGGAGTAAAAAATCTGCTGAGCCAGAAAATGGCCGAACAGATATTTGTGGCGGGATGAGCACGTGTAACGTGAAATGTCAAGCGTCAAATGTCAAACGTCAAATGTGAAACGTCAAACGTCAAACGTGAAACGTGGAACGTTAATAAGCAAAGGCGAAAAGGCAAATGCAAAATGCAAAAGTGAACCCGCAAGCGGGATTTCGCTGCGCTCAAAAAATAAAAACAGTAAAACTATATGATAACTAACCTGAAGAGAATATTTGAACTATTCACAATTATTTTAATAACTACCTTTCTGATTGGATGCGGCGGAAAAGAAAACAAAACCAGTAACGGCAAGATCAGGACAGTTTCTTCAATAACTATCATTAATGATATCGTAAAGAATATCGGCGGTGATAAGGTAGAGGCTGTGAGCATCTGCGGTGTCGGACTGGATCCGCATACATACAAACCGAAGCCTAATGACCCCAGGCTAATCTCTGAATCAGACCTGGTATTCATTAATGGATTCGCGCTTGAACACTGGATAGAAGAAATGGTTCGGAACGCCGGCGGGAACAAAAAAGTGGTAACCGTAACAGAAGGCTTAACTCCGATGACGGACGAAAAAGGCTACGGGGATCCCGACCCGCACGCCTGGTTCAATGTGCAAAATGTGAAAACATACGCAGCAAATATTGAGAAGGCGCTGAGCGAGCACGATAAGGCGAACGCGCAGTATTATAAGCAGAATCTTGATACTTACCTGAAAACACTGGACTCGCTGGACTCCTGGATCAAAAAAGAGATAGCTATGATCCCCCCCGAAAAGCGGGTACTCATTACTTCGCATGATGCGTTCAGATATTTCGGCAAGGCGTACGGGCTTGAGGTACGCGGCCTGCAGGGGATCTCAACCGAAGCGAAAGCGCAGACTGAAGATGTAAAAAAGCTGATAGACCTGATCAAGGAGAGAAAGCTAAGCTCGGTATTCATTGAAACAAGCGTAAACCCAAAGCTGCTGGAAGAGATCTCGAAAGAAACCGGCGCAACAGTTGGCGGCACTCTCTTTTCTGATTCCGTTGGCAATGAAGGAACACCTGAGGGCACTTACACGGGCGCTGTAACGTTTAATGTAAACACAATTGTAAAGGCGTTAAAATAACATAAATAGTTTAAACAGAATACAAATAAGCTTTCCTGGAAATTCAGAACATGGATGTAATTTCAGCAAAAAATCTAACGATATCATACAATAAAAAACCCGCAATAAAAGGGGTAAACCTTAACATTGAATCAGGCCATGTAATAGGTATAATCGGCCCGAACGGCGCGGGAAAATCAACCCTGCTTAAAGGGATGCTGGGTCTGCTGCCCTTTGATACAGGCAGTGTTAAGATATTCGGCAAGAATATTGATGAATCGCGCAAACGGATATCATACATTCCCCAGCGCGAGCAGTTTGACTGGGATTTCCCAATCAACGTTGAAGACGTTGTTACAATGGGCAGGTATGCGCATTTGCCAATAGTAGGATTTGCCAAAGCAGGCGATAAAAAGATCGTAGCCGATGTATTGAAAAAAGTCGAGATGGAAAAGTACAGCAAGCGGCAGATACGCCAGCTATCCGGCGGGCAGCAGCAGCGGGTTTTCCTTGCCCGCGCGCTTGCACAGGAAAGCGATGTATATTTTCTTGATGAACCGTTTGTTGGGGTTGATGCCAAAACAGAGCGCGCAATATTCAAGCTTATGAAGGAGCTGAAGGATGAGGGAAAAACGCTTCTGGTTGTGCACCACGATCTTAGCATGGTTAAGGATTACTTCGACAAGCTGATCATGATAAATCAAACACTGGTAGCATACGGAAACTCAGAGGATGTGTTTACCCCGGAGCTTGTAAATAAAACATACGGCGGCAGGCTTACTATGCTTCAGAAAACGGAGGAGCTTGTTAATGGATAGTTGTTGGTTGTTAATTGACAAGTGATAGTTGATAGTTCAAATTTGATAGTTTATAATACACGTTCATTCCTATTAACAATCAAAACAGGAGTAAAAAATGAAAACCAGGAGCATAATAGAGGAAAAGTCTTACAAGTTTGCATTGCGCATAATTAAACTATACAGGCATTTAGCTGAAAACAAAAAAGAATACATTTTAAGCAAACAGATTTTGAGATGCGGTACTTCAATCGGCGCAAATATAAAAGAGGCACTGCAGGGTGAATCAAAGAATGATTTCATTCATAAGTTGAGTATCTCACTGAAAGAAGCTTCAGAAACCGAATATTGGCTGAACCTGCTGCACGATTCGGGATATATCTCAACAAAGCCATTTAATTCAATTACCTGTGATTGCATAGAATTGATCAAATTGTCCACTGCTATCATTAAAACCAGCAGGAAAAACACCAGGAAAAAATAACTTTAATCTATCAACTGTAAACTGTAAACTAAAATTGGACATATTTTCAAAATACCTTCTTGAGCCTGTACAATATGAATTCATTCAGCGGGCGCTTATTGCTTCTGTCACAATTGGGATCAGCTGCGGGCTTATTGGCACGTACATAATGCTGCGCAGAATGTCGCTGATAGGTGACGCTCTGGCGCATGCGGTGCTTCCGGGCGTAGTGGTCAGCTTTATGGTTGCCGGCAAAAGTGAAATTGCCCTGTTTGTAGGCGCGGTGGTATCGGGCATAATAACCGTACTGCTTATTGGATTTGTGAACCGGAATTCAAAGATCAAAGAAGATACATCGATCGGTATAATATTTACAGGCGCTTTCGCGCTGGGTATATTGCTGGTCTCACAGCTAAAGCAGGTACACATCGATCTTTCATCATATCTTTTTGGTGATGTACTGGGAGTATCAACAGGGGATATAACGCTTTCATTGATAATCATGGCAGTTATCATTTTGTGTATACTGTTGTTTTATAAACAGCTCTTGCTAACATCCTTTGATCCAACAATGGCGTTAACGATCGGCATTTCAACAACGCTTGTTCATTATATGCTGATGACGCTGCTTTCAATGTCAATAGTAGCGGGTCTGCAGTCTGTGGGAGTGATCCTGATAATAGCAATGCTCATCACGCCGCCGGCAACAGCTTACCTGCTATCAAACAACCTGAGGAAAATCCTGTTCCTATCGCCTATGTTCGGAACCATATCGGCAGTGGCAGGGCTTTACCTTTCATATCACTTTAATTTTGCATCGGGCGCATCGATCGTTCTGGTGGCTGTCGCATTATTCCTGCTAGCGTTTCTTTTCTCTCCCAAAGAAGGTGTCGTCACAAAGCTATTCCGCCGCCGCGCAGCAACAAAGCTTGTGCTTATTGAGGATGTTATAAAGCTTTCTTACCGGTTTGCTGAAGAAACCGGCAAAACAGGTTTGACTGACAGGATATCCAATGAGCTGGGCATAAGCAACTCAAGGATTGAAAGCGCCATCAAAATTCTGATAGGAAAGGGTTTGATGCAGAAAACTAACGGCAGTTACCTGCTTACCGAAGATGGCACGAAATACGCCACAAGGCTTATCCGCACTCACCGTTTGTGGGAAACCTACATTACGCGCGAGAAAGTCATAGATATGGAACACATACACCCCGAGGCAGAGAAGGTTGAACATGTGCTTACCGAAGACATGGTGAATGAGCTTGATGAAGAGCTCGGATTCCCGGAGAAAGATCCTCACGGCTCTGAGATCCCCCGGAAATAAAGATTGTATAAATATAAATCATTATATTTGTGCATTAACTTTCTAAATTATTCACCACAGGGGAAATAATAAAATGGCAGAAGGAAACACTACGACGGAAAAGTCCGCAGAGCCTGAAAAAGCCACAAAGCTTGAAATAGTTATCACGGTTTTGCTTGGAGTCACCACCATACTTGGCGCATTTGCAGCATACTGCTCTGCATTGTGGGGCGGAGAAATGCAGACAAGCTACACGCAGTCGGTTACTGTTACCAACCACGGGAATACAATTTACCTGGAAGCATTGAGCGACCTGAATTCATTTGAAGTTAATGATATGAAGGACGATATCATTTATTCGCAGTGGAAGGACAATACAGAAAAGGGTGACAATGAAGACGCGGCGTATTTTTTTACAAAGCTGAGTCCCGGATTGCAGAAAGACCTTGCTGATGACCCCAAGGATGTGAGCGAATATGATAAGGAACAGGCAGCTTCCCTTGACAGCATAATGGCCAGGCTCGGTGAATCTGAACACCTGAATGATTCAGCCAAGATCCTGCTGAATAAGGGCAACTCTGCCAACAAATACGGCGATGATTTTACATTATGTACGGTTCTTTTCACTGTTGTGCTCTTCTTTTTAGGATTGGCTTCGCTGAAAACACACTCAACGATGCAGAAAACGTATGTAATGCTCGGCATTGCTATCCTTGTGCTCTCGCTGATAAGGATGGTTACGATACCTTTCCCGTTCTTTCAGTAGAATCGGTATGAATTGAAAACAGAAATTCCAAAAACCCCGTGTTTTAATGCGGGGTTTATTTTCAACAAGGTCATTTTATATAATTACTAAAAAATCTTAATATATGATAAAAAGTACAATTACGGGTATTTTGTTCTGCTTTATTCTGGTTTCACAAAATGTATTTTCACAGGTTGAAGATATTTCAACCGACAGGCCTGACCAGAGTGAATCGCCTTACCTGATGAAAAAGGGTTACATCCAGATAGAAGCAGGGATAGTTTCGGAGAACGATGAACCTGAGAAAGATGTAAAGACAAACGGGCTTTCCGCGCCTACAGTTCTGCTGCGATACGGCATAGCTAAAAATGTTGAACTGCGGGCAGGTATCGAACATCAGAGCAGCAAAATTACTTTTTCAGGCAGCTCAACAACTACAAGCGGACTTGGACCTATAATGGCGGGCACAAAAATTAGCCTGTTTTCAGAAAAAGGATCGATGCCGGAGACAGCATTGCTGCTAAGCGTTTCTATTCCGTTTAAAGATAACAGCGCGTTCCAATCCGATTATATCGGAACGGAGTTTCGTTTTGCAATGACACACTCGCTGACAAAACGGTTTTCGCTCTCTTACAATCTGGGGGGAGAATTTGGCGCAGGATCGCCCGGCGCAACCGGATTGTATACTATAGCGCTTGGCGCGGGACTAGTGAACAAGCTTTCGGGATTCGTGGAGCTGTATGGCTTTATGCCGCAGAAAACTTCACCTGACCACCGTTTTGATGCGGGACTTACTTACCTTGTGCTGAGAAATGTACAAGTGGATGCTGCTTTCGGTTTAGGTATCTCTAAGAGGTCACCTGATTTCTTCGTTGGAGGCGGTGTATCGGTAAGATTACCTAAATAACATTGAATATTTGAAAGACAACAATCCAGACTGCCCGTCAGTAATTACCCGGCTCTTTATATAAGATGCCGGGTTTTTTTATTTATTTCATGAGTAATTTTGCCGCATTTTAAGTATCATCCAGCCAAATGACCCAAATCATTGCCCATGAATTATGGGCAATGTATTTTACAGGTTAAGCAATCAAATTATAACTTACTATGAAAAATTCCCTGCTTCTTTGTTTTTCGCTCATCGTATTAACCTGCACGATCTATTCACAAAATGATTCCGTAGCATCAGTTGACCATTCTAAAATAACTTTATCAACAGATATTGTTCCGCAATGGAAGGTACAGATGGAAGTTGGAGGTACGAGCCGGTACACGGAATATACAAGGACATATTTACAGGGTACACCTGCAGAGTATGAAATATCGAGTACTCATTTATTGCTGGATATTCCTTCTCTTGCATTCAGAGTAGGAATAATTAAAAATGTTGAATTCAGATTCGCAGCTGTATTCAAACAGGAGCATTACACTTCATGTTCCAACAGCTTGCTGATACCGAACAGGCACGATGGATACTATGCCGGTGGTCCGCTGGAAGCAGGGATAAAAGTAAAGCTGCTTGACGAAAGCAAAATGTTCCCATCGGCCGCAGTGAAGGCGGATATATACATACCTGCGGGTAATTATTATTTTCACATGGATTATATCTCGCCGGTTTTCCGCTTAATGCTGCAGAAGAATTTTAATAGCAGGTTCGGTATCAGTGTTAATGCCGGCTACGGATGGAGTGTGTATGATTCGTTTACCGAAAAATACGGCAGCTATTCACTTTCACTGAATGCAAATGTAAGCAAGAGGCTTGGGGCATACGCGGAATCATTCAGCTATTTCCAGGACGGACGTACGCCTGACCACCGTATCGGAGGCGGCTTCACTTTCCATTTTGCACGCAATGTTATGGCTGTAGTGCAGGGCGGGTTTGGCATTTCTGAACGCGCACCGGATTTGTTTGGCAGCGGGGGAATTGGGTTTATGTTTCCTTGAGGATACGGGGAGTTTTGAAGAGCAGGATAAAAAGAAGCACAGACAAGAATGTCTGTGCTACTGAAATAATTTCTACTCACCAAACCGCTAATAAGACTGGAAGGTATTCACAATGTTTATATTTGTGTTATACGCGGTTATCATGTAATTGTAGTTATTCACAACATCATCGTATGACCGGTTATAGTCAGAAAGATCCTTAGCCGATGGCGCATGGTCAAAGAATTTTGTGCCGGCCTCGAGGAACATGTTGGTCATTTTCACAAAATAATCCTCGTAGCTGTATTTCATATACTTGGTTTTTTCGGTAAACTCCGCGCTTAAAACGGAATCCTTATCTTCTTTAAATGAAGCCTCAAACTCCCTGAATTTATCCTTAGCTTTAGACATATCGCCTTTATACTCCAGACCGTTGAACGCATCATAAAATTCTTCGGCCTTATCAAGAGTATTTTCGTATGAATTCATAAGCACAGTAATAGCGCGTTCATCCGGATTAGAAACAGAATTCGGGTCGCGTTTCTCGCGTTTCGGTTTATATTTCTTTACCGCTGCCGAAAATTTATCGAATGCTGATTTATACTTTTCATACTCAGTTTTCATATCATCTTCATAACCTGCTGCCCTGGATAGATCTTCCTTGTACTCGCCCTTGCTGTAGTAATCTGCCACTTTTTTCGAAACCGCGTGGTAACCTTCCAGAACCTTCATCAGGTTTTTGAAATCACCTTCGATCTCCGATTTCATTTCTTCCGAAGCGTTCAGCTTCGAGAGTTCGCCGCCGTCAAAATAAGAGCGGTTGTATTCTTTCATGATACGCTCAAGGTTATCAACCGAAAGCTTGAAGCTTACCGCCACAAGGAAAGTGCTTTTGGTTAACGAGCCTGCTGAAGGAATATCGGAATTGTAGTCTTTGTAAACCTTGTCTCCTGCATCCTGTATCTTATTGGATACATCAATATACTTATTATAAAACTGGAGGTCGGCGCCTTTAGTAACCTCTTTGGTTTCTTCTTTTTTCGTTTCTTCTTTCTTATCCTCTTTGCCTGAGTTAAGCTTTTCTTTTAGCTTATCAACAAAAGAACAGCTTGTTATCGCCATTACAACTGCTGCAAGAAGGATGAATAGTTTGATTTTGAACATGTTATCTCCGTATTTGCGCGCAAAAAGTTTAAGTATCCTCAGCGCGTCTGTATTAAGTGTTTATGATCAGTTTTACTGCTACAAATTTAATGATAAAATTGCGGTATGACCACAGTCAAAATCAGGATATTTTACCTGATAAACTGTTTGTGCGTTCAACCCAAAAAGAGAAACAGGGAACCGGCCGGTTCCCTGTAACAAAGTCTGCAGCTTGCCTGTCTTGCTCTTTTGGGACAGGGACTGCATTGATTCGGAATGGATCAAATCCGTACAAAAATACACAACATCAGGCGGACAGCAAAGGAAACTTTTTGCAGGAAATTTTGCGATATCACCGTTAAGTTCTTAATATGCCGGGCGGATTGTACACATTATTTACCGGGATGCAGCATGTGGGTATTTCAAAAAAACGATCTATAAAAACGGTTCATCGCTGATACCGGCAAGTATATACTTATATCTGTACAGCTGCGATTCAACCAAATTTTTCAGTCTGCCAGGCTTATTGGTAACAATTGCGTCCACGCCAATATCCAGGTAAGTTTTCATGCTTTGTTCGCTGTTGACCGTCCATGCATGAATCATCTTTAGTCTGCCGCCCGGATCCATTTCTTTCATACCGGCCGCTATTCGCGCCCTGTCGGTAAAAGTATCCGCGGCGCTGGAAAGTCCCGGAACATCCGTTCCGGTCCCGAATCCATACCTAAGCCCGAACCCGCCAAAATACTCCGTTACCATTTCCGGCGCAGCATTTGCGGAAACACTAACCGTTTCATTCCGGTGCTGCGTTTTGAGCGCCGAAAGAAGCTGCATGGCGCCCGGCTCCGCAGCAGCAGTTACAACAGCCGTACCGTGAGAATCATTGCTGAAATTCCTCCGGATAACTTCATACAGCTCATTTATATCGTAGTCATACGGATGCGAAAGCTTGATGAAGAGTACTGAAAGCCGCAAACGTGGATTTGTTGTAAGGAAATCGGTAAGGGCATGCAAGTAGTTCTTAAGGGAAGGCACTTCACCGTGCATGATGCGTTGAAAGAGCTCCTGCATTCCAATTTCGGATTCAGGCAGCTTCTCGTAAACATAGAACTTTTCCTTTGTGTTTTTTATATAACAGATCTCCGGCTCGAGTCCGTTAGCTCCTTCTTTCAGGTAGTCAATAGCATCGCTTATTTCATTAGCTTTGTGGCCTATAATGTATATCTTCTTTTGCATTTAAGATCAGCTGGTTTAAGGTTTGCCCATCACACCCATAAGTTAGCAGGATCTGTTTGTGAAATACAAAGAACAAAAATGCTCTATGTGATTACCGATTTTGACATATCACATTCAAAAGTTCAGATTTTTTTATTATTTTACGGTAAGTTGAGCTATTATGTGAATGAAAAGGCTTGAAATTTCTGATATTATCGGTATCCTGAGTAAGGAAGAATTCCAAAAGTTTGGCACCTTCATCAACTCGCCATATTTCGGGATATCAAAGAGAACAGCATCGCTGTACAGCTGCATTTCCGAAAACTATGAAGCGGCTGCAAAAGGAGCACTGACTCGCGGTGCGGCTGCAATGGCCGTGCTGGGTGATTCATACTCTGACGATAATGCACGGAAGCTGTTCAGCGATCTGAACAAATCTATCGAAGATTTCCTGGCATTCCAGATGTTCTCTAACGAGGTACATCTGAAGCAGCTTTTAATTCTGAAGGCATTGAGAAACAAAGAAGACCGGGGCAGGCACAGCCAGAAGATGAAAGAGCTTATGAAACAGCTCGACGTTATGGAGCCTGATGCATTGAGCTACCGCCTGAAGGCAGATGCGGCAGAAGACGATTTCTGCGCTGAAGACCCTGCTGATTTTCACTCATATTCAGATGCGCTGCAAATGTGGTCCGGCATGCTGGATGCCTACTATATGAGCTCCAAGCTGCTGATATATGAATATATGTACAGCAAACAGATGCTGAACAAGAGCGAAAAGCTGTATAACTGGAGCATGGCCGATGAAATCTTTTCATACATTGAATCAAATGCAGCAGTAGTAAAAAAGAACAACCCCGATATTTACCTGAAATTCCTTATGGTAAAGATGATACGCGAAAAAAATGACAGCCTGATGGTGGAGTATTCAGAATTCCTGAGAGAAAATGAAAATCGATTTTCTCAGGCAGGCGTTACATCTTATTACAGTGATCTTTACAATTACGCAACCATCCGTATCAGCAGCGGAAGGCATGATTTCAGAAGACCGTTTTTAAACCTGATAATGGAGATCGAGCCCAGGGGGCTTTTGCTTGATGCCGGAGAGGGGAAGATGCATATTTACACTTTCAAGCAGATCATTGATACCGCTTTCAACCTGAAAGAAATTAAATGGGCAGAAGAATTTATAGAGAAGTATAAAGATAAACTTGGATCGCTCACTCCCAAAAGCATACTTACCCTGATGACAGCAAAGCTTCTATATTTCAAAGGTGAAATAGCGGAGGCAAGAATTGAGCTGGATAAAATTTCGCTGGATGATTACATACTTTACCTCGATGCGAAATCATTTCGCATTTGCCTGGAGTATGATGAGGCTGATTTTGACAGCTGCCTTATGAATATTGACGCGTTAAGCAAATACCTGAAGCATAAGAAGGAGATCCCGGAAAGCATGATAGTATCCTCCAAGCGTTTTAAATATTATGTCCGTAAGCTGATCGACTTTAAGGAAAACGCAGCGGATAGTTTTTACCTGCTGAAGCTGGCCGAAGAAATAAACGGCGAAGATGCTCCCGTTTACGGTAAAGAATGGATACGTGATAAGATAGAAGAGCTTAAGAAAAAGTAAAGGCAGGCTTTAGTAAGCCTGCCTTTTTATTTGGCCAAATCAGCGTGAAGAGATCATTCGTAATACCGGCCCGTTTAGTGACCGTATCCGGGGTTACGAATACCGCCATCTGTAGTATCGCCACCGGTGCCATCGCCTGAATCAGGTGTGTTCCAGCTGATCCTCCCGTCAACGGGCTTATAATCATCTGCATGAACGCTTACTGAAAGCAGGCACGCTGCTGCTGAAAATAACACAGCAAACAGTACGGTTTTGATCTTGAGTTGTTTCATTTGGTTTTCTCCTGTGATTGAATTGTTTTTTGGGAAATCCGGACTTCGCGGAAGCGTGAACGCTTGCGCGCACCATGCTTCCAATGCACCCGAAGGTCCGGTGTTTGTATTTCCTCATCTGCCGGCAGGAGAAAATTGAATACATACAAAGTTAGGTGTGAATTCCCGTGCATCAAATCTTTATTTTGGCTATTTGCAAATCGCTTAAAATATATTTATCTTAAAAATGACTCATTTTCGAATATATTTTGCTATATTTGCAAATCACCTGTCTGTTCAATTTTGAACTTTTTTTGAGCTCATGAAAAGCACACGATTTATAGAAATGCTTCAGGCAATCTGCGCATCAAACCGCTCGCGGTTTACAGACCTCGTTAACTCACCTTACTTCAATAAAAATCAAAGAGTGAAACTTTTGTGGAATATGCTGAACAGAGTTGTTGCTGAAGGTGGGAATGAGAATGCTGGCAAAGTAGAGCGGTTCAGCATATCGGAAGCTCAAATCCTGGAAGCGATAGAGCCGGATGCCGAAAGGAGGAAAAAGATCACCCCCGCAAATTTAAGGATGGTGCTTTCTGATTTTGTGAGGCTGGCTGAAGATTTTCTGGTATTGGAGTCAGGCGCTGTGAAGGAAGCAGCGGATGAATCGCTCGTTGAAATATGCAGGCAGAAGAATATGCAAAAAAGCTACCGGAAATATATACGTTTGGCTAAACAGCGGTGTAACGATGAGAAGAATAAAGATACAGCTTATTATAACAGAATGTATTCACTTGATTGCGAAGCATTAGTAAATGCCCGCACGCCCGAAGAGCAGCAAGCCGCTCTTGGGCGTATAAGCACACACACAGATCACATATGGATGTGTATGAAGCTGGATAATTTCATAAAGCTTGCTGCCGTTGGCGGCGACTGCAGCAAGCTTGGTTTTTATGAAGAGATAATGGCATATGTTGAGAAGAATAAGTCCGTGTTGAGAAAGCAGCATCCGGAAATTTACAGTCCCTGGAAAGTTCTACGATCTGAATTATAGAGACTTTTTGACGACCGAAGCGATAACGGTTTTAACACTATTTCTTATTGATGTTAGATTCCAGTTATTGTCCGTGCTAGTGAGAATTTTCCTGAATCTCCATTGCAACAACGCCAAGCGGTTCACGAATTTTCTTCCCGTCAATCAGAACTTCGATTTCCCAAAAATTAGTTGGTTCAACGGTGCTTCTGGGTTGAGTATATACATTAGTTATGGTGAAACTTCCGCCATGTAGCGTATAATCGATCTGAGTTTTTTCCAATGCTTTGCCCCTATAGCTAAATGATTCAATTGAGTCGGCGTTCCCAATTTCGTTTTCGCTAACTAATTTCGAACTTAAATCATTAATAGTCCTTTCACCAGCTGATTTCAATACATATTTGAATTCGTTTTTAGTAGAAGAAGAGATGGGGCTGCTAAATTTGATTATCAATTTTTTTTTCATAATATTTTATTTTTATTAGTAGAATTCACAAATCTTCCTGAATTTCCATAGCAACAACTCCTAGAATTGGGGGGCCTTTTTTTGCGAAGAGATTAATATACGTTTTGTTTATATAATGAATATCTATAGACTCTTTTAACAGAACAGAAGAAATTAATGAGTTTTCATAGACATTCAGGATTGAATCAGAAATCTCCGCAATACTAGTGCCGGGTGCATGCTGCAATTGACTTCTCTGGCCTGGATTTTGGCTATATTCTATGAAAGGGAATTGATCAATAATATTGAATTTTAAAAATCTAATTCCCGTTTTTGCAGTTATTGCCCCATCATTAATTTCTAACATTGTAATATCGGGCACTATAAATGGAAAAACACCTTTAAATAACTGAACAATTGTCACGTTATTATCTTTGATTTCCAAACCAGCTTCTGAGGTGTTATGAAGCGGCGAAAGAAGTAATTTGCCATTTACAGAAATGCTTTCAATTAACTCTTGGTTTTGCAGCATATAAACGCTCGTATTGGCACCCTTAAATTCAGGCGTTATCTCATAACTTCCATCGCAATAATTTATCATAAGTAGAGTATCAGAAACGTGTTTTATTAGAAGTTTTTTGGCCATAATAAACCCTAATTACCTTTCTTTTTTATTTCATTAATACATTTTTTGAAGTAAAAATATGGTTTCACCTCATACTCTTTTTGAAAAAGCATCAAGGCGCGTGATTTATGTTTTTCCATGTCAATAAACTGTGCCATGTGAGCAATTTTTTTTGAAATTTTCCATAGCTCAAAATTAATTATAGCTTCATTTTCAGAGACTTTTGTCTTACTTAACATCTTTATGATTTTTTTCATTGAATCAATTTTACTTTTATGGAGCATGTCAATCTTTGTATCATATATTGTAATTTTTTCCTTTAACAACTGATAATTAAAGATTTCAATATTGAAACAATTTCTGTAAGCGACTTCGCCACATTGTTCGTTATAAGCCCGTGCTTTTTTGTATTCTGCCAAATCAAAGTATAGTTCTGCTATATTAAACAGAGCTATTGTCAGCAATTTATTTAGACTAAGTTCTTTTGACATCTTAACAACTTTTCTGTAGTACCTAACGGAAAGGTCTTCTCTATTAGTCCATCTTGCACAATTTGCGGTATTTACCGTACTTCTTAGAATTCCCTCTTTATTTCCCAATTTCTTATCAATCAGTAGCTGTTTACAAAACATTTCAAAAGCCTCGTCAAATTTTCCCAGATAATATTTGATCAAACCGATGTTGGAAATAATGTGAGAAACACTTGCCTTCTTTTTCAACCTATTGTTGATTTGTAGTGATTTTTCATAATTTTCCAATGCACAATCATATTTCCCTTCAAATAGGAAGACATTTCCAAGTCCGCTGTAAGCTGCCGCTAATGCAACCTCATCTCCTATCTCTGTTGCAAGCTTGAGTTGTTTGGCAAAGTTGTGCTTAGCGTCTTTGTATCTTTGTTTTGAAAGATAGATCAGACCGATATTGGAATAATTATTAATATTACCATATTTGAGGCCAATTTTCTCATTAGTTAATATTGATTTCCTGAAAAATCTTAGTGCGTTTTCATATTCTCCCATATTAAAATGAACTCCGCCAATTCTGTTAAACAATGAGGCGATTGTTATTCTATTTTTCAACTCTGTATTAATCTCAATACTTTTGCTATAATTTGTTAAAGCCTTAGCGTATTTACCATTAAGCCTGTACAAACGACCCAAATATTCATACCCTTTTGAGAGAGCAATGTTGTCAAAGGATTTTTTTGATTGATAGAGTAACTCATTGAAATAACTAAATGCCTTATAATAATTTGCGATTGCAAGGTAACATCGTCCCAGACCACACAAACATTCTAAATTAACTTCTCTTTTTCTGTCATACTTTATTATTTGCTTCCATTGTCTGATGGAATTTCTATAGTCATTTTGAAGCAGAGCAATATCCGCAAGTCCTATGTTTGCTGATAAGAACTGTGTATTTTTCCTTTGGGTTAACTTAACTATAGTTTTATATGTGTGTGTTGCATCTTCCCATTTATTAATAGTTTTGTAAACTCCACCTAATTTTAGTAATACATCAATATGAAGACATTCATTATTTGATACTAGCCTTTTATAATACTTGATCGCCCTTTCATTCTCATAATTCTCTCTCGCTTTATCGCCTGCCTTTTCGAGGTATTTGATCGTATTTGGCTCGTCACCCGCGGCTTCGTAGTGTCTTACAAGCTCGTAATAATGCGCGCTCAGTTTGGCGGAGTATGTTTCTTCGATAGAGGCCGCTGCCAGCGCATGCACATTTTTTTTCAGTTCCTTTTTCAGCTCCCTGTAGATTATCTCATGCAGCAGGTCATGGCGGAATTCATACACATCAGATGTAAGATTTACCAGGTATTTCCTTTCCTCAAGCCTGCTCATTACATCGGCATCTGCGGACTGTTTGCCTGCCTTCTTAAGAATGGCATTCAGAAGCTTCAGACTGAACTTCCGGCCCAAAACACTGGCTATTATCAGCACAGCCCTTTCATCTTTTTCAAGCTGGGAAACTTTGTCAGCAAGCAATCTTTTTACAGTAGCGGGCAGTTTTAAGTGTTTTGCATTGCCGTCTATGGACCTGCACAATTCTTCTATGTTGAACGGATTGCCTTCTGAACGGCGGCTTATCAACTCAACAGTATTTGCGGATATTTTTTTGCTGCCGGTCAGCTTCGAGATGAACTGTTTTGATTCGCTCTCGCTGAATCCTTTAAGCTCAATTTCAACAAGCCTGCAATCCTTTCTGATAATGCGCCCAGGTTTGAATGCAGGACGGTAATTCAATAACAAGAATAACAAAATGCCTTCTTCCGCCGCGGTAAGATTTATCGCGCTTAAAAAATGGTCAAGCGCTGCAAGCGAAAGTTCGTCTGCCCACTGCATATCTTCCAGAAGGATCACCAATGGCAGTTCATTCCTGCGGGCTTCACGCGCAAGGTTCAGAATGTTTTCAGATATTTTATTTTGAATAAGAGTTTTTCTTTCTGATGTTACAGCCTGTTTCAATAGATTTGATTCGCTGAAAAATCCACGGAACAATCCATATGCTTCCTGCCCGCTGCTAACACAGCCTGCGCTGTATATAAAATTTTTTTTATGATTGGAAGCGGTAATATTCTTTTGGAATTCCGTTAGCAGTCTTGATTTCCCGATGCCGGCTTCACCTTTGATACCTATCACAAGCGGCTTATTCAGATCATCCTTCGGATTTCCGCCGGCATGTTTAACGCTTATTACTTCACGGTACAAGGCACGCAGAAGGTCCAGCTCTTTTACTCTGCCTGTAAACGGAGCTTCGGCAGCTGTATTTTTGGGCATAACAAATGGGGAAGATGAAAGGGGTTCTTCTGTGGCAATTACGGGTTGAGGTATTTTCTTTGAGGGAATAAGCGATTGCAAGCTTATCCTGCTCAGCTTATCTTTAATAAGCATAGAAGGTAATTAGATTTTAAGGCAGCGTTTTCTGCAAAACTGCCTGTAATTTCCTCTACCTTGTATAACGCGTGATAATTAAGTAATTTAGCGAAATATTTTTATCAAAATCAAGCAATTTTTGAGTATCTAAATGCATAAAAAAGACGTAGTTATAGTTGACGCTGCAAGGACACCTATTGGCAAGTACGGCGGCGCGTTAAAGGATGTCAGGCCCGATGATATGGCCGCGGGCGTTTTGAAAGAGCTTGTTCGCAGGAATTTTGACGATAAGGGAATTTCAAAAGAAATAATTGAAGATGTTGTGCTGGGCTGCGCTAACCAGGCAGGCGAAGATAACCGGAACGTTGCGCGCATGAGCCTGCTTCTTGCGGGGCTGCCAATAACTCTTGGCGGCGTAACGGTTAACAGGCTTTGCGGCTCGGGTATGCAGGCGGTGATAGACGGCTCAAGAGCTATCATGACCGGCGAAGGAGATGTAATAATTGCAGGCGGCACTGAATCAATGACGCGCGCGCCATTTGTTATGCCGAAATCACAGGAAGCATTCGGCAGGGCTAATGCAGTTTATGATACAACTATAGGCTGGCGTTTCACAAATCCAAAGCTGGCGAAGATGTATTACCCCTATTCAATGGGCGAGACCGCTGAAAACGTTGCAAAGCGTTATAATATCTCAAGGGAACGCCAGGATGAGTTTGCGCTTGCTTCACAATTGAAGGCAAAGGATGCAATTCTGGCCGGGAAGTTCCGCACGGAAATTACACCTGTTGAAATAGTAAATAAAAAAGAAACCATAGTTTTTGAAGTTGATGAATTCCCAAGGCTGGATACAACTATAGAAAAGCTCGCAAAGCTAAAGCCTGCTTTCGCGAAAGAAGGCGGCACGGTTACTGCGGGCAACAGCTCGGGTGTAAATGACGGCGCATGCGCGCTGATACTCGCCTCCGCAGAAAAAGCGGATGAGCTTGGATTGCCTAAGCGCGCGCGTATAGTTTCATCTGCTGTTGCAGGTGTTGAGCCTGACTGCATGGGTCTTGGCCCTATTCCCGCCGCACGCAAAGCGCTGGAGCGCGCAGGGCTTAAGCTTGAACAGATCGATCTGATTGAACTGAACGAAGCTTTTGCAGCGCAGGCTATTGCCTGTGTTGATGAGCTTAAGCTTGATATGAATAAAGTGAACGTGAATGGCGGAGCTATTGCTTTAGGCCACCCGCTTGGCATGAGCGGCGCGAGGATAATAACCACGCTGCTGCATGAAATGGAAAAACGGAACCTGAGGTACGGACTTGCCGCTATGTGCATAGGGGTTGGGCAGGGAATTGCAACAATAATTGAAAGAGCATAAAAAGGATTGCGGATTTTGGATTGGAGATTTCGGATCAATTCATCATTGCCGGAATCATAATTCTGAAGAGTATGCAATATTTTCAAAAGCATAGATCCGCAATGCGATATCACAAAGAATGAATTTACCGAACACATTAAGTCTGCTTAGAATACTGCTTGCGCCGGTATTTTTATACCTGTTCCTGTCAGATTCTGCCGCTATGGTGGCCGCATCTTTTATTGTGTTCACAATCGCGGCTTTAACAGACTGGTATGACGGCTGGTACGCAAGGAAGTATGGCTTCAAGACCCGCTGGGGTCAGTTTCTTGATCCATTAGCTGATAAGATACTCACTTCCGCTGCATTCATTGGATTTTACCTGATGAAGCAAAAGGACCCGCTTTTCCTCGGCGGAACAGAATTCATACCGATAATTGTTTTGATCAGCATAATAATTTTCCGTGACCTTGTGCTGACTTTTGCGCGCAGCATACAGGAGCTTCGCGGAAGAGAGTTCCGCACGTCGATGGTTTCAAAAACGAAGACCTTTATCCAGATGACTTTTATTTTCCTTATAATAGGCATTATGGCGCTGGCGGCGGTTTCAAGCCCGTCATCGCTATCTGTAAGTTTAATTAACTATTTGCATTCAGATATAAATTATTATATATTGCTTTTGATAACCCTGCTTACCGCAGCAAGCGGAATTTCGTATATATTTGAATCGAACGCATCAGAAAAATGAAACATAGGTTTAAATGGCTTTCAGGCTCATAAAAGAAAAACAACCGGTTAATGAAGAAGTAAAGGTGCCATTTCCAATCACAGTATTGGGAAGCGGATTCTTCATCGGTTTTATTCCAATAGCATCAGGTACATTTGGCAGCCTTTTGGCTTTGGGAATTTACCTGCTGCCCCACGTTTCGGAGTTTTATTATCTCACGCTTATCCTGCTTTTTGTTTTCATAATCGGGGTATTTTGTTCAGAAAGAATGCGGCAGCGTTACGGCGAAGATCCTTCGCAGGTAATAATAGATGAAATTGCCGGCCAGCTCTTTACTTTCCTTGTTGGCTCAGTAGTATTCGAGCTGTTTTTCCCGTTCAAGTCTTTCGACCCGGCAACGGCTTTTGATACAAAGCTTGTGTTCGGCATAATTGGATTTTTCGCGTTCAGGTTTTTTGATATAATCAAGCTTGAGCCCGCTAAGTATTTTGATAACAAAGATTCCGGCTGGGGCATTATGATGGATGATATTGCCGCCGGCCTATACGCTGGAATTGTATCGGCGGTGCTTACACATCTTGCATGGTACCAGTTCCTCAGGAAGTACCTGGGTTAATGCAGCAGTAACACCGGGATGTATTTGTATTCTCTTATCAGCATATCAATTCGTTCCAAATTTTTTCCATATGAGATCAATAATCTTATCAATAGGCGATGAAGTTCTGATTGGGCAGGTGATAAACTCAAACGCTGCCTATCTCGGCAAAGAGCTGCTTGCTCTCGGCATGCCTGTTCAGCGGATAATCACTGTACCCGATAGCGAAGAAGCTATATTGAAGGAATTCCGCAATGCATTCAAAAACTATGATGTGATCGCGGTAACCGGCGGATTGGGACCAACACATGATGACATCACCATGAAATGCGTGGCAAAGTTCTTCAAAAACAAATTCGTGCTGAACGAAAAAGTGCTGGCTCATGTTAAAAGTGTATTCCACAGGCGGGGAATAGAAATGCCAGCTGTAAATATCGGGCAGGCGCTTGTACCCGAAGACGCCGTTGTGCTAGAAAATAAAACGGGCACTGCGCCTGGTGTGCTGCTGGATAAAAAAGGTAAAGTATTCTGCGTTATGCCGGGTGTGCCCTACGAAATGAAGTATATTTGTACAACCGGATTTTTCCCTTACCTGCAGAAGAGATACAAAAAACGTGTAAGGCGCGTAATAAAGAACAAAACCCTGCACACTATAGGCATAGGTGAATCACTGCTTGCAGAAAAGCTTGGCGATATTGGTAAAATTGTTCGCACAGGCAAAGATTTTGAAGTGAAGCTTGCGTTCCTGCCCTCAAATTACGAAGTACGGCTACGGATAACTGCTTCTGCCAAAAACGCAATAAAAGCAGATAAGCTGATCGATAATGCTGCTTCTTTCATAAAGAAAAAGGCCGGAAGGTATGTTTATTCAGATAACGAAGGCTCGATCGAAAAGACACTTGGCGCTTTACTGAAGAAAAAGAAGCTGACAATCTCCGCAGCAGAGTCATGCACGGGAGGCCTGCTGACAAGTAAGCTCACTGATATTGCAGGAAGCTCGGCCTATGTAATGGACTCAGTTGTAAGCTATTCCGATTCCGCAAAGATCAGGCTTCTTGGTGTTAAAGCAGCGACAATAAAGAAATACGGCGCGGTAAGCGAAGAATGCGCCGTTGAAATGGCAAAAGGAATCAGGCAGCGATCAAAAACAGATATCGGTATTTCGGTTACCGGCATAGCCGGTCCGGCGGGCGCACGCCCCGGCAAGCCTGTAGGGCTTGTGTGGATAGGGTATTCAGACAGTAAGAAAACTTTTGCCCGGAAATTTGTATTCACAAAAGACCGTTTGAGAAATAAGGACATCATGGCAAAAATGTCGCTTGAAATTGTAAGGCAGCAGTTGACAATGAACAATTGACAATGAGCAATTAGCAATGAACAATTAGCAATGAGCAATCGACAATGAACAATGAGCAATGAGCAATGAATAATGGGCAAGGGCCAATTATAGTGAGATCGGGCAAACAGGAAATTTGTAACGGGCAAAAATGCAGGATTTTTGTTCAACACTCTATAATATATAAATATACGGCTAAAGCCATCTTAATAGCACATTTTCCCACGACCTAAAGGTCGTGGCAACAAACAATTTCTTGTAATAAAAATAAGTAGCCACGGTCTTTAGACTGTGGTATGTGAGAATTCAAGTTCACGGCTTTAGCCGCAATTTTAAAAATATGATAGAAATAAAAAATCTTAAAAAGAGCTTTGGCTCGAAGCAGGTTTTGCGCGGAGTGGATCTTAGCATCGAAGAAGGAATGACAAATGTAATTATCGGCGCAAGCGGATGCGGCAAATCAGTGCTGCTAAAACATATCGTCGGGCTTCTGAAGCCGGATGAAGGCCATATACTTATCGATGGCGACGATATAACCACTATGAACGAAAAGGAGATTTATGCCATAAGGAAAAAATTCGGGTTCCTTTTCCAGAGCGCTGCGTTGTTCGATTCAATGACAGTTGGTGAAAATGTCGGAATTGCCCTGAGAGAAAATACCCCAACACCAAAAGCTGAAATTGAGAAGATAGTATCAGAGAAGCTGGGGCTGGTAGATCTGCCCGGCACCGAAAACCTGATGCCATCGGAGCTCTCGGGCGGAATGAGAAAGCGCGTTGGACTTGCACGCGCGCTGGCAACCAATCCGCAGTACATTTTATACGATGAGCCCACAACCGGTCTGGACCCGATAACAAGCGAAACGATAGACGAGCTCATGGATACAGTAGCGCAGAATAAAAAGCTGAAAGTAACTTCGATAATTGTTACGCATGATATTTTTACCGTGTACGAAATAGGTGATAGAGTTGCGATGATGTATGAAGGAGTAGTTCATTTTACCGGCACACCGGAGGAGCTGCGCGCAACCGCAGATCCCATCGTCCGCCAATTCCTGGAACGCACAGATGAAAAGCGGGCGAAGCACTAATCAGCTTACCGCCCTGAGCGGAGTCGAAAGGTGAGATGATCTACATGCTTCGACTTCGCTCAGCATGACAAAACCTTTCGCTAAGCATGACATGAAAAAGAGCAAAACATTAACCAACTTGTCGCCCTGAGCGGAGTCGAAGGGCAGCTTACTTGATTTACGTGCTTCGACTTCGCTCAGCATGACATGGAAAAGAGCAAAACATTAACCAGCTTGTCGCCCTGAGCGGAGTCGAAAAGTGAGATGATCTACATGCTTCGACTTCGCTCAGCATGACATGGAAAAGAGCAAAACATTAACCAGCTTGTCGCCCTGAGCGGAGTCGAAGGGCAGCTTACATGATTTACATGCTTCGACTTCGCTCAGCATGACATGGAAAAGAGCAAAACATTAACCAGCTTGTCGCCCTGAGCGGAGTCGAAGGGTGGATTACATGATCTACATGCTTCGACTTCGCTCAGCATGACATACATTCCCTAAGCATGACATACATTCCCTAAGCATGACATACATTCCCTAAACATGACAAAACCCATAAGGTAATCTACGTTAAACGTCGTGGTTTCAAGAGTTTACAGTGATTTAGAAATTTCATTTAACCTTAAATTATTTATCATTATTTTTGCTGATATTTCGTTTCAAAATTATTATATATTAGAAAGGGATCATAATATAGTATGAGTGAGGCTCAAAATGCTTCAAAAAATCCATCCGCACCATCAAAGGGAGCAATTTATTTTCAGGCGGTAAGGGCATTTTCATTCCCCGCATCGCTTATCCCGTGCTTAACGGGCGCAATGCTTGCGCTGCTCCAAGGAGGCAATATTTCCTGGTACCTTATGCCGTTCATCGCGATCTCGCTGCTTTTCCTTCATGCAGGTTCCAATGTAATCAGCGATGTTGATGATTACCGTCACGGCGTAGATGCAAAGGATACTCTTGGCGGCTCGAGGGTATTACCTGAAGGCCTGCTAAGCTCTAAGGAGATGTTCCGGTTCGGAATGATACTCTTCGGGCTGGCTGTACTTTTCGGTTTACCTATCATACTCGATAAGGGCATGATGATATTATGGCTTGGTATACTTGGTATAGTGGGCGGATTCTTTTATACGGGCAGACCCATTGGATATAAATATGTTGCGTTAGGCGATATTTTCATTTTCCTTCTTTACGGCCCCGCAATTGTTACCGGCACGCTTTATGCTTTAACTGGAGTATTCTCATTATCAGCAGCGCTCATATCGATCCCGCTTGGATTGCTTGTAACCGGTATCCTGCATGCCAACAATCTGCGCGATATAATCAATGACCGCAGGGCAAACATAAAAACACTTGCCAATGTTTTCGGCGAAGGATTCGCCAAAGGTGAGTATGTATTTTTAATTGTTGGCGCATACATTACTGTTGTACTTCTTGTTGTGTTCAATGTACTTTCGGTTTGGTCGCTCTTAGTATTCTTATCGCTTCCGGTTGCACTCAAGAACATGAACATGATAAAGGGCGTAAAGATAGAAGATACCGGTAAGATAGCGATGCTTGACGCAATGACCGCACAGCTTACGCTGATGTTTGGTGTGCTTCTTTCCATCAGTATAATCATAACAAAGTTTGTGGGATAACAGCACAACAAAACTGGAAATTGAAAAGGGAACGTTCAAAACGTTCCCTTTTTTGTTTTCGGTTTACCGGATGACCTAATTCGGGGCAACAATTATATTCCCTTTGAGCGGGCCGGTACCATATGCAACGCGGTTGCCGTTGAGATCATTGATAACGAAACCAACAATATCGGGGGTTCCTTCGCCGTTGCTGCTGTTATCAGCAACCATAACCCAATACCGCAATCCTTTAGGCGCGTTTGGCGAATCGCATTTGCATCTGCCGGTTAGGTAAATTGTGGGATTATGTTTGCCGTAGGAGTTTACCAGCTCAATGCTGGATGCCTCAAACGCTGCAACAAGGGAATCGCTCATATTCGCTTTGATCTTAATTGTACCTGTGGGATAGTCAGGCGGGTTGAACGATACATCCATGACGATTTCGAAGTTACCGGTCGTGGCTGCATCATCGCGGCTGTTTATGTGAACGGTACCTTTCCCTTTGGCTTGGCTGCGGGTTGAAACGTGAAATGCCGGAATGCTTGTCATAATATTGAAATTAAAGTTTATGCCTACTTTTTTTAAGGATTTTCGGCTTTTTCCTTCTCTTTCCGGGATATTATATAAATATAGCCAACCTGTGCTGATTGCGCAAAGAAAAGAATCAAGCCTTGTGAATTGATTAATTGTGTGTTTTTGTGGATTCAGAAAGAATTTGTGAAAATAAATTCCCTGTTGTGAATTGCAGACGGAAAAAATTAATATCACTTTTACTTTTTGGCTAAAATTTCTATCTTTGAAAAATTCAATTAACAGAAGAAAATATGAAATATCTGATCTTTGCGGTGATCCTGGTTTTGGCGGGTTTATCTGTTTCAAATGCGCAGGTTACTAATAAACGTATCCAGTTTAAAAAGGGAGAAAGCTCGGCTACCATAGAGGGCGGTGTTATCAGGGGTGAACGGGATACTTACCTTCTGGGGGCGAACAAGAACCAGACGATGATAGTGACCATCATGTCAATTGAAGATAACGCGGTGTTCCAGATCGTTGACCGCGAGACAGGATACTATCTCGAAGGCGCGGGCGAGGTGGATGACGCAAAGCGCTGGGAAGGCACCCTGCCATCAAAAGGCGATTACGAAATTATTGTGGGGGGCACGCGCGGCAATGCTGAATATACACTTAAGGTGTTTATAGAATAAAAGTGTATTTACTGATTTAGAGTAAAAGGAGCCAAACAGGCTCCTTTTTTCTATGCTGAATATCTGTTTTTGGCAGCTACTTCACCAGCGCCATTTTTTTCACCTCCGAAAAATCATCTGATTGCAGTTTATAAAAATATATTCCACTTGCTAAATGTGATGCATCGAAGTCGTAATGGTAAACTCCCCCCTGAAGCTCACCGTTAATCAGCACTGCAGCTTCCCTTCCGGCCGCATCATATACCGTAAGTTTTACGATTCCGGATTTAGGAATACTGAACTTAATTTTTGTAACCGGGTTAAACGGGTTCGGGTAATTTTGTGATAGTGAGAAATTTTTTGGAACTTCCGATGAAAGTACCTGAATTCCTATGGGGCTGCCGAAATTAAAATTAATGTTCTGTAAATTACTGTTTGTAATTGTTACATTCTGCGTAACAGGAGCAAAACCTAAGCGGCGCGCCGTTAAAGTATATGTTCCCGGTGCCAGATTTGCTGCAGAGTATCCCCCGATACTGTTTGTGATGCCGAAATTTTTGTACACGGATCCCTGCAAGACATAAATCACCGCGTCTTTTAGAGGCTCAATAGCCGCTAAAGATGCGCCGTTATGAAAAGCCTGGCCGCTGATTGTGTACGGATTTGGGCTGTTATTGATCCTATCCACAAGTCCGTTCGTGTTATTTAGATTCTGAAGCGGAATAATCTTAGTTGCCTGCTGCCAGTCTGTAGTAGAAGCGTAATAACCCGGTACAAAATCCAGTGTATCAGATGGAGGATAATACATAATATATAGTGTATCACCCCGCGGCATACCGGTGAATGTATAAGTACCGTCACTTAAGATGGATACAGAATCAACTGTTTCAATTTGACCTGTTTGATATTTATATCGCAATGCTTTTGCATACCCGCGTTTTACCGGCTGATTATTATCTTTGTACTTTACACTCCCCGAACATGTATAAAAAATTGCAGAGCCAAAAGGATTTCTCCTGTAATAAATTTCCGCGTTATTATTGCTTCCTCTGTGCCTGTAATCTGTCCAAACAGTGTGTACTACCGAGCCTGATACAGAAACCGATGGACCCTTCTGGTCTTCTGCATCAAATGTTAAACTTAGGGTATTCCCCCAGCTTACACCATCATTTACTGAATACCTGTGATATATATCATTATCAAAAAAAGGTGAATCCTGCCAAATAATATGTACATTACCCCCTTCCGCCGAAACCGAAGGATACTGCGCAGCGGTTGTTGATGAAATACGGATATCATTACTCCAGTTTACACCATTATCCGAAGATCGCTTATAGTAAATGTCATGGCTTTGCAGTCCGTTTCTGCGGTCTTCCCAAACTACATGCACAGTTGAGCCAACAGAAGCAATCGAAGGATGCCATGAATACCCCGGTGCATTTGTTAAGCGGATATCAGGTCCCCAGCTGTTGCCTCCTGTCGTTGACCGCTTCAGGAATATTTCACTTTCGTTTATATTGGCATCACGGTCATCCTGCCATACTATATTAACTGTCTGTCCTGAAATTGATGCCGAGGGATATGTCTTAATTGAATTTACATTGGTTAGCCTTGTTGCCGAACCCCAGCTGTTCCCTCCTGTAGTTGAATTCCTCATGTAAATTTCCGAACTATTGTTCGCCTGTTCTTCGCTCCAGGAAACAATCACCACATTACCCGAAGAGCTTATTGATTGATATAATGACTCTCCTCCTGTAAATATTGAAACCGGCGGCAGCCAGCTTCCCCCTCCGTCAGTAGAGCGCCTGTAATATATATCATAATGCTGGCTTGATGGGGTTTGCGTCCATATAATATGAACTTCTTTTCCTGATACCGAAACAGCTGCCGGCCCCGGGGAATTCTGATTCGCAATAAGAATGTTTGCTTCCCAGGTTAAACCTCCATCAGTTGACCGCTTATAATAAATTTCTGAAAATGTACTGATATATACTGCGCTGGTCCAAACTACATGAATAGTATCGCCGCTGGCAGCTACGCTCCAGGCGTTATTTTCTGAGGCTGCAGAATATAATGTATCATTTGTAAGCCTGAGCTCAGGCTGCCATTGTGATTTAACACTGCTGATAAGTACAATATTTAAGATGAAAAAGACTAATAAATTTATTATTCTAAAATTCATAATTTATGATATTTACTTAACTAAAATCATTTTTTTTGTTTCGGTAAAATTACCTGAGCTTAGCCTGTAAAAATAAACTCCGCTTGGATGGTTTGATGCAATCCAATCGGCTTTATAAGTGCCCGGTTCCAGTTCTCGGTTTACCAGGGTTTCAACTTCCCTGCCTATTGCGTCATAGACTATAAGTTTAACAATGCCGGATTTCGGTATGCTGAATTCAACATTTGTAACCGGGTTAAAAGGATTAGGGTAATTTTGACCTAATGAATATCTTTGCGGAACTTCAGCGGATATTGGATTTATACCTATTGGGCTATTTGAAACATCGATTGATAATCCCCAGGCATTTAATGACCCTGTGTTACCGGCCGCCCTGTCATATATTCTTAGTATCCATGAACCTGCAGGGTTTGTATTGATAAACTGAGAAAGTGGTTTATATGGACTATATGTTCCTGTAAACGGAGCTGAACCTCCGGAAACAGGGTTTGGTGAATCATCAGCAAGTACTGTTCCTATAAAATTATCTCCGCTGCCGCCTGCCCGGTATATTACGGTATCGCTGATACCTTCATGAATGAGCGTAAACTCAAGATCATCTGTGTTAGGGTGAATGACCGAATCGATCATTAAATTTATTTCCGCAGTATAGCCAGCGGGATAATAGTTTGGCACAATAATAGTATCAAAAATATTCTGGTTATCATAAATTTGTTTATTTAGATTCTGTTTTGAATATGAGTAAAAGTTTGTATTCAGGCTGCGCTTATAGTAGATCTCAAAGTTAAGATTTCGTCTATCCCGCCATATCACATGTGCTGCGTTACCGGATACAAAAATACAGGGGTTAAGTTTATCAGCCAGATTAGTTGTCAACCGGGTAATTGCCGAATCGCTCCCCCAGCTTGTACCCCCGTCAGAAGAGCGGCGATAAAGTATTTCTGGGTTTGAGAACATTTGGTCTTCCCATACTACATATACATTATTTACGGATGAATATATAGATGGTGATGATGAAGAGGCTGAATTATTGATGAGCCTCTTATCTGTACTCCAGTTTGCACCGTTATTATCAGATTTTTTGTAATAGATTTCATAGTTGCCATCGCGGTTATCCCGCCATGCTAAATGAATCCTGCCGTCTTCTGCTGATATTGAGGGAGCCCAGGAAAATCCCGGCGCATTCGTAAGCCTGAGAGCCGAAGTATCCGAACCCCAGTTATCTCCGTTATCCGGTGAACTCTTAAAAAGTATTTCGTCGTTGCCAAACCGTCCGTCCTGCCAAACAACAAAAACATTGTTTCCGGTTGAGGCAACCGATGGATAAAACGAGCTTGCGGTATTATTGGTAATCCTTTTATCAGATCCCCAGCTAAGACCGTTGTTTTGAGAACCTTTATAATAGATTTCGTAATTACTGTGGCGGTAGTCATGCCATACAACGTGCACATTGCCCCCCGACATTGATACAGATGGATTGTAAGCCCCACCAAGGCTTAAGGTCAACCTTGTATCGGCGCTCCAGCTGATGCCGCCATCAATTGAGCGTTTAGAATATATTTCACCCGGGTTTCCATGACGGTTATCAATCCAAACAACAATCACAACATTTCCGTTAACTGCGATTGAAGGAAATTCCGAAGCAGCGGGATCATTCGTTAACCTAACATCACTGCTCCAGGTTGATCCGCCATCAGTTGAGCGTTTATAGTATATTTCTCCAAGAGAGCCGTTTCTTCCATCCTGCCATACTATATGTAATATTGCCCCGCTGCCTGCAATAGAACGTGAGTTATTTAACGATAAGCCTGTTGCGCTTAGATCATTTGTAAGCCTGAGCTCCGGCTGCCATTGGGCTATTATTCCGTGTGAGGAAAAAACTGCTAAAAGCATTAATACCGAAAATACTTTTTTCATTTTAGATTAACTCCTTTAATGAAATACCCCGCATACTTCCAATACTTGCCTAAAGTATCCTAATGGCGTTAAGATGCTTTTATGCCCATGAAGTAATGCGGGGTGAAAAAATTTTTCACCTTGAACGCCATTAGTGAACCAAACTTAACATAATATCATAGTACATTTCAAACACACTTTTATCGGGTTTTAGAAAAAAACATACGAAAAATTTTACTGCATTTTATCAAAAAAACCCTATTTTTGTGTAATAACAAAGCATGCAGAACACAAGGCTCATAAAACTACTACTCAGCTTTTCCCGGGCAGATATAAAAAAATTCCGGGATTTTGTACGCTCACCTTTTTACAATAAGAACCAAAGAGTTATGCGGTTTGCGGATCATATTCTTGAATTTCATCCGGAATTTTCGCGCCCCGGGCTTGAAGAGGAGAAAGTATTCAGGAAACTTTTCCCGGGGGAAAAGTATGAGTACCAGAAAATGAAAAATCTTTTATCAGACCTGCTGACTCTTGCTTACAATTACCTGAGAACAAAACCCGTATATTTTACCGGGTTCATTCCTGAAATTAACCTGACCGTAAACCTCCGTTCCCTAAGAGCTCTCGATCTTCACGAAAAAGCGCTTGCAGCCGCGGAAAAAAAATTGGAGTCGGGAAGCGTAAGGGACGGCGTCTATCTGCATAACAAATTCCTTCTTGCAGATCAGCGGCAGATACTTAATACCATAAGAAAACCAAATTCCAATGAAGGATTTGAAGAAACATTTAGCGCGCAGTTCGAGCTCTCGCTGCTGAACCTGCTGAAACAATACACTATGATGAAGCATGTGAGTATTGAAAACAGCAAAAAGTACCCGATGAAAATGTATGATGAGGTAATGGGTTACATAAAAAGGAACTGCGATTTTGAAAACATCACATTGAAGCTGTACAGGCTCATAGCCCTGCTGCTTGAAGAAAAATCAGAAGAGTATTACACAGACCTGAAGAAGATATATATGGAAAGTTATGACAGCCTGGATGAAGAAGACTCATACATGGCGCTTTTCTACCTGAACAGCTTCTGCGCTGAGAAGTACAATAACCTTGCGGAAAAAAAATACATTTACGAGCTTCGGGACCTGTTCAAACAGGCATTCAGCAAAGACGCCGTAGCGCTGGGAACATTCCACTATCCTGATTTCATCCACTACGCCAAAATTTTCATCCGTGCAGACGACCTTGAAACGGCGCGCCGGTTCATAGCTGCTTACAGCGGCAAAATAGATCCTATTCACAGGGATAGCGCCATGAACTATGTAAATGCGCTAATGAATTACAGGCAAGGGAACTTCGACAAAGCGCTGTATTGCATTTCCAAAGTGAACTTTCCCTCGTTCATAATGAAGCTGCAGGTAAAATTGACGCATTTGCAGCTGCTGGTAGAAACAAAAAATTATGAGGAAGCAAGGGCCGCTATTCATTCATTTAAACAGTTTCTTTCCAGGGAAACGACAATCAACAGCGTATACAAAACCATAATCAGGAAATTTCTAAGCCTGTGCGGCAGCCTTATCGGCGTGCTCGAAATTAGTTCGGCTAAAGAACGAAGCAAAGCGTCCGCAGATTTCCTGCTTAATGCAGAAAAAATGAACTCCAACCTGTTTGGGGTCAAGCTCTGGCTGCTTGAAAGGGAGTTCTGAAAAATCCTGATAAGAAAAAGAGATGATGCTTCATCTCTTTTTGGGGGTAAGTTATAAAGGTGGATTTGCTTACTTCACTATCACCAATTTCATGGTTTTAGTATAGCTTTGTCCTTCGCCGGAGGCAATTATTCTGTAAAAGTAAACACCTGAAGCTATGTTTGAGCCGTCAAATTCTACGGTGTAATAATCCGCGTCACGAACATCATTCAGCAGCGTGAAAACTTCCTGCCCTGTAATATCATAAAGTTTAATTGTGACCTTTCCGTTCACGGGCATTTCAAAGTTTATTTTGCACTTTGGATTGCCGGGGTTTGGATAGTTCTGACCCATATCAAACTTAACCGGCGGATTTACAGTTACATTCTGTTCC
>JAYRXC010000015.1:0-7032 GCA_041917655.1 Ignavibacteria bacterium | reverse complement strand
GCAAAAGCTCATATCGCTTCTCTTTGGACTGCATCCACTGTGTGGATGCTTGATCTATCTCTAATTTTTATTAAGCATTAACGCAGTCAGTGCACTCCAAAAAAGACAGAAGCTCTAATTGCTTTTCTTTGGAGTGCATCCACTGTGTGGATGCTTGATCTATCACTAATTTTTATTAAGCATTGACGCAGTCAATGCACTCCAAAAAAGACAGAAGCTCTAATTGCTTCTCTTTGGAGTGCATCCACTGTGTGGATGCTTGATCTATCACTAATTTTTATTAAGCATTGACGCAGTCAATGCACTCCAAAAAAAGATAGAGCCTCCTATCGCTTCTCTTTGGAGTGCATCCACTGTGTGGATGCTTGATCTATCTCTAATTTTTATTAAGCATTGACACAGTCTCTGCCAAAGCAGACAAGAGTGCACTCCAAAAAATCAAAAGCTCTTATCGCTTCTCTTTGGACTGCATCCACTGTGTGGATGCTTGATCTATCACTAATTTTTATTAAGCATTGACGCAGTCTCTGCAGTCAAAAAAAAAGCAAAAGCTCCAGCTATATCTTTTCTGACATAGTTTTTGAATCCGCAATAAACAATCCGAAATCCAAAATCATTCTCAATCCGAAATCAAAAATACGCAATCCGAAATCAAAAATACGCTCTTATTTCTGCAGTACCTGTATGTATAACCTTACTCTTATTTTCAGCCCTGCCGAAATAATTTATAGTTGCCTGTATAAAATTACTTATCCTGTATTCAAAATTCAGTGACCAAAAATAGCTTTTGCCAACAACAAGCCCCTTAGTCAGGTCAAAAGGTAAAAATGCGGGATTTGTGCTAACCAGCGCTTCATTTCTTGATATCTCGCTCCGGATAGAACCCTTGCCGCTGAAGGCATAAGTGAGCCTGAGCGTTTGAATATTGATATCTGCCTGTGTGGGGGCAGTTGGGTAGACATCCTTTGCCCGTTTAAGCTGTATCTTGAATCCGGTTTCTATTGATGGCTCGGGCTTATAGATTATTTCGGAGCTTACGCCTTCATTATTAATATTCCAGTTGCGAATCACAACATTTGGTGCAAGATTTCTTTCAACCCCTGTTACATAATCCGTTACCAGAGCCAGGTCCTGAGTGAACGAAAGCCTAAGCCTTGCTGTCCTTTCAATATTTAATATGCGCTCGTTGCCCGAAAAATATTGATTGAATCCTTTTCGCTGCACAAATCGCAGCTTGAGGCCGAAGTAATCGTAGTTCTCAAATATCCCGATATCCTGCTGTACTGTTGTTACGCCGGCTATTGTATTCTGGTCATTTTGAAATGAACTGAACTTAAGAAGGTATATGTTCCGCTGCACAGGATCTTTGCTTTTTTCAGCCACGCTGACGTATGAATCAAAAGTTACATTATTAAGCACTGATTTCAGAACACTTTCACCAGCCATACGAACGAACCTTGAAGGCACAATGTTAAGTGATACTGAGCTTTGAAGGTCCGTAGTTGGGAAAAGCTGGTCCGTTGGGCGCAGGATCTTTATATAGTCACCGTCAAATGTGGTAAGCACAAACTCATTTTCATCCTGCAGTCCGTTGTTATTCACATCACCAATGTACCTGTAGTTTCCCTGTCCGATGGGCACGGCTATGAACACGACTTCCTGCTTTGCCGTGCGTTCGCTTGATACCTTGTAGAACAGGTTAGTATTAAATCCCCTGTTGAGGAACCAAATATTGCTTTGCGATGTAACAAGGACTGTTCTTGAATCCAGGAATCCCAGGTTCCTGAATTCCTGCGAATATTTTTTGTCATAAAAAACTATATCGCCGGTTGCTGAAATAAAATTCAGATTTTTTAGGCGTATCCCTATGGTGTTTGTGTATGAATTTGATTGTCTGGCAAGCGAGCCGGAGTAAAATACATCATCAAGCCGGAAGTTGAGCTGGTACGAAAGGTCAAGGTTCAGCAGGTCGGTTATCATCAGCTTAGGCTTGAATTCATAGAACCTGAAGCTGCCGGCGTTTGTAGTATCATATGCCAGGGAGCGTATCTGCTTATCTTCGCTGTTGAATTCAAAGAGCAGGTTATATTTGCCCCATTTAGGATCAGTGAACGGCTTCAGCTTGTAATCTATGTATCCATTCTGCCTTATCCAGTTGCCGCCGTAATCGATACTGAGATCTTTGCTTGTAATATAATCGGCGTAATAATTCACCGAGGGCGCGCCGAGACTATCGCCTTTAAACCTTACATCAACTGAACCGCGCATTGAGTTAAAAATATCTCCTCGCTTTATCCTGCCGCCTGTAGTATTAATGCTAATGAAATCCCTTGGCTTGATGAACAATCCCGCTTCAGTGGTAACTTCTGTCAATTTCAGGCTGTCCTGGATATCCCAAATCCTGTCATACTCTACCCTGTTAAGCCTGTCAACAGCATTATAGAGCTTGTTGATGACCCTCTGTTTGACTGAAAACTGAACTTCACCGAGATCCAGGCTGCCAAGCTTAAGCCTGCTGCCCGGGGCGGGATTGAAAAGCAGCATTGAGGTAAATGCACCGCCGCGGTTTTCGGTATCATCTATATTCGAAAGCAGATTAGCGTCGAAATCGCTTGCCGTACCTTCTACAAACAGTGAAAATGATTTTGCCAGGCGGAATTCCAGCCCAACATCGGCTGATTGGTACGCAACAGGCAGCGGGAAAAAGACAAGCGGCATGTATCCGCCCTGCCCAATCCCTGCAAATACATATGCATTACTGCTTAGGCTATTATAATCGCCTTTGCCTGCGCCTACGAACGAAAAAGTAACCTGGTACAGCGCCGCGGTATCACCCGGCGCATAGATATATTTTGTAAAGCTTGCTGAGTTTATGGTCGTATCTCTTTGTATGTAGAGTCCGAGCGAATTGCCGAGGCTATCCCTGCCAACGTACACTACGCCGCTTCGGGAAGCATTGAACTTGTTATCACCGGCGTTTGAAATAATAGTTTTATCGGAATCCGAGAGCACAAAATCGATCGGCTTTGATGGGTCATCTCTTTCCCTCAGGTATGAAACCGAGAGCTTGATCCGGTCATTGAGCACAGATGTGCGCGTTTGGCCGGCTATGAAGCTGCGCGAGTATTTTTTATCAGAGTACTCAAAATCCACGACGATCCTTGATGCATTTGTAATCAGTCGGCGGTTGGTAAACTTAACCTGCCCGTTGGAGTAATCTATGACATAATCATTTGATTCTCCCCTGGTCATCAACACTCCATCAAGGTACACTTTTTCGCTTCCTGCTATAACAACAATATTTACCTCATTATCTGCGCCGATAAGCCTGTACGGACCCTGTACACCATCTATACCGTTAAATGAATTAGAATTAAATCTGCCGCGAGATATAGCGCCTGTGAGGAAAAGGTCGGTCTTATCGAGCGTACCGTATCCTTTTGCGCCCTGCAGCTTCTTGGAAAAATTAAAAAAATCGTTGCCGGAAAAATTCACCTCAATATCTCCCAGCGTTGTGGTAACATTCGATGATCGAAGCTCGATAAACACCTTATCGATCTCCTGCAGCTTCTGTGTATTTCCTTCGGGCTGGATGGGCGTATTTTCATCAGTAAGAGCGGCAGTGATATCGATATCGCTCGAGAGCTTACCATTTAACTGCAGCCTGAAACCTGACTGCAGGGTTAGATCCCTGCCGTTGCCTAAAGTGAACCCGCGGAAAATACTGCCTGATTTCTGCAGGTCTGTGCCGGAAAAAATATCTTCAACAATATCCGTTTTGATCTCAGCAACCTTAATGCTGTCACCTGCAGCGGTATCAAGCTTGTTAACAACTTCGAAGCGTGAATATGAGTCGGCTATATCAAACGGGTAGTTGCGGTATGTAATGATAAGCTGCAGCCTTTCAGGCTGGCCGCTTTTGATTATATCATCAATAAATGACTTATGCAGCCTGATCTTTCCGTACCGGTAGTCTGCTGTATAGTTTCCCGGGCCTACAGCGGCAGAATCAGAGTAAACCACAAGGCTTCCGAACATAAGGAATTTATCGGGAAGCGATATAACAGAATCTTCACTTCCTACGGTTGTAACGAATTTTTTATAATTTACGTCTGTAAAGGTTTCAGGCTGTGCAACAAGGCTTACAGGCATTAACCCGGCCGTAAGCAATAAAAAGAACAGAACCGCAATTTTTGGATCTTTCTTCAAATAATACCAGTGGAATATTTAGGAAAGCTTACTTCCCTGTTTCGGATTGCGAACCGCTCACAAGATCGGCAAAATAATACTTTTCGTAATCCTTGTGATCTGAAATTAGACTTTCAACAATTGGTATTAGTTTATCATCTGAAAGCTGGAATTGATTTGGTTTATGTTCTGCCTTATATTCTGCAATTATATTCTCTGTGGTGCTGAATGTCATAAGCTCTTCTTTATCGAACTTGCTCCACCTGCTGCCCCTGGCATAGCCATAAACATCTTTAAAAAAGATAATATAATCACCATATTCATCTGAGCCGATATCAAAAGTCTTATATTTGATCCTTACCGGGAAGTTCTCTTTTTCTTCTTCGGTAAAATTATACATCATGGATTTTTTGCTGTTAGCCCACCAGCTTATATCCTGGCTTGTAACCATACGCTTTACGATGAACCTCTTCATCTTATCTATGTTGGTGTTATCGTTCCTCACGCAGCCGTGAGAGAGAGCGCGGTATTCGTTCTTCAGCAGCCCGTTCTTGTTTGTGCCGTGGAAATAACGCAGCGAGTTTTCATCGTAATGAGCTGCAAAAAGTCCAAGCGGATTACCCGGTCCCGGAGGTGTTCCCGGCTCAAGCGGATCGCTTTCGGGATCCTTCCATGTGGGCCAGTTACGAAGCCTGAAAATATTATAATAGCCTGTATAGGTTTTTGTTGATGGCGCGCCTACTACATTCGGCCATACGGTGATAAGTATTGTGTCGTTATTGTAGATCTGGTATATCCTTGAAGTAAACTCGGGAATGTTCAGCTCCCACAGCATTTTTGGATTCGGCACCAGGTAATGGCTGGGCACATTAATTGTAAGGCTGAATTCAACATGTCCAAGTGTATCATTGAGAAGCTTCTTGGCAATATCTTTTGAACCAATGATCGCCTGCACTTCTTCATCGCTCATGATGGGCCACATATCCAAAAGGTAATCTTCTATCTGACCGTCGATATTCTCAACATCGGTTAGAGGAAGCGTAACCTTTTCGTAACCTGCCGGACTCTTGTCATCCTTCTTTTCTACCACCGTTTCGGTGATCTTTGTGGATTTCATCGCGTCCTGACCATAATCAACCTGTGTAAAAATCACACCGGCAATTATTACAATCGCGAAAATGCTGAAAAACCTGTATTTTGGAGCTTTTATGGACATATTTTTAAATTAGAACCGTAAATTTACCTTAATTTCTACACTATTTCAAACCAATATTACGGAATAGAATTCCACCCTTAGTACACGACAGTGAAACAAATACTCAGTAATTTTGCATTCGACCCTCACCCCCAGCCCCTCTCCCAAAGGGAGAGGGGAGAAAAAACTCAAAAATTTCTCAGTTCCCCCTCTCCTCTCAGGAGAGGGAGTTAGGGGGGTGAGGTTAAGTATATTGAAATCCAGGGTAAAGAAACTTCTTTTAACATAGTTTTAGAGTGTTATTTGTTTACTGTCGTGTACTTAGAATTCCACCAATGTTTCGCCAAAATCGTGTCAGTATTAGATTATAGTACAAAATACAGCAATTGTTCCTGATATGTTAAGGGTAAGAATTGATTTTAATGACAATTATGATTTAGTTTGTAGTATGGAAAAAGTTACAATTACAAAAAAAGAACACAACAAACTACTGGCAAAAGCTAAAGCTTACGAGAAGCTTGCAGGGATCTTCTTCGAGAATGTTGTTAAGGATCCAATTGATGATATAATGCTTGATTTCAGGAAAACCGGAAAATACTCTAATGATCTTCTTCAGGACCTTGAAAAGGGATTAGGAAATTCATCATATTTCAGGAAAAGATGAAAGAGTTTTAGGTTTAAGAATACAACATATGTTACAATCACTTAGTAAACAAAATATGTTAAACAGCTTAGAGAATTCTTGAACTCATTAAGTCAAAAATTTTTCGATATTACTAATCTCATTCAGGCGGAGTTTGACCGCAATATGGATATATACGGCGATAAGATCCAATGCAGGCGCGGATGCTCTAAGTGCTGCTCGCAGATATTCCGTATTACAGCAATTGACGGGTGGATCATAGCCGAACATGTAAAATCACTGCCTGAGCCGCGCCGCAGCGAGCTGCAGCATAAGGCACGGGAGTACCTGGCTAAATTGGCAGACTCAAAAGGTAACAAAGAGCACAGCGGTGAAAGGTCAACAGAGGATGTTATAGATTCAGACCACCCCGGCTCTTCGAGCCACCCCTCCTTAAAAAAGGAGGGGATCAGTTCGGCTGGCGATGATACAAGGGAGTTCCACGGGCTTCCCTGCCCTGCATTGGGCGCTGAGGGTGAATGCACTATATACGAGTCCCGCCCGGTAATTTGCCGCAGATTTGGCATGCCTATATATGATTATAAAAATCCCGCAAGTGTGCATGCCTGTGAGTTGAATTTCAAGGATGGAGATGAGATCACCGATGAATTGCTTGTGCCGAATCAGACTGAAATTGGCAAGAAGTGGGATGAACTGAAAGCAGAATTCGGCGAAGGCGCAACGACGATAGCCGAAGCTATAGCAAAGCCGTAGAACACTTTGTCGGACTGAGCGGAGTCGAAGTCCAAACAACACCACATTCACCCTTCGACTGCGCTCAGGGTGACAGTGAATCCCTCCATACAAGAAAGACTCGGCTATACCTTGTAGAGACGATGCGGTGCATCGTCTCATAGCCTGTAAAGTACCTTAATTTTGAGACGACCCAGTGCATCATCTCGCAGCTTGAAAGTACCTAAAAATTGAGACGACCCACCCATGCCTTAGGCTTGGCAGGCGGGTCGTC
>JAYRXC010000014.1:0-40791 GCA_041917655.1 Ignavibacteria bacterium | reverse complement strand
TAGGAGACTGCGTGCCTGCTTCATAAAATATAACAAGATAATGCAGCACTTTTAAAGTGACCGCTGATAAAAGTATTATTCTATGATTTTTTGTCTATTATTATAAATCTTTTTGGGCTTTCTATTTAACATAAAAGGGGAAAGATTCGGCATTAGCCGAACCAGGGGTGGTTTAATGTTTATGGGAATTTGGAAAGCTAAGACAAAACCACCCCGCCATAACTCGCCGGGGCTCGTTATGTCACCCCTCCTTGATCCCGCTGGCGCGGTATCTAAACTGCAAAAGCAATCTGGAGGAGGGGAGCAATTGATGAAAGTATTATTAAAATTAATCTGGCTTCAAAATATTGATCAGCAAAGATATGAACGACAAAAAACACCCCTACCAGCAATTATACAATTTGCTTAAAGAAAAGTTCTCTTCGGCAGAAGGGGATATTTTTATTCCCGAACTGGGCGTAAATATAACGCGGCGGAAAATCCATTCCATTGGCGCAGCGGTACTCCCCGGCAGGGAAGGCTACCACTGCGCGAAGCACGGCAAAGACTTTGCCGGAGAACCGGCGAACGAAGCTGCGGCAAGAACAGAAGAAAGCTCCATACTGCACATCAGCGATAGCGATATATCATGCAACGAAGAATTTGAGTATATAGTTATATCAAACAGCAGCCCGGCGGAATCAGACCGCGCTATACTGCTTTTCCACGGATTGAACGAAAAGAAGTGGGATAAGTACCTGCCATGGGCTTACAGCCTGCTTGAATCAACAGGTAAGCCAGTGATACTTTTTCCGCTGGCATTTCATATGGATCGCGCGCCGGCAAGCTGGTCTGACGCAAAACGCATGAACCGCGCAGCGAAGGAGCGCGCCCTGGCGGGCAGGCTTAACAGCCACACTTCGTTTGTTAACGCGGCAATAAGCTCAAGGCTTGAGGCTAATCCGCAGCGCTTCTTCTGGAGCGGGCTTGAAAGCTACATCGATGTTTCGGTGTTCCTGCAAGAACTAAGCCGGGGCAGCGTGCCGGGTTTCGCAAAAGGCACTACGGCCGATATATTCGGTTATTCCATAGGTGCCTTCTTCGGGATGATACTTATTATGGCGGGCGCAGGGGGACTTGCCGAACACTCGAAGCTGTTTACTTTCTGCGGCGGCGCAACATTGGACAGAATGTACCCCATTTCAAAATACATACTGGATGCGCACGCGGCAACGGCTATCAACAGCTATTACCTTGAGCTGCTGAACAATGATTTCAAAAGCACCCGGCGGCTTGATCATTACCTAAGCGACGAGCATCCGGAGGAGAGTTACTTTAAATCAATGCTGCTTTACCACCACCACAAGGAGCTGAGAGAGCAGAGCCTGCGCAGGGCAGCGGGCCGCATCCGCGCCGTTGCGCTGAAGCAGGATACAGTCGTACCGCCGGTGGAGGTGATGAACACGCTTCGCGGCGAGATGCGCGATATTGATATTACGGTTGATGTTGAGGACTTTCCTTACGAGTACTCGCACGTAACGCCTTTTCCGTTGGCGCCAAAGTATGCGGAGCAGACGGATGAAGCGTTTACGAGGATAATGGATAAGGCAGGGAAGTTTTTGGGAAGACAATGACAAATGCCAAAGCTCAAATGTCAAACAGTTGTAACTATTGCGCAGAACAATAGATTTAAAAACTGCTATAATAACTTTTCAAATCAAATAAAGGGCCATCACCCTCTCGCTCCAAGGCTCCAGAACCATTTGTGCACGTTGTGCGGAAAGCCGGGTTTATCGAGGAACATTAAGATACACTCGCCGGCTATCACTTCCATATCATTTTGCAGGCAGTAAGCTATGGCCTTGTTGCTTTCGGCGCCCTGCTGCATCCAGATATTTTTTATGCCGGCTTCATGCAGCTCTGCTACAACTTTTTCGGTTTCTGCCGGCGGAATAACAAGTATGGCTGCATCGGGCTTAAGGGGCAGGGCGTCAATTGTTGGATAACATTTTATGCCGTCAATTTCCGCAGCCGTGCGGTGTATGGGCAGAACGTGCAGCTCCTTTTCAAGCATGTGCCGCAAAATATAGTTGCCGAACTTTTTCTTTTTGGTCGAGGCGCCGATCAATACAAATGTGCGGAGTTTTAGAAAATCTGCGATCTGTGATAGTGAGTTTTTCATTTCGGTCTTTCGTTTAAAAGAGTCGGAGTGAATCCGGATTTTGGCTTAAGCAAAATTAAGCAATCCCGAAGGCAAGTGTTATGATATGCGTCAAACCGGAATATGATTAATGTACCGCATTAGCCGTATTTGCGAATTCCTTTTTGCATTTTAATCTGCCTGCACGGGTGATATGTTTGTAGAACCGAAAAAATCAAACGCACAAACAAACATATGAAAAAACTATCGTTAGTTGTTCTGGCTTTATTTCTTTTTTCTGCAGCAAAAGTATCATTTGCGGGCGAAAAATGGGCAGAGCTTGAAGCCTTCCATAAAGTAATGTCACAGACGTTCCACCCGGCAGAAGAGGGTAATTACCAGCCTATTAAAGACCGTATCGGCGAGATGGTAAGCGCTGCATCCAGCCTTGTGGCAAATCCGGTACCCGCTGAATATAACAAACCCGAGATCCTTGCGGCAGCGCAGAAGCTTGAAACAGACAGCAAGGCTTTGGAAACGAAGATCAAGGCAGGCGCAACCGACCAGGAAATATTTACCGACCTGAACGCGCTGCATGATACATTCCATACAATAGTTGGATTATGCAACCCGAAAGAGGAACATAAACACTGAGTTCAAATAGCAAAGAACAAAGAGCAAATAGCAAGTAGCAAATAGCAGAATTGGATATCCCCGTTAATAGCGGGGATTTTTTTGGGAGTTATGGGAAGGGGAAACACCGCGGTTAGTCGATTGTCGATTTGCAACATCCCCATCTGAAAACAAGGCGGTTGAAGGATAATTCTGCAATTTAAGGTTTACGTGTATTAGAGCGATGCTCCCCCTTCAAAGGGGGAATTATTTACAGCGTGGATTTTGGTTTTCAATCCCCCTTGAAAAGGGGGAATATTTCTTGAATGACCAGATGAACTGCGAAAATTCATTTTGGAAGAGGATACGAAAATTTACGATGGGGATTTTTTTGGTGCAATCATCCGATGACTTGGAGTCATCGGATGAATATGGAATCGGACGAATATTGTATCTACTTCATATACTCTTGCCTCAGCAGGAAATAATATGCAGGCATCATGTGGTGGACAAATGCCCCCGCTATTCCGCCCGTGGATACGAATTTTTGTTTATACTCTTCGGTTGGCATCAGAATTACGGGTGATCCGGTCACTGTATAATCCATAGTACTTACGTATTTTGGCTCGTGAAAATCCGGAAGATATGTTTTGATTATTTTGTAAAGCTCCCGGCCGGTATATTTTATCAGTATATCGCGCGCATCATCCATATCACCCAAAACTGATTTCTGTATCAGCCCTATGACTACCCTTGGGAAAAATCCAAGATTAGCAGCGAGGGTTGAATCCACGGGTGTGAACGGATCGTTATGTTTAAAGTCATACCTGGTCTGCACTGTAGGCGGCATCTGCGGCACCCAATCCATTTGGTTAACTACACGGTGCGACCATCCTCCGCGCGTGATGAATTCAAAATCATACGCGTAATATAGATTGCCGGGCTTCGGCGCTGCGCTGTTGTATGTCTTAATTGTGATATCCCCGGGTATTGTTCCGTACGGCAGGTAATGCAGGTATGAGCGCATCAGGTAGGTTATTGCTGCGCCCTGGCTATGTCCGTAGAGTATAAAATCCTTTACTCCCTTATTGTAATACTCGTTGATCTTTTCAATTACCGAAGGCGCAAGGTAATGCATGCCCAAAAGGAAACCTGTATGCACAGCAGCGTTTTTGTCATCGGCAAGCTTATATGAAAACTCTTCTTTTCCGAATTTCAGCGAACCCTCTGCCGGCACCATTGGCGCGTAGAAATCCGCCATCCATGACTTTTCGGTGGCAATTGTGCCGCGGATGTTTATTACCGCAACAGAATCACCGCTGAGCCACATATCCCACAGGTTATCCAAACCAACTGTTTCAGAGCGGAACACATGCGTCCACCCGAACGGGTATGGATCTGCCGGCGGCACCTTGGTTGTATCGGCAAAACGCTCGGTCATTTCAAGCAGGCGTGCGTATTCATTGGCATCAAATCCGGGCTGAAGCTTCTGAGAAAAAATTACAGCCGGCAGAAACAAAAGGAAAAAGATATATTTCATATAATTAATATTTTATATGCAAAGATAGCTACTTTAATTCAAATGATAAAGCATTTATGCAGCTGTAATTTGGAGATTTTATTCATTATTCCCGGGATGAGAATTATAAAAGAAGTACGGAGTAATGATAAGTAACAACATGTTAGCGATTTAATTTTCTTCATTTAACCATATTACAAATTAAAGTATATTGCAGAAAATCATTTAAATTGATCCATTCTTATTAACAATAAACATATGAAAAAACATATTGTTCTCGTTCTGGTTTTGATGTTTGTTTGTTCGGCTCTCTATTCTCAGGTTTATGGTACTTTCAAAACAAAATTCATTGTGAACAATGATTCCGCAAGCGCACTGAATATTATTCAGGAAAAGACATCTGTGTTCATAGAACCGCTTGGTGTTTTTGGAAACCACGAAGATCTTGGAAAATATTCGTTTGTATGGAAAAGCAAGAAAAATTCCAATGAAGTTATTGAATCAGTGTTTACTTTGCCCACCGGAGAGAGCGATGATTTTCTTTTTGAATGGGGACCGTATGACGATAAGTATGATGCATCGGGAAACCGGATAACTAAATTCAACATAATTTCGGGATCGGTAAAAACGGAAAGATCGGGAAAAACCATTCGCTATTATTTTAACGTGAAAGCCGAAGACGGAGACAGGAAGTTAGAAATGCGCGACGGAGTTTTTGAGTACACTCTCTTAAATTAAGCGGTTAATAAAACAATTAAATGGATATTAAGCTTTTTAATACATTAGGCAGGGAAAAACAGGTGTTTGAACCTATAGTGCCGGGTAAAGCCGGACTCTACACCTGCGGACCAACGGTTTATGATTACCAGCATATTGGCAACTTCCGCACATTTATGTTCGAAGACCTGCTGAAGCGCGTACTAATTTATAACGGGTATGATGTTACGCATATTATGAACATCACTGATGTGGGTCATTTAGTAAGCGATGGCGATGAAGGCGAAGATAAAATGGAAAAAGGCTCAGCGCGTACAGGCAAAACAGTTTGGGAGATCGCGGAGTATTACACACAGTTCTTTCTTGATGATGCGAAGGCGCTGAACATTCTGCCCCCCACGAAATACACGAAGGCTACCGATTATATACAGGAACAGATCGATATGGTGAAGTGCCTGGACGATAAAGGATACACATACGTTACCAGTGACGGCGTTTATTTTGATACATCGAAGCTTAAGGATTACGGTAAGCTTGCAAACCTTGATATCGAAGGATTGGAAGAAGGCTCACGCATACAGTTTTCAACCGAGAAGAAAAATAAAACAGATTTCGCGCTGTGGAAATTTTCGCCCAAAGGTGAGCAGCGGCAAATGGAATGGGATTCACCCTGGGGCAAAGGATTCCCCGGCTGGCACATTGAGTGCTCGGCAATGAGCAAAAAATTCCTGGGTGATACGTTTGATATTCACTGCGGGGGGATAGACCATATTCCAATACACCACACCAACGAAATTGCGCAATCCGAAGCATGCAACGGCAAGCCGTTCGTTCATTATTGGATGCACGGCGCGTTTTTGGAGGAAGAGTCCGGTAAGATGAGCAAATCTAAGGGTGAATTTTTAAGGGTTGAAACACTTATTAAACACGGCTACACGCCGCTGGATTACCGCTATCTATGCCTTGGCACGCATTACCGCAAGCGTTTGCTGTTCAGCTGGGAAATTTTGGATCAGGCGAAGACGGCTTTTGCGCGGCTTAAACAAAATGTGCAGCAGATAAGGGATGATGTTAAGAAAAATTTTGACTCGCGCGATGCATCAATGCCGGCGGATGAAAAGGATAAATTCAATGAGGCGGTTAACGATGACCTTAACATGCCGCAGGCCCTGGCGGTGCTGTGGGGTGTCATCCGTAACGATAAGCTTTCAAGCATCGAAAAGATGAACCTGGTAAACGACTTTAACCGCGTACTTGGATTGGATCTTGATAAAGATATCGAAGCGGGCAATACGAATGTTCCAAAGGAAGTTATGGAGCTGGTTGAAAAGCGCATCGCGGCGAAGAAGGCGAAGGATTTTAAGAAGGCTGATGAGCTGCGCGATGAGCTGAAATCACTAGGCTGGGAAGTGGTTGATAAGAAGGATGGAGTTGAAGTGAAAACGATTGGGAAGTAACAATTATTGTTCTTCTTTTGCTTGTCCAAAAGAAGAACCAAGAAAAGGACACCCTTGAAAAACTGACTGCGTCACCATCCGGAAAGCTAAAAATCCGGAACTCGTCCCGCTTGCAGCGTGACTCAAACAGCCGGATTTTTTTAACGCTTTCCAAACGGCTCCGCTTAACGTCAGTTTTTCAAATGGGAATCGCAACACAGCTGCTACCTGTACTCTACCAATATTATATTGAATATACCCTGCAATTAAGCTACTTTTGCAAAACAATAACTTATTAATCATATGAAAAAATTACTCACTGCTGTTTTCTTCCTGGTTTTAATTTTTGCTGCACAAAACACATATTCGCAAAAGGCTTATGATGTTGAAGGCAGGTATTCTGTTGGCAAGGCTTACTGCACTATTGAATGGAGCGAAAGCTCGAAGGCTTTCCGCGTGTATTGGGATAACGGTACCGGCTACACGCTGCTCTTTTACAGCGATGAATATCCAAACGGAAATCTTGTTTACACCGAATATGAAAACGACGGCGTTACATATACGGGTACATTTACATTCACTGATAGCGCATGCAATACCGGTACATATGACCGGTGGGATGGCAAACAGTTTTCGATCCGCAAGCGGAATTGATTGTTAAACCCCGGCCGATCTGTATTTTCCAAAAACCGTAACAGATTAAGGTTGTTTACTGTTAATTTTCGGTTAGTTGAAGAGCGAATAAATAATAGTTATATTTAGTATATGAAATCAATAGTAATTACACCAAAAACAAGATCCGAATTGGAGCTTTTGTCCCAGCTCCTGAAGAAATTGAATATTGAAACAGCATTTATAAGTCCCGAAGAGAAAGAAGACCTGGGGCTGAAAATTTTAATGAGGGGAGCCGACAGAAAAAAAACCGTTTCCAAAAATTCCGTCATTAAAAAATTGAAGCTAGCTTGAAGACAATATTTTTATCCCGGTTCTATAAAGATTTGGATAAAATAAGGGATAAATATATCAAAGAAAAGCTTCTGAAAATTATTGAAGAAGTTGAATCCGCCAGCCGTATTTATGAAATAAAAAATATCAAGAAATTAGCAGGCGATAAAATATCATATAGAATTAGGTTGGCAGACTATAGAATAGGTATTTATTTCGAAAATAATACCATAGAGTTTGTTCGTATAGTACACAGAAAAGACATTTATAAAGTTTTTCCCTAACTCTCTATACTTCCGAAACAATCAACCCCAGGTGCAAGTATCATAAAAAAAGGAGATTTCTATGTCATCCCTGTTGCTTTCACTGCTGATCTTTTTCGCATTCTGCGCTACCAACAACGCCAAACAGAATACTAATCCCCGGCTTTCATACGGCGATACCTGCCGCACAATGGATGATGCCGAACGGCTTGCCAACAAGGACGCCGTGATCTATGGCTGGCTGCAGAAATACACACCGGTTACCCGGGGTAAGGGGAGCCACCACATGTTCTGGAACTGGGAAATTGAATTTTCCGACGGCTCAAGGATACCGGTTGTTAGCAAAGATAAATCAGACGGCGAATCGATCGTATTTGATGAGTATTCATTTGCAAATGTTGTGATCCACGGCAGGATTTTCTACGGTACAATTATAGGCGATAGTGACCCCGGGCATCAAAGCGCCTCCGGATTCAGGATAGATGCCGATGGAATTGATTTCATGCCCGGTTATGAACAGCAGGCTTCGATTGATACGTGCAGGATATTTATCGACCTGGAAGCTAACGCGAATAAAAAGATCTTTGCATCGGGAAAATTACTGAAATACGTACCGCCGCGCGACGGCAGCAAGCTTGGCGATGAGAAAATATGGGACTATGTTCTAGAAATGCCTGATGGAACCGTCCTTCCTCTGAAAAGAACTGGTGACGACCTTGAGCCTGAATCATTTATTAACCGCGATGTGTTTTTTTATGGTTTTTTAAAGCACGGAATAATTTTCGGAAGGGAAAATACCGCGAACATGACAGGCTACAGGCTTGACCCGCTGGAGATCAAGGTTAACGAAAAGGGATACATTACCCCGCTTCATGAATACAAGATCAAAATAGACCTGACAGCTTTTGATGATGATGGCTTCAGGGTTTACCCTAATGGCGAAAAAAGCTCCGCGCATTACGAGTTCTGCATCCCGGCGGTTGATTCACTTCTTGCCCAGGTAAAGGCAATCGATCCCGAAGCCGCTGAAATGAAAGGCTCCAAAGGGCGCTCCGGCTGCAGCGACCTTGAGTGGCTTGTGATATCTTCAACGCGTAAGCCCGGATTTAAAGATATCATAAAGAAAACAGCGGAGCTGAAGTACGTTAGAAAGATCACCGAAACATTTTGGGAGTAGCCCATCATCTTATTTTTTTTGTAGCAGGCGGGTTTAACCGCCGGAAGGGGCGTCAGGCAAGCCGTGACGCCTGCAAGTAATAAGAATTTGTTTTTGTAACAGGCGGGCAAGCCCGCCTGAAAACAAGAAGTATCATTGCATGCCGTATAAGAAATATAAGACATTAAGGTTAAAGGAATACGACTATAGCAAACCAGGCGCATATTTTGTAACCACATGTGCTAAAGATCGGGCTTCGCTTTTTGGAAATATTCAAAACGGGTTAGTGCTTTTAAGTGCTGCCGGAGAGATTGCGGCAAAGGATATCATTGAAATTCCTAACCATTACAATTGTATTGATGTGGGAGAATATATCATTATGCCCAACCACATTCACATGGTTATATACATCTATGATTCAACAGATATAAAACAACCAGAAGTAAAATCCATAAGACTTCAGGATATTATTGGCTCATATAAAGCAGGTGTTACAAGAAAAACCAGGTTGTTGCATGGATTTGAAAGTTTTGGCTGGCAAAGATATTATTTTGATCACATCATCAGAAACGATCGTGCACTGGAGAACATATCCGATTACATTAGATTAAATCCAGCCCGGTGGATGGATGACCTTGAAAACCTGCATTACATGAAATCGTTAAAGGTTAAAGAGAGAGAAAGTAGATTGAAAATACTGTATAAAGAATTGTGTTTTAGAAATGTAAATACGGCGTCAGGCAAGCCGTGACGCCTACAGGACGAAATGAACTGTATTTGTAGCAGGCGGACTTGTCCGCCTGAAGCATCGTCAGGCAAGCCATGACGCCTACAGGATGAAATGAACTGCATTTCTTTCAGGCGGACTTGTCCGCCTGAAGGGGCGTCAGGCAAGCCGTGACGCCTGCATTCTTAAACCATAATATCATAACAATATGTTTACTGTTACCACGCCGCATTTTTTGGTGAACGTCATCACAAAACCCGAAGTCGCAGATCATCTTGTGCCTAACATTAAAAAGTTCGATATAGTGTATTATATTCGGGAAGATTTGGAAGGTGGCCGTCCGGCTGATGCGGACGGGAAGGAGATTTCCAAGGTACAGATGCTGTGCCGCAGGGGTACGCTCAGCGAAATAATGAGTTACGTAAAAGAATATTATGTAAAAGGCTACGGCGCCGTTTGTTATTATGAAGAAGTAAATGTGCCGGTCTGACCGGGTTTTTTTCGGCCCCGGCGGTTAAGATAGTAGGCCCGTATTTTCCCGGTTCGTATGCGCTTTTGTACTTGCGGCCAAGCTCTATTTTTTAGAACCGGGCACAATATAGATGTGATTACGATTATATCCCTTATATGAAAAAATATAATTGATTATTTTTGTTTCATGGGAGAGCTGAAAGCAAAAGATTCCGTGCTGCTTAATTACCCGGTGGATTATGTTTACCGGACGGTGACCGATATCGCTTCATACAGCAAATGGTGGCCGCATGAAGTGAAAAGCGAGCTGGAGTATCTTGACCCTGCGATAATAGGAACACGCATCAACGTGCAAAACGGCCCGTTTGTAAAGTGGAAGTCAGTAGTAAGCGGATTCAAAACCAACAGGCTGCTGGCTATCGATTATGTGGATGGCGCATGGATCGGCAAAACCGCATGGCGCTTCGAAGAATCCGCGGGCGGCACCAGGCTTACCATGGAAATAGATATAAGCTGTAACCGCCTGTGGCTGAAGGCCATATCCAAAGTAATAAATCTGAGCAAGATGCACTCCAAACAGGTTGCCCGGATATTTGCTAACCTGGGCAAACACCTTGCCGGGAATTTTGATGAGTATAAGAAGCAGCAGAACGGCAGCGGGATTTCAGTTTCGGGCATCGATCATATTTTGCTGCATGTCACGGATGTAAACCGGTCCGCTGCATTTTACAAAGATGTATTCCGCGTTGAGAATATTATCAACGGGAACGGCGAGACTTTGCTGAAGTTTGGCAGCCAGAAAATTATGCTAGTTAAACAAAACGGAACTCACCATTCAAACAAAGATGAAGTAATATTCCGAATGGAGCTGAACACACCGCTTGAAAAGGTAAGATCAGTTCTAAAAGATAAAGGAGTCGAGGTACTGGCGGGTCCGCTTTATGCCTCGGCAGCCAACACCAATAATGATATGTTCTTCATCAAAGATCCTGACGGATATTTGATAGCATTAAGATCCAACAACAGGGGATAGCCCTCACCCCTCAAATTAAACCACATATATTACAGGTATGAAAGTAAAAACATTATTTTTTGTGCTTTTAGTTTTCTCTGTGTTCCATGCCTCAGTTTTTGGGCAGAACGCCGCAACACTTTCAAGGCAGGGCGATTCTCTCTACTACATTAAAGATTACGAGGGCAGTATTCTCAGGTATGAGGCATCTCTTAAGCTTGATCCGGCAAGCGCAGATGTTGTTTATAACGCGGCATGTGTTTATTCGCTGATGCACAGGCCTGATGACGCGTTTGGCAAGCTGGACCTGCTGCCTGCACTTGGCTATGAAAATGTAAAATGGATTACCTCTGATTCTGACCTTGAATCACTTCACAGCGATAGCAGGTGGAAACCGCTTATTGAAAAGCTCCAGGCAAACCTGAACAGGAGAAAAGATATTTCGGTCATGAAGATCGTAACTTCGGATATTGATAACTTCTGGAGTATGTATGATGTATATAGATCCACCGGCAGGACTGAAGATATTAACAGGCTGTACTTTGATAAAAGAAGCACAGGGCTGGATGCCTTCACGAAAGTGAGGGTGATAAACGCCGCGGAAATGGATACAGTGCTGAAGCTTTATCCTAAATATATTGAGTCAATCAGGGAGAATACGCTCAGGCTTGCCGGGATAAAAGATAAGCTGAAGGAATATTTCCATAAGCTGAAAGAGATCTATCCCGATGTTTATTACCCGGATATTTATTTTACCATCGGGTGTTTCAATACAGGCGGAACGGTATCGGGAAGGATGTTATTGATAGGCTCTGAAATGATGTGTGCCGATGAAAATTCACCCAAAGAAGAGCTGAGCAGCTGGCTTAAAGGGAATATCGGGAACTTTGAGAATATAGAGCAGATCGTTATGCATGAATCGATACATACGCTGCAGTCAGGCAGCCCTAAAAGCCTTCTGGGTGCCGCTATCAGGGAAGGCGCATGTGATTTTATCGCATCAATGGTGACCGGCAACGAGTTTAGCTCCGCGCACTATGTTTACGGCAGCAAATACGAAAAGGGCTTGTGGGAAGAATTCAAAAAGGAAATGAGCGGAACGGATTACACGAGGTGGCTGTATTCCGGCGATAGATCGATAGGCAGGCCAAGCGACCTAGGGTATTTCATGGGATACAAGATCTGCCAGGCGTATTACGAGAATTCCCATGATAAAAAACAGGCGGTAAAAGATATTATAGAAGTACAGGATTTTGAATCGTTCCTGAAAAAAAGCGGGTATGAAGAGAAGTTTAAACAGTAAGAAGATAAAACGAGTTTGGAATGTCTATTTAAAAAAAAGGAGGTCCCAAAGGCCTCCTTTTATTATTGAACTTCTGTAAAAACAGTTATTTCAGCAGGCTATCCGGAGCCAGGAGACCGGATATCTTATCTTTGCTTAACGTTACCTCGATGGGTCCAACCGCGTATGCAGAGATCTCATACGGATTGTAATAGAACGTTAAGCTTCCATCTTTATTCACAGTGTAATTGTAATTGAACTCTATCTTGTTATCGAACAGATCGCCCTTTTCCGCAAGGTTATCGCCCGGCTTCAGGTTTTTCATTTTCCTGTATTCAGCGTCAACTAATGCGTTCAGCTTCTTTTCAAATCCGGAAGCAAACAGCGCGCTTAACGATACAGTGTCACCCGTCTCTTTATTAATGTTTATGTAAGACATGTATGTATTCGGGTGCGCTCCGCCCATGTATGAAGAAATTGTTGATGACAGCGAAACGATCTTCGGCAGGTCATTTGCCTGTGCCATGGTGTACTCAAGGTACCAGAACTGCGCGGATTCGGGTACTTCTTTTCTGAATGAAACATAATCCGTCATGAATGAATCTGCTGCTGCCTGAATAGTCGTGGGGGTTGTTTCTCCCATGGTAAGCGACCAGTTCACTTCGCTCATCAGCAGTTTGTTTATTTTATCTTTGTTCTTGCCTGATACAGCTTCTAGGTAATCAACCTGGAAATATGTACAAGTATCAGAAGGCTTGCAGTCTTTATATGACTTAAAAAACTTCTTTCCTTCAAATTTCAGTGTTCCGTCATCCGTAGTTTTGCTTTCGGAATTTTTGTTTTCGGTTGAAGTTTGTTTCGGGTCGTTGGTGGTGCTTTCATTTTTTTTGCCGCATGCTATCATGAGTACGGCGGCAAGCAGTATCAATATTGTTTTTTTCATTTTGTAGTTGGTTAGTTTCTCCCTGGTTTGTTCGTTCTGGTTTGTTCTTTACAAATATAATCAAAAATATTAATCTGTATGTTTTAGCTCTGCGTAAGCAGCCGAACAAACCCAGATAGCGCCCGCCCCGCAGTTCTTCAGCACAGATGCGCACTCAAGGATTGTTGCCCCCGTTGTTATGACGTCGTCGGCAAGTATGATCCTTTTTCCGCTTATGTCATCTATATGCTCCGGGTCGGCATCGAATGCCTGCAGTACGTTCTCTTTTCGCTCCGCCCGGTTGAGCTTCGTTTGTGTTGACGTGAAGCGCGTGCGGTTCACCGCGCCTTCAAGTATTGGAGTGCCGGTTAGGGAAGATATGCCTTCGGAGATATAAAGACTTTGATTGTAAGTTCTTTCGCGCTGTTTGGCTTTATGGAGAGGGACCGGTATTATTAAGTCAAAAGCCGGCGCATCTTCCGGCAAACGCTTTGCGATCTCTTCGCCCAGAAGCCTTCCCGCCGAACGCACCTTCTGGTATTTCATTGCATGCAGCAGCGGCTGGATGGGAGTGCCTTCGCGGAACCAGTAAGCGCTTAGTGAATTTTCGATAACCCCGGACTGAACATAGTCCTTTTGCCACGGATGAGTATCGTTGTAGGGTTCAAGTTTAGACCTGCAGCTTCCGCAAAGGTACCTTTCGCTTTCATCGGTATTTTCCCCGCAAGAGAGGCATGTTTCAGGCAGAACAAAATTCAAAAACCCCCGCAGTATGTTCCTTATCATGAGGTGTATTTTAAGGTTAATATGTAAAATAAATAAGAGGGAAAAAGATAAATTCCCTGAAAAATATACCATTAAGATAGCTTTTTGAATTTTAAATTCAAAGTAAAATTGGTAAATTTTTCTTTTGCACCAAAAATCCGCAAAATCTGCATTATCCGCCAGCAAACTGGTAAAAATGGCAAAAGATCCGTCCAAAAGAACCCGGGGAATAATAGAGTATGATAGCGCTATCCGCCTGGAAACAGGCCGTCTAGTATGCGGAGTTGACGAGGCTGGCCGGGGACCTCTTGCGGGACCCGTGGTTGCGGCAGCAGTGATCTTCAGCGATGATGTATATATTGAAGGCGTATTTGATTCAAAAAAAGTTACGGGAAAACACCGTGAAGAGCTTTACGAAGAGATCATAGCCGCAGCAACCTGCTGGGGCATTGGAATAGTTGACAACCTGAAAATAGACGAGCTGAATATCCTGAACGCTACCAAGGCTGCCATGACAATGGCAATTGATAAAATGACAGAGCTGCCGGGAATAATAATAGCAGACGGAAATTTTTACAGTCACCCAATGGCAGAGGTAAGGAACGTTGTTAAGGCAGATGAAAAAAGTTTTTCAGTAGCGGCGGCTTCTATTCTTGCGAAGGTAACCCGCGACAGGATCATGTGTGAATACGAACAGGTTTATCCCAACTTCGCATTCGCATCGCATAAGGGATACGGTACCGCGGCACATCTTGACGAGATACTTGAGTTTGGCTATACGGATATTCACCGCCGCAGCTTTAAGCTGAAGGCGATTACACAGCTTGAGCTTGGACTGTGAAATTTAAGCAGCAGTCTAAAAAAGGAATTGCAGCATGAGGCTTGGCAAACACGGCGAAGGAGTTGCAAAAAAGTTCTTTGAATCGCTTGGCTATGAGTTTATAGCGGAAAACTACCGCTATGAACACGCCGAAACCGACCTGATATTCAAAGATGATTCAAAAAAGCTGCTGGTGTTCGTTGAAGTTAAGACCAGGCGCAATCGTAAGTTCGGCGAGCCCGAGGAATCAATAACCGAAAAGAAGGTGGAGCAGATGATAAAATCTGCACAGGGTTTTTTAATGACACATGACGGTTACGATGATTATGAAAAGAGGTTCGATGTTGCTGCAATTATGATAGAGAACGGAGAAACGAAAGTGAATCATATAGAAAATGCATTTTAGATAATCATGTAAAATCAAAAATTAATGCCTACAGTACTGCGGATAAGATCTTTCAGATTTCATTTTTATTCAGATGAGATGAATGAGCCCGCTCACATACATGTCAGTACCCCGGATGGTGAATGTAAGTTTTGGCTGGACCCGGTAAGGTTATCGCGAAACAAGGGACTGGCTCCGCAGACAGTAAGAGAAATTGAAAAATTAGTATTTGAAAATTTAGATCTTCTAAAAGAAAAATATTATGAATTCCACACTAACAGATAAGCACATAGAAACAGAACCGGCAGCCATTAAGGTGTGGGTAGAAGGAAGAACGGTTTTTGTAGAGCTGACAGATAGAAGGATAGTTGGTTTTCCAGCTGACAGGTTCAGGATATTAAAATCAGCTAATGAAGAACAGCTAAAAAAAGTGGAATTGAGGCTGGACGGGTTTGCTTTAAGGTGGGAGGAACTTGATGAAGACATTACAGTTCCTGGAATCGTAAATGGATATTTTCAATTATCATAAAGTATGCTTGATAGATTAAACCTGAAGAACGTACTGGTGCTTGATATTGAAACGGTTCCGCAGTATGCTAGCTATGACGAAGTGCCGGAGAGATGGAAAGAGCTGTGGAAGAAAAAAATGCAGCGCGAGCTGAAGGAAGGGCTTACCCCGGACGGATTATACCAGCGCGCGGGGATCTATGCGGAGTTCGGGAAGATAATCTGTATTTGCGCGGGATATTTTTTTGAGAACGGCTCGGGCCTGCAGTTCAAAGTAAAGGCGTTCTACGGCGATGACGAGAAAACGCTGCTGCAGGAATTTTCAGATACGCTTAACAAAAGCTTCAGCTCAGATGAGCACATGCTTTGCGGCCACAACAGCAAGGAGTTCGATTTTCCATACATCGCCCGCCGCTGCCTGATAAACGGACTGCCGATACCATACCTGCTTGATAACGCAGGCAAAAAGCCGTGGGAAGTGCAGCTTCTTGATACCATGGATATGTGGAAGTTCGGCGATTACAAAAATTTTACTTCGCTGAACCTTCTGGCTGCGCTGTTCGGTATAGAATCACCCAAGGATGATATTGACGGCAGCCAGGTGTGGAGCACATATTGGATAGATAAGGACCTTGAGCGCATTAAGACATACTGCATGAAGGATGTTGTTACCGATGCGCAGCTCCTGCTCAAATTCAAAGGCCTGGAACTGCTTAAGCCTGAAAACATAAGTTTTATAAATTAATAGGTTCATTGATATAAGAGATTCCCGCCTTCCTGCGAATAGCAGGCAGGCGAGGGAATGGGTTATGGAAATAATTAGTTAAATAATAATATTGGATTCCCGCTTTCCTGCGAATAGCAGGCAAGCGCAGGAACGAGGAAAAGAAATGTTCGATCTTGATCTAATCAAAAAGGTTTACTCAGAATTTAAAGGAAAAGTGCTGGCCGCAAAAAAGATTCTTAACAGGCCGATGACATATGCGGAGAAGATCCTTTACGCCCACCTTTGGAACGAGCCGGTTTCGTTCTACACCGGCGGCAAGGATTTTGTTGAGTTTGCGCCGGACAGGGTTGCGATGCAGGATGCGACCGCGCAGATGGCGCTGCTGCAATTCATGTCAGCGGGAATTCCAAAAGTCGCGGTTCCGTCAACAGTTCACTGCGATCACCTCATACAGGCGGAAGTTGGCTCTGTAAAAGACCTGCTTAAAGCGGAAGATGAGAACAAAGAGGTTTATGATTTTCTTGCAAGCGTATCGAATAAATACGGAATCGGTTTCTGGAAGCCGGGTGCTGGCATAATACACCAGGTGGTGCTTGAAAATTACGCGTTCCCCGGGGGAATGATGATCGGTACAGATTCACATACGCCTAATGCCGGCGGACTCGGAATGATAGCGATAGGGGTTGGCGGCGCGGATGCCGTGGATGTTATGGCGGGAATGCCGTGGGAGCTTAAGTTCCCGAAGCTTATCGGTGTGAAGCTAACCGGTAAATTAAGCGGGTGGACATCGCCGAAGGATGTTATACTTAAAGTTGCGGGCATCCTAACTGTTAAAGGCGGAACCGGGGCTATTGTAGAGTACTTTGGCGAAGGCGCAGATACAATTTCATGCACAGGCAAGGGAACTATCTGCAACATGGGCGCGGAGATCGGGGCAACAACATCACTGTTTGCCTACGACAGGAAAATGTATGATTACCTCGCAGCAACCGAAAGAGAAGAAGTTGGTAAGCTGGCGAACGAGATCGCTGAATACCTGCGGCCTGACGAAGGAAGCGAACAGTATTACGACCAGGTAATAGAAATAAACCTGAGCGAGCTCGAACCGCACATTAACGGCCCTTTCACACCGGATCTTGCATGGCCAATCTCTGCATTCAAACAGGCGGTTAAAGATAAAGAATACCCCGAAGAGCTTAAAGTTGCGCTGATAGGAAGCTGCACAAACTCATCTTACGAGGATATGGAGCGCTCGGCATCGGTTGCAAAGCAGGCTTTGGAAATGGGGCTTAAGGTTAAATCAGAGTTTACAATTACACCTGGCTCAGAGCAGATACGCGCTACAATTGAGCGCGACGGCCAGCTTGAGATATTCGAAAAGGTTGGCGGGCTGGTGCTTGCAAATGCCTGCGGACCATGTATTGGGCAGTGGAGGCGCCACGATGTAAAAGAAGGCGAGAAGAACTCCATAATAACATCGTATAACAGGAATTTTTCAAAACGTAATGACGGGAATCCCGCGACCAACGCATTTGTTGCATCGCCTGAGATCGTAACTGCGCTGGCATTTGCCGGCAAGCTTACTTTCAACCCGTTAACCGATACCTTAACGAACTCTGAAGGCAAAGAAGTGAAGCTTGCCGAGCCCAAAGGCGACGAGCTTCCAAAGAACGGTTATTTAAAAGGTGTGAACGGTTACGTGGCTCCGGCAGAAGACGGCTCCAGGGTAAAGGTTGAAATAAACCCCGAAAGCAAAAGGCTTCAGAGGCTGTTCCCGTTCGTTCATCCCAATTACGCGGTTGATTTCAGCAGTATGCGTCTGCTGCTGAAGGCCAAGGGCAAATGTACAACCGACCATATTTCAATGGCGGGCCCGTGGCTAAGGTTCCGCGGCCACCTGGATAACATCTCAAACAATATGTTCATCGGCGCGGTAAACTGGTTCAACGATAAAACCAATTATGTTAAGAATCTTGTGACCGGACTTTATGACGAGGTTCCGAATGTTGCGAGATATTACAAAGCTAACGGTATACCCTGGGTTGTTGTTGGCGAAGAGAACTACGGCGAAGGCTCATCCCGCGAACATGCGGCAATGGAACCGCGCCATTTAGGCGGCAAGGCTATCATTGTGAAATCGTTTGCCCGCATACATGAAACCAACCTGAAGAAACAGGGAATGCTGCCGCTGACTTTCGAAGATCCCGCTGATTACGATAAAGTGCGCGAGGATGATATGATAGATCTTGATGTAAATGGAATCGCTCCGGGCAGCCAGGTGAAAATGACCCTAAAGCATGCCGATGGCACCGCGGATGAGGTTATGCTGAACCATACTATGAACCAGCAGCAGATAGATTGGTTCAAAGTGGGCAGCGCGCTGAACCTGATGGCGAAGAAGGCAATTGACAATTAGCAATTAACAATTAACAGTTAACAGTTAGCAATTGACAGTTAACAATTAGTGGTGAACGGTTAGAAAAAGAAAGCGGCAATCGGCAGCGGTTGTTCGATACTGTTAGTACTGAAATATGAACAATAAAATAATTATAGCAATTGCGGTTATCGCCGCGCTTGTACTGGTATATAAATTCTTTTTAAGCGGACCCAAAACAACAGGCTCGGATGTTGAGCCGGCTGAGTTTGGCGACCTTGCGAAAGATAAAGACGCCGTAATACTTGATGTACGCAGCGGCTTTGAGTTCGGCGGCGATAAGATCAGCGGCGCCAGAAATATCAGCTATACATCCGGCGGATTCAAAAGTTATGTTGAAAAGCTTGATAAGGATAAAACATACCTGGTGTACTGCGCAAGCGGTTCACGCAGCGTGGGTGCTGTGAATACCATGAAACAAATGGGATTCGAAAAAGTGTACAATCTGACGGGCGGCATCGAGCACTGGAAATCAGCCGGCATGCCGGTGGTGAGATAACAACGTGAAACGTGAAATGTCAAACGTCAAACGTGAAAACTTCCATAAAGCGGAAGTCGGGTGTGAAAACTTTCCTTCCTGCGCTTTGCTGCGTAAGGCATGCATAAAGCGGAATAAGGTCTTTCAAAAGCAGAAGCTGTGTTTACGGCTTAAACCATTGATTCAGCAAGGCTTTAGCTAAAGCATTCTTTTCAGTTTTACTAAGCAAAATTATTATGTATATTTAGTATATGACGAAATTAGCAAACAGAATAATAGTAGATGACAATATCTGCAACGGCAAACCGATCTTAAACGGCAAACGAATAACCGTCCAAAGCATTTTGGAATTTCTGGCAGCGGGAGATAGTAAAGAGGATATCTTAAAACAATTTCCCTCGCTTGAGCCGGGCGATATTGAAGCATGTCTGAGTTTCGCCGCCACACTTCTTGATAGACAGTACATCATCAAACAGCAAACGGTTTAATGGCAAAGTATCTGGTTGATGTAAACCTGCCCTATTATTTTTCATTTTGGAATTCCGATGAATTCATACACTTGAGAGACATTAATGATGAGATGAAAGATGAAGAAGTTTGGGAATTCGCAAAAAGCAACAATCTAACCATAATATCCAAAGATTCTGATTTTTCAAACAGGATAATAGTATCAAATCCCCCGCCTAAGGTCATTCATATTAAAACTGGAAATGTTGGTTTAAAAGAACTTTACAGAATTTGTGCTTTTTTATGGCAAGACATTATGAAAATGAGCCAGGATTGTAAATTAGTCAATGTATTTAGAGACAGAATTGAAGGAATAAAGTAATGGGCATCCCTGAGTTAGAAGAGCAGCAGTATATCAAAACGCGCAGGCGGATTCACTCCATAGCAAAGCTGATTGGAAGATTTCGCGAAACGCTTGTAGAGCCTATTGCCAAGAACGACAACCTCTGGCTTGCCGCGCATGGAAAGGGATTCAGCACTCCGGCTATTGCAAAATATAACGGGCTTGAAATTGGGTTCAACCCGGAAATACTCTGCATAGAAATTGCCGATGAAGGCGGCCGTTACGGCTCAGTTGCCGTAAGCGGAAAGTCACAACAAGAGCTTGCGCTTGAGCTGCTTGAAGTTTTGAAGAATGATTTTAACGTAACACCAGCAGTTGATACTTCGGAATTTGATGCTTCACGTAAGATAGAGATCGCTCCCTCAGCAGCGCAGGAGTTCCTGCAGCAGTTCGCATGGTTCACAAGTGTTTTGAATGCCTTTCATAAAACGATTGGCTTTTCGGACGGGGTCAAAACACAGGTTTGCCTGTGGCCGCACCACTTTGATAATGCCTTCAAATGGTTCAGCGGCCGGAAGATCGATGAAACCGACGAGTTTATGGGAGTTGGTGTATCGAACGGAGACGATATGTATGAGCTGCCGTATGTGTATATGACAATTTATCCCGAGCTTCGGAAAATGAATACGCTTGATATACCCGAAGGCGCGCATTTGCATGATTCCGGCTGGCAGGGCTTGCTTCTAACTTACGAAGCAATTTCCGAAAAGTCTTCGGCGGAAGAACAAACGGAGCTTGTGAATAATTTTTTAACAAAAGGATTCGCTGCAATTAAGCGGGGCTTCAGCAAAAGGTAAGCTTGTGATAAACTCTTGTGAATATTTCCATCATGGCTTAAACATGTTAATAAGATATTCCTTTACACCCGTCTCCTCATCTATATTATATTTGTAACCCAGCTTTTGGGCTGTATGTTTTGCGAGTGATGAAAGCAGCTCTGTCATAACCATCAGCGAGGTTTTACAGTGCTCTTTATCAGCATCGGAATATGTGAGAAGCAGTTTGCTGTATGTTTCGGGCTCGAGATATTTTTGCAGGAACTTTCCACCCTTGCCGGTGGAAACCGAAAAACCGGTTTCTGTGCCGATATACCAGTCAATAACCCGCATGAACATTGGGCGAATGATGGTTTCGGTAACTTCCTTGGCATAAGTTACCTCGATGCGCGCGAGCGCTTTGGCCGCATAAGTGCATACCCACCAGAATTCATTGCATGTATCAGCGAATAATTTCGCGCTTGGTTTTGTGATGTGATAGTCCTCGTCCGATGGCGGCTTCATGTTTGAAAATAGTCCGTCTTTATCAAGCCATAGTATTGAGAGGCTTTCGGGGTAATAGTCCGCAGCAAGTTTATCAATTGGAAAGAGCGTCAGGTCTATCCGGCTGCCATCTTTGAACAGCATCAGGTATGTAAATGCGGCTCTATTTTTGTTTGCTTCATTGGGATAAAGCTCCATTTCATCGGGGAGCTGCAATATTATTCTCTCGCCGAATAAATCTATCCATTTATGATCGCAGGTAAAGCTTTCAATCTCATTCACATAATAAACGATATCGAAATCCCTGAATTCATCAGCAGGTACGTTGGGATTAGCCCTTGAGCCATTCAGAATTACAGCGCGTACACGCGGATCCGTTTCCGCCGTTTTAAGTGTAAGCTGTTTTATTTCTTCGTCGGTTCTCATTTTTTAATACCGCGCAGGCGGGTATCCAGATTTATATTGTTAATATTTCATAAATTGTTCTGCATCGAAATAATCACATAAAATGATCTTTTAAGATCAGTAGCTTTTTTCCACTATAAAAATACCTTAAACTCAAATTATATACTATGAATTATCGTTGCAACCTGTTAATTTTGCACTTCACCTGAACAATAATCTAATAAATATTTTTTACCGGCTGCTTCATATAAAAGTGCAGCTGGTACATGTAATGAAATGGCAAAAAAGGAACTTAAAATATTCTGCTGGAATGTAAACGGCATCAGGGCTGTATGGAAAAAAGATTTCGGCAAATGGCTGAAAAAAGCATCGCCTGATATTCTTTGCCTGCAGGAAACTAAGGCGCAGGAAGAGCAGCTTGGCGATGAGATCAAAAAAATTGACGGCTATTGCTGCCACTTTTTTTCAGCCGAAAAGAAGGGTTACTCTGGTGTGGCGATTTATTCTAAACCGGAGCCTATCGAAGTAAAAAAAGGATTCGGCAACCCGTTTTATGATAGCGAAGGCAGGGTTATTGAGGCGAATTATAAGGACTTCTCTTTATATAACGTGTATTTCCCGAACGGCGGGCGCGGACCGGAGAGAGTGAAGTATAAGCTTGATTTCTACAACGAGCTTTTTTTCCATGTGGAGAAGAAACGCAAGAAACAGAAAAATATTATTATATGCGGCGACTATAATACCGCGCATAAGGAAATAGACCTTGCGCGGCCGAAGGAGAACTCAAAGAACTCCGGATTTTTGCCGGAAGAAAGAGCATGGATTGATACCATTGTTAATTTGGGTTACATAGATATCTTCAGGGAATTTAACGATAAGCCCGAGCAGTATACTTACTGGGACCAGATCACACGCTCGCGTGAACGCAATGTCGGCTGGCGTATAGATTATTTCATGATAACAAAAGAAATGCGCAAGCTTGTAACGGATGCTAAGATACATCCCAATGTTATGGGAAGCGACCACTGCCCGATAGAGCTGGATCTGAAAATTTGAATCGGTACATAAGGGGAGGGCAAACCTCCCTTTTTTGATCTAACGCCACCGCCACACACAAAACTGCAATCTTAACGCCTTTACGTCACATATTTAAAATAAGTAAAATCAATAAATTAAGACCTTCTTTACGGATACTACCATAATCACGGTATAGTATGCGCTAACCGATTACGTTATTTTAGAAGTAGCAACATGAGTAACGTAAATAGCTATACAACATGACCATTTTTAACAGCATATTAGTACCGGAAACAAGGAGAAGAAAATGAAAACCTTTATTACAATTATTCTGTTAATTTTTGCCGTTTCGGAAGTCTCCGCTCAGGCGGGCTGCGAAACAGGACTTAACAATGCAATACCGCCGGCGCCGTATCAGGATGGATACATGGTGTTTGACGGCACCGGTGATTTTCTGCGCACAAACGATATCAACGGACTCGAATTTCCCCCGAACCAAACCGATAGCTTTACGATCTCAACAAGATTCAAAGTTACGAAGCCATATGCAGCTATGTATATACTTGGCAAGATGCGTACAGCGGGATGGGCAATTGGCTACCATACAGCCGAGTACGGTTATGTTAGTATTCTTTTTAACAATGAGTGGAAAAGAGTTTACAGCCTTGGAGCCGATACAAGCTGGCACAAGTATGTAATAGTTTACAACCGCGCGCAGCAGACCTTAACAGCAACTGTAGATGACAGCATACAGACGGTTCACAATAATTTTACTTATTCAAGCTTATCGGATAACTCAGCATTTTCTATTGGCAACGTTGGATTTCTTCCGCAATACGGACCGTTTTCAGTAAACCTGAGTTCCTATTGGTTCAAAGGCGCTATTGCCAGCGTTAAGGTTAACTCAAACGCACTTTGTATTGTTGATTACAGCTTTAACGAAGGCGGAGGCCAGGTTGCGAGGGATTCCTCATCATATTTTTATTCTGACAGGACTTTACCCGGCAGTACAACCTGCGGCGCATCACACCTGATGCTTGGTTACATGCCGTCTGAAGATACATGCGACCCTGTATGGTCAGCGTTTGATACACCCGTGGAATCTAATTTTTCACCCCTGGGTACAGGCATGCAGTATATGTATTCAGGTCCATACGGAACATACAGCGCAGATCATTTTTCACTGGCAATGACAGTTTGGAACGGCCAGCTTATCAACACAGGATATTTTAACATAGCAGGCGGCGTTAACGCTAACCATATCGCTTCATGGGATGGCAGTACATGGTCACCCCTCGGCGCAGGGCTTAACCACGAGGCCCAGTCAGTCTGTTCATACAACGGCGAGCTTTATGCAGCGGGATTTTTTGATTCAGCCGGCACAAGGCCGGCAAGCTACATTGCAAAATGGGACGGCACCAATTGGGATGCTGTTGGCGGCGGGATAGATAACATCGGGAATGTAATGTGTACTTTCCGCGGTGACCTAATTGTGGGCGGATGGTTCACACAGGCAGGCGGCGAAAACGCGCTTTCAATTGCAAGGTGGGACGGCTCCGAATGGCACAGCATGAAAATTGGAATGAACGGCCCGGTATATGCGCTTTGCGAATATAACGGTGATCTTTACGCAGGCGGCAATTTTTATTTTGCGGGCAACGAGATATGTAAAGGCATCGCAAAGTGGGATGGTTATAAATGGTATCCGGTTGGCACAGGTGTTGCAGGCGGCGAAGCGGGAGTTTACGCGCTTGAAGTTTATAACGGCGAGCTTTACGCAGGGGGTTCTTTTATAACAATGAACGGCGTTTCCGTGTATAATATAGCTAAGTATAACGGTTCGGTGTGGAGCTCTGTTGGCAGCGGCGCCACAGGCGCGAACTGCAATCCCTCGCAGGGAATAGTAAGTTCACTCAAAGTTTGCCGAGGCGAGCTTTATGCCGCAGGTATGTTCACTAAGATGAACGGAACAACAGCTAACAAGCTTGCGAAGTATAATTCATACACATGGTGCCCGGTAGAGTATGGTGTTGACCTCAGGCCGCGCGCAATGGTAGTATATGAAGATGAGCTGATAATAAACGGTGATTTCTACGGCGCATCGGGTGTGCAGAGCAGCAACATTGTAAAATATACGCCTAAAACAGTTGTAACAGGCAACAACGGTAACACAGAAACAGCAAAACAATTCACGCTTGGCCAGAATTATCCGAATCCGTTCAATCCCTCAACAAAAATTAAATTTCAAATTCCCGCAGGTTCATCAGTAGCACAGACATTCCTGTCTGTGTATGATGTTTTGGGTAAAGAGGTCGAGGTACTAGTAAATAAGCAGCTTCAGCCGGGCACATACGAAATTGAGTGGAATGCTTCTGCATATCCAAGCGGGGTATATTTTTATATTCTGAATTCCGGAAGTTACTCGGAAACAAAAAAGATGGTATTGATCAAGTAGTCAAATAGGATGAGCAGCAAAACAGTTAGGTAACAAGATGACGAATTGCGAGTTGGTGAATAGCGAAATGGCGAAATAGTGAGATAGCGAAATGGCGAAATGGCGAAATAGTGAGATAGTGAAATGGTGAAATAGAGAGATAGTGAAATAGTGGTGTGTGGTTAGATAAACGGTGAGCAAGTTAGATAAGGTAAATAAGCAGCAAATAGAAAATGGAATTATGATTTTTTAAAATATAAAAGTTTTAACCGCGAGAGTTTACTTCGTTTTTTTCTTCATGTTGTTTCTTCATGTTGTTGTTCTCTTCTCCATTCCCCCGGGCTGCTGCAGAAATGCGGCAGCCCTTATTTTATGGGGTAATTGCTGAATCTGCAAAATTATGATTTATCCACTGTAAAGCCCAAGAAGCGATTTATGCTGGCTCCCTTGCCATATTCTTCGCTGTAATATGTTTAAATAATTCCTTAATTTAGCTTAACTAATGATATAGTTATGTACCCTGAAGATAAAAAACATGCCGTTGACTACACGCGCTCTACTGATCCGGCAGGCTCTGGCCACTCTACTCACTTTGAGAAGCCGGTTCTACCGGCTTCAAAATCCCGCGCTGGCGGGACACGACTTGATACTCTAAGCACTATACTACTCTACCTTGCAATATTATTTTTCATCATCGGATTTAATTTCAGGGATGTTATGGTAGGCAACTGGTACCAGCAGTTTATGCCGGATATTAATGGAAAGACCATTCAAGATATTACTTTTTTGGATAGTTTGACGGGATATGCGTCAGCAAGGCAAAACGGAGATACAAGCTATATTCTAAAAACCACGAACAGAGGCGATAACTGGCAGATTATATATAGAAACTTTTTTGCTATGACCCGCCTGCAGTTCATAGATGACAATACAGGTTATGCAGGTGGTGGATATTTGTATAAGACCATCAATGGAGGTTTTAACTGGACACAGATTAATACCCCTGCCATAACAGTTGAGGATTTTAAAGTGATCAGTGAAGATACAATGTTTGTTGTATGGTCTGAAGGTGCCTTTGGAGGCGTATTCCGCACAACAGATGGCGGAAGCATTTGGCAGCAGGTAAATCTGGCGCCGAATAATCCAGACAGGATATATATGTACAATGGAAGGATAGGATTTGTATGCAACTTACAGTTTAACACTGGTTTTCGTAAAACGACAGATGGTGGAAATAGTTGGACATTAATTACTAACGGTGAAAGTTTCAATGATATGTATTTTGTTGACAGCATGACAGGTTGGAGAAGTCCGCCCATGAAAAAAACAACAAACGGAGGAATGAGTTGGACCGCTCAAATAGTACCCTCGGGTGGCAATTTAGTTGGCGGAGGCAATTCTTTTTCAAATATTAATAAGGATACAATATGGATGGGAGGCGGTTATATTTTTTATCCTGGCAATGGGAACAGGGGTATAATAAATTTGACTACAAACGGTGGTGAAAACTGGTTTTATCAGATGCCGGATACTTCATTTGGACCCTCCCGCTTTAATTTTGTCAATTTCGTTAACAAACTTAACGGCTGGGGTTATTCTGTTAATTTTGGTGTACATACCACAACAGGTGGAGACGGTACCTTTCTTACTCCTGTACAACAGATTAGTTCGCAAGTCGCAAATGATTTCAAATTGTTTAATAATTACCCAAACCCATTTAATGCAATGACAAAACTCAAATTCCAAATGTCAAAACAGGGTCATGCTGTAATAAAACTGTATGATGTAACGGGAAAAGAAGTATCATCAATAGTAAATGAGAAGCTGAATACGGGGGAGTATGAAATTATATTTAATGCGGGCAATCTGTCAAGTGGAGTATATTTTTATTCATTAATAATCGAAGGGAAAGTAATTGATACAAAAAAAATGATGCTGCTCAAGTAGAGGCAGCTACCTGAGCGGTAGTCCCGCTTGCGGGAATCCTTTTAAAGCAACATGTATGTAAACAAAACAGCAGCATTAAACAAAACTGCTGAAACGGTAAACAATTTTAAAAAAAGGCAGCAAAGAGGAGGACCGCCAAAGAGCAGAAACATATTCTTTAAAGTTTATTAACCTTAAAATACAGAGAAATGAAAACCAAACTTACCATTGTAATGGCGCTGGGTATCATCACCCTGGCGTTTGTTTTTAAAACACCGGAAAGCTCAATAGAAACCCATAATGTTTCCGGTATTTCGGCTTCGAACAGCCCGTCTATTACGGGAAACATAAGCGATAAGTTCTTGATAGGAACCATGGATAACGGCGCGGAGCCTGATTATAATACACTGACAGGTGATCTTCGGTTTAACCTGTGGCATAAATATATAAACGGCGGATTAGATGGAAACGGACAGTTCCAGATTTACGGCTGGAATTACACCACAGACCTGCTTACTTCCCCGATTGGCGTATATAAAACAGATGTACAGAACATTATTACCGGCAACAACGATCACTCCATGCGAACCCTTATGGAAAGGCCTAAGACGACACGTCTGGCATTTGGCCAGAGAAGCGACTACCAGTGCGAAGATATGCAGCATGTTGAGGAGGGTTTATGGTTCTATTCATTCAGGAGCCCGCACCATACAGGAAACGATGTTGAGGATACTGACCCTCTGTACGGCAGCAATAGCTGGGTAAGACGATGCCTTGTTAACCAGAACCAGACAGATGGCGGAGCCGGTTGGGTGGTTAGCGGCTTAAGAGCCAACCGCGAACAGGCAAACAGGAATGAAAGGTGGGAAGGGGACAGAAGCTATTCATGGATAGTTAAACCAAAGATAAGAGCCGATAGAGATTATATTATTAATCATTTTGATGAAGAAATCTGCAGAATTGACGTAATTAACTATGAAGGTGATTTAATTAAAAGTACTATTTTAAGAGCAAGACATTTTCAGGACATAAATGGTGATTATGATGGTAAATATAAAGAAGAAGGATTTAGTTTTAATACTTTGTTAAATGATTCAGACCTAACATTTTCACAGCCAGAAGCCATAAACTTCAATCCAGCCGGTAAAGATTATTACGCACCGGATGGCGTTTGCAAGGTCGATTTCCGTGTTTACTGGTACGGCAACTGCGATATGTGGATCGATTATGTGAGGGTGGATAATGATGTGGCTGACCTTTTATTTAAGGGATATTATGATGACCCAAATCATCCGGAAAGAGAGTGGATAAAATGGGAGGCTTTGGATATTGCCCGTCACACAGATTCGCCGCTGAAGTTTTACATTGAAGAATTTGAGTTTAACAATATCCCCTGCATGGCATATGTAAGCCGCAAGCTGCGTCAGCATAATCCTGCGATTGGCTTAATGTGCGACCTCAATTACACAGCTTACAATACGGTTGTCCCCTTCCCGGACTGGGACCATGTATTTGATAACTATCTTGGTGTTGAACACATAAAAAGATACCTGATAGACAGCGTTGGCTCGACCGAAATTTTCATGGGTTCATATCCCTTCGGCGGCAGTCCCCCGGGGAGCGATCCTTATGCAATCTCAAAAATCCCGCAGACACTGTCGGCTTTGCCATACAATGAACAAACAGGAATGCTAAGACAAACCACAAGCGTTCAGGACTATGATAACTGGCTTCAGCTGCATCTGGATGATACTTACCACCAGTTCTGGTCTTACCGCAGCTGGACGGCCAGGGCAGATTCGCTTTCAAAGCTCGCAGATATTCCGTTTATAAATCTACTTCAGACACATTTATGGAAAGACGGTGGTTACCGGCTTGCCGAGCCGACAAATGAAGAAACAGATCTGATGACTAACCTTGCTGTAAGCTGGGGCGCCAGGGGTGTACTGCATTTTATGTACACAGGCTGGGGCTGCCTGCCAACAACTAATTCCGGCGGTAAATACGGAAGGGGTCTCACTAATCCTAATCCATGCAATAATCCAAATCCGTTTGATGTTGTTTTGCAGAGTCCCGCGCAAATAACATATTCTCCGCGATTAACAAATGTTTACGATCAGCCTAAATGGCAGAAAATTGGTGAAATTGATAGACGCCTTGAAAAATGGGGACCCTATTTAATGAGCTTTGATAACACGAACAGGCAATCATATATTTACAGGCTTGAGCGGGACGATATGAAACTGAACACTTACATTCATGACATATATATATAAGCCCGGCACCGGACCCTTTCCATGTACTGAAGATTTTCCCGAGGAGATTTCAGTTCCAGCCAATTACATCGGCGAGTGCAAAGAGCAGAGGTATCTTCAGGCTGCCACATTTGAAAATCCAAATGAACGCAATACCAATTATTTTATGTTAGTAAACAGGAGGTGTTCACCGTTTATAAATGACAACACTACAGAAGATAATAACGGAGGTAGAAGACTTGTCCAGATCCAGTTTGATCCCAATGCATCCGAGCTTGCAAATTATAACGGTTGGACAATAACGGATATAGCCACAAATACACAGATTAGATTTAATAAAGTTGGTATGCCGGTCGTAGATCTCGGCTTTTTCTTGCCTGGTGAGGGCAAACTGTATAAAATGTCTCCCACTATCAGGAGCGGCGGAGTGTTAGCCGGCGATGAAGTCATCACAGGTGAATCCTTCACCTGCGAAGATACGATATTCAGCAACGGGTATAATATTACAATTGGCACAGGAACAAACATGAAATTTACCGATAGCTCATGCATAGTAATGAATGGCGGCGTGTTTACAATGGGCGATCAGCAGGTATCGGGTCCGCAGAACATTACATTTGATGCAGCCTCAGGCAATTCATGGCGCGGACACAGCTTTACAGGTACGGAAGTACACATCTACGGTGCATCGTTTACGGGAATTGCAAATGACTCAGTTTATGCATTAAATATGGTAGATTGTCCGGTAGTTGATATTCGCAACACAAGAGTTTTATAGTCAATATTTTTACATCATCCCTTCAACAATCTCCATATATCTTTTGCGCATGATGTCCCAGCCGAGCTTGTCGTATTCGGCGCGGGCGGCTTCGGTTTTCCTCCGGGCAAGTGCTTTATCGTAATAGACTTCCTTGATGCGGTCCGCCAGTCCGCGTGTATCGCCGGAATCGAAGTAATAAAGCGCGTCTTCGCTGTAATAGCGTTTGTATGTGTTCAGTCTTGTGGCAATGACGGGTATCTTAAGGTAAATGGTTTCTATAAGCTTGATGGTGTAAAAAAGGTCGCTGTAAATATTTTTAACCGGCGGCAGTATCAGTACGCTCGTCTTCAGCACTTCCCTGCGCATATCGGCAGGCTGAAGGTATCCCATGTATTGAACTTTATCTGCAACCCCAAGCGATTTCGCCAATTCCTGAATCTCCTCCAGCGCGGGCCCATCGCCGTAGAGGCGGAACACTATCTTCCGGAAATCCTCGGCTGGGATCTCATCCTTAAGCAATCTTATAGCTTCAACAATTATCGTCAGATTCAGCAGCTTAACAATTGTGCCGTTGTAGATTATCACAAACTCATCGCCGGGTACAAGCGCTGAATCCGCAAACTCGCGCGGGTCAACGGAGTTCATCACAACATTTATCTTTTTTGCTGCTGCGGGATTCCGCTTAACAAAAATATCGCGCGCGTTATCATGTATGGTTATCAAAACATCAGCAAGCTTTATTGAATACTTCTCCGCGGTCTTAAGCAGCTTCACCTTAAATGAATCCCCCGCCGCGCCTGTGCGCGCCATATAAAGCTCCGGGAAAATTTCATGCAGGTCGAGTATCAGCTTCGCTCCGAAGAGCTTGTTCCATATTGCGGCAAATATCAGGAAATCAGGCAGCGTATGGGTATGGATTATTTTGAAGCGGTACTTGATACCCAAATACACAAGCAGCACAGAAGATATCCACGAGAACAGCAGGTACTCCACCAGCGTCATCAAAAAGCTGCCCCGCTTTTTCGATACCGGGATGCGGTAAATGCGGTTTAAGCCCAGCTCTTCGTAATATGAATCGCGCTTTCGTTTGCTGCATATCACAACACAGCCCAAACCTTTATCATTCAGCGCGTTAACATACCTGCGCACGCGCGGGTCGCGGGGATACTCTTCGTACAGCAGGTGGCACACCTTGAAGTCATTACTGCCCATGCATATATATAGTGTAGTTTGCCGGCTGGCGGAAATTTGCCCCGGCAATGCGGAATAATATCAAGCTAAATTGCGGATTTTTTAACAATTTTAATAGGATTTAATATATAAAAAAAAATATTTATTATTAATTGTAAAAATTACGCTAAATCAGAATATTTGGATAAAATTTCCGTAGTTATACCGGTTTATTACAACGCTGATGTGCTGAAGGAAACACATTCAGTTCTAAGCACGGTGCTTGCCGGCCATAAGGATAAGTTTGACTACGAGCTGATATTTGTAGATGACGGCTCGAAGGATGAGTCATACTCCGTGATGCAGCAGATCGCTTCCGACCCGCGGGTGAAGCTGGTTAAGCTCTCCAAAAATCACGGCGCGTATGTTGCCATTTTATCCGGTATGAATTATGCCTCGGGAGATGCGGTAGTTTTCCTTGCCGCCGACCTGCAAGATCCACCGGAGCTTATTCCGGAAATGTATGATGAATGGGTGAAGGGCCGGAAACGCGACCTCGTGCTTTGCGTAAGGCAAAGCCGCTCCGATCCGTTTTTATCGAAAATGTTCTCGGCGCTGTTTTACAAAATATTCCGCGCGCTTGTTCTGCCTGATTATCCAAAAACAGGCTTCGACCTCTGCATGATAAACAAACAGCAGGCGCAGATACTTGTTGATATGGATGAAAAGAACTCGCACCTTACGGTGCAGATAATCTGGCTTGGCTTCGGCAGGCGATTCCTGAAGTATCACCGCAGGGAGCGTAAGCACGGCAAATCGCGCTGGTCATTTTTCAAAAGGCTTAAGCTTGCGTTCGATACGTTCTTCGGTTTTTCAGCGCGCCCGCTGAGGATTGCCTCGTTTATCGGGATGCTTGTTTGGCTGCCCGCCCTGCTGCTTGCGGTTTATGTTCTTCTGCGGAAAATAATTTTCGGCGCGCCGCTGTTTGGAATCCCAACGCTTGTTGCCGCGATATTTTTAACCGGCGGATTGATCCTGCTGAGTATTGGCATAGTTGGCGAATACTTATGGCGCAATTTTGACGCAACACGCAACCGCCCCACTTTTATTGTTGAAGAAACCAGGAATTTAGAATAACCCATTGCCCCGGCTGAACCATATTACAATTTTACGCAGTTATCAAAATTGATGATGGAACTTCCTGTAATACATTTTGACTGCACCCGTTTCCATGGCGATAGGCCCTGCGCTCCGAACAAGGAGTATGGTGTATTCTGCCCGGGATGCCCGTATTACGAAAAGGATCTTGCTATTAGTAATTTTCCGCCGATACCAGACGGGGTGCCGATGGATAGCTTACCGCCGGACGGGATGAAAAAAATTATTATAGTAAAGCTTGATGCAGTGGGAGATGTGCTGCGCACAACAAGCATATTGCCTTCGCTTAAGCAGAAATTTCCCGAAAGCTCAGTTACATGGATAACCCGCAGCCGCTCATACGAAGTGCTGAAGGATAACGATATGATAAGCGAAATATACTTTGTAAGCGATGAGCTTGAGCATGTATATGACGCAGTATATGATATAGCGATTAATCTGGATAGCGGAGCCGATAGCTGCGAAGTAATGAGCCGCATCAAAGCAAACAACTCCTACGGCTACACATTGGTGAACACACGGCCTTATCCCATAAATGCAATGGCTAATGAATGGTATCTGATGGGTGTGGATGACAACTCTAAAAAACTCAATCAAAGAACTTACCATAAGATAATACACGAGATATGCGGCCTGAGATATGATGGCGAAGAGCCCTATATATATCTCGCCGCAGATAAACGCGCACGCGCCGCGGAGATAAGATCCGCAATGGGGCTGGATAAGTTCAACTCTTTGATACTTATCAACCTCGGCGGCGGCAACCGCTGGCAGCATAAAAAATGGACTGCAGAAGGATACACCGGGCTGGTTAAGATACTCAGCCGCCGTATGCCGGGTATTGCGGTTGCGATAATCGCCGGAGATGAAGATACGGAGTTCTATCAGCAAATCGAATCAACCCTGAAACAATACGCCGCTCAAACAGGAACAGGCAATATTGTTTACTTCGGCTGCAATAACACGATGGAAGATTTTATCTGTATAGTTTCACTTGCTTCGGAGGTATTCACCTCGGATTCGCTTTGTTTCCACATTGCGACTGCACTTGGCAAATATACAGTTGGCATTGTCGGGCCAACATCATTTACAGAGCTTGATGTGTTCGGCAGCGGAAAGATATTCCGCTCGGATAAAGTTGACTGCCTCTGCTGTTACCTCAACACATGCAGCAGGGAAATTACATGCATGAATACCCTTAAAGCTGAAGTGGTGGCCGAAGCTTTAATAATACCGGGTAATTAGCGTGGCGGGCAAATTCAATAATACGAAATACAAACAGGAGGCATGCTGCGAATGAAGGTACTGTTTGTAACCACCGAAAGCATGCTTGACCACAGCTATACCATGATAAAAGAGCTGCGGAAATTCATAACCCTTGATGTGATCATAACAGCAAAAAATCTAACGCCCGAGCTGGAGCGCTATGTAAAAGATCCAGGGGTGAAGTTCTTCAGGCGAAAGGGATTCAAAAATCCGCTAAGTTTTTTCACCGAGCTTAAGCTGCTGCTTTATATCCGCAGGCAAAAGCCTGATGTAGTTTGGTTCAATGTTTTCTCGCTGGTGCAGAGCGTTTTGGTTAAGCTGCTCGTTCGGAATGTAATTGTGAACGCGCATGATATAGAGCTTCATCCCGAAGAAAAAGATATACACGGAATACTATCACAAAAAGTTACCTTTCTGCTGTATAAAAGATCGATAGCCGTGATGAGCCAAACGCAGGCGCGCCATTTTGAAGAAAAGTACGGCAGGCTGCCATACCTGTTTCAATTGCCGCTAATTGATTATTATGAAGCGGTCGGCGCGGAAAGAACAAGAGAATCACAGCCTGCAAAGAATAACGAAGTGAACTTCCTGTTCTTCGGCTCTATAATGCCTTATAAGGGAATAGAAAAACTGCTTGATGCGGCAGCGCTGCTTGAAAAGGAAAACCAAAAGTTCAGAATTAACATTCACGGCAGGCTTAACTATAACAGGGAAGAGCTTCAGCAAAAGATCACAGCATTAAGGAGCGTTAACTTCGTTAACGCATTTATCGATTACCGCGATGTAAGCGGAATATACAGCAGCAATGATGTAATAGTCATTCCATATATACAGGTATCGCAGTGCGGGCCGCTGCTTATCGGTTTTAACCAGAACGTACCTGCAATTTGCAGCAGGCTTGAAGGCTTTGAAGAATACGTAGATGACGGAAGCTCGGGCCTCCTGTTCGCGAACACCGCCCAAAGCCTTGCTGAAAAAATGAAGATGATAATTTCTGAGCCGGGAATGATAGCGGGTATGAAAGGGTATATTGATACCCAAACCCGTGCGAAATTTTCCATGGCGGCGCTTGCACCATCTTACATCGAAGTATTCAAAAAATCCGCCGGTCTATCATAGCCGCGCAGCACTTCACAGGTGTTGACCATAATATAGAGTATCTCCCACCCAACCTTTTTTCATACACTTAGTCGTTGGCATACAATTATAGAGATTATTTCTAAAAGATTTTGTTTTGAAAAGGCAGCGTTTGAAAATACAGTAAGCTTCACCTCACCCCCTAACCCCCTCCTGACAGGAGAGGGGGAACAACAAAATGTTTAAGCCTATTCTCCCCTCTCCCTTGTGAGAGGGGGCCGGGGGTGAAGGGGATAAAAATTATCAGTGATAAGTTATCTTATTGCCATACACACCAAATGGTTAAAATAGCTAAAATTACATTTATTCTTTGAATATATTATATGATATTTACGTGAAATGTCCGAAAAACCAAAGAAAATTATTGTAATTTGCCATAATTACGAGCCGGTGAACACGCCCAAAGAACCCGATGCACAGGACCGATACTATACGTACGGTTTTGGCGGAACGATGGGTAAAAGCCTGAAAAAATATATACCTGAGTACGAAGTTGAAGTGTGGCGGCTTGACGGCTACACCAAAAAATACAACGAGAAAGTTGTTGCCGGGGTTAAATTCAGGATATTCCCCTCTTTTCACAAAGTAAATGTAATTGATGTTTCGTTTAAGCTTATACGCGAACTGAAAAAAGAGGTCAAGCTTACAGACCCGATACTGGCTGTTATTCATACTAATTATTGGGTGGCTTACCAGATCCTGTTCTTTTTCAAGAATTCGAAGATCGTAACCACGCACCACGGCGATTGGTCGCCGTTTTACCGCATCACAAACACGAAGGGACTGCGCAAGCTGAAGGCAAGAATTGATATGTTCGTTGAAAAGCGCGTATTCAAAAATATCGATATGATATTTACCGCCGAGCTTAAACAGATGCCGTACTTCAGGATGGCGAATCCCGATGTGAAGTGCAAGCTGTGGACGATGGGTGTGAACATCGATAATATGGGCATAATTTCCCGCGAAGATGCCCGCAGGGAGCTTGGCTGGGATCCAAACAAAAAGTATATTTTATACGTAGGCAAGCTATACAAGTATAAGCAGGTTGACGAGATGATAAAGACCTGGCTTGATATCCGCAAAGAGCGGCCGGAAGTTGAGCTGGTTGTGATAGGAAATACACCAAATGACCCATGGGAAGATTTTCACGAAATGGCGGAGAAGTCCGGCGCCACATTACTTGGCCGTGTGCTGAACAAAGATCTGTATAAATACTATTCTGCTGCCGATGTATATGTGCTGTTTTCGATACGTGATGATTTTTTTGGAGGCACGGGGATTGCCCCGCTTGAGAGCATTGCATGCGGCACGCCTGTTGTAAGCAACGCCATGCGCAATTACCTGGGCGATAACATTCACGAAATTGCCGAAGTGCCCGAAACGATCGAGGCGCATAAGGCAGCGATACTGAAGGTTATCGATAATCCGGGTAACTACCGTAACATGCGTGAGAGCATATTGAAATATTACAGCTTCGAAGCAAGCTTCAAAAGAACGAAAGATATACTTGAAGAGCTGTTTGCTTCAAGAAAAAAATAGGATAGTACTGCTTCCGCAGAACGGGTAACATACAGCACTGGAAGCAAACCTGAAAATAATAAAATTCATTTGCAGGAAGAATACATCTTTGAACGTTTGAACGGGGAGAGGCTTAAAGATATGCAGTATCTTTACAAGGCCTGCTTTAACGAAACGGTTTCAATGGATTTCCTGCAGAGGAAGTATGATACAAAACGTTTTGGCTCTGAATATACCGGCTATATAGCATACTCCCCGGCGGGCGCGCCCGCAGCATATTACGGGGTTTTCCCGTGCAGGGTGCTGGCTGATGGCAAAAGCGTTCTTGCGGCACAATCGGGCGACACAATGACACACCCGGATCACCGCGGCAAAGGACTTTTCATCAAACTTGCGGTTAAAACATACGAGCTTTGCCGCAGTTTGGGAATCGGTTTTGTGTTCGGTTTCCCGAATGAAAATTCATATCCCGGCTTTGTGAGGAAGCTGGCCTGGATTCACCGCGAGGACCTGGAAACATACAGGCTGAAGGTATCGACCCTTCCGCTGGCTTACGTTTGCGGCAAATTGCCGGTCTTAAAAGGTTTGTATAATGTTTATAGCCGCGCGGTTTTAAAAGGCAGGCAGAGCGGGAGAAAATTTTTCGGCAACAGCTTCACAGATGCGGGTTATTACGGGCTGGATCGCAGCGCCGATTTTTTTGATTACAAATCAGGCGAAGGCAGGTACCTCGCCGAAGTAAACGGCAAGTGTGTACACCTAAAGGTATCATCCGCGCTTAGAATTGGTGATGTTGAATCATGCAGCGCGGAGGAATTCACCGCGATACTCAAAAAGCTTAAATCGCTTGCGCGGCTGCTGGGATGTTATGCGGTCATATTTTGCAGCTCGCCGGGTTCAGTGTTTGAGCCGCTTCTAACAGGCGCGGCAGAAAAGCAAAAAGGGCTGCCGGTTGGATGGGTAGATCTTGGCAGCGGGCTGGAGCTTGATAAGCTCAAGTTCGCGCAAATAGACCTGGATACATATTAACACCGCAGCATGCACCAACATTAATTCAGGCAGGAACAGAATTTGAAAAGAAAGATCAGAGATATAGCAGCCGCGGCAATTGGATATATGCTGATCATGCTGGGTTTTGTGAGCCGCGCAAAAAAAAGAGTTCTTTCTACCGAAGGGGTACTCGGTGTATATTTCCATAACCCGGAGAAAGCACTGTTTGAAAAGAGCATTAAATGGCTCCGCGGTAACGGATTTAAGATCATTACCGCGGAAACGCTGCTGGATATTCTGCAGGGCAGGGCGAAAGCCGAGCCCGGAATGGTTTGGATATCGCTTGATGACGGCTGGAAGAACAACATGATAAACGTTGTTCCGTACGCCGCGGCGAACAATGTTCCGGTTACTTTTTTTATTTCAACTGAACCGGTTGAAGAAAGCGGTGTGTTCTGGTGGCGAACCGCTGCAGAGCATCAGGAATTACTTGATGAGCCTTTCCGCAGTGATCTGGAAATGCTGTGGAAAGTGCCGGAATCCAAACGCGCCGCAGCGATCACTGCGCTTAACCAAAAGCTGAGAGGCAGGCTTAAGCGCGAGGCTATGACGGTTGATGATGTGAAGCAAATAGCTTCATACAGCTTTATGAATATTGAAAGCCATACCGTGCACCATGTAATAACGCCAAACTGCACCAGTGAAGAGCTGCGCAGGGAGCTGGGTGAATCAAAACGTAAGCTTGAAAGCTGGACGGGCAGGGAAGTAAAGTTATTCAGCTATCCAAACGGTGACTATACCGAAGGCGAAAAAGAGTATTTAACCGAAGCCGGATATACGGCGGCGGTAATTCAAAAGGATGAGCTTATAACAAGCAGTACGGATATTTACCAAGTGCCCAGATTCAGCATCGGCGAAGGTTACTTTGCCGAAGAGCTTTGCCACATGTTCGGCGTATGGCAGGCGGTTATGAAAAAGCTCAAAGGGAAATAATACCGGCACCTTAAGTTCCCGGCGTCATAAGCTGCCGTAATTATTAGCTGCAAAAATTAATATTAAGAAATGAAAATACTTGTTACAGGCGGGGCGGGATTCATAGGATCGCATGTTGTTGATGTGCTGATGGAACAGGGGCACGAAGTTGTTATCTATGACCTGGAAGCTCCAATATACAGCCAGAAGTGCGAAAATATTATTGCCGACGTAAACGATACGCCCAAGCTTGAGGAAGCAACTAAAGGGGTTGATGCCATCTACCACATGGCGGCACAGGCAAATGTGAATATTTTTTTCAATGAGCCGGTTGTGTCGAACTACAATACATCTAACTCCACAATAAATGTGCTTGAGGCTGCGCGGAAAAATGGGGTAAAGCGCGTTCTGCTTTCATCAACCGAATGGATTTACGGCAGCGTTGAAGGCGATGAAAGTACGCAGATCACCGAAGAAACTATTTATGCCCAGAATCCGGACCACCTGTACACATCATCAAAAATTGCAGCCGAGATGTTCTGCAGAAATTACAAAACTCTCTACGGGGTGAATTTCACCATCATGCGGTATGGCATTCCATTTGGTGAGCGCGCAAGAGCGGCAACAGTTACACCGATATTCATAGATAAAATATTGAACGGCGGCGAGATAACCATACACGGCAACGGCAGCCAAACGCGCCAGTTCATATACGTCCGCGATCTTGCCGAAGGCAATGTAAGCTGCCTGAAACCCGAAGGCGAAAATGAGATATTTAATATCAACGGCAGGGAAGTTATCCGCGTGATCGATATAGTTACAACGCTTGAAGAGATACTCGGTAAAAAGGCGAATGTGAAGTTCATAGAAGACAGGAAAGGCAACTATAAGGGCAGGTTTATATCCAGCGAAAAGGCCGAAAGGCTGCTTGGATGGAAGCCGAAGCTTAAGTACAGGGAAGCGATGGAAAAATACGTGGATCAAATAACAAATACCAAATAGCAAAGAACAAATAACTAAGAGCAATAAAGTTATGAGAAATAGTTTTTTGAATGTATATGCTGGTAATTATATAGCAGAATGAAAGAAAAAGTTTTGGTTATCGGGGGAGCGGGTTACCTGGGCTCTGTTTTATCAGCGCGGCTGCTCGATGAAGGTTACCATGTGCGGATACTGGATAGCTTCATTTACGGCAGGCGTTCTGTTGAAAAATATCAGAATGATGACCGTGTTGAAATTATTGAAGGTGATATCCGCAATATTGAAACGGTTCACCTTGCGATACGCGACTCTTCAAGCGTTGTGCTGCTGGCGGCTGTGGTAGGCGATCCGGCAAGCAAGGCACGCCCCGAACAGACAGTGGAGACGAATTTTCTTGCAGCGCAGGTTGTGGCATCATCGGCAAAGCTCGCGGGTGTTAAGCGGTTCCTCTATGCTTCAACATGCAGCGTTTATGGCGTGGGAAGCGAGATCCTTGACGAGGAAGCTCCGCTGAATCCGGTGAGCCTCTATGCCAAAACAAAAATTTCCAGCGAAGAAAGCATTATGGGCATTGCAGACGGCAATTTCAAGCCTGTGATAATGCGCATGTCAACCCTTTACGGCTGGTCGCCCAGGATGAGGTTTGACCTGGTGGTTAATACTATGACAATGACTGCCTTCACCGAAGGCAGGATAAATGTATTTGGCGGAAACCAGTGGCGGCCGCTGCTTTCTTTGACCGATGCAGCCGAAGCATATTTGAAGGTACTGCAGTCACCCGTTAACAGGGAATGCATTTATAACGTAGGCTCGGAAGAGCAGAATTTCATAATTGCCGATGTTGCCGCACAGGTTTCAGACGGTATAAAAAATGCCGGCGGAAAAGATATTCCGGTAAACATCGAAGGCGAGAGTGTTGATGCCAGGGATTACAGGGTATCGTTCAAAAAAATTCAAAATGAGCTTGGTTTCAAGGTAAAGGAAACTATTGCCGATGCTGCTGCTGAGATCTGGCGCAAGCTGGAATCGAAAGAGATCAAAGATCCCAAGCAGAAGGTATATTATAATCATTATTTTGACCCAAGCGAAGAGCTGATAGGATGAGGGGACAATGAGCAATTAACAGTTGACAATGAATAGTTAATAATTAGTTAACCTGATTTTGGTTTTTAGCTCCGTAGAAGCGAAATGTTATAAGTGTAAAATCCCCATTTGAGATTAACGGGGAATAATGATTTAGGTTGAATACGCAACCAACGATAATTGAAACTATCTTCCCCCTTTTCAAGGGGGATTAGATAATAGTAGCACAGACATTTAAAAGAGCACTTTCGTGACTTGTCTGTGTATTTTGAAGTTGAATGTGCTTTTTTTACAATTGAGTTCGGTTTTTAGC
>JAYRXC010000013.1:0-206288 GCA_041917655.1 Ignavibacteria bacterium | reverse complement strand
CTATATAAATATCTTGACCTCTGTAATCTAATTTACTATTTTTTAGCTGCATCATTCGCCTCCTTTGAGTTATTGTTTGTCTTCGAAACACAAATTTAATAAACTCTTTGGAGGCTTTCTACTTTAAACATAAGGTCTCCTATTTGGAACAATCAGCCTGAGCCAAAGTATAATTATTTAAGAGATGCATAATGCACTCTCTAGGAGGACATCATGAACGACACAATTACACTTATCAACAACGATAAGTACGGAGCCCCTGAACTGAAAAAGCTTAGCCAGGGATTTACGCTGAAAGGACTGATTGTGGCAGTTACGATTCACATTGCGTTGATAGCTATATATATGCTTGCCGCTTATGTGAACCAGTCCAAAGCAAAGGATATACCGCATAATCCAAGGACACCTGTTATTATCACAGAGTTCGACCTTACGCCTCCTCCTATCAATGAAGAGGATATTCCGCCGGTAAAGAACGAAGAGATAACGCAGAAGGTTAAAGATCTTGCTTCGCTTCAGCCGGAGCCGGTTAAGAAGAAGGATGCTGACGATATTGTCCTTAAAACACAGGACCAGCTAAATGATGTGAACACAACTACATCAAGAGAAGGTGATTCTTTGGTAATAGCAGATAATACAGGCAATATTAAGGTTGATGATAATGTTATAAGCGATAAGATCGAAAATGTTGTGAAGGATGTTCAGAAGGATACTTATACAATGAGCGATGTTGATGTTGTACCAGAGTGCATCAACCTTTCGCAGGTAAGAAGCCAGATGACATATCCTGACCTTGCACAGCAGGTTGGTTTGGAAGGCAAGGTAACTGTAAAGGTACTTGTAGGTACAGACGGCGAAGTTGTTAAGGTCGGATCGATGACCGGGCCTGAAATATTTCACCAGGAAGTCCGCGATAAAGCAAAAGAGCTGAAATTTACACCGGGACTTCAAAGCAATAAGCCGGTTAAAGTATGGATCAATGTTCCTTTCAGCTTCAAGCTGAACTGATCTGAACACGCATAACTAACACTTGTAAATACAATAAAAACTTAAACATATATTACTTATATGTTTAAGTTTTTTTTTATCCCTATATTACGTTAATTACATTTACTCAATTTATTCCTATCTTAAATTACATTTTAGTGTGTATATCGGTAATCTTGAATAACAACAAAGAAATTATCGGGAATTTGCCAAAAGACAGGTATCGTGAGCTGATCGAGGGATTGAACGTAATCACATATGAATACGATCTCATTGAGCACAGGTTTACATATATCAGCAGAATGGCAGAATCTATACTTGGTTACCCTTCCGCTGAATGGTTCAAAGAACATTTCTGGTTTGATCATTTGCATCCGAGCGACAGGGACTGGGCCTGTGAGTTCAGCAGATATCACGTGAGGCTGCATAAAGATCATGAATTTGAATACAGGATGATTGCGTTCGATGGTTCAGTAAAATGGTTCAAAGATATAGTTACACTGGTAGTGAATGAAAATACCCCGGTATCTCTTCATGGTGTGCTTATTGATATGACCGAACGGAAACAGACTGAAACCGAGCTGTTGGAAAGCAAAGAGCGGTACAAAACCCTTGTTGAACAGCAATCCGAGATGATCACAAGGTGGAAACCGGACGGCACTTATACATATGTTAACGATGTATTCTGTAACTTCTTTTCCAAGACACGGGAAGAGCTTCTTGGAAACACATACATTCCTGAAATGCCGATCGAAGATCTCGAAAGATTCTCACGTTTCATCATACAGCTAAATGCTTCAAATCCTGTTGGGCAGTTTACTCACAGGGTAATAAAGCCTGACGGTGAAATAAGGTGGCTTAGATGGACTGATACCGCGATTATCGACAGTAACGGGAACATCACCGAGTACCAGACCGTAGGCAGGGATATTACTGCACGCAAACGCGCCGAGGAAGCACTTAAAGAAAGCGAGCAGCAGCTCCAGCTGATATTCGACAATGCACCGATCGGGATGGCGATTACCGATTTCAGCAAAAACTACCTGAAGGTAAATAAAGCATATTGCGATATTGTAGGATACAGCAAAAAAGAGCTTATGCATATGACCTTCGAGCATATCACTCACCCGGATGACCTTGAAAAGGATGAAAATCTTTTTAATCTGAGCAGAAGCGGAAAAGAGCAGCTGCATTTTGAAAAACGGTATATACATAAATCAGGCAAAGTAGTATTCGTAGAGCTGAGGCTTCAGGTTCTTAAGGATGCCGCGGGAAAACCGTATCAGCAAATTGCCCAGGTAGTCGATATTACCGCAAAAAAGACAGCTGAGCTTAAGCTGCAGCAAACACAGGCAAGGCTTACTGCAATACTGAATAACCTGCCTAATGTGACTATATATGAATTTGGAGATGATGTTAAGTTCCTTTCAGAAAATATTGAGGATATACTTGGATTCCCCTCTGAAGCGTTTGTAGAACGGGGCACACTCTTCAGCGAGCTGATGCTTCCTGATGATATCATCAAGTATAACAGAAGTGTTGCTGAATGGAAGAAAAAAGGAGCCTGCGGAGTGCTGAGCAATGAAATCAGGGTCAGGAACAGGAATAACGAAATCGTCTGGCTGGAAGACCATATGTACGAAGTAAAACCCGATAACGCAAAGCCGTATTACTCGGGCATTATGATCGATATTACCGCTCAGAAAAAAGTGCAGGATAAGATACGCGAAACGGAAACCAAGCTCGCCGCCATACTTAAGAATCTTCCTAAAGTGGTTGTTTACCAATCAGGCAATAACAAAGACTTCATTTCTGAAAATATTTCGGAAATGACCGGGTTCAAGCCGCAGGATATACTGAAACAAAAATACTTCTTCGGCAGCGTTATTCATCCTGATGATATGCAGAACGTTAAAAACTCGCTCAATTCATGGCATAAGAAAAATGATGAAGGTATTCTGATAATGGAATTCCGGATGAAGAAGAAAGACGGCACTTATATCTGGATAGAAGACCATATGTTCAGAGTTACAGACGAGATGGACGGTTCTTATCTCTCCGGTATTTTAATAGATGTCACAGAAAGAAAACTCGCTGAGCAGAGGCTAAGCCGTTCTTTAAAAGAGAAAGAGCTGCTGCTGAAGGAGATACACCACAGGGTGAAAAATAATCTGCAGGTGGTATCAAGCCTGCTGAAGCTTCAAACCGGTTATGTTAAAGATGAAAGAGCACTTGACCTGCTGATAGACAGCCAGAACAGGGTTCGCTCAATGGCGCTTGTACACCAGAAACTTTACCAGTCTGCGGATTTTTCAGAGATCAACTTCACCGAATACCTGCGGCAGCTATCCGGCCACCTGATAAATTCATTTAAAGCAGACCCGGATAAAATAATTATCGATATAAATGCAGAAAGCCTGAATCTTGGCATTAATCATGCAGTTCCTTGCGGGCTGATAGTAAATGAGCTGGTATCTAACTCGCTCAAGTACGCATTCCCTTCAGATAAAAAAGGGAATATCAGAATTGACCTGCAAAAAAAAGAGGATGGTAATGTAATGCTGACAATATCTGATGACGGAGTTGGCTTCCCTGCAGGTTTGGATTACAGGGATACTCAATCATTAGGCTTGCAGCTTGTTAACACATTGGTTGGACAAATTGACGGCACTATCACAATGAAAAACCATGTAGGAACAACCTTCAACATAGTATTTCCTGATGAAAGAAACTAAAGCTTACATTCTAATTTCTTCGTAGAATTTTGAAAAATCACGCCTGATCTCATCACGCACCTTCCGGTAAACTTCAAGCTTTTCATCTTCGCTGCCTTTGGCGCCAAAAGGATCATCAAAACCGATATGCAGCCGGTGTTTCACATCACCTGTAAATACGGGGCATGCTTCGCGGGCATTATCACAAACAGTAATCACATAATCAAACGAGCCGCCTGCAAACTGCTGCGCGTTTTTGGGATACTGGGAGCTGATATCAATTCCTATTTCTTTCATAACCGCGACGGCGTATTTGTTAACTTCCTTTTCGGGACGCGTTCCGGCTGAAAAAACCTCAAACTCAGGGTCAAGTGTGCGGATAAAACCTTCCGCCATCTGGCTGCGGCATGAATTGCCGGTACATAAAACCAATATTTTAGCTTTCATAATTCATAGAAAATGTTGAAATTAAATATGATTCAATTATGTTATTATTTCAAACCATGAAATAGTGACAAAAATGATATAAATGGCAAAAGGATTTATAGTAATATTATTCATTATTCTGGCAATTTTACTTGGCTGCGGACAAAAAAGCGGTGTTCCTGAAAGTAATGCGCCCAAAAGTGATATCAGGCCCGATCTTGATGACTCTACCCAACTCCGCAATGACGTAAAGAAAAACCTGTCTGAGATCGAAGAAACTTATTCTTCCCTTGATTATGATAAGGTATTAAGCGAACAATCGAAGGTCATCCCGCAGGGAATGTCGGTGACAAAGTTCCGCTATTTTGTAGTGTTTTCAGATCTTGGTGAAGAGCTCACTTATAAGCTGATAGATACCGACATGCGGAATACAATCGATGCGATGAGCGGCAGCTTCTGCAATAAGCTGCCAACCAAAGTAACCCCGATTTACCTTTTTGAGGATTTTGAAAGATATAAAGAGTTCGTGCTTAAGAATTATGATATTGCCGAAAATGATATTTCACCTTATGGTTTTTTTAAGATATCCAAAAATGTGATAGTCGTGAGATATGTTAGCTGGAAAGGCAGCATACTGCACGAAATTACACATTGTTTCACACGCAGTGATTTCCCCGGGATGCCTTCATGGTTTGATGAAGGGTTCGCCTCACTGAACGAGAAATCAGTTTTTAAAGATGGGAAGCTGATTGGTGAATTCAGCCTGAGGATAATTCCGTTAAGAAGGGCCCTGGAAAATAATACCTATACTACCATTGAGTTTCTGATGAAAACCAATGATGAAGAGCTTTACGGCAAGCGAACATCATTTTATTACGCCCAATCAAGATACCTGTTAATGTACCTGCAGGAAAAGGGACTGCTGGAATCATTTTATAAAAACTTCAGGGATACCTATCATGAGGATGAAACCGGAATATCCCAGCTTGAAACTCTGATTAAGAAGCCCATAAGCTCGATAGATGAAGACTACCTTGAGTATATCAAGAGCTTCAAGCAATAATTGCCATCATCTCTGGTATTGCTAACTGCAATGCACTCAGCCCAAGATCGCATCTGCTGCTTCTTCGCCTGTTACAATAGCGCCTTCCATGAATCCCTGCCAGTCTGCCAGATGCTCTCCCGCAAAATAAGTATCCTTAAATTTCTTTTTTAGCACAGGCATTAAAGTGTACCATTGCCCTACCCCATAAAGAGCATATCCGCCTTTTGTATATTCATCCATACCCCAGTAATAGTTGACCTGATTCACGATCTTACTTTTCACATCTCCGAAGGCAGTTTTAAGAGAGTCATTTATCATATTGGCTTTGAATTCATCATTTTGCCTGCTTACCACATCAGCTTTATCACCAATTGTATAGGAGATCAGCGAGCCTTTTGTCCCCTTCTGGTTTTTAGTCGCATGGTAGAAGTAATGCCCGTAAACATCCGTAACCATATCAAAATCTTCATCCTTCCAGAAGCGTTCATTAAACAGCACGGCATGCTTGCATATTCGGGCATACTGCAGCTGGTTAATGGCATCTATCTTTTCTTCCGGCAGACCGGGATTCCATTTAATATTCATAAGCGCGTATGTTGGCACGGTGCAGATCAGGTTATCGCCTGTATAAACCTCGCCGGTATGCGTGGTGACTTTTACTTTTCCGCCGGTTTGATCTACCTCTGTAACGCGGCTCTTTAGTATTATGTTCTCACGGCCAATTCTATCAGCCAGACTTTCCGAAAAGCGGCTGTTGCCTCCTTTGATCTTATAATCCATTTCATTTTTGACGCTTGATTCGGCATACTCGGCAATAGCCGCGTATGCGGATACATGCCTGATACACTCACCGAAATCGGTGCTGTCGAGCAGGTCGCGGATCTGGATATCTCTTTCAGTAATACCGTTATTCACAAGATACCGCCACCAGTCTATGCGGTCAAGTTTCTTCTTATCCTCTTCCCTGAAATTAGCATAGTCTTTGATAAGCTTTTCAAATTTCGCTTTCCACTCTGCTGAGTAATCCCATTTACCCTTTGGAAAATACTCACCCGCGAATGTTAAGTGCGACTCGAATTGGTTATTTTCCAAAATGAGGCCGAACTCATTGCACATGCTTATCATTCTTTCATGCGAAGCCCCCACCCATTCTGCGCCGAGTTCGATAACAAGGTCTTCTTCTTTATCGATCTGGTGCGAAAACACTCTCCCCCCAACGCGGTTCCGGCTTTCCACAACCACAACCTGGCAGCCATTCTGTTTAAGCCTGTATGCGGCGGCGAGCCCCGCGAATCCGGCACCGATAACTATTACCTTTGGCTTAACGCCTGCGATTATGTTGAAGCTGCCGGGCAGTATCATACTGCCCGCTGCAACCATTGCTGAAGTTTTAAGAAAATCTCTTCTTGTTGTCATATTTTCGTTTTATAATGCTCTTGCTACAAAATATATTATTAAAATTATGTATGAGATCGCAAACAGAAAGAAGCTGTACCTATCCAGCTTCTGCGAAAGCGCTTCCCTGCCGATCTTCATATAATGAAGTGATATAGTTGAGACCAGTATGCATAGGAATATATAAATGAAAGAAATGTCATGCAGTATATCTACCAGCGTGAGGCTCTCGTTCTGGGGAAGGGTTGAAGTTATCACATACTGGCTCGCAATTGCAGCAAATATCGCGCCGACTGACAGACCGAAACGCGGGTCAAGATCAAGCGGGTTGATAAAAAATGTCAGCAGTGAAATGAGCACGGAAATGAAAAGCCCTACAAAAAGCTTGAAAAATAACCCCTTACCTTCCCGCTCAATTGTAAAATAAATAACTATCCTTGAATAAGCTGAAAATTCATTCAGCGCAATATCAGGGTCGCCGTAATTTGTTTCATAGACATGGTCATCCGTCTTGATGCCAAAACCCTTGATCTTCCAGCCGTCAATATGCACCTTCTTATCGATCTTGCTCGCGATGGTATCCGCTGCAAAAACAAGTTTGCTTACATCCTTATCAAAATCCTCAATCATGATCTCAATGCGTTGTTCATCAAATGGAAAATCTGTTACCTGCCATTCCTGTTTAATAGTTGCATTAAGCCTCACTGTCAGGTAGTTTATATCTCCGCGTTTTTCATCGGTCTCGCCGGATTTGCTGAACTCAGATGAGTTTATTACTTCAAGATTTTCCAGCAGTCCAAGGCTGTCTTTTTTGGAGTTATACCAAAGGTAAAGGTCAACATTCACTTTGTTAGCCGGAAAGTCCAGATCATACACCGAAAAAACATAAGCACCTACCTTAACAGTATCAACCGCGGAATTTTCTTCATCTGGCACTGTATTTTCTTTAGCTGCCGCAGAGTCTTTTCTTGTTTCGGTTACCTTTTCATTTTTCTTTATCTGCTGCTGCTGATTCCAGTTGTTCTTATCCTGCTGCAGCAGTGCCCCCGAGGCCAGGATCACAAAAACCGCAAGCGGAACAAGGCTGATGAGTATTCTTTTCCCTGAAAATCTCCTGTGGAACGAGTATTTTTTTTGCATAATAACTATAGGTTGATTAGTATTTCAGCTTTACAGCCAGCATATAAACTTCATCAGCCAGCCGGTTTAAGCGTCGCTGCACATTGTTATCTTTCAATCTGCCGGCAGCATTAAATAAATTACTTCCCGAGCCAGCCGCAAAGCTTGAAGAAGCGGCAATGCCTCTCAGGTTATTAACAATGCTTATCATTGTGCTAAGCGTACTGTGACCGGCGCTTTCTGCGCCTGCAATTGCAATACATCCGACGGGCTTACTGCTAAGATAGGGAGGTTTGTATTGTGATAGATACTCCATGTGATCAATAACATTTTTGAAAGCAGCGCTCACAGTGCCATGGTATTCCGGCGAAGTGAAAATGTAGCCGTCCGCTTCGTGAATTTTAGCAAGTATCTTAGTGAATTTTGCTGATGGCCCCTTTTTCATTTCAGAGTAGCTGAATATGGGCAGCTTAAGCTCACGGATATCTATTAAATACGTATCAGCCCCTAAAGCTTTAAGCCTGCTTTCTGCGCTTCTTACCATCTTAAGTGATGATGATCCGGCATCAAGGCTTCCGCCCAGGCATACAATTTTTATCTTTTCCATTTTGGTCAGCAATTATAACAATTGTAAATTTAAGAAATTAGTCAGAAGAAACAGATTTGCAGTGGATGACTTTACCTCACCCCCGGCCCCTCTCCTGAGAGGAGAGGGGGAAAAGGACTTCTAAATTTTTGCTTGCCTTTTGAATTGAGTTGATCACCTCACCCCCGGCCCCTCTCCTGAGAGGAGAGGGGGAGTAAAGCACATTTTGATTTTTGCTTGCCCTTTAAATTGACCTCTCCCCCGCCCCCCGCCCCGAAGGAGAGGGGGAAAAGGACTTCTAAATTTTTGCTTACCTTATCAAATAACAAAAACGACCTCACCCCCTAACCCCCTCTCCGAAGGAGAGGGGGAAAAGGACTTCTAAATTTTTGCTTGTTCTTTAAGGTAATCACCCCTTCTGATTACTCTTTAAATTATGGATTAATTTAGGTATTTTTGTAATTATGACTAAAGAACAACTCAAAAAGGCGGTAACCGCCCTGCAGAACATCTCAATTGATTTTAAGATAGACTATTTCTTTTTTACGGGGAAATGCTTTGTAAGAGCTATTATATTGAATGATCCAAATGACCTCAGCAAAGTGAAGAGCATTCTTGATTCAGATATTCTGAAACATTTAAAGAATAAAAAGAGTAAAGAGTGGTACCTTGGGGATCCCCATGAAGTGGTTTATATGCAGCTAAAAGATAAGATCGAGATCCCTATTTCAGAATATGAGTTATTCCAGGTAAACAATTACGCATAACATTTGAATTATGCGCAATCTACAGGTTGCGCATAATATAACTTCCCAAAGCAAGGATCCCTGCTTCGTTAAAATCATCGCCAATTATCTGAATACCAACCGGCAAGCCGTGTGAGTCTCTGCCTGCAGGCACGCTTATTGCGGGATTCCCTGCAAGGTTTGCTGATGTTGTATAAATATCATTAAGATACATTTCCAGCGGGTCGCTCGTTTTTTCGCCAAGCTTAAAAGCTGTAGTGGGTGTTGTTGGGGTGATAATAAAATCAACTTTTCCGAACGCCTTTTTAAAATCCTCTTTTATTAGTCTTCTTACCTTCTGCCCTTTCAGGTAATAAGCATCATAATATCCCGATGACAAGACATAAGTACCAAGCATTATTCTGCGCTTCACTTCGGTGCCGAATCCTTCTGTACGTGAATTCACGTACATATCTTCCAGAATGGCAGAGTCCTTTGCGCGCACGCCGTAACGCGCGCCATCGAAGCGTGCCAGGTTACTGGATGCTTCGGCTGTTGTGAGTATGTAATAAGTCTGCACGGAATAATGCAGCATAGGCAGATCAACCGGTACAACGCTGCATCCCTTTTCTTTAAGCTTCGCTATAACGCCGTCAGTAACTGATTTTACTTCATCATTAAGCCCTTCGCTATCCAGATCACTAACTATTCCAATTGTGATCTTTGCCGGGTCAAAGCCGCGAATTGCTTCAGAATAATTTCCAACTTCATGCACAGAAGATGTTGAATCGTGTTTATCATTGCCTGCCATTACTTCAAGCACGAGGGCTGCATCTTCCGCTGACCTGGCGAAAGGCCCTATGGAATCAAACGATGATGCAAAGGCAGTCAATCCGTAACGCGATACTCTTCCGTATGTTGGTTTGAGTCCGACCACACCGCAAAAGGCGGCGGGCTGCCTGATTGAGCCGCCGGTATCTGTTCCGAGTGAGACCATGCACATATCCGCAGCAACAGCTGCGGAGCTTCCGCCGGATGAGCCCCCGGGAACCCTTGTGTTATCAAACGGATTCAATACCGGGCCATAAGCCGAGTTCTCGTTTGAAGAACCCATAGCAAACTCATCGCAGTTAGTTTTGCCGATAATAATCGCGTCTTCGTTTTCAAGCCGCTCTATCGCAGTCGCGGTATATAACGCCTCAAAGTTTTCAAGAATTTTCGAGCTGCAGGTGAGCCTCTTTCCTTTTATGGAAAGGACATCTTTTGCGGCGATTACCATTCCCGCAAGCCTGCCTGCATTGCCCGATCTCAGCTTAGCATCAGTTTCAGCAGCTTTGGCAAGAGCCTCGTCTTCAAAAACGGAAAGGAAAGCATTCAGATGCTTTCCTTTTTCGATATTGCTTAAATAATATTTCACGATCTCGGTGCAGGTAATCTTCCCTGACTCGAGGTCTTTTCTTAAAGCGGAATAATCATTATACATATTTATCAGCTTGGCTTTTTCTCGTCTGAAGTTGCGCTGGTAATTTCGCTTTCAATATCCTTGGAAGCTTTTTTGAATTCCCTGATGCCTTTGCCAAGCCCTGACATGAGGTCGGGGATCTTTTTAGCTCCGAACAGAACTAAAATTACAATACAGATCAGGATTATTTCCTGGGGTCCTAAACCGAACATTATTTTACTACTCCCTGCCGCCCTGCAACATGCAGCATTTTATTTTATTATTTTTACTAACACTTTTATACCGCAGTACAGAGTTATAACAGCAACTGCGATTATTACCGCCATTTCAAGTGAAGAATACATTATGCCTCCTTTTTGAAGCAGAGTTTTGAACTATAAGTTCAGATATTCTGTAACACTCTCAAATATGAATTTCCCTCTGCTGCCGCCAACAATATCCTCGCTGGCCCTTTCAGGGTGCGGCATCATGCCAAGCACATTGCCTGCTTTATTTGTGATGCCTGCAATATTTTCAATCGAGCCGTTCGGGTTATCTTCATACCTGAAGAGAACCTGCCCGTTTTCGTTAAGCCCTTTTAATGTATCAGCTTCGCAGAAATAGTTACCATCGCCGTGCGCCACGGGAACAACCAGCTTACCGCCTTCCGGCGTGCCATCTTCGCCATAAGCCTTTGTAAAGATGGTATTTTTGTTCTCTATATTCAATGTAACATTTCTGCATACAAACTTAAGGTCACTGTTTCTCAGCAGCACGCCGGGCAATAACCCTGATTCGCATAAAATCTGGAAACCGTTGCAAATTCCGATAACAATACCGCCTGCATTTGCGAACCTTACAACATCCTTCATTATAGATGAGAACCTTGCGATAGCGCCGCAGCGCAGGTAATCACCGTATGAAAATCCGCCCGGCAGTATAATGGCATTCCTGTCTCCAATGGTTGAATTCTTATGCCACAAAAACTCGGTATCCTGCCCCAGCACATGCTTAAGTGTATTATATGCATCGTGGTCGCAGTTCGAGCCGGGGAAAACAACAACTCCGAATTTTGCTTTGCTCATATTTTTAGCCCGCGTTCACACTTTCTACTTCAAAAACATAATCTTCCATAACCTGGTTGGCAAGCAGCTTCCTGCATACCTCATCAGTAACTATACGCGCCTCTTCATCTGAATTGGTATCAATTTTAAGCTCAACATATTTACCGATCCTTGTATCAAGGATATTTTTAAAACCAAGGCTCTGTATTGAGTGTTCAACAGCCTTGCCCTGCGGGTCGAGTATAGACTTGCGAAGCGTAATTTTAATCTTTGCGGAATACAATTTATTTTACCTTAAATGAATAGTTATGATTGATCTTTAAATAAAACCATCTCAGCAGGTACGTCAGCATCAAGGTTAGAATTATTACCGAGAGTATCGGCATAACATTCAGGTTGGCCTGTACCAGCAGCCTCTTGTTAACATAGCCTGAGCTGAATTTAGACTTAACTTTTGCGAAGACCACTCTTTCGTTGCTTGCTGACTCCCAGTTCTCTACATAAACAAAATCACCGCCCTTTACTTCCGCTTCAGACTCTGTATAGTTGTTCGGATCTTTAAGCAGCGAAACATAGCCGTATGGAGTTGTCCTCAATATAGCCTTATCATATACGAAATTATTGTATATATCCAGAGCGCTATCGGCCATTTTGTATGAAATGGCTAACAGCAGAATAATGCCGAGGGCTTTAAAAAAGAGTTTCGGCAGTTTTTTCATTTTCCCTTATAGGTTATTTCTGGCTAAGCTGCTGTTCTATTTTTGTTTTGTGATCCCTGTACAGCTTCCTGTCAAATATCTTAAGCGCCTTATCAACTGATTCCATTGCTTTTGTATAATCCTTCAGGTTATATAAAAGCTTCGACTGGATATAATATGAGCTGGCTTCATTTACTGAGCCTGCAACATACGGAAGCGCTTCATCGATGAAGCCCAAACCTTTTTTATAGTCTTCGTCGCTCGTGCCTTTATCTGCAAAGCCGGCAGCCTTCTGGTTGAGGAACTGGCCGTAGCTTGATTTAACTGACTCTTCGCCGGAATATTTTGCCAGCGTTTCTTTGAACCACTTTTCAGCCGAAGGAAGATCGCTTAGCTCATAATAATATGTTTCTGATAGCGAAACATACGCGTCTTTGAGCTGATCGCTGTTCGGATTTTCGGCGATGAAACTCTCAAGAGCTTTCGCTTTGGCATCCTTTTCTTCGAACAGGATGAGCCTGAATTTTGCGTCATCGGTTTTTCCGCCTGCGTTCGTGCCATCCATTTCGATTATCTTGTTCAGCAGTACTTTTGCCTTATCGCTCTCGCTGTACATTGAGTATTTATCTGCAAGCTTAAGGCTTGCGTCTATGTTCGAAGGATTCTTTTCAACTTCGGCCTGCAGGTATGAGTATGTGTTTATGCCCTTGTTATAATCTGTCATCATCTCAAGGAAATCCTTTGCCGGCACGTAACCGTAAACGCGGTCAATTTCATTTCCGTCGCCATCAAGGAAAAGGATCGAAGGGAAACCCTGTATCTTGTACTTCTTCGCAAAATCCACGCCTTCGCCTTTTTCAGCATCGATCTTATAATTAACCTGGTTCGCGTTGGCAAAATCAGATACTTCCTTTTTTGCGTAAACCTTGTTATCAAGCTCGATGCACCACTTGCACCAGTCGGTCATTACATCAACCATAACTATCTTGTTTTCAGCCTTGGCCTTTGCCAGAACTTCGGCAACCGTGCCTTTATGAAAATCAATTTGCGCATAGCTGAGGCTTGATACTAAAAAGAGGGCAATTATTAAAGCTGCTTTTTTCATACCTTTTTCCCGCGTTTAGAGATTTCTTTGGTTAGTCCGCAATTTAAGAATTTAAGTTCAAATCTAATATGGTTATATTTATATATATTAATGAATAAATACGTTAAAACGTTTCTTGGCATTATAATAGTCGCGGTCCCGGTACTGATAGTATTAGGGGTAGTGTTCAATAATCTCTCAAAGCGCTCGTTTTACCCTACATCCGGCGAAATTGCCGTTTCCGGACTGAAATCACCCGTAAAATTGTATTTTGATGATTACGGCGTACCCCAAATCTATGCTTCGAACGAAGAAGATGCGTACTTTACAGAAGGTTACGTACATGCAAGGGACAGGCTTTGGCAGATGGATCTAACCCGCAGGGTTGCCGAAGGCAGGCTCTCTGAGATTTTCGGCTCAACGGCTATAGAGTTCGATAAACTTTTTAAAACGATCGGCATCTACAGGTTCGCTTATGCATGGTATGGCAGCCTTAATCCGAAATCGAAGGAAATACTAACATCATACACTCTTGGCATCAACAGTTTTATTGAATCACATTACAACAATCTGCCGGTTGAGTTTGATGCACTGAACTACAAGCCGGAACCGTGGAAACCTGAACACTCGCTGATGCTTGCGAGAATGATGGCATGGGACCTTAACATTGCATGGTACACCGATTACATCCTCGGCGAAGTTCTCACAAAAGCAGGCATTGAAAAAACTGCGGCTATTTTTCCTGATACAAATATAACGATCTACATTAAACCGGAGCCGGTTGAAAGTGATACCACTCAGCCGGAAGCTGTGAACATGGAAGGCTCAAATTACCTGAAAGAAGTTTCAGCTCTTGGTAAGGGCTTTTTTGAAATGAACGAAGGCTACAGGAAGTTCCTCGGCATTAATGTTTCGCACACGGGCAGCAACTCATGGGTTGTATCAGGCAGCCGCTCAATTTACGGCAAGCCGATACTTGCCAACGATCCGCATCTTGCGCTGCAGGCGCCTTCGCGCTGGTATGAGCTTCGCATTAAAGGCGGTGAGCTTGACCTGAGGGGAATGACTTTTCCGGGAATACCGGGTGTGGTTATAGGAAACAATAAATATATTAGCTGGGGATTAACTAACCTTATGAATGATGACAATGATTTTGTGATTTTGGAGCTTGACTCTGCCGATAACGGCAAATACAAATACGGCAAACAGGTGCTGGCGATTGATTCTATCAAAGAAAAGATATTTGTTAAGGATTCGGTTGAAACTGATATTGTAATAAGGACAACAAAGATAGGACCGGTTGTATCAGACCTGCGGTTCCGCGGTTTTGCTGATATGGATTCAAATCCGGAGGACCCATACAAAGATAAACTCATGACATTCCGCTGGACTGGCTTTGAGTTAAGTGATGAGATAAACTGCTTCTACGGCATTAACCACGCTAAGAACTGGGATGAGTTCAGAATTGCATTAAAGGATTTTACTGCTCCGGCGCAGAACTTCATTTATTCTGATATATACGGCAACATCGGCTACCAGGCAGCGGGCAAAATACCAATACGCAAAACCGCTTCGGTGAATAACTTTATTTTCCCATCAGCAGAAGAAGTTGAATGGGCCGGATTCGTGGATTTCGATAAGATGCCCCAGCTTTACAATCCGAAGGAAGGCTACATTGTTACCGCCAATACCGATCCGTTCGGCTGGATGAAGGATGTTAAGGATAAATTTTACATTTCATACCTTTGGGAGCCGTCATCGAGATTCGACCGTATCACAAAGTTCATCGATTCAAAGACGATGCTTGATCTTGATGACTACAAGCTGCTGCAGAACAGCACAGAATCGCCCTACGCCAAGAATATCACCAAAGATATTTATACAGATTGTTACGAGAACTCTTCACCCGGCAATAACGATGTAGTTTGGGCAGTAGAACGCTTAAGGTCATGGAACGGCGACATGTCGCCCAATGAGTCAATTGGATCAGTCTACAACACATACCTTGTGTTCCTGATAAAAAATACTTTCAGTGATGAGCTTGGAGAAAATGTGTTCAATGATTTCCTTGCAATACAGAACATACCATACCGCTCACTTGAGATCATAATGAAGGATAAAAACAATCCCTGGTTCGATAATATCAACACACCTAAAATAGAAACACGCAGCGATATTATAAAGGAAAGCATTGCGCAGGCAATTGAGTTCTTAAGACAAAGATTCCCGAATAGAGATATTAACACATGGCACTGGGGCGAAATCCACAATGTGAAGTTCTATCACCCGCTTGGAATTGTTGAAGCGCTGGATAACACGTTTAACATCGGCCCGTTTGAGTGCGGCGGCGATCAAACCACGGTTAACAATACAGAATACAGGTTTTCGGATGTTATGAAAGATGGTAAATACAGAGTTGTTGTAGGCGCATCTATGAGGATGCTGGTTAATATGGCTGATATTGAGCACCCGCTTACTATTAATTCCACAGGTCAATCCGGCCAGCCTGTTAATGACCATTACAGCGACCAGGCGAGAATGTGGCACTTTGGGGAATACAAAACCAATACAATGAGTGAAATGGAAATGATAGATAAGCGCTACAGCCTTTTAAATCTGCTACCCCGCTAAAAGTTGTCTGAATACAAAGGAAATACATTTTATGCGAAAAAATCGCTTGGGCAAAACTACCTGAAGGATGTTAACATCTGCAAAAATATTGTAAGCTCGTTTGATCCTTTTCAAGGCGATAATGTAATTGAAATAGGTCCGGGCCAGGGCGCAATTACAAGGTTCCTGCTGGAAACCGGATGCAGGTTAACGGTAGTTGAGTTTGACAGGAACAATTCGGCGATACTGGAAAAGGAATTCCCGCAGCTTAATATAGTGACCGGTGACTTTTTGAAGTACGATCTTGAAGCGGCAGCCGGCGGTGAAAAAAAACTGCGGATAATAGGTAACATACCTTACAATATAACCAGCCCGATAATTTTCAAGCTGATAGACAACCGCCATGTTATTAATGATGCGCAGTTAATGATACAGGAAGAAGTTGCGCAGCGTATTTGCGCCGCTCCCGGCAGCAAGGAGTATGGGATACCCTCGGTATTAACCCAGGCGTTCTGTGTGCCAAAGCTTTTGTTTAAGGTCTCAAATAGCTGCTTCTTTCCAAAGCCAAAGGTTGATTCACGCCTTATACATTTTGATTTCACCCGCTCCATGGAAGCGGGCATCAAAGATACTGTATTTTTCAGGAAGCTGGTTAAGGCTGCATTCAGCACGCGCAGGAAAACCTTAAAGAACTCTTTGAAGAACATGGAGGTTGATATAGGCAAAACGGGAATTGATCCGGGCCGCAGGGCTGAAACCCTTAGTGTGCAGGAATTTATTGATATGAGCAACATCTTATGCTGAACAGGCTTAAAGAAAAAATATACAGTTCAGGGAATTTTGCAAAAATAGCTGAAGCAGGAAACAGCGAGCTTTTTTTTACCGGGCTTCGCGGTTCGCTGGGCAGCTTCGTTATAAATTATCTTTACGGCAGCCACAGGAAAATAGTTTACTGCTCAAATGACCATACAAAGCTCTTCCGGCTGAAGGATGATATTAACCTGCTTGCAGGCAGCGAAGCTGCCATGCTGTACATCTCGCAGTTTGATGAAGAGTTTGAAGCGGATATATCTCCGCTCTCGCTTGCGCTGAGAAAGCTTTCAGGCGAAGAGGATTTTATACTGCTCACCACACCCGAAACCCTGAACAAATCAATTTTATCTGAAGACTCATTCAGCAAAAATATTCTTTCAGTAAGTCCGGGCGCTGATCTGGATTTTGAAGAGTTCGTGACCAGGCTTAACAGCTACGGATTCACGCGCAAGAAAATGGTGGAAGAAGAAAATGACTTCGCAGTGCGCGGCGGCATTGTTGATATTTACCCAGAAAATCTGAGGCAGCCTGTAAGGCTGGAGTTTTTCGGCAATACTGTGGAATCGATCCGCGAGTTTGATCTGGCAACACAGCGTTCGATAGCAAAAATTAACGGAGTTGAAATACTGCCCTCGGTTGAAGCATTGGATGAGATGCAGAGTCCGCACGAGAAGCTGATAAACTACCTGAAGCCTGATACATTCATCCTGCTTGATGAGCCGGATCTCATCAAAAAAGATAATGAAGATATCTACTTTGCGTCGGTAAAATTCCGGCGGTCATATATTTCCGGCTTCCCGCTGGTTAAGTCTGAAGCCATTCCCGAAGGCGATAAAGCCGGAATTACCGAAATAGTATTTGACGCTAAAACACAGCCGGCGTTTAATTCCAACACGCGTCATTTTACTGATAACCTAAAGCAGTTAAGCCGCGAGGGATTCAGCATATTCATTTCGTGCAGTGATGACTACCAGCTTAAAAGAATGAAGGAGCTGGTTGAAGAGCTTGATGAAGCCTCAGAGCTTGAGAGTGTAAATTATCTTTCGGGTTCGATACACGAGGGATTTTTGCTGCCTGATGCAAAAACCGCCGTTTATACCGAACACGAAGTGTTCAGCAGGTATTTCCGTCCGGCAAGGCGCAAACGCAAGTTTGATGGCATTACATTCAAAGAGCTTGGCACAGTGAACTACGGTGACTTTATGGTTCACCAGAATTTCGGTATCGGCAAATACGCAGGATTAAAGAAAATAGTTACCGGCGGTGTTGAGCAGGAAGCTGTTAAGCTGCTTTACAAAGATAACGACATGGTCTTTGTAAACCTGAACTCAATTCACCTTATTAAAAAATTTTCCGCCCAGGAAGGCGTTACACCAAAGCTAAACAAGCTTGGCGGTACTGAATGGGAGAGGATTAAGCAGAAAACCAAGAAGAAGATCCTTGAGATCGCGCAGGATCTTATTGAGCTGTATTCAAAACGCAAGGCGCAAAAGGGATTCCGTTTTTCGGCAGACTCAGTTTGGCAAAAGGAGCTTGAAGCAAGCTTCATGTATGAAGATACCCCCGACCAGGCCTCGGCAACAGAGGCGGTAAAGAGAGATATGGAAAACGAACACCCTATGGACAGGCTTGTTTGCGGTGATGTTGGCTTCGGCAAAACCGAGGTTGCGATCCGCGCCGCATTCAAAGCGGTGGTTGATAACAAGCAGGTAGCTGTACTTGTGCCAACTACCATACTTGCCGAGCAGCATTACAATACATTCAAAGACAGGCTTTCACCTTGGGCAACAGAGGTTGACCATCTCTCGCGGTTCAAATCAAAAAAAGAACAGAAGGAAATTCTTACAAAGCTTGAAAACGGGAAAATAAACATTATCATAGGCACACACCGCCTGCTCTCGAAAGATGTGAAGTTCAAAGACCTGGGGCTGCTGATAATTGACGAAGAGCAGAGATTCGGCGTTAAAGCAAAAGAGAAGCTGAAGTTCTTGCGTGAGAATGTTGATGTGCTTACTCTTACCGCAACACCTATACCGAGAACGCTTAACTTTTCGCTGCTTGGAGCAAGAGATCTTTCGATAATAAACACTCCACCTAAAAACAGGCAGCCGATACACACAGAGATAATCAATTTCGATAAAAAGCTGCTGGGTAACGCTATTATGCGTGAGCTGCAGCGCGGCGGGCAGGTATATTTTGTGAATGATAAGATCTCGAAGCTTGATGAGCTTGCTGAAACAATTGAAGAAATTACGCCATACGCAAAAGTTGCAGTTGCGCACGGACAGATGTCGCCGGCCCAGCTTGAAAATGTGATGATGCGTTTCCTTGAAAAGAAAAGTAATGTGCTCCTTTGCACAAAAATTATAGAATCAGGCTTAGATATACCAAGTGTAAATACAATTATCATAAACCGCGCGGATAACTTCGGGCTGGCAGAGCTTTACCAGCTAAGGGGCAGGGTTGGCAGAAGCAATTTGCGCTCGTTCGCATACCTTGTTACTCCCCCGCAAAGCGTGTTGACACGCCAGGCAGTAAGAAGGCTGCATGCTTTGGAGGAATTCAACGAGCTCGGCTCGGGTATGAATCTTGCATTGAAGGATCTCGAGATACGCGGAGCGGGCAACCTGCTTGGCAAGGAGCAAAGCGGCTTCATCGGTGAAATAGGATTTGATATGTACATGCAGCTTCTTGATGAAGCGGTAAGCGAAATTAATACTGAGAATTTGCCCGTTGAAACAGTACATGAGCTTGCCAAACGCCGCCAGGCAAAACGCAATGAGGTACTGGTGGAGTCTGATATCAGTATGTATATTCCCGAAGAGTATATAGATGATGAAAATGCGCGGCTTGAGATATACAAGAAGATGTCATCGGTTAACAGCACCGATGAGCTGAAGGGAATATCCGAAGAGCTTGTTGACAGGTTCGGCAAGCTGCCCGCAGAGGTTGAATCGCTGGTAAAGCACATCGAGCTGAAGCTGCTGCTATCGCAAAACGGGTTTGAAAAGCTTGTGATATCGGGTGATATAGTTGAGCTGTTCTTCGATCTTGAGAATCCGGATATATACACAAGCGGTTATTTTGAGAAAGTGATGAACCGCATCAGCCAGGACTTCAAAAATACATCGCGGGTGAAGCAATCAAAAAAATCCCTTTCTATACAATTTCGCCTGCCAAAACATGATTCGCCTGAGGAAAAATTAGCTGAAATACACAATTTCGTACATATTCTGGCAGGACTGCAGTAATAATATTGAATAAATGGTTTAATTTTTATATGTTTTGAATTGTACAGCCTTAGATATTCGGAAATATATGAATATACTCTGATCCACCTTTCCACATGACTACAGCTCAAAGAAACGCAGCTTAAATGATGTTAATTAAATAAATAATAATGAAGAAATTAATACTTCTGTTCATTTTTTGCAGCTTTGCTGCGGGAACTTCGTTCTCACAGGTTTCAATTGTATGGGAAAAAAGATACAACGGCACAGGGAATAATTACGACGAAGCTACTTCCCTGTTCGTTGACGGCGCGGGCAATATCTATGTTGCAGGCGGCAGTTCGGGCAGCGGCTCCGGCAAAGATTTTACCGTTGTGAAGTATGACGCCGCAGGAAATCAGTTGTGGGCATCCCGCTATAACGGTCCGGGTAACCTTGATGACGATGCATACCTTGTTAAAGTTGATAACTCAGGAAACGTTTATGTAAGCGGAGCAAGCACGGGCTCAGGCACAGGGTTGGATTACTGCGTGGTGAAATACAATTCCGCAGGCGCGCAGCAGTGGGCGGCAAGGTATAACGGCCCGGGCAGCGGAACAGATGAAGTTTACTCGCTCCAGGTTGATAATTCAGGCAATGTATTCATTACAGGTTACAGCAATGGCGGCGCATCGGGCGATGATGTTTGCACTATAAAATATAATTCTTCCGGCGTTGAACAATGGGTAAAAAGATACAACGGCACAGCAAACAACGATGATTACGGGAATTCAATACAGATAGATAACTCCGGCAATTCATACGTAACATGCGCGGTAACCAATGCAGGTACCGACCTTGATTACATGACGATGAAGCTGGATCCGGCAGGCAATACACTTTGGAGCACATTTTACAACGGCTCGGGCAGCGCGGCAGACTTCCCTTCGAGCAATGCGATCGACGCCGCGGGGAATATTTACGTTACAGGATACATTACCGGCAGCGGCACTGAAAGCGATTATTGCACGATAAAATACAATAACAGCGGCGTCCAGCAATGGGCTGCGATATATGACGGTCCCGACGGCTGGGATGAAGCATGGAACGTGATACTTGATAACGCGGGCAATGTTTATGTGACCGGTAACAGCGCAGGCACAGGCACGGGAGACGATTACTGCACCATAAAGTATAACAACAGCGGGGCCCAGCAGTGGGTGGCGCGGTATACCGGGCCGGGTACAAGCAATGATTACTGCAACTGGGTAATGGCAGATCCGACCGGCAATGTATATGTTACGGGAATTGTTGGCGATGGCACGGGGAATCCGCAGAACATAGTTACAGTTGGTTACGATCCGGCAGGAGTACAGAAGTGGGTGCTTACATATAATGGCTCGGGTAATGAATTCGATAGCGGCAATGCGTTATGGGTTGATGGCGCGGGCAATGTATATGTTACGGGCGGAAGTGATAACCCGAACAACACAGATTTTATTACGCTTAAATACAGCTCAACGATAGGCATACAGCAGGTAAGCACAGAGCTGCCTTCGGAATTTTCGCTTGAGCAGAATTATCCGAACCCTTTTAACCCCGCAACTAAGATCAGGTTCAGCATTCCAAATGAATTTTCGAACACGAATGTTAAGCTCGCTATTTATGATATCACCGGCAGGATGGTGAAGGAATTGCTGAATGAGCCGCTTTCATCCGGCGTATATGAGTACGGGTTTGACGCGGCTAATCTGCCAAGCGGTACATATTTTTATAAATTGGATGCAGGCAGCTATACCGAAACCAAAAAAATGATACTTGTAAAATAAGACTTGAGTAAAGGTCTATTTAGCATTCATTAATTTTAGCGGAAAGTAGCAAAGGGGATTTTTGACTCGCAAACCAATACCTGGGTTTTTGGTACCTTTTAACACCAGTGTTGTGTATTGAAGATATTTAAAAGTTTTTTTTGCGAAAATTTTGCCGAACAATTAGCATATATGTGCTATTAATACTTAGGATAAGAATTTGCGATCGAAATAGTTTCTGCAATACTTGACAATTCAAACATTTACAATTATTTTATGAATGAAAAGTAAACCTTGGATCTTTAGAAGAGCCCGATACCGAACTAAAGTTTTTACTATTTACTCACAGAATCTTTACGACACGTATTCAAACTCAAATAATCAATACAAATGAAAAGAACTTATACAGCGATCTTGTTTATGATGTTCATTGTGAATTATTCTTCATCACAATGGACACAGATTTCCACAATTGGAAATAATGAACTTAGGGCGGTTAAATTCTTTAATGAGTTCACCGGAATCGTTGTGGGTGAAGGAGGGATTTGGCGTTCAACGAATAGTGGTGTGAACTGGGTGCAAACATTAAGTGACCGGAGAATTAATGGACTATCTTTTGTAGACAACAACAACGGATATGCTGTGGGTGATAGCGGGAAGATATATAGAACTATAGATGGTGGAATTAACTGGACACAACAAGGTTTAGGAGTAACTACCAATAATTTATATGCAGTATGTTTTTCAACAAACACCAGATGTAATATTGCAGGAGTTAACGGAATTATACTAAGAAGCCTAAACGGAGGTGCTTCATGGTCTATTCAAGGGATAGGTGGGCCAGACATATTTTCAATAATCATGAATACTCCAGGGGAGGGATACACTTTTGGAAGCCTGAGTTCTGAAGTTGTAAGAAGTACTGTAAACGGTGGCACTAATTGGGTCACTTTACTAAATATTACAGGAAATAGTTGTTACGATGGTACATTTTTGAGTAACGCTGGTACATTAATTGTTGCTGGGAGCAATGGGAGAATACGCAAGACTACAAATTATGGACAAAATTGGTCATTTCCACAGAGCAATGTTTCAATAGACTTAAGAGCAGTTTACTTTATAGATGAATTAGAGGGTTATATCACTGGGAACTCTGGTACAATTTTGAAATCGTCAAATGCAGGTGCAAACTGGACAATTCAGATATCACCAACCTCAAATGACTTACACGATATATATTTTATAGATCAACAAACTGGCTGGGCAGTCGGGACTAATGGGGTAGTGATAAAGACAGGTAGCCCTGTTGGAATTCAACAATCATATTCAGCTGTGGTTAGTGAATTTACACTTTTTCAAAACTACCCAAATCCTTTCAACCCAGCCACCGATATTAGATTTTATATACCTGTAAGTGATTGGGTAAGAGTTAGTATTTATGATGTGAAAGGTGATAAATTGGCTGAATTATTAAATGGCGTTCTACAAGCAGGCTTTCATAGATTACGTTTTGAAACTGATTGCTTGCCTTCTGGGATATACTTTTGTAAATTATATTTTAAAGGAAATATGAAAGTTATTAAATTAGTTCTAATTAAATAATATGACAATGGTAAATCGAAATTATAAAATCGTTTTTGTATTTATGATTATAATTTTTAGTTTCATAACATTTTCCATAACTGGTTGTGATGATACAGGTGCAACAACACCTCTGATACCCACTCCCGACTGTATTAGAGATTTACGTTTAAAATTTGTCGGGTGGAGACATTTCTACATGGAAAGTCGTGGGGGTAGAGATTTTTCATTGTTACAAAAATCTACCGACATGGATAATGCATTCAGGTATAGATGTCGGGCAATAAACAATGACACGAGTATGAATGGGAATATATTTGGGACTTCAGTTTCTTACAGAGTAATAAATTCAATTGTAAGTGGAAACTATAATCCTGGACTAGCATTAGCTCTTCATAGAGACACTATACAAAGTACATATTTTAATCTGGGCAGACACCCCTATTATACATGCGGTATAGATAGTTTGAATTATGATGCTTTTTCGAATAGAGTTGGTATTAGCTCAATAGGTTTAGGTTATTCATACATTTTTGTTGGGAAAATTGCACGGTTAGAGCCAACAAATTTCTCAAATTTGAATACTGCTATTATCACACACGAATTAACACATCAAATTGGCATTAACAATGAGTATCACACTGGTACAGATAGCATCAGATGCTTAATGAATGAATCTGGAATTAGCACTACACAAACAACGCCATATTTAACGTTTTGTGACACGCATGCATGCACGATATATGGTAGAATTCTTGAGCTTGATCAAAACAACCATAAACCTATATGTTATGAAAAAAGAAATGCTGGAGCAATACTTAGTGATACAAAGGCTAAATTTGAACAATTGAATGTTAACATTGAATTAGATAAATATACCTATATAGAAGGTGAATTGATCATGTTGAATATCAAATTTAAGAATGTAAGCAATGAGAATATTACGATAAAGAGTTTTAACGATGATTTTATTAACACAAACATCATTATCAAAAACTCCGAAGGAAATCTACTTAACTATTTAGGATTGATTTCAACGTATTTGGAAACCGCTAATTATACTTTTTGCCCAGGTGAAGAAATCAGTCATAGAATAGATGTATTAGATAATTTTGCTACAAGTTACATAAGATATCAAGCTGGTAGTGTTAATGGTTTGTTAACAGCAGATAAATATTATATTCAATTTAAGAAGAGAATAAATGAGGAACAATTTATAGAATCGAATACACTAATCTTCAATGTTAAAGAACCAATTGACAAAGAAAAGATTGCCTTTGATGAATTGATAAAAATATATTCCAGAGATTTTAAGCTTGACTATAATGAAAAGGCTGAGTCTTATAGAGAGTTCATCTATAAATATTCATATAGCAATTATATTGATCAAGCATTCAAACTTATGTTAGCTCTCAAAGGAATAACAAGTAATTTAGATGAGCAAACACTTGATGACTGTAAGTGGTTTGTTTATAATAAATCTAATTCTGCTGTAACAAAAGATGCGATTGAGTGTATCATTATGATTCTAAAGTCAAAGGAAAGAATTGAAGAACTAACCACATTATTAGAACAAATTATTGAAAAGCTTCCAAATACAAAAGCAAGCGAAATTGCGAAAACGGAATTGAAAGATAATTTATAATAATACAACTCATGAAAAAGGTAATTTTAACAATTTTCATCTTGATTACAGGTCTAGTTTCATTCAAAATCATAATAAATAAAAATGATTATAGAACAAAGTTCGACTTCGTTAATGGACCTCAAAGAAGTGACAGTGCAAATGTCGAATTATTCTTGCAAAATATTTTATTTCAATACGGCGAATCTTTTAGATATTGCGATGCAATAAGAAAGAAGAATTACCAAGTTATTCGAAATTCGGATATGACATACGGTATTTATTTTTCAGCTAAAGATTTTATTACTTTGAATAGATCAACGCTCAAAAACGGGAATACAAATTTCATTATTGATAATAGGGAACTTATTAAGAATATTGATGAGCGGAGATATTCTAAATCGCCAATATCTAGTAGAAAACCAGGAAAATCTTCTTTAGTGATTGCAAATAATATACTTAGAGATATGGAAATTTTAAGTTACGATGAATTTGTTGGAAAAATCTTTGATAGATCGTTTGCCAAATCGCATATAGTCCGAACCCATACTGATGAATCCACAGGACTATTTGAAATAATTGAAGACATAAATCTGTTGCCTTATAATTCGGGTGAAGACGGAAGGGTACTTGCATTGGACGGAGGCTGGAATACAGTCTATCATATGGGAGAAAATGTTATTTCTTCTGGTATTAACCATTATGGTAATTATGGCAGTAATAATTCCGAATTTGCATTCCCGACTGGACTTACGGCGGGATCAGAAATTGTAAATGATTATTCGACAATTTATCCGATTTATATTTGTGACAATGGGAATAAAAGACTTGCTAAAGTAAACTATACTATTCCTCAGTCTGAAACTAATCCATTCTTTGATGGCTCAACCTTTGAAATTGTCGATAGTAATTTATTTAATCCGTATGATGTATCTTTGTTTGTATCTTCGGATACGTTATACAGCAACAAAATTTGGATTAGTGAGCTAGGCAAAGCAGATACCCAATCTATTACATGTATTGAAGAGTATGGCGGTATTCAGCAAAGGTTTTTTGGCTATAAAGATGATGATTCTGGTGAAGAATATTTCTTGCACTTCAAGAATCGACCACGTTTATCTGTGTACAGTGGGTTTGGCGTCAGTATTCTTTCCTTTATTGATAACCAAAGGAATAATGTAATAACCTGTTTACTTAACGAAAACGGTACCGGTAATACGGTAAAAGGTAAGAATGGGAAAGACTTAATCCTTGCAAATGACATCTTATCTTTTCCTAATGAATACCCTGTTAACTCAGTTTTTATACATAAAACATCAAGTAACACAATACAATGGCCATACATTTGGGTAACGTCGGGCTTCTCTCCACCTTATTATAGTGAAAATACATCCATGATTCATCTGCTAAAAGTAAACAAGTCTGGCAATACACAATATTTAGGATCAAGTTTCAGACCACGAAATTCAGATTTAGATTTCAAGCAATTGACCAACATGGCGCTTGTAAATGGATATTACAATATTTACACAATTGAGTTATGGAATGATAATTATGGCATAAGATCATTTTTGCCTTATGCAGATATCCATACTGATGTTATGAGCAATTGCTGCTACGATAGCACAACTAACATTACGTGGAAAGCAGTTTTTACAAATGATTGTTTTGTACTTATAACTGCACAAAGAAAAAACAAGCAAGGAAACTGGGAACAGGTTAACATAAAACGATTAAACGGAGCTAGTGTAAATAACCCATCATTAGTCAAGTATCAAACTGCTGGCTGGAATCAAAGTTCAGAAGATCTATATATAAATCTTCAGCTTGACTTGCCTATTGAGGATTATGCTTTTGGTGACAGCATAAAAATAAATGCTAAACTATATCCAGAATGGGCAAATGAAAATGCACTCAACAACTTTCCATATAGCGTTGTAGAAAGATCATATACAGTTTACGTTGAAAAATCCTGCTTACCCAAACCCGGCGGTTGCCCTTATTTGCATGTTAAGGATATAAATGGCGATTACACTGTTGAAAATAATGTTTTGCACAGATCTGAATTTTCTCCTCAAGGCATGGATATTACGGATAGGTATAAGTTAGTTTCAAAACCTTTAATCAATCATTCTAAAATAGAACTGTATTTAGTGGAAAACGAACATGATGACAGCTTTATTGAACAGGTTAAAATGTACGCCATAGACTATCCCATCTCTAAGAAAATGGGAATTACCGAAGATAATGAAATTGTGCTGTACGATTCAGGATATGTTATTGCAAGCGATACTGTGCTCTTAAACGCAACAAATGTGACAAATAACCTGCATTACAATCATCCTGCCTCGGTAAGAACTGTTGGGTATTCCGGTGACAGTATGTATGCTCACTTTCCGAATCCCGATGGCAGCAAACGCAAAAAAAACTTCAAGACTGCTATTGATTCAAGAAATTCTAATGAAAAGAATAGCAATCAGCTTAGTTCGATGAAAAACAACTCAGGTATTAGTTATCCGATTGCGTTTATAACTGAAACAGGGAACCAGAAATATCCAATTTCCGGTCCCAAAGACACAGCAGGTGTATTAACTGCCACATCTTATTACTCTAATTCTGTAACCGGTATCTTTGCAAGAAGAGAGCTGCCATCGGTTGTAATTCTTCCTCTGTTTTCAGATACTGATGCAGTTCGGGATATTAAAATTAAATTTCAGAGTAATTTTCAGATGGGCTATATTGGCGCTGCTTCATTGAGCTATACGGGCTATGACATGAACGAAATGCCTTTGACAGATGGTGAGAATATCAGTCTTCAAAATTCACTGAATATTGTAGCCGAGCTGTCGGACATAGATACAAAGTACGGAATGGTTGATGATTCAAATTTCATCAAAATGAAATTCGATTGCTCCGCTCTGCCGATACTCAGAAATGACCATAAAAGAGAATATGTTATTGAGATCTTGGGACACACAATTAATGGTGATAGCGGAAGCGCATTAAAAAATACCCAAAATACAATCCCGTTAACTTTTAGTTTATCCCAAAACTATCCAAACCCGTTTAATCCTGTAACTAGCATAAATTATGACTTGCCCAGAAATACCAAGGTTACATTGGTAGTATATGATATACTGGGACGCGAAGTAATAAAATTAGTAAATAATGAATTCAAACAGGCAGGCAGATACAAAGCAGAATTCAACGGCAATAACCTGGCTTCAGGGGTATATTTCTACAGAATTGAAGCAGGTGATTTTGTTTTAGCAAAAAAAATGGTATTGTTAAAATAACTTTGTATAAATACTAATGAAAAAAATTCTCTTTCTTCTTATTATTTGGGGAACTACCGTATATTCGCAATTAGCACCTGAATGGGTCAATACTTATGATCTGCATACAGAAGTCATAAAAGTGCTGCGAGATAACAACAACGATTTTATTTACCTTTCCAGGTCCATAGCTGATTCAACACAAGGCACTACTCAATTCTTTGAGTTAACCAAAATTAATGCAGCAGGAACGCTCTTATGGAATATAGAATACACCGGTTTTGGACAGGATAGCGGTGACAGTCCACGTTCAATGTGTATAGACAATCAGAACAATATCTATGTGCTTGAAGGTAAACGCGGCCTAACTACCAATACAGATTATGGGGTAATTAAATATAGTTCAAACGGCAGTTTTTTATGGGAGTATTTTTACACATCAGCGGGTGGTTACGACTCGTTCGATGACCCCCATGCAATAACGGTTGATAACGCGGGAAACTGTTATGTAACCGGCAGTTCAGTGTTATACGGCAGCGTGTACCGGGATTCTATCCTCACTATCAAGCTGAACTCTTCAGGTGCACTGCAATGGAAACGAACTTACGCCCGCAAAAGCTATACTTACCTTACTACCGGCGAATGCCTTTATGCTGATAACCAGTCAAATATCTATGTCGGCGGTACGGTAAATGACTCCGCGAACGGCTTTCTGAATGCAGTACTCTTAAAATACAGCCCAACAGGTGACCTGTTATGGACAGCCGGCTACAACGGAACACCGGGAAATATGGATATATATTATGATATCAAACCTTCGCCGGACGGGAACCTGGTTTTATGCGGCGCCGCAGATGCCTGGTACAGCGCAGATACCTCTTCAATGCTGCTGCAGAAGGTCACAACCGGAGGCAGCGTATTGTGGACACAGGTTCTTAACACAATGAATGCCGGGGGAGAAGACGGAAGCAAGCTGCTGATAGATAACAATAACAACATCTTTGTATTGGGACGCTCTAATTATGAATATTACAACAACTATTATGGATCCGCAACTTTTCTTTTGAAATATAACTCTGCCGGTAACTTGCTTTGGGACAGAAGATACGGAGATTATTTCTCAGCACGCTCATTTGGTTATGAAATGGCTTTTGATAACAACAACGATATTATGATCTCGGGCTATCAGCAGAAATACGGCAGAACAAACTGGATGATATTAAAATATGGAGGTTCTTCCGGCAATACAATTTGGGAATACCTGTACAATCGCACAGGTGCATCGCTTGACATTTCATATCTGACTTCACAGCTGCCTGACGGCAGCATATTAACTATGGGAAGTTCTGCGAAAGTACCAACGATGATGAAAATGCAGCCGGCATATTCATATACTTTTTACCAATCCAGACATAATATTAATAAGAGCATTCTCGATAGTCACTATACATATGATACCATAAATTTAAGTATGGACCAGATTCCCCCTTCGGCGGTTATTAAGTCAGTAAATGTGACCCTTGATACGATTTTACATACACAAGCCGGGGACCTGGAGATATCACTCATAAACCGGAACCGTGAAGATACTCTGGTATACAGACGGGGCGGGATACTTGATAACTTTATTGGCACTCAATTGAATGATTCCTCCTCACAAAACATTTGTTTCGGAGGATTGCCCCCCTTTACCGGTTATTATGCACCCTGCAAATCCTTCAACAGGTATCTGCTTCAGGATGGCTCAGGACCCTGGATTTTAAAAATATATGACAGGAAAGCTCCTGAACAGGGTGTTTTAAAAGCATGGTCATTGAAATTAGAATACGAATCCCCTATCGGCTTGATACCTGTATCCACGGAAATACCCGAAAAATTCTCGCTTTCGCAGAATTATCCGAACCCGTTTAATCCCGCAACAAAGATAAGGTTCAATATTTCAAGCCCGGCGGAGGTAAAGCTGCAGGTATTCGATATTCTTGGAAAAGAGGTAAAGATGCTGGTGAACGAGTCCTTCCAGCCGGGGGTATATGAAACCGATTTCGATGCATCTACCCTGCCGAGCGGTGTATATTTTTACAGGCTAACAGCAGGTACTTTTTCTGAATCAAAAAAAATGGTATTATTGAAGTAACTAATAATCAGCAACAATGAAACCGACATCCATCTTTAAAGCCGCGGCTTTGCTGCTGCTTTATACTATATCCATAAGCTCGCAGTGGTTCCAGCAGGTAAGCGGAACTTCAGTTAACCTGCATTCGATAAACTCACATCACGGCAACGAAAACCTGGTATGGGCATGCGGAGATAACGGAGTTATCCTGCACACTTCAAACGGGGGGATAAACTGGATACTGCAAAATTCAGGAACAGCCAATGACCTGTACTGCATCTGTTTTATGGAGACTGCAGGCGGCCCGGTTATGGCAGTCGGCGAGGGCGGAACAATATTAAGAACTACAAACAACGGCACAAACTGGCTGACTATTACCTCCCCTTCAACAAAAACCTTGAGAGATATCAGCGACTATAATTTTGTTGCGGTTGGTGATAGCGGAACAATCCTGAAAAGCTCGAATGCGGGCGTGAACTGGATTTCCCTGCCAAGCCCCACAACTCAGCAGCTCAATGCATCATCGGCGATATTCGCGAATTATATAGTAGGCAATAATGGTACTTTCCTAAAGGGATTTTCTTCTGGCACTAATTGGGTGCTTGCCTCAAGCGGCTCAACCGCAAACCTGTATGCAGTGCCGCTCTTCGGTAATTCAGATATTACTGTTGGCACAGGCGGGCTGATATTGAGAAGCTCGAACTTCGGTACAAACTGGTTCACACAAACAAGCAATACATCGGTTACATTAAGATCGGTTGAATACTCGGTAAACAATACCTCACGTATTTATATCTGCGGTGACGGCGCAACAATATTGAAATCAACAGATAACGGAAGCTCGTTCGGATTCCAGACATCTCCCGTAAATGTAAACCTGAGCTCTATATTCTTTTACCTTGATGATAACACAGGCTATTGCTGCGGCAATAACGGAACTATACTGAAAACAACCAATGGCGGTGGCGCTATATTATCAGCTTCGCCCGGCAGTGAAATTACCCCGCAAAGCTTTTCGCTTGAGCAAAACTATCCAAATCCGTTCAATCCTGCAACTAAGATAAACTTCAGTGTACCCGCTAACAGCGGCAGCTTCAGGCTGGAAGTGTTTGATGTATCCGGAAAGATTGTACAGGTACTTTTTGAAGGTGAACTAATCGCTGGGAATTATACTGCTGACTTCGAAGCCGCAGACCTTGCAGGGGGTGTTTATTTTATCCGGCTTTCATCAGAAAATATCAGCCTCACAAGAAAAATTATACTCCTCAAGTGAAGACAGCCGAAAAAAAGTGCCGGCAATCAACGGGATTATAGAGAGAGCCTCATGAAAATGAAGTTCAAAACCCGGTAAGACTTCCGGCACAATTAACGTGCTTTTTTTTGTTTAAGTGAAGCCGGCTGCAATCTGTCAGATGCCTATTTGACCAAAACCATCTTCTTTGTATCTATCCTGTTATTATCAACAAACAGCGAATAGAAATATATTCCCGAAGAAAGTTCTGCCCCATCAAAGTCATAAGTGATAGTGCCGCTTCTGAATCCCAAACCGTTGATCAATGTCTTAACTTCCCTTCCGGTAACATCAAATATCTTCAATGTCACAATTCCTTCCTTCGGCAAAGTGAATTTTATTTTTGTAACCGGATTGAACGGATTGGGGTAATTCTGCGAAAGCGTATATTCAGAAGGCACTTCATTGTTCCATGTAATTGTGCCCGTGAGTGTTTTCACATATTTGTATATTTCCCCGCCAAAAGTGTTACCGCATACAGCGAAGGCGGTGTCAGGGTGCACCATATCTATACCCATAGTTGTATATCCGCCGGTCTGGCTCAGTTCCCACGTAGTGCCGCGGTTTGAAGTTTTGCCTACTGTTCCAAAAATACCTGCAACCATCCCTGTGTTGGCATTTATGAAGTCGGTGCAGAAGAGTGTACCGATGCCTGTAAGCGGGAAGTTCATATTTACCCAGTTAGCGCCGCCATCCGTGGTTCCGAAGATCTGCGCACTGGAGTTTGAGGCAAACACAGTGTTTGCGTCAACAACCGAGAGTCCGTTATATGTAGATGAAGTATTTATACCGTTAGTAACATAGAACCAGTTAACGCCGCCATTGGTTGTTTTCTGGATCTGGTTCGCGCCGCATGTGTAGCCGGTATTGGCATCAAGGAATTCGATCCTCACGCCAACCGGACCTGAATAATTCTGCGTCTGCTCGGTCCAGTTAACGCCGCCATCTGTAGTTTTCCATATCTTGGTATTGCCTCCAACACCCGCAACGCCGCCTGTGATCCAGCCGGTGTTATCATCAACAAAATCAACGCCGTTACAGAAATAGGTTGTTAATGTGGTGTTATGGCTTCTCGAGGTATCCCATGTAACTCCGCCGTTAGTAGTTTTCCAGAATATTCCAAACCTTCCAACAACATATCCTGTATTCGCGTTACGCATATTCAGATCGCTCAATACCTGGTCAGGCACCGCACCCGAACCTTTATCCCACGAAGCACCGCCGTTAGTTGAATATACAATCGCATCGGTACCGCCCGTGTTGGTGCCTATTGCTATCACTCTGCCGTTTCCGGATGCCGCGTAGATATCGACCATATTGGCAACCGTTACATGAGTTGAAGCGGTTTGCCAGTTTGCGCCTGAGTTAGTAGATTTATTCATTTGCCCGTATGTACCGCCTACCAGCATTGTGCTTCCCTTCATATCAAAAGCGTAAACATCAAAAGTTGAATACTGCCCTGTTGCGCTGTACGGAATAGCTGTCCACGTAGTTCCGTTATCGGTTGTTTTGTACATGTTCATGGCGTTATCAAAACCTGCCACATAAACGTCGCTCCCGTTGACAACAATCCTGTTCAATGTTGCTGTTGTTGGCGGATTGGTACCCACCCAGTTAGCTCCAAAGTTGGTAGTGTACCTGAAACAACCTGAACTTCCGCATACATAACCTGTTGATGCATTTATCCATTTTGAATCATTCAGGGTATTTGTAGTTCCCACATTGGAAGTTGTCCAGTTAACCCCGGCGTTTGTAGTGAAGTACGTATTACCTGAAGATGAAGTTACAATTATGTTGTTGGTATCCGGTGCATGGATAGAATACAATGTAGATGTTGCTGTAAAAGGTACAGGAGACCAGTTTGATCCGCCATTTGTAGTTTTCTGAATTTTAAATGTACTTGTTGCGCAGAAGTAACCTGTCTGTGAATTTATAAAATGGAAATCATATATTGATCCTGTGCTTGTACCAATCTGAACAGTATCAAACGTTACCCCGCCGTTGCTTGAGCGGACAATCCCCCTTACTGACTGGCAGCCAATAATGAAATTGCTGGCATCGAAGAACCAAGCACTGAGCAAATTGTTAAAGATGTTCGCCGCAGGGTATAATGAACTTTGATATCCAATTGAAAATACTGACCAGTTCGCGCCTGCATTTGATGTTCTGCACATCACGCCGTAATCACACAAGAGATACCAATTGTTTGCATCAATCATTGTCATGTTACGGACGTATCCGCCCTGAGGCTTTGGGTTTGACCATTGCCATCCGCCCGATTGTGAATATAAGTTTACAGCAGAAAATAAAAGTATTAAGAGAAATGTAATTTTTTTCATTTCTTGGCTCCCTCTATTGAATTGTTAGAATCTTAATTGTTTAAAAATATCCTATCAAACTCAGCAATCAAAAGAGAATAAATACATTTATTACCCAAAGAATTCCATCAATTTTCTGCAATTGACTTTAATAATTATTGATTTTTGGGTAAATTCTTACCCAATACAAATGATAAAAATAAAATTTTTACAATTTTATTCCGGCCTGAACAAAAACGAAAAGAAAGACTTTGGAAAGTTTGTTTCATCCGCGTACTATAATAAGGGAAGAGATTTCAGTTCATTTTTGAATGCGGTTGAGAAAAATTTGTCAAAAGCTGGAACAGCCGCGGAAATGATCAGCCTGCTATCACAAAGTCTCTGCTGCACAAACCGGAGCGTCTGGAACAGGCTGCATGAATTGAAATCGCTTGCCGAGCGATATATAATTGATAAGGAGGTCAGCAGGAATGAACTGCTTTCCGGGAACCTTGTTTCAGCCTACTACATTAGCCGTTCAGAATACGGACTCTTCACACAGAAAGTGAATTCATCACAGAAGAAATTCAGAACAACCAAAAAAGGGATCGATACAAATTATCATTATTACCAGCTCATACAGCAGCTGGGATATTCTTACATATACCGGAACAAAACAGAACCATTTATTGCAAACCTGACTGAAAGGGTAGTGTATCACAGCGCAAGCTATATCATTAATCACTACATCCATTTGATAGAGCTTCTTCAGCAGGGCAACCTTACAGGAAAAGACCTGGCTGAAAAAGGATTGAACTTTCTGAATGACAGCAACACCGAAGCATTCCTCGAAACCCTGAAAGAAGAATACCATGAGCTCTTCTGCCAGGTTTCATTCCACTATAACATTTACAAAGCCTTCCTCGTTAAGGATGATGCGGCTTACTATCATAACTCTCTGAAATATTTCGAGCTTGCTTCAAAAACCGCCAACGATGCTTACCGTTCAACTTTCTACCAGCTGCTTATCAATTACTGCATCGAAAGAACAAACCACAATGAGCCAGAATATTACAAAGAGCTTTTCAGGCTTTACAACAAAAAGCTGAACGAAGGCCTTATCCAGGATCTGCAGGTCGGGAATTTTCCTATAAACAATTTCAGGGATTACATCTTTGTTGCTTTGCAGCTCGGTGAAATGGAATGGATCAAGAATTTTATCCGGAATTATTCTCAATACCTTCCGCCAAATGTGAGAGAAGATGAGATCAATCTTTCGTACGGGATACTGCACTACAATGAAGGTAAACATGAGGAGGCGATAAACTCGCTCAACAAGGTTGCCGGTGATAATTATATTCATTATATGGATAGCAAGTACTACAAGATGAGGCTTTTTTATGAAAAAGAAAGATATGAAGAAGCTATTCTTGAAATTGACAGCTACAAGCACTACCTCCGTCAGCATAAAGAGATCCCTGAAACATTTGCCAAACCCTATAAACAATTCATTAAAGAATACGCAGCACTAATGAACATACTGCTCAAAGGCAGCAAAGAAGATGCGGAGATCTTCGCTTCAGGCCTCATGAGCAAATCACTTACTCCGCGCAGAAAGTGGATACTGCAAAAAGCACAGGAACTTGCAAAAAAACGCTGATTTAGTGAACTTTTTGAACCTGAATCTTAGTTAATTTCTTTAACATACTCCAAACTACATACTATTAAATGAAGAGAATACTTACTGTATTAATTGTGATTTTCGGTATTTCTGTTTCAAATGCTCAAAGCATCGGTACCCTTTCAGGAATTGTGCTCGATAAAGGCACACAAAGCCTGCTTAAGGATATCAATGTTAAGATAATCGGAACCGATTTTACCGCCCGTACGAAAGAAGACGGAAGCTTCAGGATACCCTCCGTACCTTTTGGCACTTACCAGGTAGAATTCACCAGTGCCTCCTACCAGACCTTTGTACAGACCGATGTTGTGATATCTTCCGGTATTGAGCGCGAGCTTGTAGTAGAGCTGCAGGGCATATCTACCGATGAAGTCGTGGTTGAAGACATGCGTTTCCGCAAGCCTATAGATGTAACGACATCATATAAATCACTCACATTTGAAGAGATCCGCAGGTACCCCGGCGGACTTGAAGATATAGGAAGAGTAATTCAATCGCTGCCTGGTATTTCATTAACCTCCGATGGCAGGAATGACCTCCTGGTAAGAGGCGGTTCACCTTCTGAAAATCTTTTTGTGGTGGATGGCTTCGAGGTAAACAACATCAACCATTTCGGTTCACAGGGCGCGACCGGCGGGCCGGTCAGTATCCTGAATCTCGATTTTGTCCGCGAAGTGAATTTCCTCACCGGCGGATTCAGCGCAAAGTACGGAGATAAGCTCTCATCAGTAATTGAGATAGTACAGAGAGCCGGCAGCTCCGATAGATTCTTCGGCAAAATAAACTTGAGCGGAACCGGTTTCGGCGCAAATTTTGAAGGGCCGATCTCGAAGAAGCAGAAATCAAGCTGGCTGGTATCTGCCCGCAGAAGCTACCTTGACCTGATCTTTAATGCTGCCGGATTTTCATTCGTGCCTGAATACACCGATTTCCAGGCGAAGGTAAATTACAAGCTGAATAATAATAACTCCATTGAGTTCAGCTCGTTCGGCGCGCTTGATAGGGTGCGCTTCAATAACGATACCGAAGAGAAAAAGCAGAATAATACTGATATCCTTACCAATAACCAGAAAAGCTACTCAGCAGGCATTGGATGGAAAACGCTTCTTAACAAAAGCTCATTCCTTGTTACAAATGTTTCGCGCAATTATTCCAATTTTTTCTTCTCGCAAAGAGACAGCAATTTTACTGAGACATTCAAGAATGAGTCAATTGAATCTGATGTACAGCTGAAGCTTGAATACAGCAACAAGCTTTCAAAAAGCACATATCTTTCCATAGGAACCGCGGCAAAAACGATCAGGCTTGATTATGACATTAACAAGCTGGCGGATACAACGAGCTACATAGACCCCAATACCGGCAATTACTTTGTAATTCCCTCTGTAACTATACTTGAAAACAAGCGGACACTTAAGGGCTTTGCTTATGCTGAAGTGGTACAGAACCTATTCAGCAGGCTGAAGCTGACAGCAGGAGTGAGGTATGATTACTTCGATCTTATTGACAAAAGAAGCTACATATCGCCGCGAACAAGCTTATCGGTTGCCATCACACCTGTGTTTAACGTAAACCTTGCATACGGCATATTCTACCAGTCGCCTGCGTATATATGGATTGCGGGAAATCCGCAGAACAGCAGCCTTAAAGATATCAGGGCAGATCATTACGTCGCGGGAATTGAATACTACCTTGATGAAAGCACCAGGCTCACTATAGAAGGGTATTACAAAGATTACCGCAACTACCCGGTAAGCACAAAAAGACCTTATCTTATTCTTGCGAACAACAGCGGATTTGAAACGGAGAATTCATTCGGGCTGGAGCCGCTTGTGAGCGAAGGCACAGGCAATGCAAAAGGCTTCGAGATATTTATCCAGAAAGCTCTGACCAAATCGCTTTACGGAGCCATAAGTTTCTCATACAGCGATGTGAAGTACAAGGCGTATGACGGCATTGAGCGCAGGAGCGACTGGGATAGCCGTTACGTTTTGAACATCAACGGCGGATATAAGATAGGCAAGACATGGGAAGTAAGCGCGAAATTCCGCCTTGCAGGCGGCAGACCATATACCCCGATAGACCCCGCAGACGGCAGCATAAATTACGAGCTCTACAATACACAAACTCTGCCCGTTTACCACAGGCTCGATGTTAGGGCTGAAAAGAGATGGCTGTTCAAATCGTGGACACTTACCACCTATATCGATATTCAGAACATATACAATAAGAAGAATGTGTACCAGTATGAGTGGAATCCATTCAAGCGCGAGATAGAGACGAATACAAATCTTGGCATACTGCCAACAATTGGTATCAGTGCGGAGTTTTAGAGTGGATGGGTTATTCATTTCCGAAACAACGATCATTTCCCCCAGCAGGGGGAACACAAGGGGGTAATAATGCTGAGAGTGATGAGTTGCGCAATCAGCAAAATCAAAAGCAAACCCCCGATGTTGATTGACGATGGAACAGGATTGCGTTCAATCGGCACTGCACGAATATTTAGACAATCTCCCCCCCTTTTGAGAAGCAAAAGAGGGGATATAAAACAACGATTATTTCCCACAGCAGGGGGAACACAAGGGGGTGGATTAATCTACCCTTTTTTTCAAACACAAAATGATTCTTCAATTAGATGAATCTATTATTAGGTTACCTTCTGCATCAATATGTATGGCGGCTACCCCCTATAATCCCCCTTCCAGGGGGATAAGGGAAAATAACCTCGAGGAAGGCCATGAAATACCTTAGTTTTATGATTTTTTCGCAGTTTTAAGCGGATTTTTGTCATATTTCCCTATGTATCAAATCATAGGATTCCGGCGGGTTTCATGTTATTTTAGATAGTCAATTTACGCAATTTAGCTATCTGTATCACATGAAAAACAGTACGTTTCTTTTTATTATAATCCTCACCCTTTTGTTTCCATTCTCAACATTACCGCAAACTGACCAGGCAGAGCGTCAAAAAGCTGCTGAGTATCTTGATGCCAAAGGCGAGGTGTATTTCAGCTTTGAGGTTTTTGATAAAGCAAGAGTGAATGAGCTATCGCTGGTTATCTCGATCGATAAAGTTTCAGGCTGCACCGTGTTTGCTTATGCAAACAGGAGTGAATTCGAAAAATTCTGTGCGCTTGATATTCCATTTACCGTGCTTCCACACCCGGGCGATGCAGATATTGACCTCAACATGCGGAGCGATCCACGCAGCGTGATGGAATGGGACGCATATCCAACATATGAAGCATACGTGGCAATGATGAACCAGTTCGCCGCCAGCTATCCGAACTTATGCAGGATAGTTAATGCAGGCTCAACAGTCCAGGGAAGGCAGATACTTTTCGCGGTTATCTCCGATACTGTACAAACGCCCCAGCCGGAGCCGAAAGTAATGTACACGTCATCAATGCACGGCGATGAGACCACGGGTTATGTGCTGATGCTGAGACTGATCAATTACCTGCTTACGCAATACGGCACGAGCTCAAAGATCACTCAGCTTGTGAATAATTCTGAGATATGGATAAATCCGCTGGCAAACCCGGACGGCACATACCGCACCGGTAACAATACAGTAAGCGGCGCTATACGCAATAACGCAAATGGCTATGACCTCAACAGGAACTATCCCGGTGTTGACGGCCCGAACTCAGCCCCGCTTCAGCCGGAGACGATTTTATTTATGAACCTCTCGGGGCAGCACAACTTCAGGCTTTCGGCAAATTTTCATGGCGGCACCGAAGTGCTGAACTACCCATGGGATAGCTGGTCGCGGCTATCAGCAGATGACGCATGGTGGCAGCGTGTTTGCCGCAGGTATGCTGATACCGTCCATCTATACGCGCCCGCGAATTATATGAATGAATACGTGAACGGTATCACAAACGGTTACGCATGGTATTATGTACGCGGCTCAAGGCAGGATTACCAGATATACTACAGGCGAGGCCGTGAAGTTACAATCGAAATTTCAGATACAAAGCTTCTGCCCGCCGCGCAGCTTCCTGCGCACTGGGACTACAACTACAGGTCGCTGATAAATTACCTTGAACAGGCACAGTATGGGATTAATGGTTGGGTAAGGGATTCCCTGACCAATCTGCCATTAAAGGCCAAAGTAACAATTGCAGGTTTTGATATGGATAGCTCCGAGGTTTACAGCGATAGCCTGTTCGGCAAGTATTACCGCATGCTGATAGCAGGCACATACAACCTCACTTTTTCTGCCCCCGGCTATTACAGCAAATCCGTGCAGAATGTTGCTTCAATTAATGAACAGGCAACCGTTGTAAATGTACTGCTGAGGCCTATTCCTACCGGCATAACAGAAGAGCCCTCGATACCTGTTTCATTTAAATTATACCAAAATTATCCAAACCCGTTTAATCCGATGACCAATATTAAATTTGATGTACCTGCAGTTTCACAGAACAGCGGCAAAGAAAATGTTGTATTGAAGATATATGACGTACTGGGAAAGGAAATTACAACCCTTGTAAACGAACAGCTTAGCCCCGGCTCGTACGAGGTGAATTTTGACGGCACAAATTATCCGAGCGGCATCTATTACTGCCGGATGAGCTTCGGCGAATCCGCAGCAGTGAACAAGATGATCCTGCTGAAATAACAGCATAAATATGAAACAGATAGCCTTAATTCTTGTTTTCATTTCTGCCCTGCTTTTTGGTTCATGCAGCAACCAGAAAGATATTTATACAGACGAGCAGAAGCTTTATGTCTTGCCCGATAACTATGAAGGCCAGGGTGCTCCCGGCCTTGTGTATGTTCCGCATATTAGCAGCGATTTCGTTAGTGTGATCAATCCTTCAGGCATGAAGCTTATGGGAAAGATCAAAGCAGGCAATGGTCCCTGTGCATTGCTGATACTGAAGGATGGCAGCAAGGGCTATATAGCTAACTATCATTCGAATGATGTAACGGTTTTCGATCCCAAAACAAACAAAAAAATCACAACAGTACAGACTTACGAGCACCCCACTGCCCTGCTTGAACTGCCCGGGAGGAACAAGGTTCTTGTAACTCACCAGTCAGATGGCGGCATGTGCGTCATCAGCACGATTGATAACTCCGTGGACAAGATGCCCGAATACATCAGCGGGTTTATGAAGTATCTAAAATCAACCGATAAGATATACCTGCCGCAGATATTCGCGCCATTCATACAGATCGTGGACCCGAACACCTTGCATGTTATCAAACAGATCGAAACGGGCGGCAGGCCGATGTCAATGGCAGTATCATCGGATGAGAAATTCGGCTACCTGGCGAATTATGATTCAACCGAGGTCGCGAAGATAGATCTCACCACCGATGAAATTGTACTGAAGATAAAGAACATTCCTTCGCCGCGGTGGATAGAATTTTCGCCGGATAACAGCCTGCTTATGGTAACTAATGTAAAGGATAACTCGGTAACGGTAATCGATCCAAAGACCGATGCTGTAGTTAAGACCATTTTCGGAATACCGATGCCCACCGATGTAAAATTCACACCGGACGGCAGTTACGCGCTGGTGTGCAGCCAGGGCTCAGCAACAGTGGCGGTAATTGAAATAAAAACGATGGAGATAAAGGAAAAGATCAAAACTGCATCGAACCCGATAACAATATTCCAGGATAACAGGCCGTAAGAGTTTGTCGTCCCGCTCTTCAAACAAAAAGGTGATCCACGGATCACCTTTTTTTATGCCTAAGAATTGTCAATTGGTATAGTAGCCGAAAACATGCAATATATTGATCCCGAGCACAAACTGCAGGTAACTCAGCGCCAGGATGACAACAAAAAGCACGAACACAATATAGCTCAACATTGCAGTCGAAAATCCTTTTAAAATACCTTTCCCCCATCCCAGCCCGGCAAAAGTTTTAATAGAAATTATATAGTAGGCCATATTCACAAAGAATCTTGCATTCCAGAATCTGATATCAATTACCGAAAGCAGCATCAGCACTATAGAGAACACCAGTGTTGTAGCGACCCAATAAAATGACGCTGCCAGCGCTTCCGCGTAGTTAATGCCCTTTTTCTTTCTAAAGAACAGGTACAGGAAAAATGCGAAAATAACAGGCATGAAATAGTTCAGGTAATTTACATACTGCCCAACAATGTGCTGAATCTCAACAACACGTTCCTGTACTCTGCTGCTATCGCTGTTCACTGTATAGTTAAGGAAGGCGAAATATTTTTCGCTCATGCGGTGGAATACTATTACGAAAAGTGTCTGCATGAAGATGAAATATGAAAAAGGTTTCACGTAATGTTTTCGTTTGCCGGCGATGTATTCGTTCGCGGTCTGCCCAGGCTTAAGCAGCAGGCTGCGGAAGGTTTTGAGTATTGAGTTTTCCCAGTGCAGGATGCCGTGAGTGACATCATGCACCATTGATTTAACTTCGAGCCTCTTTACTTTCCCCTGCCCGCAGTTGTGGCAGAATTTTCCGTTAAGCTCCGATCCGCAGTTTGTGCATTTATCCATATACAAATATAAATAATTATTTGAAGTTTAGCTTGATACAATCAGCAAACGACCTCCCCCTGCCCCCTCCGAAGGAGGGGGGAGTGAATCTGTTTTTGCCCCTCCCCCCTCGGGGAGGGGATGGGGTGGGGTCATATGCCAGATTGCGAAACGGCAGTAAGGCGGGTTGGGTCAACACTCAATATGAGACGACCCACCGGGTCGTCTCTACAAGAATATTTCCTAAAACCGAAGAAGTTCTTGGTGTGTTAAACATAAGTATATCTGATTTAAGACAATCACCATACCTGATAGCGGAGAAAATCCCTTTTGTAATGACCTCCCCCTGTCCCCTCCGAAGGAGGGGGGACTGAATCCTTTAGCCCCTCCCCCTCGGGGAGGGGTTGGGGTGGGGTCATATGCCGGATTGCGAAACGGCAGTAAGGCGGGTTGGGTTGTTTCAATACTCAATATGAGACGACCCAACGGGTCGTCTCTACAAGAATATTTTCTTAAATCGAAAAAGTTCATGTTGAGTGTCAATAAATCTGATTTCAGACAATCTTCCTTCTTGACCTCCCTCTGCCTCCTCCGAAGGAGGGGGGAGTGTATCCTTTAGCCCCTCCCCTTTGGGGAGGGGCTGGGGTGGGGTCAAAGTAAAATGGCATGGGGTGGGGTCAAATTGGATTTTCATTGAATTACTTTCGAAATTAAGGGATATTGCAGGATGCTATCGTGGCTAAACAAAATCCCGGCGCACCGCAAAGGACTGATATACATTTCATTCACGGCGTTCCTGTGGAGCACGAGCGGATTTTTCATCAAGTATCTTACCATTAACGCCTTCCAGATCTCCTTCTACCGCTCGCTGGTGGCGGCCGTAACAGTGCTTGCTATTACAATGGCGCGTAAAGGCAAAATGAAAATTGAGTTCGACCGCATCTCGAACCTGGCCGCCGTTTTTTACGCGGGCATACTGATACTCTTCGTTCTGGCAACGAAAATGACGACTGCCGCGAACGCGATATTCCTGCAGTTCACCGCACCAATATACCTGGTTGTGCTTGAGCCAATATTCCTGAAGACGAAGTTCAGTCCGAAGAACATAATTACAATTATCATAAGCATAGCCGGCATGCTGCTTTTCTTTTTCGGGAAGCTGGAGCTTGGCAGCATTTACGGTAACCTGCTTGCGATATGCTCCGGCATATGCTTCGCGATGTTCAGTCTGCTGCTGAAATACAAGCGGGTTAAGCAGAGATCCGATAACACGCTGGGAAGCGTGGTAACGGGCAACGCGCTCGTTGCGGTAATAGCGTTCGCCGTGATCTTCCCCAATCTCGGGCTATGCCTGACCGAAGCTTTGATACTGCTTTACATGGGCGCGGTGCAGATAGGCATCAGCTACATAATATTTAACGAGGGGATAAAATATGTTTCGGCAACGGAATCGATGATAATAGCGACGCTTGAAGCGGTGTTCAATCCGATTTGGGTATTCATAGGTATCGGCGAGGCGCCCTCGGTGTATTCGATAATCGGCGGCTCGATAATCTTTGCAGCCATCATCTGGCGAAATGTCAGCGGGAAAGAAAAGAGCTTGATAATAGAATGATCATTACCTCACCCCCGTCTTAAAGGAGAGGGGGGAGATGTGTGATAGATCAATTAACATAGAAATACATTTATTAACTTTGTACCTTGCTCCCCTCTCCCTTTGGGAGAGGGGCTGGGGGGTGAGGGGCCAATATGGAACTTAAAAAATACGAATGCACGCAGTGCGGCTCGCATGATTTTACCGAGCTGGGTGAAAGCAAAATCAAGTGTAATTACTGCTCAACCATTTACCGGGTAACCGAACCCGCCGCAGCAAAGCCGAAGGTAATTATCGGCAGCAAGGCAAATGTAGTATTCGGCGAGAAATCAAACGTGACCATAAAGGGCGGCGTCGAGATCAAAGAAGGCGCAAATGTGCATTTCCTCGGCAAGCTGGAGATCATCAAAATGGGCGATGAGGAGAAGATGAAGTGGTAAATCTCTTTTCAAAACTATACGAAAAACATTAATCGATTTCTTCAGTTTGTTTTATACTGTAATTTTGAATAAACTTCATTTTCTTAAATTATGCCTTCTTATCAATTCTTTCCTTTCTTTATCAGAATATGTCAGCTTAATTGGTTTCACTTTATTGACGATATAAAATTCATCTTTTTCATTATGTACTTTGTCTAAGCTTTTCAACTCCCTCAATTCGTTATAGTATTGAGGAAATAAACATCCATCTGAATAATTACTATTAAATAACATTGGTGGAGCAAGAGGGAAAGTTATCTTGTAAGGTATCTTCAACTTTATCCTTGAATCATTCGAATCAAATACTACGAAAACTTGATAACAAAACTGCTTAAAGTAGATTAAAAATGTTTTATCAGGTATCAAAAAATTTTCTTCAATTTCATATTTCAACAAATTTTCATTCTTCCGATAAATAAAGATAATTGGAAACTCAACATTCATTTCTGAAACAGTATTTATAGACACAATACTAAATTCTTTAACGTTAATATGATCATCAAAACCAGTATTAGCAAGAAAGCTTAATGTTTGTTTATAATCTTTCAACGCTTCTTCCTTTAATACGCTGATAACCATTTTAACTAAAGCCTTATATACATGTAAAGGTACAAATGGGTACTTATTAACTTTACATTTAAGTGCTTTATTGTCATCAACAGTATCAAAAATTTCCTGTTCTAAATCACTAATTTCTATTCCACGCTTAGACATATAGATATAGCTTTTTCCACTATGTGATCTATAAACGCGTGACCTTTTGACTCCATAATTTTCTTTTGATTCTATAAATCCTCTGATTCCAATAAAATTGGCAAGGCTTGTCTCATAAACCCCGAATAATTCATTACACGAGTCGCACTCATAGTAGCAAGCAACATGTATATTTCCAATTACCTTGGGTATGATATGCGCCTTTTTCCTGAAACTTGTCTCAATTTCATTCTTCCCACAATATCTACAAATTTTGAAGTTCTTATTTCCTAGAAAGTAAAGGTTCTTTGCTTTTGCGTAAAATGAGCTGTCAAATCTATAATTTTTATGAAATTCATTAGCCCAATTTTTCAATTGTTCTATTGTAAGATCATTTAAAAATGGTAATTTTGATTTTATAGATTTCAATTTAATTTAAAATAGTGATTTTTTATAATAACATTAACTAAGAATCTTTTCTCATTGTAACTTCCCCCTAAAATCCCTATTTTTGTGCTTTAAATAAGCAAAATTCACAGATTTTCCCGGCTATATGGGAAATCCGGACTGCTGCTAAACTTCAAAAGCGGGATTCTGAAACAAGTTCAGAATGACACTACATTAATCATGGACTACAAGAACATACTTGTCACAAAGCTTGAAAATCCGAAAGGATTAGCCGTTGGGCAGATACAGCTTAACCGCCCCGATGTGCTCAATGCGCTTAATATCGAGCTTATGGGCGAGCTGCTTACGGCGCTCACGGAATTCGATAAGGATAGCGGAGTTGGCTGCATCATAATTACCGGCAGCGCCAAGGCGTTCGCGGCAGGGGCTGATATCAAGGAAATGGCGACGCAATCGGCGATCGATATGCACATCCGCGATCAGTTCGCTGTTTGGGACAAGATCCGCAAGATCAAAAAGCCTATAATCGCTGCAACCAGCGGATTCGTATTAGGCGGCGGCTGTGAGCTCACCATGGCATGTGATATGATCGTTGCGGCGGAATCAACCAAATTCGGCCAGCCCGAAATTAAGCTTGGGATAATCCCCGGCGCCGGCGGCACGCAGCGCTTAACACGCGCTATCGGCAAAGCCCGCGCTATGGAAATGATACTTACCGGCAGAATGTACACCGCCCGAGAAATGTTCGAAGCGGGTTTGGTCAGCCGTGTTGTTGATGATGAAGTATTCCTCGAAGAAGCGCAGGCGCTTGCAAAAGAGATAGCCTCTATGCCGCCTATCGCCCTGCAGATGGCAAAGGACGCCATCATGAAGGCGTTCGATACAACTATTGAAGGCGGACTTGAATACGAGCGCAAAGCGTTTTACCTGCTATTCGCAAGCGATGATATGAAGGAAGGTATGAATGCCTTCGTTGAAAAGCGCAAACCCGTGTGGAAGGGAAAATAGCTTTTTCAAATAACAAATAGTAAAGAGCAAATAACAAAGAACAGTAAACAAATAGTTTGGTTTCCCACTCCCTCCCCTTCGGGGAGGGCTGGGGAGGGGTCATAAAGAGCAATTAACAAATAATTTTTACCTCTCCCCCTCTCCTCTCAGGAGAGGGGGTCGGGGGGTGAGGTAAACATAAAAATTACCCGCCGCGCAGAATTTTCAGCACAAGGATGATCCGGGCTGGGGAGGGGTCTGCAGGAACCGGACGGGAGAACCGGCGTTAAATAAACAAGAATATACATTAACTCATAATCCATTTAACTTGATAAAATACTTTTCGTTTCTGATCTGTTTGCTTCTGTTAACTGCCGCTGTTAACGGGCAGGATAAAAACAACGAGCAGCGCGTTAACAAGGTTCTTTCTGATACTGCATTTTTCAACGCCGAGCAGATCATAGAAATGAACAAGCCTGCGCTTATCTCAATCTGGTATCACACCGATAATTATTATTCATACTACTCATTCACCACGATCGATACCACGCTGCTTAACGGAAGCGGGTTCATCTTCAGCGAAGACGGGCTTATCGGCACAAACTACCATGTGGTTGATGGCATAGATAGCCTGCTGGTTAAAACCAGCGACGGCACATTCTATGATGCGGAGCTTTTGCTCATTGACGAAAAGAACGATATGGCTATCTTAAGGATAAAGAACGCCAACGGCACTAAGTTCCCAACGATCCGCTTCGCGAATTCAGACGCGCTGAAGGTTGGCCAGGAAGTGTTCGCAATCGGAAGTCCATTAGGCTATGAGTACACCATATCGCAGGGCATCATTGCCGGCATACGCGATAACGAAAAGGTATCGTTCACCGATCCGGTAACATACGCGCCGATAGAAAAGAATTTTGAAAAAGTTGTACAGATAACGGCGGCAATATCGCCCGGCAACTCCGGCGGCGCGCTGTTTAACCGCAGGGGCGAAGTGATAGGTATCACAACCTACACTTACTCCGGTTACGGCAACCTTAACTTCGCGATAGCGATAAACAGCTTTGTGTATTTTATGAATTCGGTCGATCTGGCAAATATCGATAACAACGAAGAGGCTAAGAAAAAACGCGAAGAGAGCCTGTATTTTTCAAACCTAAGGCTTGCGGGCAACTTTAAGTCCGAGGCAACATACAACTGGATTTACGTTAAGCAGAAGGATACCATGAAAACACTGGATACCTTCATAGTTAAACAGGATTCCATAGCCCGGATGAATTTCAACAAGGCCGAAACGTTTTATTATAAGTGCATCGAAATAGCACCGGATTCGTTCGAGGTTTACAGGGAAATGATGGACCTTTATGTTTACTGCGAGAACTTCAACAAGGCAGAGAACCTGTATGATACAATCAAAACGCGCTTCCAGAGCGATAGCCTGCTGAGCCTGCTTTCCTCAAGCCTCGCAAGCGCATATACCACAAACAAAGAATACAAGAAAGCGCTTGAGTTCTACGAAAAGATGAGCGCAAAAGATACTTCGGATATTTACCTGCGCTACCAGATAGGCAACATCTACGAGAAGATGGATAAAAACGAAAAGGCGATCAAGGAATATAAAAAGCTGATAAAGAGGGACCCGACATACACTCAGGCTTATATCCAGATAGGCGCACTTTATTATAACAAGTACCAGGATTACCGCACCGCGAAAAAATACTTCGAGAAGGCGTATGATAACGAAATGGTTATGTACGGCTCAACGTACTACCTTGATATCCCCTACTACCTCGGCATGATTGCCGTTAAGGAAAGAAAAAAGACAGACGCCATGCTTTATTACATGGACCTGAAAAGCATATACACATATACACCTGAAGACAATAAGAAAAAAGCCGAGCTGCTTAAAGCGATCAGGGACTAAAATTTTAATATTCCTATTCTATTCAATAAGAATGCAATGATACATAAATTTGATGTAGTTATAGTTGGAGCCGGCGGAGCCGGGCTTCGCGCAGCAGTTGAAGTTCCGAAAGAAAGCTCCTGCGCAGTTATTTCGAAAGTGTTCCCCACCCGTTCGCATACGGGCACTGCACAGGGCGGTGTTTGCGCCGCGCTGGCCAACGAAGAGGACGATTCATGGCTTAACCATGCGTTCGATACAGTTAAGGGCTCTGATTATCTCGGCGACCAGGACGCGATAGAGATCATGTGCCAGGATGCACCAAGAGCTATCATAGAGCTTGAGCATATGGGCATGCCGTTCAGCCGCACTAAGGAAGGCAAGATTGCGCAGCGCAGGTTTGGCGGGCACACAAAACCCGAAAACCCGAACGACCCGAACTCTAAACGGGTACCCGTAATGCGCTCATGCTACTCCGCCGATAGGACCGGTCACGTGATGCTGCAAACGCTGTACGAGAACTGCATCAAAAACAACGTGAAGTTCTATTCAGAGTATTTCCTCACAGATCTTATTATCGAAGACGGAATATGCAAAGGCGTTACCGCGATCGATATGGCAACATCAGAAATTCATGTTTTCCACGCGAAGGCGGTTATGTTCGCAACAGGCGGCTACGGCCGCGCGTTCAGGATAACCTCCAACGCGCATGTTGGCACAGGCGATGGATGCGCACTGGTTTACAAAGCAGGGCTTCCGCTTGAGGATATGGAGTTCTACCAGTTCCACCCCACCGGCCTGTGGAGGCTTGGTATCCTGGTATCTGAAGCAGCAAGAGGCGAAGGCGGAATATTAAGAAATAATGCCAACGAGCGCTTTATGGAAGTTTACGCGCCAACGGTAAAAGACCTTGCGCCGAGAGATATGGTTTCGCGCGCAATTATTTCAGAAATACGCGCCGGCCGCGGAATACTTGGAAGCGACGGCACTTATTATATCAATCTTGATCTCACTCACCTTGGCAAAAAAGTTATCGATGAGAAGATACCTGAAATAACAGGCTTCGCACGTACGTATTTAGGTGTTGAGCCGACAAAAGAATGTGTACCTATCCAGCCAACAGCGCATTACGCAATGGGCGGCATACCGACCAACTACGATACTGAAGTATTTTCGGATAACAAGGGCACGATCGTAAGCGGATTCTACGCTGCGGGCGAGTGCGCATGTGTATCAGTACACGGCGGCAACAGGCTCGGAACAAACTCGCTGCTTGATATAGTTGTATTCGGCAGAAGGGGCGGCAAGAAGATATCGCAGTTCCTTAAAACCGCGGAGTACAGCGATTTCAAACAGGACCCGAAGGAAAGAACACGCGAGCAGTTAGATACGCTGCTGAACCGCACGGGCGGAGAGAATATTTCAACTATCCGCAAAGAGCTGCAGCAGAATATGATGGATAAGTGCGGTATATTCAGGAATGAAAAAGACCTGGCTGAAAACAAGGAGATATTAAAACAGCTCCGCCAGCGTTACCAGAACATTACGGTACAGGATAAGAGCAAAGTATTCAACACAGACCTGATGGAAGCTATCGAGCTTGGCAATCTGATAGATATTGCCGAGAGCATCAATGAGAGCGCACTCAACAGGCAGGAATCACGCGGCGCGCATACGCGCGAAGATTTCCCCAACAGGAATGACGCCGAGTGGATGAAGCACACATTTATTACTATGACTGATTCCGGCGAGCCGAAAATTGAATACAAGCCTGTGGTTAAGACAAGGTTTGAGCCGATGGAGAGAAAATACTAAGCCAAATACCAAAGGTATAAGAATAAGAAGCAAAAGCAAATCGAATAGAAGCAAAAGCAGCAGAAGAAGCAGGAAAGAAGCTGAAAATATAAAAAAGCAAAAATTTTAAATTTTAAGTAATATGCAAGTTACATTTAAGATCCTCAGATACAACCCTGAAAAAGATAACGAGCCTCATTTTGAGGAATACAGGTTTGAAGGCCACGAGAACATGACCGTGCTTGACTGCCTCCACAAGATAAAATGGGAGCATGACGGAACGCTTGCCTTCAGGCGCTCGTGCGCGCACGGCGTATGCGGCTCAGACGGCATGAGGATAAACGGCAGAAACCATCTTGCCTGCTCTACCCTGCTGAAGGATCTTAACACAAAAAAACCTATCGTGATAGAACCGCTCCCAGCAATGCCTATTGTTAAAGACCTGGTTCTTGATATGACGGATTTTTACGAAAAGTATAAGGCGGTTAAACCGTACCTCATCAACACCAGCCCGGTACAGGAAAACAGCGAAAGGCTGCAATCAAATGAAGACGCAGAAAAGCTGTTTGAATCAGCTAAGTGCATACTCTGCGCCTGCTGTACAACAAGCTGTCCCTCAACATGGTCAAACAACAATTACCTCGGGCCCGCTGCGCTGCTGAAGGCTTACAGGTTCGTGTTCGATACAAGGGATGAAGCTGCCGATGAGAGGCTCGATATCATCGATACGCCGGATGGTATCTGGAGATGCCATACGATTTTCAACTGCATCGAAGCATGCCCGAAGGAGATCAACATCACATGGCATATTTCACAGCTCAAAAAAGAGCTTTCAGGCAGGGAGATATAATTTATTTTTTCACATTAGCGGGCAGGATCTGAATATCGTAATACACCTGTTCTGCTTCAGATTTAACGGGATACCTCATTTTTCCACCATAGTCTTTTAAGGAGGCTCTTAAACACTTCATGTTCCAGGATTTCGCAAAACGGAAATTCCGCGACTATATGCAATTGCTTGAATTCCCTGCGGGAAGGACCACCTTCAGCAGGCTAAGGGATTCATCCATCCCCCCTTTCATCACAAGCTTTTTCGAGTTCTACCTTCCCGATAAAAATGCGCCGATAAATAAGATCGATTTTGAAGAAGTGCTGAACAAAGCTATAGTGTTCAACATTAACTACATCATTAAGCCGAAAAATACGATATTGAAATTCCTTTTCGGCGATGTTGAAACCCGTCCCGTGGGCTTCATTCACAACCGGCTCCGGTATTTCCAGTTTTACGGCTATTATATCACGCAGATTGAGGATTTTATCCATGTTAATTCGCTTGAGGTGGTTTCACATGAACAGATAGAGCTTCTGCTGAACGAAGTGAATAAACGGATATACGAAGAGATACTCGGCCGCGGCAACGAGCCGCACCGGATGAGCCTTGTGAAATTGCTGTATTATTTCTTCCATGATCTCGGCGAGAATAACCCGATAAATATCAAGCTGCCGAAGAAGATACTTTCGGCATACTTTGGGGATAAGGGATATATGGAGATCAAAAAGCGGGTGGATTCGTTCTTCAGCGAAGAGATATTCATCCAGGAAGCTATTGAGCTTATGGACCCCGAAACCAAAAAGGCTGATAGGCCAAAGAGCGAAACAGGCATAAGCGATGAACAGATCCGCGAAATGGTATCGAAGGCAAAAACGCAGCTCATAAGCAAGTCGGGCTCGGATAAAGAAGTTGAGAAGATACTGCAATCCGAAGAACAGCTTCCGCCTGAGATACCAGAAATGAATATCAGGCTTATACGCGAGCAGGAATCACAGAAGCCGGAAGTTGAGAAGATAAGGCTCATTATAGATGACGAGATATATTCCGATGACCTTGTATTCGCTTCGCACTTCAGCGATATGGCACCGCCAACACCCGTGAACACTAAAGATAAACGAAAGCAGCTTATCGAAGACCTGTTCTGCGAACACTCATACAGGGTTAAGATAATAAGGAAGATATTTAAAAAGAGCGAAGAAGAGTTCATCGGCGCAGTGAATAATATACTGGATAAGCAAAGCTGGGATGAAGCGGCGGGCACAATTGAAGAACTGTACAAAAGACGAAAGATAAATTTCTACACTGAAGAGGCTGTAAAGTTTGTTGATATTTTCCAGAGCCATTTCAATACTGAAGAAAACACCATTAAAAGGAATGGCACAGGCAGTTAATGTTAATAGATAATGTAAAGATAAGCATCAAAAGCGGCGATGGCGGCCGGGGCTGTGTGAGCTTCCGCAGGGAAAAGTATGTGCCAAAAGGCGGACCAAATGGCGGCGATGGCGGCAAAGGCGGCGATGTGATATTCCAGGCCGATAACTCTCTTGCAACACTGATCGATTTCAGGTATAAGAAAATCTACAAAGCAAAAAACGGCGCCCACGGCCAGGGCGGCGATAAAACCGGAAAAAGCGGCGAAGATACTGTTATACTTGTACCGTGCGGCAGCATAATCAAAGATGCTGAAACAGGCTATATACTTGCCGATCTTGTAAAGAACGGGGAAACTTATTTTGCAGCCAAAGGCGGCAAGGGCGGAAGAGGCAATGCAAGGTTCGCAACTTCAACAAACCAGGCGCCCCGCGAAGCAGAGCCAGGCATTAAAGGCGAAGAAAAAGAAATTGAGATCGAGCTGAAGCTTATTGCTGATGTGGGATTAGTTGGATTGCCAAACGCGGGCAAATCAACTCTGATCTCGAAGATATCAGCGGCTAAGCCTAAGATTGCCGATTATCCTTTCACAACGCTACAGCCCAATCTTGGCATTGTGAGATATAAGGATTACCAGAGCTTTGTGGTTGCCGATATCCCCGGATTGATAGAAGGGGCGCACACGGGCAAAGGCCTGGGAATACGTTTCCTGAAACACATTGAAAGAACAAAGGTACTCGTCTTCCTGTTAGATGCCACTGAAATTCCATACAAGGAAAACAAAAAGGAAGATTACGAAATACTGGTGCATGAACTCGCCGGGTACGATAAGAAACTTCTGGAAAAACCGCAGATGATATGCTTCTCAAAAATTGATACACTTACCGATGAGCAGAGAAAGCAGCTTTCAAAGATAAAGTTTTCCCGCGGCAGGGGTAAGGCTACGATCCCGGTATTAAGCATTTCGGCGGTAACGGGCGAGAACCTGGGCAAGCTGCTGGACGAGATCTGGATGCTGCTAAATTGAATTATTAATCTGAATGAAAAGAAAACCCAACATACTGGTTTCAAACGATGACGGCATAGAAGCCCCGGGACTTCAAAGGCTGGTGGAGTCGTTAAAGGAATTTGCGAATGTTTATGTATCCGCACCCTACAGGCAGCAAAGCGCAGTAGGGCACTCAATAACAATATTCTACCCGCTCAGAGTATTTGAGCACATGAAAGATGATAAGTTCTTCGGGATGGCCGTTGAAGGAACTCCCGCTGACGCGGTTAAAATTGGAGTTTTATATTTTTTTAAGGATGTGAAGTTCGACCTGATAGTATCGGGTATAAATCACGGCGCAAATACTGCCATAAACATTATTTATTCCGGAACAGTCTCAGCTGCAACTGAAGGCACTATACTAGGGATACCTTCAATCGCGGTTTCGCTTACAACATTTTCAAAGGTTGATTTCATCACTCCCGCTAAGATAGCAGCTAAAATAATCAGGCAGATATGGGAAGATGAGATGATAAACATTCATCCGGGAACACTGCTTAATATGAACATTCCGCATGCTGACGAAAAAGATATTAAAGGCGTGAAGATTACCAAACAGGGCAAGTCATACTGGGAAGATTCCTTTGAGGTCCGCGCCGACCCGAACGGAAGGGATTATTACTGGCTAACAGGCAAAATGGTTTACAGGGATGAGCTGACTGAGTTCGATATAGCCGCGGTGAAGGATAATTATGTTTCGATCACTCCCCTGCATTACGATTTAACCGACTATGCCGCGTACGAAGAGATCAAAAACTGGAAATTAAATACGTAATATCATGAACAGTGAAGTCCGTGTTTTAGACCACACAAGCAAAGTACTTGCTGGTAACCCGCTCAATGATCCGCACAAAAGAAAAGTTATAGTTTACCTGCCGCCATCTTACGGCAAGTCAGCGAAACGTTATCCCGTTGTGCATCTGATAGCCGGCTTCACCGGCTTTGGCGCGCTGAGTATGAATCTCTCGCCCTATAACGAGAATATCCAGCAGCGGTTGGACAGGCTGATCAAAACCGGGAAGATTAAGGAAATGATAGTGGTTCTGCCGGATTGTTTCACAAAATACGGCGGCTCGCAGTATGTTAACTCCGCAGCAACAGGCAGGTATGAAGATTACATTGTAAAAGAGATCGTACCGTTTATTGACCGGAATTTCCGCACCATACCGAAGGCGGCCTCAAGATGTATTATCGGCAAGTCATCCGGCGGTTACGGCGCAATGTGGCTAGCGATGCGCCACCCTGATGTATTCGGTCTTATGGCAACACACTCCGGCGATTCCGCATTTGAATATTGTTACATGGAGCACTTCGCGGAGTTCCCTATACTTATCGAGAAATACGGTAAAGGCCACAAAGCCGTACAGAACTTCATAAAGACACAGATCAATACTAACCAGCCCAAAGGTTCAGATTTTCACAATATTATCAATACCATAGGCATGTCTGCCTGCTATTCGCCTAATCCAAAGCGCAGGGAGTATAATTTCGATCTTCCGTTTGATATCTACACCGGCGAAATTATTCCTGAAGTCTGGAAAAGATGGCTTAACTTTGACCCCGTACGGCAAGTGAAGAAATACAAAAAGAACCTGAAGAAGCTGAAGCTTATATATGTTGATTGCGGCATAAGAGATGAATTCAAGCTGCAGGCAGGCGCGAGAATTTACTGCGATAAGCTGAAGGAGAACGGGATAAAATACACACACCTGGAATTCAACGGCGGACACATGAATGTACAGTACAGGTACGATACCAGCTTTCCCATAATTTCAAAACACTTTTCATATAAATAGTGGAGTTCAAAGATTACTTTTCAACCCAGGCTAAGGAATACTCCATATACCGGCCCAAGTATCCGCCCGAACTGTTTTCATATCTAAGCTCACTGGTTAATGAACATGAAACCGCATGGGATTGTGCAACAGGCAATGGGCAGGCAGCGATTGGGCTTGAGCCGTATTTCAGCAGGATCATAGCCACAGACGCAAGCAGCTCGCAGATTGAGCATGCCGAGCTGCATCCAAAAATAGAATACCATACAGCATCAGCAGAAAACAGCGGGCTGGAAACTGATTCAGCAGACCTGATCACTGTCGCAACAGCAATACACTGGTTTGATACCGATAGGTTCTACCCTGAAGCAAAACGTATTGCAAAGAACGGCGGAGTACTTGCCGTGTGGACTTATGCTGAAAATACTATAAGCCCGGAAATAGACAATATAAGCAGGAAATTCAGTGAAGTAATTTTAGGAGAGTTTTGGCCGGAAGAAAATAAGAAGGCGTGGAATTTCAGGAACCTGATCACGCTTCCATTCGAACCCATAAATGTACCTGAGTTTGAGTTTTCTGTTGAATGGGATTTGAAAGGATACCTCAGCTTTTTAAACACATGGTCTGCAACACAAAATTACATCAAATCAAACGGGAAAAGCCCTTTAGATTTAGTTTATGATGAATACCTGGAAGCATGGGGTAACAAAGAACATAAGCGAAGTGTCAAAATGAAGATCTGGCTTAAAGCCGGCAGAATTGTAAAATAAGTTTTTGCCGCGTAAGCCGTTTTATCTTAATCAAAGAACAGGTAGTACATCAAGGCCCCGAACCCGATCTGGAACACTACCAGCGAAACTCCGCTGAGCACATCGTACTTTCCTTTCTTATCCAGCGCATCCTGGTCGCCATCAAGCTCGTATTTCTCGCGGTTATCTGATGCCAGCTTCTTGTAGTAAAATGCCGCGGCTCCGCTTCCTATTGCCACAAGGCTTGTTAATACTATTGGAACAACCTTCCTCGGCTTTTCAAAGTAAGTATTCTTGCCTTCTTTAACCTGGCTTAACAGCTTTGTTTTGCCCGTGGGCGAAAGCGTGAATGTCCTGTTAAGTTTTTCCCCCTGCTCAACAATAAATTTCTCTGAAGTAAAACCCTCAAGCATTATGTTAATCTCATTTGTGCGGTTAGAATCAGCCCACTGGAAATAGAGCGGTGTGCTCCCGGTGAACGTACCATTAACATATACTGCCGCGTTCTGCGGAACGGTGTTTATGTAATTATAATTCATAAACAAGGCATCGGTGGTATCTTGCGCAAAGATCACAGTACTGTAAAACAGTGCCAGGAGGATAAACAGGTTTTTATTTTTTCTTTTCAACATTTTTACTTGTGAAGCAATACACAATTTCATCAGCGGCAGTGAAGAGGAAATCTCTCCAGATAACCGGTGAAGTTTTAACTTTGTTTTCAAGCTCCGCGCTCCAAACTACGCTGCCGTTTGTGCCATCAAGGCAATAGATGAATCCATCGAATGAAGAGCAGTAGATGTAACTGCCGGATACCAGCGGCGCGGAAACAATTGTACCTCTTGTAGCTGCTTTCCACTTAATGCTTCCATCAGCGAGGCTAAGCGAATAAATGCTGCCGTCAATACACGCGGTAATGACTTCCTGCTCATTAAATAAAGCCGAACCGGCTGTAATTTTTGAGTGCAGGTTAACCTTCCAGAGCACTTTGCCATCGGTTGTATTGATTGCGTAGTAGTTTGAGTCGCCGCAGCCGATATAAGCTGCTCCGTTGAAAAGCAGCGGGGTTGAGTGCACGGGTGAAGCTGTTTCAACCATCCATTTTTCGCTGCCTGAAGAGGGATCGATGCCAAATATCTTTCCTTTATCATTGCCAAAGACTGCTATATCAGAATTTACCGCACATGTAGAATGTATCTGCCCTTTCGAGCTGAATTTCCATTCTTTCCTGCCTGAGCTTAAGCTCACTTTATAAAAATTACCGTTAAGGCTGCCGAAAAATATGCTGCCATCCTTCAATATTGGTGAAGTCTGCAGGTCACCGTAATACCTGCGCCAGTTTGTTTTCCCTGCAACGAGGTCATACGAGGCAAGCGAGTATTTTTTATCGCCCGCATAAGTAACTATCACATTGTTTTCTATTATGAGAGGTGTTGTACTGGCATCCTTACCCAGGAATTTCAGGTTTCCAATCTTCCCTCCCGTAGAAATATCAAAAGAAAACAGCTCTCCCTGCAGGGCATTCACAAACAGAACGGCATCAGCAACAGAAATACCTGAAGCACCTACACCTCCTTCGATATTGTAATCCCAATACAAGTTCAGCGGCGGAGCAAGTGTAAATGGTGATATATGGTGCTGTTCAGGCATGCCGCCGGACATGACCCAGTCATCAGGCCCAACCTTCACTTCTTTATCAACGGTGATCCCGGAGCAGCCGGCAAAAAAGAATACGGAAATAACAGCCAATAGCGATTTCATGGTCATAAATTAACTAACTTGCTCAAATAAAAAAATACAGAAGATATGCTTCAGAAGGGCAATTGAAGTAATTAGAAATGCCGCCTCTTCAACTTCAAAGAGGCGGCTATTTTATAGAAAATATTATTTTACCAGTACCATACGGTGAGTTTGCACAAACTCTCCTGCTTTGATCCTGTAGAAGTATATACCGCTTGCAAAATTTGATGCTTCCCATGAAGCTTCATACTTGCCGGCCTTCAGTTCTTCGTTAACAAGAACAGCAACTTCATTTCCGAGTATGTCATAAACGGTAAGGTTAACATTCCTGTTTCCGCTTAAGTTCGGAATATCGAACCTGATCTTTGTTACCGGGTTAAAAGGATTTGGATAATTGTTAAACAGCTCAAACCGCTGGGGAACTTCGCTGGATATAACCTGGATACCTATTGGCGATCTTACAAGAGTCAGGATCAGTGAATTCTGTGAGCTAAGTGAATCGATGCCGTTATAGGCCCATGCCCGCCATGTACAGCGAACGGAATCACCCGTTACGCCAAGCGTTTGAGCGAGGGAATCAAGTGCGCTTCTCCTGATACCGGTTGAAGTATCAGACGGATTACCGGAATTAGTAAATACATAATCAACCTGCTGGCCAAGTTTCCTGATTTTGACCTTATAGTTTACTGTATTATTCGCGGATGATTTCGTCCAGTTAAAATATACCTTTGAAGTATCGGCTGATGAAACGGTGATCCTTGAAAGAGCGGGAGGATTCACAGCTGTGTAACTAGTCATTGCAGCTCCCCTAACCCTTATGTATGAAGTCTTGGTAACAGAATCTGCTCCAAAAGTGTTTGAGACCCTGAGCTTAACAGTATAAACACCCGGAGTTGGATAAGTAACTGTCGGGTTTTGTGATGTTGAGCTAGAAGGGCTTCCCCCGGTAAATGTCCATTGCCATGATGTGGGAATGCCTGCAGATAGATCTGAAAAATGCACAGGATTATTATATTCTATTGAAAGGCTATCTGCTTTGAATGTGCATATAGGTGTTCCGCTTACGTCAATATGTCCGTTAGAAGTTTTGATAGGAACCCTTGGGCCGTCCAAAGCTGAGTTTATTCTTACAAGCTGGCCCTGTGTAAAAAGGTTCATACATGCATCATCAGTGTAATCCATATAATTCATGAACATAACGCCCGGTGAAACTGAAGAACAAGCGTCAAGCTGAGGATATGTGGGACATCCGTAAAACTCCAATGCCTGGTTAGGTGTATCGCCAATCAGGTCAGAGCCGCCGCATGAACCGTTATCATCACCCCAAATGTGATAAAGCCAGAGCCAGTGGCCAACTTCATGAGTTGCCGTTCTGCCTTTGTTATAGGGTGGTGAAAGAGTACCAACAGTTCCGAAATAATTATATCCTATTACTACACCATCAAGTGCGGCGCTGCCTCCGGGGAATGTAGCATATCCAAGAAGCTGCTGGCCAATGTTGCATGTCCATAGGTTAAGATACCTATCCCTGTCCCAGCCGTCATGACCGCCCTGGGAAGTGAACTTAACAGCTGAACTCTGACCGAATTCAACCACTGATGTTTGTGTTCTGGTGATCCCGAGTGTGGGATTGTTGTTCGGATCCCTTCTTGCAAGCTTGAATTCTATTTGGCAATCAGCTCCAAGCGGCTTCCATGGAACGGGTGTATTAGTTGTATCGGAATTCAGCCTTCTGAAATCCCTGTTCAGCACTTCTATCTGTGAGAGCACCTGGTCATCGGAAATGTTCTGCACAGGCAGATTCCATATTACATGCACTACTACCGGGATCGTGATAACTGTCCGGTTATCTGAGCCCGGCGGATTGTTCTTAGCGTACTCTTCAGCATATTTTTCCAGCTCCATCATGGTTTTTTTGTAAGCCGGGTTTTCCCTGTAAAGGTTTTCCATGTATTCGGTTGTACCGCAAGTTCTATGCGGCGGAACAACCGGAAAGTTAACCTGCGAATAAGCGTCGTTCTCTCGTGTTCCGAAAATAAATGCCGCAGAAGCCGTAACAGCAACGAGGATAAATAAAATTAATATCTTTTTAACCATTTTTTATTTGTTTTATATAAATAAGCCTGCTTTTCTTTGAAAAAGCAGGCTTTTCAATTACTTAAATTTAACTATAATTTATTTAATTAACATCATCTTTTTTACGTCTGTAAAGTTACCGGCTTCCATCTTATAAATATAGAGTCCGCTGGCCAGATTGGAAGCATTAAACTCAACACTATGATATCCTGCATCCATTTTTTCGTTTATCAGCGAAGCTGCTTCTTTACCCAGAATATCGAATACCGTGATCTTCACATTTCCGCCTTCGGGAAGCTGGAATTTAATATATGTTGAAGGATTGAACGGGTTCGGGTAATTCTGTTCAAGGCCATATTGCATCGGGATACCGGTATTCTGACCAATGCCAACAGGTGTGCCGGCACAATAGTTTGTAAGCTTTACGTCATCAACATACCATCCGTCTCCAACAACGCCGGCATCAGAAGTAAGCCTGAACCTTAGCTTGAGCTGAGTAGAAGCACCGGCATATTGGGTAATATCGAAAGTTTGCTGGGTCCATGTTGTCATGCTGCCGTTATATGATGCAACCTGCTGCCAAGTTGTACCGTTATTGCTTGATACTTCAACGTAGCAGAAATCATATCCCGGCTCCGTAGCGTACCTGTGCCAGAACGAAAGGAAAACGACAGGAGAGCTTGAAACATTCACAGGGGCACTCAGGGTCATTGAATTATTGGCGTTGTTGCCGTAGTTCCCCGTCGGGCTATCAGTAAAAGATGAGGGTGACGACACGAACTGTGATGTCGTTGTATTCCATGTATTGCTGGTAGTCCAGTTGGTGAAGGTTGTAGCGTTATCATTCAACGTAACTGTACCGGTACCAACAAGAATGTATTCATTTGATGAATAGACCGTTGTTGTATCGATCTTAATAGTAAGCACTACCGGAATTCCGCAATTATTCGGCGCGCCTCCCGCAACAGTGAAATTGAAAGTTGTGCTATCCGATGCAAATGCCGCGAGGCTGGGATAAGTGAATTGCTGGGTCGGTATAGTTACATTTGCGTTCAAAGGTATAAGTGAAACCTTCACGTTGTTTGCAGCGGCAATACCTTTATTCCGGAATTTAACTTTATATGTACCTGCCTGGCCGGGGTTATAGTTTGCAAGATTGAATGCTTTTGAAGTCGGGTTAACCCATGGTCCGGCGATCAATGCAATGTACTGGTTTGAATACAGCATTCCCTGGGCAAGCGGTATTATTTCAGATTGTGCCGGCCAGAAGCTGGCGCCGGTTTCCGGCGTAAACGAAAATATCTTAGCGTGTCCGGAATCATTGTAATACCAGTCGTCTGTTCCGCCCCTTACTTTATAGCCAACAGTTTGTGACGGGAATCCAATAGTATAGCCGTTGGTAGCCTGCATATCAGCGAGAAACATGTTATAGATAGCATCATCCGGAGTTCCAATGGGATCCTGCCAGCACCATGGTTTTATGAGATAATTGCCGTAGGTGTGCGCGCTGAAAGCAGTTTTGAAATTTCTTGAGTTAACAAAATTCCTTATGTTCTGTGTTTCAAGCTCAGAAAACGGCAATGTTCCCCTGTATGTACCCTGGCCGCCTTCACAAGCATTTGTTCCGGAACCTCCGTTTGTCGAGTTCCAGAACTGGTATGTTCCGAAATTCCTGTTCGGGTCAACGGGGCCGCAGGTTAAGCTTGGTGGACTTGTTAAATGTTTGTTCGCTCGCCACATACCGCCGCCGTTTGGATTGGTTGTCTGATTATGCACATAACCATCGGCATTGAATACAGGTATCCAGTATATTTCCCTGTTATTCAATATGAATCTTGCGGTAGGATCAGTGTCATAGTTTTCAAACAGCCAGAACATGTAGTAGAATTGAGTTTCCATGCTCTCAGGTTCGCGGGCATGGATCAATGCATGCATCATTACTTCAGGTCTGCCGGTCGGAGCATCGGGTCCTTTAGTTACCCTGACAGCCCACATTGTGCGGCCTTCATAGGTTGTGCCAATTGACCATTTAGCGGAAATGAACTGCGGATACCACATCCTCATAGAATCAAGCTTGGCAACAACTTCATCATATTTCATGTAGCCGCCCATAGTACCATAAATAGAATGTGTTATAGCATCGGTTTCGTAAACCTGCTGCATTTGGGCATCTATTTCCGCAGGTGTCATTTTGGGCTGGTTGTCATAGTAAGTCTGCCAGTCTTCAACCGTTACTTCGAACGGTACACCCGATTTGCTGAGCAGCGAGATCTCATATTCAGAAAGCCATGCTTCCTGGTAATGGCCGGGTTTGTTTATTGCGTGATCAATGTGCAGACCAACATCTTCGATCTTGCGGTAATCATTTTCAGTCAATGTATATATTCTGACTTGTGAATATTTTGGCTGACCATTATTGATTGATTCAGAAGAGAATTTGAATCCGTTTATTGATAAATAGGAAATGGTTCCTACCAGCGTCACTAATAGCAGCGCTAAAAAAGTACGTTTATACCTGGACATTTTTAATTTGATATTTGAGGAATTTCATTAGAATAATTCATAATTTAGTGTAAAAATGCCCTGAAAGCAATATTTTTAGAAATGTACATTTAGCTGTTTTGGTTACCGTAATCAGGAAATTAAGAGGGAAAATCTCTTACAAATAGTGGAAAATTGTTTGAAATTCGCTAATTCATATTTTAATCGGATAAGCAGCAGACGCAATAGTCCGTCCCTGCGGACGGGTTGTAAGAGGATTGGAAAAAAGCTACCCATATCTCGTGCCTACGGCACTTGTGTTAAATGTGCCGTCAGGAGTTGCCACGTGTAGTGATATCATATAACAATTGCGACTCCTACGGAGTCGAGAGAAACTCGGAGTATTTATCTATAAATGTGTGACCCCGCCGGGGTCACAATAGTATACTAACTGAAAACTATTTGCTTGCCTGGAATTGTTGCAATAAATTGACCTCCCTGTTTCAGCCAATGCCGAAACACCCCTAAAAAGGAGGGGTTCATGTGTATGAGATTTGAAGTCCCCTCTTTTGGAGGGGATTTAAGGGAGGTCGTTTACAAAGAACATCAACCACCCCAATATCAGTTGCCTGGCGGCAACTGATATTTTCCCCTCCTTCAGCCTGCTTGCGCAGTCTGTAAAGGAGGGGAGCACTGAGTACCGTCATGAGTTACTTCCTGACGGGAAAATAAAAAATGCCCGGCGCTAACATACCGGACATTTTTCGATTTTGCTTTTCTATTTTCCTGCTCAACAACTTACCTACTCCACTACTTTCCTACTCACCTACTTAACTACTCACCCACTTCACCATCTCACCATTTCACTATTTCACTATTTCACCATCTCACTATTTTACCAGCACCATTTTCTTCACATCCGTAAAGCTGCCGGCTGAAATTCTGTAGAAATATATTCCCGATGCGAGTCCTTTCAGACCATCTACATTTATTTCATATATTCCCGCTGCCTGTTCTTCGTTCACAAGCGTGCTAACAACCTTTCCAAGCGCGTCATATACAACCAGCTTCACCATCGAGGTTTTAGGCAGGCTGTATTTGATCTTCGTTTCGGGGTTGAACGGATTGGGGTAGTTCTGTTCAAGAGAAAACGTAGTTGGCACTTCGGGGTCATAGCTGATACCTGTCAGCACATCCTGGTAATTCGTGAGCTTGATGTTATCCACATACCAGCCGTCTGCTACGACGCTGCGGTTTGTTACAACCGTGAACCTTATCTTCAGTGTGGTCGATGAATTCGCCAGCTCCGTAATATCCAGCACTTCCTGCTTCCATTCATTCTGCACGCCGTAGTAATATTTTACCGAGTTCCATGTTGTCCCGTTATCGCTCGATACGTCAATATACGCATTATCCATTATTTCGATGTTGTACCTTGTATAGAAGCTTAGTATCGTTACCGGTACGGATGAAACATTCCGGCCTGTTGTCAGCGTCATTGTTCTGACTGAGCTGTTTGTGTAGTTGCCTGTCGGACTTTCAGAAAATGACCTTGTGGGCGAATATGCCTGCACGGTGCTTGTGTTCCATCCCCCTACTGCTGTCCAGTTCGTCATACCATTTTCGGCGCTATCGGAAAGAGTGGTAGTACCAGATCCGATGCAAACATATACTTTCTGCTGGTGAACTATGCTCGTGTCATTCTGCCGGATATTAAGCAGTATAGGGAGCCCCATATTGACGGGCGCTGAACCAAGTATATTGAAGTTCAAAGTGATGCTATCCTGGTAATACGAATTCACAAAATTATAGTTGAATGAAGCGGAAGAGATGTTAATATAAGGACTCTGAGAAGCGAGCTCAATTTTAACATTCTGTGCAGCAAGCAATCCTTTATTCTTAAAGCTCACTTTAATGCTGCCTGATTCACCGGGATTATATGATGTTTTATTAAGCTGAGTATTTACAGGTGCAACATATCCGCCGCATGAAAGCGCGAAATAAGTATTTGACCATACGGTCGATTGTGCCAGAGGCAGTATCCTGTTCTGTGCCGGCCAGAAGCCATCTGTGCCAGTACCAACTTCCGGGGTCATAGCAATTATCTTTGCATGGCCTGAATCGCTGTAATACCAGTCATCGGTTGTTCCGCGCACTGTATAACCTACGGTTTCAAGCGACCTTCCGAGTGTGTAATGATTATGCAGCGCCATATCAGCCGAAAAATTCTGGAATATGTTCTCATCAGGTGAAGGTACACCGGAGTATCCCCACGGCCTGATAAAATAATTTCCGTATGTATGATAGCTTAACGCGCCCTTGAAATTCCTTGAATTAACAAAGTTCATAGCGTTCTGCGTTTCAACCTGGTCAAAGGGCAGGTCGCCGCGGAATGTGTTATCACCGCAAATTGTAGATGAACCGCTTCCGCCGGGTCCGCCAAAATTCCAGAAATCATATGGTCCATAATTCCTGTTGAGATCCGCACCCGTTCCGCCCGTACATGGTTTGCGGCTGATGCGCCACATTCCGCCGCCGTTCGGATTTGTCTGCTGGTTATACAAATAACCGTCAACATTGAACACAGGCGTAAAATAAAGTTCGCGGTATCTTAAAATATATGTTGCGAGCGGGTCACGGTTGTAATTTTCAAGAAGCCAGTAAATGAAATATATGTTCTGCGTCATACTCATTGGCTCACGGGCATGTATGAGTGAGTGGAACCATACTTCAGGCCTGCCGGTTGGCGCATCCGGACTGTTTGATACGCGGACTGTCCACATTTGATTGCCAAGATGAGTACTGCCTATAGAAAATTTTGTTGAGATGAGTCCGGGGTATTCGAGCCTCATGGAATCAAGCTTATTTACAACCTGCGCATATGTCATATATCCGCCCATTGAGCCGTAAACAGAATGCGTTATAGCAACATCCGAAGCGGAATTCATGATCGCCGCCTGCATTTCTGCATCGGTCATTTTTGGCAATGCATTATAATATGCCATCCAGTCATCAACTGTTACCTGGTAAGCAACCCCTGACTTTTTAAGCATTTCAATTTCCGAAGCGGATAGCCAGGTTATCAAATGATCGCCGTTATTTTCAGCGTGATCCATGTGCAGTCCCGCATCTTCGATGCGCTTTATATCAAGATCTGTAGATGCAAAGATCTTTACCTGCGAATGTTTTTCCTGAATTTCGGAATTTACAGGATAATTATAAAAGCCAACAAGGGAAAGGCCAATTGCCAAGAGGGGAATAAACAGAGCAAACAGTACTCTTCTTGAATTCATACAAATGTTTTGGTTAAATTATGGATTGATATCCAAAGTTATGCAAAACTGTATGTTAATTCAAGAAGAATACTAAGTCTGCGGCAGAAACTATTGAAATGACCGCTATTTAATCAATATCATTTTTTTTGTTTCGCTGAAGTTTTCTGCTGAAAGAGTATAAAAATACAACCCGCTCGCCAGGCCGGAGGCATTAAAGCTCACATCATAATTTCCGGCGCCAATCCTGCTGTTGAGCAGTACTGATACAAGCCTGCCGGAAATATCATAGACTTTCAGACTAGCATTAACTTGCCTGCTGCCGGTTTCAGGGATACTGAAACGAATGGTAGTTGATGGATTGAACGGATTTGGATACGCATTCTGCAGCAAAAATGTATTTGGGATCTCGCTGCCGGTTTGTGTTATGCCGACGGGAGTCCACAGCGGAAGATAATCAACCAGCCCGAACGCGCTGCTATCGGGCTGATGGAAGATATGTGCTTCCACGCTATCAGCTATCATAGTGCCCCAAAAGTTATTTTCTGCTTTGATAGGCTGGGATGTATTGTTGTAAAAATCATAGAATCTGCCCGTGTTTGAATTATTGTAAATCTGGTTTTGGCCTATATAATTGGTATCAGAATTAGAAAGATCTCCAAATACCGGCGCGGCATTGCTTTGCAGAGTTACTCCCCAGAGGTTTCCGCGGATGATATTTTTCGAAACCCTGGCATTGATTCCTGATCCTACGAAATTAAGTCCGCTGCCTCCCAGATTCGGACTGCCCTGGATATTGTTACTATCAATAATATTATTCCTGATAATTGCTGTAGTTGCCCCATTGAGCGCTATGCCGTACCTGTTCTTCTTGATAATGTTATTTTCAACTATAAGGTTAAGCGTACCTATTGGCAATGATGCTATTCCCCCGCTGTTTGTATATAAGCCAATAATAGTGTTACCGCGAATTACAGTGGTACCGGTGCCGGACTGGCCGAGGTTAATCTGCGGTACGTTACCGTTAAGTACATTATTTTCGATGAACTGGCAGTTAAGTATCTGCGGAGCGTTGGCGATGTTAGATCCGCCGGATATAGCAGCCCTGTTATTCCTGTAGAAAAGGCAGCCGCTGATCACTGGATTGGAAGTAAAAAGGTTAAGTGCCGGAGTTGTTGTACTGGTACCGCTTCCGCAGTTGTAACGGAAAGTACAGTTCGTGAATGCTGGACTTACATTAAGCAGCCTTAAGCCGTTGAAGCTGTACTCGTATATGAATTTATTGAATGAAGAAACATTTGAACCCCCATCAAGCCTTAGTTCTGTAAATCTTTGTGTTGTATCAGCGCTCGTGAACTTGACTGAATCAGGCGGGTTTACAATGAGCGTACCATTGACAAGAAATACAACATTCAGCGATAGCTTGACTGTTGCGTTACTAAGCAATTTTATGGTATCTGATGCAGAAACTGTGAGATTAGAATTTACAAAATACGTTCCGCCGGAAAAAGTAACTGTTCCGCCTGAGTTGGTAACGAGGTCATTCAGATTCCAGCTTACTGAAGTGTTGGGTGTAGTATAATCAGCGTATAAACAAGCTGTGAAAAAAAATAGAACAGCAATTAAAAACTTTTTCATAATGATCTTTTATTTCTCAAAATTAACTTATTGCGGTAAAATGTGAAATGCAAAAATGGTGTTAAATGTTTCAGATCATCGCCGGCATTTCTCTGCCACGAATACCTAAGACGATAAATTCAAGCAGTCAATTACTCTCTGATATCTCCTTCTGACTCTAATTTCGTGGAACGAGTATCTTTAATTGTATCACCTCACCCCCGACCCCTCTCCTCGGAGGAGAGGGGAGAGTCAATTTCTCGTGCCCCGAATACCAAAGAGCTATTGTTTCATACAGCTAATTGTTCCTCTCGGTGTTTTCCTTCTGACTCTATTTTCGTGGAACGAGTATCTTCTATATTATATGTATGCGTGATTGACGAGGCCCTAAACCTGCCAGGTTTGATTAACCTTAAACCTGAAATTAGGTGAAACTAAAACCTGGCAGGTTTAACTATGTTCTATTCCACGGTTTGCTATTTGGTTTTTGATATTTGATTATATCATTTCAATATAATCCAGATCCTTGCCATAGGTTTCTTCCATTTTTGCTGCCGATACATACGCCAGCACGAGAGCTAATCCAGCAACAATAGCGGCGGAATAAATTATTCCAACCGAAGAGATGAGGAACTGGAAAAGCAAAGTCAGCGGAACAACCGAGCCTCTAACAAAATTCGGTACTGTTGTGGTAACGGTCGCGCGCAGGTTCGTCCCGAACTGCTCGGATGCATTTGTAACAAACACAGCCCAGTAGCCGCAGCTTACTCCCAGCAGCAGACACATTGTGTAAAAATAATATGGACCGAATGAATTGAGAAAAAGGTAGAATATTATGAGTATGTTTGTGGCAAGCACAAAAGCGAATATAATTTTTTTCCTGGATTTAAAGTACTGGCTTAAGAATCCGCTAAGCAGGTCGCCGAATGCAAGCCCGATGTAGCAGAACATCACCGATTTAGATGGCGCGATACCCTGCACTCCCAGTGCTTTTGCGAACGCATCCGAAAATGTAACCAGCACACCAACAACAAACCATAGCGGGGCACCGATCATTATACACTTCAGGTACTTGAAAAACCTGGCCCGGTTAGTGAACAGATGGTGAAATTGCCCACGGCTCACTTCTTCGCTCTTAATATTTTTGAACATACCCGATTCATACACTCCAATTCTTAGGAACAGCAGCAGCAGGCCCAATCCCCCGCCCACATAATAAGCGGTCCGCCACTCAAAATAATCAGCAACAAGCGCGGCAACAACGGCGCCAAGGATTCCCACAGATGCAACAATTGTAGTACCGTATCCGCGTGTTTCTTTCGACATAACTTCGCTTACCAGCGTAATGCCTGCCCCAAGCTCTCCGGCAAGTCCGATACCCGCAATTACCCTGAGCACAGCGTATTGAGTAACATCGGTAACCATCCCGTTCAGGATATTGGCGACCGAATACATTATTATAGAGCCGAAGAGAACCGATATTCTGCCCCTTTTATCACCCAATATTCCCCAGATAATACCGCCCAGAAGCATTCCCGCCATTTGCATATTAAGCAGTAATACACCGCTTGAGAGAAGCTCATCCCCCTGTATACCAAGTGATTTCAGCGAAGATATACGGACAATGCTGAACAGTATCAGGTCATAAATATCCACAAAATAACCAAGCGCCGCCACAATAACTATTGCTCTAATATTTTTTGAACCGGATTCTTGCATTATTTTAATTAACCTTTAATAGTAAATTTGAAAATTAATCCCCGAAGATAACAGTTTAACATATATTTAAAAAGTAATTTATGGCTATTGTAAAACTAATTTCAGATTTTGACGGCGTTTGGACCAACCAGGATGCAGAAGCAACTTACGTATGGAATTATATACTGAATGCGGCCGCGGCTTACAGCGGAGATAAGCCGGAAGTCATTGATGCCCTGCTGCAGGAAAGCAAAAAGGAAATGGACTCCACTCCCTACGAGTACGGCTGGTTCAGCAACGGCACAATTTCATGCTACTACCAGGAAGACCCGTTCGGGGATAACAACGCGATATTCGATTACATTGGTAGAGCCGCAAGCAAGAAATCATACTCTCACTTTAAACAGGAATTGGCAAGAATTAAAGAAGCAATTGAAACCAAAGGGAAAATGACCCTTGCGGAATTTTCAAACGATTGCTTCATGAAATCCACCTCGCAGTTCAAGCTTGAAGGCAAGCTTAAGCCAATAGATAATGCAGGCGAGATAGTTAAAGAGCTGAATTCATCAGGCGTTGAGATAGTGGTGGCATCAAACTCAAAAACCGAGAAGATAGAGCACTTATTCCGCAAGGCAGGACAGACAGTTACCAATGAAAAGTCTATAATCAGGGGCAGGCTGCACGCTATTGGCGATGCGAGAAAATTTGTTATTGACACTACATTCACAGATTTGCCGGAGTTCTGCGAAATTTCCGGACGTTTTAAAGTGAGCCTGAGGCGAAGTAATTATTTCAATATATTGCTGAAGGAAATGCCGGATTTTGTGATTGGCGATGTTTTCTCGCTTGACCTTGCGCTGCCGCTATATTTACGTATGAATGATAAGCGGTTCAGCAAACTGAAAGTTATCCAGAGGCTGCATAAACATACTCCCCAATGGGTAAGAGATTACCTAAGCAAAGATGAGTTCAAAGGAATTGCATTCATGATCGATACAATCGATAAGCTTCCTGAAACTATTCGGAAGAATAGCTAAGTCGTTTCAATGCCAGAGATTCCCGCCTTCCTGCCTGAGGCAGGCATGACGCTGGAATAGAAAGAAATTAAATACTTCCTCCCTCCCCCTCGGGGAGGGTCGGGGTGGGGTCTTATGAAAAGGATTCCGTTATACTATACCACAACATACTCTTACATTGATTTACTAATTGAATACTAATGGGATTTTCTAAGCTATCAATTGTGGGAAGCCAGAGATTCCCGCTTACGCGGGAATAAGAAGAGAGAGAGAGATTCCCGCTTACGCGGGAATAAGAAGAGAGAGAGATACCCGCCTGCGCGGGAATGGTAAAAGATTAAATGCTTCCTCCCTCCCCTTCGGGGAGGGTTGGGGTGGGGTCTTATGATAAGGATTCCATTAGCTCTAACTCTACTACACTTAAGTTGAATACCAATTAAACACTTATAGGGTTTTTCTGATCATTCGCTTTTTGGGAAATAGAGATTTCGGCCCTCGCGGGAATGTGAGGCGAATTAAATCCCCGTCCTGTAAAACATCTTATCAAGCTCATCCATTGAGAGCTTTACGATTGTTGGTCTGCCGTGTGGACAAACATACGGCATCTTGACTGAAAACAACTTATCGATAAGGTTCAGCATCTCCCCTTCCGATAGGTAGTCACCCGCCTTTATCGCATGCTTGCATGCGTATGACTTCGCAAGGTTATCCCTTTTTTCGAGATTGAGCTTAATATCATATTCTTTGAACTGGTCGATCAGTTCCTGCAGAATTTTTCCCTCGTCGCCAATTCTCACATCGGAGGGTATTCCTTTTATTTTTATCCTGCGTTTTGATTGCAGCTCAATATCAAAACCAAGCGCGCCTAATTCCTTTTCGATTGACTTAGCCACTTCGTAATCGACCGGATTAAGATCAACATATATAGGTATGAGCAATTGCTGGGTCAAATTGGCATTTGAATTGAGCCTGTCAATAGCAAGCTCGTAAAGAATGCGCTCATGCGCGGCATGCTGGTCGATTATCATCAAAGTGCTATCGAGCTGGTACATTATGTATTTTTTCTGGAACTGCCAGATCTCGCTTTTATTCACGAGGCTATCTGTATCGCTGTGCTTATGCAATTTTCCTTCCAGTACATCTTCCGCCTGCCGCAGGAGTTCTTCAGCCGTAGCTTCTTTCTGCTCTTCGGTCTTTTCGCCGAACATCTCGTGAATTACGGAATTATCGCGGTTTGGTCCTTCATGTTTTTTGAATGTGAATCCGCCTGAGCTGCCAGTGCTTTTTGTGAATGATGAGGAAGAAAAGATATTTGCATTATAAGCAGGTCGTTTTCCAAACTGCTGGGTATCACCGCCTGATTCAGGCAGCTTCGCGCTGAAAATGAGGTCATTCTTTTCAAGAGTACTCCACACGCCTTTGCGGACAAAGCTGAACAGCGCGCGCTCTTCTTCGAACTTCACTTCAAGCTTCGAGGGATGAACATTAATATCGAATTTTGCCGGGTCAATGTTCAGGAAGAGGTAAAAATTGGGATAGTCGCCCTTATCTATAAGATCCTCATAGGCAGTATGCACCGCGAACGATAGCGCCTTGCTTACAACATACCTGCCGTTGAGGAAAAGGTTTTGGTCCTGTTTGCTTTTTTTTGTAAAGCTTGGCTTCGATACAAATCCCTTCAATGATAACAGCTCATGTACATGCTCAACTTCAAGCAGGTTCTCTGTGAATTCCGGCCCATGAATCTGCGTTAGCCGGGTCTTTAGGTCTGCGGCGGGAATATCGAACAGCTCTTCATCTTCATTTATGAATGTGAATGCAATATCGTGGTTAGATATCGCAAGCCTTACAAAAGTTTCGTATATATGCTTAAACTCGGTTTGATTGGTCTTAAGGAAATTCCGCCTTGCCGGCGTATTATAGAATAAGTTCCTCACGGCGATGGAAGTCCCTTTTTCGCACTGTATCTTTGAGTGCTCTGTTATCTCGCTGCCGTGGTTTCTTAGCAATGTGCCCAGCTCATCGCCCGTGCGCCTGGTTTTAAGCTCAACCTGCGCCACTGCCGAGATCGACGCCAGCGCTTCGCCGCGAAAACCAAGTGTGCTTATATGTTCGAGGTCATCAGCATCGGATATTTTGCTGGTAGCATGCCGCTGGAAGCTGAGTATCGCATCATCTTCATTCATTCCGCTGCCGTCATCTACAACCTGTATCAAAGCCTTACCCGCATCACGCACTATTAGCTGGATGTGTTTTGCTCCCGCATCGAGCGAGTTTTCTATCAGCTCTTTTACAACAGCTTCAGGCCTGCCCACAACCTCGCCTGCCGCTATGCGGTTAGCTATGAACTGGGGTAATATTTTTATTTGGTTTGGCATATTGATTAAACGACCTCACCCCCGGCCCCTCTTCTAAGAGGAGAGGGGTGTCCGAAGGACGGGGTGAGGTGACTAATCTTCAAGCAATGCGTGTACAAAGCTTTCTTTATCGAAAACCTGCAGGTCATCTATCTGTTCGCCGACGCCTATGTACTTAACGGGAATTTTCATCTCGTTGCTTATCTTAAGCACAATTCCGCCTTTTGCAGTGCCGTCAAGCTTAGTAAGTATGAGCCCGGTTAGCGGTATTGAATTGCTGAACTCCCTTGCCTGCACCATACCGTTTTGCCCGGTAGTTGCATCAAGCACCAGGAACACTTCGTTCGGTCCTTCAGGGATTTGCTTCTGAATAACGCGGTTAATTTTGCCCAGTTCTTCCATAAGGTTTACCTTGGTATGAAGGCGTCCTGCAGTATCGATTATAATAACATCGTAACCTTTAGCAATTCCTGATTGAATTGTATTATACACAACTGCGCTTGGATCGCTGCCCTGCGCAAGCTGGATTATCTCAGTGCCCGATCTTTTTGCCCATGTTTCAAGCTGTTCATTTGCAGCGGCACGGAAAGTATCCGCAGCGCCTATAAGTACGGAATAGCCTGCATTCTTATAATTATATGCCAGCTTTCCGATCGATGTAGTTTTGCCAACGCCGTTCACGCCTACTACTATGATAACATACGGCTTTTTTTCAACTTTGAAGGGATCCTTTTTCTGTTCATTGCCGCTTATGAAAACCTTCTTAAGCTCATCTCTTAGTATAGCCTTAAGCTGATCGGTGCGCTGGTATTTTTCTTCCTTCACCCGCTCTTTGAGGTTTTTTATGATTTTCTCGGAAGTATTGACCCCAACGTCAGAGCTAAGCAGAATTTCTTCGAGGTTATCCAGAAAATCGTCATCAATATCGCTTTTGGCATTAACAAGGTTATCCAGTTTATTGAATATATTTTCATGGGTTTTCTTCAAACCCTGCTTTAATTTATCAAAAAGTCCCATAATTTGTATTGATTAAGTGCAAAGTTACTTAATCATGGTATGATTAACAATGAAATAGAAAACCCGAAGATACCCCAATAAAAATGGCCGGAGGCGGGGAACCTCCGGCCGGAGAACAAGTGATTTGATGGAATATTTTACATATCCCTGTTATGAAAAATTCCGGTATGCTGCCCTGCCGGAAATAGCCTCTTACTTTATCAATATCATTTTTTTGACATCGCTGAATCCATCGGTTACAAGCCTGTAGAAATAAACCCCGCTTGCAAGCTTACCGGCATTAAAGTCAACTTTGTAGATACCCGAACCAAGGTCATTGTTAATGATAGACGCAGCTTCTCTTCCCGTCGCATCATAAACCTTCAGGCTTACATGGCCGGCTTTGGGCAGTGAAAATGTGATCGTAGTTGCCGGGTTGAACGGATTCGGATAGTTCTGCCCCAGCTCAAACCTCTCTGCTATTGTTGATATCGGCTCCAGTCCGGTCAGCAGGTTTTCCTGGTTGGTGTAAATGTTCGTAGGTCCGAAACCTGCATAAACAATTGCCGAGTAGTTTATACCTGTTGATGGATTGTATATCATACATGCCGGCGAAACAGATGTAGATGTAGTGAAGCTGTTCTGCTTGTAGACATTTGTACCCATCAGGTCAAGCACTCCCCTGCGTAAGTTAAGTGAGTCGCCATCATTAGATACCCAAATTGCGGCGAAATGATTTGGTCCGGCAGGACTGGATGCGCACCAGGTAAATGATTTGTTATTACCATTGCTTGTGCCTCCGAGGTTTGCCTGGTTACTCCATGAAGCTCCACCATTGGTTGTAAAGAAATAGTATGCGTATCCATCGCGTGTTGTTGTAAACATTGCCGAGTCACAGCTCCGGTTCTGTTTAACAGTCAAAGCCGGCTTTTCGTAATATATATTTGAGCCACCGCTTGTTACAAAATAAGTATTTGAAGATGCAGTTGGCGACCATGGCGTCCTGATTATCCTGATCTCATATTGAGTGGATGATATTCTCCTTTCAACTGCTATCCAAACAGAATCAGATGTGTATGTTGTGGAAGGCCTTAGTTCGGCGCTTGGGTAGAAATCATTATAAGCGGTACTTATAGTAACGCCGGTCCACGTTATTCCCCAATCAAGGCTGCGGTAATACTTGAAATCATTGGTAGTAGTGAGCGCGTTGTTTGATTGAGTGCAGAAGGCGCCAATCCATGTGCTGGAATTATAAAAAGCGCCGTCGCTTGCTGCAGAAACAAACGAGAATTCCTGCCCGGAAGGCGGTGCTGCTATTTCGCCGGCATACCAGCCTGCGCCGGTTCTTCTCCAGCTTCCAAAAGCAAGTGTAGCGTTATCGTTATTTTCTGTTGCGCTTTTTGTAAAGAAAACAAATACCCTGATTGAATCAGGGTTATTACCGTCATCGCGCTGTTCAACCAGAAGACTTACAGTCCCGATATATGCGCCGGATGCGTACTGTAGACCCTGCACATACACCCAGTTAGCGCCGCCATTGGAAGACCTGTAAACATCTATCCTGCCGGATGTTCCTGAAACAGGGGCACGATTGAAGGCGACGTACATGTTCCCGTCCTCGCCCATTTTCATATCTATCTGTCTAAAATACGGGTTCCCGTATTTTACATCACCGCTGTAAACGGTTACGTCGCTCGTGTACCAGTCACCTGTAAAAGGGGGCTCAATATTCCTGACAGGTTCGGGCCTGCAGCCGGTAAAATCTGTTTTATAAATGAATTCATCCGGCACATTTGAATACATTTCTTTCAGCAGCTTTTCGGCTTCAAGGGTATTCCCATTCTCCTGGGCTGATTTCAGCTTTTGCTCCATACCGGGAGAAAACAGCGGGCCCCTTTCAAAATATGATTCCCTTCCGCTCTCGAATGAAGTTGGCGGATTGCTTCTGAACTGGCCTGTGGGATTATCCTGTGATAAGATCGCAGGCGAAAGAATAAATAAAACCAGCATTATGTAAAATGTTTTTAGTTTCATTGGTGTTCTTATTAGTTTTTAGAAAATTTAGTTTATGGTTGATAGATTATGGTGCATATCTGATAGTTTCCTCACTAAACTCTCCTTTGCCCGCAGAGCCCACGGCCTGCACGCGGAAATGATATTGATTGCCGCTTCTTAAATGTTCTATCACAGTCCTTGTCCTGGTTGTGGAATCGTACAATTGCCAGCGCAGGTTTTTATTTGCCCTGAGCTCTACATTATAAACCCTTGCACCGGGAATCCTGCTCCACACAAGCTTAAGCTCTCCGGGCAAACCCGTTTCTTTAAGTGATAGTAATGTTACTTTGCCAGGTATTCCAAGCGGCTTGGGATCGGCGCGTACATCGAGTCCAGCTTTTTTTATCAGCTCTTTATTTCCTTTGGCGGCGTTTTCAACATACATGGCAAGCTGCCACAGCTTTTTATCCAGCTCAGATTCAGTCTTCTTAGCTTCAATCGATATTTTATGAGCTCTTTCGCGTTCAAGCTCAATCTCCCTGCTTTTCAATTCCATCATGTCAACCAGCTCCATGATCTCAAGCAGTGCAGGTTCCGGCGTCGGGAACATCGGATTGCTTTCTAGCCGGCTGATTATTTCTTTTGCTTTTTGTGCTTTTAACCTTGAATCCAGCTCGCGCAGGCCCAGTTTAATTTTCCTCAGCATAAATTTGAAAAAGAAAAATTTGCAGTAATATTACAAAAATACATTCGGGTATTGGCACAAAACAAAGAGAGTTTTTCCGGTTTCTACCGCCGTTTTTCAGTACGGCACTGCAAAAAATGTTGTAAAATGGCCTTAAATTGGCTATTTTTGTCTATGAGGTCTTCCCACAGGATCTCGATCTAATGGCAGGTTTTAACGGTCACTTTCATCCGGAAAGCTGAAAACCAAACAACCTCGGGCCATGTACACGTCTAATCTTATCACTCTGCTAAGAACATTTTCCGCAGATGAATTCAGGGGCTTCGGAAAATTTATATGTTCGCCGTATTACAACACCCACAGAGATGTAATCAGGTATTATACATTCCTGAAAAGATTTTATCCTGCATTTAATGGAAGCGGACTTACAAGAGAAAGTATTTTCTCACACATATACCCCGGCCGAAAATACAATGACAATGAATTCCAGAAGCTGAACTCTGCTCTTAATAATCTGGGAAGCCGGTACATTATGAGCCTGCATGAAAGGTTCAACGCAGATTTCAACCTCCTGAGCCAGTTTGTTGAAAGGAACCTGGGCAAACAGTTCCGCTCCCTGTATAAAAAAGTGCACCAGTATCTTGATAAAGAAGAAGGGCTGGACAACATGATTTTCGTAAAGAAGATCATGCTCATTACCCTCTACATTAAATTCAAAATGAACTCAGACAGCCAGAAAGATGTTTGCAGCGAAATAATTGAAAGAGGAAACTACTTTGCTTACCAGTCAATGATGTGGATAATGATACAGAATCGTGACATGAAGACAAACTACAATGCCTATAACTTTGAATACAGGACGAGCAATGCAAGCAAATTCATTGATTCAGTTGATATAGAAAAGCTCATAGGCGGGCTTGAGTTTGAAGATAACAGGCTTGGCAGGTATTTGAAATATTATGTCTACTGCATTCTTATCACTCTGCATCCTGATGCTCCTGAATATTACGAGAACTTCAAGTCTTCGTTCAAAGATATCCGCGATGATGTGAATAAGCTTGAAAAGAGCAATTTTCTTTCACGACAGCAAAGCTATGTTCTGAAGAAAGCGCAGTCGGGCGACCTTTCACTGCTTGACGAGTTGATTGATTCATACAGATTGTTTTTCAGCAATAGGGAAATATTCGAACACGGAGTAATTCCGGTGTCGCCATTCCGTACTTCTGTATTGGTTTCCGCATGCCTTAAAAACACAGATTTCCTAAGGCAGCTCACCGGAAAATACTCCCGTTACATTTATCCATGCTGCAAGGATGACGCAGAAAAGTTTTCAAAGGCATGCCTTCATTACACGGAAGGTGAATTCGGCAAAGTGCTTGAAACTCTAAGTGTTATTTCATTAAGCTGTGAGCCGTTCAAAATGGATGTTAAGAACCTTCTCCTGAAAACTTTTTACGAGCTGGGTTATACTGAACAGCTTCTTGATCTGACTGACAGCTTCAGGCATTTCATTTCAAGGAATAAGGCGATTTCAGGAACTTCAGCCCATAGACACCTTGGGATGATCAGCTTGATCAAGCGGCTTGCTATCTGCAAAGCAGGGGCAGGAAAACGCAATGCTGAAGTTCTAAGAAGCGAGCTTTGCAAAACAGAGCTTCACTTTTACGACAGGTTATGGATAAAAGAAAAGATAAATGAACTTTAGAAAATGAATTTGATCATATATTATATGAAAATTAATATACTTTATCCTTTGGATTAATAGGGCTATATTTGCTCAATCGAAAATCTAAAGTGAGAAATTAATGAAAGTTTTTGGCATAATTGGGGTTTTTTTGGCGGTTTTTATGTTATTTTCCTGCGGCAAAGATACAAAACAGACACAATCGAACTTAACAGGCGTTACCGATGAAGAAAAGCAGTTTGGGGTTACGCTTTATGGTGAAGATGTGAAAGTTCTTGCCAAAGGCGATCTTCTTGGAAGCGGAAAACAATGTGCTATTGCCGCGATAGTGGTAAAGCAGACAGACAACAGCTACTGGATCAAAAAAGGAAGCCTGATAAGGAAAGAAGGCAATGAGTGGAAGCCAATTTTAAAAATGGAAGAAAAGCTAACAGGCGCTTCAGGTGATCTGGTGAACCAGATAGACGCAAAAAACGGGTATATCATAAGGTTTGATACCACAAAGAAGCCGCTAGAGATAAATATTGTAATGGCAAATGAAACGGGCAAAGCAACCTCCGACGAAGCGCTGCTGAAGTACAACAAAGAGAAAGACTCTTTCGAATTTACAGCACCTTTCGAAAACGTTCCATAACCCGCGGACAGAACTGAATGCATCCCAAAAAAGCCCTGAAGTGGGTAATATTCTGGATAAGCGTTGCGTTAGCCTTTAATGCAGGTGTATATTATTTTTTAGGCCAGCAGAAAGCTATCGAATTCCTTACCGGTTATATTATTGAAGAATCGCTTAGCGTAGATAACCTTTTCGTATTTCTTATATTATTCAAGTATTTCAAAATAGCTCCGCATCATCAAAGGCGTGTGCTGAATTGGGGAATTGTCGGGGTAATTATCCTGCGCGGTGTATTTATTTTGCTTGGCTCGGCGCTCATTTCAAATTTTGGTTTCATACTGTATATTTTCGGAGCAATCCTTATATACTCTGGCTACAACATGGCTTTTGGCAAAGAAAAAGAGATCCATCCGGAACAGAATAAAGTTCTCAGGATATTCAAAAGGTTTTACAAAGTTACGACTGAATATGAAAGTGATCACTTTTTCATTAAAAGGAACGGCGTAAGCTATGCTACGCCTTTATTTGTTTGCCTGCTTGTTATTGAATCAACTGACCTTGTCTTTGCAATTGATTCCATTCCAGCAATTTTCGCAATTACTACAGACCCGTTCATAGTATTTTCATCGAACATACTGGCCGTTCTCGGGTTGCGTTCAATGTACTTCCTGCTTGCGGCAATTGCCGATAAATTTGAATTTGTCAAAAAAGGCGTAGGTATCATTTTGTTTTACGTTGGTATAAAGATGCTCATTCCGATGGTCTTCCCGGGCTATCATATTCCCGTATTCATCTCATTAATTATCATACTTTCCGTTCTTGCATTTTCTGTTCTGATATCGATTATCCAAAACAAAAGAAGAGCAGCCAAAACATAGTTAAAATCGGTATTTAGTTATCACAAATACCGTAAACAGATTATCCGTTTTGGGTTTCTAAAGTGCTATTTTTTGCCTATTTTTCGTAAATTGTGTATACTTGATTCCAAATTAAATAGAAAGTTAAGTATTTTAAATGAATGTTCCTTTTGTTGATCTGAAAACCCAATACCAGGGCATAAAAGATGAGATCCTTGAAGAAATAAACGATGTTTTGGATAGCACCGCATATATTTGCGGAAAGAAAGCAAAAAAATTCGAAGAAGGCTTCGCAAAGATACATGATGTAAAACACGCTGTGGGTCTAAGTACCGGCACTGATGCTTTACATGTTGCATTACATGCATTAGGAATTAAACAGGGCGATGAAGTTATAGTACCCGCAAATACGTATATTGCTACTGCAGAAGGTGTTTCGCTTTGTTATGCCACACCTGTATTTGTAGATAATGACGAAAGAACTTACAACATTGATGTAAATAAGATCGAAGCAGCAATTACACCCCGAACAAAGGCAATTTTACCAGTTCATCTTTACGGGCAGCCGGCAGAAATGGATACAATTCTGGATATTGCTGCTAATCATAAGCTGCATGTTGTTGAAGACTGTTCACAGGCGCACCTTGCAACCTACAAAGGCAGGAAGATCGGCGGACTTGGAGTGATCGGTACTTTCAGTTTCTACCCGGGTAAGAATCTTGGCGCATATGGCGAAGGCGGCGCGGTTACAACAAATGATGACACACTTTATGATTATATGCTAAAATACCGTCAGCACGGATCAATTGAAAAATATGTGCATGAAATGGTTGGTCATAACTACAGGCTCGAAGAGATCCAGGCAGGAGTATTGAATGTAAAGCTGAAGTACATTGAAACTTGGACGTCTAACCGCAGAAAAATAGCTGCACTTTATACAAAGACCTTTGCCGAAATGGGAATCAGCCAGGTAGTTACTCCTTACCATCCTGAACATGTTGACCCGGTTTATCATTTATATATAATAAGGGTTACTGACCGTGAAAAGCTGACAGAACACCTGAATAAGAACGGCGTACAAACCGGCTTGCACTATCCACTGCCGCTGCACATGCAGCAGGCTTATGCTCACCTGAATCATAAACCGGAAGATTTCCCGGTTGCCGCTAAGTATGCCAAAGAAATACTCTCGATCCCCATGTATCCCGAAATGACCGAAGAAATGGTACATTATGTATGCAGCACTATAAAAAAATTCTATAGCTAAATGCTGGATGATTTTATAAAAAAGTGGGGAGCAAAAAAGCTGATACTTTCAGTTAGTGACATTATGTGCACTTCTGTGGCTTTTTTACTGGCATTGTACTTTACTGCTCCCGGGCTTGATGTTTACATTACTGAAATTACTTTTATAGAGAAACTGCTGATATTTTTTGCCGGCGCAGTGCTCATCATCCCTATATTCAGGTACTACCAGCTTTATAAGCACAAATATTTTCTCCGCATCGGCGAGCAGACACTTCTCATACTGAAGGGACTCCTGATAAACAGCATCATTATTATTATTGCCATCTTTGTGGTCAAAACACAGGAAGCCCTGCATGATTCACGCACACAGGTGATTATATACTTCACCATTGCGTTTGCGCTGCTGTTTATAAGCAGGGTCTTAATACTGAGGAGAGTACTTAGGGCTAATTTTGTAGGCGGTAACATCAAGGAATTCCTTACAAGAAGAGCGATTGCAGTTGGAGCGGGAAATCTCGGGATTTTTTTCGCAGAGATATTGACCGTAAAACCGCATTATCACATAGAGCTGGTCGGTTTTGTTGATGATGATGTTCAGAAGAAGAAAAAGCTGGTAAACAGGGTGCCTGTTCTGGGTACCGCTTCAGAAATTGCCGAGATAGTTGAAGAGCAGGAAATAGACGAAATTTTTATTACGATCCAGAATATTGAAAATAAGAAGCTCCTCGATCTGATCGAAAAGTGCAAGCTTACTAACTGCCAGGTGAACCTGGTATCCAACCATTTTGATATTATAAGCGCAAAACTTGATGAAGGCGAGTATCATGACCTGAAAGTTATTTCAGTTTCACCAAGGGTCTCGCCGCTTTACTCCGAGAAATTCAAACGAATATTCGATATTGCAGTTTCCGGTATTCTTATAATGCTGCTTGCGCCGCTTTGGCTAACAATTGCATTAGCTATAAAGTTCAGCTCCCGCGGGCCCGTTTTTTATGAAACAGATGTAATAGGCAAAAATGGCAGGAAATTCAAGTGGTATAAGTTCCGTACAATGCTTGCCAACAATGACGCCAAAGTACACGAAGCTCACCTGGAAAAGCTAATTACCGCGAACAAAGGATATAAGAAGCTTGAAAACGATCCGAGGATAACGCCGATAGGACGCTTCCTGAGAAAGTTCAGCATAGATGAGCTTCCGCAGCTTATGAACGTATTCCGCGGAAATATGAGCCTTGTTGGCCCCAGGCCTTGCCTGCCATACGAGTATGAACATTTTAAAGAGTGGCACAAGCTGAAATATAAAGTTATACCGGGCATCACAGGGCTTGCCCAAATAATAGCACGAAACCGCGAAGATGTTACGTTCAGCGATTCGGTGCTGCTTGACCTTTATTATGCTGATAACCAGTCTCTATGGCTGGATCTTAAGATACTTTTCAAAACTATTCCGGTAATGCTGCTTGGTAAGGGAGGAATATAAAAATCAAGAACCAGGGTAAGATAATTAATATCGGGGTCATAGGCTGCGGGTACTGGGGACCAAAACTCGTCAGAAATTTTCTCAGCCTACCCAATTGCAGGGTAAAAAAGGTAAGCGATCTAAAAGCCGGAAGGCTTGAGTTCATAAGGAAAGAATTTCCAAGTGTAGAAACAACCCGCGACTATCGCGAGATACTAAAAGACAAAAGTATTAATGCAGTTGTAATAGCTACGCCGGTTACCACTCACCGTGAGCTTGCAGAAGAAGCTATGCTTTTAGGCAAACATGTGTTTGTTGAAAAGCCAATGGCATACAGCACTGAAGAAGCAGAGTTCATGGTTTCAACAGCCGAAAAACTTGGCAAGAAACTTGCCGTTGGACATGTATTCCAGTTTGCTCCTGCAGTCAGAAAGATAAAAGAGCTGATCCGCAAAAAAGTGATCGGAAAAGTGCTGCACATAACTTCTACCAGGATAAACCTGGGGCCGCCGGAAACTGAAGTTGATGTAATCTGGGACCTGGGTCCGCATGATTTTTCTATTATTTTGTACCTGCTTGGCGATACGCCATGGAAGATTCAGTCTATCAGGAATGAGTATCCTTTCGGTGCATTTAACGGGACAGATTCAAAAAATAAAAACAGGCTTACAAACAATGCACACATAGATCTTAGCTTTAAGTCAGGGATCACATCACACATACATCTTGGCTGGCTCTCATCCAACAAAGTAAGGCTTATGCAGGTGTTCGGAACCGAAGGTACCTTGGTATATGATGAAATGCTTGCTCTTGATGGTAAGCTTAAACTGTACGGACTTGGTGTTGATAACAGGATAAAAAGCAAGGATGGCGATAGCGGCGCCCTTTCATATAAAGCCGGCGAGATAACAATGATACCGCTGGAGCAGCATGAACCGCTGAGGTTAGAATGTCAGGAATTCATTAACTCAATAATTGAAGATAAAATACCCGTTAACGACGGGAAGATTGGCCTTGAAGTAGTAAGGCTTCTGGAAACTTCGAGCGAATCATTTAACAGGAATTAAGCTAAATGGAAAAGGATTTTTTTGTTCACCCTAACGCACTGGTGGAATCAGATAAAATCGGCGCCAAAACCAGGATATGGGCATTTGCGCATGTATTGAAAGGCGCGGTTATTGGAGAAGATTGTAATTTATGTGATTATGTTTTCGTTGAGAACGAAGTTACAATTGGCAGCAGGGTTACTATAAAGAACGGTATTTCGATTTGGGATGGTCTGGAAATAGAAGACGATGTTTTTCTTGGCCCGAATGCGGCTTTTACTAACGACATGTTCCCCCGCAGCAAAAGACACAGCGGCAATTACCTGAAAACACTTCTTAAAAAAGGTGCAAGTGTTGGCGCAAATGCGACTATATTGTGCGGTATCACACTTGGAAAGTATTGCCTTGTTGGCGCAGGCGCTGTTGTTACAAAGAGCATTCCGGATTTTGCATTGGTTACAGGTAATCCGGCCAGGTTCAGATACTGGGTTTCCAAAACAGGAGAGAAACTCCAGTTTGATAATGACAACAATGCTGTGGATTCAGATAACAATAAATATAAACTAATAAAAGCAGCAACACCAAAAGAAATAGATCGGGTTATTGAAGCATAATGATAATTTCACAAACACCATTAAGAATAAGCCTTTCAGGCGGCGGAACGGACCTTTCAAACTATTATAATCCAAACGAAGGATTTGTTGTCAGCACAGCAATTGATAAGTACATTTATGTAATTATTAAGGAAAGATTTGACGAGCTCATATACGTTGATTATTCAAAAAAGGAAATAGTGAATTCGGTGGACGAGATTCAGCATGACCTTGTTCGCGAGGCCGCAAAGCTCACAGGGCTGAAGAAAGGCTTCGAAGTACTGATGCTTGCCGATATACCTTCCGAAGGCTCGGGTCTCGGTTCATCAAGCAGTCTCACAGTGGGTCTGCTGCACTCATTCTACCAGTACCTTGGAAAACTGGTGACTGCAGAGCAGCTCGCGCAGGAAGCCTGCCGAATAGAAATTGAGATACTAAAAAGGCCCATAGGTAAACAGGATCAGTATATTGCAGCATACGGGGGATTGAAGACTTTTAATTTCCGCGCAGATGAAACTGTTGACGTAAATGAAGTGAGGCTGGAAAGCGATCCCAAAAGAAAACTCGGATCAAACCTGCTTTTATTCTTTACTGATACCACACGCAAGGCCGCATCGATACTTGAGGAACAAAGCAAGAATGTAATGAGCAAACTGGAGTTCCACCACCGCATTAAAGAGCTTGCATTTGACACAGTTGACGGGCTTAACAGCCTGGATATCAACCGCGTGGGTGAAAACCTGAAGATCAACTGGGAAATGAAAAAACAGCTTGCATCCAATGTTTCAAATCCGGAAATCGACAGGATGCACTCCCTTGCAATGGAAGGCGGCGCGCTTGGAGCCAAGATTTCAGGCGCAGGCGGCGGAGGCTTCCTCCTGGTTTACTGTGAAAGAGATAAACAGGATGGCCTGAGGAAAAAAATGCGAAAATACAGAGAGCTGCCATTCTTCCTCGAAAAGCACGGCAGCAAGATCATATTCGACCAGACAAGGTACGACATCAAATAACCAAACTCCAAAATATTTAAATGGAAAAAGTTTTAGTAACCGGCGGTGCCGGCTTTATTGGTTCACATACAGTTGACAGGCTTCTGAAAATTGGATACGAAGTGCGAATCCTTGATAATCTCCAGAAACCCGTGCACATGAAGGGCAAGCCTTCATACATTCCTGCGGAAGCTGAATTTATGCTAGGGGATGTAAGGGATCGAGATACGATCGAAAAAGCGCTCGAGGGAGTTGATTATGTTTTTCACCTCGCAGCATACCAGGATTACCTGCCGGATTTTTCAACGTTCTTTCACGTTAACTCTGTAAGCACCGCGCTGATATATGAGATCGCGGTCGCAAAAAAGCTTCCCATAAAAAAGATCGTAGTTGCTTCTTCTCAATTCGTTAACGGTGAAGGAATTTACAGGAAAATAGACGGGACGTTTGTTTATCCCAAGAGAAGGTCCAACGAACAGCTTGAAAGAAGCCAGTGGAACTTCACCGATGAAGGGGGAAACGAAATGGAATATGTGTGGACGCCGGAAACATATGCGTGCCCGCCGAACCAGTACGCTATATCCAAATACTCACAGGAGCTTATGGCTCTGAACTTCGGCGAAAGGTATGATATTCCCAGTGTAGCCATGCGCTATTCAATTGTACAGGGTTCAAGGCAATCGTTTTACAATATGTACAGCGGGGCATGCCGGATATTTTCGCTCAGCTATTATTTCGATAAAGCGCCGACTGTTTATGAAGACGGAATGATGTTAAGAGATTTTGTGAACGTGCACGATGTTGTTGATGCGAATATACTGGTCATGCAGGATCCACGCGCAAATTACCAGGCGTTTAATGTGGGAGGGGGAAAAGCATACAGCGTGAAAGGTTTTGCAGAGATAGTAGCTGCAGAATCCGGCAAATCAGGAATTGCCCCAAACATAACGGGTGAGTACAGGTTTGGCGATACACGTAATGCGTGCTCGGATATCAGTAAGCTCAAGTCGCTGGGCTGGTCGCCGCTAAGGACTGCTGAGGACAGCGTGAGGGAATACCTGGACTATCTGAACGCTCAGACCGATATCCAGGACATACTGGATTATGCCGAAAAAACGATGAAAAACCTTGATGTAGTCAGAAAACCTTCAAATTCAATAAAATAACGCACAAATACGCATATGCTTCAAATTACATTGAGTTAATTACTTTTTATACTATATTTGTTTGATTAAAAACTAAAAGAAAGCAAAAGGACGCATGGATTTCAAAAGCTATAAAAAAATGATGACGGATGTTGTTGATACAGTTGATGAAAAAGAGATCGATAAGCTTATGGATATGCTGGTAGATGCATATAAAAATGATAAATTCGTTTATGTTATCGGTAACGGCGGCAGCGCAGCAAATGCTTCGCATTTGGCACAGGATCTTGCCAAAGGCACACGCAAATCACCTGACCAAACAAGAAGGCTCAAGGCTCTTAGCCTTACTGATAACACACCGTTTATGACCGCTCAGGGCAATGACGAAGGATATGATTCAATATTCGAGCAGCAGCTCCGTACTTTTGCCCGCAAAGGCGATTATGTTATAGCTATCAGCGGTTCCGGCAACAGTCCAAACATAGTTAAAGCAATTGAATGGGCTAACAATAACGGACTTGTAACAATCGGTGTTACCGGCTATGACGGCGGCAAGCTGCTTAAAATGGCACATCATACAGTTCATGTTCCGTTAAACGAAATGTGCACTGCCGAAAGCGTTCATTCCATAATTTTCCATTATGTAATACTTGAGTTAAGAGAGAAGTTCAAAGATATTCAGTAAGTTTTTCCTCATTAAGTCTACAGTTAACCAAACCAACAACATGGGCAAAATCAAATACTGTTTCCTGTTATCTGCTTTCGTATTTTTCTTTTTCCTGGTTACGGGGAGTGTGTTTTCACAGGCAGAGCTTGTTCCGCTTTCAAATCCAGTTTACAGCTTTATGGATAGGATGTTCACCAACAAGATAATTGAGAGCTACTCATCTTCGATGGGGCCGATCTCAAGAAGAGAAACCGCTAACATCCTAAAGGAAATAGACAGTAAAAGAAAAAAGCTGACAAAAACCGATAGAGCACTGCTTGATTATTATTTTACAGAGTTTGAATACGAAATTTCGGGGACGCTGAAGAAAGCTTCTAACTTCTTCTCAAAAAAAGGGATTGGTGAGCTGTTTAGCCAAAAAAAACAAAAATATCTTTATTCTTCAGCTGATTCAAACGTAACTTTTTTCTGGGATGGACTTGGCGAAGTAAGGTATATGGGTTTAGACGGCGATTCCACAGGCAAGCCGCATGTTCTGCTTGGCCAGCTTGGCACCAGGATCCGCGGAACACTATTCAATTCCGTGGGCTATTACCTGCGTATTTCCAACGGAGTGAGGCTTGGCGGTACATCTGAAGATGCACAGAGAACTGCATTCATCGACCCCGTTCTTTCATCGATCAGAAAATACAGGAGCGAAGGCAACAAAACTTTTGATAGCTACGAGGGCTACCTGCGTTATGCACCCGCTAAGGAATGGATAGGGCTCACAGTCGGACGGGAGGCACTAAGCTTTGGCTCCGGATACATTGATAAAATGATGCTTTCAAATCAAAACTCAGCTCCATTTGATTTCCTTAAGTTAGACCTGCATTACAAAAAAGTGAGATATTCATTTTTCCATTCAAGTATAACAGGTAACGATTCAAACGGCTCGCAGCTTGAATCAAAGTATTTCGTATTCCACAGGCTGGAGCTTGGACCGTTCTTCAACAATTCATTCAAGATCGGCTTCAATGAAATGGTTATTTACAGCAATATCCCAATCAACTTCGCTTTCATTAACCCGATAAGCTTTTTGACCTCAGCAGATCTTAATACAGAGCTGCCCGGAAAAAATTCAAATAATACCTTGCTGGGGCTCGATTTCCAGCTTTTCCCTGTGAAGAATCTCTCAATGCAGGCAAGTATCCTTGTTGATGATCTGAACTTCGAAACACTAAGCAGCGACTCCACCAAGGGGAACGATAATAAGTTCGGTTTCCAGGGCGGGCTGAACTGGCAGAATGCCTTCATGCTGCCAAATCTTGGCTTTACTTATGAATATACCCGTATTGACCCGTTTGTTTACGCACACAGGGAAGTTAATAACTCATATTCCAACTGGAACCTGCCATTAGGCCACAGCCTAAATCCCAATTCAGATGAACATGCATTCAGATTGTCATACCAGTTCGGCAGCAGAGTGAGATTCGCAGTGACATATAAAATGCAGCGCACCGGTGAGAATTATACCGATAGCGCGGGTAACTTTATCAACGTAGGCTCTGACATACTTGACGGAAGCAGGGATTTCGTCAGAAAGAACTCATTCCTCGACGGAACAAGGATCAACAGAAATGTGATAATAGCAGAGCTGGAGTTTGAGCCCATCAAACAATATTACATAACTCTCAGGTACCAGCGCAGAAATTTTGAACTGGTAAAATCCGGCTCAACATATGGCGAAAGTATTTTCTGGGGCAGCTTCAGGGTGGATTACTGATGAAAAGCACTGCTGAAAAAATAAGATCATTAGCGGGAAAATATGCCCGCAAGGTTATAGAGGTCAGAAGAGCAATTCACAGAAATCCTGAACTTGCATTTGAAGAATTTGAGACTACGAAGCTTCTTCAAAAAGAGCTGGCCAATGTAAAGGGATTAAGCGCTAAGCGAATTACAGATACCGGCGTTATCGGACTCATTAAAGGAAACACCAAAGGCAGATGTGTTGCCCTGAGGGCGGATATTGACGCGCTTCCCATCAAAGAAAATACCGGTCTCCCCTTCTCCTCACGCAATCCCGGAATCATGCACGCATGCGGCCACGACGCGCATTCAGCGATGCTCTTAGGCGCTGCCAATATTTTGAGCGATATAAGAAGCGAACTGAAAGGTTCCGTTAAGCTGATATTCCAGCCGGCTGAAGAAAAGAATCCGGGTGGTGCATCTGTGCTGATAAAAAAAGGGGTGCTTTCAAATCCGAATGTTGACGCGATCTTCGGCCAGCACATAATTGTAGATAAACCTGCGGGCACTCTTGGCTTTTGCCCGGGAGTTACCTTTGCCTCACAGGATGAGCTGTATATACATATATACGGCAAACAGTCACATGGCGCAAAACCGCACCAGTCAGTTGACCCCATAGTTATCGCCTCGCAGGTCATACTGGCATTGCAGACTATCGTTTCAAGAAATACCGATCCATATGAGCCTATTGTAATTACTATCGGCAAGATCGAAGGCGGCACTGCGACTAACATAATACCATCAGAAGTAAAGATGATGGGTACTATCCGCACATTAAACGAAAAGCTGCGGAAAAGATCTCTTAAGCTAATCGAAAGAACGATCAAAGGCATTACTTCAGCTGCGGGAGCGGGTTATAAGTTTTACATATCACCGGGATATCCTGAACTCAACAATGATGAAAAGCTGACCTCTTTCGCAAGAAACTCTGCAGAAGAGTATTCAGGCATAAAGAGTGTTTTTACTTGTGAGAGGCTGATGGGAGCAGAAGATTTCGCTTATTACCTCAAGAAAGTGCCCGGCACTTTCTACCGGATAGGTGTAGGCTATACAACAGATATACATACCCCCACAATTGATCTTGACGAAAAGGCCCTTGCTGAAGGCGCGGGTTTCCTTGCGTATTTGGCATGGGACTACCTGCAGAAACACTAAAGGATGTTTTTTAAGATGCCCCGCGATTGCTGCGGGGCTTTTTTATTGTACCTTACTTGTAATTTACTCCCCTAATTATCCCGTCCCTACGGGACTGATAGCATAAAGCAACTGAAAGCTACCAATATCTCGTGCCTACGGCACGGGGATATCTGCATTCCCAAACTGGAGTTTGGGAAAGAACTAGAGGAAATCTTGTAGAGACGACCCGGTGGGTCGTCTCCCTTTAAGTTAAATGACTTCCGCCGAAGTTTAAGAATTTGCGGTGAATGAAAGAATGTGTACTTTCATATCCCCCTGAAAGGGGGATGATAGGGGGTAACTCTCATACTTCAAATACTTATCAAAAAGCAAGAACAGTAAATATACAGTGCCATCGTATTCCGATAGCTTCGGGCACTATTTTTACTACCCCCTTGTGTTCCCCCTTCCAGGGGGAAATGTAAATTGGACTATTATCGCTGTAGGGAATGCATCTCCGCTAAGATTTTGAAAGGAACGAGATTTTAAATATATCGAAATTTCAGCAACCCACATCACTTCAAGATGCATTCCTTCTATGTTCACTACTCCCTTGCGTTCCAACTTGACAAGGCAGTCCTCGTGCCTTCCAGTGGGAAATGAGAATCGAACTATAGTGCATTCCCAAACCGGAATTTGGGAATTAGATGTGAGGATAACAGGTAAATCTTGCAGAGACGACCCGCCCGCCAAGCCGAAGGCATGGGTGGGTCGTCTCTCATTTTATTAAAAGACTTCCGCTGAAATTTGGAATTGAGAATTAAACCGTGGTTTGGGATGAATTGTTGAAAAGAAATCCGGGCAAAGATAACTTGATAAGCTGACTATAAACTGAAAAGCCGCCAGATCATCAGAACCGGCGGCTTTTTGTTTTCAGCACTCATCAAATTTTAAAAACTTATTTTATCAGCAGCATCTTTTTTGTTTCCCTGAACCCGGGAGCGTAAAGTGTATAAAAATAAACTCCGCTTGAAAGATCATCTGCCTTAAAGGTTACATTATGTATACCCGCATTATAAATTCCATCTGCCAGAACAGCAACCTGCTTTCCGGCTGAATTCGTTACTTTCAGCGATACCTTTCCGCCCTCAGGCAGAGAAAAGCTGATCCTCGTTTCCGGGTTAAACGGATTAGGATAATTCTGTTTCAGCTCAAATGAAGAAGGCAGCTGAAGGTTGTTATTGTTTGTTCCAACCATATTCAAGCATGGTCCTTCAATTACATTCAAAGTAATATATTCCGTCTTGCCTGTTCCGGTATTTGTAAATCCGGCAACAGTATATATAACATCATATCCCCTGCCGCATGCTTTATAGTTTGATCTTGCCTGCCCGTTATCGGGTAAGCCTGGCTGCCATGACTGGGTGCAGAAATTCCAAAAATGTGTTTGTGCAGTTGGTACTGATCCGCCCAGCGCTCCCCCGGTACACATTATGCCCACTCCTGTGTTCTTGACTGCAGCATAAGATGCCATCCTTGTGATCGTTCCGGCCGGATAAGGTGCAATCGAAGTCCATGATATTTCAAGTGTATTCGGGTTAATCACTCCTTTATAGCAATTTGCAACTGCCACTCCACCTGTTGTATAACCGCCAACAGTGATTATAGTATCCCTGTACAATCCGCCGCCAAGCATTGCGCAGCTTATCGGGTAATTGGTACTGTAAGAATAGGAATTTGAATTGATATTATATACCTGAACTTTGTTTGTTTTCAATGTTGATGAACCAAAATAACCGTCTCCTCCTCCAACTATGATTATCCTGTTATCATCATACTTTACTACAAGCGCATCCGTTATCTTGGTTAACATATCAGCTTTTGTTTGCCATGTATTTGAGCTTACATTATATCTGAGGGTTTTACCAAGTGTTCCCGGCGAGTTGTTTCCACCAAATACATAAATATCAGTGCCCCCGTTTACAGTAACCGCAGTTCCGGAACTGATCTGGGTGGGCATTGTTGAATAATTATTCTGCCACGTATTTGTAATCAGATTCAGCCTTGCTACACGTTTCATCTCTGTAGATGTGTTTCCGCCGCCAAATTGGTAGATATATGGAACTCCCGCTATCTCTACATAAGCACAACAGCTTCTGGAAACACCATTTGGTGTATTTGTTAACGGACTCCAGCTTCCGGATAGCATATATGGAGAATAAACCGGATCATAATTACCTGCCGGGACGGAATTCACTTCAAAATCTGGATTTTGAGCAAATACCAGGCTTGCCGTTACAAGCAAGGCAGTAAATATTAATCTCTTAATCATATTTTTTCTCCTGCATTCTAATTACCCGAAATTAAGTAGCTTGCATCTATGATTCAATCACGTTAATACGGTAGCTACTTTTTTTCTTGACAAATTTACTTATTTAGTATCAATTTTATTGTTTTTTGATAGTTTCCGGCTGAAAGCTTGCAGAAATATATTCCACTTGATAGACCTGATGCGGAGAATTTCAAATCATAGGTTCCCGGCCTGAATTGGCCGGTACCAAGATTTGTTACAACCCTCCCCAAAATGTCATATAAAGTGATACTGACAAATGCATCATTTGGGACATCAAATTTTATCACTGTTGATGGATTAAATGGGTTTGGATAATTTTGGTACAGCTCGAAACTTTCCGGAATGGCAGAATGTGTTTTGAAGGCAGATTGACTGGTATAATCAGTATTTTGGATCAGGAGAGATTCCAAGGGCCGCGTTGTTTTTCCTTTGAATGAACCGCCTGCAAACCATAACTGAACATTATGTGATTTCGCATAGCTGCTTACGACACAATTGTTAAGGTTGCTGATTCCGGTTGGCTTCCCATCTATATATGACCACTTTTTGGTATCATCTGACCAAACTGCAACAGAGTCATTTACAACTCCACCGGGCAATTCACCCGGTACTACATAAAATGTTCCATTAATGGCAATACCACCGGGTCTGCTGGTCTTTACGGCAAGTGGTAACTGGCTGCTCCACGTAATTTTCTCCGGATACTCCGTGTCAATCATTCCTGTCCAAAGGTCATCCCTGAACCCGCCGGAGTATCCCCCGCATATAAAAACGGTATTACCGTCAATTCCGCAGGCGAAGCTGCGCCTGCCCTGAATGCCTGGTATTGGTTCTGCATAAGACCATTTGCGGCTTTTAATGTTATATACCTGAATGATGTTAATGCAGTGTTTCCATCCCCCGAAAAATGAATAGATCAGGCTGTCATTCAGGCTTTCAGCAGAGTTTCCCGAAACAGGAACCGGAATATCCGTTTCATACTCCCAGTTGCCTGAGGCTGGATCATAGATAAAGACCTCCTTTTCCGCAGCATCTATACTTTTGCTGCCACCTCCCAAATAGAAAATACGGGAATTGCACACTACCATATCACCCCCTGCACGGGGAATTGGAAAATCCTGTGAATAAGTCCATTTGCCGCCTGTGATTGAAAATTTTGCAAAGTAGCGGGAGGGAGCTCCATCTGCAGACCCGCCGGCTACATATATTGTATCACCGAGCATTACAGCGGAGTGACCCCAGATTGTTCCATTGCCTGGCAATGGTTCGAGAGAACTGAATTGGGAAAATAGGATTACAGGAGAAAATAGTGAAAGCGAAAGGGTAAAGGTTAGCGCCGGTAAATTGAGATATTTTAACACATTTCCCCCTTTGAGCTAAACATCAAATTAATGCTTACTCAAAATAGCGAGAAATTGATGCTATAACAACACGATATCAGTTAACGTGATAACCTTATTATTTGAGGACAACCATTTTCTTCGTACGAATAATATCTCCATTTCTCAATGAATAGAAATAAGTACCGCTTGCAAGTGCGGAAGCATCAAACGTAAACTCATAAGTGCCCGGGTTCAGGCGTCCCAGATCCAGGTATTTTACCTGTCTGCCCAGAATATCATGTATAAAGAACTCTGCTGGAGAATTATCTTGTGCAGAGTTTATGTCAAATCTGATCCTCGTTACAGGATTGAAAGGATTTGGATAATTCTGGTAGAGAACAAATCCGGATGGCACAATGCTGTTTGTTTGCTGAATTCCGATGGGAACAGGTGTGATGAAAGAATATTTTTGCGCATTAACTACCGCTGCACCATGAGAATACCCACCGAAGAGATAAAAGTAGTTTGAATCGGGCCCGGTGCTGATACCAAACGTTGAAATGTTCGCAATAGAATCCGGCGCATTTGGCAAAAAACTAGACCAAACAGGCTCACCTTCTGAATCACGGATCAACCCCCACATTGTGCTGATCGGGGTGGCTGCATTCATGCCGGGACCGAAAATCAGGTAATTCTTCCATTTTCCTCCTGCCGGCCTGTATACACCTTGTCCGAAAGGAGTTTGACCAACCAATGCCCAGCTAATTGAGATAAGGCTATCAGTTAATACTGTTACTCCTTCATAAACCGTATTCAGGTTACCCGCGCTGTATCCTCCCACGACATACATAACAGTATCCGAAGCATCTGTATATACTTCCGCATGAGAAGAAGTAATGTTAACCGGGAAAGTACCTGCATTAGATGACCAGGTGTTTGAATAAGTATTATATATCCTTACATAATTTCTGGGAGAGTTGAATCCGAAAACAGAGCCGCCGATAGCAAAAATGAGGCTATCATGGATCACACAAACTGCCGGTTCGTGAACGAACGGAATTGGCATGGTATCCATAAGCTGCCACTGATTTAGAGACGGGGTGTATCTATAGATAAGACCGTCCGGCGCGCTGAAGTTATTTATTGAACCAACCAGGTATAATGCATCCCTTACTTTTACAAGTTTTCCCGCCCACCTGCCTGTTGGCAGCGAAGCTGCCGGGGCATAACTGTTAGTAGCAGGATCAAACCAGTAGCATGCGGCTGAGAGCTGGTTGGAATCATTTATTCCGCCACAAATGAATATCTTGCTTAGCGGCTCCCAATAAACAGCATTTACACCTGCATTCGGCGCGGGCAATGGGTTCAGCGGGCTCCACACGCCATTCACCAAATACGTTGTATCTCCCCTCAAATGCTGCAGGGGATCAATATTCCTGCTGTCATTTATGATAGACGGGTTAACCTGTGCAAGGGCAGTTAATGTTGTAATAAACAGAATTGTAAAAGCCAAAATGTATTTATGCATATGCAAGATTATGCAAATTTTGAGAGAAATTCAATTTAAAAAGCAATTTTGCTTATTATTGGCGCATACTTGTGAATTTAGGGAATAAAAAAGCCGGGCTATATTTCTATAACCCGGCTTGTGATTTTGTATGATATAACCTTTTACAGCAATTGCTGAAAGATTATTTTACAAGTAACATCTTCTTTGTCTGTGTGAAGTTACCTGCATCGATCCTGTAGAAGTAAACACCGCTTGAAAGTGAAGACGCATCGAAATCAACCTGGTAAACGCCGGCTGATCTGAATTCATTTACAAGTGTTGTAACTTCTCTTCCCAATACGTCAAATATCACCATCTTCACGTTTCCGGCCTGCGGAATTGCGAACTTGATGTTTGTTGACGGGTTGAACGGATTAGGATAGTTCTGGCTGAGTGAATAAACTTCGGGAACTGTGTTGTTAACAGGGTTAACTCCAACAATATTTCCTAATAGAGCAGCAAGAACCGGCTGCCATCCGCCTGCGCCTGAATAGTACCTGGGATCGTTGAATAATGACCTTACTTCGTAAGTAGGTGTATATCTCATAACACCTGCGAGTGTATCTGCAACAGTGTGGTTACCATACCTGTAAAGAGGGAATGAACCATTGGAGAGTGAGCATCCGTCGGGATAGTAATTGGTTGTTCCTGAGATTGTCCTGGTATTTCCTACGTCAACTCCAACACCCACAACGTTACCCGGTGAAGGATAAGCGTTATCAAGCTTGTAGTTATAGCCTGAAATTGTATTCGAGAAGTTAAGATCTAAAGCGCCTGAACCTGTTCTGCTGTAGTTATAGCCAAGGTCGCCGCCGATATGAACAAGAGTTTTCCTGTTACCGGCTGTTCCGCTGTTTAACCATGCGATGATCGCATTTCTCTGTGCTAAGCCAAGATACCTTGCCGGCTGTCCGTCAAATGCGGTTTCCTGGATCACGATCCTGCTGTACTGTGTTAATGAAGGAAGAACTGTGTTGGAGTCAAATGTAATGAAGTCATATCCGCCAACTATGCCGCCTAAATAGGTACGCATTGAATCTCTGTCTCTTTTTCTTTCAGCCTGTGTGTTAACAACTGTCGAATCGTGGGTCAAAAGAAGTGTTGTGTTTGTTGCTGTGGGGCAGAGAGTGTCTGTGAAAACTTCTGTTGCTGTTATGTTTCCGGAACCACTATAGCCTGAAGCGCAAACCAGCTTCCAGATATCTCCGGCAAGCCTTACTGAACCGCTCTGTCCGCATGTCCATGCAGTAGGTTTGTTTGTCAAGGATGTCCATGTATTGGAGCCCGGGCTGTATGAATATGCAACTGCTGAAACAGAGGTAAAAGCTGAAGTTGCGCTTCCGCCTGTTACTATAACGCCTTTGCAGCCCCAGGGATGAGCGTCCATTCTGTACATAACGCCGGCCGGGAAGTTAGCGCCGGTTGTCCATGTGATAACGCTTCTATCAGCCTGGCTGATAACACCACGGTATGTTGTAGCATAGAATACAGAAAGATCTGCACCGCCAACATAAATAAGTGTATCACCCGACCGTGAGAAAGCTCCGCCGAACCTTGTTCCAGGAAGCGGTGTAGCTGTTCTCCATGTATTTGAGTTAGCATTATAAACCCAAACATTGTTGTATACTACTGAACCGTTTGTACCGCCTGCAAAATAGATCAAGCTATCCTGGTAGCCGACAGCTTTACCAAATGCTGCTGCTGAAGGAAGCGGTGCCCTTAAAACCCACGAGTTGCTTCTGATATCATAACGCTCGTTGGTTGTAAGATAAACACTTGCGCTTGAAACGCCGCCAATGCTGTATAAAGAATCTCTGAGTACTGCTGTACCCATGATCCTGTTAGCCTGTGATAATGTAGCGCCTGCAGACCAGGTGTTAGCCCTAACATTGTAGATTGAGAGGTTGTTAATACCTGTACCTGATCCGTTACCGCCTACTATGAATACCCAGCCGCTATCGTTCCTGGAATAGCCAACGCCGCCGCCGAAATATGTTGTAGTTGGAATAGGTGCGCCGGTTGTCCACGCGCCAACCATGGCATCAATTGTATTGTTAGATGTTACAACGGGTGTGTTATCTGTAGCAGGGGCAGTAGTTTGAAGCGGATCTCCGCTGCTGCCAATACTATAGAAACCAACCGAGATAACTGCGATTAACACCGCAGCAAGAGAAAAAAACAGTTTTGAATTTCTCATTGTTACTCCGTTTTGTTAATAAATAGTTAATTGAATGGTGCATAATATTAATTTTTGTGCGCTATGTCAAGTGATTTTGCGCGAAGAATAATAGCTGCGGTTATTGCATGTATAGACTTTTATTGCCATATTTGTGCACTTTTTCTCTTACACCTCAATTTCATGCCAGCGTATTTCAGTTAAAATGCACAAGCACCCTATTTCCAATTCCGTTATTTTTTTAGGGAAGCAATAAAAGGGCTTAAAGACTAAGTTTCCGCTATACAAATAAAAAAAGCCGGGCTATATTTCTATAGCCCGGCTTGTATTTTTTAAAACGATCTAATCTGTTTCAGCATAATACTGCTGAAGATTATTTTACAAGTAACATCTTCTTTGTCTGTGTGAAGTTACCTGCATCGATCCTGTAGAAGTAAACACCGCTTGAAAGAGCAGATGCGTTGAAATCTACTACGTAGTTTCCTGCCTGCCTGAATTCATTTACAAGTGTTACAACTTCCCTGCCCAATACGTCGAACACAACCATCTTCACATTTCCTGCCTGAGGAATTGCGAATTTGATGTTTGTTGACGGGTTGAACGGATTAGGATAGTTCTGGCTGAGTGAATAAACCTCAGGAACTGTGTTGTTAACCTGGTTAACACCTGTAATAGCGCCGAGCAATGCAGCAAGAACCGGCTGCCATCCGCCTGCACCTGAGTAGTATCTTGGATCTGAGAATAATGACCTTACTTCATAGGTCGCAGTATATCTCATCACGCCGGCAAGTGTATCTGCAACAGTGTGGTTACCATACCTGTAAAGCGGGAATGAACCGTTAGTCATTGAGCAGCCATCAGGATAGTAGTTGGTTGTTCCGGAGATCGTCCTGGTATTTCCTACGTCAACTCCAACACCAACAACGTTACCCGGTGAAGGATAAGCGTTATCAAGCTTGTAGTTATAGCCTGAAATTGTATTCGAGAAGTTAAGATCTAAAGCGCCTGAACCTGTTCTGCTGTAGTTATAACCAAGGTCACCGCCGATGTGAACAAGAGTTTTCCTGTTACCTGCAGTTCCGCTGTTTAACCATGCGATGATAGCATTTCTCTGAGCTAAGCCAAGATACCTTGCCGGCTGGCCGTCAAATGCTGTTTCCTGGATTACGATCCTGCTGTACTGAGTTAATGAAGGAAGTACTGTGTTGGAGTCAAATGTTATGAAATCATAGCCGCCAACTAAGCCGCCTAAGTATGTACGCATTGAATCCCTGTCTCTTTTTCTTTCAGCCTGTGTGTTAACAACAGTTGAATCATGTGTTAAAAGAAGTGTAGTGTTCGGGATTGGAGCGGGTCCGAGTATCCTTATGAAATCTACACCAACTGCGAAAGAATTCGCACCGGATGGGCCGCCGTTTGCAACCCTGTAGTTAATAGCAAACCTGCCGTTTGCGCCCGCAGATGGAGCAACAAATCTTCTTTCTGCCCATGAGCCTGATGTGGTGTTTAAGAACCTGCCAAGCTCAACAAAAGAGCCAGAACCCGGAACGGTATCACCATTTGCTGCATAAAACACTCTCATTGAATCTGGGAAAGTATTGTTTAATCCGGATCTTTCATAAAATGACAATGTATCGCCTGCTGCAACATTCTGCGCAGGCAAGATCAGCCAAAGATCCACGGTGTTTGTACCGGTAGTGAAATTAAAATCATTCCCGACATAGCCGTTTGTGGGTCCGTTAAAGGATACCCAGTTAGCCGAACCGCCGGTCTGGCCCTGGTACCAGTTGGGCTTTGTTCCTGCAGGTCCGCCTGCGGGTCCGCGTTTTGGAATGTAGCCTCTTGTTCTTAAAGCTACTGTATCATTAGCGCCGTTCAAGCTGTCAACGAACTTAACAATAGCGTCAGTTACAGGAACTACCGGATCCTGAATGTACGAAGGTCTTTCGTTGTTTGTAAATTTGCTTTTATCCACAGGATCGTTGCCAAACATACCTGCGAAAAATAGCGCCACTGCAAATAGGGCAAAAATTGGAAAAAATGTTTTCTTCATTTGTACTCCGTTAGATTAAGATAAAAATCAGTTAATTGAATGACTAATAATACACATTAAATTCACATTATACAAGGAACTTTTTGAAAAATAACGAAACTGGTTATTGCTATTTTGATAAGAAAAACGAATTTTTATTTGGTTTATATACCCTTCTTTTAAAAAAACCCAATTTAAAGCAAAAATTAACATGGAATTAGCAAACAAAATAAATGAAGTTGATAATTCAGATTGCACTTTTTATAAACCAAAGCAGGCTGATGCTTCAAAACTGAACCCTTGTATTATTTTTGCGCATGGATTCAAAGGATTCAAAGATTGGGGCGGATTTCCCTACATGCTTGAAAAACTTGCAGATTCAGGCTTCTTTGCTGTGAGCTTCAATTTTTCTCATAATGGCGTCTCAGCGGATAAACCTATGGATTTTACACGTTTAGACCTGTTTGCAGAAAATACCCACTCAAAAGAGCTGGATGACCTGCACAAAGTAATACACTATATATACAGTAATTCAGAACAGTTAAAAATAGATAAGGATAGGATCGCACTTATCGGCCATTCCCGCGGCGGAGCAGCTGTAATTATTGGAGCTTCTGAAGATCCGCGCATCAAGGCTCTCATAACGCTTGCAGCCGTTGGAGATGTAAACCGCTATACATCGGAACAGATCAAGAGGTGGCGCGAAAAAGGGTTCATAGAGATACCAAATACCCGTACGAACCAGATGATGAGAATGAACTCAACCTTCCTGGATGATATAGAGCAGAACCGGGAAAGGCTTAATGTAGAAAGAGCGTTTAGCAGGCTTAAGATTCCCGCGCTTATTGTTCACGGAAAGGAAGACCTTGCCGTCAAATCTACGGATGCCGAAAAGCTCTATGCTGCTTCGGATAAAAGCAAAACAGAGCTTTATATAGTAGAGAATACAGGGCATACCTTTGGTATTGAGCATCCTTTCAAAGGATCAACCAAATCATTCGATACTGTTATTGAAAAAATGATCGGGTTTTTGAAATCTAATTTGTGATAAGGCAGGTGAAGGAACTTATCTAAGAGATCACTGAACTTATTATTAATTCTTCATTAAGTGCAGTTAAAGCCTTACAATAGTATTTCTACTTCTTCGGGAATTTCTTCCGAATCATTTCAGCAGCCTCTGCAGGCACGAACTCGCTTACATCACCGCCATACTTCGCAACTTCGCGTACAAGCGTTGAACTGATATACGAATATTTCTCACCCGGCATCAAAAACACGGTCTCAACATCCGGCGCTATCTTCCGGTTGGTCAAAGCCATCTGGAACTCATATTCAAAATCAGATATCGCCCTCAGTCCGCGGATAATTACTGAAGCCTTCTTCTCGATTGCATAGTTTACCAGCAGCCCGTCAAACTTCTCTACCCTGCAGTTCTTCATGCCGCGTATTGAAAGATTTATGGCTTCCATACGCTCTTCAATACTGAACATTGTATTTTTGGATGAGCTGATAGCGGCGGAGATTATTACTTCATCGAACAATCCGCATGCGCGTTTCAATACATCAAGATGTCCGAGAGTTACAGGGTCAAACGTTCCGGGATAGATTGCGATTTTTTCTGGCATCAATCTTTGCTTACTAAGATCTTAAAATTTGTGATTCCGGCTTTTTTATCCACAACATCATATTTATTCATATCATACATACCCGCGCCTTCGGAGCCGTACTCAAGTACAAATATACCGAATTTATGTTTCACTATTTCCGCATTGAGCTCATTGTAGAATTCATATCCATAAGGAGGATCTGCCATGATAAGGTCATACTCCAGCTCCGGATTTTTCTTCAGGTATGAAATAGCATCCTGCTTATATATTTCTATACTTTCAGAGCAGCCCAGTTCCTCTGCTGTTAGTTTAATGTACTCGGTTTGCTTTTGTGAGGTTTCAACAAAGTCGCAAGATGCTGCTCCCCTGCTCATTGCTTCAAATCCAAGCGCGCCGGAGCCTGCGAACAGGTCAAGGCATGTCACTCTGTCGAAATCCAAAATATTATTGAGTGTGTTGAACAGGGTTTCGCGCGCTCTATCTGTTGTTGGCCTGTAGCCGGAAAGCCTGCCTTTGAGGCAGTCTGATTTGCCTTCAGGATTACCTGAGTGCACCCTGCGGGACCTGTATTTTCCGGCGATTATTCTCAATTCAGTATTAACTTCAGATATTTCTGAGCGCGATGCCGCAGCTTGCTGCGAATTTATATGAGTACTTTCTCAGGCTGTCATTTTTGAGAAAGAGATCCGTTGCGCGAATGTTCCCGAACGGATTTATTATCTCGACCGGCGCTTTATCAAGTTTTCTAACGGCCTCTACTGTATCTTCGCGGATATCATCGCCGTAGAGATAAATACAATCTGCGCTTCCGAAAACCGGCTCTGCCGAAAAAATTGCGCTTAGTCTGCGCGTTAGGCTGAGATTGAATTCAGTGTTATTATAGTAGCGTGAGTGAGTGAAGTATTTGTACTTGCGGTCAGCCATAAAGCCGTAATCGATGCGTCCGTTCTTTAAGCCCACTAACAGAACGTTCCTTCCTTCAAGCGCTCCGCTGTAATTTTTACGCACAGCGTTCTCGGCGGAAAAATGGTCGATATCTACAACGCTGAGCTCAAGGTTACATATTTTGAAAATACGCTTTATGAACTCGATCGTATTTTTATGCACGGCTATGATGAGAAAGTCATCGGAGTTCTTGCAGGGCAGAACATTGTTCAGCCTGTATGTATTGATGAGATAATCGTTATAGTTATCGGGAAAATAATTCGAAAGCTCCCAATAGATTTTTGAGTTAATGGATTGTTTGCCTTCGGAGTAATCAACCGGGAGGGTGATCACAAATGCCTGTGATGTGCTGATAGTCAGCGCAGCTTTTGAGATGTTCAATCCGCGTTTAGCCACATAAGTGCTTATTTCGCTTGATATGTTTGTAAGATCTTTCTGACTGCTTTTATATTTGCCCAGCTCGTCTTCGAAATCGAAATCGAGCTTAACGGATTCAATATGGTCAACTTTGGGATTGGCGGAATCGCCCACCAGCTCCGTGAAATATATATGGTTCCCTGAAAATCCGATACCTAGAGTTGTGCTCAATCTGTTTTAATAATTTGATACAAAAATAAACCTAATTTGCCTGTATATCAATTGAATAGCAAATACCGCAGATTCCTCTATTCATACCGGATTAGCCCCGCAGGGGCGGGATGTGTCAGCGATGAACGCAGCCCATCGGCAGGAAATACAGCCCACGACTTCAGTCGTGGGATTGATAAGGCCCCAACGATCATTAACCGTTTTAACGGTTTGAAACCGCTGAAGCGGTTTATCGAATTTCATCGATTTGTATTCCCACGGATGAATCCGTGAGCTAAATCAAAGCTACAACGGACGAAATAAAATTCCCGTAGGTCAAAGGCATGCCTTAGACCTGCAATTTTTCCGCCAAGAGGCAACTCCTGACCGCACTGCAATTCAGCCCCGCAGGGGCGGGATGTGTCAGCGATGGGCGCAGCCCATCGGCAGGAAATACGGCCCACGGATAAATCCATTGGCTAATCAAAGCTTCAACGGGCTAAACAAAATTCCCGTAGGTCAAAGGCATGCCTTTGACCTACAATTTTTCCGTCAGGAGACAACTCCTGATGGCACTGCAAGTCAGATACATGCCTTCAACATTCCCGCTGATATTAGAAATTATCGAAAACCAGACCTGCCAGGTTTTAATCCAACAAATTTTCAGGATTCACGTAACTCAAACCTGGCAGGTTTATATTCATCCTTCGGAGAGACTCTGCTGATACGAATAGAATTCGAAAAATTTATTCGTGAATACTGTCTGTAATACGCAGTGATGCAAATATGCACTTGCATAAATGAACTTTTTTATATTATTTATTTTGACCTTAAATAATATTTGCTTCACGACTACCCATAACCACCTTTGCATTGGTGATTAAGATTCTGTTAAGCTTTAAAACCCGGTTACCTGATATTTCTTTTTGCTCAAGCATTTTATACCGGATGTTTCACAACAAACGAAAAATTAATTGCAGGTACATGAAAAGAATATTACTAATTGCATTCGCCATTACACTATTTCACAATTTCACCAGCGCACAGTGGGTGCAGCAAACAAGCGGTGTAAACAGCAGTTTTGCAGATGTACAATTTTTGAATCCAAACACCGGGTGGGTTTGCGGCGCCAATGGCACGATTTTGAAAACCACAAATGCCGGACTCAACTGGGTAATCCAGAATAGTGGAGTGACAGAAACACTGTATGATCTGCATGCAGTAGATGCCAATACAGTTTACTGTGTCGGAATATTTGAGACAATTCTGAAAACTACTAATGGCGGAAATACCTGGATCATCATACGTGGTAATGTAAACCCCGGCAAGTTCTTTTATGGATCAAATTTTATAAATGTTAACACAGGTTGGATATGCGGAAGCGGGCAGTGTGTATTAAGAACCACAAATGGTGGAAACACTTTTGACTCTAGTTTTGTATCTGCAACTTTCTATAGTATATATTTCAAAGATAGTTTAAATGGATTATTATCAGGAGAAGGAGGATATGTATTTAAGAGCACAAATGGTGGCTTGAACTGGTACCAGATAAATGTCTTAGGAGAGGCAGCTGAATTTTTTGAATTGACATTTATTGACGATACCGGCTGGATTGCTGGCTGGCAGAACAGAAAAGTTTACAGGACAACAAATTTTGGAGCAAGTTGGGATAGCTTAGCGAGAATACCAGCAATAACGAATTGGTCCGTTTCTTCGTTGAACTTTTCAAGTATGAATACAGGATGGGCTTGCGGAGGCTCCGGGAATCTCTATAAAACAACTGACGGTGGATTTAATTGGCTTAAGCAAGCTATACCTTTTTTTACTGCTTACAGTTCGGTTTTTTTTATAAATGATTCCATCGGCTGGTGTGGTGGTAATACTGGTACTATTTTGCATACAACAACAGGAGGTCAGATTGTTGGTATTGGCAGCACACAAATTGGAAATACAAAAGAGTATAATTTAGAACAAAATTACCCAAATCCATTTAACCCCAAAACAATTATTAAGTATCATATATCAAGTAATAATACAAACGTTAAATTGTCAGTATATGATTTTTCAGGAAGAGAAATCTCAGTATTAGTAAGAAGTAAAAATAACATAGGTATATATGAAGTTGATTTTGATGGAAAAAACCTTGCAAGCGGAGTATATTTTTATACTTTAGAGGCTAACGAGATCAGAACAACCAAAAAAATGATTTTAATAAAATAAAGATGGACGTTTTTAAAAGAGAGAAAATGTACTATATTTACATACACGCGAAAAGAGGGTTTTCTCCTGAATAAGGGGAAAACCTTTTGTTGTTAAAATTGAGTTTTGTATTGAAGAAAAGTTTAAAACTATAATTTTATGTTAAAAGTAATTTACATAGTATTTGCTATTTCACTATTTCACAATTCCGCCAGCGCACAGTGGGTGCAGCAAACAAGCGGTGTGAGTGCAGGATTAGTAGAGGTTAGATTCATAGATCACAATTCTGGCTGGATATGCGGCAACGGTGGCACCATTTTAAGAACATTAAATGGAGGCGTTAATTGGATGGTTCAAAATAGTGGAACTCCGACAAAAAATTTGGGAGATATATTCCCGGTAGATGGAAACATAGTTTATTGTGTGGGTTGGTTTGAAACCATTTTAAAATCAACCGACGGAGGCAGTAACTGGACCGCGCTTAGAAACGGGCCAGACAATACCGGGAAGAATTATTTGGCGGCACATTTTATCAATCAAAATACAGGCTGGATAGCAGGACAGGGATTTTATGTGCTTAAAACTACAAATGGGGGAGTAACTTTTGACTCAAGTTTTGTTCCAGCTGGAATTTACGATGTTTTTTTCAAAGATAATTTGAATGGATTATTAGCGGGAGAAGCAGGAAATGTATTTAAAAGTACAAATGGAGGATTGAACTGGTATGAAATAAATGTTTTGGGAGAGGCTGCCGAATTTTTTGAATTAGCTTTCATTGGTGATACGGGCTGGATCGCAGGCTGGCAGAACAGGAAAGTATATAAAACAACAAATTTTGGAGCAAGCTGGGATAGTCTGGGGAGGGTAACTCCCGGACCTGAAATCTGGAACGCAACTTCTCTTTTCTTTTCTAGCTTAACTACCGGCTGGATATGCGGAGGTGCTGGTAATATCTGGAGAACAAGTAATGGTGGCTACAACTGGTTCAAGCAGGTTACGCCTTCTAATTTAGGTTATGGAGGTATCTTTTTTGTTAACGATAGTATAGGTTGGTCACTTGGAAATTCAGGCTTAATAGTGCATACAGTTACGTCAGGACAAATAGTCGGTTTTAGCTCTTTACAAAATGAAACTCAAAATCATTTTTCTCTGTCGCAGAATTTTCCTAACCCCTTTAACCCCACCACAGATATCAAATACCAAGTATCAATAAATAATGTTGATGTTAAATTAACAATTTTTGATGTCAGGGGCAGGGAAATAGAAGTTTTGGTTAACGGAAAACATGATATAGGCAACTTTGAGATCAAATTAAATGCGGAAAATTTAGCAAGTGGAATTTATTTTTATACCCTTGAAACAGAGGATATTAGAATAACAAGGAAAATGATCTTAATAAAATAAACAGGGGGCTTAAGTTGACTCCACCATGGATTAAAAGAGCTTTATAAAAAAATAAAGCAGACCGGGGATTTCGTCGTAGCCAGCAAGCATATACGAAAATATCCGCTTTTAAAAGCGGCGTGCCCTTTTTATATCCTGCCCTGAGGCAGGATAGGTCTGCTGACTGCAAAAAAATCATATTTTTATTAATAAAAAATCTAAAAAAATATAGCTATGTATAATATTAAGTCTTTAATTGCAATTGTTTTATTTGTTTATTTTTATTTTTTAAAAACTGATACATTTTCGCAGGAATACTACCACTGCGATTTTAATGAAACATCAGCAACTTCTTCATCTTTGATTGGAGGCAACCATAAACCAGAAAGAACCGATGGTTATTCAGGAACGAACGAAAATTCTTACTTTCCTGTTCTTGTAGTATTTGTTCAATATGCTTCAGGTGAGCCGTACGAAAGTAATATAGACTGGCCTGCAGGGGGCAGCCCAACATTTCTTAACAATGTTATCGCTTCAACCCGAAACAATAGTTATCCTAACGGAGAGTGGTGGAATGCCTATTCCGAATCAACTGCGCGTTTGAGTGATTACTGGATGGAAGTCTCAAGAGGCCATTTTCATGTACTCGGGAATGCATATTCAGTTACACTTCCATATTCTGCATCAGCTTATCAAACATTTTGGGGAGATAATGCTACAAGAAAGATTAACGATGATATATATCATGAGCTTGAACAATTAATCCAACCGCAGGACTGGTATTTCTATGATAAATGGAGTAAAGTGGGAAATTCCTTCGTTTTTGGTTCAGGTGATGGATGGATTGATATGATATACATTGTTCACAGGTCATGGGCTAATATTGGGGGCATGCCTGCGGGCGGAATAGCGTGTCTGGATGAATCTTATAGTCAGTTCGCAAACTATACTATTCCGAATACAGGTCTCAAAATACGTGGATATGTAGATTGGGTGGATGAGTATGGCTCAGGATTACGCATGACACCTGGAAGCTATGGTGGCGTAACATCGCAACCGCCAATGGGGATAAAGAGTACTGTAAGTTTTTCCGGACATGAACATGGCCATTACCTATGGGGTTCCGGTCATGCGCGCTATGGTAAGATGATGGGAACAGGGAATGAATATGGGTATGAAGAATACCTGAGCCCTTGGGAATTGATTAAGTTGGGTTATATGGCTCCACGTGTTGTTGATTACGAGAGGGATTTTTCATACAATGTTGGAGATTTCTCCTCAAGAAATGCATACTCTGAAGGCGAGGTTCTGCAGGTTCCAATCAGCGGGAGCAATGAATTTTTCCTTATAGCAAACCGACAAAAGATCTCCAATTATGATAAGATAATGTGGGGCGATACATGCCATGACGACCCCTATTTTGCCTTATCTAACGATGACTATGGTAAAGGAATTTATATTTATCATACAAATAGTGAATACAACTGGCCACCTTATTATATGGACCAGGAATGCGCAGATGGACTTTGGAACTGGGCATATATCCGCAACGAAGCTCCCGACTGGGATCCTACAAACTTCTGGCTCCCCTATTTCGAAAAAGTAACCCAAGTGTATGATATTAATGACGAAGGCGCATAAGGTTTAACAGCACGGGATGGAAAAAGTCTATTTGCGAACGGTCATCTAAAATGGTTTAGCGTTGGGCAAAAGCAATCTGAACAATATCATACAGGTACTGACAGAGTTTTTACTAATATTTCAGAGGCATGGACCTCGCGTGAATGGAAAGGTGACAGGTGGGACGCCTGGAATGTAGGTTACAATCAGGTCTTTTCTCCGTATTCTTCACCTTCAACAGTTAGCTGGAATAATTCGCAAACAGGGATTTTCATTTATCTAGAATCAATGAGTGGCAATACAGCCAATCTAAAAATCTATAAGGATGGAGAAGGCGGGATGAGACTGGATGATATTCTTGCCGTAACCCCGCCATCAAAGCCAATGCTTTATAGACCAGTAGAGGTGGTAAATTGCAACGGGACATATGGTTACCCGCAAATCACATGGGATAACAATATAGAGCCTGATATGGAAAGGACAGGATTATCGGGTGTATTCAAAAGATATAAAATATACAGAGCTTATTCTGCAAATTCCAATGTTGCTCCTTTGAGCTATACCTACATAGCTACTTATGATGACTATACTCCAGGCGATCCGGCTGTTTTTATTGATAATAATCCTCTCAATGGTGCGATAATATATTGCAGCGATGAAGGCAATGGCGGAAATGATACATATTTCAGGTATCATATCGTAGCAGTAGATGCATATGAAGATGAATCTGTACCTTCCGATTTTGTTTCGATAAAGGGGCATTCTATAATTCCTGACAGGCCGGGACATTTGACAGAAGAACCAAGTGTTTTCGAATTGTCGCAGAATTACCCGAATCCTTTCAATCCTGTGACCCAGATCAAGTTCGCTCTTCCACAGAACTCGTTTGTAACCGTAAAGGTATTCAATGCGCTCGGCGAAGAAGTTGCAAGGCTAGTGAACAATGAATTCAAATCTGCCGGCAGTTACAGCGTAACTTTTGATGGTGCTAACTTCAGCTCGGGAATTTATTTCTATTCCATCGAAGCAGGCCAATTCAAAGAAACCAAAAAAATGGTGCTGATTAAATAAACTCAGTGAATTAGTAAATCACAAAGGCGGGCTAATTCCCGCCTTTGTTTTACAAAATATACTCCACCTCATTCTCACTTCACTGAAATATGTTCTTTTATCTTCTCGAACTTTTTTTCGCCGATGCCTTTTACTTTCATCAGCTCTTCGGTGGATTTGAATCCGCCATGTTTTGTGCGGTAATCGATTATTCGCTCTGCCATTACTTCTCCGATCCCGGGCAGGCGGGTGAGGTCGCCGGCCATAGCCGTATTAATATTTATTATTGTTCCGGCGGGCAGCTCTGATTTGTTTGTTTCTGATTCGAGCCTCAAGCCAATGCTATCGGCAAGTGCGGTAAGTTCTTCAGATCTTTGACGCTGGAGGCTATCTATTGGCTGCTGCTTAAGCTCGGTGAATGAGCTTTTAATTTTCGATTCAAATCCTTCATCAGATTCTGAATAATCATATTGATATGCTTCCTTCCAGCCGGAGTATTTGATAACAAGCCCCGTTAAAAAAGAAAGCAGTAAAAAGCCGATTATACCCAGCTCTTTACTGCTTAAACCTGTCAGTTCTTTCAGTTTTTTCATAAGGGGTTACGTTATCACGAAAACGAATCCTTCATTTTGCTGAAAAATCCTTTTTGCCTGCTCTCGGCGGATTTTTTTCCATCGGCGTGTTTCTTCGGCTTGATAGCCTCAGACTTTGCCAGCTCTTTGAACAGTTCCTTTTCTTTGGAGCCAATCTTGCCGGGGATGTAAACATTCACATACACAAGCTGATCGCCTTTGCCCGAGTGATTCAGGTGTTTTATGCCTTTATCACGCAGCCTGAGAATTTTACCGGGCTGTGTACCCGCGTCTATCTTCAGTATAACCGAGCCTCCAAGCACAGGGACTTCCGCTTCGGTTCCTAAAACAACATCGGTAATGCTGACCGTAAGGTCGTAAATAATATCGTCCTGTTCGCGGATAAAATGTTTATGCTCGATCTCTTCTATTAATACAATAAGATCACCCGAGCCGCCGCCGCGAATGCCGGCATCGCCTTCGTTGCGCAGCGTAATGTAGTTGCCCGAAGAAACACCGGCGGGAATATTTACCTTCAGCGTTGCCTCTTGCCTTTCCCTGCCATCACCTGAGCAATGGTGGCATTTTTCCTTTATCACTCTGCCTTCACCGCCGCATGTGGGGCAAACCTGGATATTAACGAACTGCCCGAACATCGAGCGCGATACCGTTCTCACCTCGCCGCTGCCGTGGCAGGTTGCGCACTCGGTGGTTCCTGATTCGCTTTTTGCGCCGGAGCCATTGCAGTGTTTGCATTTTTCATGCCTTTTTACCTTCAGTGTTTTTTCAACACCAACGGCAATTTCTTCAAGCGTGAGCCTGAGGTTTATCTTAAGGTCATTGCCCTGTATGCCCGGCTGTTTATGCCTGCCTGAGTGACGGCGCGAGCCGCCTGAGCCGAAAATCTCGTCGAATATGCTGCCGCCGCCGAATATATCGCTGAAGTGCGAGAAAATATCGTTAACATTCCCGAAGCCCTGCTCAAAGCCTGTGCCGCGCATTCCGGCATGGCCAAACTGGTCATACCTTGCGCGTTTATTGGGATCCATGAGCACTTCGTATGCTTCGGCAGCTTCCTTGAACTTATCTTCAGCTTCCTTATCACCGGGATTCCTGTCCGGGTGATACTTCATAGCAAGCTTCCTGTAGGAAGTTTTGATCTCAATTTCTGTGGAAGTTTTTGTAACTCCCAGTACTTCGTAGTAGTCTCTTTTTCCTGACATGTTTACTCCGGTTTGGCTGAAACTATTACTTTTGCATGGCGCAGAACCTTATCCTTCATGAAATAGCCTTTCTCAACAGTATCAAGCACGGTATCGGGTTCAGCATCAGCCGATGGCTGCTGCAAAATAGCTTCGTGAAGGTTCACATCGAACGGCTTGCCGTTTGAATCCATAATTTTCAAACCCTGCTTAGCAAGAACAGCACGGAATTTATCATATACTATATCTATTCCTTTTTTAAGCGCTTCGGAGTCATGGCTCTTATCAAACGAATCCATAGTTCTGTCAAAATCATCCAGCACCGGCAGCAATTCGCCCATAAGCCTTTCGCTTGCGTACGCGAAGAACTCAGCTTTTTCGGCATCAGTCCTGCGTTTATAATTATCGAACTCTGCCGCTTTGCGCAGGTATTGGTCATTCATAGCGCTGAGCTTAGCTTCAAGCTCATGTATCTTCGCCTCTTCCCCCGGTTTTGAGGATTCGGCATTTATTTCAGCGTTGTTTACGGTACTTGATTCAGTTTCCGAACCATCGCTGACGGGGATCTCCACCGGTTTTGCTTCTTCTCTCATTTTATCTTTTTTGTCTTTCTTGTTCTTTATCATGGTCTGTGATTTGGTAACTTATATTTTTTCAGTGATGATCTTTGATGTATAATTCAGCATTTGCACCATCTTTGAATAGTCCATTCTTTTTGGGCCGATGAGGGCAATCCTTCCCTTAACATCGCCGGCAGAGTACTCCGATGATACTATACTGAAATCCTTAAGCTTTTCGTCTTTGTTTTCTGACCCTATAGAAATGGATATCCCGTTGGCATCTGCGGGCATATTATTGAGCACATGCACAACTATCCCTTTTTCATCGGTAAGCTCGATTATATTCCTGTAGTTCCTGGTATCGCCGAATTCCGGCTGGGAGAGAATTTCAGTAGTTCCGCCAAAATACAGGGTCATACCTTCCTTCTCGTCCTGGAATATCTTGTCTATCGAATCGATGAATATTTTTATTATATCTTTTGAATCAGCGGGAATATCTTTAACTCTTTCGAGGAATGTTTTCCTTATTTCAGTGAGTGTAAGGCCCGCAAGCTTATCATTTAATATGCGTGTAATCCGTTCGATCTTATCGCGTGAGATGTGCGACTCTATATCGAACAGCAGGGTTCTTACAAGTCCGGCGGTAATAGTTACTACTACCAGCAGTTTTGTGGATGAAAGGTTCACAAGCTCAAGCTTTTCGAATACACCCTGCGAAAGGTATGGCTGAGAAACTACGCTTATCTCTTTTGAAAGCCTGCCAAGGATTCTGGATACCTCTTTATATATCTCGTCTTTGCCGATATCTGCCTCGTTAATCTGAGCAGAAAGTATATCCTTTTCATCACTTATCAGGCCATTCCCTGAATCCATAAGTTCATTAACAAAGTACCTGTACCCTTTATCGGTGGGTACTCTCCCACCTGAAGTATGATTATGCGTAAGCAGGCTCAGGTCTTCAAGATCACTCATAACATTCCTGATCGTAGCCGGTGATAGCTTAATATCGGTTTTCTTTGAAATATGCCTGGACCCAATCGGGTTGGCCGTACAAATGAATTCCTCTATAATACACCTCAGTATTACTTTTTCCCGCTCTGATAATTCTTCTGTCATTTGGCTGATTGCTTTAGCACTATCAATGGTAAATTGCTAACAAGTTGTAATAGTTCCTATGCAAAATTACGCAAAAAATGATTATTCTACAATATTAAACACTACGGCATACCCTAAGGAGTGTATTAACCGCCAAAAACGTGATTTCGTTGGGATATTTCAATGAATTCTAAAAACAGCAGTTTAGCATAACGTATTTTCAGTATTCTTCTAAAAAAAGTAATCTCTACACTAAATACGGTATTACATTCACTCCAAACTGTTACTAAATTTGAATAATTAATTAACTAAAAATACTATTATGTATCACGGGGATATATTAATAAAATCAGGAGGTGTCATGTTAACCTATATCAGGGTAATATTGATCGTCGCGCTTATCACAATTTTTTCTTCGAGAGCATTCTCTGCTCCGCTTAGCGGAACATATAATGTTGGTTCGGGGCAAACATATACATCGCTCACCGGCGCTGCAGGATTTTTTAATGCAGTAAATGTAAACGGATTAAGCGGTAACGTGATTGTGAATATCACATCAGGCATAACCGAAACCGGAGCTGTTGCGCTCAATCAATGGTCAGGAACATATACAATAAAAATTCAGCCTTCGGCCGCATCGCTCAGAACACTTTCAGGAAATGTTGCAGCTGCATTATTCAACATAGCAGGCGCTGACAGGGTTACAATTGATGGAAGGTTCGGAGGTTCGGGCATGTACCTGAGATTTGTTAACTCTAATACAAGCGGTCAAACATTCAGATTCTATAATGACGCTACTTATGATACAATAAGATATTGCCAGGTTGACGGAATGAGGGTTGCATCAAACAGCGGTATCATTGATATAAGCACTACTTCAGGTACAACAGGTAATGACTATATAACTATCTCCAACTGTAAGATCACTGACGCATCGGGGGGAACACTTCAGAATGCGATAGTTTCTAATGGAACAACAAGCAGTGGAAGGTATAACGACAACATAACTATCACCAATAACGAGATCTACAATGTTTACAGGGAAGGCCAGTCTTGCGCAGGCATCCTGCTGATGGGCGGCAGCACACAGTTTACCATAACAGGAAATCATTTTTATCAAACAGCAACACGTACGCCGGCGCTTTCAACAGTTTACAATGTAATCTGCGTTAACACGTCAGTAGCTAACAATCTTACGATATCAAACAACTATCTGGGTGGCGGAGCAGTAAACTGCGGCGGTTCTGCATGGACAATTGCAGGTTCTGCAACAAATGCACTTTACTTCATAAGGTTTGTTTCTGCAGGAACCAGCACAGCGTCCAGCATTCAGGGTAACACTATTCAGAACATAAATTTTACATCTTCTCCAAACACAAATGGTGTGATCTATTTTGCCGGGATTCTGATTGAAGCAGGTTTGGTGAACATTGGTACCACTTCAGGCAATACGATCGGCAACACCACATCAACAGGCAACATTGTTTTAACTTATAACGGTACTACGGATAACCTCATAAACAGGGGCATAGAACACAGGGGTACCGGCAATATACAGAATAACACAATCGGCTCTATTTCACTTGCAGGAAACAACAACAAAACAGTAAGGCTGGAGTGTATTTATTACTACGGAACACCCACAACAGATATTTCAATAAGCAATAATACCGTTGGAAGCACAACTACGGCAAACAGTATTCAGCAGACTTCAAGCACATTTGCCTGCCAGATCACCGGAATAAACAGCTATGTATACACAGTAAATGTTACCGCAAACGCTAACACGATTTCAAATCTGAGGGTAACCTCAAACTCAGCGGATTCCAGAATGCGCGGTATATACCAGGTAAGAAACACCTCGGGTAACCCAATTTTTACTAATAACACGATAACAAAACTTTATTCAGCAAGCGGAAGCACAAACAGGTTTCCGGATGCTACCGGCTTAATTGCTTTGTTCACCGGTTCAACAGCTACTTCACAACAGATATCAGGCAACACTATAAGCTCTATTTACGGAACCGATAATTCCGATTCATATGTTCAGGGATTTGGCTTCTACAGCAGTTCCGCAAAAGGTGTTTTTGAAAAGAACAGGATATACGATCTTAATCATTCATCAACCTCAGGCGCGCCGAAGATCTGGGCGGTAAACGCTTTCTGGGGAAGCTGGAGCTTTTATAATAACCAGATCTCAGTTACTAACGGAGAAACAACGGACAATTCCGGATTTGATCCGGCACAGAACCAGCCTCGCAGCACAGAATTTGTAAGCTCAGAGAAACAGGCTCCGCTAAGCCCGGAAATTGAAGCAGTTTTATCAAGGGATGCTCCCGCGCCGGACATGAGGACTGATGTAAAACCCGCAGGTAACTTTACTGATCTTACAACAAACGGAGTTGAAATAAAAGGTATTCATGATGAAGCGGAATTCCCGTGTCTGTATTACTACAACTCAATATATATCGGCGGCTCAACTTCAACAGGAAGCGCAAGCTCATGGGCTTATGACAGGCCGCTGCTGGACTGGGCAACATCTACATCGCTCAGGAACAATATTCTTTTCAATGCAAGAACAGGCGGCTCAGGATTCCACTACGCATTCGGTAACGAAGTAGGAACTGAAAACTGGACAAATACTTCATCTGATTACAATGTTTACATTGCCCCGAACTCGAATGCAGTTGCAATTTGGGGTTCAACCAACCTCACAATTCAGGGCTGGAGAGATTCATCACTGGGCGATAAACATACATGGAGCACTACAAACAGTGTAATAAGCGCAACAAGCTTGTTCAGTAATGTAACCACCGGAAACCTGACGATCAATACAGGTAACTGGCAGGCGTGGATCGTATCGGGCAAGGGACTCGCTATCGCAGGACAAACGACCGATTTTAACGGCAACTCAAGGCCCGCAGCGGTAACAAGCGGCTGCTCAGATATAGGGGCATATGAATTTACGGCAACACCGCCAAGCAATCCCACAGCAACTGTTGATAACGCACCCGGAAGCGGCGTGACTTCAACTTATACACTCTGGGGAAGGACCCTGATGCAGATAAACTGGGGTACGGGAGGTTCTTCTTACCCGTCATCAGTTGCGGTTAGATACTATTCAGGTGTTAACCACAGCGGCGTTGTTGGCGGAGGATATTCAAACTCATACTGGCAGGTAACCCCTTCCGGAACTCTGACAGGAGCGTTATACAATATTACAATTAACTTCGGACAGAACGAAACATATACCATTGGAACACCATCATCAAACACAAGGTTAGCCAAGTATAACGGTACATGGGAAGTGTTTTCAACCGCAGGTACAGGTACATGGCAGACTGAGCTTGACTGGGGAAATGAGACCATTAAAACCAGAGATATGAACAGCTTCTCTGACTATGCGCTCACAGACCAGTCAAATCCCCTGCCGGTTGAGATGTGTTCATTCACAGGATTTGCTTCAAACCGCCAGGTTGACCTTGCATGGACAACATGCTCTGAGGTAAACAACCGCGGATTTGAAATTGAACGCAGGGTTTACAATAACGTAACAAGCTCATTCAACGGATGGGAAAAAGCAGGATTTGTTGAAGGCCACGGCACAACAAGCCAGCAGCAGTCATATTCCTATTCCGATAGAAAACTTGCTTCAGGCAAGTACCAGTACAGGATCAAACAGGTTGATTTCAACGGCAACTTTGAATATCACAGCCTGTCAAGTCCCAATGAGCTTGTGATCGGAAATCCGAAAAACGCAGACCTGTTCCAGAATTATCCCAATCCTTCGAACCCGACCTCAAAGGTTGATTTCCAGATACCTTTCAGCGCAAAGGTTACACTGAAGGTTTACGATATAACAGGAAAAGAAGTTGCTTCGCTGCTTGATAAAGATCTTGAAAGCGGATTCTATACAGCCGAATTCAACGGATCAAATCTTTCGAGCGGTGTTTACTTCTACAGGATCAATGCTGTATCAGCGGACGGTAACAATTTTAACAAAACCATGAAGCTGATACTTGTAAAATAGTAACTGATGAAATAAGTATTGTTGTACTCCAAAAGAGGAAAACAGTTACATATCCCCCGCAAGAGGCAGGAAAATTCCTGCCTCTTGCATTTTTAGCCCCTTTTTAGCCTGCGGTTTACAAAATTTCACTCAAATTTTTAGTTTATATTCATTATTTTAAGCTAAGGGAAATCAATACACTACAGCTATGAAAAAGGTTCTTACTTTACTATTTTTGTTTCAGGTCATTTCGTACTCCCAGTGGATACAACGCCCGAGCGGCACAACTGATGTTATCCGGGGAATCTCTTTTGCAAACTCATCTACAGGTATGATATGCGGCGATGCCGCGAGAGTGTGGAAAACCACGAACGGCGGCTTTACGTGGATACAGGTTACTTCAACCGCTCCTTACTGGCTTGGAAGCATTCATATGATGAATTCACAAACTGCGGTAACCGTAGGCTATCCTCAGAAGATACTCAAAACAACCAACACCGGAACAACATGGAGCTCTTACGGCGGGTCAGACTTCATCCCCTACTATTCTGTTTCATTCAAAGATGCGAACACAGGACTTATTTCAGGGTATGTTGGAACATTGCTCAGATCAACAAACGGCGGAGTTTCGTGGACACAGGTACCGGGCATTCCGGCAGTTAGCCTTGAGGAAGTAAAGTTTGTTACACCCGGCAAAGCGATATTGCTGGGATACTATGGATTCATGAGGATATCGACCGATGGCGGCGCAACATGGGCGTCTTGCCAGACAAATACCACAGCAGATCTTTTCGGAGTTTCCTTCGCGAATGATATGACGGGTTATGCTGTTGGTTCAGGCGGCACAATTATAAAGACAGAAGACGGCGGATACACATGGAACACACAGACGAGCAATACAGCTAACACTTTGAACAGCGTTTCATTTGCTGATGCAAATACAGGCAATGCCTGCGGATATGGCTCTGTTATTTTGAGAACGACAAATGGCGGAAGCGAATGGTATATGCAGAACAGCCCGATTGCAAACCAGACACTTGAAACTATAGTGATGACCGGCCAATTAAGCGGTGTTATAGTTGGCAGCGGAGGAACAATTCTTTATACAACAACTGGCGGCGACCCGATCGGAATAGAGCCTATTAGCAGCGAAGTTCCGGAAAGGTTTTCGCTATCACAAAACTATCCAAATCCATTTAACCCAACCACGAATTTCGAATTCAGTATTCCCCTCTCGAGAGGGGTGTCCGAAGGACGGGGTGTGTTTGTCAACCTCACAATCTACGATGCGATGGGCAGAACTGTTGAAACACTGCAGAATGGCGAAATGAAGCCGGGCGTTTATAAAGCAGAATGGAATGCCTCAAGCTACCCAAGCGGGGTGTATTTTTACAAGCTGAGTACGGGAAGCTTTATAGAAACGAAGAAGATGATATTGGTGAAGTAATATCTGCAGATTTGAATTTACCGTGTTCACGGTAGGACTATTTTGCAAACATTCATTGATATTTGCTGTGTTACTGAAATACCTCCAAATGATTTTATATTTGATAAAGGCAGGCCATTAGAACCTGCCTTTATTATTATTGTTTAATCCAGTAGTATACAGCCATAAATTAATTTATTCCCTCTCCTTCGGGGAGGGCTAGGGTGGGGTCTAATGGATCTATTCGAAGCTATTGTAAACCGTAAAACCACAAACGGCTATTTTGCCGATAAAAAAGTATCACAGGAACACATCGAAACGCTGGTGAAGCTTTCATCACACTGTCCCAGCCACTTTAACTCACAGCCGTGGCGCTTCATAGCCGTTACCGATGAAGCCATTATAAGCTCGATAGCGAAGATCGCGGGTGACTCCATGGTTCAGCTGATGGAAGATGGCAGGTTCTGGCGGCAATACAGGAAATACTTCCGTTTCAGCCAGGAGGAAATGGAAAAGACCAGGTACGGGATTCACATAGATCACCTTCCGGCGGTACTGAAGCCGTTCGTCCGCACCATATTTTCTGAAACCGGCGGAAAAGTAATGGCTAAGTTCAAGGTTCCGCGCATACTTGGCAATGATGAAGAAAAGCTCGTTGCGCGCTCTCCCCTGCTGTTTGTAATATCACTCACCAAAGATGAATACAAGCCGGCGGAGCTTTCCGGATTCTATTCAGTGATATCAATGGGTGCAGTAATACAAACCCTCTGGCTTGCGACCACTGCTTTGGGAATGGGCATGCAGTTCATTTCTACCCCGGGAGAGATACCGGAGAACTGGAAAAAAATATCAGGCATGCTTAAAATTCCGGATGATTACGAAATGTGCGCAATATTCAGAATGGGATACAATGATCCTGATATGAAAAGGCCAAGCATCGACTGGCGTTCATCCGAGCGCAAAAGCATTAATGAGCTCGCATTCAAAAACACATGGGGCGAAGAGCTGGAAGAACAATAAAGGATGAACACCGCTGAGCTTTCGGAAATACTGCTCTTCACCGGCGCAATTCTGTATTCACTCAATTACTTGATCGGCTGGCTGCTTCGTTTGCGCAGGATCACAATGACCAAACAGGCACACCAGTTCCTTTTTGCATTCCTTATAATCAATCTCGCTGCCAATTTGATTTTTCTGAAATGGCTTTCTGCCGGTTTTTTTCTTTGCGCAGCCTCGCTTGTTATGATGCTTATTTTGCCCTTCGGCAGAAAGGGCAGTTTGTACCATATTGCGGTTTCATCTGCGGGATTAATTATTTTTTCAATACTGCTTGTAAAAGCGTTTTGACAATATACCTTAGCTGCTGATAATTATTGGTTTACCTCTAATTTGGTTCAATTTTATTAAATTGAATTACTTGTTTAAATACCCTAACTTTGCTTAATTTCCTATTAACATTCAATTATCATGGTTAAAGTTACTTATCACGGGCACTCGGCCCTTGAAATAAGAACAGAGGATCACATTATTCTGGTTGATCCGTTCTTTACCGGAAACAAACATAATGAAATCAATCCCTCAGAAGTGAAGGCGGATTTCATTATATTAACTCATGCGCACGGCGATCATATCGGTGATACCATAGAGATCGCAAAGAAAAATAATTCGCTCGTTATTGCAGTTCACGAGCTGGCAGATTACATGGCGTCAAAAGGACTGAACGCTCATAATATGGGCATAGGCGGCAAAAGGGAATTCCCTTTTGGCAGGGTAAAGTTTACAATTGCGCATCACAGCTCTTCGATAGATAACGGTGAAGGCCACTACATGGGTGAGCCTGCAGGAGTATTGATCACAACCGGAGGCAAAACCATTTATCATGCAGGTGATACAGGCCTGTTCCTTGATATGAAGCTCATCGGCGAAATGAACCACATAGATCTCGCCATGCTTCCGATAGGTGATAACTTCACTATGGGTATTGATGATGCGGTAAAGGCAGCAGAGTTTGTAAATGCGGAAATGGTTGCGCCAATGCATTACAATACATTTCCGCCGATAGAAACTGACCCTGAAGAATTCAGGCGCAAGGTTGAATCAATAGGTAAAAAATGCATCATAATGCCTTTTGGCAAAGAAATCGAGATCTGAGATATTGTCCAAAATAATTTCAATAGCCAATCAAAAAGGCGGTGTGGGTAAAACCACAACCGCAGTAAATCTATGCGCGGCGCTGGCGGCCTGCGGCTGCAAGGTACTGCTAGTTGATATTGACCCGCAGTCAAACGCGACATCGGGGCTGGGTTATCCAACCAATTCAATGGAGGGCTCGGTATATGAGCTGCTTACCGGTGCACGCAGCCCGAAAGAGTGCGTTATTCACACCGAGGTGCCGAATCTTTTCCTTATAAAATCAAACATTAACCTTGTTGGCATAGAGATAGAAATAGTAGCGATGCCTGAAAGGGAGTTTGTACTGAAAAAAAGGCTGGATGAGGTAAAGGAATACTTTGATTTTGTATTTATCGATTGTCCGCCATCGCTAAGCCTGATAACATTGAACTCTCTTGTAGCTTCTGATTCAGTTCTGATTCCCGTTCAAAGTGAATATTACGCGCTGGAAGGCCTGACGCTGCTTTTGAACACGATTAAAATGATAAAATCACGGTTGAATCCTGAAATTGAGATAGAGGGATACCTGCTTACTATGTTCGATGCAAGGCTTAGGCTTTCTAACCAGGTTGCATCCGAGCTTGAAAAGTATTTCCAGGATAAGCTGTACCCTGTGAAGGTAATGCGCAATGTTAAGATCAGCGAATCTCCTTCATACGGGAAGCCCGTTGTTGTTTATGATCCGCTAAGCGTTGGCGCAAAGAACTACACCGAGCTTGCCAATGAATTCCTTCGGCGCAACGGCAAAGAGCACCTGCAGAAGTTCGATAATATATTAACATATGATGCTCCGAAGTTCGAGGTAGTAAACAAAGATACTCCCGGCGGCAATCAGCCGAATAATATCAATCAAATCAAGCAGCAATAATGTCTAAAGATAAACCAAAAGGCGGCCTCGGCAAGGGGCTTGATATACTCTTCGGCGGCAGCCAGACCGCAGAGCAAGTAACCCCGGATACGGATCAGCATGAAAATGTGACCGAGCTTAATGCCGAAGACCCAAAAGCCGGCGAACAGATCTTGTTCATACCGATCGAAAACATCGAAGCAAATCCATACCAGCCAAGGAAAGAGTTTGATGATGCGGAACTTAATGACCTGGCAGAATCTATAAGGCAGAAAGGCATCATACAGGCAATAACCGTACGCAGGAAGGATGACGGCAATTTCGAGCTCATTTCAGGCGAAAGACGCCTACGCGCATCGAAGCTTGCGGGCATTGATAAGATACCCGCATTTGTGCTGGATATCAGTTCAAAGGAAGACCTGCTTGAAATTGCGCTGATCGAGAATATTCAAAGGGCTAATCTTAATGCGATAGAGGTAGCCGAAGGCTACAAAAGGCTGATAGATGAATGCAGCCTTAAGCAGGATGAAGTAGCGATGAAGGTCGGCAAGTCACGCAGCGCAGTTGCAAATACGCTTCGCCTGCTCACACTGCCTGAAGAAATAAAAAGCAGCGTACAAAAAGGAGAAATAACCGAAGGGCATGCAAGGAGTATCTTAGCGCTCGATAGTGAAGTTGACCAGCTCCTGCTGTGGAAAAGGATAACAACAGAGAACTTAAGCGTCCGTAAATCAGAGGAATTCATCAAGAAGAAAAAACATTCTTCGGGTTCACAAAAAGTAAAAAAGATCTACGAAATATCAGACCAGAATAAAGCCGCCATAAAATTCCTTGAACAGAAGTTCATGGAACATTTTGGCACGAGGGTTAAGCTGCAGCCGACTTCTTCAACTACGGGCAGCATAGTGATAGAGTATTACACTGCAGAAGACCTTGAACGAATAGTAGATCTCTGCAAGAAATAGAAATTTAATCAATCCATAATGAATAAAAGGGTAATTACTGTTTTTTTATTACTCCTTACCCAATCCGCTTTATTTGCGGAAGTAAAACATTATTTCTACAATGGTTCACCGGTATATCTGGAGCAGCGTGAAGATAAGATCGCGGTCATTACCGAAAGCGGCCCATACTCCGCTGCCAACATAATTGAACAGGTCAAAAACCGCGTCAGCACCGGCGATACGGTAAAGCCTGCCGATGAGAATGTAATTATTGTTACCTTAGGCGGCAGCAGGTTGTTCTCTCGGGTCAGTTCTGTTTTAAACTCCCTGAAAAGCATACCGGGCGTAAAATTTGTAACCAAAACATTTTACGGCACATCACGAAAAGTTATACAGGTCCCTACCGATGAATTCATAGTAAGAATTAAAGACGATAAATTTCTTGAGGCATTTGATCGCCTCAATATAATGAATAATTGCAGGATACTTGGCAACGTTGGCGATAAAAGAGGATTCCTTATAAAATCAAATTCAGGCATTACTCTAAACGCACTTGAGCTTTCAGATATCTATTACAATTCATCACTTTTTGAATACGCTGAGCCGAACTTTCTTTACCCGGAGTTCTGCCTGCTGCATTATACACCCAATGACGCGAATTACATTTCCCAGTGGGCGTTAAACAATACCGGGCAGACAGTTAATACAGAAGGTTACACACCTGCCGGCGACGGTTTGACCTCAAACGGTATTCCGGGTGCTGATATGAGAGTCAGCCAGGCATGGGATTATACTCAAGGCACCTCAACTATCGAAGTTGGAGTTTTTGATACAGGAATTGATTCCACTCACCCTGATTTTCAGTCCCCCGGCCACTTACTGCCCGGTTACGACGGCTATTACAATGTTAATACTGTACCGCGTGATTCAGGCGATCATGGCACCTGCACTGCCGGGCTTATCGGGGCAATAACAAATAATTCAATAGGAATTGCTGGAATAGCGCCGAATTGCAAACTTATGGCTCTCAGAATATTTAATGCAGCTGGGAATGCATCCACTATTGGAATTGCCCGGGCTTTTGATACAGCAAGAGTACGCGGAATTGATGTTCTCAGCAATAGCTGGGGCGGCGGATTACCTGATGCTACAATTACTAATGCAATAAACAGCGCGGCTACAAATGGACGCGGCGGACTTGGCTGCATAATTTTATTTTCCTCAGGAAATGAAGGAAGGAATCCGCCTGAATATCCATCTTACCTCGCGAATGTTATTTGCGTCGGCGCTTCCACAACACATGACCAGAAAAAAGCGGCAGGCTCAGGCAACCAGTTTTGGTGGGGCGGAAACTATGGCGAAAGCGCCGGAACCGGCGATATCGAGTGCGTTGCTCCAACTATATGTTATTCAACTGATGTCCAGGGTACAGGAGGGTATAATATTAGTTCCGGGACCGCCGGAAACTATTATTCAACATTCAACGGCACATCGTGTTCATGCCCCAATGCTGCAGGAGTAGCAGCACTTGTTCTTTCTGTAAATACAGCACAAACCAGGTCACAGGTAACACAGAATCTTTTATACGGCTGCGATAAGATAGATAAAGTACCATACTCAACAACTAAAACGTATGGGAAATGGAATGCTTATTTCGGTTATGGCAGAATAAATGCTTACAACTCTGTAAGGCTTGCAGCAGGTGTTGATGTAACACCCCCATCGATCAATCACACTATAAGGGCAAGCCATAACAGCACATACCCAACACTTGTGACTGCTAATATTACCGATCAAGATGGTTCTGCGATCCCCACAAGCGGAGTGAACGCACCGAAGCTTGTTTACCGCACCAATAAAAACAACGCGGGCTGGAGCGCATTTGATTCGGTATATGCTTCATCCAATTCCGGTTCGAATTTTTATTTCAATATTCCATGTGTTGGCTGGGAAACTGAAGTCAATTACTACATTACTGCAAAAGATAATTCAGGTAATATTGGATTTTTCCCCAAAGGCGCTCCAAATACATTCTGGCTTTGTTACTATGCAGTAGGCAGCTTAACTGAATCCACAAACAGGCTGACGGCCTGGTCTCCGCCCGATAATAATATCGGCATTTCAGGTTCAGTTAATTTTTCAAGCTTCAGGGTACTCAATGCCAAAGTGAGAATATACCTGCGGCATACATATGTAAGCGATAACATTTTGTATATTTGGTCACCTGATGCTGAAAACAACAACAACAGAAAGTGCCTGTTTTCTGAGAACGGGACCTCGTTTGATAATATTACCGGGGCGACCGTTTCAGATTCTGCTTCGCAATTCTGGTACCAGGGTACCCCACCGTACACCAATGGGAATTATTTGCCTGAGATAACATTGCGCGGTCTGGTGGGCGCACCTGCAGGCGGAAATTGGCGTTTCCTGAACTACGATCTGGAAGGCGGCGACGCGCCCACATACGACAGCATCAGGATAACATTGCTGCGCACCGCGGGCACGCTAAGTCCGGCAGCAAGGCTAAACAGCAGCGCGGATTCCGTTATTGATTTCGGGATGATCCCCCAGAGCTCATATATTGAAAAAGATTTTTACCTGAAAAACAGCGGCAATTCAAACCTTATATGCAGCGCAGTTTCATTCACAGGCACTTACGGGGCAAGCTTCTCGCTGCAAACATCGCTCCCAGGCGCGATCCTGCCCGGTGATAGCGCGCTCTTCAGGGTAAGGGCGAATAATGCCATGGGGCTGAAAAGCGGCGGTAATACACCGGGCCTCTTCGGCGCGGAAAACGGGGTTATGAATATCACGAACAACGATCCTTCAAAACCTGTATTCAAAGTATCGCTGCAATCAGATTATGTTTTACCCGTACAGCTCGCATCATTTGATATTAATGCTTATAAAAAGGATGTTAGGCTTGCGTGGAGTACTTTCAGCGAGATAAATAACTCGGGCTTTGAAATTCAGAGGCAATCTGTTGATAAAGAAGGAAAGCTCTCTGACTGGGTGAAGGCAGGATTTGTGTCCGGCTCGGGAACTACAAGCGAACAAAAGTTTTACAGCTTTGCAGATATTAAGCCGGGTATAGGGAAATTCAATTACCGGTTGAAACAGATCGATAACAACGGCAACTTTGAGATTTACAACGCGCCGCACCAGGTGGAAGTAGGTAAGCCGCAGCAATTTGATATTTCGCAGAATTATCCCAATCCATCGAATCCTTCTTCAAAGATAGATTTCCAATTGCCGGTTGAATCGAATGTAAACATTTCGGTGTATGATCTGACGGGCAAACTTGTCAAAACCCTGGTTGATTCACATTTGGAAACCGGTTACCATACAGCGGTATTCGATGGAACTAACATGGCGAGCGGAATTTATATTTACCGCATTACCGTATCCGGAGGCGACGTGAATTTTACTTCAGTAAAAAAACTGGTTTTGATCAAATAGAAATGATTTTGCTAAATAAACTCAAAACAAAAGGGAGCCCAAAAAATAGACTCCCTTTTACTTTTTTAATCCCTTAAATCCGCAATCATCAATCCGAAATCCGCAAATCCCTTAAATCCGCAATCCCTACATTCTCTCCGGCGCAGAAATCCCGATGATATCGAAACCATTCTTCAAAACTGCCTTAGCAGCTTCGCAGAGCTTGAGCCTTGCGTAAGAAAGCTCGCGTGCTTCAGCATCTATCACCCGGTTGTTGTGGTAGAACCTGTGGTAGTTCTCGGCAACTTCATTAAGGTAAGTAATGACTTTATGTGGTTCATAGGTTAAGGCAGCAGATACCACCGTTTCGGGGAAGACTGTGAGTACCTTCATCAGGCTCAGCTCTTCCGGGGAGCCAAGCAGATTCAAATCCGCAGCGGTGCCTGATCCATAATCAGGGAAAACCTCTTTGGCATTCCTTAAAATACTGCTGATCCTCGCATGCGCATACTGCAGGTAGAATACGGGGTTCTTATCTGATTCTTCTTTTGCAAGAGCAATGTCAAAATCCAAATGCGTATTAACACTGCGCATTACAAAGAAGAACTGTGCAACATCGGCGCCAACATCATCTATCAGGTCATCCAGGTAATAAACATTATCCGAGCGTTTGCTCATTTTCACCGGCTTGCCGTCCTGCACAAAGGTTACCATCTGGTGGATGATGACCTTTATTTTCGAGGTATCATAGCCAAGGCCTTCCATACCTGCCAGAACTTCCCTGTAGGTATCGCCGTGATCGGCACCGAAGATATCAATAATAAGGTCATACCCGCGCTGGAGTTTATCAATATGATAAGCCATATCCGGCAGCCTGTATGTGGGTTCGCCTGTGGCTTTGACAATAACTTTATCCGCCGCATCTTTTTTCCCTTTGATAAGCTCCGAGGTTTTCAGCCATACTGCACCGTCTTTTTCGTATGAGAGTCCCCTTTTTTTAAACTCATCAAGCGTTTCTTTGATCTTGCCTGATTCATACAGCGAGCTTTCATTGAAAAATATGTCGTGTTTAATTCCAAGCCTGCCAAGTGTCTGCTTTATCGACTTAAAGCACCAGCTCTCTCCTGCTTCGCGGAACACTTTATCGTCTGAATCGATCAATGTATCTCCGTGTTCCTTCTCAAGCACTGCGGCTATTTCACCGATATACTCGCCTGCATAACAATCCTCCGGCAGCGGGTATTCAGGTTCAAAAATTTGCCTGTACCTTGCATAAACTGATCTTGCAAGGTTATCCATCTGTTTGCCTGCGTTGTTATAGTAGTACTCGCGCGTTACTTTGAATCCTGTCCACTCAAGCAGGTTTGCAATTGCTTTGCCGAGAGCTGTCTGCCTGCCGTGGCCTGTATGCAGCGGGCCGGTCGGATTAGCGCTTACCCACTCAAGGTTCGCAGTTTTCCCTGTGTTTGTATTTGAGCTTCCAAAGCGTGCTTTATGGGATAAGATATCTGCAAGCGACTCGCGGTAATAATCATCGGATATGAACAGATTGATAAATCCGGGGCCGGCGATATTCGCGCTCCTGATATATTTATCGCCGCTGCCAAGCGAGCTGATTATCGATTCGGCAAACTCCCTGGGATTTTTACCAAGCTTCTTGCCGTACATCATAGCGGCATTGCATGATAAATCCCCATGAGAAGGGTCTTTTGGCCTATCAAGGATAACTGAAGGCTCTTCGACTCCAAGAGAGCCAAGAATTTTCTTGAGCTTATCCGTTACGTATTGTTTTATATCCAATTTTTCAATTTAGTAGCACTGACATTTAGAAAAGCACTCCGTGACTTGCCTGTGTATGATACGCATTTATTCTTTTCTTAAATCAAGAAGGGTTCACAACGAACCCTTTCAATATTAATACTCTTTCCGTAAAGCAGGATTAACCTGCTGCGGAAGATGAATTTATTTAAGCAGTAACTGCTTCAGCCTGTCCAACAGTAACTCCAAGCTTGCCTATTGATTCATAGTCCATTCCGGCAAATGCAGTTACTTTTGCCGCAATATCATCAAACACTTCTTCGGTATTAACATATCCGAAATCATTGCCGAACACTTTTGCCATCTGCTGGATAACCTTCCATGCCGGGCGTGTATTGAAGCGTGTTCCCTTTGTCCACCTGTCATTATGCGAGCCAAACTTATCGAGCCTGCTCACGGCGAAATCGCCGGGAAGCCTTTCCTGTTCAAGCGATGCGACTGCCGGCCTGAGACGCTGAACCCTGTTCTGGAAATTCACCACTGTACCGTTAATTTCAGCAAATGAAGAAGCCGGGAAGATAACCGTAGCTTTACGGCTGTGTTCGTAAAAATTACTGATCTGCAGCACAGCAACTTCGATAGCCTTTGCAATTTCATCTGTTCTTTCAAGCCTGCCCAGGCTGTCGTTCATAACATAAACCATCTTGATCTGCTTACTGAGAATTTTGTCGATGAATTTCATATTTATCTGTTCAATACCAAGCAAATTCAGCCCTGTTGAGTTTGGTGTCTTATCGGCCCTTATGAGCATTTTTGCATCTTCGCCCTGAATATTGGGTATATAAACAATGTTATCCGTGCCAACAATTTCTTTGGCAAACCTTTGCAGAACAAAATTATCCTCAAGAGTTGAGTAAGGTGAAGCAATGAAAGCAATTTCATCGGCTTTGTAATTCTTAAGCTCTGATATAACCCTTGCAATAGCGTCATCCCAGTCAACCTGTCTTAGACCGTCATTTTCTGCTGAGATCCCTTCTTCACGCATCATCGGAGAGTTAACCCGCGTAGTTTCATCATTCACAAACTTATATGTATTCAGCCTGCCGTGATCGCACATCCAATATTCGTTAACATCCATATTTTCACGGGGTGTAAGTCTTTTAATGATGTTATCCCTCACCCAAATCTCATCATTACAGCCGCGCGCGCATCCAACGCAAATGCTGTCGGTATGGCTCATATCCCAAACCCTTGCGCGGAAGCGGAAGTCACGGCTGGTTAAAGCGCCTACCGGGCAAAGCTCGATCACATTCATTGAGTATGGATTATCAAGCTGTTTGCCGGGGAAAGTTTCGATGGTAACTTTTTCACCGCGGCTGACAAATGTAAGCTGCGGGTCGCCAACAACTTCTTCGCAGTATCTTATGCAGCGTGAGCAGCTAATGCAGCGTTCCTGGTCAAACATTACGTTCGGTCCAAGCTCAACGCGTTTATCTTTGTGATTCTTTTCTTCGTCAAACCTTGATTTGCCGATGCTGTATTTGTAAGCGTAATCCTGCAGCTTGCACTCACCTGCTTCATCGCAAATGGGGCAATCAAGCGGATGGTTAATCAGAAGGAATTCCATTACCGCATTGCGCATTTGCACTGCTTTCGGAGAATTGGTGTAAACTACCATTCCTTCGGTCACATTGGTTGCGCAGGCGATCATTCCTTTTGGTGCCTTTTCAACTTCCACCAGGCAAATGCGGCAGTTGCCTGCAACACTCAGTGATGGATGCCAGCAGAAATGCGGAATTTCTATTCCGGCATCTTTGGCAGCCTGTATAATAGTCTGTCCAGGTTTAAACTCTAATTCTTTTCCGTCTAGTTGAAATGTAGGCATATTAGTGAATATTTCTCAAATTAATCAGTAAATTTACCTGTTTTAAAGGGTTTTATCAATATAAATATTATTCTGAAATGTGCAAATAAGGGGTTTATTAAGTGTCGCTTTCAGTCCAAAGATCTTATTGAGCTTCAGGGGCTGCTTTTCTTTTAGCCAGCCGGTGTTTTATGAACTTGTATATCCCCGGGGAGATTGAAAGAAACACAATGATTATGATAACTTTATCAATATGATTTTCAATACCCGGAACGGCGCTTCCCAGAAAATATCCAAGAAGTGTCATGCTCATAACCCATGCAATGCCGCCTATAATGTTGTATTGAGCAAATTTCCAATAGTGCATTTGCGCAATACCTGCAACCGTGGGGGCAAATGTCCTGATGATCGGCATAAAACGCGCGATGATGATAGTAACACCGCCGTGTTTTTCATAAAAATCATGTGTTTTCATCAGGTAATCTTTCCTGAAGAAAAATGACTTCTCCTTTTTGAACAGCTTTGGGCCGGATTTAGAGCCGATCCAATAGCCGGTAGCATCGCCAATGATAGCGCATGGTATTAAGATCAGGTTCAGGTACCAGATATTCAGCAAAGGCTGACCTGTTACGGGATCAGGGGTAGCAGCGAACAATCCGGCGGTAACCAGCAGCGAATCCCCGGGCAGGAAAAAACCTGCCAAAAGGCCCGTTTCCGAGAAAATAATGATAGCCATACCAACATAGCCCGCCCACATCACGAGCGATTTTACATCATATATCTGGTGGAGTATTTCTTTGATGAATTCCAATGTAGGTACAAAGATACCAAAAATCCCGTGGACTCGCAATGAAGGGGAAATTTGTTCATATTGCCTGATGTGGAAATTTCCCGCAATTAGAGCTATCCCTAAGCTTTTACATCTATTTACAATTCGTACAAACCTGATTACATTAAATGAATTAAGTTTGTATCAAGTAAAACAAACAATAAATGATCCGACGCTACCGGTTGATTCTGAAACAATTGCTGTTAACTTAACCAAAAAGGAGAAATACATTATGTTCTATCTGAAGATCATCAAACCGGCAGGTCTATTTATAGCAGCATTCGTATTTGCTGCTTCGATGTTTTCCGCATCCACAGTATTTGCGCAGGGCGATGACGGAAGCGGGCAGAAACCACCAAAAGACGGTCCCCCGCCAATGCAAATGGATGAAAAGCGTTCACCTGAGGACATGGCAAAAAAAATGAGCGGCATGCTGAAAGATAAGCTTGAGCTGAGCGATGAACAAACTTCCCAGGTATATGATATAGTTCTTGGATATGCCGGATCACATGACCGATCGAATTTCGACAGGAAAGAGCTTGATGAAAAAATTGAGACTGTACTGAGCGAAAGCCAGAAAGAAAAATTTCATGAATTCATTAAGAACAACAGGCAGAAGTTTGATTATCAGCCCGGACCCGGTGAAAACAGAACAGAGCCGAATGATGAAGGCATGAAAATAAATGAAGATCTTAAACAGGATGATTACAGCAGCCCGGGAAACGGGAATAACGGAACTGAAAACAATGCCAAGCAGCCGGACCAAATGGAAGAACGAAACAGATCAAACCCGGAACATTTTTAGAGACAATGAGTATATAGATTAAGACTGCAAGCCAATTCGGCCGCAGGCAAAATACAGAAAAGCAGTAAAAAGTTTTCATTCAATTCTTCAATCTCACCAATATCCTCTGTTGCCGCTTTAGTAACCCAAATTACAAAGCGGCTTTTTTATTTCCATTAATCAGGCTGTTTTAATGGTGTTCTTTACACGGGGTGTGATGAAATAACATCAAAAATAGCTAAATTCTCTTGTTTTCCCCATTTTACAATTGTTTTTGCAAACATTAATGATTAATTTATAATGATATATTTTATGAAAGTTTTAATTTGAAAGGTTTTTGTGAACGAGCTTCAAGAGTCCGCAGACGCGGCGATCGGATTACCAAAGGTTACGAATTCAAGCACTTTATTACTCACTACTGGAACGGCAGTTAATGAAGAACCACAGATCGAAAAAAACAGGGTAAACAACACAGATACAAAAGAAGCCGGACTTCGTGAAAACAGAAGGCGGCCAGTAAAGAAACATAAGAAAAGACCTGAAAACGGCAGGAAATCTATCGAAAACCAGCAGAACAAAGAAAATTCGCAGGAACTGAAACCGGAAGAGCAGATACCCCGGGAAAACAGGCCTTTATCCCAAAGACCTCAGGTTCAGAAAAACCAGGAACAGAAAGTTCAGGATCAAAAGAACCAGGATATAAAGTCACAGGACCAGAGATCACAGGAATCCAGGCAGCAGAACCAGAAGCAGCAGGATGAAAAACCGCAGGATAACAGGCCGCAGGATAACAGGCCGCAGGATAACAGGCCTCAAGGCAACAGGTCACAGGACAAAAAGTATTTCCGCAAAAACGGCGGCAAGAGATTTACTCCCAGAGATAACAGACAAAACCAGCAGTCACGCCAGCTGAATCTTTCCAATAAATCAGTTACTGTAGTTGTACCTTTATACAATGAAGAAGATTCTTTGGTAGAGCTTTCAGTAGCGCTCAAAAAAGTTTTAGACGGGCTTCGCTGTACCTGGGAAGTTATTTTTGTTGATGACGGCTCCACTGATGATTCATTCCAGAAGCTGCAGGAAATTCACCGCGTGAACACACGTTTCAAATGCCTTAAGTTCAAAAGGAATTACGGCAAATCCGCAGCGCTCCAGGAGGGTTTCAAAGCAGCGAAGGGTGATTATGTTATCACCATGGATGCTGACCTGCAGGATGACCCTGATGAAATTCCGGCATTGATCTCGAAGCTTAATGAAGGATATGACCTGGTATCCGGCTGGAAAAAAGTGCGTCATGACCCGTTCATCAAAAAACACACCTCAAAGATATTCAACGGCGTTACAAGTATGATGGTTGGCCTTAAGCTGCATGATTTTAACTGCGGGCTGAAAGCTTATGTAAAGGACGTAGTAAAGAACGTTAAAGTTTACGGCGAAATGCACCGTTACATTCCGGCGCTTGCCCATCTATCAGGCTACAAAGTCACCGAGATGGCTGTAACGCATCACGAAAGAAAATACGGACATACAAAATACGGGCTTTCCAGATTCTTTAACGGAATGTTCGACCTGATAACAGTTCTGTTCACAACGAAATATATTAAGCGCCCTCTGCATTTATTCGGATTCTTCGGAGTACTAAGCTGCATCGCCGGATTCGGGATTTTGGTTTATTTAACGATCCTGAAATTTGCTGAATCAACCCCCATCAGCGGCAGGCCGCTCTTCTTTGTGGGGATACTTATGGCTATTGTGGGTGTCCAGTTCTTTTCGATCGGTTTGATCGGAGAGATGATCACCAAAAACTCCGCAGCGGATGATAATGTTATAATAGATAAAACACTGGGGTAACCGGCTTAATTCTGTAAACCCTGAAAATTCACAAATCCGGAAATACAATTTTCACACTATGAGCAACATCAGCGATAAAGCTATAATTTCACCAAACGCCTCAATTGGCAGCAATGTTTCTGTTGGGCCGTTCTCTATCATAGAAGATAACGTCTCAATAGCTGATAATGCTGAAATTCACGGCAGCGTGCTGATACACTCCGGCACCACGCTTTCCAAAGGTGTGAGGGTTTTTCATTCCGCCATTATTGGCGGCGAACCGCAGGACCTTAAGTTTACAGGTGAAATTACAACTGTTGAGATAGGCGAAAATACTGTAGTAAGAGAATTTGCCACTATAAGCCGCGGCACCAAGGCCCGCAACAAAACTGTTGTGGGAAGCAATTGCTATATAATGTCTTATGTCCACATTCCCCACGATTCCATAATCGGTAACAACGTGATACTTTCCAACGCAATTAACATGGGCGGCCATGTTGTTGTTGACGACTGGGCAATTGTCGGCGGAATGGTAGGTGTTCACCAGTTCGTGCACATTGGCGCGCATTCATTCATAGCTTTCAGCGCAAGGGTTACACAGGACGTTCCGCCCTATGTGCTTGCAGGCGGCGCACCGTTAGGATACAAAGGACTTAATGTAGTTGGACTTAAGCGCAGGGGATTTTCAGACGAACAGATACGCAACATAAAAAATACATACAACCTTATCTATGGCCCGGAATACAATATCAGTGACGCTATCAAAGCAGTTAAAGATACCGTGCCAATGACCGAAGAAGTTCAGAATATAGTTACTTTTATTGAAAACAGTGAACGGGGAATCATCAGAAAATAAGGGCAAAAGCGCCCTGGGCGAAAACAAAAAGTGGGAGTTCATAGATTCCGGCTTTCGCTCCGGCACTTTTAATATGGATCTAGACCTGCGGCTTGTTGACAGATGCAGGGATGAAGATACAGCTTTCCTGAGATTTTACCGCTGGAAGCCTTACGCAATCTCGCTTGGCTACAACCAAACACGCTTCGCAAGCGAAGTAAATATAGATTACAACAAATGTAAAGCCGAGGGATTGGATATTGTTACCCGTCCAACCGGCGGCAGAGCTGTTTTGCACTCCGAAGAGCTTACTTATTCAGTAGTGTTCCGCTCATCAAAACCTGTCCGCGATCTTTACAGGGATATATCGCTTGGCTTGCTGGAAGGGCTTAGAACCATTGACCCGAAATTTGAAAAGTTATCATTCACAAAAGATACCCCGGACCTGCTGAAGCTTATAAGGACGGGAATGTATAACCTGTGTTTCAACAGCGCGGTAAAATACGAGATAAATTATAAAGGCAGAAAGCTTGTAGGCAGCGCACAGCGCAAGTTCGGAGATATTGTTCTGCAGCACGGTTCGATATTGATCGGCAGCCACCACAGGAATATTGTAAATTACCTCAATGTTACAGGCGCAGAACGGCAGAAGATGCTGAAGGAAATTGATGTTAAGACACATAACCTCAGCGCAATAGCCGGCAGGCCGATTACATACGCGGAAACTGCCGAAGCAGTATTTAACGGATTCAAAAAGAGCTTTGATATAAGCTTCAGCTCCATCAACAGGGTTGCAGATTTCATCGAACCACGGATGAAGTCACCATTCATAATGAACTAACAGTTACCATAATGGCCGATAACACGATTCCCTCAAACAAGCCGGCAAGGAAAAAGATCACCACCAAAACTCTCGTCACAATGAAACAGCGCGGCGAGAAAATTTCGGCATTAACTGCGTACGATTACCTGATGGCGAAGTACCTTGATGAGGCAGGGATTGACGTTATGCTTGTGGGCGACTCGCTTGGGAACGTTATACAGGGAAATGCAACCACGTTAACTGTCACGCTTGATGAAATTATTTACCATGCAAAGATCGTAAGAAAGGCTGTCAGCACTGCACTCTTGGTTGTAGATCTTCCGTTTATGAGTTACCACGTTGACCTGAAGGAATCAGTACGTAACTGCGGAAGGGTTATGAAGGAAACCGGTGCGGATGCGGTGAAGCTTGAAGGCGGCGAGAGAATAGCAGAAGTTGTGAACCATTTGATCAAAGTTGGAATTCCCGTAATGGGGCATTTAGGCTTAACGCCTCAATCAATAAACATTTTCGGCACTTATGTTACCCGCGGCACAGATCCGAAGGAAGCAGCACAGATACAGAAAGACGCGAAGATACTTGAACAGGCGGGATGTTTTGGGATAGTGCTTGAAAAGATACCTGCGACGCTCGCTAAAAAAGTAACAAAGTCGCTTAAGATACCAACTATCGGCATTGGCGCAGGGATCAACTGCGATGGGCAGATTCTGGTAACACACGATATGCTTGGAATGACAGAGATGTTCCACCCGCGGTTTGTGAGGAAGTACCTGAACATCGCGGAGCAGTCAAAAAATGCGTTCCGAAGCTATATAAAAGATGTGAAAGCTCAGAAGTTTCCGAATAAGTCTGAGAGTTATTGATATAACAGGCAATGAGCAGTTAGCAATGTAAAATTAGCAATAAACAATTAACAACTGTTATTGCACGTTGCTATTGCTCAGAGAGAACCCAACGAATTAATTGAAAATTGTAAATTGATAATTGTAAATTGAATCTAAATATATTATTCATAGGCGATATAATCGGTGAGCCCGGTTTGAAATACGTGGAAGACAACCTGAAGAAGCTGGTTGAAAAGCACGGCATTCATTTTGTAATTGCCAACGGCGAGAATCTTTCCGGGGGCAAGGGCTTCCTTGATAAGGATGTTAAGCGCGCATACGATGCCGGTATTAATTGTATGACGGGCGGGAATCACACTTTCAGTAAGCTGCAGTCGGTTAACATACTGAAAGATGATGCCCGGATGCTTAGACCCGCTAACCACCACGAAGATGTTTACGGCAGGGGTTTCCAGGTTTACCCGGTGACAGTTGATGGCGGCCTGTTCAAGCTTGCGGTGGTGAATGTAATGGGAAGAGTTTATATTTCAACGCTTAACTGCCCTTTCCGCACAGCTAATAAAATAGCAGAGAGGCTTAAGAAGGAAACCAACCTCATATTTGTGGACTTCCACGGCGAAGCAACTGCGGAGAAGATCGCATTCGGCTGGTATATGGATGGAAAAGTCAGCGCGGTAGTCGGCACGCATACACATGTGCAGACATCAGACGAAAGGATCATGCCCGGCGGTACAGCATTCATAACTGATGTAGGTATGACAGGCGCATTCGATGGCGTCATAGGCGGCAATAAAGATGCCTCCATTGCGAGATTCTACTACCAGACACCGCATAAGACAGATGTCGCAACCGGCGATGTAAAGATCAGCGCGGTAGTGGTGAACATCGATACTCAAACCGGCAAAGCGGCAGGAATAAAAAGAATCTTCGAACCCGGATTTAAGTAGTTTGTCATTCCCGCGAAGGCGGGAATCTTTTAACCGCAGAGACGCAGAGTATTACAAAAAAGGCATTCATAAGAATGCCTTTTTGTTAATTATGAATTGTTTGTTAACCTTACAGCGGGATATTGCCGTGTTTCTTCTTCGGGTTTGACTGCACTTTGGTTTGCAGCATCCTCAAAGCTTTAATCAGCTTTATCCTGGTTTCTGAAGGCTCAATTACGTCATCGATATAACCGAATCTTGCCGCTTCGTACGGATTGGCAAATTTCTGTTTATACTCTTCAACCTTTTCATTGAATGCCTTCTTCGGGTCCTTTGCTGAATCGATCTCTTTCTTGAAAATAATTTCAGCAGCGCCGGCGGAACCCATTACAGCGATCTCCGCTCCGGGCCATGCTACGTTATAATCCGCGCGGATATGTTTTGAGTTCATCACATCATATGCGCCGCCGTAAGCTTTGCGGGTGATAACAGTTAATTTCGGAACAGTTGCCTCTGCGAATGCATAAAGCAGCTTTGCGCCCTGTTTAATGATGCCGCGCCATTCCTGGAATGTACCGGGCATGAACCCGGGAACATCTTCAAATACTACCAGCGGAATATTGAACGCGTCACAAAACCTTACGAATCTTGCGCCCTTCACAGAAGAATCGATATCCAGAACACCTGCCATTTTGCTGGGCTGGTTTGCAACCACTCCAACAGCTATACCATCAAGCCTTGCGAAACCTGTGATGATATTCGGAGCATAAAGCGCGTGTGTTTCGAAAAAGCTTGATACTTTTCCGGGGTGTCCCTGTACTTCATCCGGCTCTGATTTAGCTTTAGCTTTTTTATCTTTCTTCGCGCCTTTTTCAACCTCTTCATCAAACTCGGTTACAGGCTTATCCTCAAGGTCAACAACAAGCTGGATGATCTTTTTCATATCATAAGGCCTGGTGTTATCTTCGGGTATCACATGGTTCAGTTCCATTTCAAGCCTGTCGGGCGCATCAACCGGAATTTTCTCCGGAGTTTTTTCGCGCCAGTTCTGCGGCATGTATGAAATAAGCTTGCGGATATACTGCAGGCATTGTTTTTCATCTTCACATGCGAAGTTGGTAACGCCTGATTTAACTGAATGCGTTTTAGCGCCGCCAAGATCTTCAAATGAAACTTCCTCATGGGTAACCGTCTTTACAACATTCGGACCGGTTACGAACATATGGCTCTTGTTCTTTACCATCAGGATAAAATCCGTAATGGCTGGTGAATAAACCGCGCCGCCTGCGCAGGGTCCCATGATAGCAGATATCTGCGGAATAACTCCTGACATCAGTGTATTGCGGAGGAAAATATCAGCGTATCCGCCGAGCGATACAACGCCTTCCTGAATCCTTGCGCCGCCTGAATCGTTCAAACCAATAACCGGTGCGCCAACCTTTTCTGCCATATCCATTATCTTGCAGATCTTTTCGGCATGCGCCTGCGAAAGCGATCCGCCGAACACCGTGAAATCCTGGCTGAATACAAATACTGTGCGTCCTTCAATTTTTCCGCTTCCTGTAATTACACCGTCGCCAAGGAATATCTGCTTTTGCATATCAAAATCATGTGTGCGGTGCGTAACAAATGCGTCATACTCTTCAAATGTGCCGGGATCCAGCAGCATATATATTCTTTCCCTGGCAAGGTATTTACCTTTTGCATGCTGCGACTTAATTCTTTTCTCTCCGCCTCCAAGCTTGGCAGTTTCTCTCATTTTGTGCAGGGTCAACAGGTCTTCAATACGTTTATCTGTAGGCATATTGTTTCAAAAATTTTAGTTTAACAATCGGGAAAATTTAACATTATGAAATTTGTCAGATCAGGGTGAAATAGAAGCAATGAAGCCGGTATATTTACACCTTTAATTTTCACTATGTAAAATAGCATTTTTTGCGCAAAATAAATATAATATAGGTCACAATAAAACATGATTTATGTTAGCAAGGTAAATATATGTAAAATATTATTTAAGAAGTTTTCGGGAACTTCAATTGCCTATTTACTGCTTTTCTCTGCTTCCTGCCTTAGCTGGCCGCAGCCGGCATTAATATCAATTCCGCGGCGGATCCTGAGTGTGTTCGGGATACCTGCGCCTTCGAGAATCTTGCGGAATGTATCTATCCTTTTTTGGTGTGACTCGTTACCTTTAAATCCTCGGGTTGGATTAAGCGGAATAAAATTCACATGGCATGTCATACCTTTTATCAGCTTCACAAGCTCCCTTGCCTGCTCAGCGGAATCATTGACGCCGTCTATCAACGCCCATTCAAAGCTAATGCGGCGGTTTGTGGTGTTAACATAATCCCTGCAGGCATTCATCAGCACTTCAATTGGATAGCGTTTATTAACAGGTAGCATTGATTCACGCAGCTCATCGGTTGCTGCATGCAATGATACTGCAAGATTAACCTGGTTGTTGGCTTCGGCAAATTTGTGGATCATAGGTACAAGTCCAACGGTACTTACAGTAATTCTTCTTGCGCCGAAATTGAATCCGCGGCTATCGGTCAAAGTATCAATTGCCTTCATTACCTCGTTGTAGTTGGCAAAAGGTTCACCCATTCCCATAAAAACAAGGTTGGTAAGCCGGTCTTCTTTTTTATTAAGCTCTTTTGCGAAGAATAAAACCTGCTCAACAATTTCACCCGAAGTTATATTTCGCTGCAGGCCGCCCTGCCCTGTTGCGCAGAATGTGCATCCAAGCGCGCAGCCCGCCTGGGTGGAAATACACGCAGTACGGCGGACCGAATACCCCATCAGAACTGTTTCAACCTGTGAACTGTCGGGAAGATCGAAAAGTATCTTACGTGTGTGGCCGTCAGATGAAAGCAAATCCGTGTGCGGTGTAATGTGCGAAAAGTTCAGCTCTTCTGTAAGCTTAGCACGAAGCTTAAGGGGAACATTGCTCATTTCATCAAATGAGCTTACAAACATCCTGTACGCCTGTTCCCAAATCTGTTTAGCGCGGTAAGCAGGCTCGCCCCACCCGGTGATCATGCCGGTAAGCTCATCAAAAGTCAGATCGAACAGGAAAGGCTTTTTAGTCATCGGTATTGCGGGCTCTGCCGCCTATAGAGTAGTGAAAAGAAATTGTTAAATTGAAGAGTTACTTATGTTAAATATTATCTGCGGGATTATTCGTACAAAATTGATTTTCCGAGCGCTGACTCGACAAAATCAACAGCCAGCTCGGCAGTTTCATTCTTGGTATCCAAAATCGGGTTCACTTCAAGCATTTCCAGCGAGCTCATGCAGCCGCAGTCTGCAACCATTTCCATAATTACAGAAGCTTCGCGGTAAGTGAGGCCGCCTTCAACAGGCGTACCAACGCCGCTTGCGTAATCAGGGTCAACTCCGTCGAGATCAAAACTTATATGAATATGGTCAACCTCATTTTTGAAATCGTTGAGCACTCGTGCGATTATCCTGGTTACGCCCTGTTTATCAACATCGGTCATAGTGTAAACCTGCATTCCTTTGTTTCGGAATTGTTTCACGGTTTCGGATTCTTCCCGGTCAACATCGCGGATGCCGATAAGCGCAGAGTTTTCAGGCAGTACTTTCGGCGCGAATCCGCCCAGCCTTACGAGCCTCTGCTCACCAATGCCAAGAGCAACTGCAAGCGGCATTCCGTGAATATTTCCCGAAGGTGTTGATTCCGGTGTATTCATATCCGCATGTGCATCTATCCATATTACACCAAGAGTTTTTTTCTTTTTCCTGCAGTAGTTTGCAATTCCTGCTATGCTTCCGATTGCAGTAGCATGATCGCCGCCAAGTATAAGCGGGAAATATTTCTGGTTCAGGAGTGTTTCAACTTTTTTTGAGAGTATCTTTGAAGACCTGACAATTTCAGGCAGGTATTTGAGCTTTGGATTCCTGATCCTCTGTGTTTCAGAACCCTCAACGAATATATCGCCGAAATCTTTAACCACGTATCCCATCGATTCCAGCTTTTCCTCTAGGTGGGCATATCTGAGTGCCGAAGGTCCCATATCAACACCGCGGCGGTCAGCACCTAAATCCATGGGAAAACCGATAATTCCGATCTTCTGGTTTAATCTTTTGCTTGATTTAACTCTTGTCATAGTGCGCAATATATAGATATCCATTAACAGTTTTTAGGGAGTTTTTTGTAACCACAAAAAACAGTTCAGCATCAATTTTTCTATTTTAAAACAGCTTATATTGCTATAATTTTAGGAAAATAATCTAACGGATCATCAATATGAAATACTTACTATATTCAGTTACAATATTACTTTTTCTATCAATGAACTCATTTTCCGGCAGCCTGGATCTTGAGAAGCTGTGCGATGAAATGTATAAGATATATGATTCTGATGAGCTGCCTGCAAAAAAGGAAGTGCTCGCATATAAAAAGCTCAACTCGCTTATCGGCACCAGCATTTCTGTTAAAGTAACAACAACAGACTCAATTACATATGACCGCAAAGAAGACAAAACCAGCCTGAAATCAAAAGAGGTATTCACTTCCGATAACAAGACAGGGTATTTCGGTATATTTATAATCGCTACGCAGAAGGGTGACGCTCTTTTGATGAGCACTTCGCCTGATAAAGATATGACCATATCGGGCACAGTTTCTGATATACTTGTGGTTGGCTATATAAAAAATAACCTGAACGGAAAAGCGTACACATCATTAAAAGACTTTGATGATAAGGGAACCATTATCCAGCAGATAATCATAAAGGTAGATATGTAAAAATGACAACACCCGCGATGGGCGAAGCCCAGCGAAAAGAGGCAAAATAAAGTATAAGCACAGAATGACTATAGACTGTCTTAGAAAGTAGTGTAATAGAAAATGTCCGGCACACTTCATACCGGACATTTTTTATTTTTGATTTTCTATTTTTCTGCATTCTTACTTACCAACTCACCAAATCAACTACTCTCCCACTTCACTATCTCACTATATCGCTATTTCAGAAGTACCATCTTCTTCGTATCCTTATAACCTCGCACTGAGCCTGTCGAAGGGGCACCCGCAATTATCTTATAAAAATAAACTCCGCTTGAGTAATTATTTGAATCAAAAGTTACAGAATGCATACCGGGTGAAAATATTCCTCCGAGTAGTTTACACAAATATTTCCCTGTCATGTCATAAATCTTTATTTCAATTTTGGCAAATTCTTTTAAACTAAATTTAATATTAGTTGTCGAATTAAACGGATTAGGATAATTTTGATATAATTTAAAATAGTTCGGAATGATTTCTGAATGATTATTGATGCCAATATACACCGGGGTATTTAGCATACTGTCAGTTCTTACACAATAAACAACTCTTGCGTATGAAGGTAATAGTTGTGCCGTACCTGCAAAAAAAATGTCTCCGTTTGAAATGGGGATAATTGCTCTTAGTGAACCCCACCTGAAATTCGAATTCGTAAAAACCGTCTTCTTTGTAATATTGCCCATCGAATCAGAGAATATTCCTATCCCATTATATAGCGTGGATATTGAATCCCTTTCATAACAAAAAACGAATCTATTATTGTTGATTACGGAAAAACTTCCGAACCGTTCATGTCGCCCATTGACGGGAAATGTCCTTGTGTAAATACTGTCACCGTTTAGATCAGTTTTCATAAAGCATAATTGTGCTTTGTCAGAATCAACTGTTCCACCCCCAATGTACAAACTTTGTCCCGTTTTAATGATTTCACGTCCACTTGATGCATTATTTTTAATATAGTAATTTCTTTGCCATAATGAATCGCCATTAGAGCTTAAACTCAGAATTATCAACTGGTTTCTATCACCTAGAAAATTGGATTCTATTCCTGTCAGAATGTATCCTGTACCATTTAAGGTCACTGAATAAAAACTTTTTAAGAATGTGGAAGAGAATAGCTTCAACCAAATCAAATTTCCTGTCGAATCAATCTTAATAACAGATCCTTTGTAAGGCGGATAAGAACTTGTGCCACAGATTATATATCCTTTATCAGTTGTCTCCTTAATGTCACGAATATTACTCGATAGCGGTAAGTAGTTCTTATACCAGAGTAAATTACCATTAATATCCAATTTACATGAAAATATAGAATCATTATTTCCAGAGATTACAATTCCGCCATCTCCAGAGGGTGTAACACAATTACCTTCAGTCACTTCATTAGGATAAGAAAGAACTGTTCTTGTCCATATAGTATCCCCATACTCATTGATCTTCATAGCCATTATACTCGTGCCAATACCAGATATGATCGTAGAACCCGCGATAACAAAATTCCCATCAGAAGTCTGACAAGCGTCATTGCCTACCCACATGCTGTTTTTCTCGTAGGTTCTCTGCCATGTAATGCTTTGCGTAAAAAAATCTTGGCAAAAAAGAAAAAATAAAATTAGAAAAATTAAGACTTTTGACTTTTGGCTGGATTTCAGGCTATATTGAGGACTTTCATTCATAATTATATATTTTAAATTTCTTCCGCAGGATTTTACAGTATGTTAATTTACAATAATACACTTTTTGGCTTTTTACAATATTAAAGCAAAATGTTATTATGACACAAAATTGTTAAAATGAGTTTATTTGCGGTAAAATCAGCATCAAGGCTCGGGTTTTTATAAGTTGCTTTACGTAGTTATGGGTTTCATTACAAAAATAATACATCACTCAAGACAATACAATGATCTATGTCATAAAAATCTCTATTTCTTAAAATGTAACTTGAAAAATGTTAAACTATCTGAACGGCAGCGCATATACTTCATTAAAGGATTTTGATGATAAAGGAACTATCATTCAGCAGATCATCATAAAGGTAGATATGTAAACTTATCAGGCACCAATTGCATCGTTTAGATAGTCGTTCAGCGGTTTAACCGCTTTGAATATTCTGGAAGAGTACTGAACATAATTTTTTGTGAGTACTCTTTCTTCTTTTACGGGATGATCGGCAATGAAGCTTTTGAGCTTCAGGTATTCAGCCATGGGATGATCTTTTGGAAAGCCTTTCGGCGCGGTTTTGAGCGAATCTTCCATCCACAGCTTTTTGTAATACTTTTTGAAATCAGGGCTGTTTATGATCTTTTTGAACTTTTCCGGCTCTTCAGCTATCTTTTCTCTTACTGCCAGAAGCTTATCAGGCATCGGCATATACAATCCGCTTGCGAGGAAACACTCCGATGGGCTTATATGAACATAGTACCCGGCGTTCGGAGCCTTGCGTCCGCCTTTATTTATCGAAGCTCCAAGATTGGTTTTATAGGGCGATTTATCCTTTGAAAACCGCACATCTTTATATATCCTGAACATACAATCCTTTGGCTCGAGCCCTGAAACATCTTCATCAAACTCTGCGATTGCCTGTATCAACTCAAAAAGGAATACCTCAAAATCATATTTAGCGTCTTCGTAAAGCTTTTTGTTGGCGTTGAACCAGTCGCGGTCATTATTTTTCTTAAGTTTCTTTAAAAAATCAAGTGTTGACTTATGCAGCATGGCTGTTATTTCTGTTTATTTAAAAATTTAGATACTCCATTTTTACAGTCGGGAGTCATACGTGTTATAGCGTTCAGGTCGCAAGCGTATTCAAGCGCCTTTTCGAAATCCATTCCCGAGATATTCCCGAACATCTCTTTTGCAAGCTTCATCGAGGCTGTAGAATTTTTCTTCAGGCTCTCGCATACTTCCGTTACCTTTTGATCCAGCTCAGATGAATCAACGAAGTGATTTATGAATCCCATGTGGAACGCCGCTGCGGAATCTATCATGCGCGCAGTGAGCAGGAGGTCCTTAGCATGAGTTTCGGAAACGCGTTTGAGCAGGAACAGCATTACAATTGCCGGGATAAACCCGATCTTAACTTCGGTGTAGCCAAACCTTGCGGTTTCATCTGCAATTATGATATCACATGCAGAAGCTATCCCGCAGCCGCCGGCGAGGCAGTAGCCTTTTACTTTAGCTATGACCGGCTTCGAGCAATTGTAAATGCTCATCAGCATGTTCTTGAACTTGCGCGAATCTTCCTTGTTCTGCAGGATATCGTATTCCGATATCTTCTGCAGGTAGTCGAGGTACAGACCTGAGCAGAAATTGCCTTCGGCGCCAGTTATAACTACGACTTTAACTTCATCATTGGCGGAAAAATCACGCATCATATCGCCAAGATCAAATATCAGCTCCTCGTCAAGCGAATTCATCTTTTCCGGCCTGTTGAGGACGATCTCTGCGACACCGTTTTCGACTTTATACAGTATGTTTTTTAATCCCATGAAATTAGCTAAAAGTTCAAAAATTCAGTTTGTTTTAAATTCCCCTCTTGCCTGACTGCACTAGCAGTAGAGGGGAGGGAGCGTAAGCGGAAGGGGTGTGTTACCTTATACTTAGATAAAATTACTTTTATTCAAACATCAATGTAGCAGATCCCAGCGCTCATGCATCATTGTTTATCAATGAACACAGTAGATTATAATTATACACAGAAGGTCACGAAGTGCTCTTCTATATGTCTGTGCTACTAAACTATTATTCATTCGAATATCAGAGCGGCTGCGCCAAGAACGCCTGCATGATTGTTGATCGATGAACGCAGAACGCGGTACTTATTCCTTATGGTTTTGATACTTCTTTGTTTAATTGTCCTATTAAGCTCACCGATAAAATTTTTATACGCGTTTGAGATTCCACCGCCGAGTATTGCTGTTCTTACATCCATCAGGTTGAAATAATTCGTAATGCCGACACCGAGGTAGAATCCGTACAGATCAAGTAATTTCTTCGCAGTCTTGTTTCCTTTTGAAGCAAGCCTGCTGATATCGGCGAAGTCGATATTTTTGCCAAGCTTTCTGATCTCTTTGCTGTGCTGTTTCAGGAAATAATTCCTGCCAAGGTGCGCCTCAACTGAACCGCGGTTGCCTCCTAAACACTCCGGTCCCTTATAATCAATCGTCATCATTCCGAATTCACCTGCGCCGTTTTGCTCGCCGCGGTACATTTTGCCGTCAATTATCATTGCGCCGCCAATGCCGGTACCCAAAGTCAGAAAGATGAAATTCTTGTATTTTGAGCCATGACCGAATTTTAGCTCTGCAAGACCTGCGCAATTGGCATCGTTATCCGCAATAGTTTCCATTTTGTGCTTTTTAGCAAAATGTTTCGCAAGATCAACTTCTTTCCATCCTTTAAAGTTTGGGGGATATTTCATTACTCCTTTGGTAACGATCCCCGGCGCACCAATTCCAATACCTGCAAGATCTTTTGTGAAACCATCCTTCAGGTTATTGATGCATTTTTCGATCTGGCTTAACACTTTTTTCGGTGATATCTCTGAAAAAGTGTCGGTCTTGTAGTGCTTTAAAATCCTTCCTTTGGAATCAACTATAGCAGATTTAATATACGTGCCGCCAAGGTCAATTCCGATAGCATATTCCAGTTTATTTTTTTTCGTCTCAAGTGTTATCATTAGAATATCTCAGTAAATGTTATCATCTTTTTTTATTCTTCCACCAGTTCTTAAGGCGCTCTTTAATTTTTGATTCCTCCCCAATACCGGTGGGTTTATAATAGACTTTATCCTTTAGCTCCTCAGGAAGATACTGCTGTTCGGCGAAGTGTCCTTCGTAATCGTGGGAATACTTGTATTCTTTGCCGTAATTCATTTGTTTCATAAGCTTGGTTGGGGCATTCCGCAGGTGCAGCGGAACGCCAAGCTCTCCGGTCAGCTCAACATCCTGCTTTGCTTCCATAATGGCGAGATATGATGCATTGCTTTTGGGCGCGCTGGCCAGATATGTAGCTGCCTGCGAGAGTATAAGCTGCGCTTCCGGCATACCAATGTAGTTGATGGCAGTAAAAGCAGAAGTGGCAATTGTCAGAGCATACGGATCAGCATTGCCTATATCTTCCGAAGCAAGAATTATCATTCTCCTCGCTATGAATTTCGGCTCTTCGCCCCCTTTGAGCATTCGCGCCAGCCAGTAAACTGCTGCATCAGGATCACTGCCCCTGATGCTTTTGATAAATGCAGAAATGATATTATAATGCTCTTCAGCATCTTTATCATACCTTATATAATTCTTCTGATATGCTTCTTTGAGGATATCGTTGGTAATATTGATCGTACCGCCGGTGTCTTTTGCAGTTGAGCGTATTGCCAGATCAAGCCCGTTCAAGAGCCTGCGGGCATCACCGCCGGAAAACCGCAGCATCAGGTTCTTATCCTTAATATCTATTTTCTGGTCCTTCAGCTCTGCATCGTTTGAAAGGGCATTTTCGGCAAGCTGCAGCAGCTCATCTTCAGAAAGATCTTCCAGCACATATACTCTGCACCTTGAGAGCAGCGGTGAGATGACTTCGAACGAAGGATTTTCAGTTGTCGCGCCGATCAAGGTTATTACTCCGCTTTCAACGGAGTGCAGAAGTGAATCCTGCTGCGCCTTATTGAACCGGTGGATCTCATCAATAAAGAGTATAGTTTTTCGTGAGAGATGTTTCTGGTTGATCTCAGCTCTTTCGATAGCAAGCCGCACATCTTTTACTCCGGAAGAAACTGCTGAAAGCTGTATGAACTCAGCATTCACGCTGTTCGCTATAATGAGCGCAAGGGTTGTTTTGCCAACACCCGGTGGACCCCAGAATATCATAGAGAACACATTATTGTTCTCTATCATTTTCCGGATAGGCTTGCCTTCGCCGATAAGATGCTTCTGGCCTGCAAAATCATCAAGCGATTTTGGGCGCATTCTTTCGGCCAGCGGCTGGAAATTAGCCTGGGGCTTTACGCTTAACTTGGTGTTATTTTCGTTTCCGAATAGATCCAATAATTGAAAACTTTGATTTACAGTGAATATAGGAATTCATCAGGTGTCATTACCGGAATATCATCAACCCTGTAGTCTTTAGTATTCCTTGTTAAAATAGTTTCAAGATTGTTTTTTAGTGCAGCATAGTACTGTACAGCATCTTCAAAATCCCTGAAATTTGAATTCAAAGCAAGCAAGATGATCTCTTTATCAACTGTAAGTATTCCAACGTACATAAAGAATTTATTCAGCATTACACCAATCTCGTCGGCGGAATACGATTTTTTCAGAATATAATGAACGTTTACTGCGCAAACAGATGAAGTATGAAGTTTTATTTCATTACTTTTAGCTTTTTCCAACAGAACTGCTGCACTTATAAAATGAGGTTCTCTTTTTAAGAGTAAATCAAGAATTACATCTGAATCTATAAAAAGGTTTTTCATCTCAAATACTTCTTAACCAGGTAGTCTTCAACTTCCTTTTTGTATTCCAGATCTTTCGGAATCTTTCCTGCAATTCCAACTAACTCCCGGATCTCTGGACTTAATTTTGACATGATTTCTTCTTCATCAATTTTTTCGTTTTTAGAAATCGCCATAAGGTAGTTTTCAACAATATCAGAAAGGCTTCTACCCTGTTTTTTGGCATAGAGCTTAGCTTTGTTTACCACCCGTTTCTTAATATTGAGCGTTAGTTTTGTATCTTCCATATTATTTACTTTGTTACGTGCAATATAAAACATTTCTTACGTAATATCAATTCCCGAAACATAAGGCAGGTTTATGACCTGCCTTATGTTGCTCTAACTCAATAAATAATTGATTTTTCAATTATTTTCTATATACAGCTTCGTCAACTTATATGTTTCATCCAGCGCTTTTTCGTGTGTACGCTCTACGCCGTGAGATGCTGATACTCCCGGCCCGATGAGTCCGACGCGGACATCATACCCGGCAGCAAGCGCTGCTGAGCCGTCGGAGCCGTAATATGGATAAATATCTGTTACAAAATCTATTTTGTTTTCAATTGCCAGGCTGCGAAGCTCATTTGTTACATCAAAGTCATATGGACCGCTGGAATCCTTTACGCAAATAGAAACCGCATCTTCTCGGCCGGTGCAGCCATCGCCTATTACGGCCATATCAAGCACAAGCAGCTCTACTGCTGAATCCGGAATACCAACACATGAACCGTGCCCAACTTCCTCATAGTTTGAAAAGTAGAAACCAACATCAGGCTTGCTGCCTGATGCGGCATACTCTTTAATCAGCTCTATCATTACAGCGGCGCATGCTTTATCATCCAGAAAGCGGCTCTTAACAAATCCGCTTGAAGTGTATTCAAAACGAGTATCGTAGAAGATGAAGTCACCCACGTTAATATTGAGCTTCTTTACATCTTCCGCATTCCTTACAAGCTCATCAAGCCTTATGGACATATTTTCGAGGCTTCTTTTTGCTTCGTTTATATTCTTGTTAACATGGGATGCCGGGTTATTAAGCAGGAATGTTCCCCTGTAAAGCTCACCCTTGTAGTTCCTGATGGTTACATATTCGCCTTCAAACGAGTTGAGCTCCAGGCCTCCTATCCTTGTAATTGCAAGTGTGCCGTTATCTTTGATCTCCTTGACCATTGCGCCCAAAGTATCAATATGCCCCGTTACGATCAGTTCCGGTGAATCAGTAAACGAAACCAGCAGCGAGCCTTTATTTGTTTTGGTTATCTTAACATCAAGCCCTTTGAACAGGCCTTCAATATATGTGATCACTTCAGTTGTATATCCTGTAGGTGAATTTATCGCAAGGATATCTTTGAGGGTACTTACAATTTTGTTCATATGATTATTTTTCTGTTAAATATTAAATAAGAGACCCTTCACTTAGTACAATGCTTGTTACTTAGTGCTATCGGTCATAACCTTGTATATTTCTTCGCCGTCTTTTACAAGGTTGTATTTTTCACGGGCAACTTTTTCTATTTTTTTGTCAGAGGTTTTGAGGTCCTCGATCTCTTTTTGCAGCATCATGCTTTTATCCTGTTCGGTCTTCAGCTTTTCGCGCAGCTCCCGGTTTTCCATTTCAAGCTCAACACGCTGCAAAATTCCTTTTTTACCGAATACCGCGTAGCCGAGGATCAGCAGCAGCACAAGCAGGTACAGGAAAAATTTCTTCCTGTGCAGGATGTAGCGCACCATATTTTTGCCGAAGCTGTCTTCTTTCATTTCTTAGATTCAGCGATTAGCCGCATTTGCGTAAAATAGCAACTTATTTATTCAAACTTAATTCAATTATCCTGTTCAGCAGGTCTTCAAATGTTATGCCCGATGCGCCGGCTGCCTTTGGTACGAGGCTCAGCTCCGTCATACCGGGCAGGGTATTCACCTCAAGGCAATAGCTTTCGCCGCGTGAATTGAGCCTGAAATCAACCCTGGAATAAACTGAGCATCCCAGTGATTTATGAGCAGTCATTGCTTTTTCGCGGATATCATTGGCCAGTTTCTCAGGCAGGTCGGCCGGACAGAAATAATCAGTAAACCCCTTTGTATATTTATGCACATAATCGTAAAATCCGCTCTTGGGTTTTATTTCAACAACAGGCAATGACATATCTCCGAGTATAGCCACTGTCAGTTCCCTGCCTTCTATGTACTCTTCAGCCATAACACAATCGGAATACTCAAAAGCATCTTCGAGCGCCTTGCCAAGCTGAACATCTTCAACATCAGGCTGAACAATCGATAAGCCCACTGTGCTGCCTTCATCATTTGGCTTAATTACTGCGGGATAGCCTATCTGAAGCTTTATGCTTTCATCAACTTTTACCGGCTCACTCATGCCTTTTTTTAGCATCAGCCACTTGGCGGTTGGAATGTTATAATGGTTGAACATAATCTTGGATATGTTCTTATCCATAGCCATCGCGCTGGATGTTACGCCGGAACCTGTATATTTTACGCCGCGCAGCTCAAGCAATGACTGTATCCTGCCATCTTCGCCAAACTTACCGTGCAGGCCAAGAAATACAATATCGGTATTATCAAAAATAGAGGAGTTGATGCACTCAATTACTTTCCTGTTGCTGAAAGCGTTCAGCTCTTCGATAGTGGGGAATTCACTTCCAATTACCGGCCTATCCTGAAAAATGGTTTCCTCATCAGGCTGGTTTGCCCCGAAAACAGGGTCAACTACTTTAACGTTGTGGCCTGATCTTTTTAATGCGCCTGCTATTGCTTTGCCGGAGGCAAGAGCTACATTTCTTTCCGCGGATGTACCGCCGGTTAATACTATTATATTCACTTTTTCTTTTCTGTAATGTTTAGCGAATCCAGTTTTTTCAGTTGAGCAGGTGTAAGCTCCTTAGCGCCGCCAAGAATTTTCGCAAGCAGAAGTATCTGCGCATACTGCTCAACTTTTTCAGTCAGCAGGTAAGCTTCTTCCAGTGTTTTTCCGAACGCAACAAGGCCGTGGTTCTGAAGAAGGATAACATTGTGCTTTTCAATAAACGGGGCAATTGATTCCGGCACCTCGTCAGTTGAAGGTAACGCGAATTTTGCCAGTGGAACGCTGCCCACCTGCAGGTAAAACTCAGGCAGAACTATCGTTTTTATGGCCTTTCCTGCCGCCGCAAACGCACAGCAATGCAGCGGGTGAGTGTGAATTACTGCGTTCACATCTTTTCTTTTGCTGTAGATATAAAGATGCAGCTTAAGCTCGCTTGAAGCCTTGCGGCTTCCAGAAAGCTTTTTACCTTTGATATCAGTCTTAACAATATCACCGGGTTTAATTTTTCCTTTATTTGTCTTTGTTGCGGTTGAAAGGATGAAGTTTTTCCTGGTCCTTACGCTTAAATTCCCGTCGGTAGCCTTCACAAAACCGGAGGAGCTGCATGCCTTTGAAAAATATGTTAGCTCTTGTTTAAGTCCCAAGTTTGCGGGGTGAATTACATTTTCAAGTTTTCAAACATTTTGTTGATAGGGCGAGCGCTTTGCATAATATAGAAATGCAGGCTGGGTGCTCCGTTATTCAGCAATTCTTCCGCCTGTTTTGCTGTCCACCTTGCTCCGATCTCGGTAACATGTGCGTCTTTTGCTTCCAATATCTCGCTTGAAAGCTCTTCAGGAATGTTAATGTAAAAGTTCTTTGGAATATTATACAGGTGGTTTTTCGCTGTCAGAACCTTCAAGCCCGGAATAATAGGCGCAGTTATGCCGGCTTCCCTGCATTTTTTCACAAAATCAAAATACACTTTGTTGTCATAAAACATCTGCGTTACGATGTAATCTCCGCCTGCGGCAATCTTCTGCTTAACGTGCTCAACTTCAACTTTCATATTGGGAGCTTCGAAGTGTTTTTCAGGGTATCCGCTGACGCCCACGCAGAAATTGGTTGGTTTGGCATCAAGCAGGTCTTCTTCAAGGTACTTGCCCTTGTTCATATTATCTATCTGCCCGATAAGCTCATAGGCGTACCTGTTCTGCGATTTGTATTCCGGTATTGGCTTATGATAACCCAGGTCATCGCCGCGGATCGCGAGTACATTTTCGATCCCGAGGTAATTAAGCTCTATCAGCGCGTCTTCGGTTTCTTCACGTGTGAAGCCGAGGCAAAGCATATGCGGCACAGTATCTATATTAAAATGATTTTTAATAGCAACGCTTATTCCAATTGTGCCGGGGCGTTTGCGAATCACTTTTTTCTGGATACCCTGCGGTGTTTCCCTGTATTCAACCTCGGCCGCTCTTGAAGTAACATCAATGAAAGGCGGCTCGTATTTCATAATATCCTCTATTACGCTGAAAAGCTGAGTAATATCGCCGCCTCTTTTTGGGGGTATAACCTCAAAGCTTATGATCGGCTTGCCGCCTGAACGCTCTAAATGTTCTATTACTTTCATTTGAAATTCTTTGCCTGAACAGAATTACTTGATTGAAACAAAAATTGATTGACTCTCTGCTACGGCTGGAAAGCCGGCGTAATATTATTGGCTTTATCGCCTGTCAGGTTCTGCTTTGAGCCCTTTTCAACATCGATTATCCATATACCTGAAACGCTTTCGCCCTGGCTGTCATAAACTATCTTTTTACCGTCTGACGACCAATCAAAGTCTATGACGCTTCCTGATTCACTGGAAAGCTGTTTCATTGAGCTGCCATCAGGTTTGCACAGGTAGATCTGGAACTTGCCTGATTTATCCGAAACGTAAGCAAGGTATTTGCCATCGGGCGACCACTTCGGGTTATACGAGCTTCCGCTTGATGAAATTACCTTTACTCCTTTGCCGTTATCATCGCAAACCTTCAGCGTACCTTTGTAATTGATATCAAATGATGAGAATGCGATCTTCTTATCATCGGGTGAGAATGTACCGTAAATTTCAGCATCTTTGGTTGCAACAATTGTCTTCTGGGCATTATCGGTAGTATCGGTCAAATTCAGTATCACAAGATCAAAGTTCTGGTCAGCGCTTGAAGAGTAAACAATCCTTGAGCCGTCGTGTGAAAACTCCGCGTGAGTCGCGAGGCTTCCATCACTAATAGGGAAAGACTCTCCTGTAACAAGATCGGTTATATAGATAGCGTTGTTTTCATCTTTTTCAGAACGGTACATTAACATGCTGCCGTCTTTCATTACTACAGGATCAAGCCCGCCATCAACGAATATTGGAAATCTGAATGTGCTTGTATCGGCAAGATCGATCATATAGAGATAATCTGAAATTCGGTTTGTAGCGCAAAACAGGAGCTTTGTGCTGTTCGGAATAAACTTAGGGGCATAGCAGTCCAGGTCAAGGAAGCTGACCTGCATGACGTTATCGCCGTCTTCATCCATTACAAAGATCTGCTGTTTGTCATTTTTTGTTGCGTCGCTTGAAAAAGCAATAAGCTTCTTTTGAGAAAAAATAGAGCCGGCAGCCGCCAGCATAAAAATTGCTGCGATGAGGAGGTTTTTCATTAAATTGAGCCCGGAAATCTGTTAAAATTTTATATAATCTGCATTTTACCCATATTTTTAGACTCTTTCAAGGAAGTAATTTCCGTTAAGATCGCAGGCTTTTAACACAACAGTATTCACAAATCTGAAAATCAATTTTTGAATAAACTTTATATTGAAAATCGCTGAAGATTCGACCTCACCCCCTACCCCCCTCTCCAGAGGAGAGTGGGAATAACGAAATTTCTTGGGGTTTTTCTCCCCTCTCCCTTCGGGAGAGGGGTTGGGGGTGAGGGTCAAAAGCAAAAAACTCTTATCTAATATTTTACTGCCATTCACCAAAGAAATTGCGAAATTACAAATTTTCAATTTTTTTGAGGGCATGGGATTTAACATAGCCTGTCCCAAACATCTATCTTCCTTGAATCAGGGGCTATTTATTAGTAATTTGCCGAATTATGCCTTCAAAGTGTTGAAATTTTAACGCTGTGTTTTTGATTATACTATTGAAGGCATACTCAGGAAATATCACCGGGGATTGAACAATAATAAAAAAATTGGCTCTTTGATAACTCATACTTTCCTGAAAAGTACGTTATATTTGGTGTTTTTTGCGGCCATACTGAATATTCAGGCATCAGCACAAAATACCCCAAAAAGCAATCTTGAAGTGCTTGAACAGGATATTTCCGGCGAGCTTGAGAGGTTCTTGTATTACCCCTCGGTAAACAGAAGCCTGCCGTTTATTTTCAGGATCAGCTCTTTAAAGAATAATAAAGAAGAGAAGAAGTTCATCCAGAACCTGGTAAAAAAAACCGCTTCATCAGAAAAGCTTAACATAAGCTTTGTTACAGGTGATGAAAGTGCAACAGGTGACTCGGCATATAACTTCTGCAGGATAGATGTTAAAAAGCTGGGGACAGTTTATACAAAGCTTCTGAAGAACAAATTCCTCGGCGAAAAAACCATGGAGCGGCGGATAACTTCGGAACTGGGAATAGAGATAAGCTCAAATACCGGCACAATGATAGTTAACGATAACATCAATACTTTATACACCGACGAGATACCATATGACGGTTACGAGAAGTTTGAATCAGCGGAATACGGATTCACTAAGTCATTCCCCCCCGATATAAGCTTCATTGAATCAATAATTTTTCCTGCTGCAGTAATAACTGCTTCCGCAGTTGCAGCAATACTATTTTTTACAATTAGGTCAAAATAAAAATTGAAAATCACTTTAACAGCAGCCCGCATAGTAGTTATCCTGTTTTTAGCCCAACTGGTAATCGGCTGCGGCTCATCCAAAACAGATATTAATACCGATGACCCGCAGAAAGCGTTCGATATCGCTAAGCGGAAATACGACAAAAAGGATTACGTTGATGCCATCGAGGATTTCTCATATATAAAAATTCGGTTCCCCGGCACGGAAGTATCCGATAAGGTACAGTACTATCTTGCAAGCAGCTACTTCGGGCAGAGGGAATTCCTTCTCGCAGCGTATGAGTTCGACAGCTTTCTGAAGAACTACCCATTAAGTCCGCTCTATCCTGAAGGCAAGTACATGCTTGCCAACTCATATTACGAGCTTTCTCCCAAATACTCTCTTGACCAGCAATTCACAAGAGAAGCTCTGAACGAATTCCTTTCATATATAGAATCGTTCCCGCAGGATAAAAATGTGAGCGATGCTGAAAGAAAGATAAAAGAAATGAGGAACAAGCTGGCTTATAAGGATTACTGGACAGCCGAGCTTTATATGAAGACCGATAACTACAAGGCCGCGTCATTGTATTTCCAGGCCGTGTATGATGAGTATATCGATTCCGAATGGGCAGATGACGCAATGGTTGGCCAGGCTGACGCTTACATAAACGGGAAACGATATGAAGACGCTAAAAGAGTTCTGGAAAAATTCTACAAGCTTTTCCCGAAGAGTAACCTGAAAAGCAAAGCTGACCGGCTTAGCTCAAAGATCAAAGAATACCAGACATCCAAATAGAACTCCTGAAAATGAGCGAACTGAAGCCAAAACATATGAAGGAATCACAGGTTACTATGATTGAGCTTGTGCTTCCCAATGATACAAATATACTGCAGAATCTTTTAGGCGGCAGACTGATGCACTGGATGGATATTGCGGCTGCTATGGCTGCATCGAGGCACTGTAATAATGTTGCGGTTACGGCTGTAGTTGATGACCTTTCATTCCACGAACCCATCAAGCTGGGCAATATTGTTTCTTTATGCGCAAATGTGAACAGGGCATTCAATACTTCTATGGAAGTAGGAGTAAAAGTTGAAGTTGAAGATTTTAAGACCGGTGAGAAGAAACATTCAAACAGCGCATACTTCACTTTTGTATGTGTTGATCTTGAAACCGGCGCAAAGATGCCCGTGCCGCAGATTATCCCGGATACTGATGAAGAAAACAAGTGGTTCAATGACGCCCTGATAAGAAGAACACAAAGGCTTAACAAGAAACATGGCATTATACATAATTAGTACCGTGCGACCGGAAAACAAAACCATGCCTACCGCTATATAATGCCGCCCGAAACCTCTGAAATTCAATCAAATAAGGGTATCCTGCTCAAGGCTGTTGATCTCTCAAGAAAGTTTGACCGCCGTCCCATATTCAAAAATGTGAACTTTGAGCTCCGCCCGGGCAGCGCTACGGCAATTACGGGAAGGAATGGTTCCGGCAAATCAACCCTAATAAAGATAATTGCGAATTTACTGATACAGTCCTCGGGTACTATTGACCTCTATGATGGTAACGAAAAGATCAAAAGAGAATCGGTTTACAGGTATATGGGATTCGTTTCACCGTACCTGAATTTGTACGATGAATTTTCGGGTTATGAAAACCTGAAGATAATTTCCGATATACGCGGCTCAGGCCACGGCAATATTGATAATGTTCTAAAGCGGGTTGGACTTTTTAACCGGAGAAATGATTTACTGAAGATTTATTCTTCCGGCATGAAGCAGCGATTAAAAATCGCGTTCGCTATTCTGCATGAACCGCAGATACTGCTGCTTGATGAGCCGACAAGCAATCTTGACCTCGAAGGAATTTCAGTTGTGGATGATATCGCAAATGAGTACAAAAAGGACAGGATACTGATTATCGCGACAAATGATCCACATGAGCGTTCACTTTGTGACCGGGAAATAAGTATAAATCCCGATGCTTAAACAGGCCCTGGCAATATGTAAAAAGGATTTTAACAGCGAGATCCGCACACGCTATGCGGTCAACGCGCTTCTTATGTTCATTATTGTAGTGATCTCGGTAATAAAATTCTCTCTGGGTGAAGATAAAATTTCAAGCGAAATGAATGCCGGGCTGCTGTGGATAATTATCTTTTTCGCTACTTCCAACGGACTTTCAAGGGTATTCGTTTCGGAAGAAGAGCGCGGCACATCACTGGTGCTGAAATTAAGCGCCGATCCAAGGTCGGTTTTTTTAGGCAAGCTGATTTTTAACACAGTCCTCACTTTTATAATAAATTTCCTGATAATTTTTCTGTACATAATCATAACCGGGCTTGATATAAAGAACCTGGCGCTTTTTTCGCTCACTATCGGCTTGGGCAACCTGGGCCTATCGGCAGTAATGACCATAATTGCGGCATTGATATCCAAGGCAAGCTCCAAGGGCACACTTTACCCTGTGCTTTCATTCCCCCTGCTGCTGCCGCTGCTGCTGGCCGCCATCAGCGCTACGTGGCTCACAATAGACGGGGTTCCGTTCGGCGCCATAGCCGGAGAATTACAGATGATCGCATCATACACGGTAGTAGTTGTTACCGCTTCATTTCTTCTGTTTGAGCTTGTGTGGAATGATTAGCCGTTTTTGAGCGGCAGCATTCATTAACGGAGAGTTAACATATACATGGAGAGCCACAAGAATAACAAATGCTGTTCATATCAAACAGTGTAAAAATTTTTACACCTCTTACATTTAAATATTAACTTGACATAACGAATAAAAACTTTTAGATTGAATTAAGAAAAAAGTTTGGAGCAAGATATTATGGGATTTTTCGACGACATTGAGTTCGAAGAAGGTTCTAAAAGGAAAAATCTGAATAAGGAAGAATTGATAGAGGCATTGCTCAACAAAACCGAGCGCGTAATGCCTGATCTTGATATTGATTCTATTGATGACATGGTGAATTACCTGCTTGAGAAAGAAGAGCATTCGAAGGCAATTAGCTGCCTGAATTCACTTCTTGATTATTTCCCTTATTCAAACGAGCTGTGGCAGAGAAAGGCTATTATTTTTGACCATAAAGGCGATTACAAAAACGCGATCGTTTGTTTTGATAAGGCAATAAACCTGAATCCAAACGATGAAGAATCGCTGATAAACAAAGGAATAACCCTTGATAATTCAGGCATGTTTAACGAATCTATAGACTGTTTCGAGTCAGTGCTGAATTTCGCACCCAATAATATAGATGCGCTGTTTAATAAAGGGCTCATCCTCGAGAAAGTTGACAGGTTCGAAGAAGCTATTTCATGTTTCCGGAAAATTATAGAGCTTGACCCCGGCCATAAAGACGCGTATTATGAAATGGGCTACTGCTATGACTATATTGACAGGCTTGTTGATTCCATAAAAGCTTATGAAAAGCACATTGGTATAGTTCCGTTCAATTACAACGCCTGGTATAACATGGGTGTTGTCCTGAGCCGTATGGGCAGATACTATTATGCCATTCAATGTTATGAAATGGCGCTTTCCGTCAATCCGAAATTTGCCAGCGCCTGGTACAATAAAGGCAACGCGCACGCAAGCCTTGGTATATTGACGAGGGCAATTGAGGATTACAAAACTGCGCTGATGTATAATCGGAAGGATGTTTACGCATTATATAACCTTGCTAGCGCATACGAACAGATGGGCGACTGCCGTGCGGCTATAGAAACTTTTACCAAGGCAGTTACGATTGATCCTTCGCACTATGAATCATATTTCGGCAGGGGCAACTGCTATTACCAGCTTGAAGATTTTAATAAGGCGCTGCGTGATTACGATAAAGCCGTTGACCTGTTCAAAGAGAATCCCGAACTATGGTACGCAAAGGCAGATGCAGAGTATAATTTGGGCAGACTGAGCGAATCAATTTCGAGCTATATTACAGTATTGACGCTGAACCCGGATAACTACCAGGCAACCCTTGACCTTGCCAATACCTATATAGATGCCGAAGAATATGATGAGGCCGAAAACCTTCTGAGCAAACTTATCGGGTTGAGATCAGCCTGGGCAGAGCCGTATTATTCCAAAGCGAAGCTTTATTTCCTGAAGGCTGAAATTGAACTGGGAATAAAGTATATTGAAATGGCGTTTACCATAAATCCGCACGAACGTTTTGAATTTGATTTTGAAAAGGATTGGGAGCGTGTTCTCCAATTTTTAATAGCAAGAGATAACTAGGTTATTTTCTGTTTAGCTCGGCAAGCCTGTTTGCCACCCATAAATTTGAGTTTACTTTCTGTGATTCAAGCGTTTTTTTGATCTCCACGTAATACTTGCTTTCCCTTGTTTCTCTGAATCTGAATAGCTTTCTTATAGATTCCACCAGATTCAGATAACCTGAAATGTACTCCTCCCGTAATTTTGTGGTCTTAGGCAGCGTACGTATGAATGAATCCGCCTGGTATTGGAAAGTCTCAAAATCGTTCATTTCGTAAAGTGCTTTCAGCTGAATTGACTTAACGTCGGCCTTCAAGAGGAACAGGTCGAATTTCATTCGGGAACAAGTTCTCATTAGTGCCCCATAATCCTTTGACAGATAGTGAATGTGTGCCATTGCATAGTCCCTCATATTTTCCCTGTATTGCTCCAGCACATTACCCAGGTTATCATTCAGCATTTTTCTTAAAACGTCTGCATCGTTAGTGAGTTTTACAATATTACTGAATTCAAGTATTCCAATCGGTTCACCCTTCGGGAACATTATCTTATTATTTACAAGGATCTTGATCAGGCTGCTGAATTCATCCATTCTTTTATTCAATGGCACAGATTTGTTATTCAGTATTACATTAGAAAGAAGCCTGTAACAGTAGTTCAGCGAAGTGGGCTCAAACAGGTCATGAAGTGTTGAAAGGTAAGCTTTAGCCTCATTGTATATTTCAATATTGCCGGGAAGCTTATAAGCATTGATCAGAAGGATGAAAAACTTCACAATCCTGCCATGATTATCATTTTCCGTCAAGAGATCTTCCGCAGGACCTATAATCTCGAGCTTTCTGATTGTTTCTTCTTCCCTGTTTGATCTTGAACTTTCAGCAAGATCCTTGCTGCCAACCCTGATATTATTATAACACGTTGTATAGGTTTCCAAAAAGGAATAAAATGAATATTTGACCGTATCGTATGGTTTGTTATAAAAGTATGTATGCACCCAATGCTCGTTGCACAATTCACAAAGCTGAGTCAGCTTTTCAAAATCACCGAACGAGTATTTGGCATTTATCATCGAAGTGATCTTTTTATTTACAGATTTTATAAAGTGTTTTTTCAATCCCCTTTCAAGGAACGCTTTCATGGTTCTGATCTCATTTTTAAAGAGAGTATTGTTATCAAAACTATGGGATAAGAACTGCTCTGCAAGCTTGTTAAGATCAAACAGCATATTCTTCATTGTGCCATAATTGTATTTTTTGCCGGGGACTATAATTTCATACACATTTTTGCGCGCTAAAGCCTCAGAGTCAAAATTTGGAGCATGTTTCTTAATTTCAGTCCATAGCTTTATGACAGTTGGCTTTCTGTTGAAAAAGGGTGATGTAATAAAATCATCGAATCTTTTTATGTCAGATTCAGTAAATGTTTTTATGATATCTATCAGTGAACTGCTCTTCATAACAGGTGAAAAATAGTGCATTTTTGCTTAAAAATCGAGTTAAAACTCTGTGATTTGCAGCTTGCAGCAGGTGAAACTGCGCACTTAATTTCTTTGCCGGGATTGATTTTATGAAATATATTTGTCAGAAAATTATCATTAACCGGGTACTGTGACTTCGAAGCACATAACCCATAAAGGCGTGCCGGCACGCCGGTTAAATAATAACAAGCATTAAACCACAATATATTGATAAAATGATAAGAATAAGCTGTTTATTATTGTTGATATTCGCCGCAGGCAATGCGGCTTCACAGCAGAATTCTATGCCAGAATTCAAATCATCCGATAGAAACTTCATTAATGACAGCAAAAAGAGTACCCTTGATGATAATAAACTATCTTCCGAAATAATTACACTTCAGCAGAATCTATTTAAGGCAAAATTGAAAAGTGACAAAAATGAAATGGAAGCGCTGCAAAAGCAATTAGATGCACTAACAGGCTCAATTACAATGAAGCCGGGTAAACCAGGAAACTGCTTTGTGATATCTTCATCCAATCCTCCTTTTATGCAAAACTCCGCCGCAATTGGTATTTCGCAGATCTTTTCAGGAAACTGGGTCAAAGCAATTGCTACTGCCACAAAACAAGTTCCGGGAGATAATGAAGGTGAAATATGGGTTGCTATTGCCAGAGGTGAACCTACTTTTAATACAGATACACTGTTAATATATAAATCAATTGATAACGGATTAACATGGCTCTTAAGCGGATGGACATTTTTTTCCGGTTCCACATTCAATGAAGATGAACTGGATATGGAAATAATTGAAAACAATACCGCAGATAGATATATATGGGTCGTATTCGGCAGAACACAAGGATTACAGAAAAAAGTTGGTGTTGCGATATTAAAAGCAAACAGCTCATTGTATAGTTTCGATTTGGCATTTCCTGAACATGCAAATCTTAAATATTACAGACCAAGGATCACTTCGGATAATGCCGCATATTATACAAATGCATGGGTGTATATTATTGCGGCAAGAGATTCAATTATGCCCGGAATCGGATATTATATTTCTTCAGATGAACGCGCGGCATTGGTATTAAATCCATATACTATATTTCCTTCAGTTACGTTAAAGCCAACTCAATTTGGATATAAAACAACCTGTACTCCATCTCCAAGCTTCAGAAACTACCCGGATATTGCTTATTATCATAATGGGGGGGATTCGATAATTGTAACGGAATCTAACCTTCCTGATTCATCTGCCATATATCTTGCAAGAACAAGCATTACTAATTTTACAGGCAGTTCAACTTATGCATGGGGTGGTATTTTCGGGAATAACTGGAAAACACATGCAAGAGTGGCAACTAATGGCGGTTATAAAGAAATTATGATAGTTTGCGATGAAAGAATAGGAACTTCAGGTAACTGGGATATCCCTTATTATTATTCAACTAATGGCGGAAACGGACCCTGGCCTAAAGAATACATAGATTCAAGGTTAAATATAAGTTTAGCTCCGGATTTAGTGGGGCGAAGAAATGTCTTCGGGAAATATTATGTTTCATATCTTAATGTTACGGGAGGCACTTTTGATAGTGTAACATCATGTACCGCAACAAATGGAGTATGGGGCAATCTCACAGAACCGGTGAACCATTTAGGCTCCGCGCATAAGCAACCTCCAAAACCCGGTATCAGGTTTGTAAATAACGATAGCTGCCTGACTATATGGAGCAAGTACAGCTCTACAACTATTGGTATGGATGTATTTGCATCAAATGGCTGTACACTTCCTGTAATTACAGGAATAAACAATCAAATCGGAATTCCTTCTTCATATTCTCTCAGACAAAATTATCCAAATCCGTTTAACCCAAATACATCAATCAGCTTTGATATTCCAATATCAGGTTTTGTAAGGCTTGAAATATATAATCTAATTGGTGAAAAAATTGCAGAAATGCTTAATAAGTATCTTGCAGCCGGAACATATAATATCGAATGGGATGCTTCATCATATCCCAGCGGCTTATATTTTTACAAAATAACATCGAATGCGTTTACTGATACCAAAAAAATGATCTTAATAAAATAGAAATTTATACACTATGAGAATAGTAATCTTGTTCATATTATTTTCTTCATGTTACCTGTATTCCCAAATATCTCAGCAATGGGTTGCCCGTTACAATGGTCCTGCAAACAGTTATGAAGCAGCCGTGGATATTGTAACTGATAGTGACGGGAACATATATGCTGCGGGTTCAACATATAATACAAATTATGATTATGTGTTAATAAAATACAACCCTGCCGGTACAATAATATGGGTGAAACAATACAATGGAACAGGTAACGCAAGTGATTTCATAAGCGCAATGGATATTGATAACTCCGGTAACATCATAGTTACAGGCAGGAGCATTGGAGCAGGTTCAGCATTGGAAGATTGTGTTACTATAAAATATGACAGCGATGGAAATGTATTATGGGTACAAAGGTATAATGGCGGGAACATAGATGCCGGAAACGAAATAACAATTGACCAAAGTGATAATATTTATATTTGCGGCAATAAATACCGGGCCGCCGGTAATCCTGATTACCTTGTTATAAAATATCAGCCAAACGGCACTATTGAATGGCTGCAAACATATAATTCAATTGATGATAAAGAAGATTATGCTAAAGATATAAAAGTTGACCAATATGGAAACGTTTTTGTAACTGGAAGCAGCTATACAACCCCTGATTTTGACTACTTAACGGTTAAGTATAGCAGCGCAGGGGTGTATAAATGGGAAAAAAGATATCATGGCGGCAATGGTGATGATTTTTCTAATTCATTAGCTATTGACGGAGATTCCAACATCTATATTACAGGAGAAAGCAAAGGAACGGGCACAAATTTTGATATTATGACGATAAATTATTCATCAAACGGTGTGGCTAAATGGCAAACCAGAACGAACGGAGGAGCAAACAGCAACGATGAAGGAAATGTTATTACTCTGGATGTAAACGGAAACATTATTGTTGCAGGATATCTGTACTATTTATTTTCCAGGGAAGATATGGCAGTTATTAAGTATAACCCGGATGGAAATATACTGTGGACATATACGTACGCGGGGACTTCAACCAGGAATGACAGACTTTACAACATTTTCACAGATAGTGAAGGAAACATTTTCGTTTCAGGCAGCAGTGATACAACAGGCAACATTGATTGTGTTTCCATAAGGATTGACCCTGACGGGAACCAGCAATGGCTGCATACCTATAATGGTCCCGCAAATAAAGATGATAGTCCCGGAGGCATAACAGTTGACGTAAACGGATATACCTATATTACCAGTACCAGCTGGGGAATAGGAACAGGGTATGATATAGCTACTATAAAGCTTGCTCAAACAATTGGAATTAATCCTGTATCTAATGAAGTTCCAATGGATTTTTCACTTGGGCAAAACTATCCTAATCCTTTTAATCCTGTTTCAAAGTTCCGATTCAGCGTTCAAAAAAGCTCTAATGTTAAAATAGAAATATTCGATATCAAAGGTTCTTCCAAAGGAACTGTTGTAAACCAATACTTATCGCCGGGGATATATGAGACGGAGCTAAGCGCAGAGCAGTTTGCAAGCGGGGTTTATTTCTACAGAATGACAGCAGAGGATTACACAGCAACAAGAAAAATGATTGTAGTTAAATAAACAAATTAATACAAGAATGAGAATATTATTTATCCTGTTCATATCTTGCAGCCTGTATTCCCAGGTAACGCAGCAATGGGTTTCTTATTACAACGGACCCGGTCCCTCAAACCTCGCATCGGATATTGTACTGGCTTCAACAACAGATGCCCTGGGCAATACATATGTTACCGGAAGAAGCGCTAACGCTAATTTTCCCGGATATGGTTTTGATATTGCTACTGTAAAGTTCAATTCCTCAGGTATCCAGCAGTGGAGTGCTAGATACTCCGGGGTGCAAAACAGAAATGACCAGGGACAGGCAATTGCAGTTGATGGCACTGGTAATGTTTATGTTACCGGTTACGAAGAAATCAATTCGAGCGATGCAAGAATGATAACTATAAAGTATAACTCTTCCGGTATTCAGCAATGGACCGCAGCTTACTCATCTTCATATTCTACAGCAATTGGCAACTCAATCGCGCTTGACGGATCAAATAATGTTTATATTACCGGATGGTGCGATTCCCTCATTAGCGGCTCGGGTAAACGCCAATATACTACCATTAAATATGATTCCGGGGGCATTCAGCAATGGATAAAAAAATATAATTTTGGTAACAGCGATGCTGAGGCAGTTATGATCAAAACAGATGCATCCGCAAATGTTTATGTAACCGGCCGGAGCAATGCTTTAGGCACAACTCAATGGGATTTTGCAACAATAAAATATAACACGAACGGAGACCAGCTTTGGGTCTCCAGGTTTTCCAGTTCAAACGGTATAACAGATGACGAGGCAAGTGCCTTGTTTGTAGATAATTCAGGCAATGTTTATGTAACAGGTAAAGGGTCTTTTACATCCGGATCTCCCTTTGATTACGTTACAGTTAAATATAATTCCTCGGGCAGCGAAATGTGGGTAAGCAGATATAACGGAACCGGAAATCAATCCGATGCGGCAACATGCATTGCAGCCGATAATAACGGCAACATATATGTAGGCGGGGGCAGCTATGGAGGGGCATCAGAAGGAACTGATTTTGCCGTTATCAAATACAACTCTTCAGGTATACAGCAATGGGTCAGCAGATATAACAATTCAGTGAACGATCAAATCAGCTCATTGGCGCTTGATGACTCATCCAATATCTATGTTACAGGCGTTGACGGCGCATATAAGACAATCAAGTACAGCAATTCAGGAGTAGAAAAATGGAGCACCAGGTTTACCCCAAACACAATCTCAGCTGATTACCTGCCATTTGTTTCCCTTGACGGTCAGAGGAATGTGATAATTTCCGGAAGCAGTATTTCATCCCCGCAAAACTCATATGACTATACTGTTATAAAATACTCACAGATTACTGGTATCCAAACAGTAAGCACTGAAACTCCTGCGGAATTCCGTCTTTTTCAAAACTATCCAAATCCTTTCAATCCTTCTACAAAGATCAGGTTTTCAGTCATGAACTCATCGTTTGTTAGTCTTGAAGTGTATAACTCAATAGGTGAGCTGATATTACGGCTGGCTGAATCATACCTAAAACCAGGTGTCTATGAATTTGACTGGAATGCATCAGGGCTTTCCTCGGGGGCATACTACTACAGGTTAACATCCGGGAAACTAACTGAATGCAGGAAAATGCTGCTTATCAAATAACCGGGCATATGGGCAATGAAAGATAAACCAGAAAAGGCTGCTATTCTTTGATAACTACATCCAAAACTTTTTTATCTTTTATCTGCAGCAGCCTTTTGCTTTTAAGCCTGCGCACTATATCATAGTTGTGTGTTGCTATAAATACCGCCGTACCCTTGTAGTTTATGTTCAGCAGCAGCTTGATAATTTCAAACGAAACAAACGGGTCAAGATTGCCGGTCGGCTCATCGGCTATCAATATATAAGGTTCATTAACAATTGCGCGCGCTATCGATACACGCTGCTGCTCGCCGCCTGACAGCTCATGCGGCATCTTTTTGTATGAATCGAACACACCTACTTCATTCAGCACATTAAACACCTTTTTCTTGATAACATCGGGCTTTACGCCTGAAAGATAAAGCGGCAGCGCGACATTTTCAAATACATCCCTGTCATTAAGCAGCTTATAATCCTGGAATACGAATCCGATTTTCCTGCGAAGTACAGGTATCTCAGGTTTTTTGATATGCTTTGAGCTGAAACCATAAACCACTACTTCCCCGTTTTGGGGAAAGAGCTCCATGTTGATCATTCTAAGCAGCGATGTTTTACCTGTGCCGCTTTCGCCTATAAGGAACACAAACTCGCCCTTATCAATCGTAAAGCTCACATCCTGGAAAAGCTCCCTGGTTGGATATGAAAATGATATGCCGTTAAAATTTATCAATGTGTTATTTCTTTTTGTTCTTATTTCTTACAAGCTTATCTGCCCAGCGGATAGCTTCTGCAAGGCTCAATTCACTCGCATTGTTTTTGCCGGCGATATCGAATGCCGTTCCGTGGTCAGGTGATGTACGTACGAAGCTTAATCCCGCAGTATAATTTGTACCTTTATGACCGGCAAGCATTTTGAATGGGATAAATCCCTGGTCATGGTACATTGCCAGTGTCATATCAAAATTCCTGTACATTCCGCCGGCAAAAAATGCGTCCGGTGAGTACGGGCCTGTGACTTTGATTCCCATGAACCTGCTGTTTGCAGACTTAATGACAGGAAAAATCACTTTCCGCTCTTCATCACCTATAAGTCCGCCATCGCCTGCGTGCGGATTCAATCCAAGAACAGCAATTTCGGCATTCTTCTTTCCCAGATTATTTTTAAGCACACCTGCACATATTTCAAGCTTATTCTGCAAAACTTTTTTGGTAATAAGCGAAGATACTTTCTTTATAGGCGGGTGAGTTGTGACAAATGCGATGTTGAACTTATCGGAGAGCATTGTCATACATGAATCTTTAGCCCCGCTGAGCTTCGTAAGCATTTCTGTATGCCCGTCAAATCTGTAGCCGCCCATATTGAGCGCTTTTTTATTGATCGGTGCAGTCACAATTGCATCATATTCGCCGTTGTTGCAGAGCGAAACCGCGGTTTCGATAGCGAGTCCGGCTGCAAAACCTGCCCTTGCGCTCAGCACTCCCGGCTGGGGGATATCTTTGGGACTTCCAATTGGAATGAAATTAAAATTATCCGCATCCAGTCTGATCTTAAGCTTACGGCAATAATATGAAATTACAGGCAAAGGCGAAATTACTGTAAGGTCATACTTCCGGGTAATGGCATTGTTCCTGAGAGCCTTAAGCACTATTTCCGGGCCAATCCCGTTCATATCGCCGATTGTCAGCAGTATCTGCGGTTTCATAGGCAAATATAGATTTATGCGTTCCTATTTACAATGAAGTTAAATTGCTTAAGTATTATAATTTCTAAGATTATTCATTATTATTGTGTAATTTATCATATAACCATATGACCAAATATTGCTTGATCCTGTTAGCCTTGCTATTCGCCGCAGCTATAAACATCTATTCCCAAAATCCCATTAATGATTATGACGTTCCGAAGATATCGGAAGGAATGAACCTTGAACTTTCTGGAAGTCCCAGATTCAACCTGCAGAAAGATAAAAATGACACTGCTGAAAGTGGATATTCTTATGATCTGGACCTTTCGGCATCATTCACTAAATGGCGCTTCTCGCCTTCATTGGATTATACAGTATCAGCTACGCTGAACGGATCTTCATACAGCTATCCTGAATCGAATATTATAGATAAGAACATTCACTCCAGCAGAATACTTTTTGGATTCACGGCTGCCGGTTCCAGATACATAGTACCTGAACATTTATACTTTGGGATGCATTCCGAGGGATTCCTGCAGGCTCAAAATCATCGTAAACCTTCTTATATATTTACATTCAGCCCGTATGTTGGCACAGGCAGGATCACAAATGCTTTCGTGGTTAACGAAGCTTCGAACGTTGAAAAAATTCTCCTCAAGCGCGGTTATATTACCAAAGCTCTGGATAAAAATACGCGCACATTATTGAACAACCTGCTTGACCGCAGAAACCTGGGGGAATACCGAAGCAAATACAGGGATAATGCCGAGATACATTTCTTCGGGGAAACTGAAGCAATGCTGCTTGACAAAGGCATAATATCCGGCCCGCTTAACGCTGCTGCAACAATGGAAATTTATCAATCGCTCACTAACAATAAGTATGTTTTATACCCGGTATTCAAAGGCTACCAGCTTCAGGCTGAATTCACCTATTCCCAAAGGATAAGTAATCCGTACAGAGCTTTCGATAAAGCCATCAGCTTTAGCGCTCTTTATGGCCATCCGATTGGTTTAAGAACCAGCGCTGTTTTTTCCGCAGCAGTCGTATTTCCTATAAACGAGCAGGATATAAATGGATTTGACCCTGAATTTCATTCACTGGTTTTGTTAAGAGAGAGGAGAAGCATCAGGAATTTTTCGGACTATATTGACCCTGGAATATATTATTATTACAGTTTGAAGTATGACCATAAAGCTTCGGTTAACTTAAATGTGTTTCATAACTTCAGTCAGTTTGCCGCAATACGCGGACATTTTGATCTTATTCAATTTAAGGAAACTGATAGGGACCTTTCATACAGCTTCAGAGCCGGAGCGGAACTGCAGTTCTACATTCTGAGTAAGCTGAGTATGAGCGCCTATGCCAATGTTTACTCTTCCCGCACTTCATCGTATTCAATTTCTACAGGTGGATTCATCAGCTACTATATTTTTTAAGCTTTTGCTGTAGGAGGAAATCTTTGAGCGAAGTATTCTTTCGCTGCGGATATTCTCTTTTTGATGGAAGGATGTGAATACGTCCAGAATTCTACAAGCTTGTTGGGCTCGTCGTTGGCAAGGTTTTGCCCGGCGAGCTTTTCCATTGTTGAAGCAAATGAATCAATATCGCCCGTTGTATCGATTGCGAAGCGGTCGGCTTCGTACTCGAAGCGGCGGGATATTGCAGCAGTTATGGGACCGGTAAAGAAGCTGTAAACGGCGGCTATCAGCGCCAGCAGCGGCAAAGCCGCTATTTCATAGCGGTAATGGAATCCGAACACCGGCAGCAGCATTTTATAGATACTTGCCATTACAAACAGTCCAATAAATGTGCCGAATAGTGAAATGAGTATGTTAATTTTTATGTGTCCTCTTTTGTAATGCCCAAGCTCATGCGCGAAAACGATTTCTATTTCCTTTTCAGTAAATGAATCCAGCAAAGTATCGCCGAGTATTATCCTTTTGGTTCGGCCGAATCCCGTAAACGCTGCATTAGCCTTCTTCGTGGTTTTGCTCATGTTGAACTTATACACGCCGCTCACTTTGAATCCGACTTTTTCGCACATTGCAAGCAGTCTGGAACGGAGCTCTTCGTTATCTATAGGTGTGAATTTATAAAATAGCGGGAAGATCAGCACGGGCGCAATTTGTGCAAGCAGAATTGAATACACCCACACTATACATGCCAGGTAAAGCCACCACAGTTCATAGCCGGAAAGCAGCCAGTAGAAAAGGAAAGCTATCGGCGCACCGATAATTGCTCCAACAAGGGCACCTTTGAGCCTTTCGCCTATCCACCCGCCGAATGTCTGGTTCGATAAGCCGAATTTATGTTCCATCCTGAAGCCGAAGATGTAATCGATTGGGAATGATATCACCGCGCTCACACCGCCTATGATGACGCCGTATATCAACAGGGCAAGGTATGGATTCGAAGTATAACCTAAAGCGAACAGTTCCAGCCTTTTGCTGTAGCCAAACCAGAGGAACAGTATAAGTAGAATAAATGAAAGGATAGATTCAGAAACACTTACAATAAGCTTGATCTTCTCGTATTGTTTGGCAAGCTCTTTCCTTGAAGCGCTAGTTTCGGGATTTTGGGTGTTTTCCATATTGCAAATTTATCAATTTTGGGGATTAGAATATATTCAATTCATATGTCTGGCTTTTGTAACTTAGTACACGACAGTGAAACAAATACTCAGTAATTTTGCATTCGACCCTCACCCCCAGCCCCTCTCCCAAAGGGAGAGGGGAGAAAAAACTCAAAAATTTCTCAGTTCCCCCTCTCCTGTCAGGAGAGGGGGTTAGGGGGGTGAGGTTAAGTATATTGAAATCCAGGGTAAAGAAACTTCTTTTAACATAGTTTTAGAGTGTTATTTATTTAATGTCGTGTACTTAGCTTTTGTAAACTCAACCGAATTAAACTCATTTAGTACAGCATGCTGTTATCCTAAACCCCATTGCGAATTTGGTATTGCCGGGGTCACGTTCAATCACCGAAAAACGAAAATCAAAAAAATCGTCCCCCCCCCCCGCTGAAGGGTGGATAGTTCTTCTGAATAACAAGCAATCTTCAATTGAATCTTAATCCCAAATTCCGAAAAACAACAACGGGGGTTTGTATATGAAAACAAATACACCTGCATATATCGTCCCGTACGGGACGGGATAACCGGAGGAAATCTGAAATCTACCAAATAGAAAGCGTCGGATTGAACAAATGCGCACTCCTCCCCCTTACGAAGGGGAGGCCGGGAGGGGGGCTTAAGGTGACCAGATATCACACATAGTTATTGATTCCGCCCTTGCAGGGCTCTTATGTTTCTACTTCGACACGATGGGCTATGCCCATCACTGATATATCCCGCCCTTTCGGGGCTGATTCTGAGTATCTGAGATCCCAATCGGTGTTTTGACAATGGAAAGTCCCTCCCTCTCCTTTCAGGAGAGGGATTCGGAGGGTGAGGTGAGCACGCTTGAAATCTTGAAAGAATCCTGATGTAACCTGATAAACAGATTCCATTTGCTGCTTATTTTACTTCATTTTTCGTTCCTGAATATTTAGCTATATTTGTGCAAATAAAAAAATCTACTGATGAGAGCATTAAAGATCCTTTTTTTGGCTGTATTTTGCATATTTTTGGCTTCCTGCAGCAAAAAGCCTGAAGTTATCTACGTAAACGGAAAAATATATACCTTGGATAAAAATAATACCATCGTTGAGGCTATCGCGGTTTATGAAGGCAAAATTCTTGCCACGGGTAAATCCACCGAGCTGACCGAAAAATACAAAGATGCCAAGGTTATCGATCTTAAAGGCAAAACTGTTGTGCCCGGCTTCATAGATGCCGAGGCGAACCTTATGGAGTTTTCCAAGCAGCTTAGCCTGCTTGATCTCAGGAATGCACGCTCAGTGGATGAGATCTTAGCGATGGTAAAAGAGCGCGCCAAAACCTCTAAGCCCGATGAATGGATCGGCGGCTTCGGGTGGGACGAGCTTAAGCTTTCTGAAAAGGACCTGGAAAGGCTCAATTACTCTCTTCTCGACGGCGCATCAACAGCGCAGTTCATCTACCTTGTTAACGCTCTCGGCAACACAACATGGGTAAACAAAAAAGTTCTAGACCTCACCAAGGTTACAAAAGATACTCCCGATCCGGAAAACGGCGCAATCGGGTTTGATGATAACAACAATCCAACCGGCCTTTTTTACGAATCAGCGCAGAGCCTCGTAATAAACGTCCTGCCCCAGCCCTCAGAGCAGGAAGTAATGAGCAACATAACTCGCGGAATAAATGAGCTCTTCAAATACGGCATCACTGAGATCAACGATGCTAATATTACCGAACAGGGTTTAAGTGTCTATAAAAAAATGGTAGATGATAACAAATTCCCTATCCGCCTGTACGCTATGATACCCGGTAAAGGCCCGCTGTTTGAGAAATATGTGTCAAGCGGTCCGGAAAACTACAAAGACCGCATAAACATAAAATGCTTTAGCCTTGAGTATGACGGCTACTTTGAAACCCAGGACGCGGCGATGGAGAACGATTATAACGAAGACCCGAAACGCATGACGCCCTTCAACGATGATTTCGATATTAAGGAAATGACGAAGAAGGCAAACGAAAAGGATTTCCAGGTTTCAGTTAAGACTGTTGGCGACAGAGCGCTCACACAAACATTGAATGCGATTGAATCGGTTAACAAGGAAGTGAAATCCAAGGCCGGCAGAACAAGGCTTGAGTATCTCGAGTTTGTAACCCCGCAGGATATGCAGCGTATTAAGCAGATGGAGATAATTCCTTCAATCCGCCCCGAAGTAACATTGGCTGATAAGTACGTGCTTAATGATATCATCAAACCTGAAAACAGCCAGAACCTTGGGCTGTGGAATACACTTTACAAGCAGAACAATATTATTATTTCTGGAACAGATTTTCCTTATCATACGATAAGTCCATTGGTAGTAATGTACTATCTCTCCAGCGGACTCTCGCTCGATACGGCGCTTAACAGGGTTGCAAACAACACAGCCCAGAAGCTTACTGTGCTTGAGGCGTTGAAGTCCTTCACAGTATACGCTGCTTATGCATCTTTTGCCGAAGATGTAAAAGGCACACTGGAAAAGGATAAGTTTGCCGATATGGTGGTGCTTTCCGATGACATAGTTTCGGGTGATGCAAACATACTGCTGAAGGCAAAAATATTAATGACAATTGTTAGGGGTGAAGTTGTGTTCGAGAACAAGAGCCCCGGAGCGATGCTTTATCAGCATTAAACGCTGAACATGGAGCAGGCTTTAAAAGTATGGCATGTCCTCGAGATCCTTAAGGTAACTGAATCAGCTTTTGCCGGTAAAGGGATAAAGAATCCGCGGCTGAATGCAGAGCTTTTGCTTGCCTATGTGCTGAAATGCCGGCGCATTGAGCTTTACCTGGATTTCGAAAAACCGCTGACAGCCATTGAGCTTGCAGCATTCAGGGAACATGTAAAAAGAAGGCTGAAGCACGAGCCAATTCAGTACATACTGGGTAAAACTGAATTTTACGGGCTGAACTTTAATGTTTCTCCGTCAGTTCTTATCCCCCGCCAGGAAACCGAGCTGCTAGTTGAAGAAGTCCTGAAGCACCTTAAAGAAACCGGCAGCAAAAGGGTACTTGATATTGGAACAGGTTCGGGGTGTTTAGCCATAGCAGTTGCGGCAAACACCGACTGCAAAATTGACGCGATCGATATAAGCACTGATGCCTTACAAATTGCTAAAGAAAACTCAGACCTGAACAATACCACTGATAAAATTTCATTCTATACCAAAGATGCCCTGAACGATGAGCCGGATCTCAGCAATTATGACGTTGTGATGTCTAATCCGCCTTACATACCCGCAGATGAGATGAATACAGTTGATGACGAAGTGAAGCTTTACGAACCGAAGGCTGCGCTTACCGATAACGCAGACGGGCTGGTGTTTTACAGGCGGCTGATACAGCTTTGCCGGAATGCGGAAAGAAAGCCGGTATTATTCGCAGAGCTTGGCGATGGTAAAGCAGGAAAAATAGAAGATCTGCTGAAAGAAAATGGAATCACAAATTACCGTATCGCAGAAGACCTGATCAAGATACCGCGGGTTTTGATAGCAGATTTCAACTAAGAGAATACAGGAATACATGATAGCATTAATACAAAGGGCTGCAGAAGCAAGCGTAACAGTAAACTCGGAGCTGGTGGATAGTATCCGCGGCGGGCTGCTTGTGCTGCTGGGCGTGAAGCAATTTGATACAGAAAACGACGCTATGTATCTGGCGGCCAAAACCGTGAATCATAGGATATTCCAGGATGAAGAAGGCAAGATGAACATTTCGCTGCTTGATAACGGGCTGGATATACTGGTTGTATCCCAGTTCACACTGCATGCCGATACACGGCACGGCAACAGGCCAAGCTTCACAGAAGCTGCTGACCCGAAAACTGCGGAGTACCTGTATGAGTATTACCTGCAGGAATTGCACAAGCTGCTGGGTCCGGGCCGCGTGCATAAAGGCGAATTCGGCTCAATGATGAAAGTTAAGCTTATTAATGATGGCCCTGTGACAATTATTCTGAAAAGTAAAAGCGAGTACCAATAGAAAATTGAAGATTCTGATAATCGGTTTCGGAAAGCTTGGGTCGAATCTTTACTATGCGCTCAGGGGCAATAAAGGAATAAAGCTCAAAGCAGTCAGGTCATCCCGCGAGAAAATATCAGCGGAAAGTATTGAATCAGCGGACTTGATCTTTATCTGCACGCGGGATTCTCAAATACCTGCCGCTGTGAAACAAATAGCATCCAGCGGTGCATCAATCAAGAAGAAGATCATTTTCCACGCTTCAGGCTCGCTAACTTCTGATGAGTTAAAAATACTCTCTGCAAAAGGTGCTCATACAGGTTCATTCCACCCGGTGCAGACATTTGAAAAACGCGTTCGCAAAGATGCGGGAAGATTCAAAGAAATTTATATCGCGCTCGAAGCTGTGCCCGCTGCGAAAAAAGCAGGTGAACGAATAAGCCGCATTCTTGGTGCAAAAGCGTTTGCGATTAAGAAAGAGAACAAGGTTTACCATCACATTTGCTGTGTGATCGCATCAAACTTTCTAGCTGCGTTAAACAGGCAGATCGAGAAGATTATCAGCAAAAAGATACGAATTAATGGGTTTAAAAATCTCTCTTTTTTCAACATATATATGCCGTTGGCGATGCAATCGCTGAAAAATATTGCCAAAAGCGGCACTATTGATTCACTTACCGGGCCGTTTGAACGCAATGATATGATAACTATCGAAAAGCACCTCAAAGCGCTCAGCCGCGGCAGTAAAGACGTGCTTTCAGTGTACTTATTAATGGGAATTGAAACAGTAAAACTTTCGTTAGAAAAGAAAAGCCTCTCACACGGCGATTCCGTAAAAATTATGAAGCTTCTTTCTAAATACTTAATAAAATAATAACTTGTTTAACAGCCCACTACCCAGGTATTTTATTATTCTAGCGGCTTTCGCGGTTACTGTGCAGCTGTTTGCACAGAGCGGCAATTATGTTACAGGCTACAGGAAGCATGCTTTCACTCAACAATACCCGCCGGCAGCTAATTTGTTTAATGTAAGCAGTGTAAGCAGACCAGGCAGCCGGTTTATGGATTCAGTTGTGGTTAAGACCACAGGAAGAAAATCCATTAGTGCTATTTTTCTTGGACTCGGCGGCGGTATAAATGTGCCGATGAATGTATTTAACGAAACGGCGAATCCTACGTTCGGGATATTAGGCAGGCTTGAGTTCTCATCAACGGGAATATTCCCCTTCGTTATCGGCGGAGAAGTAGATTACTTTTCTTACAATGCGCCGGATGAATTCAAGACCATTAATCTGCTTTCAAGCTTTAAGACAAAGATACTTTCATTCGGCTTAAATATCGATTACTCAATGGCGAAGCTCTTCAGATCATCATTTACGATGCCGTTTCTGAGCATTGATGTGAAGAGCAATAACATCAAAAGAGAGTTTGATGACGGCAGATCGTTTGACGGATTGCCGGCAACCGAATCAAAAATAAGCGTTGGAGCAGGATTCGGCTTTACGATATTTATACTCGATTTTTCGGTGAAATATAACTACATGAAAAATAATTCGTTCATTGGAGTTACCACCAAAACTAAATTCCCGGTGATAAAGTTCTGATGGATCTTAGATCGTACGCTGAAAACATTTATATAATCCCGATCCTTATCTTTTCTGTAGTGATACACGAAATGGCTCATGCCTGGGTTGCACTGAAGTGCGGCGATACCACTGCCAAAGATCTGGGGAGGATCACGCTGAACCCCATACCTCATATTGATCTATTCGGGTCTATAATTATCCCGCTTTTTTCTATCATAGCTACCGGGAGAGTGTTCATTGCATGGGCTAAGCCTGTGCCTATAGATCCGCGTAACTTCAGCAATTTCAAGCGTGATGATACATTGGTAACAATAGCCGGCCCGATTTCGAATCTTATTATAGCGCTTCTGTGTTCTTTATTAGTGGTAGCTATATATTATATCAGTGCGGCAGCCGCCCCGGCGGAAGGCTCGTTTTCATTTGAGTTCATAAACTACATGTTCAAAATGTTTTACGCGGGTGTACTGCTGAACGTTTCCCTGGCAGTCTTTAATATGATTCCCATTCCGCCATTAGACGGCTCGCACGTGCTGGCTAACCTGCTGCCTGATGAGCTTGCAATGCGCTACCGCAGCATAGGTTTTATGGGAATATTTATACTGCTTGCGCTGTTTAACTTTGTACCCGGCTTTTCGCAGGTTTTCATGTCAATTATCACATTTGTATCAAAACCGTACCTGAACTTAATAGGTGTATTTATACCATGAAGAATAACTTAACAACTGATAATTACAATTCAGATAACAATACAATGGAACTGCTGCAGGATTATTATCCAACCAGGCCGCTCACAAGGGATGAAGAGCTTGAGCTTGAGACAAATGTTGACAGGAAAATTGTAAAGAATAAGAAAAGCATATTCAAAATAATAAGCCATCTTAAAGCGCTGAAGCGTTATATGATGGATAAGGATGTGAAGTGGTACAGGAAATCGGTGGTAATAGCGGCACTTGTTTACTTTGTAATGCCGCTGGATGTTATGCCGGATTTCGCGCCGCTGCTCGGGTATCTTGATGATATCGGGGTGGTTGCATGGACGATAAAATTTCTTGGTGATGAGGTTACATCGTATTATGATTAATTAGTATTACAGTAATCGTTTGAGTTTATAGGTGCCGGATTGATTTCCGGCACCTTTTTTTATGTGCTGATGAGAAAGATACCCTCCTGGCTACAGACCCCTCCCGCACCTTCGGTGCTGCCCTCCCCAAAGGGGAGGGTAATCAAGCTAGTATACTTCTCGCCTCTTAATCCCCGGCATAAATACCGGGGTTAATAGGTATACTACAAAGAATTTCGGTATCAAAGATTAACGTGTAGAGACGACCCGCCTGCCAAGCCGCAGGCATGGGTGGGTCGTCTCCTGTTGAGCTTTTAAGATATATCTCTTAAGATTCCTGCCTACGCCATGCGGAGCTTGGCAGGCAGGAATGACAATAATTTTTCTCAGATCTTTTGGTCTTTCCAGATCACTTTTCTGTCTATCGCAAGGAGGATTGAGGTTATAATCACATACATCGCGAAATACACTTCATACAGCGGCATATAAAGCAGCACCCTGTATAAACGGAATTCTTTTATCGCAGGCAGAAGGAATATTGTATCTGCAACAAGCTTTGAGAAAACAAACAGCAGGTATGACTCCAAACTCATGAACGCCCAGCCGGTAAGTATTACCGCGCCCATCAGCCATGAGAACATGCCTACAACAATTCCTAAATTGAACTCACCCATTCCGCCCATTGCCCAGCGCTTCTTCTGCCTAAACAGCGTTGTAAGGTCAGGGCACGCAAAAGTAATATTTTTGGTATCGTCATCAACGGGGAAATGTGTCTTTTTATACTCTGTATCCTTATGTATTTTTTGCAGCAGTAAAAAGTCTTCAGTTATCGAGAATTTTATATTCTCGTAGCCGCCTATTTCATCGTATGCCTTCTTGATGTATGACATATTATTGCCTACACAGCTTATCGGCACGCCGATGCCATCACCGCCTGCTGCAATAGTAAGCAGGTACAGCCAGTCAGCTGATTGCAGCCCGCCAAACAATCCTTTAGGCTTGATTACCGAGTATCCCGCAACTACGCCGGTTTTGGTATCGTAATAATCCAGAATACGCCGCACCCAGTTCGGGTTAACTTCTATATCCGCATCAGTTGTGAATATAACTTCGCCGCTAGTGTGTTTGAGCGCCTGCGCCAATGCATTTGCTTTACCCTTCAGCTTACCGGAAGTTTCGGTGATCTCAAAATATTTAAGGCAGGGGTTCATTGCCGCGTGTTGATTCATTATCTCTTTGGTCCTGTCATCAGACCTGTCATTAACCAGCAGTACTTCAAGCTTGTTTTTAGGGTAATCCAGATTCAGCAGCGAAAGGATACATGCTTCAATACTCGACTCTTCATTCCTTGCGCAGATAACTATCGATACCCTTGGCTCAAATTTGGATGATTGAGGCTTTTGGGTATTAACCAGCACGCCGATGAACATTATACAATGCATCAGCAGGTAGAGGCTTAATATTATAAATACTGCAATTTCCATAAAAAAGTCCCGTGGTTTATTACGGGACTAAAATAATTCTGAATTTCTGCAATTACAATTTACTTAACAACCGCAATTTTTATTGAGGCGGTTTCGCTGCAGCCGCCCTGCAGCTCAAGTACCGCTATATATATACCGCTCTGCACGTTCGTGATATCCCACGGCACTTCGTTATCAAGCCCTTTATGGGTTGTACCTGCAAGTGTAGTAACAAGCTCACCTGCAAGATCCATAATTTTGATATTTATCGCGGTAACATCACCGTTGAGGAAGTATCGAATGCTGGTTGATTTGCCGTACGCCGGATTGGGCCAGTTGTACACTTTATCAGAAGGCAGGCACGCGCTGCTTACCGTACCGGTTGGCGGAACAAGGTTAGCGTTTGAGTGGCCGTTATCCTTCAGGTAATTGCGCCATATTACTTTTGCGGAGTCATATGCCCAGGGCGTTTTATAACCATATAAATAACCATCCTGCGAATAAGCGATTATACCAAAATTGCCGCCGGTGTTTATCAGCGCCGGGGTGGAATTCACAACACCGCCAGTTGTTAGCGGGAATCCGTCAACTATCCTGCCGTTAGAGCCGTAGGCGTAAATTCTTCCATCACCGGTTCCGAATATTACGTCATTAATTCCATCAGCGTTTATATCAGCAATAGCGCAACCGCTTGATATCCTGCTTACATTAGGTACAGTGAACGGGAAGTTATCCAGCGGTACGCCGTTCTGATTCACCGCATATAGCTTGCTATCAGCCGAAAATATTATATCCTGTTTGCCGTCTTTGTTCAGATCTGCAATTACAGGTGAAGAATACAGTGTATTTATTCCAAGGTTGTTTGAAATTACCGTGGTATTGTTCACATTTAGCTTGTTATCTGTAGTAACATACACAGGAAAGCTTGTTGGGTCTATCGGCTGCTGACCGGTAATATTTATGAGACTCTGCGCAAAATATTTCTTTGACGCATCAATGTATGTTAAGATTGGCTGTGATGTGCCGCCAAGTCCCGCTGCAAGCTGGGTAATATCCAGGTTCCCCGTTCCGGGCGAATAGAATGTGACGGTGTTTGAATCAACATTATACCTGCCCATTACGCCGCTTTCTGTACCGGAAAAAATGAATTTTGATTGCGCGATATCGGTCGGGATGTAAACAGGTGAAGTAAATCTTCTTGAAGTTACAACCTGGTTAACAACAGGTGCGCCTGTTGCTGAATCAATATTAAAATTCAGCAATGAGAACTTATTGCCGTAAACACCGACAATATGTTTGTCACTGCCGCCAATGTTATAGTTCAGCAATCCTACTACTGATTGAGCAACGCTGTCTTTAAGGAATCCGTTTGGCATATCAACCCTTATCGAATTGCCGTTATCCCTGAAACCGTAAAGGCTGTCTTTAACATTTACAAAAACCTCGTCGAAGCCGTTGCCGTTGTAGTCTATACCAACAGGCTGAGCGTTGCCGCTGTTATCGATACCAATGAACCTCGGGTATGAGCCTATGTTGGTTATGTTTCCGCAAAGCTGGTAGTTGAAGGTCATAGTTGGCCCTATCTGGCTGAAAGCCGAGAGGCATACCCTTGAATCAATGTTTGAATAACTTTTGGAATTAGGGAATGATGTTTGGTTGAATTCATTCCTGTAAATATTTGAGGGCCTGTAATGATTGCCGTCATACCAAAAATCAACAAAAAAACCATCGCTTATCACATCGCCAAGCGGAGTAGAAACTACCACGCCGATATCCTGTGAGCCTTTGGCTTCTTCAACATCAACACCGCGGTGATTAATATTTGTGTTAATTGTATTTGAAGCAATATTGGCATCGATAACATTTTCATCAATATGCCAAACCAAAATTCCGCCCTGAAAGTTAGCCGTATCGTTCTTAATGCCGGGCACGCTCCAGTCAAGCTCATCAACATCGGTAATGCTTCCCTTCAGCTTCCAGATATCTGAACTGTTAAAGCCTTCTACATCCTGCGTGAAGTTGATACTATCCCTAACGCCGCCTTTTACGAAATGGATAGTCTGTCCGTTTCCGTTAGCGTCGCGGTTCCTGTTTTCAACCAGAAAATACTCTTTGCCGCTGATGAAAATTTTATAAATAGATTCATTCCCGTTTACATCAAGCGTTGCGGCCTTGGTTGTATATGTGCCGCTTGAGCTGACTGTAATTGGTGATGCCCAGCCCAAGTACTGCTTTTCCCATGCTGAAGGTTCAGGCGGGAAAACACCTAGATAGCTGAATATAGCCTGTCCATCCATTAACCCGAACCTGCCGATAGCCGTACTTCCGGTTTCAGTATCAAACAGATCCGGTAAACCCAAATGGCTGCCAAGAGTTGCCACTACAATACCATTCAGACCTAGCTCGAGATAGATATCCCCGAAGCTTGTGTTAACGATCCTGTACTCCTGCTCAGGCAGCATACATGAGCTGGGAATAATAACACCTTCATTGGTATAATAGCCCTGTGTTGTATCGCCGTAAATTGATTTGAGTGTTGCATTGCTCATGTATATCGAGGGCAGATCAAGTTCGCCAACGAACAATCCCTGTGAAGCAAGGTCAACATCCCTTCCAACACCTGCGTGAAAGATCACGAATGCGGATTTCGACGGATCGATACCCGAAAAATCCACAACACTATCAGCCGAGCGCCATACATCGAAAAACAGGTTGCCCATACGGCTAAGGTTTTCCGTCCTGCGCGGCGAGTACTGTTCCATTTCCGCCGAAAGATTCCTTATAGTAGGCAGTATGGTATAATTTATTATCAGCTTGCCCTTAGAAGATTTATAATAATAGTTTTTCATGAACTCCAGCTTGTATGAAAAGTACAGGCTGTCATGGGGCGGCGCATCGACGGAATCCGGGTAGTTGCTGGATACATCGAATCTGCCGTTTCCGGTAGTTTGGGGATTATTATCTTCGCGGAACTGCACCATAATAGCGTACACATTCAGCGTTTCGGGAACGGCTGAGCGGAAGAGGATATTATCGTATGGATTTCCAAACGATGAAACCGGGTGGCTGTTAAGCGGATGGCTTAGCCTGAGATCAAGCTTGCGGCCGCCGGTTTGAGAATGAGTAATAAAATGAACGGATACTAACAGCATTAAAGCTGTCAGTATCCGCAAACTGCTCTGCGATATGATATTCATTTAACTATTTTTGGGGTTCTTCAGGTTTCTTTTCTTCCGGAACTTTAACTGTTTGTTCGGGCTGCCCGAAGTTCACTGAAAGTGTAAATCTTAATGTATTAGCCAGCGGATGATTTTCTTCGATGGTGTTGATGTAACTGAAATCGAATCCATACATGCTGTACCTTATGCTTGCGCCAAGAGTGATGAACTTTCTTTTGCCCCTGTCAGGATCTTCATAGAAGAAACCGCCTCTTAAGCCGATAAGCTTAGGCTTGCCGTACCAGTATTCAGCGCCAACTGATGACTGAATTGATTTCATTACATTATCGAATCCGCCGCTGAATGATGTGAATATACCTTTATATACCGGGTCAGATTTTCCTTCTTCCCTTCTTTTGACAAGAAGCTTCGCAAAATCGGCGGTGAGCGTTAAGTTGTTGAATTCGCTCTGGTAAATATCGTAAGCGAAACCGAGACGCAGATTTGTAGGAAGCGGATCAGCCTGGTCATTATCAACATATGTTACTTTGGGTCCGATATTTGAAATATTGATACCTATACCGAGCTTATTGTTGATGAATTTCAGCTTGGTCTTTGATGGACGCCAGAGGCCGGAGATATCGAAGCTGAGGTCATAAGCGGTACCCGAGCCCTGCTCGTTACCAACTTTACCTACTGCAAGCTTGCTGTAGATGAACCTTGTAACTACTCCTACACCGAGATCCTTTGTTACCTTTGTGCCGTAGCCAACAGCAAGCGCTCCGTCAAATGCCTGGTAATCGCCTATTTCGTTACCGAACTCATCAGTACGGATGATCTTACCGATATTAAGATAAGTTATGCTCACTCCAATAGTACCTTTGAGCTTTTTCATGTAATATTTACCAGCGAGGTAATCGTAGAACAGGTCAGAAAGGCCAAGGCCCGGAAGCCATGGTGAGTGGGTAATTGAAACCTGGTTGCCTTTTTGGAAGCCAAGGCCTGCAGGATTCCAGAACATTGCCGAAGCATCATTTATCATACCTGTTCCTGTTTCACCCATACCGGCGTTTAATGAATTAGGCCCTATCAACAGAAAAGGGACAGCTGACTCGCCCTGCGCATAGATCTTTCCTGATAGCACAAGTACAGCAGCAGCCAGTATGCACATTTTTAATTTGAACATCTAAAGTTTCCTCCTGGATATATTAATATTATTTTCTATTTCAAAACCGCTAATTTTCCGGTATTTGTAACGGCAGAGCCGTCACCGGATTCAACTGTTAACCTGTAAATATAAACACCATTTCCCAATGTTTCACCGTCCTGATCTTTCCCATCCCAATCTATCACCACGAACTTATCGGAAATGTTAGCCCTGTCAATTTCCTTTATCATCCTGCCTGCTACGGTATAAACCTTGATCTTTACGTTTATATCCGAGGGATAATTATGCTGGAACGTAAATGCTGTATTGCCGGCAAAGGGATTCGGATAGTTATACACATTCATAACCTGGAGAATGCCATTGGATGAAACTTCGAAATCAACGAACGCTTCGCTGGAGTTATTATATGTATCCCACGCCCTTAGCTTTAGCGTATGTTTACCGGCAGCAATTTGCGAGAAGTCATACTCAAGCGATCCTGATGTATAAGAAGAATCGCTGTTATAAAAATTAGTAACATCATATTTATTGTTCTCGTTACCGTCAAGAACAGCTTCGATCTTGTGCCCAATAGTACCGGTTGTGTTAATACCTGATTCGTCAAATAGGTCAGCTATCAGCTTAAAATTCTCATTTACAATATCACCGGTACGGAAATTCCGGTTATTCAGAAACAGGCTGATCCTCGGGCCAACCGAATCTATATCAGCATTCGGATTAATTCCGCCTACGATGAAATTCCTGTTAATACCTGCGCCGTCATATTGGTTATTATAGAAGTAATTTATTAGCCTTCCCGGCTGGTTGAGATAAGAAATATCGCGCGGAACGATATACTCCGCCGTCCATTTACCGTTGGCGACAGTTTGTGAGCCCGAGTAAATTATCCCGCCGTTCTGTCTGAAATGATGCTCTATAACCGGCGCGCAATCTTCATTATACACAACCTGTTTATCTACATCATAAACCTTAAGTACCAGGCTGCCGTTGTAATCATTCCATACGGTTGAATCCGGATGCAAAATAGAGCCGTAAATTTTGATCTTGCTAAGCGCCTTCATGGTATCACCAACAAGCCCGCTGATACTATCTATATGCGAGCGGAAGCGCGGCATCTGCACTCGTATTGTAGGATCACACATTAATATGTACTTTGCATCGTTATCCTGGTAAGATATCTGCTGTTTGGTATTAAATAACGCGGTACCGAACCTTTTCTGCAGCAGCAAAGTATCCCTTGGTATATAGAGATTACTGAAAACCGAATAGAAGAATGCTGCGTTTGTAGCTGCGTAAACAGGCCTGGAAGCTGCTATTGTACCAATTGCACCTTTTCTCTGCGCCATCATGAACAGCTCACCCGCGCTCTGATTTGCAGGATTATCGAACTTACTCATATCGCAGCTTGCAATCGATACAAACGGGTAATGCTTATCATTTGAAAGCATGCTGAGAATGTTATCCTTTTCAAGTACGTATTCATGTGCCCATACGTCCGGGCTGCCATGGCCGGTGTAATGAATATTCAGTACGCCTTCATTCCAATACTTTGCGATATCAGCATTTACCTGCGGTTTTCTTCTGCCCTGCGGCGTAATAACTGTTGGATAAGTAGCGAGGAACACTTTTATCTTATCTATATAAGGAGGTGTAAACTCCTCTGCAAGCGTTTCGCACTGCGCAAGGTGATAAATGTATTCGCAGTTCGGAGCGGTTGTGCGCTCGTCATCGGCAACAAACATCATCCTGTTCTTCCAGTAGCCATTATTCTGTCCGCTTTCATATTCCGCTATCTTATCAATATAGCTGTTTGCATCAACAAGCGAGTTTGCCGGTATTCTTCCTACAGCAAGATCCGGCCTGTCAACAATATTAGTGCCGCGAATAACGTTTACGAAAAAGTCATCCGTTGTTAAGCCTAAAACCTGGTGTATTACGGGACTCGTCAGTTCCCATGCCGGAACGTAGTTGCCGCCCTGTGTCTGGATATTTTTGTAATCAAAGCCCCCGTCACCTAATAAACATACAAACGAAGGGCGTTCGCTCCAGTTTTCAAAAGCATATTTGACAAAATCCCTGATCGCAACCGCGTCAAGTACACCGCCTGAAAATTCGTTATATATCTGGTCGGTAGTTACTATCATTGTTTTCAGGTATTCCGGGTTAGAAGGTCCGCCTTCTTCTCTCCTGTTCTTGATCCTTTCTGCCGCGGAGACAAAGTCTCTATGTGTGATAATAATGAAGCTTGCCCCATCGCTTATCCCGTGCAGGTTCTGGTTAGCCACCCTTGCGGAAATCCCTGTAGGATTCTTAAAGCCATTCTGCCCAACCACGAAAAAGCTGCTGAGTGTGTTCTTGGCTTCAGTTTTCTGGAACTTAACATTTGAAGGTGATATGCTTATCGGCTGAATGATCTTCACATCGCCGTGAACGGTTGCGTCAAAAACTTTTATATTGGCATTCGAAAAGGAAGAAACATTGTATTCAACCAGGCCGGAAGTATCGGGCGAGTTGAACTGGACAAAATCTCCTGCAACCGAATTGAACCTCCTCTTATAAAGGATCTCCTGGTAATCTACATACCCTTCAGATTCGCCGTTTGAGGCGTAGAATGTTGAGCGCAGCTTAACCTGTTCGCCGTTTGTTTTTTGAGAAGCGTTGACATTAAATGTAAGCGAACGTGTATCTATCCACTCATTGAATCCGGCAATTACACAATACATAGCAAGGGAGAGCTCAGGCATATTTGAATAATCATCCTTAACAAGAAAGTAGCTTGAATACGGGCACAAAGTCCTGGCCGCCAGCTTCACATTATAATAGATATCCGAATTTGGTTCTAACCCGTTAAGGCTCAGGCTCCAGTCAAACGACTGCCCGGGTGATTTCCTGAGGCTGAGCCAGAGATTCCCTTCCCCGATAAGGTTATTTTCCTCCGGTTCCCAGAATACTTTTTCAGTAAACGAAGAAGGCACATAGGGCGAGGAACCGTTTTCAGAGTTCACAACCTGCATCCTGCTTCCGTTGCCGGGTGTGTTAAGGCAGATCCAGTAATAATTCGAGCGGCTATGGTAGTTTACCGTATGCCTGAAAACATTGGAGACTGTGTCGTAATTCCAGCTATTGATAGATTTGCCGTAGAAGAGTATGAAATCTTCATTGTTGAAAATACCGTCAGATTCGCCTTCGAAATAAATATCGATCTCTTCCAGGTCAATTGGCCTTGGCAGTGCCATATCTTCCTGCAGCAATGCGCCGCCATTGCCGTACATTTTGATGGTTCGTGGGTCAACACCTGAAAGGTTAACTCCTGCACCTTCAAGGAAGCTTTTCGTTATCTTATAGATACCTTCACTTTTTCCGTCACCGGCATCTTTAACCTCTATCTTGTACCAGTCACCTGCTGACAGGAAGCTGTTCACAAGCGAAGTGCTTCTGGACATGCTTTTAAACTTGGGGTCAACCCAGTTCATAGCATTTGATGAATTAACCGCGCTTCCCGAAAGAAGTGCAATCTCATTGGGATTCCTTGCTTTGTTGAGGAACACAGGCCTATCGCCAAAGTTTATGCGGACCCTAACCCTGGTGTATATCTTCAGTGTTCTTGAAACAGGGTTATACTGCATGGGGTTAATTATAAGGTTGCCTGCAACAATATCCCGCAGCGGCCCTACGTTCTCGAGGTCAGCCAGCTTTTCAGGCAAGAACTTATTTTGAGTGTAATCGTTATTTTTTGTGTAGGAAAAGTATGCGTTGTCAAAGCTTCTGCTGTTCGGGTCTGTAACGCTCATGTGAGGAACCGGCGCCAGATTTATGCCCTGTTTTTCAGTAACATCAAAATCCAAAACCTGCACTGTATTATTGCGTTCAGAAGGCAGGAAAACGGAGAAGCTTCTGTACCTTAGGTCCGGGCTGCCTGCTTCCATTAATGATTTGGCAACACCGTTTCGGTATTCGAACATGGAGAGCATTTCACCGTTTTGCTCCTTCACCTGTTCGGCTACTTCCATGGGGTAAAACTCCAGCTCAAGATAATCAGAGCCGGTAGTTATGATCTTATAGTCGGGCTTTACATTATTGAACATAAAATCGTTCATCTGCGGCGCGCGCGACTGCTCGTAAATGAATCCGTTATTTTTAGCGGTCTTTTCTGACTGGGCAAATAGTAGAGAGCCTGTCAATGCCAGCACTGCGATCAGGGAAATTTTTAACGATGTCATTCTGGATAGAATTTAGAATTAGTAATAAAAAAACCGAAATTGAATAAATAGTTCAATTCGGCTCTATAAAAATTTTACAGAATATATTGCTAAAGGCATCCGTTTTTATAAAACCGAAATTAAAACCTCTAACAATTATTCTATAATTTCTTACCCTCTTTTAAAGCAATATATATTTAGAAGTAAGAAATGTCAAGACAAAATTGCCCGTAAAATCAGCCAAAAATCACTATAAATCGTATTATTTTAAACACTTAATAGAGCCAAAGTGGTTTCATATACATGATTTATATCTATATTATTGATGGAAGATGCACCGCCTTGAATTGCGATCTTTCCCTTTCCAATCGGGCCCCATTCAAAAGCCGGAGTAGGCCCGAAAAGCGCTATTAGCGGCACATTAAATCCCGAGGCGATGTGCATTATTCCCGTATCATTTGTCACAAAAAGGCGCAATTTGCTTATTATTGCAGCATTATTCATGATTTCGCCATTATGCACCGCGTATTTTATTGCGGGAAATTTTGTACGCATAACCTCTTTGAATTTACTTACGTAAATCCCGTCCGCGGGGCCTTCGGATATGAAAAAGGCCGCATTTTTGGCATTATGAAGCAAATTCGCCAATTCTGCAAATCGCTCGGCGGGCCATACGTTTTGAGGCTTACCTGCACCTAAATGGAAACCAATTACGGGTCCTGGATGACCCGCGAAATTTTCCCTAAAAAAATTATCTGCAAATTCATTTTGCGCTGAATTTACCTTCAGCCTGATGGAAGTTTCGGCGGCGGGAATTTTAAGCTGGCGGATAATATCCAAATTGCGCTCAATCTGGTGCACCTTTTTTGAATCCCACAGGAAATCACTTTTAATATTCAGCAGGTAGGAAACCTTGTTAGGCTCAAAATCCTTTGACTTCACTCCGACCCTGTACTTCGCATACGCATTGTAAGCAAAGAAATGATTTGTGGCAGAAAAGACAACCGTTGATGGCACCACTGCAAGATCAAACTTACGAGTCCTGAGTTCTTTTACAAGCTCAAGGTATTTCTCCAATCCGTGTTCATAGAGAAATACTTCATCTACCGGCGAATCGTTACCTGTGAAAATTTCATTGAAGTTTGTTGAGCGTTTAGTTACAAGCGTAATTCCGGAATCGGCAAAATGGCTCCTGATGCTGCGCATCATCGGAAGCGCGCAGAGCATGTCTCCCATCTGGTGGCGAAGCACGATCAGAATGTTTTTTACCTGCGAATGATCAATCTTAAGGGGATCAATATCTTTTTCGAGGACAAATCCTTTGTAAAATTTTAACGCAATATCACCAATAGCTTTTTCAAATTTACCCAATAGACGCTTTGCCCTGTTTAAATTTCCTTACTCTTCCTTAACTTCCCTGAATTCCGCATCCTGTATGCTGTTAACATCGATCTTTCGCGTGCGGCGGTCATTGCCCGTTTTCGGCGGCTGTTGGCTTTTTCGGGAAGCGTTAAAGAGAAATCTCTTGATAAAAAGATATGCAAGGTACAGCAATATTGCGATTATAACATATTTCATGTTACTGGGCTGTTTTTCTAAGTGAAGGGTTATAGTATTTAACAGCAGAAATTTCCGATCCGAAGATCTCGTTTACAAGGTCATCGAAGTCAGCGGGATTGTTAACGAAGTCAACTTCTTCGCAGTTAACGATCATTATTTTTGAAGACTTATACCTTGAGAAAAAATAATTATAAGCTTCGTTGAGTCCGCTGATATAATCTTCGCTGATCTCCTTTTCGATATCCCTTTGCCTTTTCCTGATATTAGACATAAGCCGTTCAACCGATGACTGCAGGTAAATTACAAGGTCCGGAACAACAATACCTTTATCGAGGCCCTGGGCAATATGCTCATATATTTTAAGCTCATCGTCGCTCAGGTTAAGGTAGGCGAATATCTTATCCTTTTCGAAGATATAATCGGCTACTATATAATTGTTGAACAGCTCTTTCTGGTTAAGCTCTCTAAGCTGGGTAAAACGCTCAAGCAGGAAGAACATCTGTGTGCGGAAAGCGTAATCTTCAGGCTTCTGGTAAAATTTTTCAAGGAACGGGTTATCTTCAAAGCTCTCGAGCACCAGCTTGGCATTAAGCCTTTCGGCAAGCATAGTGGCAACAGAGGTTTTGCCCGCCCCTATCACGCCTTCGACTGCTATATAGCTTAAACTGTTGTTCTGAGAATTGTTCAAATTGCTTCGTAGTATTTATCGGCCCTGCATTTATCTGTTGATATTTCTGCCAGCCGTTTAATAGTTTTTCCATAAACCGGGTCAATAAAACCCGGTATTAGCTCAACAAGCGGTGCAAGCACAAAATTCCTTTTATTTATCTGCGGATGCGGAATGGTGAGCCCCTTTTTCTCTATAATATAGTTTGCATAGTACAATACATCAACATCAATTTCTCTGGCTTGCCATTTACCCCTGTTTATCCTTCCAAGCCTCGACTCGGTCTGTTTCAGGAATTTCAGCAATTCCGCGGGAGTTAGCCTGCATAAAAATACGGCTGCGCAATTCAGGAAATTACCCTGGTTTTCATATCCCCACGGTTCGGTTTCATATACTGAAGAAAGGGCGAGCATGTCAAAATCTTTACAAAGGGCGATGTGTTTTACGGCTTTTCGCAGATTATTCAACCTGCTGCCCCTATTTGATCCAAAGCCTAGTACAATTTTCTCGGTCATTTAAGAAAAGATCACCCAGGCGTTAATGCCTGTACTCGGAGTGTTCAACTTCAACATAATCTGTTAATCCGCCAAGGGGCGGATTGGGCTTACGCACTTTTATCACAACTTTTTGAACCATGGAAAAATTTTCTATGATCTTAACAGCTATCCTGTAAGCAAGCGCTTCGATTAGGTAGAACTTGCTGCCTGATACAACTTCCTTAATGAAATTGTACGCTTTTTCATAATCGAGCGTTTTTTTCAGATTATCTTCGGCTTCAGCCTCTGTAACATCACATGTCATTTCAGCATCGATCTCAAACAGCCCGCCGCTCATACGCTCTTCATCAAGCACACCGTGATGAGCGTAGAACCTGGCATTCGTGATCCTGATAATTGTATAGTTCATGCCGGCCGTTTACTTCTTCCTGCCTGCTGATTTCTTCGTCTTAGCTTTGGTTTTCACCTTAGCTTTGGTTTTTGATTTAGCCTTAGGCTTTGCCGAAGCAGATTTACGGAGCTTGCTAACGGTATTCTTAACTTTTTTCAGAAGCTTTTTAGCCGGCTTCTTGCCTGCTGATTTTTTACCTGCTGTTTTCTTCTTAGGAGCGCTTTTTTTAGCAGCCTTCTTCTTTGATGAAGCCTTCGGTTTACTTGCAGAAGCAGGTTTTACGTTTGCGGTGCTGCCAGAGGTTTTGGCAGAAGCTTTTTTCGCTTTCAGATCTTCAAGCGCCTTCTGTACTGCTGAGCCCATTTCTGCAGGTGATTCTGCCACATAGATTCCTGCATCGCGCATTGCTTTGATCTTATCTTCAGCGGTGCCCTTTCCGCCTGCTATGATAGCGCCTGCATGCCCCATCCTTCTTCCCGGGGGAGCTGTTCTGCCTGCTATGAATCCAACTACCGGCTTGGTCATAAAGTTCTTCACATATTCAGCGCATGTTTCTTCGGCATTACCGCCAATTTCGCCAATCATAATAACGGCATCAGTATCAGGGTCTTCGTTGAACAGCATCATTGCGTCAATGAAATTTGTGCCTATGATAGGGTCGCCGCCAATACCAATACATGTTGATTGCCCCAGGCCCAAAGCAGTAAGCTGTGCAACTGCTTCGTAAGTGAGGGTTCCGCTTCGTGATATCAGGCCAACGCGTCCCGGTAAATGAATGAATCCCGGCATGATACCGATCTTGCACTCACCCGGTGTAATAATACCCGGGCAGTTTGGACCGATCATTCTGACGCTTCTGCCTGAGCGGTTAATATCATCGATATAATTCCTTGCGGTTATCATATCAGCGGTTGGGATACCTTCGGTGATGGTTACAATCACATTCACGCCTGAATCAGCAGCCTCAAGGATCGCGTCAAGCGCGAAAGCCGGCGGCACAAAAATCACCGCGGTGTTTGCGCCTGCGTTCACAACAGCTTCTTTACATGTATTAAATACGGGCACTTTATCGTCAAACATCGTGCCGCCTTTGCCGGGTGTTACGCCTGCAACGACGTTAGTACCGTATTCCATCATCTGCCTGGTGTGGAAAGAACCCTCAGAGCCGGTTATGCCCTGAACCATTAACCTTGTATTTTTATTTACTAAAACGCTCATGAACTATACCTTCTATTATTAAAAAATTAGATTTTTATTTGCGGGAAACACTAAAATAACGATTATAAACTTATGAAAAAATACCAGAGAATTGGCTGAAAATGAAAAAAACAGGCTTGAATCACCTGTTTTTTTCGTGAACAACATGAAGAATGAACAATGGAACAAACATCTAAACCAAGGATCACATAATGTTTCCATAATGGTAATATTTTTGGAAAGCATAATACTATCAGTACACATTTACATCTGAATACTAATTACCTAAATCATGCGGCAGTTTGTTTAAACTGCCGCATTAACCATCTCATCCGGAAGAAGGGAGAACAAATTTCCCGGATGAAGGTATACAACCGCAGCTATTTAACCAAAACCATTTTTTTTGTATCAGTAAATTCTCCAGCAGCTATAGAATAAAAATAGACACCGCTTGATAATTTGGCGGCATCGAATTTAACATTATACTCCCCAGCCTTTTTGAATTCATTAACCAAGACTATAATTTCACTTCCCAAAACATCAAAAACAGATATTTTGACCATTTCATCCTTTGGGAGATCAAACTTTATTTCCGTATAAGGATTGAAAGGATTAGGATAGTTTTGTTTCAAAGAAAAAGTCGAGGGAATGTTGCTGCTTACGGGCTCTGAATAAGTAACAGAATTGTTAATCCTCAATCCCCATCCCAGGATTTTTCCTTCCGGCTGACCAGCCAGGCTTTGAACGCTTAATATCCAGTTACCCTGAACATTTGTACCCCCAAAATTACCCATAGTTTCAATTGGCCCTGCAATATGTGACCATGGAGGAAATGAGTTATTTAATGAGTTTCCTCCATCAAGAATAAATGTGAGTATATCATTGCCATTGCCCCCGTTGAATGCAGTCAGATATCGGTCGAAGCCGTTTGGAGCCTTAATATTCACTGCGGTACCTCCAATATTGGAGTTCTGAATTGCCAGGAACACTTCAATTGAATTCAGCGATGCGCTGCCGGGAATGTACAAAGTATCATAAACAGTGTTAGCGCCAGCCGGAATGGTCTTATTCGGTGCTTTTACAGAGTATCCGCCCGGGAATGGATTCTGTAAAAACGATCTGATCAATGCAGTTGGATGAGGATCAAAAGAAGCGGAAATGGGTCCTGCAGTAGTTTCATTTCTATATCCGCTGAACCTGCAATTGTTGACCGTACCAATGTTAAAAGATCCATTAAGACCGCTTGTAGGCGATATATTGTTCAGATTCCCTTCAAAATCCCATGAAGCAACCAATGGTCCAATCAATGATCCGGATTTAGAGGTATTGAACATGTTTGCAATGATCTCGGAAGGTGTCATTTCTCTTGACCATACTCTCAACTCATCAATATAACCGGCAAAGTTATTGTTAGCATCCCATGGCAAGTTCCCAATCCTTACCGGATCGTTATTAAATACTATTGTGGCGGCAAGCAGCTGCTGACCTGCAAGTTTTCCATTAATGTAAAACTTGATGCTATAGTTGCCTCCTCCAGCACCAGTCCATGAAACCGCTATGTGAGTCCATTTCTGAAGCGGAACATATCCCGAAAATGTTGAAGTGTTCCCAAGCTGAAGAGATAGCAGACCACTGCCCTGGATATAAACCCTGAAGGTAGTGGTAGCCAACGTTGCACCTTTGGATATGAGGGTGTACCCTTGAGGCGGGTCGCAGTAAACCCACGATTCGATCGTACCTCCTCCGGATAAAGAAAATGCGGGATTGGAAGAAACTCTGACATGGCTTGCAGAGTTACCGGGAAGATACAAGGCAAGATTGTAAGGTATAGGCTGACCCGCGATGTTTGAGAAGTAGACGGTTGTATTACCCCTATACCTTCCATTGAGGTTATTAATGTACTCATAGACCGTGCCGGCTGCATTAAATGTCCAGGATGCCAGTAGATATTTGTAATCTTCAGCACTGGTAATGCCGGCAGAAACGTTTGAGTTGGGTGAATCGGCAATTCCAATAAATCTTGTTCTTGCAAAGTCAGAAGCAGACCTGGTATTACTCCAAAGCCTTACCTCATCAACAAAACCATTTACACCATAAGAACCTGAAAGACGGCTACCTCCTATTGTAAGTGAATCCGTGTTGTTTATCCAGCTTGCAGGAGACGATTGAGCACCCGCAGGTGAACCATTTTTGAAGAAATATACCAATGAATTAGGAGTACTTTGAAACCAGGCAACGCCAACATGTACCCATTGGTTCAGCGGAATACTGTCAATTCCTGTAAAAAGCGTACCATTGATGTACAAAAAGGGTTTATGTCCGATCCCGGAATGTCCGATTCCAAAGATGAAGGAACTACCTTTCTGAACTATGTAAGAGGTAAGTTCATTGTAAGATAATAAATAAACCCAGCACTCAAGTGAGCCGTTGATTTGCGTGTTAAGTATCGTATTATGCGGCACTGCAGCATAGTTTCCAGCTCCGCCAAGGCCTCCGAGCACACCATTAAACGATTCAACACCGTAACTATCCCCCGGCTCAAATTGCTGCCTTATGTTAACCTGTGAATTTACACTCTGGATCAAGAGAAAAAAGATAAGCAAGCATATACCCCGAATAATAATTTTTTTCATTTTCTTCATTTCTAGAATTTTCGAGTTTTGTTTTCATCTTTGCATCTTTTCATGCTTTGCTGAAACAAAACTTATTATTTTTTTGTAATATAGATATTATTAGCACTGCCATTAGTTCGTTTGTTGACAAAACTACGACTATAGATGGGATTTTCAAAAGGAAGTTATTTGCAGATGTGAATTGAAAGGCTTCAACAATTGCGATACAGGAATCTAAAAAAGATTGTTTTTTTGCGGTTCTATTAAAATTTTCAAAAATTAAATTGTGAAAAATTCAGATAAATGATACAATCCAAAGCATTAGATATGATCGGAAGCTTCAGCAAAAAAGAAATTTCAGAATTCGAGAAATATCTGTTATCCCCCTTCCTAACTTCAAACAAGAAGCTTCTTCCGTTATTCAGATTCATTAAAAAATATACCCCAGACTTATCGGATCCAAAGTTCAATAAAGAATCCGCATATTATTCGGTTTATGGAAAAGCGGCTTTCAATTACAGCAGGCTTAGGAAGTTACTCTCTGACCTCTATAAGGAGACCGAAAGATTTACAGTGGTAAACAATATTCTTAAGAATGAAAGTGAATATTACAAAATTTTGACCGATGAGCTTGATTCAAGAAGCCTTGAGAAGCTTTTCCTTTCAGCACTCGAAAAATACAACCATGTGATAAATGAAACCGCAGTACATTATGATTATTTTCTTAACAAACATCTTGCTGAATGGAAAAATGTGCTTTTTCATCTGGAAAGGGGGATGCAGCATAAAATAGCATTGAACGTGTACAAAAGAACAGAATATCTGATTTTCTATTTTCTCTCTGATTTTTTTCTTTCAATTCAGGATATGCACTCGAATCATGGCAGATTCAATATCAAGAGCAGCAAGAACCTAGCAGATGAATTCCTCAAGAATCTTGATATTAATAAGCTCTTTGAATTCATCTCAAAACATGATTTTGACGGGAAAGATGTTTTAACAGCTTACTACATGGCTTATAAAGCGTTCAGCAACTTTAACAATATTAAATACTATTACGAATACAAAAAGTTCATTAGCGAACATTTAAACACTTTTAACGAAGGAACACAAAGAACTACTGTAATTTACCTGATAAATTACTGCGGCAGAAAGAAAAGGTTTGAAAACAGCAGCGTGATAAAAAACGAACTGATTGACAATTACGGAATATATATTAAATATGGTCTTTACAAGATTAGCGGTGAGAATTTTTTCAGAAGCGATCTGTTTCTAAACATTGTATCGAATTACTTTGAAGCAGGTAAATCCGAAGAAGCCGAAGAATTTGTAAAGGAAAATATCGGTATAATTCAGCCAACTCACCGCAAAAACGTCAAATCACTATTTAATGCATTGCATGAATTTGAAAAAGGTAATTTTGGAGACTCTTTAAGAGAAACTTCACTTATCAAAACCAATACTTTCCTTTATAAATACAAGATCAAATTTCTTAATCTCAAAAATCATTTTGAGCTGAACAATTATGAAATAGCAAAAGAATCCGTAAACTCATTCCGCAAATTCCTTAATACAGATAAAAACCTGCAGGATGAACAACGGACAGCTATTCACGCTTTCTTTAATTACTATAATGCCTTATGGAGCTTCCGGGAAGGTAAAAGCAATCAAAAATCGATTATTGAACTTTTCAGAAAAATACCGGCAGAAAGATCGCTTCCTGAATCTGATTGGCTTTCATCAAAGTTTAATGCACTTATTAAAAGAATAGGAAACAGAACAGATTTGCCGGGTTGATTATTTGACTGCTTTGAAAAAAAGCCGGGAGCATAAGGATTTTGATTAGAGAATCATACTAGTCATGAAGACTTACCTTATCTTCCAAGGAGATTAATGTTTCAATACTCATCAGGAGTTTACAGCATTTTTTAAAGCTTCCTTCGGGTTCTGTTCTATCGACCAGCCAATATTTATCACCAAACTTCGTTTCAAGAATATAGTGCTGGGTACCGTTATTATCCGTGTATGCCGGTAGTTTATGAAAATTTGCCTCCCTCATTTCGTAATTCAAATTATCCCACAACACAACCCCATCAATTATTTTGTGTTTGTTTACGGTCATTCTCAGTTCATTTCCGGTTATTAATGAAATTGATTCATATTCCTCTATTCTTGCAGAAGTATCTCTTACAGATGTATCCGGTTGGAAATCCTGGTAACTGAATTTTGGTACATATCGGCCGTCCGGTTGAGGTTTTAGATATGCCGGCCTTGTTATTTCTTTTATACTGGCATAGAATACTTTATGGCGCAAACTAAGTGTAAATATCTTAACGGGACCCTCGGATTTGAATACCATGAGCCTATAAAAAACACAATCCGGATAGTTCGCCGAGTACAGCAAAGGTTCCGAAGCATAGAGCAGACAACCAGAAAATACTGAAAGCATCGAAGTATCACAAGAAGTAAACCCGGTTTCAACACTGCCTGCGCTAACAGGGTAGAAGTACTTAACCGTATCAGTTAGAAATCCTTGATCAAAAGTATGCATTTTTCTGCTTTCATCATCTTTGTTAAATAGAATGATCTTTTCTCTTAGTCCACAGGAGGAAAATCCGATAACCAGCAGTATCTTCAATAAAAAAAGTACTGCGTACAGTCTCAAACGGGATGTATTTAACTTCAAACTCATAAAAATGTTTTTTTATTTAGTTGTTTCCTTTTACAGCAGTACTTTACTGCTGTAAAAGTACTTCAACTATTTCCGCAATAAAAGAAGAACATTTTGGATTCATTGGGGAGAATCCTACTGCGGTAAATCATTATTGCTTAGCTTCCAGCATTGTAATATTGCCTTTATGAATAAGATTATTATCGGCGTCTGTAACTGTTATCTCGTACTCACCCCATTGAGGAATGTTCATCTCATAACATATCCATGTTGAAGAGGGGTCTATCTCAACAAATGCAACCGGTCCCGGTTCGCCAATCTTCTTATGCCTGAAGTGAATCTTATTCTGGCCGTACGCGCCCGGAAATTTAACAAATATGTAAATCACATTATCAATATATATATCATATTGAAATTTTGAAGTTACTCCGCTGGGTTCTCCATTCATGCAGCTATTTTTACAATAATATACTTCCTGGCTGAGTATTTTCTCTGTTGCTGCAAAAATTACCAGCACCATTGCGGCAAGTATGTAAATGAGAAATCGTTTCATGATTTTTTTTGTATGTTATTTAAATTTCCCCCGGCAGAAATTGCAGGAGGATCTGATGATCTATTTTAATAATATCATTTTTCGTATTTCTGTATGGCCTGAGGACTGAAGCTTATAAAAATATGCACCGCTAGAAAGACGGGTTGCGTCAAAAACCACATCATAAGTGCCTGCGCTCTTGAATTCATTTTCAATTACAGTAATTTCTTTTCCCAAAACATCAAAAACGCTAAGTTTAACGTAACCCTCAGTGGGAATAAAGTAGCTAATTTTTGTGACCGGATTGAAAGGATTTGGAAAATTCTGATGAAGAGTTAGCTCATTTCCGGCCATTCCGGTGAATGCAGCAGTGCTTTGTGTGTATTTAATTGTTGCGAAATCATAGTTTCCTGATGCGTTTATGCTTCCTCCTGTTACGTAAACAGTGTTATTTTTACCAATTGCCAGCGAGCTGATAATGTTACTTCCCAACAGATTATATCTAACCTCCCAATCTTTCACACCCGAAGGTTTGTATTTAATTGTGTTAAACTCGCTCGAAGCTGTTATAGATTTACTGAAGGCCGCAATATATATATTGCCTTCGTTGTCCAAAGCAAGATCTTCAGGGATGTCACCCCATGAACCATCGCTATCATAAACTACACGCCATAACAATGCGCCGTTATTGTTCACATCCAAAGCTGCTAAATAGATGTTTGAGTTATTTATTGCAGTATCGTTTCCGCATAAAAAGATACTGCCGCTTCCGTCAAATTCCGCGGCTTCAAATGTAAAAGCTTCAACTCCCGCGGAAACCCATCTTTCATTTCCGGAATAGTCATAACATACGGCAATTGCGGCTGCATCACTCATCCCAATGGTATAGATTTCGTTGTTATTATGGTTTACCAATATTTTTTGTGCAACATCATTTTCTCTTGTTGAGTATGTCCTTATCCACTGGTTGTTCCCTTCGGAATTGATCTTCATGGTCAGAAACTCCCTGTTATCGATACCTGTACAACCTGCAATGTAAACATCGCTGTTCACATCCAGGGCTATGGAAAAGACACCGTCATCAGCGATTGTGCTGTAGCGGTTTATCCATTTTACAGTGCCATCATATTCATACTTTATAGTAAAGATATCTTTCAGGTTTTCAATACTGTTACCAGTAACAATTACTCCGCCTGTACCATCTGTAGCAAGATCAACACCATAGTCATCATTGTTGGCCATGCCGTTGTATCTTCTGGCCCAAAGCCTGTTTCCAGCAAGATCATATTTTATGGTTATACAGTCATTCCCTGAGGCTCTTCCTTTACTGTAACCAGTAATTATCAATCCACCAAGCTGGTCAAGGATCATACTTTGGGGCATATCATCTCCGTTTCCTTCTCCATTGTAGAGTTTTTTCCACAACTCCATTCCCTGTGGACTATACTTGATGGTTAATATGTCATTTTTTGCAGATGAATGATCTCTCACTGAACCGCACACATAGATGTCTCCGGAGAACTTATCCACTACGATCTTGACCGGGTGCTCATTTGAAAAAGCCGTTTCTGAATAACGTTTTACCCATTGCTCGGTTACCTGTGAATAAACGGCACAAGTCGAAATAATAAAGAATGCAGCATTTAACAAAATTCTCTTAGTCATATAGTTAGTTATGTTATCTATTTAAACAGTATCATTTTTTTTACAGCAGAAAAGCTGCCGGATCGGAGCCTGAAAAAGTAAGTTCCGCTGGCAAGACGCGAAGCATCGAAGCTGATCCTGTAACTGCCCGCTGTTTTATATTCATCGGCAAGCACAGCTACTTCCTGCCCCAGCATATCAAAAACATCCAGTTTTAAATTCCCGCTTTCCGGAAGATCGAATAAAATTTCAGTAGAAGGGTTAAATGGATTAGGATAGTTTTGATACAGTCTGAATGAACCGGGAATAACTCCGGATACAGACTGTAATGCTGTTAAAGTATTATTTATCCTGATTCCCCAGCCTTTTAATCTTCCGTTTGCGGAAACATTATTATTAACTACTTTAATTATCCACAAACCTGCGGAGCCTGAATTGTTAAAATTTCCCATTGTTTGAACCGGGTCAGCTGTATAGCTCCATGGCGGCAGAAAATTTGCCAATGGCGTACTGCCATCTTTTAGAATTGTATGCACAGAGTTTCCCTGCCCCCCGCTGTTGTTTAGAAGAGTGATTTCCGTTCCGTTTGGCGCTTTTAAGGTAACAACCATACTGCTGAGTAAAGGCTGAAAAATAGAGAGGAACACCTGTATATTATTCAACTGTACATTTCCCGGAATTGATATTGTATCATAAACAGGTGTACCAAATAGAAGGCCTTTATACGGGGCCTTGACGGCAAATCCGCCCGGGAAAGAGCTATCCCTGTTATTCAGCACAGTTGGAAATGGATACAAGTTCACTGTTATCTGGCCGGTATTTGATTCATTCTCATATGCAGAAAACCTGCATTCGTTTCCTGGAGCAGTATTAAATGAGCCGTTGATACCAGGTGTTTGAGAGAAATTCTTAAGATTACCGTCAAAATTCCAGCATGCGAGAAGGTGATTATTAATAAATGGTCCCCCGGACCTTCCCGATACGAACATATATGAACTAACTTCATCAGCAGTCAGGTCTTTGCCCCAGACCCTTATTTCATCCATATTGCCGGCAAATGCAGAGCCGCCCTGCTGAATGTTGCCTATGATAACAGGGTTTGCATTAAGCTGCATATTTGCCGTTATAATAGAACTCCCGCTTAATGCACCATTAGTGTAAAATTTCACGGAATACTGGCTGCCGTTTAGTTTCCAGGTAACGGCAAAATGGCTTAATATTCCAGGGAAAACAGGAGGTCCGCTGGCTGTATCACTGCCAAGCTGCAGATGAAGATAACCCTGGTTTAAGAAAACCCTAAAGGTTGCATTAGAAGGAGTACTGTTCTTGCTAATTATCTCACTGTTAAAAATATTTATTGGCTGAATCCATCCATCAATTGAACCTGAATTGACCCTGTCAAAAACATCATTATCCGGAACTTTGATATAGCTTGATGGAGTGCTTGCAAAGTAACAAACCATATTGTACGGCACAGGCTGCCCCGCCAAAGGTGAATTTGCAGTAAAAGCACCCCTTCTCAAATATGCATTCAGATTGTTAATGCTCTCATCAACAGCGGTACCCTGCCCGTTAAAGGTCCATGAAGCAACCAGTCCGCTATACTCATCACCTGCAGTAATTGCTGAATTCAGGTTAGCATCAACACCATCTCCAATGCCTGTGAACCTGCATTTGGCAATTTGAGCAGCAGTTCTGGCAGCAGCCCAGTATCTTACTTCATCAACAAACCCGGTTACTCCATTGGAAATACTCAGCCTGCTGCCACCAATTGTTACAGAATCAGCGGTATTTGCAGGCACAACATTGTTTGTAACAGGCGATCCGTAAATAGCTCCATCAACATAGAACGTAACTGTAGTTGCAGAGCCTGCTACACTGAAAACCCCTGCCAGGTGCACCCACCTGTTAAGGGGTATGGATAATAATCCGTTCGATGCAAAGGATGAACCGTTTATATCCATAAACGGCCTGAAAACACTGGGGCCGCCGTTTATGCCAAAGCGTATCGAATTCCCTTTTTCGTAAATAAACGAGCTTGAAGTATTATGCTGGTTCAGGTAAACCCAGGTTTCTATGGTTCCGGCATTTTGCAGGTTAAGCAGAGTATTTCCGGGCACGGAAGCGTATCCCCCATTAGACGCCCCAAGCCCGGAAAGTACTCCGTTATTATAGTATGTACCATATTCATCTGTTTGTGAATATGTAAATACCTGAATAAAAAAGATAACCAGAAAGATTTTAGATTTGTTTATCATAAAAAGTTATTTTATCAAAACCATTTTCTTAACATCTTTAAAGCTTCCTGCAGAAATCCTGTAGAAATACATACCGCTTGAAAACCCAGTTGCATCAAAACTGACATTGTGACTGCCGGCATTAAAGAAATCATCTGCCAGCACGGCTATTTCTTTGCCCATGACATCAAAAACTGAAATGTTAACCATCTCGCATGAAGGTATATCAAAAGTGATCTCTGTAGCGGGATTAAAAGGATTGGGATAATTCTGGTGAAGCGTAAATGCGGCAGGTATTATTTCTGCACTGCCTTCAATTCCCACAGGCTGCGAGTATTTTATTGTAAGATAATCTGTGCCGGTACTATTAAAATATGTACTTCCTCCCAGGAATATATTGCCAGAGTTATCCAACACTATATCTGAAGTTAAATCATTATTATTCTCAATACCATCGTAGGTTTTGCTCCAGAGCATTGTCAGCGAAGGATTATATTTCAGTAAAATTACATCTGAGCCATTCAAAGCTGTAGTTGTATTGCCCGCTATATAAAGATTATTAGCGGCATCGATTTTCATTGTTTGAAAGGATTCACTTTGGTTATTTGCATTATATCTCTGGTACCCCATTGGAACGCCTGCTGATGAATATTTTGAAATCTCAATATCTCTCCCTGCTAAGCCAGAGCCTGTGCTTGAACCCGCGCTGTAAACATTTCCTGCAGAATCCAGAACAATAGCGCCCCCATAATCACTGCCATTTCCGGGTCCATTATATCTCATAAGCCATTGCCGTGCACCGGAAGAGTTAAACCTGGCTGTGATCTGGTCTGATGAAGTTGTGGTACTATCGCTAAAACCAGTAACAAAAACAGCTGTTGCCGAGGGGTTAACAACAAGCGCAAAGAAGCCATCAGATCCCGTAACAGAATTGTTGTTATATGGTGTAAAAAATGCGAAAGTCCCAACCGGTGATATTTTGAATAAATATGCATCTTGGTTCAAGTTGTCTACCCCATAAGTTCCGCAGATATAAATGTTTCCTAATGCATCAATATCAATATCTAATGCATAGGTTCTGTTAGTATTAGTGTTTTGCGCATTTACCCATTGCTGCACGCCAACTGAATTATATTTAACAGTTGTTAGTTGAGTAGTTGTAAGTGTTTTACCAGAGTAACCTGAAACAAAAATACTGCCGGTATTATCCAACACCATTACCATAGCTTTATCATTTAGGTTAAAGGCGCTGTTGTATCTTGCCAGCCACAGTGTAGTACCGCCTGAACCGATCTTCAAAATAAGCATATCTGTATTGCCGGATGGCCCTATATCGGCACCGGCCAAAATGATGTTTCCCGAATTATCAACTGCGAGGCCGTTTAACTCTGCCGGCCCGTCAGCATTGTGAATATTTGTCCACAGAATATTGCCTGAAGGATCATACTTAACAGTTACAATATCAAAAAATTGATTATAACCGCTTACAATACAGTTACCTGAATTATCAACAGCAATAAACCTGCTTTGATCACTAACTGAATTGTTATACATTCTGATCCATTGTTCAGTTGGCTGCCCATACACCATATTTGCCAGTAAAAGTAGTGTAAAAACTGTACAAATAAATCTTTTGAATTGCATTATGATTATCTCGTCTTTCTAATTGAGTTTACTATTTAATTAATACCATTTTCTTCGTATCGGTAAAATTTCCGGCATTTAGGACATAAAAATATATGCCGCTTGAAAGTCCCGATGCTACAAAGTTAAACTCGTAACTTCCGGCTTCAAGATAATGGTTAACGGGCGTGGAGACTAATCTGCCTGCAGCATCAAATATTTCAAGGCTTACGTTCCCATTTGCAGGGATATCAAAAGAAATAACCGTATTAGGATTGAATGGATTAGGGTAATTCTGATGAAGCGTAAAAACGGATGGGATCAATACTCCTTCCTGGTTAACTGAAACCAGATTCCCAAACTTGAGGGTAATCATGTCCAAAGAGGTACCGGGAGTTTGGCTGAAACCCACAGCATATACACTAGTTGAATCTACTTTCATGCTATAGCCGCCATCATAGAGATTGTATTGAGAGTTATAAGATCTATACCATTGCATGTTTAAGTTTGTGCCGTATTTTATGATCATTAGATCTGAAGAACTCGTACCGATCAGATACAAATTCTGCTTCTGCTGGTCCATTATCATAGAAGCGTAAAGTTCAGCTGAGCTTCCAACAGTAAATCTCTGGTACCCGAGTGGAGTTCCTGCCGAAGAATATTTTGCAATTGCGAAATCATCGCCCGTAGCACCACCGTTACTTATACCCCCCGCAAAAACATTCCCTGATGCATCGATCTCTATATCTCCAGCCATGTCCACGCTGCTGCCCGGGCCATTATACCTTTGAATCCATGAGATCATACCCGAGTTTGAATATCTGGCAGTAATAAAATCTTCCCGGGAAGCGGTGCCTCCCCAGCTTAGACCAGCGGTGTAAATTTCGGTTCCCAAGCTGTTTACCGCAATATCGGTAAACCTGTCTACGCCGCTCACTGCGGTGTAGTTGTATTGCTGGAAAAATTCGAGAGAGCCGGCCGGACCTAGTTTAGCTAAAAATGCGTTTGAATTTCCTGAAGTGCTCTCAACCATACCGCAAGCGTACAGGTTTCCGGAGTTATCACGCAGAAGTTTATCTACGGTTAAGGGGATATTACCTGTTTGAACAAAACTTTCAAACTGCAGAACGCCGGCAGTATTGTATTTTAGCGTAACCAATCCGTATGAGCCTGAAGTTGATTTGCTAGAACCACATATATATACATTATCAGATGAATCGGAGCAAGTTACCCCAAATCTATCTTCGCCTGCATCAGAGTACCTGTATCGCTTGTCCCAGATAATCGAACCGGAAGGGCTGTATTTAATAGCGGCAACCTCATCGAAACTTGAATTGGGTGTTACAGCAGCGAGGAGAATATTATTACCCTGGTCAATTGATAGGCCAACGATACGCGAGTTTCCGGCTGAAGTGAATATCCTTCGCCATAACTCAACGCCTGAATTATCGTATTTTATGATGATAACATCATAATTTTCGAAAGTTTGACCGACCACAACAATATTTCCTGATTTGTCCTTTTCAATCAACTTTCCAATATCAGTAAAGGTGCCTGAACCTGAGTATCTTTTTTCCCAAAGCAGAGAAGGCTGTGAATTTATCTGGAAGTAAAACAAACACAACGAGGCGGCTATAATTATTATTCTCACTTTATTCATTTTTTTCGATTTCTGATGTTTAGAAAAAGTTTCTTGAATCACTTGATCAGGGTCATTTTTTTAACATCAGCGAATTCATTTGTGCTAATCCTGTAAAAATATATGCCGCTTGAAAGTCCTGATGCTTCAAAGTTAAACTCGTAACTTCCGGCCTCAAGAAAGTGGCTAACAGGCGTGGAGACTAATCTGCCTGCTGCATCAAATATTTCAAGGTTTACGTTCCCATTTGCAGGGATATCAAATGAAATAACCGTATTGGGATTGAAAGGATTAGGGTAATTCTGATGAAGCGTAAAACCGGATGGGATTTCATTTACAACAGCATTAACGCCACTGGTAACAGAGTACTTGAGAGTAAGCATATCATTGTTTGTACCTGCGCCTACGCTGTATCCGGTTACATATACAGTAGATGAATCAACAGATATATCCTGCCCGCCATCAACTCCATTAAAGGGTGAGTTATAACTTATGCTCCATTCATTAGTCAAAGAAGTATTGTATTTCAGGATGATCAAGTTATCATTTCCAGCCCCCGTTACGTAGATTTTCTGCTGCGTCCGGTCGATGATCATTTTCGAAAATGATTCGGAAACTGAGCCAACCGAATATCTTTGATATCCCAAAGGTATTCCTGCAGGGGAATACTTGGCTATCGCTATATCATAATTAGTAGCGCCTCCATGGCTGATCCCTCCGGAGTAAACATTTCCCAGATTATCTATTACTACAGACCCTGCGTTATCAAGGGCATGAGAAGGGCCGTCATATCTCTGCAGCCATTGCAATATACCCGAAGTGCTGTATTTGGCTGTAATAAAATCATCAGTGGTTGATGTCCCCCCCCAGCTTGATCCGGCCAGGTAAATAAAATTGTTGATCCCATCTATAGCAAGTTCATTAAAGTAATCAGTCCCGCTTACAGACGAGTTATTATAAGTTTGGAAAAACAGAGAAGTTCCTGATGGTGACACTTTGGCGATAAACGCATTAGAGTTTAGCTGTTCAATCCTTCCGCAGGAATAAACATTTCCAAACTGATCCAGCTCCATATCTTTTACTGTCACAGGATTGTTTGAAGTACTGGTGTAGTTTGACCATTGTATAAGGCCGGAAGAGCTGTATTTCAGAGTGAGCAATCCGCAGGTTCCCGAAGGCGCCTGGCTTGAACCGCAAACATAAACATCATTAAATCCGTCAACACTGATGGCTCCGGGCCGTTCATTTCCGTTATTGATATAGTTATACCTCACATTCCACAACAGGTCACCGGATGGACTATATTTGGCTGTAACAATATCTGATAAGGTAGCGGAATTGTTTGAGTAAGAAACAACAATGTTGTTGGCGTTATCAACAATTATTCCTGCTAACAAGGTTGTACCGGAAGGGGGTATGACCCTATTCCATACTTCGCTGCCGCTGCTGCTGTATTTAATGATTACAATGTCCTGATTTGAAGATGTTCCGGCAGCAATTGAGTTCCCGAGGTTATCAAAACGAACAAACCACCCGATATCGCTTAAATTACCTGGTCCGTTGTATCTGTTAGCCCACTGCAAAGAAGGCTGTGAATAAGCCAAACAGCAAGAAACCAGGATAAATACTGAAATAAAGCCTCGAGATATTTTTATTACCATCAAATTCTTATCTTTGTTTTTCAAATTGAATAATATTAGTTTCCTGAATGTGATCTTATTATCTGATCAACATCATTTTTTTGACATCAGTAAAGCTGCCGGCTTGTATCCTGTAAAAATACATACCGCTTGAAAGCTGTGAAGCATCAAAGCTAACATCATAGCTGCCCGCAGCTTTATGCTCATTTACAAGCACTGCAATCTCTTTGCCAAGCATATCAAAAACGGTGATCTTTACATTTGCATCAAGCGGAAGGTCATATTTTATCTGTGTTGAAGGATTAAAAGGGTTGGGATAATTCTGCTTAAGCGTAAAGTTTTCAGGTATTTCTGAAGAGAACCTTGGTAATATTCCCTGTGAGTATTTAGCGGTAAATATCGCCTCTATAAAAAACGGTGTAATTAACGAATATGAACCCGAGACAATTATATTATTATCATTATCCAGACAAATATTATTGGAATATTTGTTTTCTAAACCGGAAGTGCCCATACTTGTAACCCACAATTCATCCCCATTTGAATTGAATTTTGTTGTATAACAATCTACTCCATTGCCCCCAGTATGACTATTACTTACTAAATAAATATTATGATAATCATCAATGGCTATATCCGCTGTATATATTATTGCTAAACCTGCATTGTAATTTTTTGACCAAATTACTCTTCCCTGCATGTTTAAATTTAAAACCCGCAATATATATCCCGCTGTATCCTTGAAACCGTATGAATATAATCTGTTATCAGTTTCATCCAGAATTGCCCGAGGTTCATAAGCATAAGGTAATGCAGAACTCCACTTAGAATTACCCTGCCTGTCAAAACATTCAACCGTAGCATCACCGGAAACCGAATCTCGATAATAATTCTTGCTCAAAATATATATCTCATCTAGTGCTTCATTATTTATTACCTGCAATCCCTGCTGCTCACCACGCAATGTATCCTTCCTTATCCATACAAGATCTCCACGGCTGGAATATTTTAGAACCAGCTTGTCACTTGTGATATAAGTGATACCGGTATAACCTGTGATATAAATGTTGCCATCACCATCAATAGCCATTGAGTTCGGAATATCATGATAGTTCAAATCTGTTGAATATCTCTTAGACCACTCTAAGGTGCCGTCAAAACTGTACTTTACTGTAAGGATGTCATATAACCCTGCCATACTAGTGCCGGTAACTATAACTCCGCCATTACCATCGGTAATTACCTTTCGGGGAGAAACCATACTATTAGGCGGCCCGCTAAACTTTCTCACCCACGAAATGATACCATTAGAAGAATATTTGACTGTTAAATAATCGTTAATTAAAGGAAAGGAATTTATTTTTTCTATATGTCCTGCAATGATAATTCCTCCAAGGTTATCCAGGGTCATATCAAATGCCTGGCATTTATGACCGGCAACTGTATATGTTCTTGCCCATAATTGCCTGCCGTTAGAACCGTATTTAACAAGGTTAATGACGTATAATTCATCTACATTGTTACTTAACACATAAATATCACCGGTAAATTTATCAACAAGGGTTTTACACGATCTATTATTTCCGGGGTTGCCAAAACTATTTACCCATAGCTGGGTAACCTGTGAATTGACAGGAATGTCAACTAAGATAAACAACATTAATATGGTAACTGCGTATTTAATTTTCATATTTTCATTTTTTATGTGAACTCTTTATTTTACAAGCAGCATTTTCTTTGTTTCTGTAAAGCTGCCGGCTTGTATCCTGTAAAAATACATACCGCTTGAAAGCTGTGTAGCATTAAAGCTAACATCATAGCTGCCCGCAGCTTTATACTCATTTACAAGCACTGCAATCTCTTTGCCAAGCATATCAAAAACGGTGATCTTTACATTTGCATCAAGCGGAAGGTCATATTTTACCTGTGTTGAAGGATTAAAAGGGTTGGGATAATTCTGGTGAAGCTTGAAGCTTTCAGGTATTTCTGATGAAAACCTGGGGAAAATATCCTGTGAGTATTTAATTAAAGTGACAGTATAACCATTAACCAGATGCAATGAATTACCCAACACATATATATTCCCTAAGTAATCAATGCTTATACTCCGAGGTCGGTCCCCGCTATTACCATAATAGTTATACAATTTTTCCCAAAGCCTGTTTCCGTCAAAGTCGTAATTCATAGTAAAAAAGTCAGATACATTTGGTGATCTCTGCTGCCAGCCTGTAATATAAATATTATAGTCATTGCCTAAAGTAATATCACTTGAAAAACATGAAGTATTTGAGAGACCAGCATATTCATCAGACCAGATTGTTTCCCCTCCTTCTTCAGCATTAAAAGCAAGTATTCGTAATTTTGATACTGAATCTTCATTGAGACTTCCGAATAAATACATCTTGTTATACCTATCATCAAAAACAGCTTTAGAAAAAGTTGTCCATTTATCATATTCGTTATACCACCGTAAGTTTCCTAAACGGTCATAACAATTTACTTTCAATTTATTTCTTCCGGTCAAATCAATTCCAATTGAAAAAACCCGGCCAAGTTCTTCAGCATTGATAACCTGCATGCCAATTACACCTGTATCAGATAACTCACTTCTGGACCACTCCATATCACCAACTGAAGAATATTTTAATGTTATCCATCTCTTTTCAGCATCTAAAGAACCGGCATTTACTGATAAATAGATGTTTCCTGTACCATCCACTGCAACAGAAGAAACTTTGTTATCCCTATTCACAGAATACCTGTAAAATTGTATCCATTCAGTAAAACCATTAATATCATATTTCATTACAAACACATCATAAAATGAATCTATTTTCCTGACGTTACCTGTAACTACAATACCTCCCTGACCGTCTGTTGCCAACGCAACAGGAATATCATTTTTTTTATCGGGCCCGTTATATTTTCTATACCATAACAATGGTCTTGCTTCGATAAAATAGACACTTAGAAAGTAGTGTTTTTTGATTTTTCAAAATTAAAAGGCGACAAGTATCCTAATTTAGAATGTCTCCTTTTCCTGTTATAAAATATTTCTATGTATTTGTAAATCTGATTACT
>JAYRXC010000012.1:0-49325 GCA_041917655.1 Ignavibacteria bacterium | reverse complement strand
TTTCTCAGTTCCCCCTCTCCTGTCAGGAGATGGGGTTAGGGGGGTGAGGTTAAGTATATTGAAATCCAGGGTAAAGAAACTTCTTTTAACATAGTTTTAGAGTGTTATTTATTTAATGTCGTGTACTTAGATTTGGCATCTATTACGTTTAAATACATTTCAAAAGTCATAACAAAAACATATTTTTGCAGTCAACTAAATAACTGAACTTAATTTCTTTATATGAATCATTTTTACATAAAAGATAACCGCCTCTACGCAGAAAATTTCCTGGTTGAAGATCTTGCTAAGGAATTCGGAACTCCACTTTATCTCTACAGCAAGAACCAGATCCTCAGGAACTACAGGGATATTAACCAGCCTTTGGTTAACTCTAAGCTTGATTTCATCAATTGCTACGCTATTAAGGCGAATTCAAATCCGGAAATCCTTAAGCTGCTTGCAGAAGAAGGCGCAGGCGCAGAAATTGCTTCGGGCGGCGAGCTTTATCTTGCGCTCAAGTTCGGTTATTTAAGAAATAAAATTACATTCACCGGCGTTGGCAAAACCGATGAAGAAATTGAGTACGCGCTAAGGGAAAACATTTTCAATTTCACGGTTGAATCGCTGCAGGAAATCAAGGTTATTTCAGAGATCGCGCACAGGCTTGGAGTGATCGCGAGGGTTTCGATCAGGGTGAATCCCGATATTGACGCGAAAACCCATCCTTACATTACTACGGGAATGAAGGAAAACAAGTTTGGTATAGACAGCCGCGATATAATTGAAGTGTTCAAAACATCCAGCGAGCTGCCCAATATAGATGTAATTGGAATACACTCACACATTGGCTCGCAGATAACTGAAGTAAAACCGTATATGGAAGCTGTTAAATATCTCGGCGAGCTTATTGAACAGGTTGAAAAAATGGGCATCAATATCCGTTATCTTAATTTTGGCGGCGGATTCGGCGTACAGTACAAAAACATTCTGCAGCACAGGTATATTCCAACTGAGCCCGATGATATTGAGCGTTACTCGCCTCTCGGCGAGCATGTGGAATCGGTTATCAAGCTGCTTTCATCATACAACAAAAAGCTTATTATAGAGCCGGGCCGTTCTCTCGTTGCCAATGCGGGCATACTTGTGGGTAAGGTGTTATATACCAAACAGGGCGAACTTAAAAAGTTTGTGATCACGGATACCGGGATGAATGACCTGATGAGGCCATGCCTCTACCAAGCCTATCACCAGATAGTACCGCTTAACCTGAAAGACACGGGTTTTGAAACCGTAGATATAGTAGGGCCGGTATGCGAAACCTCAGACTTCCTCGCAGCAAAACGCAGCCTACAAAAAATGGAACGGGGCGACCGCTTCGCAGTTCTCACTACCGGTGCATACGGCTATTCGCTTTCTTCAAATTATAACGCGAGGCTCCGGCCGGCAGAAGTGCTGGTTGACGGCGATAAATACCACCTTATCCGTGAAAGAGAAAAAGTTGAGGAACTTCATTACTAAAAATATTTTCAGCAGCAATACGGTAACGGACACCCTGTTTCGCCGTCTTAACCGGTCGTTTCGCAGCATACTGATATTTTTCTTTTTACCGGCAGCATCACTTTTTGCACAACAGGTTACGCTGGAATACATTTTCCAGGATACGAATATTGTAAATCCGCGCCCCACCTTAAAATATATTAATCCCCAATCATCCAAAATATACTATTACGGCGATGATGATTATGACGGCATGCTAAGCCTGTTCGACTATAATTATAACACCGGCGAAACATTCAAATATTCAGATACAGGTGAAACTGCCTCTGAATTCATATTATTGCCTAACGGCGATGCGGTGACAATTCTAAAGGGCGATGTTTACATATCCAAAAATTTCGCAGCAAGCAGGCAATACACCGGTGATATAAGAATAACTGAAACCGACGAGTATGAATACTCACCCCTTGCCATCAGCAATTTTGTAATCTACAGGCGGGAAGGCAATTATTTCATGAAGCGTTATAGCGATACTGCCGCAGCTTCAAAGGAATTAGCGCTTATAGATGATGAGTCTGATTCACTATCGTTCCAGATAATGGATATGACGGATAAATATAAGGGCGATCCCAATACCCTGCTGAGGCTGTTCATAGTGAAGTATGATAACTCCGCTAAGCGCGAGCTTTTAATTCCTGATTATACCGAAAGATTCGTAACCGCTGAAAAGATACGAAGGGGTATCTCGCGGGTAACGATGTATGAGTATGAAGTCCGCTCTGCCGGGAAGGATTCACTTTACACAATAATTAATGAGTTTGCCTATCCCGATAGCATCCGCTATTCTACTTCTTATGCCGAATACTCCCCTGACGGCACAAGTATTGTTCTTGATGCAGAATCAATGGACCGCCATAACCGAAAGATATATAAATACGATATAGCGAGCCGCAAGGTTATTGAGATCTATTCCGAAAGCGATACTGCATGGTTTGAAAAACACTCGAACCACACCTCATTCATAAGTGATAATGAAATAATTTTTGAATCGGAGATATCCGGATTTAACAATCTGTACAAGCTTAAAATTGACGGCACCGGCTTTCAGCAGGTGGCAGGCGGAAGCTTTACTATATTGGAATCCGCGATAGATACAAAAAACGGCAAGGTTTACTACAGCGCAAATGCCGAACATCCATATGAGTATTTTGTTTATGAAACTGATCTGACAGGCTCACCCGCAAAACAATTAACATTTGAACAGGGCGATGTATCGGAGCTAAGGCTATCGCCGGACGGCGGCAGGCTGTTTTATTCACAGTCGTACTTTACCAAGCCTAATGAGCTGCATATGCTCGATATTGCCCCTGGCGTTTCTACGCAGGTCACTAATACCATATCTCCAAAATTTTCAGGTGTAAACTGGAATGTACCCGAGGTTATCACAGTAACAAATGAAGAGGATGGCGCGCTGATATACGGATTATTATACAAGCCGCAGAACTTCGATCCGAAAAAGAAATATCCGCTTATCTGCTTTGTACACGGCGCGGGCTATTTGCAGAATGTTACAAAAGGATTTTCGCCGTACAGGGATAATTTTATGGTGAACACTTACCTCACGCAAAATGATTTTGTCGTGCTCGATCTCGATTTCCGCGCAAGCATGGGCTATGGCAAAGAGCACCGCACCAAAACTTACCGCAATCTCGGTTATTGGGAGGTTTCGGATTATATCAGCGGTGTGAATTACCTGGCAGGGCTTGGGTTGATAGATAAAGAAAAAGTCGGCATTTACGGCGGCAGCTACGGCGGATTCACGACGCTGATGGCGATGTTTACGCACCCCGAAATTTTCAAAGCCGGCGTTGCACTTCGCGCCGTGGCGAACTGGAAGAATTACTATTACAGCAATTGGTGGTACACGCTCGCAAGGTTCGGCGATCCGGACAGCGCCGGCGTGAACGAATATTATGAAAAGTCATCACCGTACACTTATGCAGAGAATTTGCAGGGACACCTCCTGCTTACCCACGGAATGCTTGATGATAATGTGTTCTTCCAGGATATGGTGCAGCTAACTCAGAAGCTAATAGATAACAAAAAAGATTTTGAAGTAATGATATACCCCGAAGAAGGTCACGGCTTCCACAGGCAGTCAAGCTGGCTTGATCAATACAAGCGCATCACCGGCTGGTTTGAGAAGTATTTGAAATGATGAGATCATTCCCACTAAATCACTTAGAGCACTTAAATTCCACACTGGAGTTACACCACAGGTGGAAATGAACTTGATGTCAACTTCGCGGCTTTGTGTCTTGGCGGGAAAAGTCTTCTTACAACATAAAAATGTCCGTAGTTTGGCGACTTCGAATTAATCTTTATACAATATAATATATTGTTATATTTATGAAACCAATTTACGTTTTCTGGCGTCTTAACTATATATAGCACCTTGGCTTAGGGGCCGGATTCATGTAATATTTTCTCCGTTTGAATATCTAATAATCATACAAAATAACCTCAAAATACTCAAAAAATGAAAAAATTAGGCATTTTTGCAGCTTTGCTGTTTCTGATTCTGGCTGTAACACAAACCCATTCACAAACCGTTGACGAGATCATAGATAACCACGTTAAGGCGATGGGCGGCATGGATAAGCTCATGGCTTTGAAATCGGTTAGATTTACAGGCAAGTTTTCAGGCGGCGGATTTGAAGTACCTGTTACGCTTGTACTCAAAAGAAAAGACAAAATGAGAATGGATATTACTTTCCAGGGCAATTCGCAGGTGCAGGCATATGACGGTACAACAGCATGGCAGATAAATCCATGGACAGGAAAAAAAGACCCGGAAAAAATGCCGAAGGAAGCCGAAAAGCAGATGAGGCTGCAGGCAGATATCGAAGGCAGGCTGGTGAACTATAAAGATAAGGGCTGTAAGGTTGAGCTAATGGGCAAGGAAGATATGGAAGGCTCTGAAGTTTACAAGCTGAAGATGACCGATTCAGACGGCGATGTTACTTATTACTTTCTCGATGCACAGTCATACCTGATACTTAAAGAGACTTCCAAAACCAAGGTAAAGGAAAAGGAGATCAACTCCGAAACCATTTACGGCAATTACCAGCAGGTAGAAGGCATTACCTTCCCTATGGCTCTTGAATTCAGGGAAGTTGGCAGCCAGGAAGGCCAAAAAGGAATAATGGAAAAAGTTGAGCTTAATGTTGAAGTTGATGATTCATATTTCACAATGCCCGAATCAGGCAAATAAATTTTTCAGGCTACACAGGCGCAGGCAAAAGTTCTGCGCTTTTTTTTTACAACTCGGTCCGCAATATACAGGTAAAATTTTATGAAACAATTTACAGCTTCATTTTGGAAGAGATTATTTACTGCCCTGTTTCTGCCGGTTATATTTATAACAAATAACACAGGCGCACAGGTAAAGGTCACATCCTCTTTATTCGGTTCATTGACTGCCCGGCAGATCGGCCCCGCTCCGATGAGCGGAAGAATAACCGCTATCGATGCGGTGAATTCTGACCCAAGGATTATGTATGTCGGCGCAGCCGGCGGCGGCGTTTGGAAAACCATAAACGGCGGCGCGGTGTTTAAATCTGTGTTCGATAAATACGCCCAATCGATCGGCGCAATTACTATCGATCAGAAAAATCCCTCAATAGTATGGGTTGGCACGGGTGAATCCAACATGAGAAACAGCGTTACCATCGGCGATGGACTTTATAAATCTGATGACGGCGGTGATAATTGGAAAAAAGTGGGGCTCGAGAATACAAATCACATAGCGAAAATAGTTGTTGATCCCGGTAACAGCAATATTGTGTACGTGGCAGCACCCGGCCCTCTATGGGGCAACAGCGAAGACCGCGGTCTCTATAAAACCAATGATGGCGGTACCACCTGGGAAAAGATCTTATATATAGATGAGAAGACCGGTTGTGCAGAAATTGTAATGGATCCTAAAAATCCAAATGTTCTGTATGCCTCTATGTGGGAGTTCCGCAGGAAGCCGTGGGCATTCTCTTCCGGCGGTGAAGGAAGCGGGCTGTACAAAAGTATCGATGGCGGCCAGAGCTGGGACCGCATTGACCAGTCATTCACCGATGACGGCGTATTGGGAAGGATCTGCCTGGCGATCTCGCCTACAGATACCAAAAGTATTTATGCGATAGCCGAATCAAAAAATACTGGACTGTATGAATCCAACGATGGCGGCGAAACCTGGAAGCGCAACAGCGCATCCGGTAACGTTGTTGCCAGACCATTTTATTTCAGCGTAATTGCAGTTGATCCCACTGACGGCAACCGTATATACCGTCCGGCATTTTCTCTTTCAATAAGCGATGACGGCGGGCAGTCGTTCCGTGAATCCTCATTCGAAGGCGGGTGGGTTCATGCAGATCATCATGCTATATGGATAAACCCGAACAATCCCCAGAATATCTACCTTGGAACCGATGGCGGAATGTACGTTTCGTTTGACCGCGGCAATAATTTTATTTTTATCAATAACCTTCCGGTTGCACAGTATTACCATGTGAACTATGACCTGCAGAAACCCTTTTACAATGTTTACGGCGGGCTTCAGGATAACGGCTCATGGATAGGCCCTTCTAATTCACCGGGCGGAATACAGGCCGGCGACTGGCAATCAATTGGCTTCGGCGATGGATTCCAGGTTGTGCCGGATCTGCAGAATACCGAGATAGTTTACTGGGAAATGCAGGGCGGCGGCATTCACAGGTACAACAAAGTCACAACCGAAAACAAATCCATAAAGCCGCAAACACATGACGAAAAGATCAAGCTTCGCTTTAACTGGAATACCCCAATCCATCAAAGCACACTTAACCCGGGCACAATATATACAGGCGCACAATTCCTATACCGCACCCGCAACATGGGCAACACATGGGAAAGAATATCTCCTGATCTCACAACCAACGATCCTGAAAAGCAGAAACAGGATGAATCCGGCGGGCTCTCGGTAGATAATTCATCGGCGGAAAATCACTGCACCATATTTACAATATGCGAGTCACCTTTGGATGCTAATATAATTTGGGTCGGAACCGACGATGGCAATCTGCAGGTAACGGCAAATGGCGGCGCTTCATGGGAGAATGTTGTAAAAAATATCCCGGGCCTTCCAAAAAATGCATGGGTATCATCAGTCGATGCCGGCAGGTTCGATAAAAATACTGCATTTGTAACATTTGATAACCATGCACTTGGCGATATGAAGACCTATATCTATAAAACCACCGATATGGGCAAGTCATGGAGCAAGCTTGTTGATACAGAGATCAAAGGTTACGCGCACAAGATCAAGCAGGACCTGGTGAATCCGAACCTGCTTTTTGCAGGCACAGTTTTCGGACTTTTCCTCAGTCTTGACGGCGGTACATCATGGATTCAGTACAATTCAAACGTACCGGCAGCGGAAGTTAGGGATCTTGAGATACATCCCGAGACACATGACCTCATAGTGGCAACGCATGGGCGTGGCGTATTGATACTTGATGACCTTTCGCCTATACGGGGCATTACAACCGAGCTTTTGAATACTGATGCTGCGTTCCTTCCCACGCGGGAAAATTTTACCAATTCAGGATTTCTGAACGGCTCGTTCCCCGACCAGGCAGGTTCATTCACCGCTCCTAACTCAACCGAGGATGCCGTGATAACATATTACCTGAAGGAAAGAGCGGTAACCGGCGATGTTAAGATAGAGATATACGATCCCGAAGGCAAGCTGGTAAAAACTGTTCCGGGCACTAAAAGAAAAGGGATTAACCGCGTTACATGGGATATGCGTGTTAAGACCCCTAAAGTCGCAAAGGGCATTAAGCCTGATTTCAGCGGGTTCTTCTCTCCTTACGTTCGCTCGGGTGAATACAAGCTAAAGCTATTGGCAGGAAACAATACAGTTGAAGGCGCGCTTATTTTGAAGGTGCACCCGTTCAACAAGCATTCACAGGAAGATCTTGACCTGCAGTATGAAACATCGATGAAGCTTCATGCGTTGCACGAGGAACTTGCTTTCCTAGTGGAGAACATAAACAAAGTACAGCAGGATGCACAGAAACTTGCAGATGAATCAAAAGCTGATAAGGATCTGGTTAAGGAGCTGGTTGGCAAGCTTGAGGATATCCGCAAAACACTGGTTGCCACCAAAGAAGGCAGGATTACCGGCGAAGTTCAGCTTCGCGAGAAGATCGGCGAAGTGTATATGAGCGTTGCGGGATATAACGGCAGGCCAACTGATTCGCAGCTTGAAAGGATACCCGCACTGGAAAATGAAGTTGCTGCTGCGCGCAAGAACGCGGAAGAAATATACAGTAAGTACCTGGCCAAGCTGAATATAGTGCTCATGACCCGCGAAGAATTCGACAAAAAAACACAATAATCAATTTAGTTTGTCTTATCGGAAAATATATAAAAAGCCGGGAATTACATGACTCCCGGCTTTTTAATTCTTGTGAATTAATTGGTTTTAAATATTCCAAAAAATACCTAAATTAAATCAGCAGAAAACTGATATGTTTAAGAAAGCTTAATAGACAAAATGAGCGTTAAGGTAATAAGAACATTTCCGGATATGTATGATTTCAGCTATAACTACAGGGAGTGGAACCGGCAGTTCGTTGAGCAGAACATCATACTGAACGGAAGATTTTCATACCTGTACTATCCCGAACACTGGACAACACTTTCGCTTAAATTTGCATTCGGCGGCGTTGAGCAGTACATACTGGGTGATATGAAATATTCAGTGGAAGGCAGCAATTATCTTATACTGAACAGGGATACTGTTTACAAAAGCCTGATAAGCTCACAAACTCCGGTGGAATCATTAACGCTGAATTTTACGTCTGAATTTGCTGAAGACGTATTTTATTCATCATTCAACAATGATGAATACCTGCTGGACTATCCTGAGATAAGGGACAGGCACCCGGTAAATTTTTTTCAGAAACTCTACAGGTCCGATCGGCAGATCTTTGAATTGGTGAATAGCTTAAGAGATAAGATAAAACGCGGAACTTTTGAAACGGGTGTGCTGCAGGAATATCTTCATGGTATACTTGAACATACCTTCCGCACACAGCTTTCGGAATCAAAGCTTGCTGATAATGTAAGTTCGCAAAAGCGCAGCACACGGCTTGAGATGTACTTAAGGTTAAGCAGGGCAAAGGATTACATGACCTCAAATTTCGGTGAGCAGGTGGATATAAACAAACTTGCTTCAATTGCATGTATGTGCCCGCATCATTTCCTAAGGAAATTCAAATCAACATTCGGGATATCTCCGCACAAATTCCTCACTAACATTAGGCTTGAAAATGCCGTTAAGCTCATCTGTGAAACCGGGCTTTCGGTTACCGAGATCTGTTTGAGCTGCGGGTATGAGTCGCTTAGTGCGTTCGGTGAGCTTTTCCGCAAAGCCTATGGTTTATCGCCGGAAATGTACCGGAAACAACATTCCAAAAAAGTCAATTTTCAGATAATGTGACATTGCGCCCTTCTTTATATTTGTAAAAAACTATAAGGAGGTAGATTTGCGCAGGGATATTTCAGTTTTCTTCATTCGCCTTTCATTGATTTTAGCTTCGATTTTTGCAGTAAATTCGATATCACACTCACAATACTTTGTGAAAGTTACTGATGCCTCAAATCCAATTGTTACCGAAAATCTGGCAGGTAATTATATTGGCGCAAGCTGGGTAGATGTTGACGGTGATGAGCTGCTTGATCTTTACATAAGCCGCAAGGATATATTTAAAAATCTGGGCGGCGGAAACTTTGTAAAGCTGATTGGCTCAATGCCTACGCAAGGGCCGGTTCTTGGCAACTCATGGTCTGACTTCGATAACGATGGGGATATAGATGTATTTCTAATTTCCACAATACAGGCAAACCCAACTTCTCATCTATATATAAATAACGGCAGCGGATACTTTACTAAGGTTATAACAGGCCCAATATCTGACTCGGCGGCCAATTCAGGCTGGGGCTGCGTTTGGGGTGATGTAAACAACGATACTTACACAGACCTTTTTCTTGCCGCGGCGTATAATTTCAACGGAGTGCTGCATGAAAACCGTTTCTTTATAAATAACGGTAACGGAACCCTTACACGAATTGATTCAACCCAGCTAACTGATTCACTCGATGCGTTCACAATTCCAATTTTTTCAGATTATGACCAGGATGGAGATATAGACCTGTTTATCGGCACAGGTCCGGCCGATAATATCGGGCAGAAGGATTTCCTTTTCAGGAATTACCTGAAAGAACAAAACACACCTTATTTCTTTAACAGGATAGATTCAGGAATAATAGCAAACGATATAGTTGACGGACAGAACTGGAACTGGATCGATATTGATAATGACGGCGACTTAGACGGGTTTCTTACAAATTATTCAGCAAATATTCTGAACAGGCTTTACAGGTGTGACGGGCTACGCCAATATACCAAGCTTAACTCATCACAGGCGGGAACGATAGTGAGCGATGCCGGCAACTGGCTTGCAAATACCTGGGGTGATTTTGATAACGACGGCGATATTGACTGTTTCATTACAAATGACGCGGGGTTAAACAGGTATTACAGCAATAACGGGGCCGGATTCTTCACAAGGATTGATACTCTTGCGCCAATCGTGGCAGGCTCAACTTATGGTGCAACCATAGGAGATTACGACAGCGATGGAGACCTCGATCTTTATACTGCGGGCACTGCCACTACAAAAGGGCTCTACCGCAATGAGACCAACAACAATAATAAATGGGTCAATATTCACTGCGTCGGCGCGGGTCCGCTTAGCGGCATGACAAATAAGTCAGCGCTTGGAACGATTGTAAAGGTAAAAGCTGTTATCAACGGCGTACCCAAGTGGCAGACCCGTGAGATCAACGCGCAGAACAGCTTCAACTCGATGAACATGCTCAATGTACACTTCGGGCTTGCCGGGGCTACCATTATAGACTCAATGATTGTGAAATGGGGCGGCGGACTTACACAGGTTTTCACCAATGTAAATACTAACAAGTTCTACAGGCTGAATGAGGGCAGCACGCTAAGTGAGATAATTATCGGGTTAACCCCGGTAAGCAGTGAGGTACCGGAAAGATTCGCCCTGAAGCAGAACTACCCGAATCCTTTCAATCCGCTCACTAAGATCAGATTTGATATTCCAACTGAAGGCGGGATCACGCTGAGCGTATTCGATGTAAAGGGCAGCCTTGTAAAAAATGTATTTACAGGTTCGGTTAATGCGGGCGTGTTCGCGCTTGATTTTGACGCTTCGGAATTACCAAGCGGCGTATATTTCTACAGGCTTGAGTTCCGTCAATCCGGCTCCATGAGCGGGAGTTTTACTGAAACTAAAAAAATGGTATTGGTTAAATAGCTGAAAAAAACTTTTGGCGTCCGCTGATAATAAGAGGGCGGCTGTATTTGCTGCATTGGTCAATAAAATACGGCTAATCAGAGGGCGCCGAATTAAATAAAATGAAAATGGGAATAATACATAAAGCAGCGCTCGCCATAATAGTTATAATGGCGCTTGGCACAATAGTAAAGATAACACATGCACAAACAAACCAGCCGCCATGCTCTGAACCGGAAGCTATGCAGCTTGATTTCTGGCTTGGGACATGGAAAGGCGAATGGAAAGATACAGAGGGTAAAACCCAAACGGCAACAAATATTATTACTAAGGGATTTAACGGGTGTGTTGTAGAAGAGAACTTCTCCACGGATGATAAAACATTCCTTGGCAGAAGCCTCTCCATGTACAATGCGAACAAAAAGATCTGGCAGCAAACCTGGGTTGATAATACCGGAAGCTATTTGGATTTTACCGGGGGAATGGACGGGGAGAATATGGTTTTGCAGAGGAAAGCCACCGGGAAATCAGGCAGAGAGATCATTCAAAAAATGACATTTACGGATATTAAGGAAAACTCGTTCACATGGAACTGGGAATCAACCAATGATAACGGCGCGACATGGGTACTAAACTGGCAGATACTATACACCCGGAAATAGGTCGAGGAACGGAATTCGCCTACGCCTTCTCTTTCCCAAACCCCAGTACCCCCGCCAGCCCTCTTTCCCAAACTCCAGTTTGGGAAAGCATACAATGTAGGCAGCATGGCTTGCCTGCCGCATCATATCGTCAGGCAAGCCTGACGGCTACAGAAAGTTTCACCTTCCGAACTCCAATACTTCTGCCACTCCTCCTTCCCAAACTCCAGTTTGGGAAAGCAAGATACTTATAGAAACACTAATCCCACCCATTTAGATGCAAAATTCCTTCAGCTCCATTGGTCACAAAACCTGCCGAGCTATACTTCCAATCCTCCGGTTCTTTTACCAAACCTCTTCTGACAGGATTCATGTGTATGTAATCTACTTTTTGTCGTATGATATTCTCTGTCAACAATTCCTGCGGATGAAAGCTTTCCTGCCAGATTTGAAATTCGTTTTTAGTCTTATAGCTCAATTTTGCTTTCCTGAATTTTTCGAGCAGTTTCTCATTTTTATCATCTTTCAGCTTCCTTATAATCTCTTTGGCCGTGTATCCTTTGATGGAGCCTATTACATTAGAAAGTTTCTCTGCTGAAACTATTAAATGAAAATGATCTTCCAGAAAAACATACGCATATAGTTTAAGCTCTTTTTCTAATTGAGAGAATTTTATTGAATCAATTAGAATTTGGTAATATGGACCGGATGTAAAGACTGGCAGCCAATTTACTATAGTGGAGGTTATGAAGTAAACTCCTTCAGGATTGTAGATTTTGTAAGTACTTCTCATTTATCAAAAAATCCCCTTCCACATTTGGGTATGGAACGGTGGAAACTTGCTTGAATATGTTAAATAATTCTTACTTGCCAACTTCGCTTCCCAAACTCCAGTTTGGGAAGGCCAAAACTTCTCATCTCAATCCCTAATCACAATTTCAGAAAACTTGCATTGCAGGTGGCGTGGCTTGCCTGCCGCATCATACCGTCAGGCAAGCCTGACGGCTACAATATATCTTTCAGAACGCTTTGTCGGACTGAGCGGAGTCGAAGTCCGGACAAACTACAATCCCACCCTTCGACTTCGCTCAGGGCGACAAAGAATCATATTAATATTGTTTTTTTGATATATCTTTCAGAACGCATTGTCGGACTGAGCGGAGTCGAAGTCCGAACAAGCACTCCTCTCTGCCCTTCGACTCTGCTCAGGGCGACAAAAACATTACTATCCCCGAATCCTCTTCACCTCATCAAAAAACTGTTTCAGCTTCGCTTCATCAAGCTTACCTGAAGTACGTACTCCGCTGCAAAGATCTATTCCAAACGGCCGCACCTGCTCAAATGCCTGACGCACGTTTGCCGGATTTATTCCGCCTGCAAGGTAAACCGGTATCTCCACTGATTCCCTGATAGCCCTGCTCAGCTCCCAATTATGCGTTCTGCCTGTTCCGCCAAGCTCCTTAGTAAGCAAATTTGGATTGCCTGAATCCAATAACAGCGCATCAGCAAATGCCCCATACATCATGGCTTCTGTAACAGAACTTTCATCCATCACATGTATCACCTGCACAAGCTTTACTTTCCCAAGCCCCGCTCTTAACTTTTCATACACTGTAGTATCGATCCTGTCAACGATCTGTATAGTACTTGTATTCGTTCGCCTGTGATGGCTTATGATCCCTTCAGCGGTCGTTTCGCTGGTGAGCAGGAAAGTATCCGTACCCGCCGGGATGCTGTTTTGAATTTCTGCGATCTCATCATCGCTTATTACACCCGGCCCGCTGGGCATATTGCCAACCAGTCCAAGCGCATTTGCGCCATAGCCTAAAGCAAGCCCGGCTTCCGCCGGGCTGGAAATGCAGCAAATCTTGATTTTGGGAAAGTCTGCGGGCTGCACCTTACTCCCTTCCCGAAAGAATTTTTTCTATCTCAGCGAGATTCTTCTCAGCGCGTTTCATTATCTCGCCGGCTTCCTTTACCACTGCCTTTTTGTACTTATCATCTTCGATCTGCACCAGGTTTATCTCCACATTCTTCTTCGCGCCCCAAATTCCGGTTTCAAGCGATTTCGCTCCCACAGCAAGATCGCTGCCTGAGCTTGGATTGCCATGCTTCGCCATTTCAACCATGTTTGGCCAGCAAGAATCAGCGATCCGCATCACATCTAGCGGAACATTGATAGCCTTTTTCAGCCCTTCCTGCATCAGCCGGCTGCGGTTTGCCTTCTGTTCATCGGTGTTTTTCGGAAGCTTCATCGCAGTCATGTAATCATTGAAGGCATTTGTATCAGCATCTATCATTGGAATAAGCTTCATCATATTTTCATGTAACGGCGGAATATTTTTCCGCATGATGCTATCAAGATGTTCGAATTTTTTAGTACCGTAGCTCATCCATCCCATCATGGCGCCGAGTCCCGCGCCCATTGCGGCTATCAGTGCTGATACACTTCCGCCGCCGGGGGCAGAAGTACGCGCGCCTACAAGCTCAACAAAAGCGCGAACGCTCATTGATGCGAGCGGTTCATTTCCGCCTTCGGCTATCATGTATTCAATAATGCGTTTTTCGGGAATGAAAGGTGATACGGAATTAAGTCCAAGCCTTTCTACAACCAGCCTGATCTTCTGCTTCTCATCAATTATAAACAGATTCTCCTTTTCGATATAATACTCTGCTGCCAGCAGCATTGCTTCCAATGGGATAAGTCCAACCAGCTCGCTCCCTGCAGCCGCAAGGTTCAGCTCCTTGGCATCTTTTACGCACTCTTCGAACACAATGTGCGGAGGGGTTATCTTGTAGTTATCCAGATTTATAGATACCTGCGCCATGTTATACTCATCAACATACCAGCCTATAGCTTTGATAGCCTTCAGCCTGCCCGGCTCTTCGGGTCCCCTGCCCTGCTCGCGGATATTGAGCGCTATCCTGTGCGCCTGCTCTTTGGTGCCGAGGATATTTACATTGTAGGCTATCAGGAAAAATCTTGCGCCTGTAACAACTGCGCCGAATTTCGGATTGAACTCAGCCGGGCCGAAGTCAGGTTTCCACTCAGGTAAAATTATGCGGTCTTTTATAGCCTCATACTCGCCGTGCCTTATCTGTTTAAGTGATTTGCGCGCCGGATTTGTTGATGCTTCTTCGTATAAATAAACAGGCAGTCCAAGCTCTTCGCCAACACGCCTGCCGTATCTTTTTGAACAGTCCACGCAGTCTTCGGTGGTTACACCTGCAACAGGCACGAACGGGCAAACATCGACTGCGCCCATTCTTGGATGCGCTCCGGAGTGTTTTGACATTTCGATAAGCTCGTAAGCGGTTTTGGTGAACCTGAATGCTGCTTCAACAACTGAATCAGGATCGCCCACAAATGTAAACACAGTACGGTTGGTTGATTTACCGGGGTCAACATCAAGCAATGTGACGCCTTCAACTGCTTTTACAGCTTCCGCGCATGCATTTATAATTTTTTCATCTCTTCCTTCCGAGATATTTGGAACACATTCTACAATTTTTCTCATATAATAGCTGACTAAATTTTATCTTCCTAAGAAGTATTTCTTAAATTCCTGAAGCTCATTTAATTCTTCTTCAGCATATTTGCTGAAAACTTTTTCACCAACTGACTCTTTAATGGCGGATATACCAACATCTATCAAACGCAGTCCGTTTGGAGTAAGCATTACATTATCATAAAGCATACCTTCCAATTCATCAGGCCGCTTGATATCCCTGTGTACAAATCCATTTGCGTGCAGTTCTTTTACTTCATCTTCAAACACTTCGTACCAGAGCTCTCTTTTCATGATCTCATAAGCGCGGAAATCCATTGGATAAAGCCTTTCCATAACAAGCATTTCATCGCCGGTGGAGCTATCGATATCAATACGCAGGAACTTAACTACAAGCCCGTTTATTTTATTGGCGTACTTCATCTTTTCGGCTTCGGAGCCGATATCGCTTCTTGTATCGCCGGAATAAAGCTTGCCTGCTTCAGTTTCTGATACTGCTATAACTGTATTGTTTGCGCCGGAGGAAAGTGTTTTGGGGTATCTTCTAACCATATCAACAAAGTTAGCATTTTATAATGAATGTTTAAATGAAAAAAGGGGCTTTCACCCCTGTTTTAATGCAAAATCCTCCGGACTTTACAAGGAGTGCCGGCTAATTTATTACACTATACTTCAGCTTCACCAGTCCGCTCGCGTATGATTCACTGCCGATAAACTCCAGCTTAACTTCGCCGGAAATTCCATCAAAAAGCGGTATCCCTTCACCCAGAATTACAGGATGGAACGCGACAACTATTTCGTGAAGCAATCCTGCATTTATGAAATCCGCTATAAGCTTAGTTCCGCCAACAAGAAAGATACCTTCTTCAGCCGCATCTTCCTGCACATATTTTATCATGTTTTCAGCAGAACAAAATATCAGCTCTTGAGCTGACGAAGTATATAAGGAACGATCTGATGTGATAACAAAGTTCTTTTTGCCTTTGAACGGCGGATCGCTGTACTGCTTCGAGTAGTCATAGGTTTTCCTTCCCATAACTGCCGATGAAAATGATTTTTCAAACTCTTCAAAGCCGTATGACTGGTCCATAAACAGCCATGAAAGGTCATGGTTTTTCCGCGCTATATATCCATCAAGCGAGCACGCAATATACAATATTACTTTTTTGTTCATTTTCTGTTCTGATTTTTGGGAAGAATACAATATTAAAAATAAATTTTCAAAAATAAAAATTCCCGCCATTTGCCGGCGGGAATTAGATGAAGCATTCAATTAACGCTAAACGGAGCTTGACCCCATCCTGCCCCATGGCTGCAAGTGCAGTTCCCCGAAGGGACCGGTTGAGGAAATATCATTTTACTTCTTACTCTTCATGATCCGGCTGGCGGATAACGCAGAAATGACCATCGGTGATAGTTAATTCGCCCTGCTGCGACATGAATGTACCTGCAAATGTTCCTTTAATGTGATCGCCAACCGCGCCATATTCAGTAACATTTATTGTCAAGGTTTTTGCAGCAGCGGAATTCAAAGTCTTATAAGTTAAAGCACCTGATTGCTGGGTGAACATGCCTGTTGTACTGCCGGGAAATACAAGTGAAAACGATGTCGTATCCATTGCAGCGCAAGTTATGCCTGTAATTGTATCCTGTGTATAATATATTCCAAGTGATACTGCGGATGCCAAGCTTACGAATTTATTGTAATATCCTGCACCTGTGATCACAAAACTGTTTTGGCAGTCTGTTTGTCCGCCGCATGAGCGAAGATCGCCGAGATTCAAAGTTAACGGTGTTGAAGGTGTTTGCACAACAGTATCAATAACTTCGCCATTGTAAGAAGTAAATTTCAGACGAGCCTGTTTGTTCGGAGCAACATATACCCTGAAGCCGCTTGATTGTGTTGGCATTATACCCTGGTTCTGCCCGTCCCAGAAAAGTGAAAGCACACCGTAGATGTTTTCACCATTGCAGTTTTTAAAGCTGCCGGTAAGTACAGGGAAACATGCGAGCTGGCAAAGCGGCACCTGGTATACCTGGTTTTGTGTTAACGAAGGAACCTGTATTGGCGCGCTGCCCATTCCAAAATTCTGTGATGCTTCAACTGAGATCTCGAAATCCACTCCGGTTGGAACAGTCCTAACATAATTGCCGAATTCGTCTGTAACCGTTACAGTCTGCCCGACTTTTACTACGATTCCCGGCATTGGCTGGTTCTGGCAATCAACAACTTTACCTTCAACCCTTGTTAAATAGCCGGGGTAATCGTTGTTCCAATCGGTAAAGTGATTCACAGTACCAACATATTTATTGCCCTGCTTGGTAGCCAAGCCTTCTTCGCGCCAGAGTCCTGTATTCTCATCAAAGTACCAAAGCGGGATTGTTGAGGGCGCCTGTGCTACAAGCTCAGCGGGAATTGTGGTTGTGATTGTTGAAGGCTTGCCTCCGGTTACATTCAGCTTCTCGCCTGAAGGTGATTCCATTTCAACTTTCATTATGCCGTATGAATATAAAACAGCGTCGGTTGAGTCGCTTCTTCTTGCCATCATATCGCCGCCTGCAACTGTTTCAGAAAATTTCACATCGGTAGGATCCATATATACTACCGACATATTCACCGGTCCGTCATAAACCGTACCGCTTGAGTTCACAACAGAGCCGGGCTGAATTTCAACCTTTGAGCCGTTGCCAAGATCAGCCGAACCGCCTGCGGTTGAATTAATTGTGTGGGTAACTGATTTCGGCATCATTGTAATTTTTACAACTGTGCCGCCTGATTTCGGCTGGTCGCCGCGGGTTGCGGTGTAGTAGCCTGACTTTTCGACCTTAACAAAAAACCTGTTCTGCGGAACAGAAATATCGGTGAACATAAACTCACCGTTTGCGCCGGAGGTTTTAACCTGCCCGTAAGCAGTGACTGTTGCTTCCTGCACCGGTTCATTGTTTACATTCACTACAATACCTGATATTGTTGTGGTCACCGACCCGTTGTTGTTCGGGTTTGTTGGGTTAATGCTGCCATCCTCACTGCAACCCACAACAGAAAGGATGATAAGGACGAGGTTCATAAATAAAACGAGTTTTAAGATGTTATTCATTTTTTGTTTAGAGGTTTGGTTAGTTGTTCAATTTACTTCTAAACAAATATAGATTTAAGGGTTGAGGCGGCAAAAGCGAATTTGGCCATAAATTTAATTCCGATAACAGGTATTGAATGCAAAAAGCCCCAAAAAGCCGGCAAAACGGCAATTTTGAGGCTTGAGAGTACTTCTTTTATTAAACCTGAACGGTTAGATTAAAAAGCTTTTTTGTTTGAATATAGACCAAACTTCACGCTTTATAGATAACTTTTCCCTTCTTTACAGTGCAGTAAAGCTGGTTGATGCCAAAATGATAAAGTATATCCTTATAATTTGGTGTATCGAACACAGACAGATCGCCCTGTTTGCCGGTTTCGATGCTTCCAATGTTATGCGAAACACCAAGCGCAGCAGCCGCATTTATTGTTACGGCATTTATGGTTTCTTCGATGTTCATCTTAAGCATTTGGACTGCCATGCTCATTACAAGCTGTATGTTTTCGCTCATTGCGCTGCCCGGATTGAAGTCGGTAGCCAGTCCGACCGGAATATTCTTTTCAATCATCCTGCGCGCAGGCGCGTAAGGTATATCAAGAAAATAAGAAACCGTTGGCAGTACATTTGCAATAGTGCCGGCGTTCTCCAGAGCATTAATATCTGAGGGCTTCATCACTTCGAGGTGATCGACTGATACTGCGCCGCAGGAAATTGCAGCCTGTATGCCGCCAATTGAATAGAACTGGTTCGTATGCAGCTTTGGAACGAGTCCGAACTTGATGCCCTGCAACAATATTTTTTTTGTTTCGCTTATCGAAAAGTAATTTTTCTCGGTAAAAGCATCTATGAATACTGCAAGCTCTTTTTCGGCTATAAGGGGGATCATTTCAAAAAGCAGCTCATCGATATATTCTTCCCGTGTTTTATCTTTTGGGAAAGCATGCGCACCGAGAAAAGTTGAGTAAACATCGATGGGCATTTCCCTGTTAAGCTCATTGATGACCTCAAGCATTTTTATTTCTGATGCTGTATTCAGTCCGTAGCCCGATTTAGCTTCAATGGTAGTAACACCGAAGCTGATGGAGTTTTGAATACGTTTGCGTGCAAGTTTCTTAAGCTCATCTTTTGAGGCTTTCCTTACGGCTTTAACGGTGCTGATGATACCGCCGCCTGCTTTGGCAATTTCCTCATAGGTGCTGCCATTGATGCGCATTGAGAATTCATCGGCCCTGCTTCCTGCGAAAACGAGGTGCGTGTGTGAGTCTATAAGTCCCGGCAGCACTGTTTTACCGGTGCCGTCTATCTTTTTAACATTTTTCTTTTTAATCGGAGTGGGTAATTTTTTACCAAGCCATTTTATCCTGCCTGATTCGATATATACCGAAGCATTTTTCAGCAGTCCGATTTCAGACTGAAATTTGCCGGCTTTGAATTTCCTGCCGCGTGTATGGCATGTTACTATCTGCGAAGCGTTTTCTATAAGAAGATCCATATTATTGTTATTATGTACAGCAAATATAACTCTAATAAGAAATAAAAAACGCCGCAAATTGCGGGGGTAAAGGAATGCTTAGTATTCTTCAAATTTCTCATTTCTAAACTCCAGTTTGGGAATGGAGGTTAACTCATCGGAGTTTGGAAATGAGGGGCAAAGTTACATTTGGGGTTCTGTTTATCAAACAATCCCGTTATGGATTGACTATGGGTAGAATTAGGCATGTCAGTGTTATTCCGTCCCGTACGGGACGGGATAATTGGTGTGTAACAAAAAGGCTACCAATATTTTGTGCCTACGGCACAGGGATATAATTTTTTTACGGAGATAAACTGCATAGAAAGGTTTTCAATTGTCATTCCCAAACTGGAGTTTGGGAATGAGGGTAAGGTCCTCGGAGTTTGGGAATGAGCGGTTGACGGGAAAACAAAAAACCCCGCATTTCGCGGGGTTTTAACTTAGCTATTTGAAATGAAATGTTATGCTTCTCTTTTTTGCATTTTCATTTTTTACTTCTGCCTTAAAGCCCTATTTAAGCAACAGCAGCTTCCGTGTATCTGTGAATTCGCCGGTTTCAAGCCTGTAGAAATACACGCCGCTTGAAAGCCATGAAGCATCAAACCTGATCTCATACTTGCCCGGATTGAGCTGTTCATCCACAAGCGTACTTACAACCCTTCCCAAAATATCATAAACATAAAGCTTTGCGCCTGTCTGTTTTGCGATATCGAAGGTTATCATAGTTGCCGGGTTAAACGGATTCGGATAATTTGCATATAACGCAAACTTAGACGGAATTTCGCTGCTTACCGGTTCAATGCCGGTAATAGAAACTGTGTACATGAATCTTGTACCCGGTGCGGTAGAGCCGGGAGGTGTTACTCCGCTTCCGCCTGCAGGCAGTGTCGCCATCTTAGGCGTAGGCAGCGCGATATCCTGCGCAGCGAAGTAATATTCAACCTGCGTATTTAATGCGCTTGCAGTTATGTTGAAAGAAAACGTATCGTTGCTTACCGAGCTGTAAACCGCCGAAGTATAAGCAGACCATGTTGAGCCGCCGTTGGTGCTTTTCCTGAAGTACACTAACGGTGCCTGGTTCGTCCAGTTCCTTATTATACCGTTATCTGTTATCTTAGCCTTCATTGTAATAGCGCCGGTATTTGCAGTTACGCTGAAAGGCTGTGTATGAAGAATTACAGGTGCAGAGTTATCAAGCTTGCGGGCAGAATCAACCGCGAGCGATGCATCGATAATTCCCCAGCCCATAGTATTATTCGGCGAGTTCGAGTTGCTTGCTGTTTTTTTCAATATACCCACAACCTGCATGGGTGTCAGATTTTTGTTTGCAGCAAGCATCAGCGCGCAAACTCCCGAAGTGAGCGGACAGGAAAATGATGTCCCGCTTCCGTTGGTATATGTGTTGCCTGTTGTGTTTGCGTAGTAGTTATTGCTTCCCATGGCCATCACATCAGGTTTAATTCTCGGCGGAACGTCCGTTGTTGGCCCAACAGAACTGAAGCTTGACCTTGTTCCGGTACTTGTAACCGAGCCAACTGTTAAAACGCTGTCGCCATCTGCAGGGCCGCCAAGGGTATTAACAGAGCCGCTGCCGTTGTTGCCTGCTGAATTGCTTACTACTATTCCTTTATTAACTGCAAGATCTGCGGCAATAGTTATTGGCAGAGTGCGGCCATTCATATCCTGCCATGTGTAGCTGGTATAGGGAGAATCAAACTCAAGGTAACCAAGCGAACTGGTTATGATATCCGCACCAAGCGAATCTGCCCAGTGAGCAGCTGCTATCCAGTGATCCATTTCTACCGGTGTTTCTGTAGGGTCAACTTCTGTTCTTGCGAGGCAGAATGTTGAGCCGTAAGCAGGTCCAACCATTTTAGTCGGCTTGTACCCCCCAACGAGACAAAGCGTAGCGGTCCCGTGTGAATTACCTGTCAGAGTTGGTGTATTATTGTGGAAATCGTATGTAGTTTTGATCTTCATCGGGTAGGTTGTGAAGGCTTCATGCGTCAGATTCGAGAATCCGGCGTCAAAGCTTGCTATCATTATACCCTGCCCGTAAATTCCCTGGTTATGCACCAGATTAACTTTGATCTGTGTTATCTGAGTACCGGCGCTTCCTGTTCCGTATGATAAAGTATCAACCATTGGGTCATCGGTATTATTGGCTGATTGATTAACAAACACGGGACTGTTATCGCTTGAGATGTTTGCCTCAGTTTCCCTGTTTATCCTGAACCTTTCAACAAGCTCTATCTTTGTAATGCAATCAAGCTGTGCAAGCTCGTTTACCTGGTTCTTGTTTACTTCAACACTCATTGAGTTAAGCCACTTTATTCCGTGCCTTACTTTGAGAACTTTTGCTGAAACCTGATTAACATATTCCTGGTAAAGCGGTATATCCGTATAATCCAGAAGCTCGCCTGTCGGTTTTACTTTCGAGCGCCTGTCCAGCGAACGCTGCGATACTATTGAGAGCGGGTTACTTAGCTTAGAGATGGCATTGGGACCCTTATCTTTGAAATAAACCCATACAACATAATTTTCAGTGCCGGCTTTATCCATAACGGATGAAAGCATAGTGCCCAGTTTATCTTCTGTTGGTTTGAAAGAAAAGAAGGAAAGTGAAAGCAAAATCAGAAACACCAAAAAAGAATAATACCTCTTCATATTGAATGATAGATTAATTTGACCCAAATTTTTTGTAAGTTATTTAAATATGTAATAACAATAAAGAGATAATTATTCCATAAATTAATGGCATTTGGTTACTTTAAAAACGTTATGTTTTAATGCATTTTTCAGCCATTTGCCCCTATACCCTTCTAATTTCATTGCAAGAAATCTCAATTTTGAGTAATTTTGTAAATTACAACAAATTAAAACCAACCGAATGAGCAAAGGCTTAAACATTTTGTATTGTACAAGCGAGGTTATGCCATACAGCAAAACCGGCGGCTTGGCTGATGTTTCAAACTCTTTACCTCAGGAATTGAATGCTGCCGGACACGCTGTTAGGATAATCACTCCCAAATACGGCTCCCTTGACGAAAGACGGCTGCGTATCTATGAGATAAAAAGGCTCACCAATATCGAGGTTCCGGTTGGCGATAAGATCGCGATCTGCAACATCAAATCGTCCTTTATTGTATCACCAAAAGGAAAAGTACAGGTTTTCCTTATTGAAAACGAAGAGTATTTTGGCAAGTCCAGTCCTTATGTTGATGCTAAATCCGGAAAGGATTACGCAGATAACGACGAAAGGTTTATATTTTTCAACCGCGCAGTTGTACAGGTCCTCGGACTTCTCGGCTGGCAGCCTGATGTAATTCACTGCAATGACTGGCAGACAGGCCTAATCCCAGCTTACATCAAAACAATCTACGCAAAAGACCAGCTTCTTCAGAACGTGAAGAGCATTTTCACAATACATAATATTGCTTTCCAGGGATTGTTCCCCCACTCATCATTCTTAAAAAGCGGGCTCCCTGAAAATATTTACAATGAAGAAGGCGTTGAATATTACGATAAGTTCAGCTTCCTGAAAGCCGGCCTGATGTACAGCGACGGCATTACAACAGTAAGCGAAAACTATGCCAAGGAAATAGCTACAACCCATGAGTACGGAATGGGTTTCGAAGGCATCCTGAAAAAAAGGAAAAAAGATCTTTACGGCATTTTGAACGGTGTTGATTATACTGTTTGGAATCCTGAACGTGACAGCATAATTCCCTTCAGGTACACATCCAAAGAGCTTCCGCTGAAGCGTGAAGATAAAAAAGCGCTTTGCAAGCACTTCGACCTTGAGTATAACGCTGAAACACCAATGATCGGTATCATATCCAGGCTATCAGACCAGAAAGGATTTGATATTATCCAGAAGGCTATGCCGGAGCTTATGAAGGAAGACGTGCAGTTCGTTCTGCTTGGCTCGGGCGATAAAACATTCCAGAAGTTTTTCGAAGGCGTTAAGAAAAAGTATCCCAAGAAAGTCGGCGTTCACTTCGGTTTCTCAGAAGAGCTCGCACATCTGATTGAAGCGGGAAGCGACATGTTCCTCATGCCTTCCAAGTATGAGCCGTGCGGCCTGAACCAGATGTACAGCCTTAAATACGGAACTATCCCGATCGTAAGGGCTACAGGCGGACTTGCGGATACTATCACCGAATACAAGAACGGCAAAGGCAACGGTTTCGTGTTTGAAAAATATGACGCGGCCGAGCTGATGAAAACAATAAAACGCGCACTGAAGCTTTACACAAACCGCGAAGAGTGGATAAAGCTGATAAGACTGGCTATGGCTTGCGATTATTCATGGGAAGTTTCAGCCAAAAAGTATATTGACCTTTACAGGTCCATAATGAAAAAAGGATAACCGGCATTACCTGAATGCAGTTAGAAAAAGTAATTATACAGCGGACAGACAGCAATGCCTGTCCTGCTTTTTTTTAAGGATTTCAGCAGCGTAGATTTGGTCTTTTTGCTTCATACATTTAACCTGTTATAGATTTGAATAAAGCGCTGTTCCTCGATAGAGACGGAACTATACTCAAAGAAATACCCGGAGACGGTCCTGAAACTTTAGGTTACCTGGTCCGTGTTGAAGATGTTGAGCTGATAGACGGCTCGGCTGCAGCAATTGCTGCAGCAAGAAAACTTGGATATAAGATCATCATCATCACAAACCAATCAGCAATAGCCCGCGGATGGCTAACCATTGAAGAGCTTGATAAGATAAACAACAGGATGTACAGCCTGCTGGAAAGCTCTGACCCAAACGCCAAAATAGACGCCCTTTATTTTTCTCCATATCATAAAGAAGGATCAATAGCAGAATACTCTATAGAACACGCTTCAAGGAAACCCGATATAGGGATGATACTGGATGCAAAGAGGGATTTTGATATAGACTTAAGTGGTTCTTATATGATAGGCGATGCTGTAAGCGATATGAAATGCGGGGAAAATGCGGGATTGATCAACATCCTGGTTGAGACGGGATACGGAAAAATGGCAAAGCGGAAATGTCTTGATGAAAAACTAAAAATTGACTTTATTGCATCAAATTTGAAAGAAGCAGTAGAATTTATCCAAAAAAACGAAGAAAATCGCTAAAAACCGAATCTGTTTGGTAAGATTCTGAGAATATTAAAAATTTTCGAAAATTTTAGAATTTAGATGAACAGCAAAAAATTTAAAGCAGCTCTCGCTTCAATGTTCGTAGTAGTTTCCCTTGCAATTTATACCATCGGCTGCGCAGATGACCCTTCAAGCCTCGGGCTTAATTTCATTCCGCCCGGCGAAACAACAGGAGTAAGAATATTCGATTCCTTTACCGATACAATGGCTATCACATCAGAAAACAGGGTTTATTATGTAAATACATCAGGCTCAACCAATCTTATGGTGGGTAAAAGCGGCGCATATGAATCAAAGGGCCTGTTAAAATTCACCAACCTGATAGATACTTTTGATAACTCGACTGTAGTTTCTGCAACTCTGAAAATGAGTTACAAGAATTATTACTTCCCGGCAACTATGGCTGATTCGCTTGCGCAGATCTCGTTCGATGTAAACAAGATCGAACAATCACTCGATTTCAGCACATTAACTTACGACTCTGTAAGCAGCTCAACTTTCGGGACAGTGTCACAGGGAAGCTATACGGGCATTCCCACTGCGGATTCCCAGGAGGTAACTATAAGCCTGAATACTACTATGGTAAATGACTGGCTTAAACTGGCAGCAGATACATCATACTCTGTGAAGAATTACGGAATAGTTCTCACACCCAATAACTCTTCATCTGCTGTCAAAGGATTTTTCTCATCGGTTGATGCGATCAACTCAAATCACCGTCCGCGCGTTGAGATCATAGTAACCAAGAATGGCGTTACCGATACATTCACCACAACATGCAACGGAACGATATCGCTATCAAAAACAGATTTTGCTCCCAGCAGCGAAACATTTAACCTGCAGGCCGGGGTCAGCTACGTACAGGTGATGAAGTTCGACCTGAGCCACTTACCTTCGACTGCAACCATAAATGACGTACAGGTTTATCTTTCAATTGATTCACTGAATTCAGTAATTTCAGGACAAACATCAAAAACTATTTACTCGCAGTATATAAACGATTCGGCAGGATTAAAAACAGATATTACAACATTCGACGGAGCACCATCGGGCAGCGGCCAGTACATGATGCGAATGGTCAGGGCCGGTGTTTCTTCGCCATTCCAGAGATGGCTGCTAGGCCAGACAAACTACGGCATCATGGTGTTTGCCGGCGGACAGGCACTGAATCTTGACAGGTATGTGTTTTATAAAGAAACTGCATCAGACCCGGCAAAAAGGCCGCGAGTAATAATTAAATATACACCCAGAGTAATTCCATGATAAATACCCGCAGCATATTCAGGCTCTCAATTTTAGCAATACTGTTCACGGCCTCCGGCGTATTTTCGCAGGTGGATAAGAACGGCGGCTCGATATATTCCTTGTTCGGGCTGGGTGACCTCAGCTATTCATCAAGCAACCGGACTGATGCGATGGGAATTATGGGAATAGCGCTTTACGGCGACTACACTAACTCAAATAATCCCGCAGCATGGACGCGCATACCGACAACGATCTTCACAACCAAGTTCAATCTTGAAAACATTAAGTCAACGGACGGTTTAAATACCTCCAAAAGAACTTACGGTAACTTTGAAGGTTTCGATCTTTCAATTCCCCTCAACAAGGGCAATGGGTGGATCTTTAACTTGGGAGTTAACAACTACAGTGTTGTGAATTATGATACATATTTTGACGGCACCGTTGACGGCGAAAACTACAGGCAGACGTACAGCGGAAACGGCGGACTTTATAAGTTCAATCTGGGCTTTTCATACATAGTGTTTAAACACTTCAGCTTTGGGGCACAGTTCAATTACGCGTTCGGAAACATTAACAAGTCCGTCGCAATTGATTTTTCAAACACCTCGCTTTTCGACACAAAAAATGTATCCTCAAACACAATTTCCGGGTTCTACTTCAATACAGGGCTTATATTCCACGGATTCGGCAAACTGCTGAAGAATAAGAAGCTGGATAACCTCACGCTCGGCGCATTTGTGACAACGCCAACAGAGTTTAATTCAGACCTGAACGGAAGGTTTAACAGGTCTGTATCAAGCACCGATTCCGTGAGCATTTCGGAAGGGAAGCTGAAAATGCCTCTTGCATTCGGTGTCGGAATTGCGAACACTTTCAACAACAGGCTCGTAATTGCGGCAGATGTTTACTACCAGAAATGGGACGATTTCAAATATTACGGTAATCACCCCGTGGAAATAAAAAACAGCCTTAAGATAGGCGCCGGGCTTGAGTATACACCTTCGAAAAAGATTGAAGATCCCTTCTTAAGCAGGGTATCTTACCGGTTCGGCGGAAGCTATATCCAGGATTACCTTAAACTAAACGGCGAGAACATTAATGCCGTAAGCATCGGTGCAGGCGTATCACTGCCTATAGGCACATACAACTCGCTTGATCTGTACGCAAAGTATTTCATGAGAGGAAAGGATTCAAACGGCCTGATAAAAGACGATATCTTCAGGTTCGGCGCATCGGTAAAGATCGGTGAGCTTTGGTTCCTGCGGCCTTCTGATGAATTTTAAATTATTAAATCAAACAACTAAACGAGGTATATACACCCCGGTCAAAAAACTGAACTACAATGTCTAACTTACAGGATTTCGATCCCCAGATATACAGTGCAATAAGGCACGAACTTGAAAGACAAAACGATAAGCTTGAGCTTATTGCCTCCGAGAACTTCACCAGTATCCCGGTTATGCAGGCAATGGGCTCTGTAATGACAAATAAATACGCAGAAGGTTACCCCGGCAAAAGATATTACGGCGGCTGCGAATATGTTGATATAGCCGAAAATGTTGCAAGAGACCGCGCTAAAGAGCTCTTTGGCGCTGAATATGCGAACGTACAGCCGCACTCCGGCTCGCAGGCTAACATGGCAGTTTATTTTGTGCTCGTTAAACCCGGCGATAAGGTAATGGGTATGGATCTTTCGCACGGCGGGCATTTAACACACGGCTCACCCGTAAATTTCTCCGGAAAGCTTTATAACTTCACGCAGTACGGCATCAATCCCGAAACCGAAATGCTTGATTATGATATGATAGAGCAGGTCGCATTAAAGGAAATGCCTAAGATGATAACAGTAGGAGCAAGCGCATACTCAAGGAATATTGACTACAAACGTTTCAGGGAAATTGCTGATAAAGTAAACGCATTCCTGCTTGCTGATATAGCACACCCGGCCGGATTGATCGCAAAGGGTTTACTGAATAACCCTGTGCCTCACTGCCACGTTGTTACCACCACTACCCATAAAACACTTCGCGGCCCAAGGGGCGGAATGATACTAATGGGAACAGATTTTGAAAATCCGTTTGGCCTGAAGGCACCAAAATCAGGCAGGATAAAAATGATGAGCGAGCTTATCGATTCAATGGTTATCCCGGGTATCCAGGGCGGACCATTGATGCATGTGATAGCTGCCAAAGCAGTTGCTTTTAAAGAAGCGCTGGAAGGCGATTTCACAAAATACGCTGAACAGGTAATTAAAAACGCAAAGGCGCTTTCAAACAAGCTTAGCGGCTATGGGTTCAAGATAATTTCAGGCGGAACAGATAATCACTTAATGCTGATAGACCTCCGTAATAAAAATATCACCGGCAAAGCCGCGCAGGAATCCTTAGACGTTATAGGCATTACCTGCAATAAGAACGCGGTTCCATTCGATGATAAGAGCCCGCTCATAACAAGCGGAATAAGGCTTGGCACACCTGCGCTAACAACACGCGGCATGAAGGAAAAGGAGATGGAGATCATCGCCGGAATGATAAATGATATAATAACTTCTCCCGATAGTGATGATGTTAAAAAGGATATCAGGAAAAAGATCGACGACATAACTGCGGAATTCCCCCTGTATCCTGAGCTGTTCACATGGTAACAAACCATTCAGTTTAACTGATTAACTTCAATTAACAGGATTGCTGTAAATGATTTTGCCATATATCGAAATTCCGGAAACGGTTAAAACCGAAAAAAAGATCAGCATCGCACTCCCCGAACCCGGTCAGGAGAGCCTTGCAAACAACGCTTTTATTTATGGCGGAGGGATGATAGATCACCCCGTACTTGATTTCAAGTTTGCGGAAAATCCAGGCATAGAAATTTCTTCATCAAATAGCCTGCTGGCACAATCTGAAACTGGTTTTTGGGGGGGGAATTTTGAAGAGAAGTACTTGATGTACAGCGAAAAAATAGAAAAAGAGAGATTCGCCAGGGAGCTGGTGGCTGGCAAGGTGGTGGCTGGCAAGCTGCTGGCTGGCAACGGGTAATGTATGGCTGAGGAAACCGGCTTGCCGGAAACAGACGGGGCGGCTGAACATGTAGCCGAGATGAGCTTCTGGGAACACCTGGAAGAGCTGAGATGGCGGTTAATAAAGGCTGTTATTGGAATCGCTGCCGGCGGTATAGTTGCCGGTATTTTCATAGATTATATAATGAACGATTTTCTGCTTTCGCCTGCCGCAAAAACTAATCCGCCGCTTGTACTCATAAACCTGAAGCCTTATGGCCAGCTTGTACTGTATTTCGAGGTCATACTGGTTTGCGGCGTGATCTTAAGTATCCCGAATCTTTTTTACCAGCTATGGAAATTCATAGAACCTGGGCTTCTGCCCGGCGAACGAAGGTATATCTCTTCAATAGTAGTGTTCTCTTCGCTATGCTTCCTTATCGGGATATCATTCGCTTATTTTGTGATGCTGCCAACAGCTTTAGGATTTTTTGCCGAGTTCGGTACACAGGCGATTACCAACACAATTGCCGTAGATGAATATTTCAGCTTCGTGATTTCGGTTATGCTGGCAGCAGGGGTTGTGTTTGAGCTGCCGATGGTTTCATTTTTCCTCTCAAAGCTTGGTATCCTTACGCCAAAATTCATGAGAAGGTACAGGAAACATGCTGTTATAATTATTCTTATCCTGGCGGGAATACTGACTCCCAGCCCGGATATAACAAGCCAGCTCCTGCTCGGAATTCCGCTGGTCATACTATACGAGATCAGTATAATTATTTCTAAACTCTCACAGCCAAAAAAGGATAACTAAGAAGGCGGATTAATGGACCTGGACCTTAAAAAAATTTCGGAACCCGTTGAAAATGAGCTTGATGAATTTAAGTCGCACTTTCGCGAAGCAATCAGGTCAAAAGTCGCGCTTGTTGATCTAATAAGCAAGTATATTCTCCGCCAGAAAGGCAAAAAAATAAGACCGATACTGGTAATGCTCTCGGCAAAACTTTGCGGCGAAGTAAACAGACGCACGTATACGGCAGCCACTCTTGTTGAAATGCTGCATACTGCGACCCTTATACACGATGATGTTGTTGATGATGCCAAAACCCGCAGGGGGCTCGCCTCAATTAACGCTGTGTGGAAGAATAAGATCGCAGTGCTGATGGGAGATTATATGCTTTCACGGGGATTGCTTCTTGCGCTGGAAAACGATGAATGCGGATTTCTTAAGATAACCTCGCTCGCAGTTAAACGCATGAGCGAAGGCGAGCTGCTGCAGATTCAAAAAAACCGTAAGCTTGAAGTTGACGAAGAAACATACTTCAGGATAATCTCTGATAAAACAGCGTCGCTTATTACAGCATGCTGCGAGCTTGGGGCTGCAAGCACTTCCAAGGATAAGAATGAGATCGCTTTACTAAGCGAGTTCGGCGAGAATATCGGCATAGCTTTCCAGCTAAGGGATGATGTGCTTGATTATATAGGCAAGAAAAAAATCATGGGAAAATCTTCAGGGTCTGACCTGAAGGAAAAAAAGTTTACCCTGCCTCTTATACACTCGCTCAATAACGCTACTAAGAAAGAAGCAAAAGAGATCGTCAGCGTTGTGAAGAACGGTACACTTTCCAAAAGCAGGTCAATTGTTATGGACTTCATCAAAGAGCATAACGGGATAGAATATACGGTACAAAAAACCGCGGAATTCTGCAGCGTGGCAAAATCGAAGATCAAAGATTTCAAGCCATCCGAAACCAAGGATACCATGGAGAAGTTCGTTGATTTCATAGCCGGAAGGATAAGCTAAAACCCGTCTTTTAATTTATCATCTACCTCTCAGTCATATTTCAGTTGAAGTAATCAAACCTTATGCTTGTGCTCATTGCAAAATATTGTAAAAGCAACCGGGCAGATTTCGGTAAGACCGTTTCGGTAATTACGAAATGACTGAATATTCATTACTAATAATAATTTTAGCATTGAGCCGCCCTCAAAAAAGAGCTAAATTAACAAAATATGTCACAAAAAATTGTTGCAATAATAGGCAGGCCAAACGTCGGCAAATCATCGCTTTTTAACCGACTCACCGGTAAAAAAACCGCGATAGTACACGATATGCCCGGCGTGACCCGTGACAGGAATTACGGTGAAGCTGAATGGAACGGCAAGAAGTTCTTCCTGATCGATACCGGCGGTTATGTGCCCGGAAGCAAGGATAAGTTCGAAGCCGCTATTCGCGAGCAGGTTAAGATATCAATAGATGAAGCGGATATTATTCTTTTTGTTGTAGATGCAAAAAGCGGCCTTACACCTCTTGACCTTGAAATAGCGAAGCTGCTGCGAAGGGAAGCAAACCGTGAAGATAACAAACACAAAGCGGTAATACTTGTTTGCAACAAGGTTGATTCAAAAAAAGATGAAGCAAATAGGTCTGAATTTCTTAGGCTTGGCCTTGGCGACCCGATGGAAGTATCTGCGCTCGTAGGCAGAAGCTCCGGTGACCTGCTGGATAGAATTACCGAAGGCATTTCAGCAGAACAGAACGAGGAAGAGAATCTTACCGTAAAGCTTGCAATTATCGGCAGACCAAATGCGGGAAAGTCCTCAATATCAAATGCCCTTACGCAGTCAAACCGCAATATTGTTACCGATATACCCGGTACCACTCGCGATTCAGTTGATACTATCATTAAGTATCACGGACAGGATATAACACTAATCGATACAGCCGGACTCCGCAAAAAGAGCCGCATTAAACGCGCGGAAAGCCTTGAGTATTTTTCCGCACTGCGTACGCAAAGAGCAATGGAACGGTGCGATGTAGCAATCATAGTAATCGACGGCACAACGATTGTAAGCAAGCTCTCGAAATATATTGACCCTTCAATGGCGATATTCAAGCTCAGTAAGGAAGATGTGGAGATCATTGCCAAAGCTTCCGAGCTTAAAAAGGGCATAATGATAGTTATCAACAAATGGGATTTAATTGAAAAGGACAGCAAGACCGCTAAAATATTTGAAGATAAGGTGAAAGAACACCTTAAGACGTTCGATTACATGCCATTTATTTTTACATCGGCAATCACAAAACAGCGCATTTCGAAAATTATGGATCTTGCGGTTGAGGTATATAACGAAAGAAGCAAAGAAGTAAAAACAAGCGAGCTGAACGCGAAGCTTGGTCCTTACATTAAGGCATTCCCCCCGAGATCAAAAACACACAAAGAGATAAAGCTGAATTACATCACCCAGCTGCAGAAGTCACCCCCGGTAATTGGGTTCTTTTCAAACCTTCCGGGCGAGATCGAAGTAAATTACAAACGATTCCTTGAACATAAGATAAGGGATGAATTTGGATTTACCGGCGTCCCGCTCACACTCGCATTCAAAGCCAAGCACAAAGACCGCCGGGAGTAAATAGCTTTTCTGCATCAACTGCATCGCTTTATCCACCATTAGCACAGACATTCCTGCCTGTGATTAATAAACTCACACAAAACCAGCAGCACAGACATTAAGTAGCACAGACATTAAGTAGCACAGACATTCTTGTCTGTGTTGATAAAATTCAACAATCACTCTATTTCATCATTAAAATACCATCCAATATAGCTCCATGTATCTTCTGTTAGTCCGGCTTTTATTGGATTATTAAACATATACCGTATTTTTTCGATGTACTCTTTCTCATTCCGCAATATCCTGTCAAATGATTCGTCCTGCCATACACTGCCTTTTGTACCTCTTTTATGGTTCAGCTTATTCGCACTGACCCCTTTCATTCCCTTCATGATCCTTGAAACCGTGAAGCCTTCGGCTGGTCTGAATATAGCATGAACATGTGTATTCATAACAACTGCTGCTTGCAGAGTGTAAAACTTTTTGTTACCTTCAATTAAGTGTTCTTTGACAAGGATTATCTCATCATCATTTAACACTCCCGTAATCAGATCGAATGTTACAAAGTAAACTGAACCGGGCAATTCCCAGTGGGGCAGATTTCTTTTGGTTATTTTAAGCATGGGTATTATCTAAGGATTTTGAACATTTTTATGTTTACAGCACGTTAATGTAAAATTTAACATTTTCAACAGACAAGTCACGTAGTGCTATTCTTAATGTCTGTGCTAACAAAAGCTAGTTTAGAAGCATGATACACAGACAAGAATGTCTGTGCTACTAGAAGATAAAAGACCGGGTGGGAAGCAAACCGGGAGTAATCATTTTATCACAATTTCGCGGTCGATTTCGTCGTCTTTCTCGGCGCCGGCGCGGGTCGGGAATTCAGCGCACAATATATCACCGATCCTTTTTATGAGTGCAATCACTCCTGCTGCATAATTGCCATCGCGGAACTCTTCCTTCAGCTTAACTTCAATCTCATTCCACACGCTGTCATTTATCTTGCTGTAAATTCCTTCATCGGCAATAATATCGAAGTACCTATCTTCAAAAAGCAGGAACACGAGCACACCGGTTCGCTCTTTAGTTGCGGTAACACCAAGCGTGGTGAAATCCTTCATGGCAAGCTCATGGTTTGAATACAGCTTTTCGAGCAGTGATTTCTTATTCCTGAAGCTGAGCACGATCTCGCCCACGGTGCCGCGCTCTACCTCATCGGCAGCCGCCTGTATATCCTTCAGTTCATCTTCGGAAAAATATTTACTTATCCACTCTTTACTTTTGCTCATTTACAAAGAAATTCTGCTTAATTTTAATACTGTTACTATATTTTGTTATTCGCTTTTTGATCTTTGGTTTTTGCTCTTTGCTATTTGGTATTTGCTCTTTGCTATTTGGTATTTGCTCTTTGCTATTTGGTATTTGCTCTTTGCTATTTGGTATTTGCTCTTTGCTATTTGGTATTTGCTCTTTGCTATTTGAAAAAAGCTACCATGACCCGCTGGAGCCGCCGCCGCCAAATGAACCGCCGCCGCCGGAAAATCCCCCGCCGCTCCATGAGCTTCCGCTGCCTGATGACCAGCCGCTGCCTGAACCGGATGACCAGCCGCCGCTTTTCCAATTCCAGCTGTTGCTGCTTCCCTTCCATCCAAGTACTCTTATCAAAATTGGCATTCCAAACACAACAAAGAAAATGATAGCAAATACAATTATCACGCCAATACTTGTGTAGCTTGATGTATCTTCACCGCTTTTGGTCTTTTCGTCTGCGGTGTACTCGCCTTTTGTAGCTTTCATTATGGCATCAACGCCTGCGCTGATACCGCCATAAAAATTACCCTTTTTGAACTGTGGCGTTATCTCATTCCTGATTATCTGGCTGCTGAGTGCATCTGTCAACGCGCCTTCCAGTCCGTAGCCTACTTCAATTCTGAGCTTCCTGTCATTCTTTGCAATATAAAGCAGAATACCATTATTCTTGCCCTTCTGCCCTATCCCGTTCTTTTCCGCTATTTCATACGACCTGTCTTCAACTGAATTTCCGTCAAGTGAAGGCTCCATCCACACTACGATTTGGTTCGAAGTTTCCTTTTCAAATGCGGCAAGCTTGGTTTCAAGATCCTTTAGCTGGGAAGATGTAAGAGTCCCCGTTTTATCAGTCACATAAGCGGTTACTTTGATATCCTGCGCCACTGATCTGGACTTTTGGCCAAACGTATGACTGCTGAACAAGAACATCAGGATCAAGACAAACGAGTATTTACAGTAATACAATCTCATGTTCCAAATTTATCAGTATTGGCTCAATTTTAAAACATAATAAAAAAGCCCCGAAAATTACGGGGCTGGAATTGCAGTGAAATCCATGCTAATACTCATCCATACTCTTGATCTCGAGGTCTTCTATCTTATACTTGTATATCGAGTTTACAAAAAGAACTGCTATCTTTAGGTTGTTTATAAGGGGAATATTATAATCAATTGCTTTGCGGCGCATTATGTAACCATCGCGCATAGATTTATGCTCATGCTTCATAGATTGCGTATTAATAACAAGGTCGAACTGCTTCTTTTCGAGCATGGTCAATATGTTTGGATTCTTCCTCTCATTGATCTTATATACAAGCTTTGACTTAACCTTGTACTCTTTAAGAGTATTATGCGTATTTGTGGTCGCATAAATTGTGAAACCCATTTCATTCAACTTTTTTGCGCTGTCTAAAAACTCCACTTTATCTTCTAAATCACCAAGTGTAACGAGGATGTTCTTTTTCGGCAGGCGGAAGCCTGTTGAAAGCAGCGATTTCAGGAATGCTTCTTCCATCGATTCGCCGAAACATGCAACCTCGCCCGTGGAAGACATTTCTACTCCCAATATCGGATCCGCACCGCTGAGCCTCGAAAATGAGAACTGCGGTGCTTTCACCACAATGTGATCAAGGTCAAGTGTTTTATAATCGCCGTGAATATCATGTCCTAATATAGACCTTACCGCAAAATCGATGAAATTGTAATTAGTTGCCTTGGAAATGAACGGGAACGAGCGGCTTGCGCGCAGGTTGCACTCGATAACCTTTACCTTATTTTCCTTGGCGAGGAACTGAATGTTAAAGGGCCCGGTGATCTTAAGCTCTTTAACTATAGCTTTGGTTATACGTTTCACCTGGTGAACTGTTTCGAAATAAAGCTTCTGCGGGGGAATTGCAAGCGTTGCATCACCTGAATGCACCCCGGCATTTTCAACATGTTCAGATATAGCGTAAATTATCAGCTCGCCGCCCTGGCCAACGCCATCGATCTCGATTTCCTTGGCACCTTCTTCAAACTTCGATATTACCACGGGGAAATCTTTAGAAATATGGGCATGTTCTTTGATGTATTCCTGCAGAGATCTATCGTCATTGCATACCTTCATTGCAGTGCCTGAAAGCACATATGAAGGCCTTATCAGTACCGGGTAGCCTATTTTATTCGAAAATCTCTTCGCCTGTTTAAGATCGGCAAGCTCCTGCCAAACCGGCTGATCGATGCGGAGCCTATCCAGGATTGAAGAGAACTTATTTCTGTCTTCACACTTATCTATTGAGTGCGGCGAGGTACCGAGTATCCACACATTGTTTTCATGAAGCTTCAGCGCAAGATTGTTAGGTATCTGCCCGCCCATCGCAATTATCACGCCAAGCGGCTTTTCATATTCGTATATATCCAATACCCTCTCAAGGCTCAGCTCTTCGAAGTACAGCTTGTCGCAGATATCGTAATCGGTGCTTACGGTTTCGGGATTGTAGTTAACCATCACCACCTTGTAACCCAGCTTTTTAAGATACTTCGCTGTAGTTACACAGCACCAGTCAAACTCAACCGATGAGCCAATTTTGTACGGCCCCGAACCGAGCACCATGATCTTCTTTTCATCACGCTCAGGCGTTTCTTCAACATCCGATACGTTGCCGTGGTAGGTTGAATACAGGTAATTTGTTTCAGCGGGGTATTCCGCAGCAAGTGTATCTATTTGCTTGAATACAGGCATGATGCCCATTGATTTCCTGATATTCCTTATCTCATCTTCATCGCTTCCGGCAAGTACACCTATCTGTTTATCGGAGTATCCAAGTTGCTTTGCCTCCAGCAGGAAATCCGCGGTTATTTCTTCCTTTGCAATAGTGTCCTTCCTGAAACTATCAATTTTGGCTATCTGGTGAAGGAACCACTTATCTATTTTAGACATTTCGTGTATCTCATCCACCGTGTAGCCATCCCTAAGAGCCCGTGCAATTGCGAACAGCCTGCGCGGAGTTGGAGTAATGATATCTTCTTTAATTGTCTGCGTTTTGGATTTATTCAGCACTAATCCAAACTTACCAACTTGCAGCATGCGGATAGCTTTTTGCAGCACTTCGGGGAAGCTGCGGCCAATTGCCATAACTTCACCAACCGATTTCATCTTGCTGCCGATCTCTTCTTCAACCCTGGGAAATTTGGCTAGGTCCCAGCGGGGAATTTTGAGCGCAACGTAATCAAGCGCAGGCTCGAAACATGAATATGTTTTTTTGGTTATAGAGTTTTCAAGCTCAGTCAGCTTATAGCCAAGTCCCAGCTTTGCTGCAATATAAGCCAGCGGGTAACCGGTAACTTTTGATGCAAGCGCCGATGAACGCGAAAGCCTTGCGTTCACTTCTATAACGCGGTAATCAAACTCGCCGGTCTCAGAAACCGAATGCGGATTGAGCGCGAACTGTATGTTGCACTCACCTAAAATTTTGAAATGCCTGATAGTTTTGATAGAAATATCACGAAGCTGGTGATACTCTGCATTGGAGAGGGTCTGCGAAGGAGCGATAACAATGCTCTCGCCTGTGTGCACTCCTAAGGGATCGAAGTTTTCCATGTTGCAGACTGTAATGCAGTTATCCGCAGAATCACGAACAACTTCATATTCAATTTCCTTCCAGCCCCTAAGGTCCTCTTCTATTAATACCTGCGGCGAATATGAAAACGCTTCATCAAGCGCTTTGGAAATTTCTTTTTCATTGTTTGCAAATCCCGAGCCGAGTCCGCCCAGTGTAAATCCAGCCCTCAAAATTACGGGATAACCGATCTCCTTTGCGGCCTTAACACCTGCTTTAACGTTTCTGACTGCGATACTCTTTGGAGTCCTGACGTTGATCTTCTGCAGCTCTTTTACAAACAGCTCGCGGTCTTCGGTTTTGTTTATGGAATCAACCTGGGTCCCAAGCACCTGTACATTGTATTTTTTCAGGATGCCAAGCCTGTTGAGCTCCAGCCCGCAATTTAGAGCGGTTTGTCCGCCAAAGCCAAGCATGATGCCTTCGGGCTTTTCTTTTTTGATGATCTGTTCAACGAAGTATGGATTTACAGGAAGCAGGTAAACCTTATCGGCCAGGCCTTTATCGGTCTGCACTGTTGCAATATTCGGATTAACAAGCACAACGTACTTGCCTTCCTCTTTCAGCGCTTTGATAGCCTGCGAACCGGAGTAATCAAACTCCCCAGCTTCGCCTATCTTAAGTGCGCCTGAACCGAGCAATAATATTTTATTTATTGGACTTGTCAAATTTTGTTTTTTCATCCCCGCGAAGGCGGGGAACCATTTTTTATAACAGTTTCTCTGTGTTCAACTCTGTGGTTAAGCCTTCTCTAAATCAGATCTAAAAACTTATCGAACAGCCAGCCGGTATCGTTCGGTCCCGGGGATGATTCAGGGTGGAACTGCACCGCAAAATACGGCTTAGTTTTATGCTTTACGCCTTCGTTAGTGCCGTCGTTATTGTTTACGAACCATTCTTCCCATTCTGAGGGCAGCGTTTTAGTATCAACAGCGTAACCGTGATTCTGCGAGGTAATGTAACAGTGCCCGCCGACTTCAATACATGGCTGGTTCTGTGACCTGTGGCCGAACTTCAGCTTGTAGGTGTCCGCCCCTGCGGCGAGTCCTAGAATCTGGCTGCCAAGGCATATGCCGAATACGGGTATGTTAAGGTCAAGCGACTTCTTCAGATTTTCAATTGTTGAAGTACACATTTTCGGATCGCCCGGCCCGTTGGAAATAAATATTCCGCCAAACTCGTATTGAGAGTTCAATGGATCATATCCCGCCGGCACGCGGATAACCTCCGCGCCTCGTGAAAGGAAGTTGCGGATGATATTATTTTTCACGCCGCAATCAATAAGCAGTATTTTCTTTTTTGAGCTTTTCTTCTTTGGAAGGTAAACCACCGGTTCCTGTACGCCAACTTCTGCGGCAATATTGGTTTCGTTAGGGTCAACAACATTGAGCTCGCCTTCTTCAATTTCTGTAGTTATGCGGCCAAGCATAACGCCGGTAGTCCGCAGGGTCTTAGTCAGTTCCCTGGTATCAATGCCGTATATGCCGGGAATTCCGTTATCTTTCAGCCAGGTGTCGAGCGAATAAGCGGCATCGAAATGGCTGTAGTCGGAGCTGTAATTGGATATTATCATTCCGCGTACCTGTATCCTGCCGGATTCAAAGTTCTCTTGCACGGTTTTAGCGGTATCATCGCGGGTAAATTCCGGGATACCGTAATTTCCGATCAAAGGATACGTAAAAACAAGTATTTGGCCTGAATAAGAGGGATCTGTTAGTGACTCGGGGTAACCGGTCATTCCGGTTGTAAAAACAACTTCGCCGTCGGAATTGCCGTACTTTCCGAAGCTATAGCCCGTAAAGATCTTTCCGTTGGCTAAACGAAGGTATACTTTCTTTTTTTCGTTCAATATTTGAATAATTTAGCCTGTGAGTAACTGCATTTGCAACTATTAGTGGCTATTAGGTTAGATACGAATATAGCAAAAAGAAGTATATGAAAAAGTTTATAAATTTATCCCCAATTATTAAATCATTATTATTGCAGGATATAAAAATAGAACAAATATTTTTGTATTTTTGTATACATGTGGCTGATAAAAAATTTCGTCGTCATCCTTTATTCACTTATCATAGCCATACTTTCTATATTAGTTTATCCCTTCGATTACCGCAATAAATTATCGAACCCCTTAATGAAGATCTGGACGAACGCTGTTCTTTTCATTTACGGCATTAAGGTTAAGGTTTACGGTGCGGAAAATATAGATCCCGCAGTTGGTAAGATATACATATCCAACCACGCCAGCTATATGGATATCTTTGTTCAGCTTGCAAAGCTGCCGGATAATGTGAGGATGATATACAAGAAAGAAATAAATCGTGTGCCGATCCTTGGCTGGGCAATGCTGTGCGCGGGATTTGTCCCGCTTGACCGCGATAGGATACGTGAGGCTATGAAATCGCTCGATAAAGCAGCAGAGCGCGTAAGGAAAGGGCTCTCGGTTGTAATATACCCCGAAGGCACACGGACAAAAGACGGTTCGATAGGTGAGTTCAAGCGCGGGATGTTCTTCCTTGCTGATAAAGCGAAGGCTGATATTATTCCCGTTACACTTAGGGGTACCTACGAAATCATGCCAATGGGCTCTTCGCGTGTAAGGCCCGGAACAGTAGAAATGATAATAGGCAAGCCCGTAGCTTACAAAAAAGATAAACAGCTTTTGGAAGAGCTTCGCAGCACTGTGGTATCAAATTTCACAAAACAGTACAGCTAACAGCAGTTTCATTTGTATCACTAAATAACTCAGCACAAAAAAAATAAATATGTCAGTAACCATAGAAGAAGTTGATCGTATCGCGAAGCTTGCAAAGCTGAAATTTTCGAAGGAAGAAAAAGTGCGCCTAAGCGGCGAGATGAGCGAAGTGCTGGATTATATTGATAAGCTTAACGAGATCCCCGGCCTCGATAAAGTGAAGCCGCTTGAGAACATCAATGAAACCGAGAATGTATTCAGGGAAGATGAAGCCGTAAGCTGTCTTACAAAAGAAGAAGCGCTGAAAAATGCTCCTGAAAAAACGGAGAATTTCTTCAAGGTTCCTAAAGTTCTGGATAAATAGTTTAGATTGTGAAAAGCCAGAAAGCAAGAAAAAGCAAGTTAGATCCCGTTGTGATCGGAGTAATACCGGCAAGGTATGGCTCTACACGCCTGCCTGCCAAAGCGCTGGTTATGATACACGGCAAGCCGATGATACAGCATGTTTACGAAAGATGTCTGAAGTCAAAGCTGCTTGATGAAGTTTTGGTCGCTACCGATGATAAACGGATATTTGAAGCCGTAATGAGCTTTGGCGGAAATGCTGTTATGACTTCGCGTAAGCATACAAGCGGCACGGATAGGATCGGCGAAGCCGCAAAGAACATTAATTGTGATATTGTCGTGAATATCCAGGGTGATGAGCCTATGATCTCACCGGCAAACATTGATAAAGCAATTTTGCCTCTCATCGAAAGCGGAGTGAATGTTTCTACTTTATGCAAAAAGATATCATCAAGCTCAGAAATATCAAATCCTTCCGTAGTCAAAGTTGTGAAGGATAAAAACGGCATGGCATTATATTTTTCACGCTGCGCGATTCCGTTCAACAGGGATAGAAGCAAAGATGTAAGCTATTTTAAGCATATCGGATTGTACGTTTACAGGAAGGAATATCTCAGCAGGCTTGTGCAGCTTAAGCCCTCAAAGCTGGAGCTTGCTGAGAAGCTGGAACAGCTTAGGATACTGGAATCCGGCGAAAAAATTATGGTAGTTGAAACAAACATAGATTCACACTCAGTTGATACGCCCGCTGACCTGCGTAAGGTTAGAAAGCTGATCCAAAAATAGTTACATCAAATGCTTTTTTAGCCCACGACTTCAGTCGCGGGAAAACCAGAAAAAAAACTGACCAAACCGTTTTAACGGTTTAAAAGATTAATAATGAGTGACTGCGCATTCTGCAAAATAGTTTCGGGCGAGTATTCTTCAAGCAAGATCTATGAAGATGATACGCTGCTTGCATTTATGGATATTCAGCCTGTAAACGCCGGGCATCTGCTAATTGTGCCAAAGAAACATGTTGAGCTGATTGCGGATCTTGATGACGAAACATCATCAAAAATGATGGTTCTTGCAAACCGCATAAACAATGCGCTTCGCTTATCGGGAATGAAGCTTGAGGCTGTAAATTATTTCCTGGCCGATGGCGAAGCCGCAGGACAGGAAGTGTTTCACACACATCTGCATTTGATACCCAGATTCAAAAATGACGGTTTCGGGTTTACTTTTCCCGAAGGCTACCGTGTAGATCTGCCCGAAAGGGAGGAACTGGATTTAATAGCATCAAAGGTCAAATCAGCGTTAAAGTAACATTAAAAAAACAGAAAAATCATAAACTACATCAAAAATTGAAACAGGTAAAATACATTTTTTTAACCGGCGGAGTTGTTTCATCGCTTGGCAAAGGTATTGCTGCATCATCTTTGGGGCTGCTGCTTAAATCACGGGGATTAAGGGTCACCATACAGAAATTTGATCCGTATATAAATGTTGATCCCGGCACGATGAGTCCATACCAGCATGGCGAAGTTTTTGTAACCGAAGACGGCGCCGAGTCGGATCTTGACCTTGGCCATTACGAGCGGTTCATGGATATGGATATGAGCAAGGCCAATAATACCACAACGGGCCAGGTTTATTACGAGGTCATAACCCGCGAGAGGCGCGGCGACTATCTCGGCGCGACTGTGCAGGTTGTGCCGCATATAACCGATGAGATTAAGCGCCGGATGATGAAGCTGGGCGATTCAAAAGAGTTTGATGTAGTTATCACCGAAATTGGCGGAACGGTCGGCGATATTGAATCGCTCCCCTTCCTCGAAGCAATGAGGCAGCTTATGCTGAAGGTCGGCAGGGAAAACTCGCTTTCGATTCACTTAACGTATGTTCCTTTTATAGAAGCTGCGGGCGAGATAAAGACCAAGCCTACACAGCACAGCGTTAAAACGCTGCTTGAGATCGGTATCCAGCCTGACATTCTTATAATAAGAAGCCATGCGGGGGTTACCCGGGAGATAAAGGAAAAGATCGCGCTATTTTGCAACGTGCAAACTGATTGTGTAGTATCAGCACGGGATGTACCCACCATTTACCAGGTGCCGCTTGAGCTTCTGCGCGAAGGGCTTGATGAGATCGTAGTTGAAAAGCTGCATATCAAGAATGGCAAGCCCAATATAGCAAAGTGGAAAAGGCTTGTAAGCAAGATAAACAATCCGAAGAATTCAGTTACAGTGGGAATTTGCGGCAAGTATAACATGGTACCCGATGCATATAAGAGCATACTGGAATCATTTGTACATGCGGGCGCTGAAAATGATGTAAAGGTAAATATTAAGTGGATATCCGCACAGGACCTTGAAAAAGACCATAACACAGGCAAGCATTTGACGGGAATTGATGGATTGCTTGTGCCATACGGATTCGGTGAGCGCGGAACAGAAGGAAAGATCCGTGCAATAAAATATGTCCGCGAAAACAAAATTCCGTTCTTCGGAATATGTTTCGGGATGCAGCTTGCGGTGGTTGAGTTCGCACGAAACGTGCTTAAGCTGAAGGATGCCAACAGCGCCGAAGTTAAGGCTACACGCAACAATGTTATTGACCTGATGGAAGAGCAGAAGGGCATTACTGAAAAAGGCGGCACTATGCGGCTTGGTTCATACGCGTGCACTGTAAAACGCGGAACCAAAACTTACGACACTTATAAGGCCGTTAATATTCACGAACGCCACCGCCACAGGTTTGAGTTCAATAACAGGTTCAGGATGCAGTTTGAAGATGCCGGGATGATATTTTCGGGTGTTAATCCTGACAAGGACCTGGTGGAGATAATTGAGATTCCGAATCACCCATGGTTTATAGCATGCCAGTTCCACCCCGAGCTGAAATCACGCGCAACGAAAGCCCATCCCCTGTTCAGGGAATTTGTGAAGGCATGCATGAAGAAAAAGAAGAAATAAGCTCTTAGTTCAGATCATTAAAAAAGCCGTTCCTTGTGGGAACGGCTTTTTTGTTAACCAATACTTTAATAGATGTTATTCAATACCCATCAATTCTTTAAGATGATACACTTCATCACTTGCTTCAAAATCCAAACTTATACCGCCGGCAATGTGATATGATTTTCTTTCAGATGCAGAAAGATTCCTGATATCCGGAAATTTTGATAATGGCACTGAAAGTAACCTGTCACCATCCAAGTGAATTATCATCATATCTTTAGCAAAGGAAATCTTTTTCATCCTTACATACTTGATTTCTTCACATCCTGGCCATCACCTTCATATTTGGAGGGGCATTTGGTCAGCACTTCCGAAGCGTGGAAATAGCCGTCTTTGATCTTGCCCTTAGCAACAACGCTTTCAGCCATTTTGAAATTGTTCGGCTCAGCGCCGTCCAAAACTACCTTCATTTCGGTGTTGTTCTCATCCTTCATATAGAAGGTGAACTTATTGGTTGCCACATCAAAGCCTGCGTCTTTTTCTTTTACCCATGAGCCTTTTACCTGGCATTTTTTGTGTGTTTCCGAAGCATGCCTGAAATCAGCATATTCAACTTTTGTATCAACAAAAGCGAAGAATCCGACAACAAGGAATACAACGATTATGATTGCGCCTATTAAATAGCGTTTATTCATTTTTTATTTCTCCTTTTCAATCTTATTTAATTTCTTATCAATAGAGTACATGTAAAAAAATATCCCGGCCCAAATTATGAGCGTTATTACAAGTACAATGTAGTTTGAATACTGTTCAAGGAATTCCATTTAAGCGCGGTCCTCCTTAAGAGTTAGTTTCGAAATACGTATCCTGAGATTCAGCATCCAAACAAACAGCCCGGTGAATCCGGCAAGCGAGCTCAGGAAAACCAAAAGCATGCTTGTATTCATTTTCACTTTCCCGGTTGAGTTAACGATCGGATCCGGGTGCAGAGAGTCCACGATCCTTGGAAATATGAAAATGAAGAACGGGACTGTGATACCTGCAAGTATTGAATACACCGAAGAAAGCTTTGCCCGCTGCTCTTCAGATTCTATCGCGCTGCGAAGGGCAAAATAAGCGCCGTAAACAAGTATCAGTACAAAAATTGATGTTTGCCTCGGGTCCCAGTTCCAGAATGCGCCCCACTCGAATTTAGCCCAGATGGCTCCTGTTACTGTAGCCAGGACTGCGAAAATTAGCCCAAGCGCCGCAGATGAAGCAGCTTTGTAATCATACAAAATATCGCGCTTGCGTATATACTGCGCGCCGTAGAACAGCGCCATAACAAAAGCTACTGTACTCACCCATGCTGTAGGCACGTGGAAGTAAAGTATCCGCGCTCTTTCGCCCATGTTCCCTACTGCGGGGATCGGGGCTATGATGGCAAAACATATCACCGCCGCAAGCCAAACAAACAATCCGTACTTAAGTAATTTATCCATCAAAAAATATTCGAGTTATAGATTTTCCACTGTATCTTCATCATCAAGGAACTCAACACCGCGAACGCGTTTAACATCCCTGCGGTGTTCAACATTTTTACGTATCTCGTTCATAAGCTGCGCGGGATTCGGCACTGCTTTCAGCAGGAAATTCGATGTCGTTTTATCGGAGGTAGTCAGCGAAATATTCCCCAGCTTGAACATCCTCTGCCAGAAAGGCTCGTACATATCAACATCCCTTACCCTGTACAATTCCAGGGCCTCGGTCTTTTTTGAGAAGATACCGGTTGTGTAGAAGATACGTTCAGTCGTTACTTTATACTTATGGTTCCTTATAATGATCCATTTATAAAACATATAAACAAGGGGCGCAGCGGCAAATGCGGCAGCAGGAATGAAAAATAGCACTCCAAGTACAATAATAATTGCCGATATAATTCCCATGGAAATGAAGATCCCGAAATTCAGGACCTGTGATTGAGAGCCTTCCCAGATGATTTGTTCCTGTGTGTCACTCATATTTCACTTTAAGTTGAGAATTCTGCAATATTTGCACAAAATAATTTTGTACTCATAAAAATAGCGATTATTAAAATCATAAAAAATAATATAAGTCATACTTTTTCATAACAAATGTCATAAACGCAGGAATTCAGGCTGTACGCCACAAATTCAATTGTAAAAGTGCAATAAATTTAAGAATTTACACCTATGAGAATCGCTTTTTTATCACCATTTTACCCATTCAGAGGCGGAATTGCACAATTCAGCGATTCACTATATATATCTTTATCACAACATGCAGATGTGAAAGCCTTTACATTTACCCGGCAATATCCAAAGCTGCTTTTTCCGGGCAAAACCCAGTTCGTATCGGAAAGTGACATGAACCGGAATATTCCCGTTACCCGAGTGCTGGATAGTATTAATCCCCTCTCATATTACAAAACAGCGAATGAGATAATAAAATTCAACCCTGATGTTGTACTTATGAGCTACTGGATGCCGTTTTTTGCTCCGTCATTCGGCAAGGTTGCGGCACTTCTCTGGAAAAAAGGAATAAAGGTAATTGCAGTTCTTCATAACGTGATAGCGCATGAGAAAAGATTTGGTGATGAAGCCTTGACAAAGTACTTCTTTAACAGGTGTGATGGATTTGTTCTGCTGAATAAAGCATCTGAAAAAGACCTTCTTTCGCTGAAGCCGGGTGCAAAGTATATCATACACTCCCACCCACTTTATGATCACTACGGCAGCCGGATCGATACACTTACGGCAAGAAAAAAACTTGGTGTGCCTGCGGATAAAAAGACTGCACTGTTCTTTGGGTTCATTCGCGATTACAAAGGACTTGATATACTCATTGATGCATTCAAAGAGCTTGATGATTCATACCATCTGATAGTCGCAGGCGAAGTTTACGGCGATTTCAAAAAATACGAAGAGCAGATCTCGCGGCTCGGACTTGCAGGAAGGATATCGCTTCACATTAAGTACATTCCGGAAACTGAGATCCCATTATATTTTTCCGCAGCCGATATTTGTGTGCTTCCCTACCGCACGGCAACGCAAAGCGGGATAATCGGGATGTCATACCACTTTGATCTTCCTGTAATTGTAACCAACACAGGCGGCCTAGCCGAAATGGTTGAAGAGGATAAAACCGGGCTGATAGTACAAAAAGCCGATAGCCGTGAGATCGCAGCAGCATTGAAGAGATATTTCAGAGGGAACATGAAGCAGAAATTCATTCCAAACATTCTTAACTACAAAGCAGCCCATTCATGGGGTAATCTCTCGGCGGGTATAATTGAGCTTGTTAAAATGATTGCCTAACACGAAAAAATCGCAAAAATTATCCAAAATTCTTAAAAATGTATGTTTTTGCATTTTCAATCTAAATATACGTTGAATTTACCTTCACGCATAACTATATTTATCAAATTTATCCATCATAAAACTCAGTAATGAAAAAACTAGTACTACTTCTGGTGTTTAGCTTTTGCTTTAGCCAGGCAGCTCACTCGGCAGGCGATGATCACGTGCCCGGCGAAATAATTGTTATGCTTAAACATGGCGAGCCAACATCGCGGCTCACAAACTATTTAAAATTCGTTGGCCTTAAAGTTAAAGAACCCATTGTTGAATACATGAACATCTGGCTTTGCGAGTTTGATAATGCGCGCGCTGATGAACAACAGGTACTCAACGCGGTGCGCAGCAATAACTCTGTAGCCATCGCGCAGTTCAATCATTACATTACACAGCGTTCGCCGGTTATGCCTAATGATGCAAGCTTCGGGCAGCAGTGGGCACTCAATAATACAGGCCAGTCAGGCGGTACAGTTGACGCGGATATTGACGCACCTGAAGCATGGGGCCTTTCAACAAGCGGACTGACTGCAGCAGGCGATACTATTGTTGTAGCTATTGTTGACGGCGGATTTTATTTCAATCACACTGATCTTAAGTTCTGGAAGAACTGGTATGAAATTCCTTCTAACGGAATTGATGATGACAATAACGGCTATGTAGATGATGTTAACGGGTGGAATGCAGTAAGCAATAACGGTACTATCGGTACCGATACACACGGATCACACTGCTCAGGTATTGCCGGCGCAAAAGGAAACAACTCGCTTGGCATAAGCGGTGTAAACTGGAACGTACAGATCATGGGTGTACAGGGTTCAACCAGCTCTGAAGCAGTGGCATTGAGAGCATACGGATATTGCCTAAAACAGAGAAGAGTTTACAACCAGACTAACGGAACTAAAGGCGCTTTCGTTGTGGTAACAAGCTCATCTTTCGGGGTTGATTACGGCCAGCCTGCAAACTACCCGTTGTGGTGCGCATTTTATGACTCACTTGGCAATGCAGGAATTTTGAGCGCAGGCGCAACCGCAAACCTTAATATCAATATCGATGTACAGGGCGATATACCGACGGGATGCCCCAGCAACTGGCTGATAACAGTTACAAACACAACGAATACAGATGCCAAAAATTCCGGCGCAGCGTACGGACTCACCACAATAGATCTCGGCGCACCGGGCACAAATGTTTACTCAACCACCACTGCCAGCAATTACGGCAATTTGACAGGTACTTCAATGGCAACTCCGCATGTAGCCGGTGCGGTTGGTTATATGTACTCAGTTGCCCCGCTTGCGTGGATACAGGCATATAAACTTAATCCGGGCACATATGCATTGCAGGTAAAGCAGAAGATAATGCAGGGCGTAGACCCCAAGCCATCACTGCAGAATATTACAGTATCAGGCGGAAGGCTTAATTTATATAACAGCGCAGTTCTGATGCAGAACATCACAGCAGTGAATCCCGAAAATAACGGGGTACCGGCGACATTCAGGCTTTACCAGAATTATCCCAATCCCTTCAATCCTTCAACGGTGATCTCGATAGATATGCCGGAAAACGGATATGCATCGCTTAAGATATTCAACTCACTCGGGCAGGAAGTCGCTGTTTTGATAGATGGTGATATCAAAGCCGGAGCATACCAGAAAGTATTCAACGCTTCTGCGCTTCCAAGCGGTATATATTTTTATAAATTCGTTACAAACGGATTCAGCGAAGTAAGGAAAATGTCGCTGATAAAATAAGTTTCTGGAATAATCAGATGTTCAAAAGGAGACAATTTATGTCTCCTTTTTTATTGTTCAACTCAACCGGGAGACGATGCGCCGCATCGTCTCTACAGGTTCCCTTCTGAAACATGCGTTCCCAAGCCGGAGCTTAGGAACGAGATCTTCTGTGTCCCAAGCTCCTGCTTGGGACACCAATTGGAATTGAAGCTCTGCTTCGTAAAAGATAATAAGACATGCACCGAAGCAGAGCTTCGGAAGAAACAGGCGTTCCCAAGCGGGAGCTTGGGAACGAGAATTTGTAGTAGCCGGGAGTTTAGGAACGAGATAAACGGTAATAGGAATTTTTTTTTGTAGCCGTCAGGCTTGCCTGACGGTATTATGCGTTATGTCGCCCTGAGCGAAGTCGAAGGGCAGGAATATGCGGTTCTTCTGTGTCCCAAGCTCCTGCTTGGGACACCAATTGGAATTGAAGCTCTGCTTCAAAGAAGGATAACAAAACATATACCGAAGCGGAGCTTCGGAAGAAACAGGCGTTCACGGGAACAGGACTGTTTTTGTAGCCGTCAGGCTCGCCTGACGGTTTGCTGCGTTTTGTCGCCCTGAGCGAAGTCGAAGGGCAGGAATATACGGGTGACCGGACTTTCTTCTGTGTCCCAAGCTCCTGCTTGGGACACCAATTGGAATTGAAGCTCTGGTTCGTAAAAGCAATCATGGATCATCAACCGAAGCAGAGCTTCGGAAGAAACAGGCGTTCCCAAGCGGGAGCTTGGGAACGAGAATTTGTAGTGGCCGGGAGCTTAGGAACGAGATAAACGGCAATAGGAATTTTTTTTGTAGCCGTCAGGCTTGCCTGACGGTATTATGCGTTATGTCGCCCTGAGCGAAGTCGAAGGGCAGGAATATGCGGTTCTTCTGTGTCCCAAGCTCCTGC
>JAYRXC010000011.1:0-31963 GCA_041917655.1 Ignavibacteria bacterium | reverse complement strand
GCTCTAACCACCTGAGCTACTCCGGCATGAAGCATATATATTTACAAATATGCTTAAAAATTGAAAATTATTCAAGGGAGAAGAAATGGTTAAAAATCAAGCATTGTTGTTGGTGATAACACCAACAACGAGGGTAAATTTCGTAAAAAACTCTATCTCCCGCGAAGCCGTGAAGGCGCAAAGCAATGTGAAGCAGACAGCAAATATCTCATCCGGAACATTTACAATTCAAAAACTTTCAGTTAAATTTTTCCGTCAAAATCGGATCAATATATATTTTTAGTCACAAGGACATAAATTATATTTGTGAATTAATAAATTAATAAAACAAAATAATGATTATCACCGCAGAAATAGAAACTCAATTCCCTGTCATTAATCTTATTCACGTACGGGCTATCGGAATATTTAATGATCCGAACGGTAAATACTTTATGCTCAATTTTTCCTTCACAGGTGGGAGCGATATCTCCTGGAAGTACAACAGTAAAGAAAAACGCGATGAAAAATTCAATGAAGCCAAATCGCTACTGGATAAGCTTTCAATGCACTAAACTGCGGCTACATGAAATGCGAGTGATGTAATATGCAAATTGGTATTTGCTTTTTGTTATTTGGTATTTGCTATTTGTATTCAACTATTCCGCATTCCACCATGACAGCTTTCATGCTCTTCCTGTTTCTTTCCTTATAATACAACCGGGTTTTGCATCTGTAACCTGTTGTTTCCCGGAACAAGGTCTTTAGGGATGATAAGAATTTTTTGCTTACCAGAGAATGAGTGCTTGAATAGCTGAAATGTTCTTCCATAGCTTTGGATGAACCAAGTTCTTTATCTATAAATCCTTTTTCTGCAAGATACCGGGCTGTTTCATGTAGTACTTCTTCGTCTCCATTCCATTCAAGCTTTGCATAGATTTTTATCTCTTCATCGTAAAATTTCTTGCCTGTAAAATGTGACATAAAATCCGCATGGCTGCATGAAATAAGATTATAGAATGCAAGAAGCTCATAGAACTCCCTGCATTGACGCTTAAAACAGTACCAGAATATTTTCTCCATAGATCACAGCTTGTTATGAATTACCTGATTTCACTGAACAACAATTCTACTGATGTCTTATAATTCACAAATTCTCAATTAACCTTAAATATTCGATAAGTATGTTGCACCTGATTAATCTTATAAATCTGATTAATCTGATTAATCTGATTAATCAGATCAATCTGCGATCACAGTTTCTTGATCAGCTTTTTCATATCATCGGGAAGGTCGCTTTCGAAGCGGAGGAGTTTATTTGTTATTGGATGAGTGAATCCGAGTACTTTTGCATGGAGTGCCTGCCTGGGCATCAGCTCTAGCAGGTTATTAATTCGGTGTTGAAGGTTTGAAGTAAGCTGAATACCGTGCGGCTTAGTACCGTCGTAGTCTATATCGCCGAATACAGGGTGCCCCATTGAGTTCATATGCACACGGATCTGGTGTGTACGCCCGGTATGCAGCCGCAGCTTCACCAGCGAAGTGAAATCGAATTCCTTAACAACTTCGTAATCTGTGATAGCCATTTTACCGCCTTCCACAATCGCGAATTTTTTGCGGTCATTTGGTTTCCTGCCGAGCGGCTTTTCGATCCTGCCCTTTTTAACCTTGAAGTGTCCCCACACAATAGCCTGGTATTCCCTTTCAATATCATGCCGCGAGAACAGCTTCGAGAGCCTGCGCTGGGTATCTTCATCCTTCGCAACTACCATGATGCCGGAAGTATGTTTATCCAGCCTGTGTACAATTCCGGCGCGTTCATCGCCGCCCTCATCTTCATCGCCATTAAGCTTTGGAAGCTTATCGGCATTATCGCCCATATAATACATCAGCGCATTCACAAGTGTACCTGAATAGTTTTTGTACGCAGGATGCGTCACCATTCCGGCAGGCTTGTTAACTATCATGAGGTAATTATCCTCATATAAAATATCTAGCGGGATATTTTCAGGCTTAACGTCTTCTTTATCTGGTAAATACGGAAGGGTTATTTCTATCAGGTCATTTGGCTGCACTACGTAATTGGCTTTTATCTTTTTGCCGTTCACCTCAACGCAGCCTTCGGTCATTGCATTTTTTATCTTTGTACGGGAAGAATTTTCAATATGATTTACAAGATACTTATCAATTCTTATTTTCGTTTGGCCCGCCGGGACCTGTACCAGCATTTTCCTTTGTATCTTCAATTTGAGAATTTTCTAATATAGTATCGTTAACTTCAATTTTCTGTTCCTGCTCATTCTGTAAGGAGTTTTCGGAAAGAGTGACCGCATCCGGATTGACCGGGTACTCGCCGTCAACGGGCGGAGAAACCAGAACGCCATCTGTAGTAACAGGCTGCGGCTCATCTGTTTTAAAAATGCGGTTATGGAAGAAGAGGATTATAAGGAACCCCGCAGATACCGATGCATCCGCAATATTCCATATCGGCCACGTTGTATATGTTCGCCCGAAAATCGTAAAATCCCAAAACTCCACCTGTACAAAATCCACAACCTTACCGTTAAATATCGGCGCGTAATTGTAGATCATTCCGTAGAATGTTCTGTCGATCAGGTTGCCAATGGCGCCGGCAAGTATGAGCGCAAGCGAAAGCCTTATGAGTATGCCGTCTTTTCTGTGTTTATAGATATAAAAGAATATGAAAAGCGAGGCAACTATGGTAAAAATGGTGAGGAACATCTTCGGCCCAACATCAATACCGAATGCCATTCCGGGGTTTTCTATAAAAGTCAGCTTAACAATATCCCCTATCAGCGGCTTTGAAGAGCCATACGGCATGCCGGGGAAATTTATACCAAGCGATTCAACCTTAAGTCCCTTTATAAGGAACTTCGTAAGCTGGTCAAAAATTACTACAACGAGGGTTACATATAAAACTTTCAAGTTTTCCTTTTCCTAAAATTATTGATGCAATATTTCAGCTTCATCAGCATCCCGGAGCTGGCTGCGTTTCAGCTTGAGAGATTTTGTTTGCAGTTGATGCAGTGTGAAGTTATTGGTACAGCCTCAAGGCGCGCCTTGTTTATTGATTTGCCGCATGAGATACACAGACCGTAAGTCTTCTTTGCTATGCGTTCCAATGCGTTTTCGAGGTAAAACAAATGCTTCTCATCTCTTTGGATGAACATATAAGCTTTCTCGCGCTCCATTTCATCAGTGCCCTGTTCTGCCATATGCATTGAGAATGTGGAATTATCGCCAACATAATCGCCGGTATTCTGATCGATCAGCGACTCCCTAAGCCTGCGCGCGTTCTCAAGTATCTCTGTTTTCTGTTCTATGATAAGCTCACGGAAGAAATCCAGCTCCTTATCATTGAGATATGTTTTGCTTGGCTTCTTTTCAACTGTCTTTGAAACTTTTTTCACCGTACTATCTTTCTTAACTGATACATTACTAACAGCTTTTTTATTCTTTGCAGTTCCTTTTGAAGCAGCCGGACTCTTTGCCTTATTAACCGGTTTGGTTTTGGCAGCCGTTTTTTTAACCGGAGCTTTTGATGTTGAAGCTTTTTTGGTTTTGTTTACTGCTGCGGACTTCTTTTTGGTTTTAGTTGCTGCTGCCATAACTTGATCCCTTTATCTGCTTTTTTGAGAACTGATTAGGTTTATTGTTCTGTTTTAAATTTTTTCTATTGTAACCTTGCAGGTACGGCCGTTGATATTCAGCTCTTCAAAGCCGTTAAGCTTATCGCTATCTATAGCTGAAAGCTCTGCTGCCATAGTTTGCTCTGCAATATATTCTTTCTGGCCAGTTAAAATGCCGGCAAGGTCTTTTTCTGCCAGGTATGAAATTTTTATTTTGTCATTCACATCCATACTGCGCTCTTTGCGGATATTCTGCACTTTGCTGATAAACTCGCGCGCAATACCTTCGTTTACCAGCGCTTCATCAAGCGTTGTATCAAGCGCAACCGTTAGGTTATCCTGCGATTCAATTACCCAGCCTTCGATGTTCTCGGTCTGTATCAGCAGGTCATCCATTGTAAAATCATAGCCGCCGTATGAGGTTTTGCCCTCTGCGATAGCCTGGTTAATATTTTCCTGCGGCAGTTCAACTGCAAGCGCCGAAACCTTCTTCACTTCCTTGCCGAACTTTGGCCCGGCAACCTTGAAGTTAAGCTTGGCCTTGCGGCGGATAAGGCTTGAATCCTTTTCTATGAATTTAAGATCTTTAATGTTTATTTCTTCAAGAATGATATCACGCATAGTTTCTATCGCATCGCGCTCGGTATCATTTGTTATAGCTATCAATATCTGTTTAAGCGGCTGCCTTGTCTTCAGATCATTTTTTACACGCATAAACCTTGCAAGAGATACTATCCGCTTTGCGAGATCCATGTTGTAATTCAGGTCAGCATCAATATAATCTTCATTTTCGGTGATATAACTAAGGTGAACTGATTCTTCACCGGTAAGCTCGCGGTAGAGCTTCTCGCTCAGGAACGGCGAAACAGGCGAAATGAGCCTTAACAGCCCGGTCAGGACTTCATACAGCGTGCCATATGCGGAAAGCTTATCCTGCTCGCTTTCGGGCGAGCGGAATCGTTTCCTGTTGCGGCGCACGTACCAGTTCGAAAGATCGTCTATTGTAAAATCAGCGAGAACCCTTGCTGCCTTGGTTATCTGGTATCCATCCATCAGGTCGATATACTGCATCTTTGTTTTTTCGAACGCGCTAAGTATCCACCTGTCGATCTCGGGACGCTCTGCGTAAGGTACGGTATTAGCCGTGAGAGCATCGCGGTTTATCTTCATCAAGCCGCAATAAAGCACAAAGAACCTGTATGTGTTGATAAGCGTATCGAAGAACTTATTGCGCACCTCTATCATATCATCTTCGCTGAACATCTTCGGGCGCCACGGCGGCGAAGAGCTTATCAGGTACCAGCGCAGTATATCCGCGCCATACTTATCCATGATATCGAACGGATTCACAACATTGCCAACATGCTTGCTCATCTTGCGTCCGTCCTTATCCAGGATAAGGTCGTTGACGATCAGGTTTTTGTATGCTTTATCGTTAAACAAAAATGTTCCTATCGCGTGCAGACTGTAGAACCATCCGCGGGTTTGGTCAACGCCCTCAGCTATAAAATCAGCGGGATAGTTGCGTTCGAAAAGCTCCTTGTTTTCGAACGGGTAGTGATGCTGGGCAAACGGCATAGAGCCGGAGTCATACCATGCGTCAATAACTTCTGTAACGCGTGTAAGCTCAACATCATGCTTCTGCGAACGGAGCTTAATTCTATCTATGAACGGTTTGTGCAGATCGATATTATTCTCATCGGGATAAACTTCGCTGAAGTTCAATGCGCGCGCCTTAAGGTCTTCGATGGAGCCAACTGACTCATAGTACATTTTGCCGTCAACTTCGGCGCCCCAAACAGGGAGCGGCGTGCCCCAATAACGGTCGCGTGATAGCGCCCAGTCACGGTTCTCTTCAAGCCAGTTGCCGAAGCGGCCTGTGCCGGTTTCCGGCGGGAACCAGTTTATCTCATTATTGAGCTTTATCATTTTATCCTTGTAGCTGGGGGTGTTGATGTACCAGCTTTCGCGCGCGTAATAAAGCAGCGGCGAGTGGCATCTCCAGCAATGCGGATATGAGTGAACGAACTTCTCTTTTTTATAAAGCTTCTTTTCTTCTTTTAGCTTAAGGATTATATCATCATCCGCTTCCTTTACAAAACGTCCCGCGAAATCAGTAACTTCGGCTGTGAAATTTCCGCTTTTATCAACAGGCTGCAGAACGGGCAATCCGTATTTGCGTGAAACCTGGTAATCATCTTCACCGAATGCGGGAGCGATGTGTACAATTCCTGAACCATCTTCAGTGCTTACGAAATCACCAACAGTTACATAGAACGCTTTTTCTTCCGGAGTTACGTATGGCATCAGCTGCTCATACACAATGCGCTCAAGTTCGCTGCCTTTAATTTCGCCAAGTATTTCATACTCTTCTTTTATCACCGCAAGGCGGTCTTTTGCAAGAATTATCTGCTCGCCGGTATCCTTAAAGCGAAGCTTTACGTACGTGATGTTGCCGCCGACTGCAAGCGCGACGTTGGATATAAGCGTCCATGGTGTGGTTGTCCAAACCAGGAAACTGTAATCATCTAATCCCTGCCCCGGCTTAATTTTGAATATTACGTAAACACTGGGATCCTTAACATCTTCATAGCCCTGTGCCACTTCGTGGCTGGAAAGCGGTGTTTCGCAGCGCGGGCAATACGGCTGTATCTTATATCCGCGGTAGATCAGCCCCGCTTCGAAAAATTTATTCAGCGACCACCATACGGATTCAATATACTCGTTGCGGTAAGTTACGTAGGCATCTTTCAGATTTATCCACTGCCCCATTCTTTCGGTGAGGTCTTCCCATTCTTTAAGATATTTGAATACGGAATCGCGGCAGGCCTTGTTGAATTTTTCAACGCCCAGCTTTTCGATATCATCCTTGGATTTTATGCCGAGAGATTTCTCTACTTCTATCTCAACCGGCAGGCCCTGGGTATCCCATCCGGCTTTGCGGTAAACCTGGTAGCCCATCAAGGTTTTGTAGCGGCACATCAGATCTTTTATAGCGCGGGAAATTACATGGTGTATGCCGGGTTTACCATTTGCAGTTGGAGGCCCGTCATAAAAAGTAAACGAAGGTTTACCTTCACGGGTTGAAATACTTTTATTGAATATATCATGGCTTTGCCAGAAGGAGATTATTTCCTTTTCAAGCTCAGCAAAATTTATTTTATCGGGTAATTCTTTGAACATTGAATCCGCACCTGCGGATGAAAAATAGGTTTAACAATAAAAAGACAGTAAACCGCCGCGGGATTGCCCGCAACCAGCTGTTTAATAACGACTTAAAACTTAAATAAACTTAAATATAGTGTAATTTATGAGTTTTAACAATGTTAAATAATAGTAGAGATATTCACTCATATTGCAAAATCAGAAGCAAACCCAAATTGATGATTGACTGTGGAACGATAACAAATTTCCCCCTGACAGGGGGAACACAAGGGGGTGGTGATTCAAGAGCAATGTGCTAGAGCAGAATAAATTCCAAAGCGAAATCCCCGTTGCAGATTATCGAAGGAAAAGAATCAAGATTAATCTGCGCTGCACAAAGAATCAGACAATCCTCCCCCCTTTTGAGAAACGAAAGGGGGGACAATGAATCGGGGCTGTCACATAAACTTGCGAAGCGGAGCTTCGCCGGAATGTATGCGTTCCCAAGCGGGAGCTTGGGAACGAGAAGCGAAAGCACCTCCCTCCCCTTACGAAGGGGAGGGTCGGGGTGGGGTCTGCAGTATGCGGAGATTATGAACGAGAGCAAGAGTACCGGCGGGGATTTTTTGTGTGGCGGTGAATTGTGTAAACAAGCAACAAATCAGAAGCAAACCCCCGATGTTGATTGACGATGGAATGAGATTGCGACCAATCTGCAATGCATGAAAACTCTGACAATCTTCCCCCCTTCTGTGAGGCGAAGGGGGGACAGATAACCGAGGTTATCGCTTCATCTTGCGAAGCGGAGCTTCGCCGGAATGTATGCGTTCCCAAGCGGGAGCTTGGGAACGAGAAGCGAAAGCACCTCCCTCCCCTTACGAAGGGGAGGGTCGGGGTGGGGTTTAACCTACACTTCGCATACGAAAAGATCATTTGGCTTACTCCGCAAATTGAAAAGAGAGTTGAATCCAACCTGCGCGATAATATACCTGCCGTTATTTATTGATGAAGAGTGTTCCTCATCGATACGGCCGATATCCAGCAGATCAAGATCTGCTTTATTATTGTAGTGAATGTACAGCCTGATCTCAAAATCACTTTCCAGCAGGCGATGATCCTGCGAAAAGTCCAAAGCTTCGCACGTATCACAAGGAGCCCGGGAATCGGAACCGTATCCAGCCAAAAACTGATCCTCACGCTTCTTTAATTTCTTGTAGCCGTATCTGTAATTGTATGTGATAGCGGAAATATCAGAGAGTACTGCAGAGCCGGTTGGATGGCTGCCTGCGCCTTTGCCGGCGAAGAACTGTTTATCACTGTAAACGCCTGCAACTTCGATGCCATTGAACTCGTTATTAATATTGCTTAACGGATTCTCCCGGCTAACGAACCGCGGCAGCACATAAGCGCGGTAACGTTCCTCCCCTTCAGTGCCGCAGGCAGATTTGCTGATACCAGCAACAAGCTTAATGCGGCACCTGTTCTGTGTGGCATAATTAATATCGAAAGGCGTAACGTTCTGAATTCCGGAATTGAAAATATATTCAGGCTGCAAGATGATACCGAACGCATGCGCAGCTAGCAGGCAAAGCTTATACTTCGCATCGGTGCCGTCAATATCAAGGGTTGGGTCCGCCTCTGCGAATCCCGCAGCCTGCGCATGCCTGAGCGCATCGCCATATGGTAAGCCTTCAAACTCCATAAGGCTTAACACATAATTGCTGGAACCGTTCAGGATTCCTCGGACAGAGCTAAGAAGCTCGTTATCATAATACTCCTCCAGCGTGCGGATAATTGGAATACTTCCGGCACATGCTGCTTCATAAAGCAGCGAAGCGCCGGATTGCTGCTGCAGGCGGTAAAGCAGCTCAAAATTCTCTGCAACAACCCTTTTACCTGCTGTAACAACGCTTCTCCCCTTAACAAGCGATGTGCCGATAATCTCCAGCGCAGCCTCCGCGTCACTGGTAAGCTCAACTACCAGATTATGTTTCTTTTCCGAAAGCACTTCTTGCATATATAAAGTGAAATATTCGGTATTGATAGGGCGCGTTTTGGTTTTATCCTTCACACAGATCTTGCCTATCGATGCCTTGAGTCCCTGCGAGTGATTCAGCACATCGTAAAGCCCCTGCCCTACACATCCAAATCCGAAAAGACCTATATTGAGGGTGGGTGATTCTCTCAACTCATTTATACCGTTCACAGTCCCGGGCTTACGAACATGGGTCTTTGCTTTGACTGCGTCCCAGGCTTCGTATTGTGAGTTAACCGGCTCAGTATTAGTTTCAGTTAAAAGGCTATTCGCATCTTTCAGCGATAGAGATCCCCGCCTGCGCGGGGATGAGTCCGGAGTATTACTCATTTCGCCGCCTCCTTACTGAACTCGTTAACGAGGATATAATCAAGCCTGCCGAATGCCTGGCGGAGATCGGCTATGAGGTCATCTGCATTCTCAATGCCGACACTTAAGCGGATGAGCGAATCTTTAATGCCCGCAGCACGGCGTGTATGACCGGGTATGGATTTATGTGTCATCTGAGCGGGATGGCAGAGCAATGACTTCACGCCTCCGAGCGACTCAGCCAGCTTGAAGAGCTCCGTAAGCTGCGTGAACTTCCCTGCCGCGGCTTCAGTATCTGCTTTGAGGGTGAATGATACCACACCGCCGAATCCACCCTGCTGCTGACGCGCGGCTACATCATGATTTTTGTGAGACGGCAGGCCTGGATAATATACTTCATCAACAAGATCAACTGTTTGCAGGTATTCGGCAACTTTTAATGCGCCGGCAGAGTGCTTCGCGGCACGCAGTGCCAGTGTTTCAATGCCGCGGATGGTGAGCCATGAATCGAATGGTGCTAAAATAGCGCCGCCGGAGTTCTGTATAAACTTTATTCTTTCCTCAAGCTCTGGCGAGTTGACCGCGACCAGTCCGGCGATAACATCACTGTGGCCGGCAAGATATTTTGTTGCGCTGTGGATGACGATATCCGCGCCAAGATTAAGCGGCTGCTGCAGCGCCGGAGAAGCAAAGGTGTTATCAACAACCAGGAGCGCGCCGGAAGCATGTGCAGCTTTTGCTATCTCTGCAATATCGCTTATTTTAAGTGTGGGGTTTGTGGGTGTCTCAAGCCAAACAAGCTTTACAGCAGGCGAGATGTTATCAACCACATTGATGATATCTGTGGTATCAACATACTTTACATTTATGCCAAGCCTGGAGTAGATGTGTGTAAAAATTCGGAATGTGCCGCCGTAGATATCATCAACTGCGAGGACTTCATCGCCAGATGAAAGAAGCTTGATGACTGAATCGATAGCCGCAAGTCCGCTTGCGAATGCGAACCCATGCGTGCCGCCTTCGAGCGAAGCGATGAGATCTTCAAGCACTTTGCGTGTTGGATTATTGGTGCGGCTGTAATCAAATCCCTTGTGCACGCCGGGTGACTCCTGCTCAAATGTTGAGGTCTGGTAAATTGGCGTCGATACTGCCCCGGTGAGCTTATCAACGGGGATGGCGTGAATAGCTGCTGTTTCGAAATGCATGATGTTTCTCCTTTTCTGCCGGGTGTTTGCCCGGTTTAGTTTATGAAAGTTCGTTTGGAATTCCGCGAGAACACAATTACATCACAACGCTGTAACAGCGGGCGCGGGAATCCGGAAATTTGGAGAAAGATCTTTGGAATAAGCAGGATGATAAGCAGATGGGTGAATATTTTTGCAGAGAGAAAATAATACGCTGCGGGTATAAATTAAAAAAACCTCTAAAGCAGGCTGTTAGAGGCGTTCGTGAAGCAAACCTTTATACCTGTTTATCTGCCTTCAAATGTAATTGAAGAAGGAATTAGCACCTATCACGTTTTTTGCCGGTTTAAAGCTCAACGCGGGTTGCTAAGACTGTCATCGGGCCTGATCCCTGAGTCTTTCTTGATAAACGTCACATTGCTGTGACAAAAAAATTAAAAAGAACAAAAAACCTTAAATCAATACTTGTGATACAAAGATAAATAAAAAGAAGTACTAATGTCAAATTGAATTGAATTAAATTTTTTGGAGACACCAGAAGCGAAACCCCCGATGTTGATTGACGATGGAATGAGATTACGATCAATCGACAATACTCAAATCATGAATAAATCGTCCCCCCTTTTCAAAAGCTAAGGGGGGACAGATAACCGAGGTTATCGCTTCATCTTGCGAAGCGGAGCTTCGCCGGAATGTATGCGTTCCCAAGCGGGAGCTTGGGAACGAGAAGCGAAAGCACCTCCCTCCCCTTACGAAGGGGAGGGCCGGGGTGGGGTCTGCAGTATGCGGAGATTATGATCTAGAACAATGATGCTATATTTCCCCCTGGCAGGGGGAACACAAGGGGGTGGTGATGGGGAGAGCAATGTGCTAGAGCAGAATAAATTCCAAAGCGAAACCCCCGTTGTAGATTAACGAAGGAAAAGAATCAAGATTAATCTGCGCTGTATGAAGAATCAGACAATCTTCCCCCCTTTTGAGAAACGAAAGGGGGGACAAAGGACTACCCTTCCTTTTTTTCAACTGCCAAGGCAGTCAGGGAAGGCAAAGGGGGAACTAAGTAAGAAAGCGATAAATACCGGCGAATGATTTTATAACTTGCAGAATTTATCGGCTTTAATTATGTTTGTTTCAAGGGGTTAAACCGTAAGTTACGAGACGGGTTAACCTCACGTGTTCTGCCGCCAGGCGGAACACATATCACGCGAAAATAAGATAGAGGGTTTAATCCGTTAACGACGGGTTAAACCTTTTTTGTTTTTTGCGAACTTTTATATAAAGTACCTTTTTGAAAACATGCGTAATATTAAAGATACACTCTCATACAAATGGTTCACGGAAGTTTGGAACAAGCGCAGCGAAGAAGCAATAAAACGAATGATGATAGATGACTCAATAGCACGCGGGATCGAAGGCACGGGGATTCCCGATAACCGCCATACAAAGGGCGCTGAGGGATTCAGGCTCTTCTTCCGCGGATTTTGCAGCGTGTTTAAGGATATACATGTGGATATAGAAGACGTGGTTTGCCAGGATGATACAGAAGCGGCCCGAATAGTTGTGCACGCAATACATAAGGAATCCTCTGCCCGGGTGCAATTTACCGGCATAAGCATGATACGCAAGGAAGACGGCCGCATAGCTGAAGCCTGGAACAACTTCGATTTCCTCACCATGTACCAGCAGATCGGAATGAAGCTGGCGTGAGGGGGTGTTTACAAACAAACACATATATAATACTCTAACATGTGGATTGAATGTTACATGGAAATTTATCTATTAAGATATTAAGTTGACATATAAACTGCTAAAATGATCATACTTAATCAAGATATAGGTACTTCTAAAGATAATTTGAAAATGCCAATTCACAATTGGTATCGCTTCACAGCCGGTTTTTCGTATAAGCTAGTTGATGAAATCATCACAATGGAAAAATTGAGTGGAGAACAAACAATTTATGAGCCATTCGCTGGATGCGGAACAACCCTAGTAACAGCACAAAAAAGAAACATTCGTTCAGTAGGTAATGAAAGTCAGAAACATATGTATGAAGTTATTAAAGGTAAAACCAATTGGGATCTGCCATTAAATCAAATTGCCATACATTTAGATAAGATCAACGAATTGCTTAACAATAGCAAAATATTTATACCCGAGAATACGAGACCCTTGTTAACAAAACTATACACACCCAAAAGACTTACACAATTATACTTATTAAAAGATTACATTGAGAATATGGGTAGAAACAAATGTTATTATTTTATGAAGTTAGCATTAAGTCAAACTTTACATAAAGTATCAAAGTATCCAATTGCAGCACCATATATTTCGTGGAATAAGAAAAATAGGAAAATTGGGAATGTAAAGGACATTTTCTTTGAATTGGTAAAGAAAATGCTCGAAGAATCAATGCCATTGAAAGAAATCTCTCATAAATGTGTTATACATAGACACGATTCACGCAAAGTGAATAGAATGATTGATGATAATACATGCAATGTTTGTATCACCTCGCCACCATATTTGAATAATTTAGATTATGGCGAAGTTTCTAAAGTTCATACCTATTTTTACAACTATACTCATACTTGGAGTGACATAACAAAACTAGTTAGGAAAAATCTCGTCACTGCTGCCACCACCCATTATACTGAACGCGAATTCGATATTGAGCAATGGAAGGATACTCAATTTTACAATAATAATACGGCTACTTGCCAGAAGTTAATACAGCTTTCTAATGGGATTAAAAAACAGTGCACTGAAAAAGGCGGAAAGAAGAGTTTTGATATTTTAATTTTAAAATACTTCAATGATATGTTTCAGGTTCTCGTTGAGACAAAAAGAGTACTTAAAAAAGGCAAACCCGCGTATATTATATTGGGTGATTCAGCACCTTATGGTGTTCATATACCAACTACGGAAATACTTGGTAAGATAGCACTTACGACAGGTTTCAAAAAATACGCAATTACAAAAATAAGAACCCGAGGGAATAAATGGAAAGGGCTTAAATTTAGGCATAACCAAGAACTGAATGAAAATTTATTGTATATTACTTAACAATGCCCATTCTAGATATTAAGCAATCAAGGATATTGCCACTTCCCTTTTTTGAAGATAGCGAGGCACGCGAAAAAATCTCGCAAGGCTGGAGTTTAATCAATATATATCACCTAAGAGAATTGAGAGATTTCTATATTCTCTACTCCAAATACAAGGATAAAGATAAACAAAACCTTTTCAAAGAGATCAAAGAGAATATATTGTGGGAAGTAAAACCGTGGACACTAAGAAGAATGGATGAATATAAAAATGCGTTATTTAAACTCAATCTCTTTGGCCATGCAAAGAATGAAGTTATAGCAACCAGCAACTATTTTGCAGGCAGCAATATCAACGAACCTCTATCAGAAAAGGATAAACTAGAATTAAGAGAAATATATTACAAATATTTGCGATTCAGAGAAATATTGAGCTGGTTCATTGAACCGAATATTGATAGACACAATGAGATAATTGAAAAGATTAATGAAAAGTTCATCAAAGCCAACTATACACCACTGTATTTCTTCCAAAGAAACAAAGGGCCGCATTCAGGCTCGGTAATTTATAGAATTGTCGACAACCCAAACATCTTCGAAATATGCGATGAACACTATAAAGTTAAAGATGGAGGCAGACCATTTTCAGAACGTGTATGGAGATTTTGGTACGTTTTTATCAAATGGGGTGAAGATCTGAGAATACTGAGCAAAATCAATACAAATTACACAATTTCTAATACATCGAAAATTATAAAATACTATTATTTCATAAATGAAGGTATAAAATTTGATTTATTAGATTATTTAGATTTACATTTTAAGAACAAATCATTAATACGCATTCCAGACTTGATACGACACATGATATTCAAACATGGTTTTGAATTGGAGGATCTGAAAAAGATTTTATCGATGCAGTGCAACAAATACAAACAACATATCACACTTCAACGTACTTCATTAGTTTTCATTAACAAAGCAGATAAAGAATTATATTTAAAAGAAGGAAATAGTTTTGTTTCCCACTTAATTTTAAGATAATGAATAAAGAAAACGAATCCAAAATTTTTAGTTTATTAAAAAAGGACCTTGCATCAGCCGCAACAAGCGAATACAAAAAATTGAACTTAAAATTCAATCCATTCCCCAGGGCAGGAATAGCAAACGTTAATAATTCAAATATAAATTTGAATTTGTTTCCAGTTAACACCAAAATCGAACAAAAAGTCACAGATTTCATAAGAAGGACAATACTTGCAGAAAGCAACAACAAAGACAAGTATTTAGGCTTAACCATACTGGGAGATTATGGCACAGGCAAAACACAATTATTAATGTTCATTAAAGCAATTTTAGATTCGCTTTCAAATGCTGAAAAAATTCCACAAAGGCCTTTTGTCCTTTATATCGACAACCCTGGCACGACTTTGTCTGAGTTAATTTCATCAATAATATATGAGATTGGACACGAAAACCTAAAAAAATACATTTGGAATCATGTGTTAAATTTATTGACAAAACAACTCGGTCAAACTGAATTCAACAAAAAATTCAAAGTTATTCCAGATATGTTCAAAGATTCAAATCCTTGGCACGAAGATCATATTAATAGCTACAAAACTTTCCTAAACGCTTGCTACAAGAGTTATGGTAGTGCTATACAAAGCAATAAGTTTAAAAATGATTTTTTTGACTTTGTGATAAATCTACTAGTTGCCAAACACCGTGACCCATACATTTGCAAAAAACTAATGGATTTGCTAGATGAAGATTTGGGAATGTACAAAACATGGGCATCAGTATCCTTGAAGGGTACTCGTTCTATCGAGAAAAGAGAAGTAGGTTTCATTAAAACTATAATGCACTTATTAAAGGACAATGGATTTACGCATATATACATACTAGTAGATGAGTTTGAGGATATTACAGTTGGAAGACTCAAAAAATCTCAAGCTGATAACTACCTGTACAATCTGCGGACATTGATTGATCAAGAAAGAGAATGGGCTATTGTGTTTGCGATGATCCCAGAAGCTTTGGACAAAATAGAAGAACTTTCACCGCCTCTTGCCAACAGAATTACAACTATGACTATAGAAATTAGTAAACTCACTAACAAAGAGGCAGTAGATCTAGTTGCGAACTACTTACACTTTGCTAGACTCATAGAAGATAATAGTAAACTATTTCCATTTACTGAAGAAAGCATTGAAACTTTAAATGAGCATTTCAACAGCAATCCCCGTATTCTATTGAGTAGACTTTTTCAAATAATTGAAGACGTCAAACGTATCTCAAAGGATAAGTTACCAATAGAAAAGAAAAACATTCTAAAATTAATACAATAATTATATGCCTTCCTTGCATAGACGCACGATACCACCGGATTTCATAATCAATTTGTATCTCGATACAAATAACTTGATTTACATGATTGATGGTAACATAAAATCGCTAACCTACGCTATAAATTTTATAAAAGGATGCGATTTCATCACTTTAAGTAGTTCCCAATATGCTTTTATCGAATTCCTTCAAAACCGAAGAATCGAGCATTACTATAGATTCTTAGTTAAGAGCAAAAACGTCAACATTGGTTCTTTCGTTAAGTATAAACGGGAATTCAATAGTCCCGAATTGCCTTATGAAGATATAAAACTCAAGCTGAAGAAACTCATTGAGAAAGATCTAGATAAGTTAATTAATGACTTTAATATAAATCCCAATGATTATTCATTGAATGACAAACTCTACGAATTAATAGTAATTCTATGCCTGAACTCACGCGTTTCTATGCAAGATAGTGTTATACTAGGTTCTTCTCTTTTGCCAACTAATAATCGTCAGAATAGAAACACGGATTGCATACTTACCAATGACAAGCAATTCAGCGATGAATATACCCAATTAGCGAATATTACAAGAGAAATTTCTGATTGCATAAATGATACAAACTTTAAATTACCAATACTAGAATGGCAAAAGAAGCTTTCTTTGTTGAATTCAGCTGATACGTTTGACCTAAATAAGGTGCAAAAAAAACGCGTTGTCATTGATTTCATGAAGAAAAAAATCATCGAATGGATAGTAATGAAGAATAATAAAAATTATCTCGGAAAATTGTTCTTTTGTCCTTCATCGAATCAAGACGTTGTCTGCTTTTATCTGGAAAAAAATGTTGTTTTACCCAAGGGAGTGACATTTGTTATACTTGATAGAGATTTGAAGCGAATTTACATTAACAAAACACCAGTAACTGAATTTCGGAATTCCAAAGGGAACACTATTAAGAACCTACCCTATAGCAACAAAAAATCGAAGGTCAAACTTTCGTTTAAGTGGACAGATAATTGTTCAAACAATACTAAGAGAAAATTAAAGCAAGCAAACAATTTATTATTTATTCATCCAGATGTTTGAGAGTTTCTTTATTTGAGATTTTCAGCAAAACGCTAAGTTGCTAATTTTCAGAATTGAGAACTTATTAATTCTTAAAATTTTTCTCATTGGCGATTTGTTGTTATTCCATTCTCCATATATCAAGAAATAAATTCAATACTGAACTTCTCGCCAACATTCTGAATCAGTAATAAGCCTCCCTCCGAACCTTTGCCCCTCCCCCACGCTTACAGCATATATGCAATGCCGCGTATCTTTTTAATACGGTATTTACTCAGTAACTTAGCTGCATAAACAACACACATTCCAGTTTAAACGGTAATCTCACATCTAAAAACTCTCAATCTAACGCCATATACAAAAAAATGCTGCCGCAGGTTATCACCAACGGCAGCGGGGGTTTGAAACATGAAACGGTGAAGCGAAAATCAAATAGCAAATACCAAATGACAAATAGCAAATAACAAATAACAAATAGTCCCGCAGGCGGGATTTCGCTGCGCTCAACAGATGAGGACTTTCTGAAAGCGAAAGTCAGCAAAAGCAAAAGTGAAAAGGCAAAAATGTAAAAGTAAAATCGAAACGGCAAGGTTTAGGGCTCAGGTGAGCAATTCTTCCAATTCGCTCATTTTGAGCTTCAGGAGCGAGTATTTGGCGCGGAGATCGATAAGATAAAAATTCTCCAGTTCTACCCCTTCGAAGAACGCATGCAGCACAAATGTGTATTCATCAGATGAAAATTTGTAATGCTCTTTAATATTTTCAACAATAGATGAAATGCTGTGAATAGCCTTATACCAGTTACCCTTAACCAGCCTGGATATCACCAGCACATCCGAGCCGCTAAGCGTGGCAACCGGCGTTATGTAATATGAGATGTACTCCCCATCCGCGTTCTGAAAGCTCATCGGGGCAAGATACTTTCCGGTTGAGCATTCTTTGTTCCGCAGTATTTCCTTCAGGATAGAATTCTGTATGCCCATATTTTTTACGTTTTCCATATTACCGAAGCAGATTATTAACTACAAAAATACAATGGCTTGCCCCGCATTCAAAAGCGCAATTTGGTATTGTAACCAATTCATACATTTATTAACTTACAATTACGGCAGTATTTAAGCCAAATTTATTAATATTGTAACCAGTTTTTTACAGGGCAAAATTATGAAGAAACTACGGATCTTTGACCTGCTTTCCGCAATTCAGCCTATCGAGCTGAAAAGATTTCACCGCTATATGAAAGCCGATTCAACTTTTCTCAGCAGAGATTACATCCCTTTGGTTGACCACCTGATGAAGTTCTATCCTGATTTCAAAAACAGCGCGCTCACAATGGAATCGATGTACAGCGCTCTTTACCCCGGCAAAAAATACAACAGCAGAGTTATCATTTCGCGGCTATCAGAGCTTAACCGCATGACGGAGAATTTTCTTCTGAGCGTAGAAATGAATAAAGACCTAACGGTCCGCAACCGCATATTAGCGGAGGTACTTATGCAGCGCAAGTCTTACGAAACATTTGACCTGCTGATAGAAAAGCTCCTGAACCGTGAGATAAACCTGAACAAGATAAGCGAGCGGCAGCTTTTTGAAGTTGACCAGCTGCTGATGATTAAAGGCCAGTCAATGATAGAACGGGAAAAATTCATTGAAACGAACGCCCTGCTTCAGCAGAACGTTGAGACGTTCCTGATATATGTAATCACCCGGCTTCTTACCATGTATTGCGGCATAAGGAATATTGAAAATTTCCAGATATCAGGCACACCGATAAAATCGCTGGAAATTTATATGAAGTGCATAGATGTTGAAGGCCTTGTGAAACAGCTCGGCAAAAACAAGCTATCGGCATATATGAAGGTTATGGTACAGATATTAAGGCTCTATGATAAAGATACCAACGATAAGCAGTACTTCAAGGCGAAAAAGGATTTCCTTGATAATATCGGGGTGTTCGAGCAGATCTCAAAATTCACCATATTCAGCTTCCTGTATTCATACTGCGTGCTTCAGCTAAACCTTCGGCGAACGGAGTTCGTATCGGAAGTTTATGACATATTGACGAAGGTCATAAGCCATGCCGCATACACGAAGGCAAGCAATGAGTATATGCCTTCGATGCTTTACAGGGAGTATGTGCTTACCGCGCTGAAGCTGAACGATATCCGCGGCGCGGAAAAATTCATCGCTTCATATACTGAAAACCTCGCGCCTGAAAACAGGGAAACGATGAAGCTTTATTCACAGGGCAAGATACACATGCACAGGAAGGATTTTGCTTCGGCTTTAGCTGTTTACAGCAAGTGCCCCAGGAATATCAATGTAGTAGCGCTGGACATCAAAATTGAAAAGCTGGTTTGTTTATATGAACTTGGCGAGTTAGACAGGTTCAGGGAAGAGCTGAATAAGAACAAGGCATTGCTGGCCGGGAAATCAAACATCACAAACTTCCAGCGCAGATCATTTTCAACTTTCAACACTGTTCTCGAAAAGCTGCTGAATCTGAAGCTGAAACCAAACACGGCATCTTCGGCAAAGCTGCTGAGATCAGTAGAGAGTACGAAGATCATTAATTACAGGGAATGGATATTAGAGAAGATAAAACAGATACATTAAGCGCCAAGGATAGTGGAAGGCACTGCAGCTGCAGCAAAGTAACCGGGTTTAATAATTGTAATTGAGGCGAAACCGGTACCGTTAAGCCGGTCAGCTCAGCAGGTCATCAAGCTTTTCTACCGGTATGCGTTTCAGCTTCGCCGCATCGGGGCTTTCGATGATATAGAATTGTTCAAACTTGATGTTTTCGATGAATATATGGTAAATGTACAGGTCTTCCTTTGCGCAGTATTTATAGTTAGAACTAATATATGAAATAATGTCGCCCACATCCCTGCTGGACTTAAACCAGTTACCTTTCACTTCCCTGGTAATAAACAGCAGCCTGCGCTGCGCAGGGGTAATAACCGGGGTAAGGTAAACATGTTCCCTGATATCATCTTTGCTTTTGATGTACTGTACTTTGGTGAGGTACTTTTCAAATGAACACCCTTTTTTCAGCAGGATCTCTTTCAGCAGTGATTCCATTGGCTAAACCCTTATTACTGCAAACTTAAATTGTTGTAAAATTACAAAAATAGTATTAATCGCATAATTTTCAAACAAACAGAATCCTATTGTAACCAATCGATTGCTCAGTTTGTTGAAAAAATGCTGCAAAAAACGCAGTTCTTCGAAACTCCCGGCATTATAGATACTTAATATTGTAACCAATCAATAAAATGCCTGAATCCCGAGTTTTGAATGATTTACGGTTAGAAAGAAATGGGTTGAAGAACGCATCTAATGAAACGGTGCATTCCGGGAACTGTGGAAGAATTTGGTCTCTGTAACACTACAAATATAATACATTTTTCGAAAATCCGTATAACCAATACCGTGAACAGTCTAAAAACTAACTGAAATCCCTACTACTCTCCTACCCCGATAACCTATTTTTCGCACATGTAATTTAGCTTTTAATTTGTAGTCTATTCGCATTAAACGCAAGATTTACTACCGTGAAAGGTGTAATAATAATGCAGTCACGAAAAATGTGACCAATTTCAAAAGCTCAAAAACATAATTTTGTTGTACAAGAAAAGAGTTCGGAACAAGTTTAAGGCATTTAAATCAACCATTAAATACAAATGAAAAAGTTAATTTTTACAATTTTGATGATTTGCAGTTTCGGTTTAACATACTCACAGTGGGTCTCTAATTTCGGAGCCACAGCAGGTGATGTTAACTTCGCGAACGCAAAAGGAAACGCTGTAACTACAGACGCAAACGGCTACAGCTATGTTACAGGCTTCACAAGCGGCGTTACATCTCAAAACGACATTATAACCATCAAATACACCCCTGCCGGCGATACAGTCTGGGTTCGCAGCTACGAAGGTACTGCCGGCCTGAACGATGAAGGCATGGGAATCTGCGTTGACGGTTATGGTGATGTATATGTAGTTGGAACCGCGCAATTCACCGGTAAATCTTATGATATAGTGATCTTAAAATACTCTTCCACAGGAGCCTTCAGGTGGGTGAACGAGTATTACGCAGTTGACGCGCCGCTGCAGGATAAAGGCCTGGCAATTGCGGTTGACGCGATCGGATATATTTATATCACCGGATTCTCTACATCGGGTGACGGCTACAGTAATATCTTTACCAGGAAATGCGATCCTGAAGGAAACGTGATCTGGTCTGCAACTGAAGACGGCTCATCTCACAAAGACGCACAGGGGCTCGGAATCGCAGTAAGCGCAGCAGGCAATGTATATGTTACGGGTTATGTATCCGCTTCGGATGGAAACACCGATATAGCGCTATACAAATATAACAGCGAAGGAACATGCTGCTGGGCAAGGACAATCAGCGGCCCGGCCGGCTCAGAAGATAAAGCCTGGGGAATAGTAGTTGACGAAACAGATAATATTTACATTGGCGGATATGTAACTACTTCATTAAATAATACGGATTGTTACACAGCGAAATTCAATTCAAGCGGAACGCTTCTGTGGTCAAAAAGCTTCGCAGGCCCAGGAGGATCGACAGATAAGGCATGGGGCATAGTTGTTGATACAGACGGCTCGGTGATAATTACAGGCGAATCAACTGACGCGAACCAGAATACAAACTACATCACTGTTAAATATACATCTGCCGGCGAGCAGGCCTGGACAGCATCATACAACGGAACAGGCAACGGCGATGACCGCGCAGCCGCTATAGGCATAATAAGGAACAGCGATAACTCGAAAAGTATTGTGGTAACCGGAAAAAGCTGGGGCACACAGGCAAACTATGACTACGCAACTGTAAGGTATAACAGCTCCAACGGCGTTCAATCGCAGTGCAGCAGGTACAGCTTTGCAGGGAATTCAAACGATATCGCAAAAGATGTATCTGTATCACCAAATAACAAGGTATTCATTACAGGGTTCAGCCAGCTAATAATTGACGGCCCGGAGTCATCCAGCTATATATCCACGCTGATGCTTGACTGGGGCGCTTCAAGCGAGCTGATAACAGAGAACAACTTACCGCACGGATTTTTGCTGCACCAAAACTATCCGAACCCGTTCAATCCATCCACAACGATAAGATTTGAACTTTCGGAAGGCTCAGATGTTAAGCTTGCGGTCTATGACATGCTTGGCCGCGAAAATACTGTGCTCATAAACCAGTACCTTTCAGCAGGCAGCTACACATTCAGCTTCTCAGGCATTACTTTGTCTTCAGGTATATATTTTTACGAGCTTAGAGCGGGAAGTTACCGTGATATCAAAAAAATGACACTTGTAAAATAACCTCAATTCAAAAAACTTCTATTTGATATAAACTAAAATGGAATCAATACAGAACATAAATAGAAACAGCTTTGAAGAGGTTGATTTACTTAATAAACAAGCTGACGAGGCAAGGAAAGAAAATAACAACCTCTCACTGACTGTAAGCAAAGAAGCCATAAGTATCGCACAGCTTCTCGGTTATACCAAAGGACTGGCCAAAGCATATCTGAATGCCGGTATATCCTGCAGGCTTTCATCCAACTTTGAAGCCGCAATTGAATACTACCAGGAAGCATTAAGCCTCTACAAACGCCTGAACGATAAGAAGGGCGAATCGAGGACACTGAACGCACTGGCAAACGTATATTACAACCTGAGCAATTCTACGAAGGCAATTGAATACTACGATGAATGCGTTTTTGTACTGCAATCGATCGGCGACCTGAGATTTGAAGCAATCGTGCTTACAAACGCTGGGCTTTGCTACCAGCAAAATGGCGACCTAAAAGCCGCACTGAACAACTATCTTGAAAGCTTAAGCATAAGCAAAAGCAGCGGATTTGAAGTGCATTATGCTTTATATAACAACCTCGGGATCATTTACCTTGAAACCGGGCGTTATCATGAAGCATTGATGTATTTCACCGAAGCTTTAAAGAAAACCCAGGCTGAAAATAACCTGATAGACGAAAGCTTTACACTGGCAAACATTGGCAGAACTTATATCTATATGACTGACTTTGTTAACGCCATAACTTATCTCAGCGAAGCAATGCTGATAATGAAAAAGTACGGCAACCGCCAGGCTGAGTCACAGGTATTCAGCAACCTCGGAAAATCATACCTCAAAATGAGATGTTACCCGGAGGCAATAAAATATTACAACCGCGCGCTTAAATACTACAAAGAAATAGGCGATAAGAGCTCGGTTGACCATACGTTATGCGAACTTGGTGAACTCTATTTTGAGCTTAACGATTATAAGACCAGCAGGCAGTTCTACATGGATGGGCTCGAAATATCACAGAAAATAAATGACGTGATGAATATCCTGCGCATCAATACAGGGCTTGCAAGGCTGTATCTGAAATTCAGAGATACCGAAAAAGCCACAAGTTACCTAAGCAGCGCAGAAAAGCTGGCAAAGGCAGCAAATTCATACAAAGATCTTGTGAAGATAAGCAAGATATACAGCGAAAACTGCAGTATTTCAGGTAACTTCAAAGAAGCGAAAATATTCATGGAACAGCATGATAAATATAAGGCACAATTGAGTAACATCTCAGAAGAAAACAAGATACAGGCTATTATGCTTGGTCACATAAGGAACAGTTTTATGAACGAATCACCGGCTTATTACCAAATGCCTCACCAGAAAGAAGTAGTAAGCCAGGCTTAACCTGCTCTGAATCAAACTGCTAAACATCATTCCCTGAAAAAGGCGGTCCGTAATGGCCGCCTTTTCCTTATTCGAATATCTGATTCAGTTACTTATTACTGTCTTTTTGATTCTGCCCGTCTTCCTTCTTTTTGCAGGTCATGCATATTATCCGTTCATTTTCTCTTGCCTTGCGGCGGGTTACCTCGAGCACTTCGGCGCTGCAGGATTTCATCTGGCCGCAATCGCGCTGTGTGTGGTATGTTTTTGCCGAGTTGGAGCTGCAAACATAAACTATGTCGCTATCGCCGGGAACAGGCGGTTCATCTTTAGAACAGCCTAAAAATGAGATAGCAATCAATACCGAAACCGTTAGTATCCTTAACTTCATTTTGTATTTATTACAGTACTCTGCTTAACTACAATATACTCACTCTGCACACTCAACTCACACTACTTAACGAGAATCATTCTTTTTACCGAGGTGAATCCGCCTGCAGTAAGCCTGTAGAAATAGATGCCTGAAGTGAGCTTTGAAGCGTTGAAACTGGCTTGATATGTACCAGCATTCAATCTGCTGTTCACAAGTACTGCCACTTCCCTGCCGAGCGCATCGAATACCCTGAGGTTCACCGTTTCGTTCGAAGCAGATGAAGGAATTCCGAACCTGATAGTGGTAGAAGGATTAAACGGGTTGGGATAATTCTGCTTCAGAGAAAATGAATTCGGAACCTCGCCCGAGATCTGCGTAATGCCGATAACATTGCCGCAAACTCCATATAGATTTACCTTCAGCGTGCTATCTGAATTATTAATAGTAAGCTCACCTGTATATGACTGGTTTGCTGATGTGGGAGTGAACTTAACCCTTGCATAGCCGTATTGGTTCGGCAGAACTGATGATGGGAAGCTTTCAACCGTGAAAACCGGATTATTGGAAGTTACAGAGCTAACAGTTAGATTGGTATTTCCATAATTACAGATAGCAACGAAGTAGCTTACAGTATCATTAGCATTTGAAAGCGTATCGAATCTGGCATTATACGGCGAAGCCGTGATCTCAGCCTTTGGCGGGGTATTAAGCGAAGTGTAGAATGCTGCGATTCGTTCAACAAACTCGGGATGATCGGCAAACGGGTTGCGGTTATTCTGGAACTGCTTTACGCGGTCATTGCGCAGTCTTTCGCGCGCATCAACCGTATCCCTTAGATGGAACTGTCTTAATTCGTTCTCATGTGAAGCAGTAATGAACGAGCCCCAATTCTGATGCCTTAACACGAAATAGAACATAGACCTTGCAACATTCCCTTTGTGTTTATCTCTGGGCTCAAAAACTATGGTATTAGAAGCGTCCCTTCCCAGCTTAGAGCCGCCCACCTGCCAAGTGATATTTGAAACAACGAATCCGAACGGATAGTTTGAGCGCGCTGAATTTGCCGCGTCGTCCGTCGGGAACAGGTGATGGATATCGCTAACCATAGGGTCATTACTGTTGAAAAGGCTTTGCGGCCACGTATGCTCTGTGTTGAATCCCTGGTTTTGTGCCTGGGTTCTGTTGGTTGCATAAATTTTGATACCTGTATATACGCATTCAATCGTATCGCCGCCGTAATCATCGACGGTTTCAAACATACGGTCGCGCGCCGTGTTGTATCCTAATGTTGTATACGGCGAGCTGCAGAAAGTTTTTAATGCTGCTTTGAGAGGTTCATCAACCAATCCCTGCGTAAACGCGTACATTACATCGGGATACTTCGCTGTTGCGATGAGTCCGTATATGAACGAATAATTTGCGCCGCCGTTGGGCACTCTGCCTTCACAGATAAGGAAGCTTCTGTAGGTCAGGTTCTGGTAGCTTGAAAACAGCACCCAGATCCCGGTGCTATCATTTGGGTTAATATTGAATGTGCTAACGCGCGTAAAGAAAAATGTTGAAGTTACGCGTGTTGATATTATATTTACAAGCTTGTTGGTCGGATTCTTTACATAAACCAGCGCGCTGTCATACGTTTTAGTAAATGATGAATCAAGGTTTTTGGTTATCGGTATGATCTGTGAATAAGCCTCGAGGCTTAAAAGAACAAGGAGAAACGGAATAATTTTTTTCATAGGATGCTAAAATACTTTAAAAAGGAAGGAAATTCAATTTGATAATTGATATTTACCTTTGTTGGCTCGTGTAATTGTCCAAGCAGCTCGGCAAAATTTACTTGTAAATTCTGCTTTAAATGGTATTTTTGTAATAAAGGAAAAATATAAATGCTGATAAAACAGAAGGCGCCTGCAAAAGTAAATTTTGGACTTAGAATTCTTTCAAAGAGAAAAGACTCGTTTCACAACCTTGAAACTATATTTTGCCCGGTGAAGCTTTATGATGAGATATCTTTGGACGTTAAAGCTGCTTCCAAAGGCTCTATTTCGGTTAAAACAAACGCGGGCAGCAGCCTTGAGGGTAAGAATAATATATGTTACAGGGCTGCGGAGATGTTCCTAGAAGAGCTCAAAATAGAAGGTAGTTACAAAATCGCGATCAGGATAAAAAAGAATATCCCGCACGGTGCAGGACTTGGCGGGGGCAGTTCAGATGCAGCAGCGATACTGAAAATCCTGGCGAGATATTTTAGAATATCCAAAACCAGCAAGCTGCAAAAGCTTGCACTAGCTCTTGGAAGCGATGTTCCGTTCTTTCTGCTTGGTAAGCCCGCATATGCAACAGGGCGCGGTGAGAAATTAGCATCACTGCCCGGTTTTAAGGTAAGGGGAAAAATTCTGCTTGTAAATCCCGGTATCCACATATCTACTCCATGGGCATTTAAGGAATTGAACCTACAAAAAAGGAAGCGTGCAATCTTAAGATCTGTAAAAAAATATGATCCGGCTGACTCAAGGCTCTTGATCAACGATTTTGAGCGGGTAATATTCAGGAAATATCCTGAAATAGAAAAGCTGAAGCTCGAGATACTTGCGCTTGGAGCAGAGTATTCCCTAATGAGCGGAAGCGGCTCTACGGTATATGGAGTCTTTCGCGGCACAAAGATTGAAGAAGCTATGAAATACTTCAAGCGAAAAGGTTATAGAGTATTTATAGCTTAAATCTATATGGCAGGCAATGGCAAAAATATAAAAAGGCTGCTCAAAAGTCCTGTGTTTGAAAAATGAATTCCTGATTTTTCAAGATTCCTGCCTTCGCAGGAATGACAAACACTTTTGCGCAGCCCTTAAGTTGTGCTTCAAAACTCATTACATCAGAACGAGACCGACATGTTAAATGTGGGGACCTGTTTATACTTGTATGTGTAAGGCGATACTTTATTCTGGATCCTGAAGCCTGTTTCCAGCTTCAATTGGTTATTGTATGCTGAAACAACCCATGCAGCATCAAGCGCACTCAATACATGATTTATCACTGCAGTTATAGGCCCTATCTTAGCATAATCATAAAAATCATTCGCCTTCTGCCTTTCATTGGCATAATCAAGAAATATCGGATCTTTATAAGTCTGGTAATTGTACGGACCGGGGTCACGTGTAGGCACATGGCTTAGATTCGTCCATCCTGCCTGAAAATTCTGGTACTTCCCTATCAGCTCGTAATACTGCTGCGAACCATACTCAGGCATGGTATGCGAGAAGTTAACGCGCTCACACACCATTATTTGCTCTCTAAGCACATCACGGTTAGGTTCATCGGGATTTATACCGCCGGATGAGGGGAACTGCTGGTCTTTAAGCCAGCGTGCATAAGTGCGGACATCCCAATACTGGTCTGCATAAGCCTGAAAACTCTCTGTTTGGTTATCTGCCTTGCCCTGGAAATAGAAATATGTACCCCATGCGAGAAGCTCCACACCGAAGAATATTCCTGCTCTCAGATAATCTTCTCCATAAAATTCACCGGAGCCGGGAAGAAGCGCCGAGAAAAGCAACCCAAGCCCGATTGATTTTTTCTTCTTCTTGGCGCTAAGATTATACTCTGCATCCCTGAACTTGCTTTCTGTATTAAGCATTTCGGGAGCAAGCTGCTGAACGGCAATTGGAGCATTTTTCTGCTTTGATGCGGAAATTTTATCTTCGATGATGAGGCTTTGACCATCACCGCGGCTCTTGAGTGTGAACTTGCCATCAGTATGCTCTTTAAGCTGCTGAGCGTTTGTAAAACTGAAGAGTGATACTGCCAGCATCACTGCCGGCACGAGAATTCTGATTTTCATATATTAGTAGATTACTTTTGACAAAAATAAAGCTTTAGCCGGTACGAACTGTATCTTTATTTCATCTCCTTTTCTGAATTTTTCGCGGAAATCGCTTAGCTTAAGCTTTCCCGATGATGTTTTAAGCAATGCTCCCACTACAGCGCGAACCATAGAATGAAGAAACCTGTTCGCTTTGATTTCAAACTCGTAAATGCCGCCGCGGATCTTTTTCAGCTTCGCGTATTCCACCATGCAGTAGAAATCATGGTCATCGGCTTTATTCTTGCAAAGCGATTTGAACGAATGCGCGCCTGTAATAACCCTGCAAAACTTCCGGGCAGTTTCAGGATCAATTTCATAGTTTACTTCGAAGATCTTTCCGCCATCAACCGCCCTCTTGCCTCCGGCGAAGTAGTATTTGTATATCCTTGCCTTGGCTGAATATCTTGCATGAAAGCTATTGGCAACGATCTTAACTTTCTTTACGGCAATATCCGGTGGCAGTATAGCATTGAGCGAGTGCTTAAACCTATCTGCCCCTAACTTCTCAAATGCTGGCCTGCATATCCGAAAATTACAGGCTTGTCCTAAAGCATGAACGCCGGCATCAGTTCTGCCTGCCCCGTAGAGCTTAACTTTTTCAAGTCCGAATATAAGCGAAATAGCCTCTTCAATTTTCTGCTGCACAGATGGCTTATCTGACTGTCTTTGCCATCCGGAGTAAGCGCTTCCATTATACTCTATAATGAGCTTAACATTGAGCAGATCATTGCCGGTATCCGCCGTGAATTCAGCCGCAGACAAGATTAGTCCTACTAAAATTGCTTGATCAGGTTCAGCTTGATGCCGTCTATCCTGTTAAAGTGCTTTTGTACTCCTGCACTAAGCGAGAATCCGCCTGAACCCTTTTGCTTGAGGTCATCATTATATCCGTTTGCGGCAAACACTGCGCTTATGCCGCTAACAAGATGATTGATCAGCACTGCGCCAACAACGAATAGCCTGTCTGTTAGAGTCCTGTCTCCAGCAAGTTTATCTGCCCTGTAAAGCCTTCTTTCTTCGTCTGAATTCCAATAGAATCCGTAGCCTTTTTCCGGATAATACAGCTTATCATACTCACCAAACCGAAGCATTTCATTGTTATACTCATCAACATTACTGTAGTTGCCAATATCAACAAAGAACTTATCGTCTCTTTCCTTGCCAGCAACTGTAACGCCGGCGTGTACTGAAGCATAATCGTATGCGTCATCAAGCAGCCAGTTTCCGTAAATTGAAAACGCTGTGTAAGTAAGCCAAATAGCTGCCTCAGAAATCATAAAATACTTACCGGTTTTGAAACGGTCAGCATATACATGTCCCATGCCCGGTACTAACAACCCGTATATGAATGCAAGTCCGGGTGATTTTTTAGAACCGTATGACTTGGTAGTTTTAGGTTTATTAACCGGTTCTACAGTATCTGCCAGGCTCAAAAAGTTCTTTTGAGGGAACACATTGTTCCTGAGCGAGGGAGTGGTGATATTGTTTTTTGGATCACCTTTCAGCCTGAAATCAACACCCGGGCCCTGCGAATACGTTTGGACAGCTATCAGTATCATCACAGCTAAAACAACTGCAGCATTTTTCTGAAATATCATCTATATGTTTTGTATTTAATTTACTTTTGTTTTTTCCTGATGCGATACTACTGGTTCATCAGGGCTTTTTCCATGACCTTAACAAATTCTTCGGGTTTAAGGAAACCGGTAATACGCAGGTCTTCCCTTTCCTTACCGTTCTTATCAATGAACGCTACAACAGGCAATCCCTGGATCTTAAATTTGCTTTCAATTTCTTTATCGCCCTTTGTTAGGTCGACCTTTATATTATTGAATTTCTTCGAAAGCTCCATTACTTTCGGATCGACGTATGTATATTTATCCAGTTCTTTACACTGAGCGCACCAGTCAGCATAGAAATCAATTATGGTAGGCTTATCGGTTGATTTTTGTACAGATTGGTCGATCATTGCCTGGGTCTGCAGCATCTGCCATTCATACTTGCCTGAACCAACAGGTGCCTGCTCGCCGAAATGCAGGTTCATAGAACCCCACACTATTGCGGCAATCGCTATAACATACTTTATACGTGTATAAGTTGCCGCGTTTACGGCTTTACGGTCAATAAGGATCAAATACGCACCGCCCAGAATCAGGAATACCGGGAAAACCTTCTCGTACACTTCGACTGACATGAGCGGCTGCGCTGTGTATATTGCAAGCCCTATCATCATCAGTCCGAAAATGATCTTCACTCCTTCCATCCATTCGCCGGAACGCGGAAGTTTTGTTATTGAGCTTGAGAAAATCGCAAGGAAAATGTACGGTACGCCAAGTCCAAGTGAAAGAACAAAGAACATGATAAAACCAAGGAACGGGCTGCCCACCTGACCGACATAAACAAGCAGGCTGAGTACAAGCGGCCCGATACAAGGGGCAGCTATGAAGCCGACTGTTAGCCCCATTAGAAAAGTACCGAAGTAACCCTGGCGGTTCTTGCCGCTGAAGTTAGCAATTGATTGCGGTATCTTTATCTCATAAACACCGAACATGCTTAAAGCAAGCGCCAGGAATATAAGAACAAGCAAACCAACCACAATCGGACTTTGCAGCAGGCTGCCGAAAACACCGCCTGTGAGGGCAGCTACAAGCCCAAGTACGGAGTAAGTAACAGACATACCAAGAACGTAAAATACTGCCATCATGATCTTACCGCCCTTGCTGTTACTTACCTGCGCGCCGAAGTAGCTGATAGTGATCGGTATGAGCGGGTAAACACATGGCGTTAAGTTCAAGCCGATACCAAGAACAAAAATGATGAGCAATGCCACGAACATGCCATTCTCTTCGATATATGCTGCGATCTGGTTCTTGCTCTCAGTCGAAGTTACTTTTTGAGTTGTATCGCGTTTATTTTCGCCTAAAGTATTATTCTTGCTGTTTGAAGTATCCTTCTTTTCGTTCAGTGATGTTGAATCAGTTTTTTTAGTAGTATCTGCAGGTTCAGTTTTAACTGTGGAAGTATCCACTTTTGCCGTATCTTCTTTCAGGATAACTGTAACGGTGAAAGGAGCATCCTTCGGTGCAAAACATGCGCGGTCATTGCATGCCTGGTAATTAAGCTTTCCGGTAACTTCGTACTTTCCGGGCTTAATATCTTTTGGAGCCTTCAGGTTCACCCCAATGGTAATTGAGCCTTCATATACATCAAGCTCAGTTTCAGAGAAGCTGAATTTGAATTTATGCGAACCGGGCCAAGAGATCTTGCCGACCTTCAGCTGGCCGCCATCAACTTCAATTGTTGTAGGTATAAGGTCTTCATCGCTGACCTTGTTAGCGTTAATGTGATAGCCGGATTGAACATCCGCCTTTACATTTATCCGTATATTTTCACTTGGGAAAAAATCCTTTTTGGTGGAAGTTGCGGTAACTGTTACATATTGCTGGGAAAAGCTTAGGGTTGTTAATAATAGAAGTAATAGAACAGAGCTTACTGTTTTTGTCAATTTTACCAGTATTTTAGTTAAAAATCTGTGCCTTAAAAGGTAAAATTATTCATACATTAGGTTAAATTCAATGGAATTTGTTAAATAAAGCTAAGTTTTTAAATCGGGAATTTCAAGGCTTTTAGGTCAGGCGGATCCTGCCTTAATCTTCTTATGCCAAAAGTAAACCATAACTCCCATAATTGCTCCGCCTATTACAGACCAGATCAGCTCATGCAACAACAAATTGCCTTGCCAGCCGGAAATACTGCCGAAATTCATGAATGCAAAAAAACCAATCACGGAGATATTGTAATATATACCCCACAACACCGAATTGATCTTCCTATTCTCTTTCTTCACACTGTGATAATAGAAATATACAAATCCATAAACAAACAGGGCATTGGCGAAGTTCATCGCCCAGATATTTTGTGCATCAATAGAATAAAATACGGCAGCGGAGTAGTACAGATTGTGAAAAATATTATTGTGCCACAAAAACCATAATACAGTGTATGGTATGAATGTTAATGTAGCAGTCAGAATGAAGCGGTAGTTTATTAATTTCTTCATTTAGTTATTTACTAGCATAGCTCCGTAGGAACGTTATGTTTGTAGAGATGTTTCTTTTCTTATCATAGCTCCGAAGGAGCGGCATGTTTGTAGTTATGTTTCTGTTTCTTATGATAGCTCCGTAGGAGCGGCATGTTTGTAGTTATGTTTCTGTTTCTTATGATAGCTCCGTAGGAGCGGCATGTTTGTAGTTATGTTTCTGTTTCT
>JAYRXC010000010.1:0-108092 GCA_041917655.1 Ignavibacteria bacterium | reverse complement strand
AGGCGTATATGACGTAACAATGAACGCCTTCGGATCGAAGTCGGCTTTTGATAACTTCACAGACGGCAAAGACGCTCCGTACTCGGTTGGCTTCACAGTATCTGTATCAGATAATATTGCAGGACACAAACTCACCGGACAGAACAGCTTCATATTCGGTGAATGGTAACTGGCGGCAGGTACAGGTTGCAGGTTGCAGGTTACAAGTTGAAGGTTAATTTTAACAAGCTTTAAATAGTAAATAGTTTTTTATTCCGCAAAGATTCTTTTAAGAGAGGAGTGATCCTTTCAATAATCGTGGTGATTAAGAGTCTTTGCGGATTTTTTATGCCCGCTCCCGCTTAATTTATCATCACTATATTTGGGTTAATTTCCTTATTTTTGTATTCAAAATGAAATTCGTAGAAAAAAATATTACAATATCAGAGCTGAATGAACTTGCCGGTGAGTATTTCGGCGATTTCGTAAAAGCTGTAGTGGATATAGAACGCGGAATAGCGGTGTTTGGCGGTGAACTCCATGCTGATGAAGAAGCTATGCTGCTTTTGAAGGGATCTGTACAAGATGACCTGTGGGGAATAAATATTTATCCCGATTTACCCCGTGATAAATGGGTAGAATTCGATTCAATGATAAACATTCGTCCAAGACAAAACAGGACGCGGGGAGTTGAGGATCCTGAAACCCGAAAAAAAATAATTGAAATTGTAAACAAACTTGTCATCTGAAATTAAATATCATAAAGGGCTTGCTGCGGGACGCTGGTTTGAATTATCGCTTGCTGAGCAGCTCGGTAACATAGGGAGTGAAGTTCACCGGACAATTAACTGGTTCCTGAAAAAAGATGAGCGTTTTAACAATGCATTCGATAGGACCCTCGAGTTGTTTGATCTGACTTTATCCGATAAACGCTGGCTGACCCGCAACAAAGAAATATGCAGAAGCCGCGAATATTTCTGTACATTGTTGTTTGAAACTGAATATTCGCCAGAACTTGAACGCGAACTGCACTCATTTGATAAATATTTCACAGATTTTGCTATATACGCAAGGAAGAACAGATAACCTGCATTTTCACTTCTCCACGCTTTCCTTAAACATACCTAGCTCTTTTGCCTTTGGTGCTGCATCTTCAGCAGCTCATCAAGATCTGAATACTTAGCAAGGTAATCCTCATAGCTCCGGTTTATCACTTCGTGTGCTTCTTCCCTGCCGTAAACATGAGTAATCTCGCAGTTCCTGTGCTCGGCGCCGGGTGCATCCTTATATGTGAGGAAATAATGTTTTAACCTCTCGGTCAGTGTGAGCGGCGCATCGGTAATATCTATCCAGTGCCCGAAAATTCCGTCACCTTCCATCACAGCAATAATTTTATCATCGGCCTCGTTGCCGTCAATCATTCGTAAGCCGCCGATCGGTACCGCTTTAAGGAAAATATCACTGTGTGTGATCTCTTTTTCTGTCAGCACGCAAAGATCAAGAGGGTCGCCATCACCCATAATGCCTTTTCTTCCGGTCTTACTCATACAAAACTCAGCAACCTTATCTCCGCAGAAAGTTTGCGGTATAAATCCATACGGTGTTGGACAGATATTCGAGTATTTCTGCGGGCGGTCAACCTTAAGGTAGCCGCTGTTCTTTTCGATCTCATACTTTACGGTATCGGTCGGTACTATTTCAATATATGCGTTCACAACGGAAGGCATGCTGTTTCCTATCAGCACTCCGTGCCAGGGATGTGATTTAATTACGAGCCTTATCTGCGCCCAGATCTCTTCTAAATTATCTATTTTCATGATTTCACCACTAAGACACTGAGAACACTAAGATCACTCTTTAGGTAATGCTGCAAAGCTTTCAGTTACCATTGGTACTAAGCTTGCTGTAATGTTTTCAGTGTTAAAATTTATCAATAAACCCTTTGGTTTTCCTGTTAATTTGAGATAAGTAAGCAACTGCGCTTTGTGAATCGGTAGAGTTTTCTCAACAGATTTTAGTTCAACCACCAATGAACTTTCTGCTAAAATATCAATTATTAACTCTGAATCAAGGTCTTCGCCTATATACAATAATGGTAACCTGTATTGCTGAACTGCATTTATGCCATTCAAACTTAATTCCTTAATCATGCATTTTTGGTACACGCTTTCCAGTAAACCGGGACCCATTATCTTATGCACTTCAATTGCGCAGCCTACAACTTTGTAAGCAAGCTCGTTTATTGCTTTTTGAGTTAACATAACTGTATTAGAAATATTACATATTAACTACTTAGTGAACTTAGTGCCTTAGTGGTGAAATATCCTTTGTCATATCTCGAACTGCAGCCCGTCGTACGCGAGCTGTATTCCCTCCGGCAGCGAAGCACTTGCTTCGGCATGAACAATATCATGCGTCATGTGTGTGAAATAGGTCTGCTTTGCATCAATTCTCTTCGCGGCAGCCGTAGCCTGTGCTATCGAAAAATGCGTTTCATGTTCACGATAGCGCAACGCGTCAAGTATCAGTACCTTCAGGCCGCCCAGCTTGCTGAATTCACTCTCCGGTATGAAATTGCAGTCGGTCATATATGCAAAGTCACCTATACGGAATCCATACACTGTTGTGGGGCCGTGTTTATATTCAAGCGGAATTACTTTCTGGCCGAACACTTCAAACGGCTCAATGCCAATTGTATGCATGTTTACAAGCGGAATACCACCGCCTTTGTAGGTATTTTCATCAAACACATAGCTGAAGGTCTGCCTTATCCTATCGGCAGTTTCGCTGTTGGCAAAAAGCTCAACATGCTTATGCCGAAGCTGGTTTATCTGCCTGATATCATCGAGTCCCATAATGTGATCGACATGGTAATGTGTATATAAAACTGCGTCAATATCGGTAATTTCATATGCCAGCATTTGCTGGCGGAAATCCGGTGAAGTATCTATCAGTATCTTTAAGGGCCTGTTGTTGTGTTGTGTATCTGCTTCAATAAAAACTGAAACTCTTAGCCTTTTATCCTTTGGGTCCCTGGAGATACATGCAGGGCATTTGCAGCCTACAATTGGCACACCTTGTGACGTACCGCTTCCTAGGATGGTTACCTTCATTCTGTCTCCGCCTGTTCAGACACTTCTTCATTCTTCGAAAGCTTCCGTTTGCTTTCTTTTTCGATGATCTCCCTTACGTTAGGCTTAACGAAAATATCATCGATGCCTATTTCCTTCAGGCTCTTGGCAACAATAATTATCCTGCGCTCAACTTCATTCCTTGCGTTCACAACAAGCAGCCTGGATTCTTTTAGAATGCAGTACCCGCCTTCAAAATTTCCTTTTTCATAACGTATCTTGAAACCAAGCTTATCGGCAACTTCTTCAAGCTCGGTCAGCATTTGTTTTAATTCAGGATCAACCTGCTTTTTTTTCTTCATTAACTACAGTAGGCCTGTTAAGAGGTTTAAAAATTACGAGCGGTATAATAGTATAATAACAAAGCACCGCAATAACGGGCACGCCGCTGAATGCGCCGATCCTCTCACCGAAGAGCCTAAGCAGCTCATCGTGATTGGGCGGACCTGAATGGAAAAGCAGCATGAACCTGACATCAAGGTAGTTTGTATATAGTTCAATCGGTACGAACATGAAGAAAAGTATCCCGCTCATCAAAAGCCAGCCGTTCTCTTTCATTTTCAAGTGAGTAGTTGCAAAGAACCATATTGCGGATAGAAGTACTATCGCATAACTTACAACTACAACCAGTGATGCGTTTGATATCATCTGGAAAAGGGTATTTTCTCTATCCGGCGGTATTGAAGTACGGAAATCGAACTGGTCATAATCAAGCAGTTCGTTGCCAATGAGTGTACGGATATTGATTCCGCCGAGCCAAAAAACTCCCGCCAGTACAAGCAGGGTTAAGGCTATTTTATTGGATCTTGTCTGTAAAATTTGTTTCATTTCAGGTATAATTTACAAAAATATCATTTATTAGGGATAAATAATATAGAAAAGAGAGTATAGAATCCGGTAAGTAAGTACACGAGAGTAAAACACTTTACCTTTTAATTTTGTATTCGATCCTCACCCCCGGCTCGCCTGACTGCATTTGCAGTTCTCCCAGAGGGAGAGGGGGAGAAAAAACTCAAAATTTCTCGGTTCCCCCCTCTCCTATCAGGAGAGGGGCTTAGGGGTTGAGGTCAAGTATATTGAGATCTATGCTTATAATATAGTTTTTAGCGTATTTTCTATTTACTGTCGTGTACTTAGAGTCGGTAAGTAACCTCAGAATCCCTCTAATTACATGATTAGTGCTCTTGACCAGCCCCTATTAGGCACTGTTAGCTAAACAGCCTGCCGAAAAAGCCCGTTTTGTGCTTGCCGGCTTCGGCTCTTACGGCATCGCTGGTATCCTGTTTCAGCTTCTGAATGGCAGCCTTAGAAAGATCTTTATTCTTAGAAAGAGCCAGCCTTACGGCTTCATCTTTATCTTCCGCAAGCAATAGCTGCAGGTCCTGCGGAATTCCCATGCCATATTCAGCCGTGACAGCTTTCAAATTTACCGGGTGACTGCTTAAACCCAGCTTCAGATTATCATAGAAGAACTTCTGGATCTTTGTTACATCCATGTTAAAGCTGACCTTTTCGTTGTTAACTGCGCTCACAAAGCTTTTTAGCCATGATAAAAATGCGGGTGATTCAAACGGCGCTTCGAAATAACTCCGGATGAAGTTCTCGAAATGCCTGCGGTAAATGCTTAGAGGTGTTACATTAAGAAAATAGTCTGTGGAATCTTTCAGTTCCTTTTCGCTTAGATCCATCACAACAAACAGGGGCTGCACTTCCCGGTTAGGGTGCAGCTTTGTCCAGATCGCATCCGGAAGATAATTCTCGTTATCGCAATACCTGCACTGTATTGTGCGTTTAGTATCGTCACTAAGCTCCAGCGCAGCGCCGCAGGTGCTGCATTTGTAAACCAGCAATAAATCTTTATCTTTCTCGACCCCGCCTGAATCACTGCCGGATGAATCATTGATAACACCGATAGCTTTGGGGTGAAATTCTTTCAGTGCACTATCAGCCTTACGGACCGGCATTTTATGGCCGCAGGCAGTGCAGGTAAAAGGCTTGCCTGAATCTATAACAGAAGCTGCAGCATCTTCGGGAATCACCGCAAAACACTCTTCGCAATATGGCGGCATTGAGCTGTACTCAAGTTTATATGCGCCGCTGCCTCCCATCTGCTCAATCCCCCCGGATAGAAACCCGTTTATATACTTTTCTCTATCCATGAAGCCGAACATGTTATCGATCAATACTGCCTTTACATTAAGGTGTTTGCCGCAGTTCCTGCAAATATCTGTATCAACTATGCCTGAAACCGCATGGTAGCTGTTGCAGCCCGGGCACACGATCTGGATTTTGAAAATGGAAGTCTTTATCATTAATAAAATACCGTACCTTCTTTTAGATGTTTCGGATTAAATTCCCTGAGGTCTCTGCCTGTTTCCAAAACAGATTTCAGGTTGGTGAAGAAAAATGTCCACCCAAGCTGGCAGCTCATATGTGTTCCAACTTTAAACTCTTCGCCGGCGGGAATATCATACTGCCTCAGGGTTACAATACACTCTTTACCTGCCTTGCGGAATTTTACTTCTGCCTTACATCCGGCAAATGTGAACCTGAAGAGCGAGTTCCTTCTTACTTCCAGCACCTTTCCGTTCTCAACAGCGCCCATAGCCCATTTAAACATGTACTTACCGTCTTTTTTGAGCTCAATTCCGGCATCTACAAGGAACCATTTGCAAAGCTTTTTGGGCTCTGTCCACATTCTAAAGAGCTTCTCCGGAGTGCCTTTATAAGCCGCTCTGAGTGTGAATTCTTTCCAGTTGTATTTGAATTTTTTGGCCATGATATTGTGAGTTTAAATTTTCAGAACCGGAGTTCCTTAATCATCTCTTCAATCCAGAATTTCACGCCGAAATGGTTTCGCTGTTCCGGCAGAATTTCTTTGTTCAGCGCTTCGATCAGGTCATTCCTTTTTTTCTTATCTGTTTCATCACGAATACTGATAAGCAGGACAGTACATTTCAGAAAGCCGAGCATAGATACCCTGTACTCTTCGGAGATATTTTCTTCTTTAATCAGCATTTTCCTGAATGACTCGATCATGTTTCTCGACTCCTCAAAATATCCCAGCCTGTAGTTAAGCTGGATCTGCATCAGCCTGACCTGAATTTTCATTATGACCCAGGGAAAGCTTACCCGGCTGATAAGCGCAAGCGCTTCGGTAAATTTCTGCTGATAATGAAGTATGTAGGCTTCGGAAAAATTGACACAGGCTTCTGCTATATTGCCCGGAAGCCTTTCCTGGTATTCATGTATAAATTCCCTTGCAAGGCTTATTTTCCCCGCGCGGGTGAATACCTTCACGTAATTGATGAAATTTGGATACAGCAGCTCTCCCAGCGTTACGCGTTTGTTAAGGTACGAGTGTTCAAGAAGCTCCGAGCATTCATTTATATAACTGCGCTCGCCATCAATGTTATATTTATCCGTAGCGAACCCGACAAGGTACATGTTTGCGTAATATGCATCCTCAATGCTCAGATCACTGAAGTTTTCCAGGTAATGTTGTTTGAGCGAAAAGTAGGCCGCCTCATCTCTTTCTGCCGCAAGCAGTACCAGGTACTTATAGCTCACTATTGTTGGATTAGAACTTACATCGTTTTTCCTGATATAACTGAGCACTTCCGGTAGCATCTTTTTATCTGTCTTTACGCTGCCTTCTTTGCTGATATGCATCATCAGGTTATAAAACTTAAGCAGGTTAAGAATTGAAAATTCATAAAAGGTATCAAATTCCTCCTGTATCATAGTTACGCTGTCGGGTTTTTCCAGCACTTTTGAGAGATGCGCCTCCATCGTCAGAAGGTACTTATTATACAGGAATGTGCTGTCTTTCACCGCTTCGGTAACGAATTCTTTCTGCAAAGCTGCAACTTCTTTTTGATGGAAACTCCAAAGCTTCCTCGAACGCAGCTCGACAAGCAGATTATATCGGGAGGTAAATTCAGTTTGCAAATTTGGGCAGAGCCCAAGATAGCCGATACCAAGGTTATACAGATCTGAGATCACATTCTTAAGCCTGAAATAATCATATTTTTCCTTACCAAAAACGCGGCCAAAGATAAGGCTTTCTTCCAGATTTTTGCTATCGAAGGATGGATAAAATTTAACAAGCGCTTCGCTGAGCCTGATGACATTCTTATTTTTGTTAAAATAGGGCGATTTAACAAAATCCCGGAAGCGTTTTATCTCTGACGGCGAAAACGTTTTAAGCAGCTTGATGAGTTTTGTTTTTTTCACACCTCAATTTTTTCTAAAACAGATATACAAAAATAGTGAAAAATGAGCTAAAAATACCCATTTACTTTAATTTGTGCAGCTGTTTTTTTCTAAAACCTGAAAAATTTTTCTTTTGAGAGCCGGATTTGATGTCTTATGTTTGCTTCGTAAGGCTATACGATGTTCAACTCAATTGAAAATATTATTACATCCCCCGGATACTCCATAACACTTCCTGGAGCATCGTATAGCCACGAACTTTAGAAAATTATGGATTCGGGGGATTAGATTTTTACTCCGCCTGGATAAAATAAATGATTTACAAAAACAAATTATACAATACGAAAGGACAATCTGAACAATGAAAAAAACCATTTTACTTTTTTTGCCGTTTCTGGCTATAATGATCGGCATCGCATCTTGCGGAAACAATGATACGGGAACAAGCCCGTTTGGCAACAATACCGTTTCCTTCACAATGGGTGCACAGAACAGCACTAACGGAGTGCAGTTCACATGGCAGCCAAGTGTTGATGTTAAGGTAACCAAGCTAATACTCAGTACAAACGGATTCAGCGATACTATCACAGATAACTCCGGGGCTACCTATGCCGCAAACCAGCAGTGGGCATATCCAAATGAATACACGGGCGTAACCACCGGCCAGCAGTGGACTTTCAACTTCACCGGCACAACCGCTTCAAATAACCAGGCATTTACTTCAACTGCTAATTTAACTATTCCATAACAACAAAATCATAATCTCATAAAGGAGAAAACAATGAAACTCAAAGCAATTATACTAGGTATCATCATCGCGGCTTCTTCCTTTACAGCATATTCGCAATCCAAGCTTTCATTAGGATTTGAAGCAGGCTTAAACATTGCAAACACAAACGAAACACCTTCAAGTTCCTTTGGCTCAAAAACCGGGTTCATTATAGGCGCCGTATTGGATGCTCCTATTACCCCGACTTTTTCAATCGCTCCCGGACTCAGGTTTATTACCAAAGGTAACTCTTACTCAGGCGCGAATGGCACAGCATCAAACACCGCAAGTGTTATCGAAATTGACGGTCTGTTAAAAGTAAAATTTCCTTTAACAGAAGTAAAACCATATGTATTCGCAGGTCCAAGCCTGGGCTTTATCTTGTCTGCAAGTTATACAGAAACCCCAACCGGCGGTACATCTTCAACCACGGATAGAAGCTCAAACTTTGAAACAATTGATTTCGGACTTATGTTTGGCGGCGGACTTGATTTCAAATTAACTCCAACAATGGATCTGTTTGGCCAGTTCGGATACTCACTCGGACTTTCAAACATTCAGAAAAATAACCCGGCGGTAACTACAAAAACAACCGGGATTCAGATGACAGCAGGTTTAAGATTCAAACTGTAATCCAAGTTCCATCCTTCTATAAATCAACATGACGTTAAGCTCCGCCTGAACAAGGCGGAGTTTTTTATGAATAAAAAAGGACAGCCGTAAAGCTGTCCTTTTAACATTAGAATTATAAGTTATGTATCAGCTTGTCTTAACATTGGAAGCCGTCGAAACATTTGATGATTCTGTGGTTTCTTCTGCAGCAACGGTGATCTCAGATTTTGGCTTTTTCATTATGCCGTAAGGTATAACCACGCAATAGCCGCCAATAAGAAGAAGCGGGGCCACCACAGTTGGCATGAATCCGTCAACAGAGTTCTGTGACATGAGGAAATAACCAATAAGTAACATGGCGATTCCCACGCCTATGATCATAAAATTCTCTTTTTCAAGCGGGAAAGAAAATTCTCTTTTCTGCTTGGTTTTTGAAGTCTGTAATTTTTTACTTTTTGCTTTTGGCTGCATGTTATCTCTCTGATTCCTTTATTGCGAATTTCAAAAATATGGCTTTATAACTATAATTTCAATCTATTTAAGAAAGTGACCCTTTTTCTAATATTTGGTCTAAAATCATCAATAACGTGAACTGACCCTCACCCCCTGCCCTTCTGACTTCATTGGCAGTTCTCCCAAACTGCTGAGGCAGTCAAGAGGGAGAGGGGAGAAAATAATTGTATTATCATCGTTCCCCTCTCCTTACAGGAGAGGGGTTAAGGGGTGAGGTCAAAAATCTGAGTACTATTTTACACCAGCCAGTTCATCATAAAAGGCCGCACTGGTCTGGATCCCGTTATGGAAATTGTTCAGATTCAGGTGTTCATCCGGTGAATGAGCATTTTCATCAGGCAGACCAAATCCAAGCAGGACAGTTGGAGCTTTCAGGCATTCTTCCAGCGTGAAAACTATGGGAATTGAGCCGCCTTCACGCATGAATACGGGCTCTTTACCAAAGCCTGCTTTTAATGCTCTGATCGCTGCCTGATTCCATTTGCTTTCAATTGGCGATATCCATGGCTTACCATGATGCTGTCCGTAAACTTCAACCTTAATGCTCTTCGGTGCTATTTTCTTAACGAAATCAACAAACAATTGTGCTATCTTATCCGGGTCCTGGTTTGGAACCAGCCTCATACTGATCTTAGCCGAAGCTTTTGAAGGCAGTACGGTTTTTGCTCCCTCCCCTGTGAATCCGCCCCAGATACCGTTGCAATCCAGTGTTGGCCTTGACCATAATCTTTCGAGCGTACTGTAACCCTTTTCACCGGCAAGCTCATCAACTTCCAGTCCTTTTGCATACTCGGCGTCATCGAACGGCAGCTTATCGAAATTAGCCTTTTCCTCTTTACTGAGCGGCGCAACATCATCATAAAATCCGTCTATTAATATCTTTCCGTCGGAATCCTTCATCTTCGAGATCATATCAGCAAGAGCGTTTATCGGGTTTTCAACCGCGCCGCCATACTGGCCGGAATGAAGATCACGGTTCGGGCCCGTTACATCGATCTGCATGTAACACAATCCCCTGAGAGCGTACCCTAAAGCTGGAAGCTCTTTGGAAAACATTGATGTATCGGATACCACTACAACATCACACTTAAGCAGTTCAGTATGTTCCCTGATAAAATCACCAAGGTTAATGCTTCCTATCTCCTCTTCACCTTCGATCAAAAGCTTTATGTTAACCGGCAATGATTTGTTTTGGCTAAGGTGTGCTTCGATCGCTTTTAGGTGAATAAAAACCTGTCCCTTATCATCGGCAGAGCCGCGCGCAAAAATATTCTCGCCGCGAATATCCGCTTCAAACGGGGGTGAAGTCCACAACTCGATTGGGTCAACGGGCTGAACGTCATAGTGACCGTAAATGAGCACTGTCGGTTTATCGCTGCCCGCCTCAAGCCATTCGGAATAAACCACCGGGTGGCCGTTTGTTGGATATACTTTGGCATTTTTCATTCCGATGGATGTCATGTGTTCTTTGAGATACTCAGCGCACTCCAGGACATCCTTTTTATTCTCAGGGTTAGTGCTTATACTCGGGTAGCTTAAGAAATGTTTAAGCTCTGTTATATACCGGTCTTTATTGCTGCCTATAAATTCTTTAAGTTTGTCTGACATTAAGCTCTAAGCTTCTTTCTGTATTATATTACTGTCCGCAGAATTTCTTAACCTGCTCCAGTGCAAACGCATCACTTGCCTCAAACTCAAGATATTTCTTGTAATCGGCGCATGCTTCAGCATTTTTTGTAAACCCGGCATAATTGTTTGCGCGCCATAAGTATGCGCTTGCAATGTTTGGATTCAGTTCAATGCTCTTGGTGAGTATCTGCACACCGCTTTCGAACTGGTTCAGGTAGAAGTCGCAGATTCCGGCATAAACATATGCAGCGACGTTCAATATACCAAGCTCGATAGCCTTGTTGAATTTTTCTTTCGCCTCTGCGTATTTCTGTTCTGCAAAGTAAGCCTTGCCGTATTCAAAATAAGTGTTTTCATCGTTTGCATCAAGCGCGAGCGCCTTATCAAGAAGGCTGTAGGCTGCGGCATATTCTTTCTTATCGAGCGGTATCTTTGCCCATTTCTGGTAATCTTCCGCATTGAGGTCTTCAGGCCTTACCTTGCTGAAGAAACTTTCAGCATTTGCATAATCCTTTTTCTCGATCAGAACGTATGCCTTATATTTGTTTGCTTCGCTGTACTGCGCGTCTGCAGCAAGCACTTCGTCAAGTATGCCGAGCGCTTTATCATAATCGCCTTTGCCGTAGTACGACTTTGCGAGGTAAGTTTTTCCTCTTGGCGAGCCGGGCACAAGCTGGTCGTATCTTTCAAATGCTTCGATAGCATCAGTGAACTTATCAAGCAGGTAAAACATCAATCCTTTTTCAAAAAAAGCAGGCGCGAAATTGTTATCAGCTTCCGTTGCTTTAAGATAGTTTTCAAGCGCTGCGCTGTACTTTTTCTGTTTGAATGAAATCTTACCCAGTCCGAAAAGCGCAGGCGCATAGCCTGCTTTATATTTCAGCGCGAGTTCATAATTAGTTTTTGCAACATCAAATGCACCCCTTGCAAGGTATGCATCGCCTAAGCCAACGTATATGGTTGGATTCTTATCATCATAGGTCTTTGCTGTGGTGAGCGATGTAATAGCCTTATCAACTTTACCGTCAGCAATTGAATTATCCGCTTCCGCGCTTAGAACTTTTATTATGGTTTCGATCTCAGATTTATCGAGGTCATCTTTTTTCTTGTTCAGCGGCAGGTATTTTCTTGCGTTATCAAACTGTGAAGAAGCCTCGCCGTAATTCTTCTGCGATGTATAAAGCTGCCCTAATGCCGAATATGCTTCCGGTCTTTCTTCATCTTTCTTAATCGCGTCTTTAAGGAATTTTTCGGCCTCTTTTACAGAGCCTGTATTGAATAATGCTATTCCATAGTACAGGTTGGCATCGTACGAATCTTTGGATACACCCTTTAGCAGGTTCAATGCGCCTACATAGTCTCCCTTATTTACTGCTGAGATCCCCTTTTCAAGGTTATCCTGCGCATACAGCGAAACTGCTGACGCAAAGATCATAAAAACATAAAGTCCTCTGAACAGGTATTTAGTTAACATATTTATAGTTTTATTTTGGTAGTTATAAATGTTATTACAGAAATATTGAATTCTTACTTTTGTTTCAGTTAAGCTGTATCAGCTTAACCGGCTGGGTTACGGGCACCAGCCCCGATTTGAGCACAATACGCTGGCCGTCATATGAAGTCATGAAACTGGTAAATCCAACAGAAAGATTCATAGAAAAATCTGAAGTAATAATAAACACTTCCGTTGTGAGCGGGTAAGTTTTATTGGCAATGTAACCCTGGTGCAGGCCAACATAATTTCCAATTGCGCCCGTGTTCGGATCAACCGAAGCTATCTTAAGCGGCTTAACCGATTCATCAAGCGTATCGTTCGATACGGTTATCCATGCCATGGAAATGAACCCGATTGCGTTTTCGTTCTCTTTTATCTCGCGCATCATCTGCGTTGAGGTGCTGCAGATAACATCCGTTGGAGCAAAATCTGCGCCCGATAAAGCCTTCGATTTGAAAATATCATGTATCGAGGCATTCTTCCTCGCTATAAAGACTTTTATCTTTCCCTTATATACATCCTTGTTATCGCCGTCAAGATCCTTCCAGTCGGTTTGTTCGCCCGTAAATATCCTTTTCAGCTCGTTAAAGTTCAGCTTGGTTAACGGATTTTTCGGGTTAACAATTACACCAATGCCGTCGCGGGCAAACTCGCTTTTTTTATACTCAATGCGGTTATTTTTGAATACTTCTGTTTCTTCCGGGGTAAGGTCTCTTCCCACAACAATTGTTTTATAAACCCCGTTGTTAAGATCGGCAATAACTTCCTTCGTTGTTTTAACATTAAGGGTTATTTTGGACTCAGTGTTAAGACGCATGAATTCCGATGCCTCTTCTTTAACAACCGGCGATATTCCTTCATCAACTCCAACAGTAAGCTCGCCCGTTGTGGAAACAGATTTCTTCACTGTATAATCGCATGCCGCCAGCAGCATCGTACATGCTGCAAGTGCAAATATCAGTATTTTATTCATGCCCGTATTCATAAATTCTTAAACAAGTATTGAGGGAATTTTGTTCTGTTTTTGCCGGTTGTTAAGCACCGGTTTTTTGTTACAGTTTGTAACCAAACTAACGGGGCTATTCATCTTCTTCCCTATTGTAGTAGTGAAGCTTTTTTCCGGTGTTCTGCATCTTAAGGTAAGCGTTGTAAGCCCTGAACAGCCCGTATACAGAAAGGATCCCGCCGAAGATCCAGCGGAATGATTCATTGCCTTTAAACAGCTCGGCTGTGTTATAGGCACCCGTTAAAATGAGAATTCCCATCACCAGGAAGATGATGGAAATTCCAATAGTAAAATAATTATATACTTTCAATATAACGTATCCAAATTACGTAAGCATCCAAAGTCTGTAACTCTTGCTGCAAGCATCCGGAGCCGGCAACCGGTTTACTTCTGCCGAAAGATTATTTCAGCTTGAAGTTGAACGGAACTGTAACCCAAACCTTAACAGGCTTACCGTTCTGAAGGCCGGGTGTGAACTGAAGATCATTTGCCTTGCTGCGAACTTCATCATGGAATACATCGGGTCCGCTAACCGAACCAACTTTTATCACGTTACCATCAGGCCCAACAAGAACCTTTACAGTAACCCTGCCTTCCATGCCTGCTTCTCTTGCGATCTCAGGATACTGCATTGAAGATCTAACCTGTGAAAGGTTAACGCACTCAGGCGCTTTTTCAACTTCGAAGGACTGGTAAACAGTTTTTTCTTCAACTACTTTTTCCTTCTTCTCTATCTTCTCTTCAATTTTCTTTTCTTCAACTTTTACATTGCCCGAAAACTGAAACTTGCCCGAGTCATTATTTCCAACCGGTGCTTTAATTTCTTCAAGCTCCTGCTGTGTTTTAATAGTCTGCTCTTCAGCTTTTTCCTTTGCCACGGGCTCGGGAGTTAAAGCTGTAAGATCTTTGGGCGGAGCAACCGGCGGCTCTTCAAGCTTCGGCGGAGGCGGCTCTTCTTCATCTGTTGCAGACGGAGGCGGTTCAAGATCGCTCACATTAATTATTCTCTGCTGAACTTCAGACTTTTTCTGCTCTTCCAGCTTGCTCAGGTAATTGGCGAACAGGTATGTGCCAATTATAAATCCATGGATCAGGACAGCGAAGATCAATCCGCGCTGAAGATACTTCTGGTAAGTTTTCTTCAGTTCAGTCGCGCCGTACCCTGTATCTTGCAGGATGTCAATATTATCGGTAACCATTTTACCTCCGATTAAAAATAAAAAACAATTTATGAATTCCTAAAATTTATACGTAAAAAGTATAAATTTTGTTCCAATTTCATCTAATCCGTCATGCATTATAGATAAAAATCTAAATAAATACAAGCCTGATTCTGGCAGAAATTATTAAAAAAACGTTAAAAACAGCCTAACTCAGGCAATTACTGATATCAGGTTATTTCACCTTTCCGAGGAAAAAATCCACCCGGTTTTTGGCAAAATTTACAAGATCCCTTGCCGAAGCTTTACCTTCGGGTGATGCCATTGCTGCATTAAATGAATCCATATCTTCATAATACATCTCTGTCATCATGTAAAATTCCGATTCCGTTCCCGGCAGTACCTTAAGCTTTGATACTTCTGACTTTATAAGCCCGGGGATCACTTCTACCAGCGGCATGTGCTTTTCAAAGTAATGTTTTTCAAACATTTCAATATCCGAAGGTGTTTTATACATCGCAACCAGTTTCACCATAAAATTATGTCGTCTATATTATTGATAATTAGTTATCCGGCGGGAAATATGGTAATATTCCAAGCGGATTGTGAACATATTTCTTGATCATCTCCGGGGCAACCGCAAGCTGCCTGCTTTCACTAACTAAAGAATCGCCCGGAGCTATGCCAAAGTTCTCAGTCAAATTCACCGATTCAATTATGTTTTGTGCCGATGCATACCTGTTATTCAGAAAATCAGGCTTCATGTAAAACTTTGCAACCGCAAACGGAAGGATCTGCTTCACAGGTACTTCTTCGGTTGAAAGAACATTAACCCCGCTTTTCGGAATAACCGTTCCATCCATTATAAATCTTTTTGGCGGATTGATGAAATACTTGCCTTCCATAATTGAGCCCATGTTATAAGCAAGCATACTCATGTAATCATCCTTTGTGTACTCAGCGTCATTCTTGAATCCCTCGGGTGCAAATGCCACAACCCTGTTGGTGTGACCTTTATGCGCAAGCACTAAAGTGCCGATCTTGCATTGTTTGAACACTACTTTCACATCTTCATTTCTCATCCTCACGCAACCATGTGAAGATGGCCTTACGCCCAGGTGAACATAATAGCCCGTGCCGGGCAGGCCGTGAAAGCCAACGCCCATGTTGAACGCCATGAAATAATTGAGCTGAGAATTGAACTGTGACGATTTGTGGGCTTCGTTCATGTGGAAAATTGCGAACAGCCCGGGGCGCGACCCGACGCTTTTGTGTGCGCCGGCAATGCCTGAGGATACCGGATAGTCAACAACCCTGCCATCCCTGTAGTGCAGGTAAATTCTCTGCAGGTCGATCCTGAACTCGATCCAGAGGTTATCATTGGTGTAAACCGTATCACGCAGATTTTTTGAGAACTCTTCTGCGGCAAGCAAAGCCGAAAAGTTTATCTTCACCGGGGTTTCGTTTTCATCTGTTACTTCACCCGTGACAAAACGGTTTTTATTTTCCTTATGCTGATAGGGTTCCTGTGTAAAACCTACAAACAGAAAAATGCTGAATAACAGCGGGAGGAGGAAAGATAATCCTCTTGCGCCTGAAGCAGCCTGCACTTCATGCAGCTCTTCTCCCGGGGGATCAACACCGGGTTCGGCTTCAGGTGCAGGCAATGTATTTTCTGTTTGCTCTTCCAATTATTGCTGATTTATTTCGCTGCGTTTTTTTCCAGCCAGCCCAGTGTAACCGATTTCGGCCTGGTGATGGGCTCGCCCATCGCGCGGCTTAATATCAGCTGGGAGCAAATTCCAAGCGCCCTGGATACACTGAATATAACTGTGTAATATTCAAATTCTTTAATGCCGTAGTGATACAACAAAGCGCCTGTAGCCGCATCAACATTGGGCCATGGATCTTTTGCTTTGCCCTGCTCTATAAGAAGCTGGGGCACTATGTTGAAAAGCTTTTCGACCATTACAAACCTGTCATCATTTGGAATAACCTTCTTACCCCACTCAACAGATGCTGTAAAGCGCGGATCGGTTACCCTGAGCACAGCATGGCCATAACCAGGAATAACGAGACCTTTATCAAGTCTTTCTTTTGCAAACGCGCGAAGTTCGTCATCAGTTGGAACCTTGCCGAATTTCTCGAGGGTTTCCAGTACGAACTTAAGACATTCCTGGTTGGCAAGTCCGTGCAGCGGTCCTGCAAGTCCGTTCAATCCGGCGGCCAGAGAGAAATACGGGTCGCTGAGAGCAGAGCCTACCACATGCGAAGTGAATGCGCTTACGTTGCCGCTTTCATGATCGCAATGTACAACCATGTACATTCTCATCAGCTTGTACCATTCATCCATATTGCCATCTATACCAAGCATATAAGCATAGTTTGCACCCCAGTCAAGATCCTTCTTCGGCTTTATGATATCACCTTTTCCGAATCTCTTGCGGTAAATAGCGGAAGCAACTACCGGCATTTTTGCGATGAGGTCGAGTGAATCTTCAAGAGTATAATCCCAGTAAAGATCCTTCTTTAAGCCTTTATCGTATTCGCGTTTGAATTTGGAATCATACCCAAGCGCTGTAACCAGCGCGCTTAGCATTGTCATCGGGTGTGTGTCTTTCGGGAACGCGTCAAGAATATTCCAGATAAAATCCGGAACATCCATCCTGGCGTTGATCTCTTTCTGCAGGTCTTTTGATTCCTCTTCTGAAGGCAGCTCGCCTGTGAGCATGAGCCATAATACATCTTCCGGAAGCTTTTCGGTAAGCTCAAGGATTGGAATTCCCCTGATAACGAGCCCGTAATCAAGGCCCACTTCTGATGTATCGCAGATGAGAGCTTTGATACCTCTCATTCCGCCGAGTACCTGTTCAACTGTAACTTCTGAAACAACTTTTGAGCCGTGGTTCTTTCCCAAATTCCGTACTCGATCTTTCAAATCCGGAATTTGAGAAGCCAGTTTAGCTTTTAACAAAGACATTCTGAATGTTTTACCTTTCTAAGATAAGTTATGCTATAGTTTGTATATTCAATCTCTTGGGGATAAATTTCCCGTGTTCAAAGTTACATTACAAAAAGATATAATGAATACTGTTTTGATTTTTAAAAGGTGAACCGTAAATATATCTGAAAATCAAATAATTAAAAAGGTTAAAAAGGCTATAAGGTATATTAAATTTCTGTTTGTTATCCGCTGTTTCTCAATTCCATTCAGAGCAATAATTCACAGTTAACATGTTATTTTATCAATGAATTACTGAAAACAGAATCAGCCTGTCATTCTTAGACAGGCTGTTTCTTCTTTCAGCGGGCGGGTACTTTGCCCGCTGTTTCCTAAGCCACCACAGCTAGTTTTGTGTATTTTGTCGGGGGGAGACTATTTTTTGTTCTGTGTACTGTTATTGTTTGTTTTGTTTTTGTCGGTTTTCTCCGTTTTGTTTTCTTTACCGGTCGTTTTCTTCTTGCCGGATTTTTTGTGTTTTTTGTGTTTCTTGTGTTTGCCGGCATGGTGCTGCTTCAATATGTGTGAATTCTCTTTCGCGTAAACAGTTGAGTGAACGGGCGCAACCGTGATCATAAGTGCTGCAAGAATTACAAGAAGAGAAGCTTTTGCAAAATTGATGATTTTCATTTTTACTCCTTTTTTAGTTTTAGTGTGTTGTGTTTTCTTTTGATACAAACATAACACCCTGTTCTGAAACCGGAATGAAAATGAAATGAAAAAATTTTCATTATGAAGGGCATAAAACTCGGCATAATATTGAATAACTGTTGCGAGTCATTTCAAGTATGTTGAGCATCTTTCAGCAGCGGAAGGAAGACAGAAAACACAGAACCGCTGCCACGGCTGCTTTCAACATCCATATATCCGCCGTGCGCTTCAACAACCGCTTTCACAATCGATAGCCCCAGCCCAAGACTGTAGCCCTCTCCCCGTGTACGCGAAACATCTGCACGGTAGAACCTGTCGAAAATAGTTTTTATTTCCGATTCGGATATACCGATTCCTTCATCCTTAATGCTTACAAATCCGAATGCAGCATCGCAGCTTATACCGGCATTACAGGCTATCATAGTATTTTCGTTCGAATACTTCACTGCATTTTCAAAGAGGTTCAGCAAAACGTTCTTAAGCTTTTTGCGGTCGCCTTCTATGTATATGCCGTCTGCGGATTCCTCCTGCAGGTTCATCACCAGGCGGATCTTTTTCCTTTCGGCAAGTATTCCGGCGCGGGCAGCAGATTCCGCTGCAAGCTCACCCAGGTCGATCCTCTCTTTCTGCAGCGACATAACCCTATTCTCATACTGGCTGAGCAGAAGCAGCCCTTCAGTTATGTTCTGCAGGCGTTTTACTTCTTCAAGGCTGTCTTTTAGTATGGATTCATACTCTTCGGTTTCCCTGCTTTTCTTAAGCGCAACTTCAATCTCTCCCCTCAGTATCGTAAGCGGGGTGCGCAACTCATGCGATGCATCACTTGTGAACTGCTTCAGTGTTTTGAATGATTCCTCAAGCCGCTGCATCATGCTGTTCAGGGTTTCAGCAAGGTGCGAAATCTCGTCGTCAGCGTCGCTCACTTCCAGCCTCTGGTTCAGCCGTTCTGCGGTGATCGTATTGGCTTTTGCTACAAGCTCCCCAACCGGCGCATATGCACGCTTAGAAAACTGCCAGCCCACAACCGCAGCAAGTATCAGCGTGACCGGTATCGAAAATATTATAATGAGCCGCAGCCTCGAAAGCATTGTTTCAATTCCCGATAGCGGGGCTATGAGAACAATAGCATACTTGTGCTGCCTGTGCTGTGCCGGGTAATAAAGCACCCGTGCGCCGCGGCTATCCCATAAACCGGATGTGGGCGCATCGGTAACGGCAGAAAATTCCTTCCTGCCGTTTATTGCTGATAATATCATTTCACGGTTAAGCTGAAGGGTTGTATTGTTAAGCTGCGGGGATTGCAGGGCTAACATTTCTGTGCTGCTGAATATCTCTATATACCCAAAGTAAGCTGATAGGCCCGGTGAGTTGAATTCTTTGATCTCGTTAAGTATATCGGGGCTTACACCGTTTTCCTTAACAGTTTCCGAAACTGAAGACGCCAGTACCGTCATCAGCAGGTCAAAATCACTTCTGCTTTGGCGCGCAAACACGTTGTACAGCACAAAGCTGAAAATGATCAGCGTTACACCGAAAATAAGCACAAATGAAAGAGTAAGCTTCCCCCGGATGGTTTTCAGGAAACCGGGCGAATTGATCTTCCGGCTGGTACCGGGAGAGGATGAGGAAACAACCGGCGCGTTAACTTGTGCCGTGCTGCCTGTTACAGGGCTCGTATTTTTGTTTTTCATTTTTCTTCACGCATTACGTACCCAACGCCAACTATGGTGTGTATTAACTGCTTATCAAAATTTCGATCTATTTTTTTCCTCAGCATCTTAATGTATGTATCAACCACATTGCTGCCTGTATCGAAATCTATTCCCCATACATGTTCGGATATCTGCGTCCTTGTAACAACCTTTTTTTTATTCCTCAGCAGGTATTCAAGCAGCGCAAACTCTTTTTGCGTAAGCTGTATTTCCTTGCCTGCCCTTTCCGCCCTGCGTTCCAGGAGCTCCAGCGTCAGGTCGGCCAGTTTTAACGAACCCGGTTCACTCGCTCCGCCGCGCCTTATAAGCGCGCGAATGCGTGCAAGGAATTCATCGAACGCGAACGGCTTGGTTAAATAATCATCCGCCCCGTTGTCGAGTCCTTTAACTTTGTCTTCAGTTTCACCCAGGGAAGTCAGCATGAGTATCGGTGTCGTAACGTCATTGGAACGAATGTTGCGGCATGTAGTCCAGCCATCCTGTTTTGGCAGTAGCACATCAAGGATCACAAGATCATACTCGTTAAAGCCCGCAAGCCTTTCGCCTTCTTTACCGTCAGATGCGATATCAACAGCGTAAGCCTGCTCTTCGAGCCCCTTGCGGATAAACTCCGCCACTTTCCGCTCATCTTCTATTACAAGGATCCGCATAAAGCAAATTTAGCCATAACCGATCTATTTTGATATATTGAAATAAGGAATGGATTAGGGAAATTATTTCTTTGTGCATATCATCCTGATGAAGGGGATCTTTCTTTCGGTGCAGAATATCTCATGGTTCGTTTTAACCTTCAGGTCCCATTCATCCGCTTCGGCGTAGCTAAATTCAAACTTGCCAAAGACTTTCAGAACTTCCTGCTGGAATTCATCCACTTCCGGAACATCGGTCATTAAGTACAGCTTTCCGCCGGGTTTTAACACACGGTGAATTTCCCCAAGCAGCTCTGCGGAAAACGCTCTGCGTTTATAATGCCTTTTTTTCACCCAGGGATCAGGGAAGAAATAAAATACTTTTTCCACTGATGAATCCCCAATAAACGGAAAGCCGTTCACCGCACTGTACCACAATGCCTTTACGTTGCCTAATGATTCTGAGCTGATCACATTATCGATCCACTCAACTGCGCCGTGCCTGACCTCAAAACCAAGTATGTTCTTTGTTTCATCAGTTAGCGATGTATCGATCAGGAATCTGCCCAGTCCGCAACCAATATCTAACATATCAGGCGGCTTGCCGTTTTGAAATATTCCATTCCATTCTACAGAGTCAAAGACGGGCGGGTAATAGAAGCCTTCTCCCTTAAGCTGCTTAAGGGGAAAATAAAGTACAGGGTTGGCATGGTGCCTTATCCGCGGCAGCGGGTATTTGGTATAATCAATAGACTTCATCATGTGACCCGGCAGTCAGAAGCTCGATTGACTTTTCTTCTGCTGTTTGTTTCAATTCGAAAACCCGTCTTAGGTCGTATCCCCAGCTTGCTGACCATAGACCTTTTAATGCACCATTCAATTTATGAGTTTTAAGAGCGGGATTAAATATATCTTTTTCCAACAGCAATAATGCGTCAGCGAGTTTTTCTTTCAGTTCCGGATTCTTCTTGATAAGGCGTGCTGCGTCTTTTTTGAACCTATTGGAGATTCTTAATTTCATCATCTATGGAATTCATTATATCTGCAGCATTTCCTTCAATGAATCTTCCTTCAGAGATATCCTTCTTTCCTTCAGCAATTCTCTCCTGAAGTATTTTCCTTTTCCGTTCAGTCAATCTTTTGCTTTCAATCTCAAGGAGCATTTCCTGTTCTTCAATTGATAAGGAATCTATCATCTCCAGCGCATCATTGAATTTAGATGTCATTTTACAATATTAGTTGATAAAATTTAAGAAGATTAATAATAATTATAAAGGTTATTAATTTAATGCTCAGTTAAGACTTTAAAAATCAATTATTTGGAGTTTACCTTCCTTTCTCGCATCATTTTTGATTGCCTTCACAAGCCATTGCAGAAATACATCGAATGATTTGTTTAAATTTCATCGAAAATTAGTCCGATAGCTAGTTTTGAAAAAACCTGAAGTCAAATCAATATTTGGCATTTGAGCTTTGGCATTTGGCATTCTGACTTTCGCTTTTTGAAAGTCTAAACTCCCTTCTCCATATCGATCAGCCATTGCTTGCGCCACAGACCTCCGCCGTAGCCGCCGAGGCGGCCATCTTTATTTACCACGCGGTGGCAGGGCAATATTATAGCTATACGGTTCATTCCGTTTGCTGTGCCTACTGCGCGGGACGCATTTTTAATCCCCACCTTTTCCGCAAGCTCAATGTATGAGATCGTTGTTCCGTAAGGGATCTTTCGCAGCTCGTTCCACACCTTTACCTGGAAATCAGTGCCAGGGTACACTATTGAGACCTTAAAACTTTTTAAGTTACCGGCAAAATATTCTTTAAGCTCATCTATGCACTGCTCAAGGTGTTCATTGCTTCCGGGTACAATTGAAGCGCCGAATCTTTTTCGGATTGTTTTAAGCTGGTACTCAAGCATACGGCGGTCGGTGAACTCAACAAGGCATACTCCTTTTGATGTGGCTCCAACAACCATGGGACCAAGCTCTGTTTCCATCAGCGAAGTTACGATAGCTTCGCTGGCCCTGGCTTTTCCGGGCGGCTTGCCGAACACTTTGCCGAATGCATCCCTGAATCCGCTGTGGCTTTCATACCCGTTTTCGAATATCACATCGTCAATTGTTGAGCCTTCTCTTATCTTTGCAAGCGCAGTGCCCAGCCTGCGTGAACGCTGGTATGCGTGGAATGTTATCCCGTAATTTTTCAGGAAGTAACGGCGTGCCTTTTCGGGCTGGATACCCATTTCCCTAAGCTGCCAATCCTGCAGGCGTTTGCTTTCAGAGCTGTCAACGGCATCAAGCAGCTTTTTAACCCAGTCGGGATGTGTTCCGGTTAGCTCAAGCGGCTTACACCGCTTGCATGCGCGGAATCCCGCGAACATTGCTTCGCGCGCAGTCGCGTAGAATAAAATGTTCTCTTCCTTTGGCGTCCGTGCACTGCAGCCCGGCCGGCAAAAAATGCTGGTTGTCTTTATGGCAGCAAAGAAGATGCCATCATAGCTCTTATCGCGGCTGAATACTGCCTTCAGCATTTCATGCCTTGGCGGCAAAGAGGACAAAAATCCCTTTTCCTGCTTGTGCGTCTGCTGTTTGGATATCTGCTGTTTTGTCTTCATGTAGTTTGCTGCCGGTTGTCTTGTTTCTAATTGATCTGTCATTATTTCTGTGTTTTTGACTTAACAAAAATAGGGATCAACTTAAATCCAATCCACCGAAAAATGAACAGGGAATTATGGGATAAATCAAAAGTTCTGTAAAAGAAGCTATACAGTTAAATACCTGTAATAGTTATAAGACATTAACAGTATTTTCTAAAAAATCTACCACGAATTTCACTGATTGCACGAATCAAGTCCGGTTTTCAGAAAGTTTCTGAAAATTCGGAATGTTTCAGCCGGCGATTTTTCTTTGGTTACTTTCTTTTGATCGCTCAAAAGAAAGTAACGCAGGCTGCCGAGTCGGGGAGATCTTATTATGATGCTTTTCTCCATACGAAAACTTACGAATGTTCAAAGCATGAGATTCCTGCCTGCAAAAGGCATGTCTATGCCGGAATCACAATAAGTTTTATGCCTCTTGTTGGAGTGCACTGACTGTGTCAGTGCTTCATAATAGCGCATCCACACAGTGAATGCACTCCCAAGAAAGGCCTATTAACTACTAATGTTAGAGATTGCCTTTTGTTCATCCGCTCAAAAGAAAGTAACGCACGCTGCTTAAATAATCACCGGGTAATTTTTCACTTACGGCCTATTGATTGAGACTCTTCCCCTTCGCTCAGAGTATAGAGGCGGCCAGCGAGTGTTCCTTCAGCTTCTTTTCCCTTTCGGCATAATCAGGCAGCAGCTTAAGCATACGCGCGTAGAAACGGCGGGAGTGATCTTTAATATCAATGTGAATCAGCTCGTGGACTATGACATAATCAATAACATCCCACGGCAGCAGAACAAGCCGCCATGAGTAATTGATGGTACTGTTCATGCTGCATGAGCCCCAGCGTGTGCGCGCGCTGTTTATCCGCACAGCCTTAACGCTGTAGCCGAGCTTTTCGGCTATCTGTTTTGTGCGCTTAACCAGCATCTGCTTTGCCTGCTGCTTGTAGAACCACTCCATGTAATGCAGCGGAGCGGCAAGGCAGGCTTCGGTCATAACGATTTTCGCTTCGGCGCTTAAATGTACACGGGGTTTTGCGCCGGGTATGATCTCAAGCGGGTACAGCCTGCCTGCAAGCAGGAACTGCTCGCCCGTTATGAACTGCTTCGGTTTGTGTTTTTCAAGCTGGCGTGAAATTTCGGTTTGTTTGCGACGTATCCAATTGCTTTTCTGTGCTACGAAGCGGTAAATGGTTTCTTCGCTCATTCCAATTGGCGCGCGGATAGTTAACATGGCGTCCCTGCTGCTGATGTGCAGCGCAAGCGTTTTCCGTTTGGTACGTATGATTTTATAATTCATTATTTAGGATTCAAAAACTTTTCACAACAGAGAATCAGAGGTACAGAGAAAAGCTCTGTTTGATATTCTTATAACATCTCCCCCTTACGAAGGGGGAGTGGGCTTTAGCCCGAGGGGGTCTGAGCCAGAGCATTACTAAAAAACAGAACACCAAAAAGCTAAACCACGAATTGCACTAATTTCACGAATGAACCATAGCAATTTATATTCAAACACGCCTCATGTTATCAAAACAAAAGGCAGACACAAAGGCACTAAAACTCAAAGAGAAACTAAAACAGTTTGCCTGCCTTACTGGATGTATAGAAGGAGTCTCATTCCTTCTTATACTGGTATTCACATTTTGAAGTTGCAAAACCATACTCACGTATCGCAGTTTAGCGAAACAACTCAGCTCAAAAAAATAACTGCCAATAAGCCATTCATCAAACCGATCCCAATTGATTGACTAAAATCTATTTGTTCCCTAGTCCCCAAGTTTATCTGATCTATCTGCAATCTAATATCATTTAATAATGATTTAAGACTGTTTTCCCAAAAAATATCTTCAACTTGTTTCTTTTTCATTTTTTTAGTTTAAATTTAATAAATTATTTAGTTCTTTATTACAGTTGCAATACTATTCAAATTCAGCATTTCATTAGTTATTTTTTGATTTGTTTCGCTCAATTTAATTATGTCAAAATCGAGAAATTTCTTTATATCTAAATATTCTTTTCTGTTTAAAATATCTAATCTGTTTTTTGTAATAAATTTGATGCTGTCTCGACATTTTTTAATTCTATTCATCATTGGTGTTATAACACTCGCGCTATGATTTAAGAAATCGTATAAATTACTCTCACTACTAGGTAGCTTATATCCTTTGTATGAGCTACAGATAATAATTCCCTCATCTCTAAGTTTTGCTATTACCTTAGACCTAAAATAATGTTCAGACATTTCAATGCTTCTAAGCCGTACCAAATGCTCTTTAATTTCAGCCGTTGAGATATATCGATGCGGAGCAAATTCAAAACTCTGCATTAAGTATTCTAGACACCTCACTCTATCTATAGTTGCGAATTCTACAGAATTTTCCTTATGATTTATATAATTTAATGCTAAATTTAATCCCAATGAAGAGATATCCTTATCATATTCACCGGGTCCATCGTATGCTAAAAAAAGTCTATTTTCAAGTTTTGTTGGCCAAAATTTTATACCTAAGCTAATTTTATTCAATTCTAATAGGAATTCACGTGACATTGGTGATTTCTTCTTAGAATCGTAACATCTTGCCAAGGTGCCTGCAATTAAATCGGAAGTTTGTATCAACAAGCTTGAACTACTTTCAATGAATTCAAATTCAGATTGATTAAACAGGTCCCTTACATGATGCTTTCTTACATACTCAATAAATTTATTCATAAATGATTTGTAGCCGAATTCATCAGATGAGATTTTAAGATGAGGGAAATGTTTAATCAATTCATTGTATACTAATCCTGGAATAAATTTGTAAAATGTATTCTTGTACTTAAGACCTTTGCCAAATATTTCTCTTTTATCAATTATTACAGAATAAAAATGTATTTGCGAAGAAACAATATCTTTTATTATAGCTAATCTTCTTTTATCATTATTCCCAATTTTTTTCGATTTCATCTCTCCAATTTGAAAATGTCGTTTCCTGACTATCTCTAAACTGGATTCTATATCTTGGATTTTGCTATCTTCAACTATAACAGCTGTTATTATAAAGTGTGTTGATACATCCTTAAGAGATGTATTTAATGAACTATCCCCATATTCGTCTATAAAAGCTACCTGTTTATTCATATTTTCCCCTTTTTAAATATTTCTTAATATGAAACCCATTTATAAATTTATTGACATTTTTCAAAAAAAGCTTAAATTTGTAGCAATGTAAAAGGGTAAAGGCCACTTTTTGGCCCATTGTCCATTTTACTTATCATGCGGTAAATCTTGTAAGTGTAATGTTCTCGCAAAACATTACACTTTTTTTTATGCTTTGTTGGTTCTTCTTTTCTTTCTAGTTAAGATTCTTTTCTCTAGTTTATAAATTTTATTATTTTCAAACACTACTTCTTTAAGATCAAAAATATATTTTTTACTCTTATAATCTATTTTTAGTTCATCAAAGATGGGTTTCGTTCTAAGGTTGAAATAACCTCCTGCATTATAAACTTTCAATGTTTCGCTATCAACTTCATTGGTTAGAAACAGATATAAATCTGAATTTCTTCTGTTTTCTTCATCTAAAGCAATTTTGGCATATTTAAAATGTTGCAAATTTAACTGTTTTACTGCTGCACTAGAAAAACCCAATCTACCATCTTTGTTCAGCGTGCACTTATTTACACCTTTTTCCGCTAACGACTTTAAAAATTTTAACTTCATTTCACACCCAATTTATATAGCCAAAAATAAACCATTTCTATTAATTTGTCAAGCAATAAAGCGTTCCCCACAAAATACACCCCCTTACACCCTCTTCTTTTTGATATTAAAAAATGGGGTAACACATTTACCCCATTTTTCACAATTACTATTTTTCTAACTGCATCCGCTCGTATCGCCGCAGGTAATGCATTTTAAGCATGTACCGTTGCGAACCATGGTTAGGCTGCCGCATGACTGGCAGATATCGCCTGTGTAGCCTTTCAGCTTCGCCTGCTTTATCTTATCAGTACCTTCGCTTGCCGTGAGGGGCTGAACCACTGCCGGGCCTGTCAGCTGGCTGCCCAGCGCGCCGCCTGAGATGGTCTGCTGCGGACTAACCGATGCGCCCTGCGTTGTGTTCTGCACAGGCTTAACCGGCTGATTGGTCAAAAAATGGTCAATTTTAGGCGGATTGTTATTGACAGGCTCATCTATGAAGCGCTCTGAAAATATCTCCTCGTCCTCGTAGTCAGTCTCGGTATCAAGCTTACTGATGCTGTCGATCGGGCTTGTGCGCATTTCAGTCTCCTGCGAAATGTGCGAAAGGTCATTGCGGCCAAGGTATGTTACTGCGAGCTCGCGGAAGATGTAATCGATAAGCGATGTCGTCATTTTGATATTCGGGTTGCCGATAACAATGCCGTTCGGCTCAAACCTTGTGTAAACGAACGCGTCAACGAACTCCTCAAGCGGTACGCCGTGCTGAAGCCCGAGCGATACTGCTATTGCGAAGCAGTTCATAAGGCTGCGGAATGCCGCGCCTTCCCGGTGCATATCGATAAATATCTCGCCAAGCTGGCCGTTCTCGTATTCGCCTGTTCTCAGGTAAACCGAGTGAGTGCCGATCTTAGCCTTCTGCGTATAGCCGCGCCTTCTGAACGGAAGCTTGCGGCGTTTCGCGATATAACGGTGAATGATACGCTCCGCTATGCGGATAATATCATTCGGCTTGCTCATAGTTTCGGCAAGCTCCTCTGTTTCATTTTCAAAGGAGTCTTCGCCGCTTACGCTGTTGAGCGGCTGTGAAAGCTTGCTGCCATCGCGGTATAATGCATTAGCCTTAATGCCCAGCTTCCATGAAAGCAAATAAGCGTGTTTCATGTCTTCGATGGTTGCTTCGTTGGGCAGGTTAATAGTTTTGCTGATAGCGCCAGAAATGAACGGCTGCGCTGCAGCCATTATTTTAATGTGCGCATCGGCGGAGATGAACCGGGTCCCCTTTTTACCGCATTTGTTGGCGCAGTCAAACACTGCGTAATGCTCTTCGCGAAGGTGCGGAGCGCCTTCCACCGTCATAGTGCCGCAAACATAATCGTTCGCTTCCTCTATCTGCTCTCTTGAAAAGCCGAGTGATTTCAGAATGTTAAAATTGTAGTCATCAAGCTGCTCATCGGTGAAACCAAGTGTATCTTTGCAGAAATCAGCGCCTAATGTGTATTTATTGAATACAAAGCTTATATCAAACGCTGAAGGAAGTGATTTCTCAACCTGCGTTATAACATCTGTAGTAAAGCCTTTTTCCTGCAGTGCCTGGGGATTTATACCCGGGCAGCCAATAAGCGAGCCATGGCCAGTGCAGTATTTTATAATATCGTGAATTTCGTTCTCGGTGTAGCCAAGCTTTTTGAGCGCAGGCGGTACCGATTCATTAATGATCTTGAAATATCCGCCGCCGGCCAGCTTTTTGAACTTAACCAGCGCGAAATCAGGCTCAACACCTGTTGTATCACAATCCATCACCAGCCCTATCGTGCCTGTGGGCGCAATTACCGTTACCTGCGCATTGCGGTAGCCGTAACGCTCGCCGAGATCCAAAGCCAGGTCTGAATCTTCCCTAGCAGCCTTAAGAAGGTCTGCCGGGCAATGCTTTTTATTAATGCCAACGGGGTAAATCGAAAGGCCTTCGTACTCTTCATTGGGTACGTTGTATGCGGCGCGGCGGTGATTCCTGATAACGCGCAGCATGCTCTGTTCGTTTTCCTTAAAGCGCGGGAATGTGCCAAGCTCCTTTGCCATTTCAGCCGAAGTTGCGTATGAATGCATGTGCAGTATCGCAGTCAGCGCGCCGGTTATGGCAAGTGATTCGCTCGAGTCATACGGTATGCCCTGGAGCATCAGTAATGCCCCGAGGTTCGCGTAGCCGAGTCCAAGTGTACGGTAATCATACGAAAGCTTTGCTATCTCTTTGCTTGGGAACTGCGCCATTAAAACGCTGATCTCGAGCACAACTGTCCACAGCCTTACCGCGTGGCGGTAAGCTGCTATATCGAACTCTGCCTTTTGTGTATTATAGAACTTCACAAGATTAAGCGAAGCGAGGTTGCAGGCGGTATCATCAAGGAACATATACTCGCTGCAGGGATTTGAAGCCTTTATCTCGCCGCCGCCGGGGCATGTATGCCACTCATTAATAGTAGTGTGATACTGCATTCCCGGGTCTGCGCATGCCCATGCGCTGTAGGCAATCTGCTCCCACAGGTCGCGCGCTTTTATTTTCTTGCATGCAACGGGTTCGCGCCCCTCTTTTTTAGCTTTGCTGAGCTCAATTCTCCAGTACAGATTCCACAGGCCGTCATTTTCAACTGCTTTCATGAACTCATTGGTTGCCCTAACGCTGTTATTTGAGTTCTGCCCTGATACAGTCAGGTAAGCTTCGCTGTTCCAGTCAGTATCGTAGGTTGGAATATGTATTTCTTTCACACCAAGCTTTGCGAGGTGGATAACTCTATCTATATAGTTCTCGGGAATAAGCGATTTCCTCGCGTCGGAAATAGCCTTTGCCAGGTGTTTGTTCTGCCTTTTATCGAACGGGTCGTTTTCGGGGTGTACTTCGTAGCACGCCTTGATAACATTATTGAGATGGATGTTCATGAGCTTGGAGCCCGTAACAAGATCGGCAACCTTCTGCTCTTCAACAACTTTCCAGTTTATATACTCTTCAATATCGGGATGGTCGAGATCAAGCGTAACCATTTTTGCAGCGCGCCTTGTTGTGCCGCCGGATTTAATAGCTCCTGCGCTTCTATCGCCTATCTTCAGGAATGACATCAGCCCGGATGACTTTCCGCCGCCGCTGAGCGGTTCGCTGGAGCCTCTTATATTAGAGAAATTTGAGCCGGTGCCGGAGCCGTATTTGAACAGCCTCGCTTCCCTCACCCAAAGATCCATAATACCGCCTTCGTTAACGAGGTCATCGGTAACTGACTGAATAAAACATGCATGCGGCTGGGGATGCGTGTAAGCATCCTGTGACTGCGTTAGCACGCCGGTGGCGGCATCTACATAATAGTGACCTTGTGACGGGCCTGAAATGCCGTAAGCCCAATTTAGTCCGGTATTGAACCATTGGGGCGAGTTCGGGGCCGCCATTTGCATGGCCAGCATGTAACAATGCTCATTATAGAACGCTAAAGCGTCTTCTTCCGTGTTAAAATAGCCGTGTTTCCAGCCCCAATAGGTCCAGCAGCCTGCCAAACGGTTAAAAACCTGGCGGCAATCTGTTTCGCTGGTGTATCTTTCGGTTTCGGAAATATCCTTCATGGCATCCATGTCGGGCGCAGATACCTGCAGCCAGACAGGCACACCATCTTCATGAACTCTTTTCAGAACTTTGGGGACACCCGCCTTACGAAAGTATTTCTGCGCCAGTATATCGGTAGCAACCTGTGACCATGATTTAGGAACAACGATATCTATCATTTCAAAAACAATAGAGCCGTCGGGATTCCTGATTACTGAAGTACGTTTATCGAATTCAATTTTATCATACGGGTTATTGGATTCACCGGCAAACAGTCTGTCTATCTTCATGCGGTAAGTAATTAAAAAAATTAAAAAAATATTTTGAGTTTTAATAGATCGTTAACACGGCAGTAACATATATTCTGTACTTTTCGCAATGCCATTCATTCCCGGTTGTAAGAGAGGGTATTTCCTGAGTCATGAATCTTTTGGTTAAACTCAAAAGCCGCCGCTTATATTGTGTTGATCATCTTTTGTTAACGATTGGATTCAAAATTAACAGAACAAAACTATAAATGCAAATTACAACGGCAGAAAAAAAATCCGTAAATCACTTGACATCCTGTAAACCCTCAACTGACGGGAATTTCTCGAAAATAAAAAAATGTTCCGGCCGGAAAATTTTCAGGCAAAAACAGGCTTCCTGCGGGATATCAAAATCCGGCTGAATAAGCAGAGTGAAATCATGTGTTTTTATGACTTGAAGGGTATAGCATTTTTACGGTAAATGTCACTGTTAAGATGCTGCCGGTTGAATAAGTGCGAAGTGTAAATAAAAAATAATTGCGTACTCTTGTTATGATCTTTTTCTTTTTTCAATTCCGTACTGCTGAAGCTTTTCTTCTTCATCTGCATGAACACCAGCCGCTCTTTTTTCAAGCAGTTCAAGAACTTTTTTTTCTTTCTCCTTCAGCTCTCTTGCTTCGGAAAGTTTTTTTGAAAGCTGCCGTTTTAGATCTTCTATTTCGCTGCCTGTTAAAAAAATCTCGTGTATATGCTGTTCTATTGCTTCGGGTGTGATGTTAAAATTTCTCCACAGCTCGTTATTTTCGGCGATGCCTTTTTTCATGTTCTCGAACCTGCTGATGAGGTTGAGCAGATACTTCGTTCTGACTGAGTTAGTGTTTTCTGTGTTCATTTTGCGCTTTGCTTATATAATAGTATAAATCCCTCAAAATTTGCGTAATTTTTCAAATAATCCGGGGGATGAAGGCAGCTCCATCCCCGGGGATCATATAGTTTTTACTTCCTTTTGAAAACTGATTTTGACTCATATGGCATTTTCTGGCCGTTGAATTCAAAGGTTCCTTTCGAGGTCATGGTCACTTCATTATCACTGTTGAATACTGCCGATTCCATGCCTGTGTAACCTGACGAGGTTACATTCCCTTCCAGCGAAGTGGCTGAAACTTTTCCTTTGGACTGCGACACACCTTCGGCACCGAATATATCAAACCAGTAACCGATATATCCGCCGTTGTTATCGATTGTATAATAACCGGTTCCCTTGTAAACATAATCGGGATTCTTATCCCCCGTACCTGTAACATTCACCACAAGGAACTGATGATTGAGATCCCATGCGCAAACGACGGTCTGCTTGCCCGGCATGCCGCCACGCTCGTTCTCGCCAACCCATGTTCCAACCCACTTATCGAAGTAAGCGGATTCCACCGGCTTCGGAGGCATCATTTCCTGCGCTGTTGAAATGAAAGTAATGGTAAAAATAAACACTGCTGCTGTTAAAATGTTTTTGAAGTTCATTTGTTTCTCCTTTTGGTTTTTATGTTTATTGAAAAAATCTTTTTTTATTTTTAGAATGATTTCTCTGGTCCTGTTTAATACGTTTGAGTGCAGCGTGAATAAACGAAACTCTGTTTACTGCTCTTTTAAATTTACCTCACATTTGTTTTTTGCTTACGATGCTTGAACGCTGCGGCAATCATTTTTTATGCTCTTTTCAATATTCTGCATCTGCAATTATGGTACAAAGATATTCCGTAAGGTTGCATCCTCAAAAGAAAATTTATGCTATTTGTGAGGAACAAAAGCATTATTTGCGCCGGAAATTTCGCTTTCCTGCCGATTTTTGCACATTAATTTGATATTAATTTGTGAGGGAATTTCAGAAAACAAAAAATCCCGCCTTTTGGACGGGATTTTTAATTTGTTTACGAATAAGTTTACTTAATCAGCACCATCTTCTTGCTATCTACAAATTTATTCCCGCCGGGTTCTTCCGCTTCTATACGGTAGAAATAAACTCCCGATGCATAGTTCGATGCGTTGAAGTCTATCTTATACTCGCCTGCGTCCTGCACATTATTAACAAGTGTTAAAACTTCCCTTCCCAGAATATCATATACCGCAATTTTCACGATAGTTTTGTTATTTGGTATTTGGTATTTGATATTTGTTACAGGGTTAAACGGATTTGGATAATTCTGCGATAACCTGTAAACCGTGGGAATATTGCTCATATCTTTTCCCTTTCCGCCTGTTACATTGCCGAATACCTTCTGTATATCTTCTGATACAAGCCTGATGTGTTCTGTGATGCTTCCTGGTCTTTCAGTCTTTACCACCTGCTTCAGTGCCTTCACCTGTGCCAGCTCTTTGATGGCATTCACATCACCCTGGTCTGATCTTGTTTCAAGTATCCTTAACTTCCTATCGTTTTCGTTTTTATCATTCTCAAATGCAGAGTTTATGGATTTACGAATATCTATCCTTTGCTCCTTCGTGAACGGAGATTTATCATCCGATGAGTTCGGATTGTGGATCTCTGATTTCGGAAGATCTGCTTCTTTTTGGAGTGCATTGACTATGTCAATGCTTACACTGCTATTTTCATCAAGAACCGACACAGTCGGTTCACTCCCAAAAGAACCTGCTTGCGGAACCAACAAACTTGTTGCCATATAATCCCACTTTGCTATGAGTCCCTCGTAACTGTAGGGATTCTCATTAATTATCTGCTGGAAGCCTGCAAGAGCTGAAGCGTATTCATGTAACCTTACTTTGCATTTTAGTGTGTAATAATTGGCTCTTTTAACTAGTGATGTATTGTTGGGGTGATTGAGAATTAGGTTTTCGTAGAAAACCTTTAGGTCTGCTATATCAGCATTACTGCTTACTGATGCAAGATACAGCTTTGCCAAAGCATTCAGGCTTTGGATGCTATCAGGATAATTGCTTATCATCTCAATACATTTCGTCCTTGCGGCTGAGTAGTTCCTGCTCCTCATAAGCATACAGATCGAGTCATAAGCAGTATTTACATTTTGTACATATACCCGCTTTTGATTCTTATTGCTAATTGTCAATTGTTTATTGTTAATTGAAGATTCGCTTCCTCCTAAACCTAAACCATTGCTATATATAGTGTCGTTTATTCCATTACCAAGATCCAAAACCATCATATTATCTCCCTGCTCAGGGTCACACCCTGTTAATAATGGATAGAAATTAAATGTTATCTGCGAGCCCTGGTAACCATCAGTAACAAGATTATACGGTGTATTGGTTGGCGAGCCGGATATTTTGAAGCAGTTCATAGTTTCATCATATGGTATTGCGATATACTGCGGGAAATAGCCGTATAAATGGTAAGATGTTGATATATCTGATATATTGAACACATTCTGCCCGCCATCGGTCAGAAAATACGAACTTTCTACTTTAATATTGTTCGTTCCTGTGCCTTCGTTTGAGATATTGTTCATACCGCCAAGCTCTTTTGAGCCGGCTGAGTTCATTTTAATCTCTGAACCGCCTGCTGCGAATATACCTGTTGAGCCGTTTACTGTTGATGATATGGTATTACCTGATATATCAACGTATGATGATAACAGACTGATTCCTGTATAATTATCAGTTATTACATTACTTTTAACTGCTCCGCCTGTTATTCCGCTAAGGAATACTGATGTATTACCGTTGGTGAATGTGTTATTTTCTATTATTAGTGGAGTAGTCGTACCCGCAAATGAAGATACATTTATGGTTGGAATAGTAGAGCCTGTTGCTGTAAATGTATTACCGCCAATATAAAGATTAACCGTGGCACTTTCTTCATTTGCGTAATAAACTGCGTTTATTCCGCCTTTTAATGTACCCGCTGTGTTAAATGTTGTATTACGTATATCAACTACCGGACAATCTACCATATTTAATGCATAAACTGAATCATTTGCCAGTCCCGTAAACGATGCGCCGTAAATATGCACTTCTGTGCCTGTAAAGCTGTGTCCCCGCCATGAGCTGCCGGAGGCTGCATCGAACGTAATGTTCTGCGAGCCTGATACCTGCTGGTCGCCCATTGTAAACACGCCGCCATTCATTACTATACACGAGCTGTCGGTAAACTTGATGTTTGTGCCTGCACCGATAGTTATATTATACCCGTTGCTGAATATCGTATCTTCGCATGTGAAGGATTCACCTGTGATGACTTCATCGCAAACAAGCTCGCCGCCGGTTTCGGAAGTCGGCGTGATCTTGAACATCTTGCCTTCACCGGGTTTGAACCAGCCCATACTGCCTGCCGTATTGCCAAGGTCAAGATAGCCGCCGTTGCGGCTGAAATTTATTGGCCTTGTTGAACCCCCCACTTCGCTTAACTGCCAGTTCTTCCAGCTTCCGGGTAAATTAGTGCCGTTAAACTTTATCTTTACAAATCTGTTATCCTGTGTAAAATGAGATGCGTCCTCAGGTACGCACCTGCGGTTTACCAGCATGAAATAACAGTTGTTGCGTTCACCGCCAAAAAAACCCATTTCCCAGTAAGATTCCTCCGGACAGTCTGCAAACTCACCAAGTCCGGGTCCATCTGTAACACATGGATTCTGCCCGCTCAAATGTGGTACAATGCTTACAAAATTTTCAATATATTCATGGTTCGAGCCTTCAAGTGATACTGAATAGCCTTCTGTATTTGAGGAATTGATTATAATGTCTTCCCAGGTTTTTATTTTCGCAAAATGCTCCTGTACAAATTGCCATTTATACTCACCGTAGAAATTTCTTTCTCTTTTATGAATACCCCAATGGTTAGAATCATCAAAATCCGTCATGCCGAATGAGTATGAATAACCGTCACCTGTCTGGGGTATCACGGCGTTTTCTATAACACCATTGCCGCCACGGGGCCGGGGCTGACGAAAACTATAGCCTGATTCATAGGCATAAGGCATTATGCCTTTTATACCATGACAGATCCCTATATTAAACAGCGCGCTGAGCTCGCTGTTCATTGGTTCCCGGTGTGACTGTTCTATAATCAGACCCGGGTCTTTCCATGTATGCACCTGAGGCGTTAAGTAGAATTCTATACCCCTGGTTCTGCATAAGCTGTTTATTGTATCAAAACGCCTGTCATAAAAATCCCAGCACTGGTTTTGAAGATAGGTATTATATTGATCCGGACCGGTTTTGTAGGAATCGTATGCTGTTGTTATTTGTGTTGAAATTTCGGAAGGGTAATAAGATTGGAAAAAATAGGAGATACTAATTGGCAGCTTAGGGGGGTGAGGTCCGTGAGGCCCCTCAAAAGGGTAAGCCACATACATTACAGCATTTGGCCGGACTGCGTCCATGAAATCAGCGTAATCAGTTGCCCTACCCTCCCTTAACGGACCGCGGAAAGATATCCAGTTGATAAGCGGCATCATTTTATAATCCGGGTCGTTTGCCCATACCGGCAAGCTATCATTGAGATATTTCAGGCAGGCAATATTACTGTAATCAACTTCCTCCATATAAAAGCCCTTCATGCGGTCTTCCTGTTCATTAGTTTTAATGAAGTTTATCTTTTGCTGTATGGCGTTGCGAAGCCTGATTCCATCCTGACCTTCATTGAACAGCATATACGCCGCTTCATCCATTACCTTAACATAATCAATCCACACGTTTACCTCGCCATACCAGTATATCTGGTAATCAACATGGCAGTTGGCAAGTACATCAGGTGTGGGCACGAACACTTCGCCTCTGCCAGTGTTGATTAGATCACCAAAAATAGAGAGGTTTAATCCAGGGAAATCTTCCTTATAATTTCCGTCATATGTTCCGTTATTTTTAAAGTCGAAAGTAAAAATATCTTTTTCTAAGACAGTCGTTACTCCATCAAATGCTTTTACTATGATTTTTATGACAGGCTTATTTGTAGTTATATCACTAGTGCTTATTCTCATCCTCGGCATAACATAGTATTTGTTGTAATATTTTGTTGACCTTGGGTCATCGGGGTCATTTTGGTTTTCGTTAAACGGAAAATCAACCTGATACATCGGGTCATACGGAAAGTTGGCAATTGACTGAAAACAGTTTTCCTTCACTTCTGTCAATACCGGTACAAGAGCCGGTGATTCGGTTGGAATAACTTCATAGAACCGTACCTTTTGTATTGTGCCCTGCCATGTTTCTTCTATATTTCTTCCAATGCTGTGATGATTGCCGTACCTGAACCTCAAATCATCATCAAGTTCCGCTTCATTCACCTGAACCCTGCCGTAGCCTGCCCAGCGGATCGTATCAGGCTGAAGGTAACCGTTTATATCATAAGAGGCAAACTTTGAAAGTACACTCTGTGTGCCGGATGCGCTTGTACCCCAGTTCCCGCCCATCCACCAGCCTGACCATGAGTTCATATTAAGATCGTTATACCAGCCCCAGTCATGCTGAAGCGTGACGGGATTGTTATAGTTATGAGGATATGCGCCTGTAAAACCAAGCTTAAAATCATTTTGAGTATAGAGCGATGAGGTTAAAACCAGAAGAAAAATTGTAAGTGATGCTGTAAGCGTTCTCATAGTCTTTTTGGGTTAATTGTTTAAATAGTTACTTCTGTTAAGATGCTTCTATATAAATGTTTTTTATGTAAATTATTTGCTATTTGTTGAGGCGCGTTTTATGCGGCGAAACCTTACTCCGAAGGAAGAAGGTTAATTGCTGTCTGATATTTACTATTTGCTATTTGAGAAGTACCATTTTCCTTGTCTCCTTAAATCTTGTACTGCCTGATTCATCAGATACTATTATACTGTAAAAATATACCCCTGATGCGAAGTCTTCCGCATTGAACTGAAGTTCATGCGTTCCTGCATCCAATTGTTTATCTGACTGCCATATTGTTTTTTCCCTGCCCAAAATATCATATATCTTAAATGAAACAACCGATCTTTTTGTTATTGAAAATTTAATATTTGTCTGGCTGTTGAATGGGTTTGGGTAGTTCTGGTAAAGCTTATAGGTATTAGGAATATTATTATTTATGTTTATTATGCCTACATAGGTTATAGGGCCACCACCGTTGGTAGTATGTGCAATGCCAAGGTTGCCACTCCACGCCAGATTTGAATTAATCACCGATATCCTGGTTGAACCGCTTGTATCTGATTGTTGACCCCAGTTTAACCCACCATTAATAGTTTTGTAAACTTTATAAAGCAAACTCGTACCTGCCCACCCTGTATCATTTACCATATAAATATCAGTTGTATTGTTACTCGTTATACTTGGCTGTTGTATAATCCAATTTACTCCACCATTAGTTGTCTTTCCAATTTTAGCACCTGATAATGCTGACCAGCCGGTTTGCTCATTTATAAAATACATTGAATAAATACTTTCAGTAGCAAAATCATAGATCTGCAACCAGTTCAATCCGGCATTTGTTGTCTTTTTAAAATATCTGGAGCCGGCCCAGCCTGTTGAATAATTCAGAAAAAATAATCTGTTAATTCTATCAGTTAAACCACTTGTTCTTAAAATCCATGTCTGCCCGCCGTTAGTTGTGGTGCGCACATCAGCCCCTAAAAAATCATCGCAATACCATCCGCTATCCTGGTTAATAAAAAACAAATCTGAGGGTACCGATGGTGGGTTCTGGTTAATCCAGTTCAGCCCTCCATTGCTACTTTTTAACAGCATATATATGTTATTACCTCCATCATAACCGCCAACATAAACTATGCTGCTATTTATAGCAAAAAGACTGTTAAAAAATACATTGGGTGCGGTATACTGTATGTTCCAGTTTACTCCTCCGTTTGTCGTACTAATAATAAATGAAGTATCTCCCAGTGTAGATATGTTTGTGCAAGCCCAGCCCTTTAAACTATCAACAAACTTTATACCGCTTATTGGCTTATTTACGGGTATAGTTTGCTTCACCCATTGAGATTGCAAGTGAAAAGGCAAAAGGCAAAAGGCAAAAATTAATATTATAAGAAGTTTTTTCATTCTACTATATTTATTCAAATATAACGTAATAAATATTGAAATTTAATTCAAGGGTTTTTGCAGAAGGTGCTCAAATCTCCATCTTTTACAAGGATCAGGATTATTAATCATATACGCCGCTTCATCCATTACCTTAACATAATCAATCCACACGTTTACCTCGCCATACCAGTATATCTGGTAATCAACATGGCAGTTGGCAAGTACATCAGGTGTGGGCACGAACACTTCGCCTCTTCCTGTGTTGATGATATCGCCGGGTACAGACATGTTCAAATTAGAGAAATCTTCCTTGTAGCTTCCATCATATACTCCGTCTGTTTTGAAATCAACTGTATTTATCGTTCTTTCTAAAACTGTAGTAAAACCGTCAAATGCTTTAATAACAACTTTTACAACAGGTCTATTAACAGATACTTCATTTGAGTTTATTCTCATTTTTGGTAATATATAATAGTTGTTCGGGTACTTTGTCGAATTTGAATTATACGGGTCATTTTGGTCTACATTAAACGGAAAATCAACCTGATACTTGGGGTCATACGGAAAGTTGGCAATTGACTGAAAACAGTTTTCCTTCACTTCCGTCAATACCGGAACAAGCGCCGGGGATTCGGTTGGAATAACTTCATAGAACCGTACCTTTTGTGTTGTGCCCTGCCATGTTTCTTCTATATTTCTTCCAATGCTGTGATGATTGCCGTACCTGAACCGCAAATCATCATCAAGTTCCGCTTCATTCACCTGAACCCTGCCGTAGCCTGCCCAGCGGATGGTATCAGGCTGAAGGTAACCGTTAATATCATAAGAGGCAAACCGTGAAAGTACACTCTGTGTGCCGGTTGCGCTTGTACCCCAGTTTCCGCCCATCCACCAGCCTGACCATGTGTTCATTTTAAGATCGTTATACCAGCCCCAGTCATGCTGAAGCGTGACGGGATTGTTATAGTTATGCGGATATGCGCCTGTAAAACCAAGCTTAAAATCATTTTGAGTGTAAAGCGATGAGGTTAAAACCAAAAGAAAAGCCGTAAGTAAAGCTGTAAGCGTTCCCATAGTCTTTTTTGGGTTAGTTGTTTAAATAGTTACTTATGTTAAGATGCTTCTAAATAAATGTTTTATATCTAAATTATTTGCTATTTGTTGAGCCGCGTTTTATGCGGCGAAACCTTACTCCGAAGGAAGAAGGTTATTTGCTGTTTGATATTTACTAGTTGCTATTTGAGAAGTACCATTTTCCTTGTCTCCTTAAATCTTGTGCTGCCTGATTCATCAGATACTATTATACTGTAAAAATACACCCCTGAAGACAGATCCTTTGCATCGAATTGCAGTTCATGTGTACCGGCATCCAATTGCTGTTCTGACTGCCATATTGATTTTTCCCTGCCCAAAATATCATAAATCTTAAATGCTACAACCGATCTTTTTGTTATTGAAAACTTTATGTTTGTCTGGCTGTTAAAGGGATTTGGATAGTTCTGAAATAGCATATATGTACCCGGAATGTTGTTGTTTATGTTTACTATACCTACATAGGTTATAGGTCCGCCACCATTAATGGTTTTTGCTATTCCGAAATCACCTGACCAGGCAAGTCGACTATTGATAACAGCTATTCTTACAGAACCTGCGCTATCCACCTGATAGCCCCAACTAATACCGCTATTTGTCGTTACAAAAATATTCTGAAACCAGCTTGTCCCTGCATAACCAGTATCATTAACAATAAAAATATCGGTCGTTCTATTACTAATCATGGTATTAGGCTGTTGTATTAACCAGTTTAAACCACCATTTGTTGTCATTCCAATTTTAGCCCCTGATAATGCTGACCAGCCTTTTTGTTCATCTATAAAATACATTGAATAAATTTTTTCAACACCAAAATCGTAAATTTGCACCCAGTTCAATCCGGCATTAGTAGTTTTTTTAAGGTACCTTGAGCCGGCCCAGCCGGTAGAATAATTCAGAAAAAATAATCTGTTAATGTTATCTGTCAAACCGCTGTTCCTTAACTGCCATGTAGCGCCGCCATCTGTGGTCGTGCGTACATCGGGACCTATAAAATCAGCACTGTACCAGCCGCTATCCTGATTTACAAAAAACAAATCTGCAGGGATAGATGGTGGACCTAAGTTAATCCAGTTCAATCCGCCATTAGTGCTCTTTAGAAATTGGTCTATATTGTTTAAAGCATCATAACCACCCACATACAATATGTTACCGGTAATAGCGCTAATACATGTAAAGGTTGTGCCATAAGCCTTATATTGAATACTCCAGCTACCTCCCCCATTTGTTGTACTTAATATGTAAGAAGTATCATTAACTATACTAATACTTGTACAAGCCCAGCCCTTTAAGCTATCAATAAACTTTATACCGCTTATTGGTTTATTTACGGGTATAGTTTGTTTGAACCACTGGCTAAACAGCGAGGTGTTAAATAGTGAAATGGTGAAAAATAATATATAGAGTATTTTTTTCAAATTGGTACGATTTGATTATTATAAAATAATACTAACAAACTGATTTTACAATTCTAATGGATAGTTTTAAAAAGAGTGTTCAGAATACTCATGGTCAAAAATAAAGCCATAGTGTACCAATTAAATAAAAAAAGGCGCTTAATAACTTAAGCGCCTTAATTCTGAATATTCAATTTCCAATTACTGTAAAACCGGAAGCGGGACTTTCTTTTTAGCCTTCTTCTTCGGCGGTTTTTCTATATTCCTGCCGCGCTTGAGCACAATGTGTTCTTCCTGGACATCAGGATACTCAAACACTTCATTCTTAAAGTTGCGCAAAATGATCTTCTCCTTATCGCGTGCCAGTACGTAATCAGGTAACAGCGGAATCTTACCGCCGCCGCCGGGTGCGTCTATTACGAACTGCGGTACTGCCAGCCCGCTGATGTGGCCGCGAAGGTTATCCATGATCTCCAAACCAACATCAATAGGTGTGCGGAAATGGTTTGCGCCCTTGGTAAGATCAGCCTGGTAAATATAATAAGGCCTAACCCTGATAGCGAGCAGCTTCTTCATAAGATCGCGCATAACTTCAGGGTCATCATTAACGCCCTTCAGCAGCACAGTCTGGCATCCAACGGGAACACCGGCATCAACAAGCATGGTACATGCCTTGGTGCTTTCAGGTGTAATTTCCCAGGGATGGTTAAAATGCGTGTTCACATAAATTGGGTGATACTTCTTCAGCATTTCGCAAAGCTGCGGCGTAACACGCTGCGGCAATACGCACGGCATTTTGGTGCCAAGCCTTATTATCTGTATATGCGGTATCTGCCTGAGGCGGGAAAGCACTTTTTCGAGCATTACATCGGTGAGCATTAACGGGTCGCCGCCGGATAAAATAACATCGTTTATCTCGGTATGCTGTTCCAGGTACTGGAATGCGGCTTCAAGTTCCTTCATGTTGATCTTGCTTGAATCTCCGACTTTCCTTTTCCTCGTGCAGAAACGGCAATACAGCCCGCACTGGCTTGTTGTGAGGAAAAGCGCGCGATCCGGGTAGCGGTGAGTAATATTAGGAACCGGGCTCATTTCATCTTCATTAAGCGGGTCTTCGGGGGCATCGATATCGTACAGTTCAACTTCTTCCGGTACGGCCTGCAGCCATATCGGGTCGCCGGGATACCTGATGAGGCTGAGGTAATATGGATTTATCCTCGCCTGGAAAAAATCATCAAGCCTTTCGGCAACTTCCTTTTTGATTCCGAACTGATCGACAAGCTGATCTACTGAGCTGACGCTTTGTTTTAGCAGCTGCTGCCAAAGTTCCATAAAATATTGACTCCTTGTTTAGTTTTTGGATTCCCACAGATGTTTTACTATCCCACGGGTTTCACAGGGCACCGTGCCTTTTGAGCCGGATCACCTTACCTATAAAGGCTCTCTTTATAGATATTTGCGGTAGATATACAGATCATCACCGCGTCTGTAAAAATCTTTAATGATAGTTTGCACTTCATAGCCGTTTTTTACGTAGAACTTGCGTTCGTTTTCATATTCGGCTTTTCCGCTTGTTTCTATCAGTATAATTTTTCCCCCGCTTGCGGAAAGGTCATCTTCCATATGCTTTACCAGGCGGCTTCCCAGCCCTTTGCCGTGAATGTTCGGATCCACGGCTATCCAGTAAAGATCGTATGTCCAGTCCGTCAGCGGCCTTTTACCATAACAAATGTAGCCTGCTGCCTGTTTTGTATCTTCGTTCTCTATTACATAAATAATGTAATCAGTCTGCTTCGCATCGTTCAGGTAAACATCAATCAGCTCTATTGCAACTTTTATCTCATCATCGTTAAAATGCTGCGTATCAGTTAAGATTCCCCTGATCTTCTCCCTGTCATCGTATATTAATTTTCTTATCATAAACCCTGCAATTCCTTCCCGAAGGGGAGGGTTAAAAATCAAAAGACAAAGTATGTTACTTCTTCAGCTTTGCTGTTCCCTCCTTTTTGGGGAGGGCAAGCAGCACTTTAGTGCTGCGCGGGAGGGGTCTACTTCACTCCCCATCTTTTCAGCGAAAAGCCGATGATCTGCTGAATGAGGTAGCTGTATTCCCAGCCGTGCGCCTTTGCGCTGCGTGTGAAGCCTGTATCTTCCGGCACATCGCTTGCAATATCGGGATTCGGATTCATCTCAAGCACATACGGTACGCCGTCTTTAAGGCGCATATCAACCCTTGCGTAATCAGCCGCTCCAAGCAGCTTATAAACCTGTTTCGCCGTATCCTGTATCACCTTTACTTCTTTATCCGTCAGGTTCTGAGCGGGACAAACCGCTTTAGTATTGGCAAACTCTACGGTTTTATACATCCATTTGCTGTTATAGCTGATTATCTTCGGATAGTCAGCCGGCAGTCCTGTAAAATCTATTTCGCTTATGGGGAATGTTATCGGGTCATCGTTACCAACCACCGATACGTTTATTTCCCTGCCGTCTATGAACTCTTCGACCAGCGCAGGCTGTTTGTGCTCTTCCAGCACATACTCTATTCTTTTTTTAAGGTCAGCTTCGTTTGTAACTACCGATTCATTTGTAATGCCGATGCTTGCGTCTTCTCTCGAAGGCTTCACTATCATCGGGAACTTCTGCCCGTTCAGGCTGATGGCCGATGTATTGGTAACAAAGTGTTTTGCCGTTGGTATCCCGTTCTGGCTCAAAATTGATTTAACCAGCGGCTTATTCAATGCAAGCCCCAGTGTAAATGCGCGTGAACCGGTGTACGGTATCTTGAATAGCTCGAAGAGCCCGGCAATGTTCATCTCCTGTGTCGGGTCGCCATCCACGCTTTCGCACAGGTTAAAGATAATATCAGGCCTGTTCTCATTCAGCTCGGTTATCAGCTTGTTAATATCAAGCGCAACCGGAACTATCTTGGTATTATGCTCAAGCGGCGCCAAAGCGCGTTCAACGCTTTTAACTTCATCAAGCACGCCGTACTCGCTCATATCGATAGCTTCATCAAGGGTATCGATATCTACATCGGTTCCCTCGTATATCGGACCCTGAGCATACTGTACCGGGTCGTTGAAGATTATCGATATGTTTAGTTTTTTACTCAATTCTTCTTATCCGTCATGCTGAACTTGTTTCAGCATCTGCTTTTGCTTCTGAATAATGACCCTATTAATATTCTTTCTGTTGTTTGAGCTTTATTGACATTTGTCATTTGGCATTTGTCATTTAGCATTTAGCCCGTATCTTTCAATCGCGCCATTGAGCACAGTTTGTATCAATGCATCATAATCCATTCCAATTTCCCTTGCTGCTTTCGGGAAACATGAGTTATCATCCGGATTGGGAAGAATTCCCGGCAGCGGATTGATCTCAATAATATACGGCTCATCGTTTGCGTCACACCTTACATCCATACGCGCCCAATCTTTGATGCGCAGCGCATGGTATGCTCTTTTACAGATGGACTCGATCTTTTCCTTCAGCTTATCGCTTATGTTTGCGGGACAAGTAAAAATATCCAGCTTATTTTCCCGGGTATCAAAAAACCATTTCACCTCATATGAATAGATTTTGGGGAAATCAGCCGGCAAGCCTTCCAAATTTATCTCAACTATCGGTAAAACCTGTACTTTATCACCATTTCCGAGCAAAGCGACCGTAAATTCGCGCCCGTCCAGAAAATCCTCTATTATAGAGTATTGATCGTAATCTTGCTTAATTCTTGTTATTTCACGATTTAACTCATTTTTATCGCGTACTACACAACTATTATAGATACCTTTTGATGAGCCTTCGTGCAAAGGCTTCACAAAAGCGGGAAATTTCACCTTTGGATGACCGTTCACCTGCGTATCTGTGATAAAAAAGCCCGGATTAGGCACGCCGTGATAGGACAAAATTTCTTTACAGCGTGATTTATCGTGGCAATTTCCAATTGTTATGGGGTCACTTGCTGTGTAAGGTATATTGAGCATTTCGAGCATTGCGGGAATATGTGACTCGCGCGAAGCGCCTCCGAATCCTTCGGCCATATTAAACACAATATCCGGCCTGGTTGAGCGGAGCTTTTCGAAAGCATTTTCATCAGCTTCGATCCTGATAACTTCATGACCGGCTTTTTTTATCGCCGCTTCCACCGCCGAAATTGTTTCTTCATCATCCCACTCAGCGTAAACATCGCTTAAACGATTGGAATAATTCTCGGCCAGGTTAGAGTCGATAAATTTTTCTCTATTGTTCTCTTCAATAGTTGATTGAACTGCTTCCTGTTCAACCTCTTTTTTTATGTTGTAAGTAAATCCTACCCGCAAAAAGTTTTTGGTTTTCTCCTTACTCATTTTTATTTTGATGTGAAACTTTTTTTATACTTCCAAAAATTCATCACGAAATTTTTTTACGGTATATATTTCACCATCAAAAATCTTTTGCAAATATAACATTCTAACACTCATAGTCAATAGGTAAACACATAATTTTACAAAATATTTTTTAATAATAAATTTTCACGCATCACGTTTTATAAAATATTTTTTCTTCACCGGCAAGAAAAAAATCTAATACCGAATGTTGAACCAAGGAAAGCGTAAATATTGAACGACCTCACCCCCCAGCCCCCTCTCATCAGAGGAGAGGGGGAGAATAAAATTATGTACTATCCTTATTTGCCATTTGTTATTTGGTTTTTGCTCTTTGGTATTTGCTCTTTGGTATTTGGTATGGTTTTTGCTCTTTGGTATTTGAATTGAACTTACACACAATTAAAGGTATTTTTGCTGTCAGAAAGAAAATCCATGTTTGATAAATTAGAAAAAGTAAAACAGCGTTACAACGAAATAGCAGAGCTCTTAAACAAGCCGGAAACGGTCAACGACCAGAAGGAATTCCGACGTTTATCGAAGGAATACAGCGATCTGACCGATATTGTAAACGCATACGATGAATACATAAGGGTAAAAAGCCAGCTAGAGGAAAATAAAAAGCTGCTATACGAGACCAATGACGCCGAAATGAAAGAGCTTGCCGCCGCAGAGCAGGAAGAACTGCAGGCGAGGTTTGATAATCTTGAAGCTGAGATCAAAGAACTGCTGGTACCCAAAGACCCTAATGACTCCAAAAACGCTATGCTTGAGATACGCGCCGGCACAGGCGGCGATGAAGCCGCTTTGTTTGCCGCCGACTTGTACAGAATGTACACCCGTTTTGCCGAGCGCATCGGCTGGAAAATGGAAATTGTTACTTATAATGAATCCTCAGGTCCGGGCGGATTAAAAGAAGTAATTGTTAGCGTTACAGGCAAGGATATTTACGGAACACTTAAATATGAAAGCGGCGTTCACCGCGTGCAGCGCGTACCTGAAACAGAAACACAGGGCCGGGTGCATACTTCCGCCGCCTCGGTAGCTGTATTGCCAGAAGCTGATGAGGTTGATATAGATATTAATCCGGCTGACTTAAAAATTGATGTATTCCGCTCCGGAGGCGCAGGCGGGCAGAATGTTAACAAGGTCGAAACGGCTATCCGTATCACCCACATACCCACCGGAGTAGTTGTGCAGTGCCAGGATGAGCGCTCGCAGCTTAAGAACAAGCAAAAAGCTATGAAAGTGCTGCGCTCAAGACTGCTGGAAGCGGAGATCGAGAAGCATGAGAAGGAAACTTCGCAGCAAAGAAAGCTTATGGTGGGTTCAGGCGATAGAAGCGATAAAATCCGCACATATAACTTTCCCCAGAACCGCCTGACCGATCACCGCATCGGCTTAACTATGTACAATCTCTCGCAGGTAATGGAAGGCGATCTTGAAGAGCTCTTCGAAAAGCTGAAAATTGCGGACAGGTCAGAGAAGCTTTCTGAGGAACAATGATATTTGAGGCAAAAGGCAAAAAAAATTTTAACCAGATTTTTCCTTTGTAGAGACGTGCCGGTGGCACGTCTTGAAACTTATACATATTTACAACGCATTGCTCCCCTATTCCCTATTCAAAGAGGGTTCAGGGTTGAGGTATAAAAATGAAATTCTCTTAACCATTCTTCATTCAATCTGACAAACATATGACGACATCCATCTCTCAAAAGTACAACCACACAGATAAAGCCATAACCGGCTGGATGAACAAACATGGCATTAAGCTTTTGCGCATCAGCCTTGGTGTGGTTTTTTTGTGGTTTGGTTTCTTGAAATTTTTCCCGGGTTCCAGTCCCGCAGAGCAGCTTGCTACAAAAACTATTTCTATCCTCACCTTTGGCATTATAAAACCGGCCGTATCGATCTACCTGCTGGCAGCAATGGAAACACTAATCGGGCTTGGTCTCATCTTTCGCATATTTCTGCGAACAACACTATTCATCCTGTTTTTCCAGATGCTGGGCACCGTGACGCCGCTTTTTTTATTCCCTGGCGAAACATTTACAATGATCCCTTTTAGCCCGACTCTTGAAGGCCAATATATAATAAAAAATATGGTTCTTGTATCAGCGGGAATAGTTATCGGGGCTACAGTCAGAAAAAAGGAAGAGCAAATAAGCCGGGAGCAAAACGAAAAATAACTTCTCAATAAATTATCGATCTGAACTGACTATGTCACCAAAACAATGTCCCAAATGCTCAGCTGAAATGAAGAAAGGTTTCTTTTATGTCCGCAACAGCGAGCATCCAATCTTTTACAACTATGTTGTATGGGTCGAAGGCGAGAAGGATAAGATCACATCCTTTATGGGCACAAATGCCAGTGCGCCGCAATACCCGGTTACACCTTATAAATGCTCCGGCTGCGGATATATTGAGTATTATGCCGATCCTGCGGAGAAATGGCGTCATTAAATTCCCCTCTTGAGAAGGATGGCACGCTTTAGCGTGACAGGGTGTGTCCGTTAAAAAATCTCTTTTTGGTTTTTGGTCATCTAAAAAATCCTTATATTTGCAGACCAGTCCTCTTCTATATTCACTACAGTAAATCAATAATTAATCATCATAATTCATGAAGCGTATTTTATTGACGTTAATTGTCCTCTTTGCAGGCTTACCGTGTTTATTTGCACAAAAGAACCTTCCGGAGGGATACTATTTCAAAAAGCTCCCCAACGGTTTGGATGTATTGGTGGTAACAGATAAAAGCGTACCGATAGCCACAATAGAGATCAATGTGAAAAACGGCGCATACACTGAGCCTGCTGAGTTCAGCGGACTCTCGCATTTCTATGAGCATATGTTCTTCAAAGCAAATAAAGATTTGCCCTCACAGGAAGCATATATTGAGCGCACTAAAGAGCTTGGCATTGCGTGGAACGGCACTACTTCTACCAACAGGGTTAATTATTTCTTCACGCTGCCTTCAAGCAATCTTGATGACGGCCTGAAATTTATGAACAGCGCCATCCGTTACCCGCTTTTCCTCGAGGAGGAAATGACAAAAGAGCATCCTGTGGTAAACGGTGAGTTCCAGCGTGGAGAGTCAAGTCCAGAGTTTAACCTGTATTATGAATTCCAGGAAAAAATGTGGGGCAAAGATAAAAGCCGGAAAATTCCTATTGGCGATCACGATGTGATACTTTCCGCAACCCCGGAAAAGATGCGAACCATTCAGCAGAAATATTACTGGCCAAATAATTCATTACTTATTGTGGCAGGTGATGTAGAGCCAAATGATGTGTTTACCAGGGTTGAGAATATTTTCGGCGATTGGCAGCCATCGGGATTCGATCCGTTTGAAAAATACCCGATCCCCGAGTTCAAGCCGATCAAAGAAGATATCTATTTTGTTACAACAAGTCCAAATGCACAGGCGCCCGTTATATATATCGGATGGCACGGACCCGATACGCGTAATGATGTACAGGCAACTTATACCGCCGATGTTTTTTCTGCCATAGTTAACCTCGAATCATCAAAGTTCAGCAAAGAGCTTATCGATGCGGGCCTGGCGCTTGAAGCCAGTATCTACTATTCTACCGATATCTACACCGGGCCAATTTCTGTTAGGATCGTTCCCAACCCAGAGAAGATCAAGGAGTGCCTGGCAAAGCTTGAAGAGCATATCAATATGTGGGATTCCGATTCTTATTTCACCGATGAACAAATGCAGGCAGCTAAGAACCAGCTTGCCATCAGTGAAAAATACAACATGGAACAGACTTCCGGCTATACACACTCACTTGGATACAACTGGGCGTTAAAAGATCTTGATTACGGCTTCAATTACATTGAAAATAACAACAAGGTAACACGCAGCGATATAAAGAACTATATTCGCAAATACATTAAAGGTAAGCCGCGTGTATCGGGCATACTGCTTTCGCCGGGAATGAAAACAGCTATGAACATAAGTAAATTTGAAGATCTTTTAAATTAAACTAAAACAAGTTTACCGGATAATAACACAATGAAAATACTCAAAATATCAAAATCCCTCTTTTTCCTTCTGGCTGTTTTGCAGTTGGCATTGATTGCTGATGTAAACTCACAATACCAGACTAAAGAGCTTGATGTTGACGGGTTTAAAGTCATTTACAGGAATACAGGGAAAGATGTTATAAGCGCAAGACTTTTTGTAACAGGGGGTACCGCAAACTACCCTTTGGATAAACAGGGAATAGAGGCTCTGGCTTACAGCTATATAATCAAAGGCGGAACGGGTACAATGAACAAAACGGATTTCCTTGCTGCCGCTGAGAATATGGGCACTACTTTCGATAGTGACGCTTCGCTGGATTACGGCGAGCTGAACATGCAATGCCTGAAAGAATCATGGGACAAGTCATGGCTGCTGTTCGCTGACGCGCTGCTGAATCCGGCTTACGATCCCGTTGAGTTCGAAAATAAAAAGCAGCAGTATATATCTTATGCCAAACAGAACGAAGGGGATCCCGATACCAGGCTGGAGAGACTGACAGTTGAAACGGCTTTCAAAGGTAAAAATTATGAAAAAGATCCGTACGGAAATACAACAACACTTGCATCGCTTACGCTCGATGACATAAAAACTTTTATCTCAGCGAATCTCTGCAAGCAGAGGACTTTCCTCGTTGTAACCGGTAATGTTCCGGAAGATGATATAATTCAGAAAGTAAGAACCTCCCTGGCTAAGCTGCCGGAAGGCACACCTTCGCCGCAGGAACAGGTTTCAAAGATCGAGCAGCCTGCTTATGATATAGAGCCAAGAAAGATTTCTACTAACTATCTTTCGGGAATAATGTCAGGGATCCCGTGGAATTCCCCCGATGCAATCGCAATGATGGTAGCTATGAACATGATGTATGATAAGTACTTCGTAGAACTGCGCACCAAAAGAGGATTAAGCTACGCGCCCGCTGCGTATATGAACGGCAACGCTGTTACAAATCCGTTCAGCGTGTTTTATATTACCACCGATCATCCCAAAGAAGCTATCCAGGTAATGGTTGATATCATAAATAATGTACGCAGGAACGGCTTCACTAACGAAGAGTTCGCGAAATCAAAGGGCGCGTTTCTGACGAGGTATTTCATGAGGCTTGAAACCGCTTCGAGCCAATCGCTTAATATTGGCAGGTGGAAGCTGCGGGGCAATCTTAGTGCTTTCGACAATTTTGAAGCCATGGTTAACGCAGTCACCATGCAGGATGTGAACCGTGTTTTTACAAGCAACACGGGCAATATTAAATGGAATTACCTGGGCGATGAAACGAAGGTATCACCCGAGGATTTTAAACAGCTTGAAAAAATAGGATTTTAATGAAAATGCCAGTTTGTATTTCAGAGATCTATCCCGCCTCTGAAAATTGCCGCCCGGAAATTATTTGAGCAGGATCAACACGGGAAAAGCTGTTTGAGTCCGGCAAACCGCACCTATGGTGCGCATCAATCCGGACGAGTTCTTTTCCCGTAAAGCGAAAATAATTTCAGGCAATTTTCAGCAGCGGGCGATTTTTCTTTGGTTACTTTCTTTTCATCGCTGAAAAGAAAGTAACATCCCAAAATAACACAAATCTCACACTTTGATATTAACTCCGGTTAATGTTTGAAAACGAAGTAATTTTACCACTTCATTTTTAAACCATTCCCTTTAAATTGGCAATAACCGTAAATCTAAAACCACAGGAATAATGCACAGAGTAAAACTTTTTGAAGCAGCTAATAAAGGATTACGCAGCGCGCTTGCGCAGTTTTCATTCAAATTGGGTAAATGCGATTTCAACGATCCAAAGCAGGTAAATGAGCTTCATTCGCTTGGCAAGGACCTGTTCATGATGTTAACCACACATGCAAACGACGAGAATTCGATTATCCTCGCAGAGCTTGAAGCGAAGCTGCCGGGGGCATCGAAGCATGATACCGATGACCACGAGCGGCTGGAAGCTGACCAAAATGCTATAGAAAAGCTGCTGGGCGAGATCAAAGAGCTTGGCGGCAAAGGCGAGGACGCTTCTGGAATGGGTACAGAGCTGTACATGAAATTTTCCCGGTTCCACGGCGAGTACCTGCTCCATACGGTGGAAGAGGAATCTGTAACTCAGCGCCTGCTGTGGGAGAACTTCACAGATGAAGAGCTGCACGGTATGCGCGGAAGGATAATAGGGAAATTCACACCGGATGATTTCGAGAAATGGCAGAGCTACATTATGCCGGCTATAACACAGGCAGACCTGCTTATGATGCTGGGCGGAATGAAAGCCAACGCACCGGCGCAGTTCGAAAAGCTGATGATAATGGCGGAGAAATTCCTGCCGACGAATGAGTTTTCAATCCTAAAAGAAAAATTGAAATAGATCATATTGAATTCACTGGTATGCAGAAATTTGAATTATATACGATATGGACAAAGTAATAAGAGAATATAACAGCTTTGAAGAAGCTGAGAGGGACGATATAGAGTATTATAGAAATCTGGATCCGAACGAAAAGATCAGACAACTTGAAATGATACGGAAAAGATACATGGATTCAATTAATGCAACTGAAGAACAGAGAAGAATTCAGTTGGTTTTTGAAGTTGTGGATATGAAACCATCAACATCAAAAGATTAAATGATCTGCTTTGTCATACCTTCTGCCAGCAGACAGGTCTCAGGCTGGAATCTAGACGTTAATCCTTACCAGAAAAAGAATTGAGCGAACAAATAGATCTTGAAATTACATTGACATAAAGATTCAGAATAAAACAATCAATAATATGCAGGCAGAAACTATCAAAACCGGAAAATGCCCCGTTTGCGGGTCAAACGAAGTTTACGATAACAGCGAAAAATTCATACAGGGTTACAGACCGTATATTTATGTATCCACTGTGAAGAGTTTCACTGTAGTCACCTATGTATGTGTAACTTGCGGCTATTTTAAGGAATTCATACGCGATGAAGATATCAAGAACGAAAAGCTGATGAACAAAGTAAAGGAAAAATGGAACAGGACTTCGGGCGGGAAAGTTGGATAAATAAACGGTTAGATGATTAAAAATTTAACCAAAATCCAACAATAGTGTCAGGCTGCAGCCCTTGGCGGCAAACTGATTTTATCAGACAGAAAGCAAAGAAATATAATAGAATATTTTTAGAATTTTTGTTAAATTGAGCAATGAATCTTAAGATTGAGTATATAACAGATAAAAAGGGAAGACAAAAGTCCGTCATAATTTCGCGGAAACAATGGGAAAATTATGAAGCTGATTATAACCGGATGAAGAACAAAATCCGGGTGTTAACAGGTCTAAATGAGGCTTTAGACGAAGTTAATGAAATTCAAAGCGGCAGGAAAAAAGGTAAGTCGCTAAAACAAATTCTTAATGAACTATAGGATCATTGCCACCAGTAACTTCGAAAAACAACTAAAAAGGCTTGCAAAAAAATTCCCGTCACTGAAAAACGATCTTGCCAATCTGGAAAAACAATTACAGGCAAATCCAAAATCAGGAACACCGCTCGGAAAAAACTCTTACAAGATAAGGCTAGCAGTAAAAAGTAAAGCAAAAGGCAAAAGCGGCGGGTTCAGAGTAGTTACATACCTCCAGTTGGATATTGTAATAAAAAACCTGACAAATATCTACCTCTTATCTATATACGATAAATCCGAAACAGAAAACATCAGCAATACAGAATTGAAGAGAATGATCGAGAGAAGGTCTAACTAGTTTACTTGGCACATCCTCATCCATCAACAACCCAAAAACCTAAACAAGACCCCTTTCTTGCTCTGCGTTACGCAGAGTTCCGCTACTTTTTATTCACAAATTTTTTCGTCACAGTCGGGCTCCTCATCCAGGAGGTCATAATCGGCTATGAGCTGTACCGCCTTACCCATGACCCGCTCGCAATTGGCATGATCGGCCTTGCTGAAGCAATTCCTTTTATACTTCTCTCACTCTTCGGGGGTCATTACTCCGATAAGCTTTCCAAAAAGAATATCATGCTGTGGTCGCTTGCGTTTACCATGCTCGCATCAGTTGCGCTTTATATAATTTCTTTCAGCCTTCTAACTGCCGATCATGCTGAAGAGTTCAAGTATGTAATATGGGGAGTAATATTCTTTATAGGTACATGCAAGGCGTTCTTCTTCCCTGCCTCAACCTCCATCAAAGCGTACCTGGTTCCGCGCGAAGTTTATGCAAACTCATCAACATGGAGCAGCTCATCGTGGCAAACAGGCGTCATCGTGGGTCCGGGTGTATCGGGATTCCTTTACAGCATCTTCGGATTTTCCGGTACGCTGCTGTTTGTGATAGCGATAATATTCCTATCCATCGCTGCTGTTGCTATGATAAAGAACCGCCCTCCTGATCCTGCCGAAGAAGGCTCAATGCTTGAAAAGATCAAAGAGGGATTTCGCTACACCTATAAAACCAAGATTATATTTTACTCCATTTCGCTGGATATGTTCTCTGTCATGTTTGGCGGTGTGGTGGCAATACTGCCCGTTTTCGCTGAAGATATCCTGCATGTGGGAGCCGAAGGACTCGGCATAATGCGTGCGGCGCCATCAATCGGGGCAGTGCTGGTGCTGTTTGTGCTTTCAAGATACTCACCCATGCGGCGCGCATGGCGTAACCTTCTACTGGCTGTGGCCGGATTCGGCTTAGCAACACTCGTGTTCGCAGTCTCCGAAAACTTCATTCTTTCCATAGCTGCTTTGTTCGCGACCGGTGCATTTGACAGCGTTAGTGTGGTGATACGCTCTACCCTGCTTCAGCTGCTGGTGCCGGATAACATGCGCGGCAGGGTGAATGCCATTAACGGCATTTTCCTCAGCACATCGAACGAGATCGGCGCATTTGAATCAGGTCTGGCTGCCAAATTATTGGGTACGGTTCCTTCGGTTTTGCTTGGCGGCGCGGTTACAATGATAATTGTAACCTACATCTTCTTCAAAAGCAAAGACCTGCTGAAAAAGGATTTTTCAGGGTAACCTAATTATCCTGTCATGCCCTCCCCTTGGACTGCTAACATATTTCAGTAAAAACAGGTGAACACCAGTATAGCTAAAATGGTGTCATCAAGCCTGCCGGTAAGAAACTTTTGAAATAGAAAAGAATGGACCGCATAAATGCGCAATCAATATATTTAGACCATATCAACAAATTAGCTATTGAATTCGTTAACACAATTGTATATATTCATGATATACATAGTATTGTAAGTAATTATGATTGTTGATTTTGATAAAATTGAAGGTTTTGAATGGGATGGTGGGAATTTAGATAAAAATCCTCAAAAACATGGTGTTACTAATATTGAGTCAGAACAAATATTCTTTAATGAACCACTAATAGTTTCTGAAGATAATTTCCATTCTACTGAATCAGAAAAGCGGTACTTTGCATTAGGAAAAACTGATAATGAGAAGTTTTTAACGATAGTTTTTACGTTAAGAAAATCACTCATCAGGATAATTTCCGCAAGAAAAATGTCAAAAAAGGAAAAGGAAATATATAATGAAAAAACTTAAAAAAATTCCGAAATTCAGATCAGAATCAGCGGAAAAAAAATTCTGGCAAAAGAACGATACTTCCGGTTTCGTGGATTGGGATTCAGCAAAAAAGGTCACTTTTCCTAATCTTAAACCGTCTGTGAGATCTATTTCATTAAGGCTGCCTGAGTCAATGTTGAACGACCTGAAAGTTATCGCAAACAAAAAAGATATACCATATCAATCACTAATGAAGATCTTTATTTCTGAAAAGATCAAAGAAGAATATTTGCGTTAGTTAATATCAGAATTTATGTTTTTTCATTTACAACTCAGTGCAAAATGATGTTTTAAAAATAGCAAAGCAGTATTACGAAGGCTGGGAAACATCCAACAGCGCGCTGCTGAAGCTTTCGCCGAATCTCAAATTCCGCTCGCCCGATGACAAATTCAGCAGCGCAAAGGATTTCCTTGATAAATGCTGGCAGTACAGCGGTGCAAAATTCCAGGATAAAATTTTCCTTTCCGGTGAGAATAATGTTTGCATTAAGTACGGTTTCCCGCTGCCGGACGGTACGACAAAAACTATAATAGAATGGCTGACCTTTGAAGCAGGATCAATTTCAGAAATTGAGGTATTTTATGAAAAAGACTGACAGAACTTTTGGTTTGTTGCTGGCTGCCATCTGTTTACTCTTCTCATACTGCGGCATCCTATATTCACAATCACCATACTATACATTAAAATTCTCTGTAAGAGATACCGGCGCTGTAGATGAAAGCAGCAGTTACACTACCAGCGTAACTACCTGCCGGTTCAATTATGAACCTGTAATACCTTCAGGCGATTATTGGTTTGGCAGGGATACTTCGCAGCTGGACTGGCAGAATTTGCCTGATAGCTTACTAAAAACAATGACATGCATAAATTCCGAAATAAACGGGCCATCCTATGAAAGCTCCAACCAGTCGATGGTTTGGGAAAATATTTATGCAATAAAAATAGTGCGTAATTCGTCTGAAACTATGATGATCGTTTTCCCGGTTAAGATCAAAAGTTTCGTAACTTTCATGGATCTCGGCAATATTCCGTTTAAAACGGGGATATTCGATCTGACAGATGATATTGTTTACTCTTATAGCGAGGGTCTTAGGTTAAAAGTACCGGAGGGATACAACTGGCTGCCGGGAGAAAAGGACAAGGGATTATAAAATCTACTAATTTAATCAAATAAAAAAATGAAAATAGGAATATTAGGCTCGGGCGCTGTAGGAAAAGCGCTCGCCGCGGGCTTCGCTGCCGAAGGGCACGAAGTTAAGCTGGGTACCCGCGACCCCAAAGCTGCAAAGATCACAGACTGGCTCGCATCTGCCGGCAACAATATTACAGCAGGTACTTTTGCCGAAACGGCAGCCTTCGGCGAAATGATAATCCTCTGCCCGCTGTACAGGGCGGTTGAGGAGGTCATTAAGCTTGCCGGAAAAGAAAACCTGAAGGGTAAAATTGTTATTGATACAACAAATCCAATAGCTGATGAGCCGCCGGTAAACGGTGTATTGAAATACACAACTACCGGGCGTGAATCAGCAGGTGAGATAATTCAAAACCTCATTCCCGATTCGCATGTTGTGAAAGCCTTTAACAGTGTAGGCAGTCCGTTAATGTATAAACCCAAATTTGAAGAAGGCGAACCCACAATGTTCATTTGCGGAAACAATGATGAGGCAAAGAAAAAAGTCTCGGAGATCCTTTCATCCTTCGGGTGGGATATCCTTGATTGCGGTTCTATCGAGGCCTCTAATGCGCTTGAAGGCCTGTGCATAATCTGGTGCGCGCGCGGCTTCCGTGAAGGGCAGTGGAACCATGCATTTAAACTCTTGAAAAAATAGGTTATCTTTGTAAAATATTATTATTAGAAGAGAGGTTTATTAACCTCTCTTTTTTTTGAGGAGAAAAATAGTATGCTGGATGAATTATTTAAGCTTGTTGCAGGCGAGTCAGGTGAGCAGATCATAAATAATCCGCAGATACCTAATGAACAAAACGATGCCGCAATTGAAACAACAACAAACTCTATATTTGACGGCCTCAAAAGCCAGGTAGCCGGGGGCAATGGCGCAGATGTATTGAGCCTGCTTGGCGGTCAGTCAGGTATCCAGGGCAATCCGCTGGTAGGCGGATTAACCGCTAACGTAACAAGCAGTCTTATGGATAAGCTTGGAATAGATAGCCCTGCTGCAAAACAAATTGCAGCCGCGCTTGTTCCGTTAGTGATAGGAAAACTGGTAAGCCGCACAAACGACCCGAATGATAATGGCTTTGATGTCAATTCCATCTTCGGCTCTTTAACCGGCGGAAAATCTGACCAGTTCAACTTAGGAGGCTTGCTTGGAGGTTCGCAAAATCAGTCCGGGCAGGAACAATCACCAGACCTGGGCAGTATATTTAATATTCTCTCAGGAAAATAACTTCAATACTATAACAAACCATAATCCAATGAAATTACTGTCAATACTGCTGTTAACCGCACTAATTGTATCTTCCGCCATGTTCACTTCATGCGGAAAAAAAGAAGATTTTAAAACTACAGATACTCAAAAAAAAGACACGACCACTCAAACTAAACAGGATCCCAACAATAAGCTAAGCACAAACCCGGATTCTTCTCAGAAGAATATTTCCGCAGAGATCAAAAACATTTCCTACGAACCCGGCAAGCTGCCCGCATCGGTGAAGTATGATGGTAAGATAGTTGGCGGAGCCCGCTGGGAAGATAAGAACGGCGTTAACGTTGTAATAGTTACCGAGACCGAAGAGAAAACGACCGGTGATAACCGCTCCAAAGAGCTTTTTGGCTATCAATTTATTTTAGACGGCGAAAATGCTAAACAGGTTTGGAAGATCAATGATTTTATTAAGGATTGTCCCGTTGATGTTATGCTGAGCCTTATTCCAAAATCAATATCCGTTACGGATATAAACAAAGACGGCATCGGCGAAAGCACTTTCTTGTACAGAATGTCATGCAAAGGCGATGTATCTCCGGATGATATGAAGCTAATTATGCATGAGGGCGAAAATAAGTATGCAATCCGCGGATCAATGATACAGGTTATGGACGGCAAAAAGTACGGCGGTGAAATGAAACCCGATCCCGCATATGATAAGGGACCGGCAGGCTTTTTTGCATATTCACGTGACCAATGGAAGAAGTTTGAAACCGAAAAGATCGGCGAGTAAGAGATCCATAGAAAATAAAAATGGGAGCAATCTTACTCTCCCAAAACTTTTAACCCCGGTTTTTAAGCCGGGGTTTTTGCTTTCTTAACGGAACGGGCTTTAGCCCTGATTAATAAATATGAGGACAATTTCTTGTGCCGGTCCGAAGCTGTTATCTTTGTTAATTCAAACAATAATAATCCTGCAGCGAGTTCTGCTGCAGCGCAAGCAGTGTACGCAGGTTTATATGATTTGTCATAGTACGGTTCAGCGCTTCGCCGCTGCCGCGGATTACAAGGTCATACTTTTCGTTATCATTAAGCCCTATCGAGTTTGTTATAAGGTAAAACCCCGGCTTTGGAAGCTTATCCATATCAAGCTTTAATACAAGCTTATTGTATTTACTGAATGCATTCAGCAGTGATGTGCTCACATGCACTTTATCGCGCCCCAGCAGCTCGAGGCTGCCGAACGGGTACTCTCTGTGCTCGTGTTCATCGTTATACTCCAGGGTGTCAAATATATCAACGCCCTTTACAGCTATATCAACTTCACCGTTTGGATATTTGGCCAGGACTTTTTCAAGCTTCACATATGAGCCCATCGTGGTTATGTTTCCTTTTTGTATAAAAGGAATGCCGAACTTGTTATCAAACTTCTCCAGGTCCTCAAACAGATTTTTATACTTCTTTTCGAATATATGCAGGAACCTGGTCTCTCCCGGCAATACAATTATTCCCAGCGGGAAAAACGGTGTATTCTCTACAATAGTATTTTCTTTATTTTCATTCACCAATTTTGATTTTCGCAGTTCTAATTTTACAACAACATTTTATTAAATTATTTCATATTTTAAAAGGAAATAAAATTCATAAAGGTTTCCAATAACTATGATTAAGCTAAAATACTTCCTGCAACTGTTTGTTCTGGGTTTTGTTATTTCAACGGTTTACGCAGCAGGCGATATTAACGGAAAATTAACTATAGATGGCATTGAACGGGAGTACATACTCCATTTGCCAAAGAACTACGGTACTGAAAAGCTGCCGCTTGTTATGGTATTTCACGGCGGAGGCGGAAACGCCGAACAGGTAAAAGATCATACAAAATTCAACAAGCTTGCAGATAACGAAGATTTTATTGTAGTATATCCAAACGCAATTGATAAGAACTGGAATGACGGGAGGATCGGCGAAAAGCTTCCAATGGATAGAGATGATGTGAAGTTCATTTCAACCCTGCTTGATACCCTGACAGCGAATTATAAGATAAATACAAAGAGAATATTCTCAACCGGGATATCTAACGGGGGATTCTTTTCATTCTACCTCGCGCTTAAGCTTTCAAACCGGCTGCTTGCAATTGCTCCCGTTACAGCCAACATCCCCGAAAACCTGAAAGACAGCTGGAAAACCGATAAACCAATTTCCGTGCTGCTGATAAACGGCACCAAAGACCCGCTCGTAAAATTTGATGGCGGCCCGGTTGGATTCAAGGATGATGAATCCGGCAGAGGCGTAAGCCTTTCCACAAGCTGGACCGTTAAGATCCTTGCCGGAAACAACTCCTGCCAGACAAGCACAAAAACGGAAGAGATAGAAGACAAGGAAGATGATGACTGCAGGGCTGAAAAGGAAACATATTACAAATGCGCTGACGGAACGAAAATTGTGCTTGTAACAATTAAGGGAGGGGGGCACACCTGGCCCGGCGCTTCACAATACCTGCCAAAGATACTGGTTGGAAACGTGTGCAAAGATTTTAAGGCAACGGAAATGATCTGGGAATTCTTCAAATCATTGCCCGAAAGAGAGTAGGCAGAAATGACAAAAGCTGCGTTCCTTGGATCAATTGACCGGGCTGTTCCGCCTGCGGGGCTGGACCCGCTGATACTCTCACTTTGGTACGATGCAAAAAACGATTGGCATAAAGCCCATGAAATTGTCCAGGGTTTGACCTCAAAGGCAGCGGCATGGATCCATGCATACCTGCACCGGAAAGAAGGAGATTTCATTAACGCCAAATATTGGTATATGAAGGCACAGAAGGATATGCCGGAAATTGAATTTGACCTTGAAGCGGAATGGAACAATATTCTCGATTCACTGGAGGAATTGCTGTGAAGGCACCCCGTTTGATTGAAAAATCCGAAACATGAAACGATTCGTATATTATAACGGTTAGTTAAATATATCTGAAAGGCTGTATAATGTTTAAAATTAATCTCCTATTTTTGGGGTTTCTGTTAATGGCAGGCTCATTTTCTGCTGCTGGCTGTTCCCGATTCGGGACGCCTTCGAAAACCTCTTTAAATTCTGACGAAAACAAAACAATGAACGATACAACAAAAGAAGATACAAATCTTGAAACCGCGGTATTTGCCGGCGGCTGTTTCTGGTGCATTGAAACATTGTTCCAGGACCTGAAGGGCGTGGAGAAAGTTGAATCCGGATATTCAGGAGGCACAACTCCAAATCCCACCTATAAAGAAGTCTGCACGGGGTCAACCGGCCATGCTGAAGTTATTAAAATAACATTCGACCCGTCAGTCATCACCTACGAGCAATTGCTGACAGTATTTTTCCATGTGCATGACCCTACCACACTCAACAGGCAGGGTGCGGATGCAGGTACGCAGTACCGCTCCGCGGTGTTTTATGCAGATGACAAACAAAAAACTTCGGCTGAAAAGGTAATTGCAGATATTACAGCACAAAAACTCTGGGATGACCCTATAGTAACCGAAGTAACCAAGCTTGGCGAGTATTACAAAGCCGAAGATTACCACCAGGATTATTACAACAATAATCCAAACCAGGGCTACTGCTCTGCAGTTATTGCGCCAAAGGTTAAAAAATTCTACAAAGAATTTAAAGACATGCTTAAAGATAATGTAAAGTAATTAACTGCTTCAACATTTATACTAATAGCCGCCTGTAACGCGGCTATTTTTTTTGCATGACGCTGCAGAATAAAATATTCTTAATTGCCATCCGTCTTCTTATACATCAAATAAATCCATGTACCATGAAAGACCCCGCAATTGCCGGCTGGATAGCTATTATCCTGATGTTCCTGCTGGGCGCTTTAAGATCAGCAGGCGGAGTTATCCTTATACTCAATAAAAATCTAACCGATAGCAGTATCACCGCTTCACCAAACGCTGCTTTTATCTGCGGCATTGGTTTACTTATAATCGGACTTGCCGAAATAGTATCTGCCATAGGTATCGCTGCCGGTAACCGCAGCTTCGTTGCAATTGGAATTATATGCACTGTGTTGTTCGTGATAGACGGGCTCATAAACGGAAATATATTGTACGGTTCACCGCTTGAAGCAGGTACGATCGCAAACTTAGCTACAGCATCAGTGATAATCTCGCTGCTGTTATTCAGAATTTACAGAATCCCGTAAACGGCACTGAACATAATATGTCGTGCTGAGCGGAGTCGAAGCACCTGTCGTGCTGAGCGGAGTCGAAACACCTGTCGTGCTGAGCGGAGTCGAAGCACCTGTCGTGCTGAGCGGAGTCGAAGCACAGAAACCCTGTAGTGCTGAGCGGAGTCGAAGCACAGAAACCCTGTCGTGCTGAGCGGAGTCGAAGCACAGAAACCCTGTCGTGCTGAGCGGAGTCGAAGCACAGAAACCCTGTCGTGCTGAGCGGAGTCGAAGCACAGAAACCCGCATAACTTTCACAAATAACCCTTATTTTTGTGAAAACAAAGAATGAAAAAATGAGCTGGATCTATCTTGCTATAGCAGGCGTATTTGAAATATGCTTCGCGCTCTCACTGAAATATTCCGAAAGCTTCACCAGGCTGTGGCCGTCCGTTGGATTCATAGTGTTTACAGTGCTCAGCTATTATTTCCTCGATAAAGCCCTTGGAACAATACCGCTCGGCACGGCGTATGCAATATGGACGGGCATAGGGGCATGCGGCATTGCCGTTATTGGCATCTTATTCCTGAAGGAACCCGCTGATTTCTGGCGAATCTTTTTTATTTTTACGCTCATCGGTTCAATAATTGGACTTAAATTCGTAAGCAATTCATAACATGGTAAAATTAGTTTTATCCGTAATGCTACTATTCAGCTTCGTTTATCCTTCCTTATCTCAGGATATCGGTTCATTTCAACCTGAACTGAAGCTGAAAGAACATCACATTTCAAAAGAATCCGGGCTCATATTTTCAAACAGCGGTGATCTGCTGAGCAAAACCGGACCTGCATATTACAATAAGTCCGGACTCCCAACCGGCACCGCTGTTGCGGGAATCATATTTCTTTTCATAAATCCGGTTCTTGTTTTTGAAGACAAAAAAATATTCTGGGGGCTCACAAAAGAAATTTCAAAGAGTTTCTATCCTTATGGCAGGCTTTCGTTTGAATACTCATTCCTGTTCCGGACATTTAACAAAAACCATTTCCGCTTCTCGTATAATTATGACTTCATCTACCAGCAGGGCCGAAGCTGGCTCATGTTTGTTATCTCTCTTGGCGCAGGCTACTTTACAGATACCGAAAAGAAGGGCGTTTCTGCGCAGTCGTCCATTGGATTTTTTATTCCAACGCCATATTTGATAATTCATCCCTATCTAAAATACAGGTTCACAAAAGCACTTGAAAAAAGCAGGTCAGATATTCACGATCTCTCCCTTGGCGCAGGTTTTGTTTTCTGAAGTTCATCTTCAGCCTATTTTAGTCCCAAAACATATTAAAAAAAATTTCCGAAGCTTTCAGATTATAGCTACCTTAATATTGAACAATTTTTCATATATTTACAAAAATAATCTAGCTAAAACGAGAAATGGAACCACCAGTATCTTACCCCCAGTCAGATAGTTACCAGGGCAGGACAATTTACGGGAAAAAATCAAAAGGCTGTTCAAAGTTCGGATGCTTCGGTATTGTTGGCGGTATTGCCGTGCTGCTTGTTATCGGATTAATCGGCTATTACTTCGCTTTGCCGGCATTAATGCCCAACAGCCTCAGCGGCGATTTCCTCAATATGGTAATTGTACCCGGAAAAGACGGTAAAGAAAAAATGTGGATCCTTACTGACGGGTCATTTAATTTTATACAAACCACCAAATCACCGGGCAGAACGTCAACCGGCAGGGAGTGTTACTTCTGCAAGACATGGACATATATTGTTGATCCTTTGGACCAGAAGGTTTTGAAGAAAACCAAAACACCTTATGAAGATATTATAACCCAGATCGACCTGGTTTACAAGGGCGGGAAGGTCTGGATGCTGACGCGTGAGTATGGAGAAAATGAGCCGCGGGTCGAAACATTTGATCCGGAAACCGGCGAAAAGGATATGGATACAAAAAAGTTCATTTCTGCATATCCTGATCTCTCATCCGGGCTTACCGAAGTACACTACTCAAAAGATGACGACGCGCTCAGGATGAAGACCAAAGACGGCAGGGAGCGCCTGTACAGCTTCGCAGATGGAAAGCTGTATAAGGATTATTCGGATCTTAATAAATCAAAGAGAAAAGACTCAACAATTACTACAATACCTTTGCTGGGCAGCGAAGAAAACTCTTCATCACCGAGAAAAATACTAATGACCGCAACTGGCCCGCAGGCGAGCCTGGAAGACAACAAATCCAGCTTAGAAAGATATGACGGGAGCGATAGTTATCTGGAAGAACATCTTAAAATAAAAGTTGCGCCTTTGGCAGATAAGGTTTACCTTGAAGGCATTATGTATCATGCGGATGAAGACTGCGCTATAATCATTCACCTGGATAAGCTAGGAAAGGTAAGCGACAGAATGATGACCTGTGTTGATCTCAAAACAGGGAAAGAAATGTGGACCATTAAGCAGGATGATATGTTCGACGAAATGAAAATTGACGAAGAGGATGATACCTTTTCCAGCCTGTTCTTCACCAAGGATAATATCGACGTTAAAAGGTCAGGGAATTTAGTTGTACTGCAGCTTAAGGGCAAAGGCATAATGGGGTTTGATTTCAAGTCCGGCAAAAAGCTGTTTGAAATGGACATTTAAAATACAAAAATAAATGATAAGAAAGATATTAAAGATAATTCTTCTGGTATTGGTTGTTGGTTTTATTGTTGTTCAGTTCATTAACCGGCCTGATAAATCAACCACCGCAGATATTACCCCTGCACACATTACTAAGGTTATGACCGTACCTTCGAATGTTGAAAGCATTCTGAAGCGCTCATGTTACGACTGTCACAGCAACCACACTACATGGCCGTGGTACAGCAGCATTGCGCCTGTATCCTGGCTTGTTGCAGAAGATGTTGAGCACGGCAGGAAAAAAATGAACTTCAGCGAGTGGACAAAGCTCTCCGAAGCCAAGCGCGAAGCAAGGCTCAACGAGATCTGCGAAGAGATAAAATCCGATGAAATGCCAATGCCAAATTATTTATTGATGCACTCGGAGGCAAAGCTCTCCCCGTCAGATAAGGATATTTTATGTAAATGGGTTGAAACCGAGCTAAAAAAGCTGGAGGATAAGCCCGAATAAAGTAACACAAGCCGTTAAATGGTATAAATTACCGTTTTTTTTCAAAAAACCGGAACAAATACCCGGTATAGCTGTTTAATCAAAACAATCTGTTTTTCATTGATTTTACTTTTTAGCTTCGTTAGTTTGGGTTTTCCGAAACAATAATATTAGATTTTTGCCAGAAGCTGCAATAAATACTCCAAAGGAAAAAGTAAAGCTTGAATTTGTTTTCTGCCACAGGAAACCTGAGCGCTCCTTTTTTTATAAAGGCAAACAGTTCCCCGTTTGCGCGCGCTGCACCGGATTTTATGCCGGGTATTTTGCGCTTCCAATATTTACGTTTTCCATATGGAATCCAAGCTGGCTCTGGATCATCCTCCTTATGATGCCCGCACTTGTTGATGGCTTAACACAGGCTTTCATGCACAGGGAAAGCAATAACTGGCTAAGGCTTTTTACCGGCGTACTTGCCGGCGCAAGCTGCATGGCTCTTGCCGCGGTGATAGGCAAAGGCATTGGCTACTTCATTTTAAGTATTACTTAGTTTCAGCAGTATAATAATAGCAAAACTAAAGCAGCATCATTTGTAAACTAAAGGAGGAAACAAACAATGGAACCAACAACACCACCTTCTGCACCGGTCAATGGCGGTCAGGAAGATCTTAGCATGATCCTTAAGATCGTGTCGTTTTGTATACCGCTGGTAGGCGCTATTTTGTGGTTTATCAACAAAGATAAGAACCCGAAAGCAGCTAAATCAGCATGCACATTCGCCCTTGTTGGCGTTGCAGTTGGTATAGTTATTAACGTAGTTGTAACGATTTTAGGAAACTAGATCTGTACTTTTTCACAATACCGGGCTCTACCGGTATTGTTGATCCCGGCAATGAGTTATTGCCGGGTTTTTTATTTCTCAAACCGCCAAAACAAGGCGGTAATGGATTTATATTAACGGCATATTTTTCTATTTTTGACTTTTAAAGGTATTCTTCATCTAATAAAAGCAGTATATCTGAATTCGCCGTACATATCCAATAATACCAACAGCCCATTGAGAGTTATTACCAGGGAAACCACAGCTTACAGGCCAATCGAAGAAGTATTTGGATTTTTTTCCGATGCGGGCAATCTTGAACTAATCACACCACCGGAGCTGAAATTCCGCATTATTACTCCTCTTCCAATTAAAATGGGTAAGGGTACATTGATAGATTACAGGATAAGCCTCAACGGCATTCCGTTTAAATGGAAGACTGAAATTACCGAATGGGTGCCGCCTTACAGATTCGTGGATACCCAGCTCAAAGGTCCCTACCGTGTGTGGATACACGAACATACATTCACTGCATCCGGCAATCATACCATTGTACGGGATGTTGTGAATTACCTCCCGCCGGGCAGAATTCTTGAACCGGCTATCACTTCCCTTTTTGTCCGCAGAAAGCTTGAACGCATTTTTGATTACAGGCAGGAAAAAATAAAAAGCATTTTTAATGCAGAGCAGATATAGTTTAGCTGCTTAATATAAATTTTCAGGTGATCATGAAAGAAGAAGATATTGAACTGCTGAAATACCCGATCGGCAAATATTCCGCAAAAGATATTGTAACAAAACAGGATGTGCAATGGTATATCAACACCATTGAGCTATTCCCCTCAAAGCTCAAACATGCGGTAACCGGATTAACCGAAGCTCAGCTTGATACACCTTACCGCGAAGGCGGATGGACGGTAAGGCAGGTGGTTCACCATACTGCTGATAGCCATATGAACAGCTATATCCGCTTTAAGCTTGCGCTGACGGAAGATGTTCCTGCAATCCGCCCGTATTTGGAAGACCGGTGGGCAGAGCTGCCCGAAGCTAAGAGCGGCCCAATAGAGCTATCGCTTCCGCTGCTGGAAGCGCTGCATAAAAGATGGGCTGTAATGCTGAATGGCCTTACTCCGGATCAGCTTAAGCGGAGGCTTTACCACCCGGAAAGCAAAATGGAAATGACCGTTGAATATCTGCTTGGACTTTACGCATGGCACTCGGAGCATCACCTGGCGCATATAGTGAATCTGAAAAAACGAATGGGCTGGATATAAAATTGAAGAAGAAGACAGGCTATATTCTGCTGGCAGCATCATTTCTGCTTTATGGGGTCGTGGCGGCAATTCCCTTCCTTGGATTTTCCGGCGGCACCATTGCAGTAATAATTACCATTCTTATAGTTTCAGCGGAGCTGTCCTTTTTTGCAAGCGTTTATTTGCTGGGGCGTGAGCTCGTAAAAAAGTACCGTGCATATATGAATCCACTGAACTGGTTCAGGAAGAAGGATGAACCGGACAATAATAGTGAAACAATTGAAACGACCTCAATAAACCCGGAAAAAGTTGAGCGAAAAGATAATAATTGATATAGTTGGATGGACTGGCTCTGTTTGCGTGCTTGCTGCGTATGGACTTTTGAGCCTGCACAAGCTGACGGCGCACTCCAGGCTTTACCAGATTTTGAACATCATAGGCAGCCTGTGCCTGATACTGAATACTATTTTCTACAGCGCATATCCTTCAACATTTGTAAATATTGTTTGGCTCATAATTGCTATATTTGCACTGGTGAACATATACAAGTCAACACGTAATGTTAAAAACAAACATACCCTCAAAAGATGAGCTGCTTGATATATATGAGCGCTTAAAGCCGTATATACACAATACTCCCGTAATGCGCTCAGTATCAATCGATAATATCTCCGGCACCAGGCTGTTCTTCAAATGCGAGAACTTCCAGAAAACCGGTTCCTTTAAAATTCGCGGCGCTATGAATGCTGTGCTTTCACTCTCTCCTGCGGAGCGTGAAAAGGGCATTATAACTCATTCATCCGGAAATTTTGCGCAGGCAGCGGCGTATGCCGCAGGCAGGCTTGGCATCAAGGCAAAGATAGTAATGCCGCAAAACGTTGTGCCCGCCAAAAGAGATGCAGTGCTGGGCTATGGCGCTGAAATAATTTATTCCGGCAACCTGCCGGGTGACCGCGAAGAAAAATGCGCTGCCGAACAGAAAGATTCCGGCGCGGTATTTATTCATCCTTCAAACGATATTAATGTGATTACCGGCCACAGTTCATGCGCTGTTGAATTAATCAGCAGCGCTGAACCGCTTGACGCGGTCTTTGTGCCTGTGGGCGGAGGCGGACTCATCAGCGGGATAGCCTGCGGTTTTTCAGCATTTTCACCCGAAACTAAAATTATTGGCGGTGAACCTGCCGGGGCTGATGATGCATATCAAAGTTTAAAAGCAGGACACATTATTCCCCAAACTTCTCCTCAAACCGTCGCAGATGGATTGCGGACCTCGCTTGGCGATATAACTTTCCCGTTTATTCGTGATCATGTTCATGAAATAATCACGGTTTCGGAAGAAGAAATTATTTCCGCAATGCGATTGATATGGGAAAGGATGAAAATACTTGCCGAGCCCTCAAGCGCCGTGGCGCTTGCTGCGTTCCTGAAAAGTTCGGCGGAGTTCAAAGATAAACCGGTCGGGATCATTATTTCAGGCGGCAATGTTAACCTGGATAGTCTCCCTTTTTAATAACCTAAACAAGGAAGAAAAATGAAGGCAGAGATAAAATTCGTTAAAACAAAGGATTTCATCAGCACTACTGCTTCGGGCCAGCTGAACCTTGAAGAAAGCAAAAATGTACTGAAAAAGCTGGCAGCTATAATACATCCCGATGAACAGCATGATATTTTGGTTGATATCAGGGATACAGTTTCGGTTTTGACTCTTTCCGATATCTATGAACTTATTACAGAGATCGGAAGAAACAGGAATTCCTTCAGAAATAAAATAGCCATCCTTCTTGCTGACCATCATGATATTGATAAGGCCGCGTTCCTGGAAATGTGTGCGAGTAACCGGGGTTTCAGCGTAAATACATTCAATGATTTTGAAGAAGCCGTCAATTGGCTTATGTGTGAAGAATGATAGCTTATGTGCAGGAATATACTGTGGGTTCATCTTTCAAAGAAATGATGTAAAATAAAAAGGCAGGGAGACCTCTCTCCCTGCGCTTCAACTAACCCCCAAAGTGTAAAGGAAAAACTACGCGGGGTTCTGTAAACTGATTCTGCTAATACAGCTTCACTGAAAATTTCTCAACCTGGTTCTTTACAGCGGGTATTGTCCTTAAGTATTCATAAATTGCCCCAAGGTCTTCTTCCGTTAATCCTGCGTAGATTGTCCACGGCATGATTGTCTGGAAATCACCCGGTTTATACGGTGTATTACTGTATGCCGGGTCGCTGCACTGTTTGAATCTTTTAATAAACTGTTCTTTTGTCCACAAGCCAAGGCCGGTTTCGTTATCGGGGGTAAGATTTGCTGTCCTTACAACTGTATTACCCGGCAGTTTAACTTCCATTCCTCCTGCAAATTCCTTTCCGGGTATCGGTTCACCGTCTTTTGAGGGCGTATGGCAATCAGTACACGAAGCGCCTTTGACCAGGTACTCGCCGTATGCAAGTATGTTGGATTTATCAGGCTTTGTTGTGAATGAATTCTTCGTCGGTATAGTTTTCATTATCATGCTCATCGGGAATTTAACTTCATCCTTCGGAACATCATTCTTTATAGCGGGCAGTGTCCTGATATACGCGATCACAGAATAAATATCCTCCCTGTCCATCTTTCCGTAAACAAGGTAAGGCATTATTGGGAAAAGCGCTGAACCGTCTTTGCTGATGCCTTCGGTGATAGCTCTAAGCAATTCGCCGTCAGTCCATGTGCCTACACCGTACGGTGTAATGTTCCTTGCGTAGAATGTGCCCGGAAGCCCAAGCTCTTCATCGAACTTATCGCCGCCCATTCCTTCTGTGCCGGGCTTAATAGGTCCAGAGAGTTTTGTGAAATCTCTTGTTGAGTGGCAGTCAACACAACCTGCCGCGTGGTTAAAGATGTACTTGCCGCGTTCAAGCCTTGCGGGTGTAACTTCGATCTTAATATCTTCCGCGCTGATAGCCTTCGGGAACTGCTGGTTGAAATACACATACCCCGAAACTCCAAGGACTGTAACCAGTCCAAAGAATATGAGTATTATTTTTTTAAATTTTTTCATTTTGTTTTTGTGTTTCCTTTTTTCTTTGGGGATTATTTTACTAATATCATTTTTTTGGTGTCACTGAAGCTGATTCCATCCTTGCCTGTTACATCCAGTCTGTAGAAGTACACGCCTGAGGATAGTTCCGTGCCGCTGAAGCTGAACTCATGGCTGCCTGCATTCATCTTTCCGTTGACAAGTGTATTTATAAGCCTGCCTGTGATATCGAATACAACAAGCTTCACATTTGCTTCATTTGGGATAGAGAATTTTACCACTGTTGCCGGGTTAAATGGGTTCGGGAAATTCTGCTCAAGGCTGAAGCCCGAAGGGATCTCATTGCTGCTGCCATTGCCTGTCGAAGTAAGGTTCGGGGTATATTTCAGCATATTGCCTTCTTCACCGAATACCATGACCTTTGAAGGTGATACTATGCTAAGTGTTCTAAGTATATTGCCTGATTTCGACTGGTCTTTTATCCAGCTATCGCCGGCGTCATTTGTTATAAAAAGCTCTCCACCGGAGCCTACAGCATAAGCCGTGCTATTATCCAAAAACTTTACGTCATTTATGGTGAATTGAGTTAGGCCTGATACAGTGGTCCAGTTAACCCCTAGGTTCGTTGATTTCATTATCCTGCCGAAGATACCCGAAACCAATATCACGCCATCTGAATTTACAGCGATCTTGGTTAAGGATGATGTTGTACCCGAAGAAAGGGAATCCCATGAATCGCCCGCGTTGGTTGTACGAAGGATCAAACCGTTATTACCGCAAATAAATCCGGTATTCTGGTTTACAAAATTAATTCCGTACATATGAACATTCGAGCTGTGTTGTGTAAGCGTCCAGCTATCGCCGCCGTTAGTGGTACGGTATATTTTACCTGGGTCGCCACTGGCAAAACCTGTTGAAGGAGAAGTAAAATGTATGGTCCATCCGTACATACCGGCAGCTATCTGGTTACCCAGCCAGTTTGCGCCGCCGTTAGTGGTTTTCATAAAATATCCGCTGCCGAATATTCCGTAGCCAAACTGGCTGTTGAGAAACTTGATTTCATACATGTACGAGCTAACAGGAGTGGGAATTTCTGACCAGTTATCGCCGCCATTGGTGGTTTTAAGGATTTTGTTTCCAAACGCGCCAATAAAACCTGTGTTTGCATTAGCAAAAGCGCTTGAATATATTGTACCCGTCGGCGAGGTTACTTTGCCAATCCAGTTGGCGCCCGCATTTGTTGATGTATAAATTTTTCCTCCATCGCCTACTGCAACGAAGCTGTTGGTAAAGTTGTTATGGATTCCCCTGAAAGGAGTATGGCCGAAATATGATGCAGTCCAGTTAGCGCCGCCGTTTGTTGTAATCCATATTGCGCCCTGTTCGGCTGTGATAGCGCCGAAATTACCTACAAATGATACATCATAGAGTCCGGCAGCAGTTATCGATATACTTGACTCAAACGAAGCACCGAAATTTGTGGTTTTAAGTATCCTGCCCTGCGTACCGGTTATATAACCTGTTCCCAGTGTATTGAAATACATCCTGAACAGCGATGATGTGGTACCGGTTGAAATAGTATCCCAGCTTGCTCCTGCATTTGTTGTTCTTGCAAAAAAGCCCTGGTCACCGGTAATGAAACCGGTTGTTTTATTGGCAAAATGTAACCCGTAGAAATTTTTAGTATAAGGTACATTAACTAAATGCCAACTTGCGCCCTGGTTTGTTGTGCGGATTATCTTTCCCTGGTTACCGACTGCAAAGCCTGTATCACGGCTAAGAAAATGGATGCCTCTCAGCGGAACGTTCACTGGTGTTGGAGAAATTGACCATGTATTCCCGAGATCGAATGTCATTATAACTGTGCCGCTATCACCGCAGGCAAATACATCATTCAGCCATGAATAGGTAATATCAGTAAGAGCCTTCTTTGTGGGGGTATTAAGCACCTGCCATGTTGAACCCATATCGGTAGTTTTCATAACGGTGCCAAGCAAACCAACGGCAAAGCCTTCGGTATTGCTGTTCATAACCACCGCAGAAAGATTGTTTCCCTGAGGTTTTGGATTAACCCAATCCCATGTTTGCGGATAAACCGCTGCTGCTGCAAGCAGCAAAATGATTATTGTTAAATTTACTTTTTTCATTACTTTTATGTTTTTACTTTTAGGTTTTAGTTAGTTGATCTTCCATTTCAGTTTTCCTTCCCCCTCCCTGCTTTACAGCAGGGAGGATTCCGGAAATAAATTACCTGGAGGTGTAATTTTTAATTGCTTTAAGCTCAGCTGTTTCTTTGTAGTTCTTATACACTAGATAAAGCTCACTTATAACAAGTGTTGCTACTATTGCGAGGATTGCGAATACTGTTAACATTTTGGTTTCTTCTTTCTGTTTATTTTATTGTTTTCTTTTTTATTGTTTGTTGTTTTGCTGCTCTTCAGTTTTAAGTTGCTCTTCAGCTTTAAGCTGATCTTTTTCTTCCCCCTCAACCGGCCTGTTAGTAAACTTTTACTTCCAGGTTTGGCTTTTGCGGGCTTGCTGCGTACCTGGGAAATGCGAATCGGTAATATTCCGCTTCCTGTTTCATCGTCTCTTCCGCCGAAGGTCCCGTTTTTGCCGCCAGCCACTGCATCCCCAATATGGTGAGCAGCAGAATTGCGAAAAAAAGCTTCAGCAGGTGTTTTAGTATTTTATTATGCATTTGTAAAATTCCCTTTCATTTAATTCTCTTATGAAGCAAAGATAGATTTAAATAGCCGCCGGGAAAAATTGAATTTTGCCATAAATTAAATGCCGAAGGGAGTTCTTGTGGCTTTTAAATTGCAAAAAACTTATAAAATCGCTATTTTTCACCAATAAATTAACTAATCCAGGTCTATAAATTTAGAACCCGCAGCCCGGCGCAACTGCTCAGCCCGGCAGCATAGATAGGTAAAAATATGTCCAATGATAAGATCCAGCAGGCTACTGATAACATGATCAGGAACCTGGAAGATAAAACCGGCAAATCCATCAAGGATTGGGTAAAAATTGCCGTTTCGAGCGGTTTGACCAAACATAGCGAGTTAGTTGCTATACTCAAAACCAAACATGGCTTAACACACGGATATGCAAACCTGATCGCGCACAAAACAAATAAATCAGATTCAGGCTCCGCTTCAAGTGGTGATGAATTGCTGAAGTCTCAATACAAGGGCAAAGAAGAACTGATGAAATTCTACGAGAAGATCATAAAAGGCTTGAAAGGCCTCGGAAGTGATGTAGAACTTTCACCCAAGAAAACATATGTAAGTGTAAGAAGAAAGAAACAATTCGCAATCGTTCAGCCTACCACAAAAACGAGGCTCGATATCGGTTTGAACCTTAAAGGTACTGCCCCGGTTGGCAAACTTGAAGCAGCCGGCAGTTTTAATGCTATGTGTACACACAGGGTAAAAGTTGAAAGCTCGGAAGATATAACAAAGGAACTATTCACCTGGTTAAAAAAAGCATATGAACAAGCAGGATAAACATCACCATGAAAACCACAAGCGATGACCTGTTCAGGCTGATAAAATCCCTAAACAAATCGGAGAAGGGATATTTCAAGAAGTTCGCGTCAAAAAGCGCATCGGGCAGCAGGCAAAATTACCTGGTTTTGTTTGACGCGGTTGACTCGATGGACGAGTATGACGAGGAAAAGCTGAAGAAAAAGTTGAGCAATGAAAGCTTCGCAAAACAGCTCCCGGTTTACAAGGTTTACCTGTTTAACCATATTCTCAAAGCCCTGCACATGTATGGCGCGCAGGATAAAGCCGAAGAAAGGCTGACCGAGCTTATCATAAATATTAAGATACTTTCCGACCGCGCGCTGTATAAGGAGGCATGGAAGCTCATCCGCAAAACAAAGGAAATGGCTTACAAGTATGATAAGCTGAAATATATTCTTGAAGTACTCTCGCTCGAGCGCGGACTGCTGTTCGCAAACCCGGATAAGAACATATTCACCCGCCGCAAAGAGATATTCAGGGAGCAGAGTGAATTCATTCTGCAGCTTAATGAATTTTATGAATACAGCTGGCTGGTTGACTGGATGACGATACTCGTGGATCACCAGGCTGATTTCAAACACAGCCAGAAAAATGCCGAGATGGAAAAAATACTCTCGCACCCGCTGCTGCAGAATGAAAGATCACCTTCGTTCTACACTTCCAGGCTGTATTTCTACCACACGTACTCGCTTTATCACGCTGCCAAAAGAAATACCGATAAGATCTACGAGTTTTTGAAGAAAGAAATAAACCTCGCAGAAAAGAATCCGCATTTTATTGATGAAAAGCCGCAGAACTATGCGTTCGGACTCATTAACTTCCTGCTTTGCGCAAGCCATGCAGGAAAGCGAAACGATGTCAGAGAAACTATCATTAAACTTGGAAATCTCCGCAGAAGGCTGAAAAACAAGATCAGCCAGCAGGAAGAAATAAATATTTTCTTCTATGCCGATAATATTGAAATGCTAATTTATGAGCAGAACTGCGACTTAAAGCGAGGCAGGATCAAAGCAAAGGCTATCGAAAAGAGCCTGAAAAAACACTATGACAAAGTACCGCTGCAAAGGCGAATTATATTACATACAGATCTTGCATATTTTTACCTGCTGGATGAAGAACCCGCGATGGCGCTGAAGTTCATTAATATTGTGCTGGATGAGGCAAATCCGTCATTTCGCAGCGATGTATATGAATTCGCGCGCGTGTTCCAGCTTATCGTTCATTTCGAGCTCGGGAATTTCGATCTGCTGGAGTACCTCTTAGCGGGAACGCTGAAATTCTTCAAAGAAAAAAAGAAGCTGCTTAAGCCGGAATCGATCGTTATGGATTTTTTTAAGGCGGCGGTAAAAGCCTCCGAAGATGAGCTGCCGGAATTATTCGAAGAGCTGAAATTCAAGCTGAAGAAGGAAGATAAGAATTTCCATGAACAGAGCTTCCTGGTTTATTTTGATTTTATTTCATGGGCAGAAAGCAAACTGAAAAAAGTGCCGTTCATAGATATTTTAAAAAACAAAAAATCCAGGCAATGAAAATGTTCAAAATTGCTTTACTCATCATCGCTGTTATCATCATGTACACCGGGTCATCCGTTTCACAAAGCGGCAACGACAGCCTCAAAAACAATGAGCCTGAATTCGAAATGAAGATATATTATTTTGTATTCCTGAATGCCGTTAAAAATAGGCCGGTTATTGATTCCGCAGCTGCTATGGAGATCCAAAAAGGGCACATGGCGAACCTGGAAAGAATGTACCTGGAAGGAAAATCAAAGCTTGCCGGACCCTTTATGGACGGCGGTGAAATGCGGGGAATTGTAATTCTTGATGTCGCATCGGAAGAAGAGGCACGGGAGCAGTTGAGCAGAGACCCTGCCATAACAAACGGCAGGCTGGAAGCCGTAATTAAACAATGGTACGGTCCGGCGGGTTTGATAGTTGAGCCTAAAGCAAGAAAGTGACCCTGTTTAAGAACGATTTATAAGGGGCGGTCATTCCAAAATATCCTTCCATGCATCTGATGAGTGGGCAAACCCAAATCTGAATCCGGCATCAAGCAGCCTGCCCGGTAATGCACGGCGGCCGTCAAGTACTACCGCAGACATTTCACCCAGTATCAGCTTGAGCATAAACGCAGGCACGGGAAAAATTGCCGGTCTCCCGAGCACCTTTGCTGCACTTTTGCCAAACTCTTTATTGGTTTCAGGGTTAGGAGAAGACGCGTTGAATACACCCGAGAGGTTACTTTCCGTTAAGAATAAATAAGCCGCCACAAGGTCATCTATATGTATCCATGAAACATACTGCTTACCGCCGCCAAGCGGACCGCCAACAAATAACTTATACGGAAGCAGCAGCTTCTTTACTGCGTCTGAATCTTCAGCAATAACAAATCCCGTACGCAGTATTGCAGTACGCACGCCATAGGCCTGAGCTTTTAATGCTTCGGCTTCCCAGTCATGCGTAAGCTTGCCAAGAAACGTATCCGCAGGCGGTGCGTCTTCATACATATCCGTTTTGCCTGTATCACCGTAATAATCCACCCCCGAAGCGCTCAGAAGCACTTCGGGTTTTTTTGGCATAACCTCAATAAGGTGTACGAGCTTTTTTGTTATATCGATCCTGGAATCATAAAATATCTTTTTGTTCTTTTCGGTCCATCTTTTTTCTCCTAAATTAGCTCCTGCCAGATTTATAATACCGAAAATATTCTCATCTTTAAGCCGCAGGTAATCATTTACGCCAACTATCTTTTCTGCCCCGCCAAGCTTTTTTCGGGCTGAGTCCGGGTGCGTTGTCAGCGCAATATATCCGTATCCCGCCTTCGTAAGAGCTTTTATAATATAACCGCCAATTAAACCTGTAGCGCCGGTTATCAGTACTGTTTTATTATTCTTCATTATGCTGCTTTTGGATTATTTTAGAATGCCAAGATCCTTCATGATCTTCTCCGCAATTGATCTTCTCGCTTCTGCAAAGGTTGGTGTTTCGGTAGGTGATTCAATATTGATAGCGTAAATGAAAAAGTTACCTTCTTTTTCCACCCAGCCAACAAGCCAGCCAATGTTCATTTCGCTCTGGTATCCCCAGCCTGTTTTGCCGCGCATTACATAGCCTGCGGTTGAATCAAGCACAATAATATTTTTCAGTATATCTATCGACCGTCTGGATACCGGCAGATCGTATGTACAAAGCTTTTTCAGGAATTTTATCTGCTCAGCCTGCGATATCTTAAGGCTCCCTTCAAGCCAGAATTTATCTGCTCCGCTGGAAATATCCCTGTTCCCGTAATCAAAAGCGTCAAGCATCTCCTGCATTTTTTCCGCGCCAACCCTGCGGGCAAGCTCCCTGTAATACCACACACATGAATACTTTATGGCATCCTTTAAATTCATATCGCGGCTGCATACTTCCCTTGTTTTGATGCTGTCCCATGGTATAACAAAATTCTCATCTGCTATAACTCCCGTTTCAAGCCCGATAATTGAATTGGGTATCTTGAACGTTGATGCGGGAGTAAATCTCTCATAGCACCGGGCAGAATCAAAGTACACATATCTATCATTGTTCATATCATGAAGCATAAATGAGCCTTTCACATTGTAATCATCAAAATACTTTTTATAATCCTGGCCAAACAGGGTTGAGGCGGCAAACAAAAGGATGAGCAGGTAGCGTTTCATGTTGATTTAATTATGAGTTTTTATGATAAAATAAATTCTGAATATTGCGGAAATGTCTCAAACCGTGGAATACAAAAATAACCTGTTAAGTTTTGATTTACAATCATTCCTGCAACGATATGAAGGTAAATCTGCAATGCAGGTTAAAAAAGATTTTCCCGCCATTTACCGTATCTTATCTGCACAGCTGGAATTATACCCGCGCGCAGTTCAGAAGCTTCCGGAATTCACCCGCGCCTGCTGCTATATGACCCGTAAAAGCTATGAACAGTCAAGTTCCGAGGCTCTGGCGGCATACAGGGCGAGCCTGTTCGGCGGTGAGAATGTAATAGATCTGGCAGGCGGACTCGGCATAGATGATATTGCGCTCTCAAATTCCTTTAGAAAAGTAGTCTCAGTTGATTTAGACCACGAGCTGAACAGCCTCGTTGAAGTGAACCTGGCACGGCTAAATATAGGGAATATCACCCGTGTGACAGCCGCAGCAGAGGATTTTATTCTTAACGAGCTGAATGCTGATTTAATCTATATCGATGCCGACAGGCGTTTTTCCCATTCCGGCAAAAGGTCGGTAACTTTACATGATTCAAAGCCCGATATGCTGAAAATGCTCGACCGACTGTTTGTGATATCGCCATTAGTACTCCTTAAGCTTTCGCCGCTTGTGGATATTACCTATTTGATTAAAACACTAAAATGGGTCAAAGAGATTCGTGTAATATCGCTTGAAGGGGAAACCAAAGAGATCACAGCATTAATGGAGCGCGGGTATGTTTCGGTGCCAAAGGTTGTTGCGGTTGATGTTTCCTCAAAGGGGAGAATACGTCAGTTTCCATCAGAAGAAGGTTCCGCATCGCAGCCGGAGAGGGGTCCGGGCGGTTCATACCTGCTGGAACCTGCCTCCTGTATTATAAAGGCAGGACTCGTTAAAATGTACGCTGAATCTCTGGGAGTTTCTATGCCGGATAAAAACAGCATCCTGCTTTATTCGGAACATGCGCCTTCGGATTTTATGGGAAGGGTGTTCACTATCCGCCGCGAAATGGATTTCAGCAAATCAGCAGTGAAAAAATACCTCTCAGATAATTCAATAACCAATGCTAACATTACATGCCGCAATTTCCCCGTTAAACCCGAAGAGCTGAAGAAAACACTTGGCTTAAGCGATGGCGGATATGATTATTTGTTTTTTACCACATTTTATGGGAAGAAGAAATTCTTCCACTGCGCAAAGCCGGCATCATAAAAAAAGGGGCACAGCCTTTTACAGCCATACCCCACGGGATATTAGAGGAGAATCATGTTGAAGCACTCGTATTATTTGATCCTCTTCCCTTCTCCGGCACACCGGCCGGGGTTCACTTTTTCCGCAATATTAACAATCGTGAACCGATTCCCTGTTGTTGTACCCCCTAAACTCTTTTTTTAGCCTGCCTATTAATTATCATCCGGCTGTCCGTCGCTGTTATCATCCTTAAATGCCCTGCGGAATGAATTCTTCAGGTTGTCATCTATCATATCATCGTTCGATGAATTTGTCGGATCCAATACCACACCGCCGTTATTGAACCATAAAGAGGGGTTCACCAGCACGGTCAGGTTCCTGGATGTGCTGCCGGTTGTTACCGGTGTTGGTAGATTTATTACTATATCAGCGGACTTTCTTGATTTATATACAAACGGGTTGCCGTTGTAAACTCCTTTTATTATAAATGAATATCTTTGATTGCCGCTTGTGCCTTCCCTGAATTCCGGGTCAGGTATTGGCTCGGTATCTTCAGGCTTATGAATTTTGAATTTTATTTTGTTCCAGGTACCTGCCGGCAGGTTTGCCGCAGTAACTGAAACAAGCGTGCCGCCGGTGTTAAAGTATATCACAACGGGCGATATATGAATTTCCTGGCTAATGCTTGAAGGCTCGGTCTCAAGCTCAACTTCAGTGATCAATGCCTTTGCTTCGCTTATCACAGGGAATGCGTCCAGTACTGATTCATCCATCTTAACGCTCATGGATGTATTGCCGGAATTATTTCCTGTACCGGTATTATTAACTACACTGTCCTCACTGCATCCTGCGGCAATCGCCAGCAGGATTATAAATAACACTCCCAATACAATTGTTGTTTTCAGAGTTCTGTTTTCTTTCAATGTAAATCTCCTTTTTCAGCGGCATCGGGTTCACCCTCAGCCTTCGTTTTCAAATTATCTTTATTGTCTGCTTCAACATATGATTCATCGTTTATTGTAAACATTCTCCCCTGAATGAATATCCACGTATAAGTTTCCGGCCCCGCAGCCGGGTAATATTTATCCCACTTTGCCTTAATTGTCACAGTTTAAGCTCTCCCAGCCCAATCATACTTAATGCGTTTAACATGAACCCTGAAAATCCGGGCATCGATAGCAGTATTGGTAAAGCCATTGCAACTACCGCTATCGCGAATAAAATGTTCCTGAAAGATTTGAAAATCAGCTTGTCAAGCTCCATAATAGCATACCCCCCTGATGTACTATTAGTTGTTTTGGTTATTTATTGCTGTTTATTGCTGTTTATTGCTGTTTATTTTAATATGATCATCTTTTTAGTTTCAATATAACCGGCTGATTTGAGCCTGTAAAAATAAACGCCGCTTGGAAGATTAGCGGCCATAAGAGTTACTTCATACTCGCCGGCTTTCAGTTCACCGTTCACAAGCGTCTTGATCTCACGGCCAAGCATATCGAAAACCTTAAGCTCAGTAAATGCTGCTGTTTTTAGGGCGAACTGAATCTTCGTTTCCGGGTTGAACGGGTTCGGGTAGTTCTGTCTTAACTCAAAATCAGCAGGCACGCTGTTATTAATGTTAATAATCCCGATCACGCTTAGTGTATCAAGATAAAAATTCACAGTATCCTGGTTTGTGCCTCCAACAGTAATTGTGCGTGTTTCGGTTTCGTATCCTAAACGCTGAACGTTCAAAGTATATGTTCCGGGTTCCACTGCTGTCAGTGAATAAGCCTCATTTTCATTGCTTACGGAAAACTTTACAAAATTCGTATCTTTCTTAAGGTAAACCACCGAACCTTTTAAGTACGGAAATCCGGTGAGTAATCCAGCGGGACGCGGCGGCGCGATGTTTAGATATACGTAACCGCTGATATTCGCAGCCAAATTATCAGAAATTGCGTTCTTGTTTTCTCTGATAACGCTGATATTTATGTTTGTGAGGTTTCCCGGCGCATAAATAACGCCCGCGCTTGCCCAGTTAATTGTTGAAGGATAATACGTTGGCACATAACCGGTATCAATGCCTATATCCAGCTCATCATCCGGAAAGGCGATGATCCTCATGTTGCTGTCCCTTTGCGGAACCCTTCTAAGGAGGTAGGTGCCGGAAGATATTCTTGAAGAATCGACAGTTATTATTTCCCTTGTAACAACATCGAACCTTATGATCTTTACCCATCCGGATAACACCGATTGGTTATTATCTGAATATCTTACCAGTCCGCTAACCTCGCTTGTTGAAAATTTACCCCATTTTGCTGCGTGGTAGCTCCACTTGCCGCCTGCCACGGTGAACTCACCGCCGGCATACAAAATTGTGTCAGTTGAGTTTTGGGTGAACAGCGCGTACACACGGTCATTGCTTCCTGTCAGCATTCTGCTCCATGATGTCCCGCTCCAAACCGCTATCCTGTCCACAAACAAGTTTGTACCGGTTACCCTGAAATTACCGCCGACTATCAATGTGTTTTTATACACTGCCAGCACATTAACATCACCGTCGTCGAGTCCGCCGCCAGGCTGAGACCAGCTTGAGCCGTTGAACCTTGCGAGATACTTAACATCATTTCCACCTACGTGATCAAAATGGCCTCCGGCGTAAAGATCACCATTGAATGAAGCAACAGCATTAATATCATCACTGAATGAGCTGGAGTTTATTGCGCTCCACGAGGAACCGTTCCATTTTGCAATGTTGCTCATTGAAGAAGGGCCCGAGCCTGTAAATCTGCCCGCTGCAATGAGGTTTCCCTGGTGTATTGTCAGGGTGTTAACTCTGTCACCGTTTCCGGTCAATCCGCTGCCAAGTGCGCTCCAGTTTGTTCCGTTCCACTTGGCAATATTGTTCGCATTATTGCCTCCCGCATTCGTGAAATTTCCGCCCGCGATGAGGTCGCCTGAATATATCGTAAGCGCAAGCACTTCCCCTGCAATTCCGCTTCCCAAAGCCAGCCAATTCGAACCATTCCACCTTGCGATGTTATTGACCGCGGTAATGCCTGCCTGGTTAAAATCGCCCCCTGCTATAAGCTCTGACCCGCGAACGGTAAGTGCTTTCACTTCGCCATTGATCCCGTTGCTGATTGCTGACCATGTGTTTGTTACCGGATCGTAAGAAGCGATATTCTGCGCGTTAATGCCGCCCGCCTGGGTGAACAAGCCGCCGTAAATTATTTTTCCGTTGTAGCTTGTTATTGCATAAACATGCCCGTTTGTACCGTTTCCGTTAGAAGTGCCGGAACCCAGCGGTTCCCACGTATAAGTTTGCGAATAAGCAATTGTTGTCCACACAACAGCTGCGAACATCAGAAGTATTTTAGTAAGTTTGTTCAAATTTAGTATTCCCTCTTGAATTATCCCTGTTTTATCCTGTGAATCATCCCTTTGTTGATCTTGCAAAGTTCCTGCCGAATTCTTCGGCTGTTTCGGCTTTGCCCCAGCACTGTTCAAAAAACTCTGCCATTGACTCCGCAAAGTTCTGGTTCTTAACAATAATATCGCTTCGGTTGTATCTTGAAATGGTCGGGTCAACAAGACTTATAAAAACCACTTTCCTGTCGCTTATGGCCATGTTCTGGTAGATTTTTCTGGCAAGCCTTACTTCGCCGCCATCACCCTGCAGTTCGGTAACGAACTTCGGAAGATGTTCCGGGGTAATGCTTTGCCAGAGCCCGTTAATGTTAACTTTAAAATCGCTGCTTGCTTCGTAAATTGATTTCAGTATCCCGCCGCTTCTTACGAAATTTTTTGTAACTTCATCCGTCTCCGTATCAACTCTTCCTTCAAGCTTATTCATCAGAAGGAATTCCTTCTTTGTATCTTTAACCATCTGCATGAATTTTGCAAAGCGGTGTTTGTTGAATCCTTTGATAAGCTCAACATCGACCTTTTCCCCCTCAAGCTCCTTAGCTTTGAAGATCGGCGTAAGCTTATCAAAAGAATCTTTCAGTTTTGTTGTCTTGCTGGTGTAGCTGTCGTGTATCTCTTTTTCTATCTTATCCTGAACAACCTTGGGATCAATGATCTCATATTTTGCTACAGATGATGTCTGTATCTCGTTGCAGATACCCTTTTCTGTGAAAGATTTCAGTATATCATAGGCTGATGAGCGCGCGATCTCAGCCTTTTTGGCTATCTCGCTGGCCGTCATGAGGTTACCCTCAAATAGTACACAAAATACTTTCGACTCGTAATTTGTGAACCCTAGTGCCTCTAAATTTTGGATTATATCCTTCATGTTGTTTTTGCCGTCCCTTTAACTACGGCAATAATATCTGAATATATTTGCATTGTCAAGTCCCTTTTTGAAGATTTTAAAACGATAAAAGTCATATATTTGTTACAGATAACTTAAATTCGCGAAAAACCGGATAGTATCAGGCTGATTTTAGTTGTCATCGGCCTGGCCGTCTTTGTTGTTATCCACGAACGCCCTTTTGAAGGAATTTTTGATATTGTTATCTATCACATCTGCGTTTCCGGCATCGTTTGGGTTCAGTACGGTTGTACCGTTTTTAAACCAGCCCGCACGGTTGAATACAATCGTCATGTTCTGATCTTTAAGATTGATATTTGAAGACTTGTTCAGGCTGATGACAATATTCATCGATTTCTTTGACTTATACACAAACGGTACCCCGTTATATGTACCTTTGATTATGAATGAATACCTTTTATCAGATGATGTTCCTTCTGTAAATTCCGGATCAGGAACTGACTGGTTATCTTCCGGCTTGTGTACCTGGAACTTTGCTTTTGTATATATATCCCTCACAACGTATCCTTTGAATATCTCTCTAAGGCTGCCATCGAATGCGAAGTTAAGTACATACGGACCGGTATGATGGAGCTGGTCTAATCCGTCTCTCTCTCTTTCGTACTGAATATCGGTTATCAAGGCCTTAGCTTCGGTCACAATCACAACATCTGCGGGATTATCAAGAAGGGCCTCGTCATTCTTAACGTTCACGCTTAAATTTGTTGCACCGCTGGGTACGATGATATCTCCGCCAATATCGCATGCTGCAAAGAAGAATGGAACGGTTACCATCGATAAAACTATAAATAAAGCCTTTTTGAATTTTTTAATTGTTTTCATATTCGTAGTATTTATATGATTCTGGATTTTCTGTTAGTTCAGTTTTTTTGTAATTGAAAACTCGCTTGTGATAATTGAATAGTAATATTTGCCTGAAGGAAACATGGATGAATTCCAGGTGATCTCATGTATACCGGCACCGAAAGTACTTTTCAACAGCTCATCAACCGTATTGCCTGCATCATCATAGATCCTGATGTTAACGTATCCCGGTTTCTTAAGCTCAAATGTTATGTTGGATTTTCCGAAAGCAGAATTGAAGTATTCAAAATACGGTGTAAATTCCTCTGCCGGTGTTGTCATCAAAGCGTCGATAACTTCCTGCTGCGTGACCAAATGAGCAGGGACGTTTTTGTATTCGCCGGCAATAATGGATGTTGTAACAAATATTCCAATCATAAAAGCGTGTTTTAACAAGTTTCTCATTTTTTGTTGATTATATATTAATTTTGCCAATTTTGAATTATAGCAAATATTGCCGTCCCTTTAACTACGGCAATAATAGCAGAATTTTTCCCGTTTGTCAAGCGCTATTTACTAGGGTTTTCCGGTATATGTTCTTAAGCGATTGTTATTGTAGTTAATTGGCAGGGAAAAAAATATAAAAAATAAAAAAAAACCGCACAAGTGGCGGTCTATTGAAGCGGAAGTAAAATGTGGATTATGAAAACATTACTTCAGCAGTACAATTTTCTGATTAAGACTATACTCTCCTGTAGATAGCTGAACAATATATACTCCGCTGGAAACATCTTCAACGTGAATGCTTGTTTCATAAGTTCCGGCAGACAGCTTTTCGTTTATTAAAGTGCTGATGATCTTTCCCGCCACGTCTGTGACCCTCAGCAGAAAGTCTCTCCCTGCAAGTGATGGCGGTACAGTAAACCTGATCTTGGTTGAAGGATTGAACGGGTTCGGGTAGTTTTGCGACAGGCTGAATCCTGCAGGCACGCTCTGGTTTCCACTTCCGGGCAAGCCCGTCAGGGAATTTATATCTGCCTTCCACACACCATTTTGAGAAGTACATGCAAAGAGGAGATTGTCAGTTCTTAACAAAGCATTGACATTCAAAAGAGCAGGGAAACCCGCATTTACTGCAAACCAGGTAGCGCCCTGGTCGGTGGACGCCCAAACGCCGGAATGAACTGCATTGGCATTTGATATACCTGCATATAAACGGCCGGGTGATTTTTCCATCGATTTAATGTGAGCGCTCTGAGTCAGGGTGAGCCCCATTTGAACCCAGTTGTTACCTTCATCTGTTGAGCGGTATATGCTGTTTACCGGATTGTATGTTGAGCCGTACAAATTCCCCCCGTCAGTTACAATTGCCATGAGACGCTTAGATCCATCCGGGTTTGCAGGCAGGCCGTTGTTTTGTCTCGCGCTCCAGTTGAATCCGTTATTTGTTGAAAGATACAATCCTTTATATGTGGCGGCATAAAACGAAGGCGCGTTATCAAGCAGGTCGTTTGTAACACCGCCGGTATACCCGGCAGCTACCGACCAGTTACTGCCATTATTGCTTGTCACATAATAAGCCATTCCTGTATTAGTGTACGCGAAAATGTTCTGCCCGCTTTGACAAAGCTCAAACACGCCTGTTTGCGGATTGTTGTTGATATTGATATTCACCCAGCTTGCGCCGTTATCGGTTGTTCGCTGCAGTCCGTCTTCATAGGTACCGGCATACACCATATTGTCTTTAAAAATCAGTGTAAAAACACCTGAGAAGTTCAAACCCTGTGAAACTATGTTCCAGCTATTGCCGCCATCCGAAGATACATAAACATCGCCGCTGGTGAGAAGAGGAGCAGATACGCCGGCGAACATCAGGCTGCCTGCCTTCACAATTGAAAAAACTGTTTTGCCTGCGAGCCCGTTTGTTTGCGTCCACTGCGAATTCGTGTTCGGCGAAACAGCGGCAAACAGGACTATAAGCAAAACCAATTTTAGTTTTCCATATCTAATATAACTCTGCATAAAATGGAGGTGATTTTATTATTACGAAAATAAAAAGTAACTTAGCCCGAGGCAAAGAAATATACTTAGAATTGTTATACGAAAAACACATAAACACTCCAAAATATATAATATTTTATTTGTTTTTTGCTTATTATTAGCAAAATAAATGGTGTGAATTGTTACATAGTAAGGCTTAAGTTATGCAGCATAAATTGTTTAGTTTACTTTCCGCTTTAACAAAAAGAGAGTTCAACCGTTTCGGTGATTTCATAGTCTCTCCGTATTTCAACCGGCTTCAGAAAGTAATTTCACTTTATGACGAGATCAGAAAATTCTACCCGTCATTTTCATCACGTGCACTCAGCTCCGAAAAACTGTTCATCAGGATCTTCCCCGGGTTAAAATTTAATGATATGAAAATGCGTGTGCTTTATTCGCAGATGTTTACGCTTGCTGAAAAATTCCTGGCAGCCGAAAGATACTTTGCTGATGCAGCAGCCCTGCAGCTTGATACTGCCTCCGAACACCGATTAAGTGGAAATCACCGTCTGCATGAGTCTTCACTAAACAGGCTGGAATCCGCTTTGACTTCTGTAACAAAAAAGGACGCTGAGTACTACGAAAACCTTTCACGCTTCCTGTTTGAAAAGAACCATCTCGGCAGCCAGTTCGCAGGCAACAGGGATTTCATCCTCGAAGCAGATACCATCACCGCTGCGCATATCATAAAAACACTTTGGATATACTCAACCATATACAACATAAAAGGCTCCTTGAACATTGAAACCGATGAATCAGTTATTAACTCTGTTGAGAAGCTTGCGCAATTACCAAAATTCAGCAGCATTCCGGCCGTAAAGCTGAATTACCTGCTCTACCGGTGTGTTAGGTATATGGAAGAAGACAGCTTCTTCGGATATATTGACGCTTTGAATGAATACCCTGATGTATGCAGTACTGCCGAGCTGTACCAGGCACATGTGATACTGCTTAATTTCTGTGTGCTTAAGATCCGTGCCGGTAAAACGGGTTTCCGCAAAACAAAATTTGATCTTTACAGGAATATGATATCAAGAGAGCTGTGGAGCTATGAGAAATATATTCCATATGCCATATTTAACAATATCGTGACATCAGCCATTGAAAACGAGCAGCAAAAGTTCGGTTTTGAATTTCTTGAACAATACACATCAAAGCTTGAGCCGGAATTTAAAGACAGCATCTCTAATTTCTGTTATGCCAAGCTTTATTACAGTCTGGGTGAGCTGGATACAGCCCTGGGATACCTTGCCAAAACCGGTACAAACGATGATATCTTTTTCAAGTTCGCCGTTAAGGACCTTAACATCAAGATATTTTATGAATCGGGGAGGCTTGAACAGGTTTATAGCTTGATCGATACTTACAAACATATGATTTCCCGAAGCAAGCTCTTGACTCCGGAGGTAAAGGAAAGCTACAGGATGTTTTTGAAATATTTGACTGACCTGCTTAAAGCCGGCGCCGGATTGTCTCAGCTCCGAAGAAGTCTGGTATCCGTACCCGGATTTGTAAATAAAGAATGGCTGATAAAAATGGCTGAGAAGCATGAGTAGAATATACTCCTCCTTCTCACAAAGGGCGTGGCCGGGTGGGGGTCTTTTAACGAATAAATGTTCTGTATGTTATCCCGTCCCTACAGGACTGGGTTTATAGGCTAACCGGAAGCTACCTATATTCCGTGCCTACGGCACTAATGATACGGAACATTCTGTAGGGAATGCAACTATGCCATGTTTATCAGGAATATGACCATTTTTATACTTGCTTCACGTAGGGAATGCATCTATTCGATTTTTATTGGGAATGCTATGGCTTTGAGTTATGAGATAATCTGTGCAATAGGTGAAGCTTCAAGATGCATTCCTGTTGATTATTAAACCACCCCAATTTATACCTTCCCAAACCGGAGTTTGGGAAGGAGAAGAAATGAAGGCTCCCAACTCTCACTCCTCCTTCTTACGAAGGGGGAGGCCGGGAGGGGGTCTTAGAACGAAATTCAATCTGGATAAACTACCCCCTTGTGTTCCACCTTCCAGGGGGAAATTACTTATGATTTGACCGCGTAGCGGTCACACATTTATAACACAATCAATCAAAAACCAACTGACCCCGTAGGGGTCACACGTCGTTTGCGATTAGGAATTCATTATTCATGCAGGGAATGCATATGAGCAAAACTGAACAGGAATGCGATTCATTAAATTCAACTTGAATCACGCAAACGGCAAATCATCGTGATGCATTCCTCGACATAATCAATCTTTCCTCTCTCCTTACGAAGGGGAAAGCCGCGAGGGGGTCTTGATTTGACTTCTCCACCCGTACTACTAATTGAATAATTTATTTCAATTTGGATGGTTATTTTTGTTCCCTAAATGATCGCTGCAAAGAAAAATAGCATAATTGCAGGTTTATTCACGCTCTACCACCGCAGACTGCTCAAGAAGCATTTCTACCGCATTCACTTAAGCGGCAGGGAAAATCTTTCCGCCCTAAACAAAAATGTACCCGCAATACTTGCCGCTAACCACTCGAACTGGTGGGACGGATTCATAGCGTATTACCTTTCCAACAGGATAATGAAATGCGACGATTACCTTATGATGGATATCGAACAATTGAGAAAATACTCGTTTTTCCGTTATGTGGGAGTATTTTCAGTTGACAGGAAAAATGCCGCTGAAGCAATGAGATCCATAACTTACGCGGCGGATGTATTAAAGAACACGAATCGCTGCCTGTGGATTTTCCCCCAGGGTGAAATGACACCGCAGGATAAACGGCCGCTGGTGTTTTATTCAGGCATAACAAAAATAGCAGAACGTGCCGAAAAGGTTAATATAATACCGGTTGCGTTCAGATATGAATTCCTAATGGAGCAGCGCCCCGAGGTTTTTATATCTGTTGGCAAGCCAATTGAGATTACGGCTGGCAGCAAAGACTTTGCTTCAGAGCTTGAACAGATAATGACTGTACAGCTTGATGAGCTGAAAAACGATGTCACAAGCGGCAATGTTGGAGATTTCGAAATTGTATTTACAGGGAAAAGCTCCCGCAATAAATCATTTGATTAAATTTTTGTTCCCTTCGTTTACCGAAGGGTTAGAACAGGGAATATTTGTTATACTATAACATTCTTGTAACGGCGATATTATTTGTCCTGATGCTTATCTGCTTCTGGAATCTGTGGATACTGCGCCCGCGTAAATACCCGCGCGCCGCCAACAACGATCTGCCGTTTGTTTCGGTTCTGGTACCTGCCAGGAATGAAGAGCATAATATAGAAAATATCCTCGCATCACTTCTAAACCAGGACTATCCCCATTACGAAGTAATAGTACTAAACGATAGCAGCGAAGACTCAACCGGAGCAATTATATCTAAGCTTAAGCAGCGCCATCCCGAGCTTGTTGTTCTGCAGGGCAAGCCGCTTGAAAAAGGCTGGACAGGCAAATGTTATGCATGTAACCAGCTTTACCGTGTTTCACGCGGTGAGTTCATTTTGTTCACCGATGCAGATACAACCCACCGCTCAAATTCACTGCGCGATTCAGTTGCGATAGCTATGAACAGGAATGCTGATATGGTAACATTGTTCCCTGCAATGACAATGAAAAGCTTCGCCGAAAAGCTGATAATGCCGCTTCTTTGGTTCACGGTATTGCTTCTGCTGCCATTCTATTTTGTGGATAAAAAAGGCTTCGTAAAATTTTCCATCGGCATCGGTCCGTTCATGCTGTTTCGCAGGCGGGCCTATGAGGCAATTGGCGGCCACGCCGCCGTGAAGAATGCCATTGTTGAAGATGTATGGCTTGCGCGGAAGATAAAGGAACATGGCATGCAGCTTGTGGTTGCTGATGGACGGGAAATGCTGAGCGTACGGATGTACCGCAGTCTGAAGGAGATCTGGAACGGCTTTTCAAAGAACATTTTCGCCGGCTTTGAATTTTCTGCAATTGCCCTTTTTTCTGTAAATATCATGTATTTTTTGCTGTTTTTTCTTCCTTTTTTGTTATTTTTTATTCAGCTATCTTGCGGGCTTAGCATTAATTTTCAGCTGATATTGCTTCTGGCACAGGTAGTAATTCTTTACATTTGCAGGGCAGCAATTTCAGCTAGATTCAGGCTTGGCGTCATATCGACAATTCTTCATCCGCTGGGTGCACTTTCGGTACCTGTGATTGCGGTAAATTCCTGGCGGTGGATAGCGGGAGGCAAAGGCGCCCGCTGGAAAGGCAGAACCTACCTGCCTGACGGGGAAGAAAAATAAATAAAATATCAGCTTCACTCAATCTATAGATGAAAATATTACTTCAAATTACAGCGTTACTTTTTGTACTTAATATCTGCACGGCGAAAGCGGAAACGGTTTCATTCACAATGAGCGCCGAAGTAGAGCGGACTGCAACAATTAACCTTGATAAAGAATTCATAGGACAATACATAAAAGATCTCCAGATCTATCCTAAATTCTTCCCGAATATTGTAAGCGTCAACAAGCTTAACGAAACCGAAAGTGAATGGCTGTACAAAGTGGAAGCGCCCCTGGCAACTCCCTATAACCTCACATTTTTGCTTGAAGACAAAAGCTCAGGCGATACCCTGCTTCTTGAAAGCAAGGATAAGGTTAAAGATTACCTTTACTGCAGCGGAGTTTTGCATCAAACCTCCGAGAACAAAACAAAGATCGCGTTCGTTTTTAAAATAAGCATGACCCGTGAAAAAGCAAGCGATATTCATTTCCTCGCGGGAATACTCGGCGAAAAATTCCTAAGTGAGCAGATGAAAAGCAAGCTGGAAAGCGACCTGGAGACCTTTATATCGAAGGCAACAAAAGATATGTATGTTGCAAGCAGAACATCAGGAAAATAACCCGGCTGCTAACAGCCCATCATTGGACAGCGGTCCGGCACCGGGTAAAATACTGAATATACTTACGGGAATACTGGTTGTAATGTTCCCGGTTGGATTCTTAATAATGTTTACCGAACCCGGCAGAGAATACCTGTGGACTACCACAATATTTCTCGGGCTGGAAGCGCTTATCACCTTCATCATCCTGGTCAAAACAGCAGACCTCCTTTCCGTTGTCATTACAACAGCGGTAATATTAATTGCATCATGGTTCATTGAGTTTTGGGGCGTCACCACCGGCTTTCCGTTCGGCGGCTACAGCTATACAGATGCCCTTCGCCCTCTTATTGGCGGCGTGCCGCTGGCGATTTTGTTCGCATGGTTCACTGTATCCGCCAGCGCATTGCTTACAGCCCGCTATCTTCTGAACGGAAGCTCTGAAACTGCGGCAATCGCAGCAGGGGCGGCATTCATATTGGGAACCGACATACTGCTGGAACCGTTTGCATCATTTATAAACGGCTTCTGGTTGTGGGATGAAGGCACTATACCAATACAGAATTTCATCAGTTGGTTTGCCATGGGAATAATTTTCCTCTTCACATTCTCGCAGCTAATTAAATGGAATGAAGAAACAGCACCAAGAGCTAAAATTAACCGGATACCGCTTTTGATAACGGCAATTAACATCGTAAATTTTTCAGTATTAAATTTAGCTCACGGGTATTACGTTTTAACTGTTACCGGACTGGTGATATTCACGTTCATAGCGGCTTCAATAAAAATATTTAATAAACCTTTGGCCGGCCCGGCGCCGGGCGGGCAGGTGTAAGGCCGGTGAAGCTGGAATACTTCATAGTGCTTGCAGTATCTCTTGCCGCGCCGCTTGTGCTTAGCTTCAGCAGGAAAATGGATTTTTATAAGTACCCTTTTAGATTGATCATGGCTTTGCTTCTGCCGTTCGTTCTTTTTTTTATTTGGGATGTTATAGTAACTGCCCGCGGGCACTGGAGCTTTAATCCGCTTTATACCACGGGAATTAAGATCTACAACCTGCCGGTCGAAGAGGTGTTATTTTTTGTTGTAATTCCCTTTTGCGGCCTGTTCACATGGGAAAGCGTAAAGTACTTTATGAGGGATAAAAAATGAAGGAATACACACTGCTTGCCTTCATTGCCGTGGTGATCGCGATATCGGTTGATCTTCTGCTGAAAACCCGCCTTTTGAAAAATAAAAAGTTCTGGGTCTTCTGGGCAGTAATGTTTGTTCTGATCTTTATTGTGAACGGTTACTTAACATGGCGGCCAATAGTTTTATACAATGATGACTTCTACCTCGGGATCCGGCTTTTCACCATTCCAATTGAAGACTTCTTTTATGGTTTTGCATTATTGACAATGAATATTTCACTCTGGGAGTATTTTACACGAAAATTTAAACAACAGAACATTCCTGCTGCTTCCCATAAACGGGAAGGATAAGGAAATAAGAATTGAAGAAAAAAATAATAGTAATTGGCAGCGGATTCGGTGGACTTGGCGCCGCGATCAGGCTTGCTGCCAAAGGACATGATGTAGAGATATTTGAAAAACGTGATAAACCGGGCGGCCGCGCTTATGTTTACGAAGTGAACGGCTTTAAGTTCGATGGCGGTCCGACAGTTGTAACCGCGCCGTTCCTTTTTGATGAGCTATTCGCGCTGGCAGGCAAAAAGAAGGAAGACTATTTTACGCTGAAGGCTTTGGATCCGTTCTACAGGATATTCAACCATAAGAAGGAATACTTCGACTATAACGCCGATGCAAACTTTACCTTAAGCCAGATAGAGCGGTTCAGTCCCGAAGACAAACAGGGATACCTCGACTTCATCAAAACAACCAAGGCGATCTTTCAAAAGGGATTTGTTGAGCTGGCTGATAAGCCGTTCACAAATTTCAGCGATATGATGAAGATAGTGCCTGATATGATAAAGCTGAAATCACACAAAACAGTTTACAGCTATGTATCCGGCTTCATTAAGAATGAATTCCTGCGTGAATGTTTTTCATTCCACCCGCTGCTTGTTGGCGGTAACCCGTTCGATACAACATCGATCTACGCGCTGATACATTACCTCGAGCGCGAATGGGGAATTCATTACGCGATGGGCGGTACGGGTACGATTGTAAGCGGGCTCGTTCGCCTGTTTAAAGAGCTTGGAGGCAAGTTACATTACAACGCGGAGATAAAAGAGATAACCGTGAAGGATAAAAAAGTAACCGGCATCCGGTTGATGGATGGTACGGTTATTCCCGCCGATTCGGTTGTATCGAACGCAGATGTTGCGTTCACATACCGGAATATGATCGACGAAAAGTACCGCAGCAAGTACACCAATAAAAAGATCGAAAGAATGCGTTACAGCATGTCATTATTCGTAATATACTTTGGCACCAAAAAACGCTATAATTCGGGCAATATTGCGCACCATAACATTATTCTGGGCCGCCGCTATAAAGAGCTGCTAAACGATATATTTAAACGTAAGATTTTAGCTGAAGATTTTTCGTTATATTTGCACATGCCAACCCTGACCGATAGCTCTATAGCTCCGGATGGCTGTGAAGGATTCTACGTTCTTTCCCCTGTTCCGCATCTTGCTTCAGGTACAAACTGGAAAACTGAAGCCAGGCCGTACCGGGATAAGATCATTCGCTTCCTGCAGGAAACTTACCTGCCGGATCTTGAGGAAAATATTATTGCAGAGCATTATATAGACCCGCTGCATTTCCAGAATACGCTGAACAGCTATCTGGGCTCTGCGTTTTCGGTCGAGCCAATTTTCACGCAGTCCGCATGGTTCAGGCCGCACAACCTCTCTGAGGATTTCGAGAACCTGTACTTCGTAGGGGCGGGCACACACCCGGGAGCGGGATTACCCGGCGTGCTATCATCAGCAAAAATAGTTGATAACATGATAGCCCCTGCTTAGGGGGATTGCCGGGAAACACGCAGCCAAAGACTGTATTTATTTTAGAAATAATATCACAAATGAAGGAAATACTGCAACCTGTTGATTCCGTAACACCAATGCACTGCACTTTTGAGGAGTGCAGGGATTACACCCGCACTTTCGCGAAGAGCTTCTATTTCTCGTCGTTCCTCCTTCCAAAGGAAAAACGCGCTGCTGCTTACGCGGTTTACACATTTTGCCGCTATGCCGATAATATTGTAGATAGCGGAACAACTCTCGCCGAAGATATCCGTTTACGGTTCACAGAGCTGAACTCATTCCTTGATGAAGTGTATGATTCCCCTTCCCAGCAGCTTCTGAACAACTCCGCATTTGCACAGACAGTTAAAACATACAGTATTCCGCGCAAATATTTCAGCGATCTGATAGAAGGCGTTTGCATGGATACAGAGCTGAAAAGATACAGTACCTTTGCCGAGCTGGAAAACTATTGTTATAAGGTCGCATCTGTTGTCGGTCTTATCATGACTGAAATTTTCGGCTATTCGCATAAGGCTGCACTGCCTTATGCTGTTTACCTTGGCAAAGCAATGCAGTTAACAAACATATTGAGGGATATTAAAGAAGATTACCGTATGGGCAGAATTTACCTGCCTGATGATGAGCTGAAATGTTTTGAATATACCGAAGATGACATCAGAAATGAAAGGATGAACGAGAGCTTTGCAATGATGATGCGCTTTAACATCGATAGGGCACGCGCTTATTACGAGCTTTCTACACATGGTTTCCCCTACCTTACAAATGACGGCTCCCGCACAACAGTGGTGCTTATGTATAAAATATACTCAAGCATTCTTTCAGAAATAGAATCTTATGGATATGACGTCTATTCCGGCCGCAGGTACGTAAGCACTGCCGAAAAGCTGAAGCTAACTGCCGGTTACCTGCTGAACCGCAGCGAACGCAAGCGCTTTTCGCGGCTGCCTGACTCAAAACACCATGAACGTCTCCGCTCGCTTTATCCAAACATGAATTTTGATATGTAACTTGTAAGTTAGCAGTCAAGATAACTAGAATCCTTCACATAAGAACCTTCCATATTTTCAAAAGAAAGTTGTTCATCGTTGTTCAAATGCCTTGACAATATCTACATTTTGCGGTAATATTGTGAACAACCATGAACAACATTTTAATTATATGAAAAAACAATATTTAGCTTCCATAAGCAAAAATCAGGGTAAAAAGAGTTTCAGTATAATCTTCAGCCACCCTCTAAAAACAGCACCAGACAAGAAGAGCGGTAAGAGAGTTCGTAGAGGACTAGGTACCACAGACATTCAAAAAGCTATGGAATTAGTAGAAAAAATGAACATTCTTTTATCTAATGAAAAATACTGGAGTCCCGCGATGAAAGATAAAGCTCAGAAAGAATTTGGTGAAGTGGTAGCGAGTGCTTTTTATGATGGACTTACTCAGCAAAACAGAAATACTTGGGAAGAAAGAGAGAAGATAATTCCTCTCCCAGGCAGAACAGAAGGGTATTCTAGAACCTTGCTAATCGGAACGACTGGAGCTGGAAAAACTACCTTACTCAGACAACTTATTAACACAGACCCTATAAGTGAACGATTTCCTTCTGCCTCTGCCTCAAGAACAACTGCATGTGATATAGAGATTATCACAAATAATGAACCTTTATACAGGGCTGTGGTTTCTTTCATTTCAATTGATAAAGTGCGTAGTTTAATCGAAGAGTCATTTGTCAACGCTATGATGTCATATGCAGACAAGAGAGACAATGAAGAGTTTGAACGTAAATTTACGGAACATCCAGAATTGAGATTTAGATTGAGCTATTTATTAGGCACGACAAAATCTCTTAATAACGAACCGGATGAATTAGTTGACGGAGATGATCTTGATATTATATCAACGGATTTAGAAGAAAACGAGAGAATAATATTAAACACCAAACTTTCGAATTATCTTCAGTTCTTAAAAACCAAAGCTATACAAATTAATGATAAAACCGCGAAATCACTCGAGCTTGACTTTAACACAGCATCTAAATCGGATTTAGAATCATTTAATGAACTACTAGAAGACGAAATATATACAGACGAAGACTTTCAGCAGTTTGTTGATGAAATACTAGACGAAGTGCAGTCAAAATTTGATTTGTTACTTGATGGCGAATTGACAAAAGACAGAGACTGGCCACTTTACTGGAGGTATGAGAGTGCAGATAGGAAAAAATTCATAGAAAGATTGAACTATTTCACAGGAAATTTTGCTCCGCATTTTGGAAAGTTATTGACTCCTTTAGTTGACGGAATAAGGGTCAGCGGACAATTCATGCCAAAATATTCAAAAAAGGTACCTAATCTCGTTATTATGGATGGGGAGGGTCTAGGTCATACGCCTAAGTCATTCTCAAGTCTTTCGACCAATTTAACCGCAAAGTTCAAACTAGTTGATTCAATTGTTCTGGTAGACAATGCTGCTCAACCTATGCAAGCAACAACAACTGCAGCGTTGAGACACTTAGTTTCTTCTGGACAAGAGTCTAAAGTAAGCATTTGCTTTACACATTTTGATCAAGTTGAAGGACCCAATATTCCTTCAAATTCTTTAAAAATCAACCACCTATATCGGACTGTTGAAATGGCACTTACGTCAATTGGAGAAGAATTGGATAAGAGGGCTGAAAAAATTCTTCGAGATGCCCTCATCAACAATATTTTCTATTTAAGTAATATCAATAAGGAACTTATTGATAATATGAAATTCACGATTAATCAAATGTCTTTGCTCATATCCTCCATTAAATCTAAGATTTTACCAAAGAACATCTCGGAAGTGCATCCATATTATGACTTGACTAATCTAACTCTGAGCTTGAAATCTGGTCTAGATGATTTCCACAAACCATGGCGCGCAAAAATTGGACTTTCCGCCTGGTTGAATACTGAACCTGAGCATTGGACAAGAATCAAAGCTTTAACAAGGAGACTAGGGGAGTGGGGCATAAATGAATATCAAGGCTTGAAACCTATTGCAGATTTGATTCGAAGTATCCGCGAACGTGTATACAGGTTTGTTAGCAGACCGTTGGAATTTGAACCACTTTCAACAAGTGAAGAAATGCAGAATCAGGCAATTGGCAATATCATGAACGAAATAGATCAAGCTCTCCATCTATATGTGGAGAAAATTTTGTTAAACGATAAGATTCCGAGTTGGTATAGAGCCTATAGTGAATTCAAAGGTAAGGGATCCACGTTACTTCGGTCACAAGAAATAAAGATCATTTTTGATACTACCGTTCCTATACCTGACGAAATCCCTTCAATAGACTCCAACAAGTTTATAAATGAACTCATGCTCTTAATAGCTGAAAGTATTCAAAAGGGAGGCGGGAGATTCAAGAAACAAATTGGGTCATAATATGTCCAGAACAATTTCAGTTATCGGTTCAGGCTTAGGCGGACTCTCTGCCGCTATACGGCTTGCAGTTTCAGGCCATGAGGTGACAGTTTTTGAAAAGAACTCCGCTCCCGGGGGCAAAGCACGGTCTGTTTCGCAGAGCGGATTCCGCTTTGATACCGGCCCATCGCTTCTCACCATGCCTTTCGTTATAGAAGAGCTTTTCCGCTTTGCCGGCGAAGACCCCGCAGAATACCTTACGATCAAAAAGCTGGATAATCTCTGCAGGTATTTTTATACGGATGGCACAGTACTGAATGCCTGGCCTGAAATAAATAAATTTGCCGCGGAGATTGAATCCAAAACCACTGATACCAAGGATAACCTGTACAGGTACCTGGAATACTGCAAAACCATTTATGACCTTACTGCCGATATCTTTCTTTTTGGTGATCTGTACTCAGCCTCCACATATACCAACTCAAAAGCCCTCAAAACCCTGTTCAAACTGCCCAAGATCGATTCAATGCGCACTATGAACGAAGCCAACCGCTCATTCTTTAAGGATGAACGTATCATCCAGCTATTTAACAGGTACGCGACTTATAACGGCAGTGATCCATACCAATGCCCCGCAACGCTGAATATTATATCACATGTGGAGTACAGCATCGGCGGATACTTTGCTGAAGGCGGAATGATCAGTCTAACAAAGGCTATGTTTACGCTGGCAGAAAAAAAGGGTGTCAAGTTCAGGTTTAACGCACCGGTTACCAAAATTGTTACCGATGGAAAAAAAGTAACCGGAATCCAAACTTCGGAAGGTTTTATAAAGAGCGATATAATCATTTCCAATGCAGATGTTTATTCAACTTATGGAAAATTACTTGGCGACACCAAAACGCGCGCAGCTAAAAAATACAACAAGCTTGAACCCTCTTCATCCGCGCTGGTATTTTATATGGGGGTTGAGATCGATTCCAAAAATCTGGAAGCGCACGATATTTTATTTTCGGCTGACTACAAACATGAATTTGTTGAACTGTTTGCAAAAAAAATACTTCCTTCTGATCCCACAATATATATTTACATTTCATCAAAGTTCGCGCCGGGTGATGCACCAGAGGGAATGGAGAACTGGTTCGTTATGATAAACGCGCCGAATAGTTCCGGTTCAAACGGAATAACAAGCGCTTCAGTTGAGCAAACAAGAAAAGTCATTTTAGAAAAAATAAAAGCCGTAACCGGGTATGATATTTCAGGTAGGATCAGGTTTGAATCAGTAATGACCCCGAATGATATAGAAGAGCAGACAGGAAGCTGGAAGGGAAGTATTTACGGCATTTCATCAAATAACCGGAAAGCCGCATTTCTAAGGCAGCCGAATAAATCGCGCCACTACAAAGGACTCTATTTTGCCGGCGGCTCGGCACATCCCGGCGGCGGCATACCTCTGGTGATACTTTCGGGCAAACTTGCAGCAGAGAAAATCCTAAAAACTCAATAAAATCTGAGACAGTTGGGGTTACAAATATAATGCCAAATTATGTTGGGTAATACGTTTTAATCTTTGTTTTTCCGTAAATTATGACTCCATTTTTTTGAAAAAATCCTTATATTTGAAGTAATAAATTGTCATTTTACTGAAGTAATCCTTAGCTTTATGACAGACACCTATACTATAATTACTAATGTGGTAGTCGCAATAACTTCATTCCTCACCTTTTTCTTTACCTACAAGAAAGCAGAAAAGGCTTCAAAGAAAAATGTAATCAACTTTGACATCACAATTATTGATGATGATCAAAGGGATTTTAATTATTGGTTCTTTGTAATCAAAATTGAAAATTGTGATAAAACTATTGAGGCTCTCCTCCTCACACTTGACGAACATTTTTTATACTTGAATCATAGCGTTTCTTCGAATCAGTCGAATGTATTGCCCAAACATTCAAACTATCTGATTATACAGAATATAACAGGCGAAGATACTTTAACAGTAGGATATAGGATCGATCCACACCATTCCCACAACTACCTCCGCATTCTTGATGAAAAGCACGATATTAACTGCATTTTGAAATACAAGACTGATTCTTTAAGATTGAAGTTAGGTAGTCAACGACACTCTCACTTTGAACTAAATGCTAAAAACTAGCTTAATAGAACAAATTAAAAAAAACATAGGTTCAATTACACCAATAATCGAACCCGTAACAGCTTGCAATCTAAGTTGTTCATACTGCTTTGTTGGCAACAAAGAAAAACTGAAGATGACCTATGGCACTCTTCAAAAAATAATCTCTTCCGTAATTGAGCACAATGGAATTGAAAGCACAACAAAGTTCATTTGGCATGGTGGAGAACCATTGATAGCAGGAATTGGGTTTTTCAAAAAACTAGTTGAGATTCAAAAAGAATATAAGGATAAAGGATTTCGAATTCTAAATGCAATTCAAACAAACTTAACTTTACTAGACGATCAGTTCATAGATTTCTTTGTTGCAAACGAATTTGGTGTTGGGACAAGCTTAGATGGAACCAGGGAACTACACAACAAAAACAGGTCAAATTCTTTTGATAGAGTCTTCAACAATTTAAATAAAGCAAAAGCCAAAGGGCTGCATGTTGGGGTTATTTGTATTTTGACAAACGAGACTTTACCTCACATTGAAGAAATTTACTGCTTTTTTAGAGATAACAATATAGATTTTACATTGAGTCCAGTTATTCCTAATTCAAGATACGTAGATAATATTCTTTCTCCCGAAAATTACTATTTTGCACTTAAAAAATTATTTGATTTATGGTATTTTGATCCTGAATGCAACATTAGAGTTAACCCATGTAGCAGTATTATACAATCCATTTTACTAAAAGGAATTAACCTAAGCTGCATTCACAGCGAGAATTGTCTAAATCATTTTATGACATTTATGCCCAATGGTGATGTTTATCCATGCAACCGATTCTCTGACTATGATGATTTTAGACTGGGCAATATTCAGAATGATGCATTCAGAAGCATCTTTGAATCGGAAAAACGAAAAGAATTAATTTCGAGGACGGCAGATAAAATTCAAGAATGTATGGAGTGTGAATACAAGGCATATTGCAAGGGCGGGTGTATGAATCATGCATATGAGTTTTATGAAACTATCTATCAGCGAGATTATTACTGCAAAGCATTCTTTGAAATATTTACTTACATTAGAAAAAGCATTGATAACTCAATCATAAACGCAAAACTAACCGCTTAATATTATGGAAAAAACAAATGAAACTGTCGAAATTTCAGCCGGAAGTAATCTCGAGGTAGAAATTGACCTAGAAAAGCTGGATTCTCCAGCCCTAAAAAAAATACTCAGGGAATTTAACGATCCCGAAATAGTGACAAAAATGTATGACAAACATTCAGATTGGGGCCAACAGGGACAATGTGGTTGCGTTGCCGGATGTCTGGGTGGGTAACACATAATAAAGAACATATTATGTTTTTTTGCAAAAACAAAAAAGGCAGGTTTTCACCTGCCTTTTGAATTATTCTAAAATCCAGAACTGCTAATATTCTTCAGTCCGTGTTACTTTGTTAACATTAACTTCTTTGTCTCAGTAAATACCCCTGCTTTAAGCGTACAAAAATACACGCCGCTTGCGAGCTCCGATGCATTAAAGCTCACTTCATGCGAACCTGCAGCCGTCAACCCATTTACCAGGGTTTTAACAAGCTTGCCGTTTACATCATACACTTTCAGTGATACAACGCTGTTTTCCGGTAAACTGAAACGGATGCTTGTTTCGGGGTTGAACGGATTTGGATAATTCTGCTCAAGCACGAATCCTTCGGGTGTGTTCACTCCGGCATTTCCGTTGCCAAGCAGTGCGCCCGGATTATACGGCGTTATGTACTGGAAGTTAGCCGCTGTTGAAATTGTGCGGATAAGCGTCCCGGTTGCTGAATCCACTTCATGCACGCCCGCGGCGTTTGTGGTCAGGTAGTGTCCGTTGCCAAGCAGGTACGCGCCTCTTGTACCCGATACTGCTGTTAATGACCTGATATAAGTACCGGTCGAGTCTAATATCGTGAGTCCCGAGCTTGTTCCGCTGAATGCCGCATACATGAGTCTGCCGCCGGGGATCTGAATGAGCTGCTGGGGAAAGTTGCCGTCGGGGCCGGTATAAAAATTAGAAATGAATACTCCCGAAGGATCATATTTTGTGATCTTGTTGGTACCGGAAGAATTTGTAACAAGTATATCTCCTGTACGCTGAAGAATATCAAAAGGTGAGTTGAGCCCGCTTGTTATGAATGAACCAATGCTCACTCCGCCAGAATCGAACTGCTGAATGGTATTCGAGCTTGAGCCTGAACCAACAGTTACCAGCATGTTCTTATTCAGCCTGTATGCCGCACCTCTTATGTTATCAAGTATTGCGGTGTTTACGCCTGTTGAAGGAGCATAATAACCTATATATGTTCCATTGGTATCAAATTTCTGTACAACATCGCTTAACTGGTCTGCAACCAGAATAAATCTTCCGGAAAAATGCATCAGTGCGACCTTCGGACTCTGAAGCTGCGGTGCAGTTGTTGGTATAAAGTCTGCATCAACAAGATCGCCCGTTTGCGCATCGAACAAATAAACCTTGTCTGCAGTCCATTCAGGTATCATCACGAACCTGTCCGCTGTGCTCCTTGTAAATACCGGTTCATACATACCGCCGGTATTATCAACTACAATTCCATTGCCGTAAGTGATCTTTGAACTTCCAAGATCAAACTTTGCGGTAATCTCTTCGTAAAATGCGGTGTAGGCACCGTTGTAAATATCAGCAAGATCTGTAAGAACGGCGTAAACAACTTTACCGTTTTCTATACCCTTTGCATCTATCATAACCCGGTTCGCTGTCAGAATGTTTACCGGCAGTCCCTGATGCATTGCGGTATTTCTTGCATCCATATAAACATGCACATCACGCTCTGCATTTTCCAATAACTCCTTAAAACCAGTTTTGGGTGAAGAAAATAAAGCTGTGACCTGAATAAAAAAAGCCAGTAGAAAAACAATTGTTCTTTTCATGATAAGGTTATTCCCCCGTGTTTAATTTTTTCTGAACTTTAGGGTTAAAAATTATAGGTTTATATTCAAAAAGAACATGGAAATTTTCAGTACATCAGAAATTGAAAACATGCTCCATACAATTTCCTGCGTGTTATCTTCTGAAAACCCCTAAAACAGCCACAGAGAATGAACTTTAGATTGATATGGTCTTTTCATTCTAAAACTTTGCGCGAATTTCTTCATTTACAGTAATTTAGCAAACTTCAACAGGCTCTTATATCGATAAAATACAATTACTTATGCCATATTTTCAATTCTTTAAAGATATTTCTCTCAAACTAACACCGGTTCTTTTCTTTGGATTAGGGTACACCCAAATATTAATTTTGTTAAGAAGTAAAATTCAACCAAGAGGATATATGAGAACAATTAGATTTACATTATTAACTTTAGTATCTTTGTTTATCATTACTGCAAGCTCCAGCTCACAGCTTGTGTGGAATCATGCATGCAGATTCGAGGGCACACCTTCAAGCTACCTGGCGGTGCCAAATACAAACGCAGCGGGCAAGAATTTACACCAGTACCTTCTGAGGCCCGTAACTCTTGAGTGCTGGATCATGCCGGAGAATTCTCTGCAGCCTGATAAACAAACACTCATTCAAAAAGGAACAGCAAACACTCCTTCTGGATTTGAATTTTACCTTGAACAGGGAAAACCTTCCGTGAAGGTTAACAACACAAAAGTATTATCTTCGGCTGCGGCGGTTCCCTCGAACAAATGGAGCCATGTTGCAGCAGTTTATGATAACCTCACCGGGAAATGGTACATTTACATAAACGGTGTTCTTACTGCCGAGCAGTTTACATCTTACAATAAGATCCCGAACGCTGATTCATTGTATATTGGAAAAGGCAGCAGCTCGCCATATAAAGGATTCATGGACGAAGTGAGGATGTGGAGCAAGGCGCAGACTGCAGCAGATATATCAGCAGCCTACCGCACCACACTTGCAACTTACAGCGGATTCAACGGAAACTACTCGACTCCGAATGACCTTAGCCCCAACAGTGTTTATACAGGCTTATTGCTTTCGCTCACTTTCCAGGATGATGAACAATCCGGCCCCGTGTTCAGCATGAGCGACTGGTCCGGCTGCGGCTTCAATGCGAAAAATAACGGCGCCGCTGATTTTGATATGAGCCACAATCCCTCGCCAACAATTATGCAGAATGAATGCCTTGATATGACTGCGGGCGGCTATGTTGCTGCAAAAGACATTCCGCAGAATAATCCTTCATCACAGATAACAATTGAATTCTGGGTTTACCTCACTTTAAGCAGCACTTATCTTGAGCTAGCTGAAAAGCCGGGCAGCTTCTGGATCAGGACGATTTACGGTAACAAGCCGAGAATTAAGCTGAACGGGACAACAGATGTAACATGCAGTAATTTCCAGTTCGATCAGCTAAAATGGAATCACTTTGCATTCACATACGATGCAGCAAGCGGTCAGTATAAATTTTACAAAAACGGGGTAATGACTGATAACGGAGTTACCAATGCCGGAAATCTCAAAGATGTTGCTGATTCGCTTTATTTAGGCAACTCCCCCGCGAATTCGTGGATCTTCAATGGCTACATCGATGAGTTCAGGATATCAAATTATGTGAAGTCTTCCCCGGAAATTAATGCCGGGCTATACACATCATATGACCTCTCGAACATTCCTAACATTAACGCAAGCCGCCTGTGTTATGGGTTTGACGGTTATGCTGTTGATAATCTGGGGCAGGCAAACTCAACAATGTTCTTTCGCAAGAATGCAAAGTTCTCAAATCCCGCTGCGATCGATGATATCCCTGTTTCACCTGTAAACAGGTCAGATGAACACTTGTTTCCACACAAATGGCACATAAGCAGCTACATCGGCTTAAGGATACCTGAGTTCGGCATGGGGGGAGAAATATCATCTGAGCTGCAGGTTTCTGCACCTATCGGTTTTACCATAAATGATGTAAATGTTTTTGTAGCACTCAATCATACAAACGAAGGTGATCTCAATATCAGGCTGGTCTCTCCCTATAACGATACAATGCTGATATACAGCGGACAGCCGCAGGCCCCGTCAAATGATAATCTTGTTGCCATATTCGATGAACAGGCCGATTCAACAATGAACAAAAGATATACTTCATTCGGACCCTCTGTAAGACCCGCAAAAAAGATCACAAGCCCGGTAGGAGGAAAATCTCCAATGGGTAAATGGAAGCTGATTGTAACAGATAACGGCAACGCTGCTGATGTTGGCTACCTGTACACGTGGGGATTGCAATTCAACAATGGCGATCCAATGATGAATAAATCCGGCAATGAAACCGAGACCACTATTGCCGGCCGATTTTCGCTTGAGCAGAACTTTCCGAACCCCTTTAATCCTGCAACAGGTATTAAATTCACAATTCCTGAAAATGGAAAAGTAAAGCTCACGGTATTTGATATAACAGGTAAAACTGTTTCCGAATTGGTTAACAGAGAAATGGAAGCAGGCGTGTATGAAGAATCTTTCAATGCGGGTGATCTTTCAAGCGGAGTTTATTTCTATAAGCTGGAAACCGGGACATATTCAGAAACGAAAAAGATGATCCTGGTAAAATAAAACGGGTTCAGATAAGATCTTTAAATCAGATAGCCGGGGTATCAATACCCCGGTTTTTTTATGTGTTCAATAATACCGTTTTTCAATATCAAATAATTGTAAATATTACATTAAATTGCTCTATGAAAAACAGGATCTCACTTGTAGCTGCAATTTCTATCGGAATTGGCGGCATGATAGGCGCAGGAATCTTCTCAATTCTGGGCGTGGTGGCCCAGGCTTCAGGAGCCGCCATGTGGCTTTCATTCCTCATTGGCGGTGTGGTTGCGCTTTTTTCTACATATTCTTACGCTAAGCTTGGTGCAAAGTTTCCTTCGGCAGGCGGCGCGGTGGAATTCCTTATTAAAGGATGGGGCAGCGGAACAATATCGGGCGGACTTAACCTCTTCATGTGGATAGGATACGTGATTGCTATCGCTTTATATGCGCAGGGATTCTCATCATACGCGCTCACATTTTTTTCGGCTGCGCCTTCGCCTGTTTTAACAAAAGCAGTTGCAGCAGGAGCGGTAATATTCTTTACCATAATAAACATGCTCGGCGCCGGCGATGTTGGCAAGGCTGAAACATTCATAGTAGCGGTGAAGGTAGGCATACTGGTTCTGTTTGCCGGGGCCGGACTCTTTTTCATTGAGCCCTCTAACCTCACTCCCGTACACTGGAATTCAACCGATTACATTTTCTTTGGCGCAGGCGTTCTGTTCATTGGTTACGAAGGATTCGGACTCATAACAAATGCAGCCGGCAATATGGATAATCCTTCCAAATCTCTGCCTAAAGCACTATACCTTGCAGTATTTATAGTGATTCTGATATATCTTGCGGTATCAATCACCGTATCGGGAAATCTAACTACCGGGCAAATCTCTGCCGCGCGTGATTTCGCTCTTGCCGAAGCCGCAAAGCTATTCCTCGGAATGTTTGGCTTCAAGCTTATTGCAATTGCAGCTCTCTTTTCAACAGCTTCAGCCATTAACGCAACGCTTTTCGGGGGCGCAAACGTAAGCTACATGGTGGCAAAAGAGGGCCAGCTTCCGGCAGTGTTTGCAAAGGATGAGATAAAAGGAGCAACAGGCGGTCTGCTTATCACTTCACTGCTGGTTGTTTGTTTCATTCTGTTTTTTGATCTTGCGGGAATTGCTATGATGGGCTCGGGAGCCTTTCTGCTGGTCTATGCTGCGGTTAATGCGGGCCATCTGCGGATATTGAAACAAACAGGCGCAAAAGGGTGGATCGTTGCCATATCACTTATTCTTTGCCTGGTAATGTTTGTTATTCTCGAGGTCTACACTTACCGTAACGCCCCCGAGGCAGTATATACAATGATCGCGCTGCTGATAGGCTCGTTTGCTGCAGAGTTAGTATGGCAGAAATTGAGGAAAAAATCACATTGACAGATTTTCAATTCAGGAATACCAGCTTAATTTTATCTTTAACCTGTAAAAATTCCTTATCGCCTGTAACAAGTAATGCTTTTTTTACATCTGCCAGTCCCGCTGCAAAAGCATCTGCATAGCTCATTTTGTAGTTTGCTTTAAAAATTGCCGCATCCAGAACTCTCTCCATATCCGCATCGATAATCTCAATTGGATACTTTAAAACCATCTCTTTGTATTTTTCAGCTCTTTGCTTTCCGCCTTCACGATACGCAATGTAATACAGCTCTCCGAAATTAACTACTGACATAAATAACTCAGCTCTTCCTTCAGATGCATCTACAAGAATTTCGGTAACCGTATTTGCTCCTTTTTCATTTTCAGCATAAGCCAGCAAAGCAAAACTGTCCAGAACATATTTTTTCATAATATTACTGTTTTATAAATCGCGTTCTGATTTCTTTTCTTCCATTAGAGCTTTAAGTAATTTCCCCTTAGTCCCTAAAAAACCGGCATTGGCCCGTATGAATTCTGCAGTAACAGGCATCATCTTGATACCGTCAGATTCTTCAATAAAATTAACACGGGTTCCGTTTCGGATCTTATATTTCTTTCTTAGTTTCGAAGGTATTACCAATTGGCCTTTTGATGTCACTTTTGATGATTCCATAAGTATTGCTCCTGTGCTTTATTCAAAAATAAGACAAATTGATTTGTAAGTCAATTAGAAAACATCTTACTTTTTGACGAGTATTACTTTTTTTATGTGGATTTCATAATAATGAGTGATTTTGAGTGCTAAATCCTTTAATCATTGTATTTATTTAGTTATTTTGCACTTATTAATAAATGTTCTGTATTAACAACTAAGAAGTAGGTGACCTTTTTTTCAGAGGACAAAGCCTGAATAACTCTTTGGAAACAATATGACATCAGAAAAAGAATATACCGAAACACCGGAATCCAATCCGCAAATGGAAGCACTCACGAGGCCGGTTGTACCAGCACTCGATGAGATCCTTGGAAAGCCGTTCAAAGTGCTTGATGACGGATTTATACGAGTAATTGATTACATGGGATCAGATGAATCGATAGTCCAGGCGGCGCGTGTATCATACGGCAAAGGAACCAAGAAGGTGCATGAAGACCGCGGCCTTATCCGCTACCTGATGCGCCACCATCACACCACGCCGTTTGAGATGTGCGAGATAAAATTCCATGTGCGCGTGCCAATGGATTGCTGGCGGCAGTGGATACGCCACCGCATGGCAAACGTGAACGAGTATTCAACACGCTACAGCGTAGCTATTGATTCCGCGCAAACCACAAGTGAAGCTGAATGGCGTATACAGGCATCAGGCAACCGCCAGGGCTCGGCAGGCTTTGCAGGCGATACCGAAGGCAAATCGCTCACCGAAAAAGAGCGTTACCTGCAATCACTTGCCAGGGAAGTTTATGATGAGCGCCTTAAGATGGGAATTGCACGTGAACAGGCGCGCAAGGACCTGCCGCTTTCTACCTACACCGAAGCATATTGGAAAGTTGACCTGCATAACCTGCTGCACTTTTTGTACCTGAGGATGGATTCACATGCGCAGTACGAAATACGCCGCTATGCAGAGATCATGGGGCATGAAATTGTTGCAAAATGGTGTCCCGCAGTGTGGGAGGCGTTTATGGATTACAGGGTAAACTCAAGCAGCTTGACCCGGCTTGAAACCGAAGTTCTTGCAGCGCTCACCAAAGGTGATAAGGAACAGGCCATAGAGCTTGCAAAATCATTTAACTGGCTGGATAAATCAACCGGCGGGCCCAAGAAGAACCGTGAACGCGCTGAGTTTGAAGATAAGCTTGCCGGACTGGGCATCAAAGCTCCCTGGCAGTCATAAAAAGATTTCATAAAATTATTGATCAAAATAAAAAAGAGAACTAAGGTTCTCTTTTTTATTCGCATACCACAACCTGTAGAGACGATGCGGCGCATCGTCTCAGAACCTGCAAACAAATAGAGCTTATAATAAACCGTCGTACTTCCGGTTTTGGAAAACTTCATACCGTCAGGCAAGCCTGACGGCTACAAAAAACATTTACAGACAATCATAATACAGCCTGTAGAGACGATGCGGTGCATCGTCTCAAAACCCGCAAACGTATAGAACTTATAATAAACCGTTGTACTTCCGGTTTTGGAAAACTTCATACCGTCAGGCTACAAGATAACACAAAAAAAATGATATCCGGCCTATGCTAAACAGCCGGGAAAGAACTCTGAGAACGCAATCATACCACAACCTGTAGAGACGATGCGGTGCATCGTCTCAAAACCCGCAAACGTATAGTTATATTAGACCGTCGTGCTTTCT
>JAYRXC010000009.1:0-8621 GCA_041917655.1 Ignavibacteria bacterium | reverse complement strand
TTAGGAGACTGCGTGCCTGCTTCATAAAATATAACAAGATAATGCAGCACTTTCAAAGTGACCGCTGATAAAAGTATTATTCTATGATTTTTTGTCTATTATTATAAATCTTTTTGGGCTTTCTATTTAACATAAAAGGGGAAAGCATCAGTTGACGCCAGTCAACTGATGTGGGGGGTGGTTTAATGGATATTTCGGATTTTTGGATTTACGATTGTGGATACTACTGCTAGGGTTTCAACATACTCAGAAGCAAACCCCCATTGCAATTTTCCGGGCTTGAGAATTTGTGTTCAATTGAGGCTCGATGAGTCTTTGGAATCTACTTTCCCCCCTTCCCAAAAGCCGAAGGGGGGACTGTTTGCAGGCTAAGCTAAAGTCTTTCAGCCCAGAAGGGGCATAATACACCAGCGATGGGCGCAGCCCATCGTGGCAGGAGCGCACTAACATTAGCCGCGAAGCGGCGTAATCTTAAATTCCAAATTCCAAAGTTCAAATGTCAAAATAATATTCCTAATGGAATAAAAATGAATTCGGCAGTACTCTCGCAGCCTCGAAGGGGCAAAATATATCAGCGATGGGCGCAGCCCATCGTGGCAGGAGCGCCCTAACACTAGCCGCGAAGCGGCGTAATCAAAAAAACAATTTTAAATGTCAAAACTCAAATGTCAAACATAAAAGATGCATTCCCTACAGGAAGATCGCATCAAATCACACAAACAAAAAACCCCGCAAAACTTGCGGGGTGATCTGTGAATTACGTGTGAATGGTAATTACTTAACAGGTGCTGCAAACTTTTCCATATATACCTGTTAAGCCGGGTTATTTTACCAATATCATCTTTTTGATCTCTGTAAATCCTGCAAAGCCTTCACCGGGCAATGCTTCAAGCTTATAGATATATACACCGCTTGCAAGAGCAGATGCATCGAATACTACAGAATGGCTTCCCTGCATCTTATAACCGTCAACAAGCGTTGCCACTTCACTGCCCAGCATATCATATACTACCAGCTTCACATTGCTTCCATTGCTTAGAGAAAATTTGATGCTTGTTGAAGGATTGAATGGATTCGGCCAGTTCTGGTTCAGCCTTGTTTCAGGCTTATCTGCGGCAATTGTTCCGGCTTCAGAGGTCGCGGTAAATATTTTGGGCTCAGACCACCCGGAGCAATTTTCCGGCGCGCCGCCGGGATTCTTAGCCCTGATTCGCCATGCGTAAGTCTGCCCTTCCACCAAAGCATTTTCGCCGAATTTGAATCCAGCGGTGCTAATATCTGTGATCAAAATGTTATTATCCGGCCTTCCGCCATAGATGCCGATCTCAAGATCAAATGTTGTGTATGAAGTCATTGAGTCCCATGAAAATGCCGGATTCAGTGCTGCAGTTCCGCCATTTTGCGGCGAAACCGGATTTGGAACGGGCGGTGCATGGAAGTTAGCCAGAACGGTTTTCCATGTTGCGTTGCCTTCGTCTGTAAATTTCTCAAGGTTCCAGTCTTCCGAGGGTCCCCTGCGCCAATCCCAGAAAGCATAGTGCCAGCCGTAATCTTTGCAAATGTTCAAAATGTCGCCGATATATTCTGCGGAGCCGCTTTGAGTTTTATACATTCCCATTTCGCCTATAAAAACGGGTGCGCCGGTCTGGAGCTGGAAATCACGCAGCTTACCGAACACCGTACGGCGCAAGAACTCTGCGTCATACATTACCTGTGAAAGAGTTGTGAGATTCCAGTAAACGCCGGGATATGATTTCGAAAATGACGGCGTTGCTTTTGAATACTCTACCGGCTGGTAGTTATGAGCCGAATAAATAATGTATGGATCATTTATAACATATGCCGGGAATAATTCAGGAGTTGAGCAGCCAAAGCTCTCGGCAATTATTGGCACTTCGGTATTTATCTGCCTGATCTTTGTTACCCACTTCTGGTAAACCCTATCCATGTGAATGTTATAAACATTCTCAAGGAAAAGCTTGTAGTTTGTAGATGTATTGGCTGGTATTACCCTGACCTTTGGCCTTGGCTCAATTACCATGTTCAATCCAACAAAGAGTGTATCATGTCCGTATTTCATTACGACCATTCTGAGCATTTCGGCATACAGATCCTGCTCAACAGTGTTGCCGTCATTCCAGATCCTGGACTCTCCAACAGTACCCTGTGACTCATCGTAAGTATCGTAAGCCCCGGGACCTGAGCGCATACCGATCACATAATGGATGCCTGCCTGCCTGCAAAGATTCACAAGCATATCGCAGCCATCAATGTTGGCCTGAATCGGGTCATAAGGCGGATCAACCGCCAGGAATCCATCGGGCTGTATGTGGAAAACATTGCCGCCGTAATTTTTGAAATCAATAAAATCCTGCAGTGATTTGGGCGATTCATACAGCACGTTGTATCCCCTGAAATAAGAAGGATCCATCCACTTATCATAACGCGGATTACCGCCGGTGTAATGTTCGCCGGCGAAAAAGGATGTTGTAAAAAAGAGGGCGAAGAGAGCTATAAGAGTTTTCTTCATGATATTTTGTTCTGTTAAGTTATTCATTCACGCATCAAAATTAACAGTTTTGTTGTATATGTTTCATAACGTGATTACGTGAAAAAAACGCTTGCAAAGTTGTATGATGAAAATGTTCGGAAATTTGAATAAAATTCGCGTAGTAAAAAATGTGATTTTTGAGAGGAAGGGCCCGGTTGGGTAGCTGTCAGAATTTACGGAGCTGAATATTGAAAGTATATCAAAAAAATAACCCCGCCTATTTGCATAAGCGGGGTTTGCATAACAATATATTCTCGTGTACTAAGACAATTTATGCTTTAGTGACGTTTCTTGCCTGTAAACCTTTTTCGGTCTCTTCTACCTCATATTCAACTTCCTGTCCGTCCTCGAGTGATCTGTAACCATCACCGACTATTGACTTGAAATGCACGAATACGTCCTTTCCGTCATTACCAGTTATAAAACCAAATCCTTTATCAGCATTAAACCATTTTACTTTACCTTTCTGCATTCGGGCTTCTCCTCCTTTCTAAGTAATAAAATTCAAGCGTTAAATACTACAAAAATCAACGCCCTTTAAAACATTCCAGCAAATGCGGGAACTACACTTTAACAAATATACTAAAAAAAAATTAAATAAAAACAGTGAGCCGGGGAGGTCTCGAACCTCCGACCCTCTCCTTAAAAGGGAGATGCTCTACCACTGAGCTACCGGCCCTCCAAATATCATTAAATATACAAATTATAGAACATTAATAAAATAGCCTGAATTATGCCAATATGCAAATATCAGCAGTTTATAGGATATTTTATATAGCCAAAGCCTTTAGTTTAGCCTTAGCCGTCAAAAGCATATGTTTGGCAGCTTCTTTATCAAGTCCCGGTTCTTTAGACTCCAGGATCCTGGAAGCTTCAATTTTCTCTTTTTCTGCTGCAGCAGCGTCAATATCTTCCACGGGGATCAGCGACTCTGCAAGCATGGTGATCTTGTTATCATGAACTTCAACCGTTCCGCCGGAAGTAACGAATCTTCTTTCCGTGCCATCGGCCGTAACGTACTTCACAATTCCGGGAATAATAGTAGATATAAAGGGAGCATGATTGTGCAAAATCTGGAAGCCGCCTTCAGCGCCGGGTGCAGTAAAGCTCTTAACATTATCGTTAAATACTGTTCTGCCCGGTGTAACTATTTCTAAGTGAACTAAACTATCTGACATCTTTTATAACGTTTTAGCCTTCTCCAATGCTTCATCAAGATTACCTACCATATAGAAGGCGTTTTCAGGAACATCATCGCACTCGCCGTTTACAATAGCTTTGAATCCTTTGATCGTCTCTTCGGTCTTAACATACTTGCCTTTTGAACCTGTGAACGGCTCAGCAACGAAGAACGGCTGTGAGAGGAACTTCTGTACCTTTCTTGCCCTGAGTACTGAAAGCTTATCTTCATCAGAAAGCTCATCGATACCGAGAATATTAATAATATCCTGAAGCTCTTTATATTTCTGCAGAACCTGCTTAACCGACTGGGCAACATTGTAATGTTCTTCGCCGATAACAAGCGGGTCTAAAATTCTTGATGTAGAAGAAAGCGGGTCAACAGCAGGGTAAATACCAAGCTCTGAAATGCTTCTGTCCAATACCGTGGTAGCGTCTAGATGCGCGAATACCGCTGCCGGTGCCGGATCTGTCAAGTCATCAGCAGGTACGTAAATAGCCTGTACCGAGGTGATGGAACCCTTCTTGGTAGAAGTGATCCTCTCCTGCAGGCCGCCCATCTCTGTTGCCAAAGTTGGCTGGTAACCTACTGCCGAAGGCATACGTCCTAAAAGCGCTGATACCTCTGAGCCTGCCTGTGTAAAACGGAAAATGTTATCAACAAAGAGAAGAACGTCTTTTCCTTCTTCATCACGGAAGTACTCGGCAACAGTTAAACCGGTTAAACCGATACGTTGCCTTGCTCCGGGCGGCTCATTCATCTGTCCGAACACGAGGCAAGTTTTATTGATAACGCCTGATTCCTTCATTTCGCGCCAGAGATCGTTTCCTTCCCTCGTACGCTCGCCCACGCCTGCGAATACAGAATATCCGCCGTGGAATGTTGCGATATTATTAATAAGCTCCTGGATAAGAACTGTTTTACCTACACCTGCGCCCCCGAACAGACCGGTCTTACCGCCTTTGGTGTATGGCTCAAGCAAATCGATAACTTTGATACCAGTTTCCAAAACTTCTTTCTGAGTTGAAAGCTCTTCAAGCGCCGGAGCAGGCCTGTGAATAGGAAGAGATTTCGTAGTCTTAAGGGGTTCGAGACCGTCGATGGTTTCGCCGGTAACGTTCATCAGCCTGCCTAGAACTTCGGGTCCAACCTGAATTGTGATCGGTGCACCAGTATCGAATACATCCATTCCCCTAACCAAACCGTCAGTGGTATCCATTGATACTGCCCTTACACGGTCTTCGCCGAGGTGCTGCTGAACTTCTGCTATCAGAACATCTTCAACGCCATCGGTATTCTTTCTTGGTATCCTTAGAGCTGAGTAGATTTCAGGCAATTTACCACCTGAAAAATCAATATCAAGTACAACGCCAATGATCTGTACGATCTTGCCCTTATTCTGCTGATTTTCTGCCATTTATGCTAAAAAAATAATAAATTTTATAGATTTGTATTAGTATAGATTACAAAGATACTAAAAATTAAGCTAAGTTGAAAGAGCGATTTTGAGATAAATGGGTGAAAAAGTATCAATTGGGCAATTTTCCAGAACCGCCAGGATGTAACTCCTGACGACACATTGACAGCTTCACGGTGCATGTAAATCCGGTCGCCTGACCGGATTGCTGGATTACGCAAATGTACTCTCCAGCACTTTCCAGTGTCTCTGCGCCAGCAGGACTCTGGAAACCGGTATATGATAACGCAGAGTCCTCCTGCGGAGAGACTCTGCTGAAACGATGTGACCGGATTGTTGGCTTAACGTAAATGCACTCGAATCGGGCGATTCGGGTTACAACCAAACATCCGTCAGGAGGAAACTCCTGGCGGCACGCGGTGATGAATTATGACTCAAGTCATTGTTTTCGCCTATAACGTGTATTATGTTTGTATTGATACCCATAGCCATAACCCGAAACCTTTGAGCATTTGTTGTTGCAAATCCGGCAAATCAATATTATATTTATGAATCTAATGCTGCTCTTGCTGGAAAATTAAATAAGAACAAATATGCCGCAAATAGCTCGCAAACGAGATCTTAATAAACCTATAATGCAAACAAAATCAACTTTGACAAAAGCATTAATTACCATCTTAATGTTATTAGTATCAAATAGTGCTGTTAGTTTGGGTCAAAGCATAACTTGGGATAAAACGTATTTTTATTCTGCTGCTACAACAGGAGCATCAGTTAAGCAGACGTCGGATGGAAATTATATAGTTACCGGGTGGAGATACAATGTTGGGGGTTTTATTTGTAAGCTTAACCCTTATGGTGATACATTATGGACAAGATATACACCATATACAGACATGCAATCAATTGTTGAATCGCCCGATGGAAATTATGTTGCAATTGGATATAATTATTATTTATATATTACAAAGTACTCTCAAAACGGAAATCAGATTTGGGCGCAAGAAATAGAAGAACCAGGATACGATATATATGCTTATAACATTATTAACACTAATGACGGTAATCTTTTAATTTCTGGTTATTCTAGATTTGGTATACCATCAATACGTTCAGGATATTATATAAAAGTAGATCAAAATGGCAACAAAATATGGTCAAAGTTCATAACAAATAATGGTGGAATAACTGGATTTTTAAATTCTCGGAATACTTACGATAATGGATATATATTAACCGGAGGTTTATATATAAACAATAGTGGTAAAATCTATTTAGTAAAGACTAATTCAGAAGGAGACACACAATGGACAAAAGCTTTTAGCAGCGGAGCGTTTTTATATGGTTGTTCGGTTTTTCAAACATCTGATAAAGGATATCTCACATTTGGCAATAATGAATACAGTAATCAAAATATAAAATTATATTTTTTGAAAACAGATAGCCTTGGTAATTATCAATGGTCAAAAATATACGGAGATACAAATACTTTTTACCAGATGCTTTATGGGGAAAATGCAGTTAGAAGCACATACAATAATACTTTTTATATTTCCGGTTTCAGTACAGACCTGCCTCTTGGCGATACAAATAAAATATTTCTATTGAATGTTGATGAAAATGGAAATAGAATTTGGGAAAAATTCTACAAAAAGGATACCTTGCATTTACGGGGATTTGGAATTGATCAGACTAGCGATAGTGGATTTGTGATAAGCGGTGATGCTTTTGATTCACCCATAATTACGAACTCAAGATCAGACCCGCAATACTTATATGTTTTAAAACTGGATAAAAATGGTACTTTAAATCCAATTGGCATTAGTAATAATCAGCAGATAGTTCCTAAAATTTTTAGAATTATTAGTGCTTATCCTAATCCATTTAATCCTGTGTGCAACATAATATTTGAACTAAACAAACAACAGTACTTGACCATTAAAATGTATGACGTTCTTGGAAAGGAGGTGGGTATATTAGCGGAAAGGTATTATAATTCAGGTAAATATTCGATAAAGATTAATTCTGTAAATTATGCGAGCGGAATCTATTTTGTCAAAATAAAAGCGGCTACTGGGCAAACAGAGGTAAAAAGTATCGCTTTAATCAAATAAAACCTTAATATATAAACTTATGAAAAATTTTATAACATTAACTTTTTTACTTTTAGTATTTACAAACATTGTTTTTAGCTTTGATGATGTACCGGCACCTGCAGCTGAATTATTTATAGCAAACAGAAGTACTACGAAAGATATATTCGTAAAAGTAATACCTGTAGGATTTATTTTTAACGGTAAAACAATAAATGGTTCTCCAGGTACAAGAGATTTCAGATATAGTTCCGAAGCATCAAAGCCTTTCAATTTAAAAGAAAACCATGTATTCGGAGGATATAAGAAATTACCAAAAGTCACAGATATTTTCGATTGGGCAATAAATGGATTTACCTTGAACCAGGATTTCACTGCTGCGCACGGTTCTAGGTCAGACAGTATTATTGGTTATGGGAATATAGAATTGAATTTTGGAATGTCATTGATGAGAATGGAGAATATCAATTAACAACAATGATCGATTATTGTAATATTGATTTCAGCGATTGGGATTATGGTTATAGCGGTAATAATGATGTTTGGTTTGAATATAAGAGTGACAATGATATAAGGTTTAATTTTTCAGGTGAACAAATTAAAATTTGGGACAGCCCGGCTAATAGAGATCTTAAAATTTGGTATCAAATTAACGGGATTAATCCTTTGGTTGTTTGGTCCAAAAACCAAAACAAAGGTAGTTTCAAAACAACAACAGAAACAAATTATAACTCTTATTTATATCTTCCAATCAAAGCGGTTGACTATTATGGCTTTACCTCACACTTGAATTATGGCAGTCTTTTTATGAATTTTTCAGTTGCTTCAGGTCATCATGCTTATCTAAAAACCAATGAAACAATGTATATCGAAAATGGTGCTACTTTCAGTATCTTACCCAGCAGTTTCCTTACATTTCAAAACAACAGCACAGTGGTTGTGAAAAGTGGTGGTAAATTATGCAACTATGGTATCATTAACGGAAATGTCAGAATCATTTACGAAAGAAACGGAAGGATGTCTTATTGTGCCGGCTGGTCTGATGGAATTGTTAAAGGCGGTAATGTAACAATAGAAGACAGCACGATTGTCGAATTCCCGGACAGCACAACGCTTGTTTTTGACAGCACATCAGCGCTGATAATGATGCCGCATTCAGAATTAAGAATGGGTAAAAGCTCTAAGATCATTTTTCAAAACGGGGCTAGGATTAGTGCTGATGGTTGTAAATTTACTTCGCTTGACTCCGCCGACACATGGGACGGTATCTACCTAATCGATAACGCAAACGATACCTTGAAGAACTGTACATTTGTAAACGCATATAATGGTATAAACATTAACCCTGATCTTGCAGCTCCAATAGTTGATACACATACA
>JAYRXC010000008.1:0-137891 GCA_041917655.1 Ignavibacteria bacterium | reverse complement strand
TGCAGGTATAAAGACAGATACAACACATACACCTGAAAGCCGTGAGATAGCTGAAGACTTTGTTATAAAGGCAAAGGTAAAACAGGGTAATGTATCAGAAGCAATTACAGATTACGAGAACATCTACCAGTTAAACCAGAATACGCCCAAAGGTACACACGCACTTGTAAATAAAATGTGCCTTGAAAACATGCTGCAGGGCTTAACAGATGATCCGAATGAGCCTGTAAAGCTTAATCCAAGTAAGGCTGGATTACTGGCATACTTAACAAGGAATGTTACATCTAACAGCCAATCCACACTGAATAACAATTTCCCGACCTCATTCAGGTTATATCAGAATTATCCAAATCCGTTCAACCCGCAAACAACCATCCGGTTTGATGTACCGAAAGATGCAATGGTATCGGTCAGGATATACGATCTGCTTGGCAGGGAAGTATATAACTATAGCGGATATCAAACGGCCGGAACACATGAAGTGAAGTTTGATGGCTCGAACTTTGCAAGCGGGATGTATTTTTATTCAGTTGAGGCTAATGGGTTTAAGGAGACGAAGAAGATGGTCTTACTCAAATAGTGAAGTGGGGAAATAGTGAATTTGGGTGAGTAGTTGAGAGGGTGAGTTGGTGAGTAGTTGAGTGGGTAAGTAGGGAAATCACAAAAGCAAAATCAAAAAAATGTCCGGTATGGGAGTGCCGGGCATTTTTTGTATAGATTTGACACCGCTTTTATATCTCCCATTTTTTTCGTAAATTTGTAATTCTGCGATTCCAAAACCCTTAAAATAGCGTAAAAATAGCATTTTTTGACGAGATTTTGAAATAAATAAAAATATAAAGGAGTAATACAATTAAATGAAAAGAATCGGAATATTATTTGGCCAGGAAAATACCTTCCCGCAGGCTTTTATAGATAGAGTAAACCAGAAAGCCAGGGAAATGAACCAGGAAATAGTGGCAGAGCCTGTTATGATAGATAAAGTTATCCAGGGTGAGCCGCTGAAATATCATGTTATAATAGACAGGATCTCGCAGGATGTGCCGTTTTACCGCGCATTCCTAAAAAATGCCGCTTCAAGCGGAACTGCTGTCATTAATAACCCGTTTTGGTGGAGCGCTGATGAAAAATTCTTCAACAATGCGCTGATGACAAAAATAGGCATTCCAGTTCCAAAGACCGTTATACTCCCTTCAAACCAGCTTCCAGCAGATACTACACATAATTCATTCAGGAATCTCTCTTTCCCTCTTGACTGGGAAGGCATTTTTGAATACATAGGTTTCCCTGCATACTTCAAACCGCATGCAGGCGGCGGCTGGAAATCAGTTTATAAAGTAAGCAACGTTGAGGAATTTTTCAAAGCATACAATGAAACAGAGCAGCTTGTAATGATGCTGCAGGAAGAGATCCAGTTCGAAGAATACTATCGCTGCTACTGCCTCGATAGGCAGGATGTATGGGTAATGCCTTACGAACCGAGGAATCCACACCACTTGAGATATCTGAAGGATACCACTGTTGCCCCGGAAAAGAACAAGATGCTCACAGATGTTGTTCTGAAAATAAACCGCGCTCTTGGATATGATTTCAATACTGTTGAGCTTGCTTTGAGAGATGGCGTACCATACGCAATTGATTTCTGCAATCCCGCCCCCGATGCTGATGTACATTCAGTAGGTGAAGCTAACTTCGAGTGGATAGTTGAAGCTGCAGCGAACATGGCTATCCGCAGGGCAATGGCACACAGGGAAGGGCTCAATAATTTAACATGGGGTGATTTTGTTTATTCATCCGCGAACAATGAGCCAATTGTTGAAGGCGCATATGACGAATCAGTAAAAAAAAAGTCCAAAAATAAATTAGCCGCTAAAACAACGCGTGTACGCAAAACTAAGCCCGTTGAATCTGCAAAAGAATCGGATAGCGCAGATACTCCGGCGAAAAAAACTAAAAAGACCAAAGCTGCATAAGCTGTATATTTTATCCTTTTAGCTTTTTGAATTACTTGTTTTATTAAGGATAAATATATAGATTGTAAACCAATTATAGCAAAAAAAATATGGAGAAGCACATATTTACGCTTGGTATCGAAGAAGAATTCCAGCTGATAGATCCTGAAACAAGGAAGCTGGTTTCTCATATGCAGCAGATCGTTGATTCAGGCAAGGTGTTCCTTAAGGAGCAGATAAAGCCTGAAATGCACGCTTCAGTTGTTGAAGTTGGGACGAAAATTTGCAGGGATATCCACGAAGCGCGCGATGAGGTTGTGAGTCTGCGCTCGAACCTGGCTACCCTGGCAAAGGAAGCGGGCTTCAGGATAGGAGCTGCGGGCACCCACCCGTTCACCCACTGGAATGAGGTTACAATTACCGATCATCCCAGGTATCATGAAATTGTAAGAGAAATGCAGGATGCTGCCCGCGCGAACCTTATCTTCGGGCTGCATGTTCATGTAGGTATTCCGAACCGCGAGGTTGGGATCCAGATCATGAATGCGGTGAGATACTTTATTCCCCACATCTTTGCGCTCTCAACCAACTCACCCTTCTGGCTTGGCAGGAATACAGGCTTCAAATCATACCGCGTAAAAGTGTTCGATAAATTCCCAAGAACGGGAATTCCTGATTATTACGATACTGTAACAGAGTTTGATAACTATGTGAACCTTCTGATAAAGACCAATTGTATTGATAACGGCAAGAAGATATGGTACGATATCAGGCTTCATCCTTACTTTAATACACTCGAGTTCCGTATGTGCGATATACCGATGCGCGTTGATGAAACTATCTGCCTGGCAGCGTTAATGCAGGCTGTGGTTGTGAAGCTTTATAAGCTGATGAGGCAGAACCTCGGGTTCAGGATTTACCGCCGTGCGCTTATAAACGAGAACAAATGGCGCGCAGCCCGTTACGGCACCGAAGGCAAGCTTATCGATTTCGGCAAGCAGGAAGAAGTTGACTTTAAGATACTTGCAATGGAGCTTGTTTCATTCATAAGCGATGTAGTTGATGACCTGGGAAGCTGGGAAGAGGTGAATTACATTCTGCAGATGCTGCAGAACGGCACCGGTGCCGATAGGCAGCTTGCAGTTTGGGACGGAACCAAGGAAGGCCTGAACAAAGTAGTTGACCTTATTATTGAAGAGACTCATATGGGTCTGTCATAAATTAATTCTGAAAAATTAACAGTAAAACTGAAACCAATATTTATTATACTATTAAATGGATACTAAACACGTGAATGTTGATTTTGATAAAGAGCTTTCTGAAGGAGCATACAATGCTATAAGCGTTTGCTTGAGGCTTAAGCCTGAAGAAAGGATCACAATTATAACTGATAACGAATCTCTTGAAATTGCATCTGCTCTTGCAGCCGAAGTTAAAAAGGTTGGCGCCGAGCTTAGTGTGATGGTAATTGAAGATTATGCGCCCCGTCCTCTGAAAAATATGCCGCAGCCAATACTGGATGACCTTGCAAAGTCACAGGTAAGTATATTTTGCGCTATCGCCCATACAGGTGAGCTTCGTTCAAGGATCGATATGACTGAAGTTGTTGATGCTCATAAGATCCGCCACGGACATATGGTGAATATCAACAGGCAGATAATGCTGGAAGGTATGCGCGCCGATTTTCTTAAAGTTGATGAACTAAGCCAGCGCCTTATAGAAAAAGCGCGTAAGGCAAAAGTAATCAAGATCAAATCAGATGGCGGCACAGATATGGTCTCAAACTTTGTGCCTGAGCTCAAGTGGCTTAAAACAAGCGGGATAATATCAGTTGAAAAATGGGGTAACCTGCCCGGCGGAGAGATCTTCACATCTCCTTTAAGCTGCAACGGTACATTTGTTGTAGATGGCGTTGTGGGTGATTACCTTTGCCAGAAATACGGCGATCTTAAAGATACTCCGCTTAAAATTGAGATAAAAGATTCGCGCATTGTAAAAATGGAGTGCAGGAACAAAGAGCTTCTTGAAGAGTTTACCGCTTATACTATGACTGATGAGAACAGCAACCGTGTAGGCGAGTTTGCGATTGGCACTAACCTTGCCTGCAAAAAAGTCATTGGCCACATTCTGCAGGATGAAAAATTACCGACGATACATATCGCTTTCGGTCATCCGTATTCTGCACATACCGGCGCAGACTGGCAGTCAACAACACACATTGACTGCGTTAGTATAAAGTGCAGCATCTGGTTTGATGATGAGCAGGTAATGGAAAAAGGAAAGTTTTTGATCTAAGCATTACTTTCAGGCTGTCTAAAATCATTATTACCAATGAAAAACTTTGTCATATTGTTTTTGTTTTTTTCAGCCCTCGTTTTTTGCTTCACAGGATGCAAAAAAGATTCATCACCCGTTTCAAATGAAGTAACAAATAATTCACCGAGTATTCCAATAAACCCATCACCTCGGGATAGCGCCACAGGTATAGATGACAGCTCGAATGTCATCCTTACGTGGGAAAGCTCCGACCCTGATCTGAATGATACATTAAGATTTGATCTTTTTGCAGGTGCATCACTTCCCTTAAGCGAAGTGCCCCTTGCAGGAAATCTTTCAACTGCAGCTTACAACATGGGGCAGCTGCCATACCCGGGAGTAACCTATTATTGGCAGGTGAAAGCCAAAGATAATCATGGTGCCGGTGTAACAGGCAATATCTGGCGGTTCACAGTCAGAACAAGACCTTAATTTTAATACCTTAATTTCAAAAAAATGACAAAACTCTTAGTTTCCTTTTCTGTTATGTGTTTAATGCTTTGTTTTTTATACGGGTGTTCTGAAGAAGGCCCGACAATCAGCAATGAAGGCGGCACAACGAACCAGGCGCCAAATCAGCCAAAGTCGCCGCATCCATCGGACAGTTCGCATATAGATACAAATAGTGTGGTGGTATTGACATGGTACTGCACTGACCCTGACCCGGGTGATACATTGAAGTATGATATCTATATAAGCAATACAAATCCGCCGATCACGCCTGCCGCCACTAATCTCCCGAATCCTTCATATGGTTTGGGTATTGTATCTGGCGGACTTACATATTATTGGAAGGTCGTGGCAAAAGATCAAAAAGGCGCTTCAACAACCAGCAGCATCTGGCGATTCTATACTTACTGATAATTCATAACTGATAACAGAAAGCGGAGAGTATCATGGTTCCGGAAATAAGGAAAAAATACAATGCGGAGTTTACACAAGAAAAATACGAGGCCTTCCTGAAGGACCTTAATTCCTCGCAGGGTATTCCTATTGAATTCCGAATTGCCGAAACCCCGATATTTATCGGCAAGGAGTTCAAGAACGAGATACTCAATGCTGTTGAAGTTATCACATCATACCTGATGAGCCCTGAATATTTGAAAATATCCATGAACGCCATCCCGAAAGGAATGGAAGTTCCAAATGACCCCGGCTATCCCGCGATGATGGCTATCGATTTTGCCATTTGCAGGGATGAGAACGGAAAGCTTACTCCAAAACTGATAGAGCTTCAGGGCTTTTCTTCACTCTTCTTTTACGAACTGCTTCAAAATTATATGTTCCGCAAGCATTTTAAGATAGATGAACGATACGGCGGACTTTTTAACATCCACAAACCGGACCAGTACCTCGATATACTGAAGCGCGTTGTATTAGGCGACTCAAAACCGGAAAATGTTATACTTCTGGAAATTGAACCTGATAACCAGAAAACAAGAATAGATTTTGAATGCTGTTATTCATACATCGGCGTTAGGCCTGTTTGTATTACCGATGTTACCAAAGAAGGCAAAGACCTTTACTACATGAACGAGGGAAGGAAGACAAAGATAGAGCGTATATACAACAGGGTAATTTTTGATGAGCTGGAGCGCAGGAAAGAGCTTAAGCTGAATTTCAGCTTCCAGGATGACCTGAACGTTACATGGGTTCCGCATCCCAACTGGTTCTACCGTATAAGCAAATATTCGCTGCCTTTCCTTAAGAACAAGTATGTGCCAGAAACCAAATTTCTCAGCGATATAGATGAATATCCGTCTGACCTTGAGAACTATGTCCTCAAACCGCTTTTCAGCTTCGCAGGAGCAGGCGTTGTGTTTGATGTTACCAAAGAGATACTCGATGGTATTACAGACCGGACAAATTATATACTCCAGAAGAAGATCAATTACGAACCGGTGATCGAAACTCCTGATCAGCCTGCAAAAGCGGAGCTTAGGCTGCTTTTTGTGCATGATAACGGCAAGCCGTATCTTGTAAATAATCTTGTTAGATTGAGCAAGGGCAAGATGATGGGCGTAGATTTCAACAAAGAGAAAACATGGGTGGGATCAAGTTTGGCTTATTTTGAACACCTCTAACAAATACCAAATAGCAAACACCAAATAGCAGATAACAAATAACGTATAACAATTATCAATTATCAATTCGGAAAGTATATTCTTAATTCCCAATTCCTAATTCTTAATTCATAATTCATCCCTTCTTTTACTTCTTTATTCGCCAAAAATCTCTAAACCCACACCCAAAATTTTTAAATTGTTTTTATAATGATTGCTTAGTAGTTTTGTGTTCTTAATTTCATAAATTTTACACAGATAACCCAAAAATGAGCCGTAAATCGCACTTTTTAGCAGCAATAGTAGTTTTTTTCGGAATTTTGGGCACTGCTAACAGCCAGCTTCTGCCTAGTTTTGCTTTTGCGGGCGGGGTTACTTCAGGCTGGCATTTTAATCCAACCAAAGACCTTAACCTTCAGCTTAAAGACGCAGGATTCCCGGAAATGACCGAAAACGGGTTTCTTACTTTGGGCGGCGGCGGATTTATCGACTTCCCGATGAAAAGCAATTTTCTCAGGGTAGGCGGATTCGGAAACGGGTTTTCTTCCAAGCTTACAAATAAGATCAACGATACTCTCACCAAAGCTTCCAATTATTCATTGGGGCAGGGCGGCATCAGCGTTGAGTACGTTATACCGATCAGCAAGATATTTGATATCAGCTTTGGATCGCAGTTTTCAACCGGCACACTGAGCCTTGAGCTGTATCAATATGGTACCGGCAGCGGTAACTATGGCTCGATATTCGGTGAGCTGCAGTCAAACGGAACTTCGTCAAATCTTTCAAGGGTTTTTAAATCCAGGTTTTATACGGTGCAGCCGCAGCTTGGCATTGGCGTACTTCTGAAGAAATTCATGTACCTGAAAATTGACTGCGGATACCAGCTTGGAGCCCAGAACACATGGCGTGTTGATAACAATACCGAAGTTACAGGTTTTCCGAAAGGGATCGAAGCAAAGGGATTAGTAGTGAATGTTGGGCTCAATTTTGGTTTATTTATAAGGGAATAATATTGAAAAGGATCTTGATCACCGGCGGCGCCGGTTTTATTGGAACAAACTTTGTCTACCACATGGCGGGCAAAGGATACGATTTAACAGTATTAGATAAACTCACCTACGCTGGCGGAAAAGATAACCTCGAACCGCTCATCAGCACAAATAAGGTAAAGTTCATAAACGGCGATATCTGCGACCCCGCAGCTGTCAAAGCCTCGCTTGAGGGTGTTGATGCTGTAGTCCATTTTGCAGCTGAAAGCCATAACACAAGAAGCGAAACCGACCCTGACCTCTTTTACCGCACAAATGTTGAAGGCACCCGGGTAATGCTTGAAGAAGCATTGACTCTCGGTGTCGAAAAATTCATCCATATTTCAACCGATGAGGTTTATGGCTCTATAGTTGACGGTTATTTTGCAGAAGGCGATAAGCTTCTTGGTGATAGCCAGGCTACTTCTGCTTATTCAAAATCGAAGTCACAGGCAGATGACTTGGCAATGGAGTTTGGCAAAACAAGTCCGGTAATTGTACTGCGTCCTACGAATAATTTCGGACCGTGGCAGTACCCTGAAAAAGCTCTTCCGCGCTGGATTTCGAATATCATACTTGGCAGCAAGATTCCCTTATGGGGCGAGGGGCTGCAGGTACGCGACTGGCTGTATGCGCCGCTTACTTCAGAGTGCCTTGAATTCCTGCTGCACAAAGGCGAAACCGGCAATGCTTACAATGTTGCAGCGAACCATTCACCCGAGATCACTAACAGGCAGGCTGCAGAGTGGATATGTGAGATGCTGGGTGTAAACAAGGATGAATGGATCCAGTATATACCAGATCCAAGGCCGAACCATGACTTCCGTTACGCGCTGAATGTGGATAAGATAACTAAGCTCGGATTTAAGCCATCGATAGATCCATACAACCAGTTTAAATCCACAGTAGAGTGGTACGTGAAAAATGAGGGTTGGTGGAAAAAAAGAAAAGAAGAAGCAGAAAGTATATACAAGTAATTGTTGATAAATAATGCTATTATCAATAAGTCTAACATCAGAATCAAATTAAGAGATACTAATCAACTAACGGGGAAAAGCCATTAATGAGTGAAGTATTAAGAGAAAAAATCAAACAGAAAAAAGCCAAGATCGGTATTATCGGACTGGGATACGTCGGTTTGCCGCTCGCTATTGAATTTGCCAGAAAAGGATATTCTGTACACGGAATAGATCTTGATGTTTCAAAAATAAAACTCATACAGCAGAAAAAGAACTATATTAAAGATGTTATAAATAAAGATTTTCTTTATGCCATCAATAATAATCTTTTTACAGCTTCGAACAACTATGACAAAATAGGAGAACAGGAGATAATTTTTATCTGTGTACCCACCCCGGTTACGGATAATAAAACACCTGATATATCCTACATCATGAACTCTGCCGAAGAAATATTCAAAAGAATGAAGAGGCACACTCTTCTGGTTTTAAAGAGCACTACATTTCCCGGAACAACCGAGGATTATGTTCAGCCGCTACTTGAATCAAAAGGCTGGAAGGTTGGCAAGGATTATTATCTCTCGTTCTCGCCTGAAAGGGTTGACCCAGGCAACAAAGTATATAATACAGGCAACACACCAATAGTAGTTGGCGGCGTTACTAAAAAATGTCTTGAGCTCTCCGTAATGATCCTGCAGGAAGTTGCCACGAAAGTACACCAGGTTTCATCACCAAGGGTTGCAGAAATGGAAAAGCTGCTCGAAAATATTTTCCGCAGCGTGAACATTGCGCTTGTTAACGAAATGGCAAGGCTTTGCGACAGGATGGGAAATATCAATATTTGGGAAGCAATCGAAGCGGCGGCTACCAAGCCATTCGGCTACATGCCGTTCACACCGGGACCCGGTATCGGCGGGCATTGCATCCAGATCGATCCGTATTACCTCGATTGGGCTGCCAAGCAGTATGATTTCCACACTAAATTCATAGAGCTTGCAGCTGAATCAAACGAAGAGATGCCATTTTATGTAAGGGATATGGTACTGCGTGAGCTGGCAAACAATCCGGTTAAAGCAAGCGAAGCAAACGTGCTGATACTCGGAACGACATTCAAAAAGGATGTTGAAGACCCGAGGAATTCTCCAGCTATAAAGATTATAGAGCTGTTATATAAAGAAGGCATCCAGAACATTAATTTTCATGACCCGTATATGAGGACTATCAGGCTGATGGATAAAATATTCCGCGTGCAGGAACTTAACGAAAAGCTGCTTAAGGATGCTGATGTTACTGTAATTGCTACTGATCACAGCACATATGATTATGAATGGATAGTAGCATTCTCTAAACGCGTAGTAGATACCAGGAATGCGACAAAGAAGCTGAAGGTCAACAGGGAGAAGATAACTCTTCTTGGTGCTTCATCACCAAAGATAGTCTGAAACTGAAGCAGCCTGCTGAAGAAAGTGCATATCATTTGAGAAAGCATAATAGTTGAACAGAAAAAAGAAGATAATCTCAGTTGTAGGGGCAAGACCAAACTTTATGAAGCTTGCCCCTATTGAACGGGAATTCAGGAAACACAGGCATCTTTTTACCCATATAATAGTACACACAGGCCAGCATTATGATTACCGGCTATCACAGGTCTTTTTTAAGGATCTCGATATGCCTAAACCTGCAATTTATCTCGGGGCAGGCTCCGGCTCTCATGCAGAACAGACTGCAAGGATCATGGAAGGTTTCGAAAAGGTTGTGCTGAAAGAAAAGCCTGACATGGTTATTGTGTTTGGTGATGTAAACTCTACGATCGCATGTTCGCTGGTATGCTCTAAGATCCACCATAACGGCGGAACGATACCTGTGGCGCATGTTGAATCCGGGCTGCGCAGCTTTGATATGACTATGCCTGAAGAAGTGAACAGGATAGTAACCGATTCGCTTTCTTCTTTGCTTTTTGTAACAGAAAAGGCAGGGGTTGGGAATCTGGTAAAAGAAGGAGTGAAAAGGAAAAAGATATACCTCACCGGCGATACAATGATAGATTCACTTGTACACTATAAATCCAAAATAAGCCGCTCCGGTATCCTAAAAAAGCTTGCTCTCAAAGAAAACAGCTTTATTCTTGCTACTATTCACCGCCCGGTGAATGTAGATAACAAGGAAAGCCTGGGCAAAATTATTTCTATTTTCGAAGAGCTATCGAAGCTTTCAATGAAGCATGACAAACAAGCGAAGCTTGTACTGCCTATCCACCCCCGCACACTGAAAATGGCAGAAACATTCGGTTTTTTGAAAAGATTCAGTGCCATAAAGAACCTGCAATTGATCGAGCCTGCCGGCTATGTTGATTTCATCAGGCTGTTGGTGGGATGCAAATTCGTTTTAACTGACTCCGGCGGCATCCAGGAAGAGGCAACTTTTTTGAGAATACCGTGTTTAACATTGAGAGAATCATTTGAGAGACCGGAAACACTTGAAATTGGCACAAATACGCTTTGCGGCCTTAACAAAGGCCTGATTATCTCCAAAGCGAATGAAATATACATCGGCAGATACAAAAAAGGCAGGATACCAAAGCTGATGGATGGAAAAGCCTCCCGCAGAATTGTAAACGCAGTAAAATCCTTCTTTTAAGACCATCAAACTCAGCAATTTTCCGGCTGGACAATTTAATTATTTGGATTTTCTATATCTCAAAAAAGAATTAACTTTAAATTCCTGTATTGCAGGTACAGGAACTAAAGCTAATATAAAATACAGTTTTTGGGCCTAAAAAAGCACTATTTCTTCTCAGATGTTCACCTTGGTTTCCTGGGCCATGATGTTGAAAAGGCGAAAGAAAGGAAACTTGTTGGTTTTCTGGAAAGTATAAGAGCTGATGCAGAAAAAGTTTATATTGTGGGCGACCTATTCGACTGCTGGATTGAATACCGCAGGGCAGTACCAAAGGGATTTTACCGCACACTTTCAAAGCTTAATGAGCTGGTGGAACAGGGAATTGAAGTAAACTTCTTTTCCGGCAACCATGACTTCTGGCTTAATACTTATCTGAGGGATGATGTTGGTTTGAAGCTGTATTATGATTTCCTCGAAACGGAAATAGACAGAAAGAGATTTTATATTACACACGGCGACGGGCTTTCAAAAGGTGATACAGGGTATAAGATCATCAAAAAGATCCTGAGAAGCCCGGTTAACCAGTTCCTGTATTCGCTTATCCACCCCGATATTGGGTTGTGGCTGGCGCAGGGTTCTTCAAAAAAATCCAGGCTGCATACCGATGACAGGCAAAGGATAAAGGAAACATACCCTGAAACCAAAGATCTCGGCTCTCATGGCGCAAGCGGTATGAGGGAGTTTGCGATGAAGAAGATTAGCAGCGGTGCAGATTTTGTAGTGATGGGCCACATTCACAAGCCGCAGCAGATACAGCTTGAAGCCGGCGGCAGAAAAGGTTACTATATCACACTGGGCGACTGGATCAATAATTGTACTTACGGCGAATATTCCGCCGGAAATTTTGAACTGAAAAAATACATCGGGAATATACAAAGTTAATGTTTGACGGAAAAAAGAAGTCGGATCCCAAAATAACAGAACGCGAGGAATATTTTAATAACCGCGATTACAGGCGCAAGATGATGACAAAGAAGAAAAAGTCATCAAAGCGAAAGTTAAGTGTATTCGCGTTGTTTGTAATAATAATTGGCGCACTTGGAATAGCATACGGGGCGTACCTTTTTAACGGACTGCCGCCGCTTTCAAGCCTCGAAAATCCAAAAACAGACCTTGCAACAAAAATTTATTCTGAAGATGGCGAGCTTATTGACCAGCTATTTATAGAAAACAGGACAATAGTTTCGCTTGACGCTATTCCAAAGGATCTTACCAATGCACTTATAGCAACAGAAGACAGGAAATTTTATAAGCACTGGGGAATAGATGTTGACAGGATAGCCAAAGCTTTCATGAAGAATTTAATGAGTTTTTCTATCAAAGAAGGTGCAAGTACAATAACCCAGCAGCTTGCAAGGAATCTTTACCGCACAGAAATAGGCCAGGCGATTTCTCTCACAAGGAAACTAAGGGAAGCTATTACAGCAGTGCAGATAGAGAAAACTTATACAAAAGATGAGATACTTCTGCTCTATCTAAACCAGGTTTATTTCGGCAGGGGCGCATATGGTGTTGAAGCCGCAGCCAAAACATTTTTTGATAAATCGGTAACCGATCTTACCCTTGATGAATGCGCTATGCTTGTTGGGATGGTAAAGAATCCTTCCGGATATTATGACCCGATCGAACATCCGGAAAATTGTTTGGACAGGCGCAATACTGTACTAAACAACATGCAGGAAGAAGGCTATATTACAAAGGAAGTTTATGAGCTTGCAAAGAACGATCCAATTAAGGCACAGCCCAGGACACTTCAGAAACAAAGTTCGGGGCTTGGCGGACAGTTCAGCGAGTACGTAAGGCAGGTGCTTGAAAAGAAGGCAGAAAAATACGGGTTCAATATTTACCGTGATGGATTAATAGTAACAACTTCTCTGAACAGCCGCATGCAGAAGCATGCAGTGGATGCGGTAAATAACCAGCTTAAGGAATTCCAGAAGTCGTTTAACTCGACCTGGAACTGGAAAGGCAACCGCAGCCTGCTGAATGACGCGGTGGATAAGTACATAAAGCAAAGCGACGAATATAAGAAGGCCAAGACAGATGCTGACCGGCAGAAGGTCTATAACAAGCTCAAGCAGGATAATGTATTTATAGAAAAAGTTAAGGAACGCGAAATTGCAGTTCAGGTTGGGTTTGTTTGTATTGATCCAAAGACCGGTGAGATAAAAGCGATGGTAGGGCAGAATCCGAATTTCCCGTTTAAGTACGGACTGAATCATGTAACGCAAATAAAACGCCAGCCGGGTTCATCATTTAAGCCTTTTGTATATACAACAGCTATTGAAAACGGATATTCACCTGCATATACTGTATCCAATGATCCCCTCAGGGTTGTTATTGGCGGGCAAACATGGTCGCCTAAAGGCGGTGGTACCGGTGGTATGGTTTCGCTTCGTGAAGGTATAACACACTCAATAAACGTTGTTGCCGTTCGAACTGCAATGGAACTTGCTCCTATGGACCAGGTTATAAAGCTCGCCCATAAAATGGGCGTTAACAGTGAACTGCCAAACGTACTTTCTCTTGCGCTTGGTGTGGGTGAGGTTTCCCCGCTTGAAATGACCAGCGCGTTTGGTGTTTATCCTAATGAAGGTATTTGGGTTGAGCCGCACGCAATTTTAAGGATTGAAGACAGGTATGGAAATGTTATAGAAGATGTAATCCCCGAAACACGCGAAGTTATAAGTGAAGGCGTCGCATATATTATGTCAGACATGATGGAAGATGTTGTAAACGACGGTACCGCCACATCAATACGTAATTTTTTCAACAGGCCCGCGGCAGGTAAGACAGGAACTACACAGGATTACACCGACGCATGGTTCGTGGGATTTACGCCGCAGCTTGTAGCCGGATGCTGGCTCGGATTTGACGATCCCCGCATTAAGTTCGGTGGCGCTTACGGGCAGGGCGGCCGCGCAGCTGCGCCAATATGGGGCAGGTTCATGAAATATGTTTATGATGACCCGCAGACCACGATGGATCTGAAGTATTTCGAAATGCCGCCGGATGTTGAGGAGGCTAATATCTGCTCAGTAACCGGGCTCCTTGCAAATGAAACATGCCCTGCCTATACTGACCTGATATTGAAGAAAAACGCCACCAGGCGATGCAGCATGACACATGCTTATACACCTACAGAAGGTTCTGAAACGACGGGTGATCCCCCGCCGGGAAGTATTGGATTTTAAGTTATAAAAAACCACGATAAAGATCGTGGTTTTTTGTTTAAATGAGACTGTTCTATTAAATTGATCTTTGCCGAAATTTAATCACACTTATGGCAATGAAGCTTTGACTGCGATGTTTCCATTTGTATCGTTGAATGCCCTATATCGAACGCATCATGAAGATGTTTGTTTATGCCGGCAAGGAATTCGTCATAGTTTGATAGGTTATCAATTACAAGATGCGCAGTGAGCGCTGCCTGTGATGTGCTTATACTCCAGATATGGAGATCATGCACTTCAATAACACCTTTAAGACTGCTAAGGTAATGGTTGACCTCAGCCAGCGCTATATTTTTCGGTACTGCATCTATTGAAAGGCTTAATGTTTCTTTCAGCAGATTCCATGTACCTACGAAGATAACGGCAACAATAATTAAGCTCATAACCGGGTCGATCCAGTAAATATTCAGAGTTATCATAAATATTCCTGAAACAACCACACCTGCTGAAACAAGTGCATCAGTCAGCATATGCAGGAATGCGCTTTTGATATTCAGGTCCTTTTTTCTGTCTTTAAGGAACAGGAATGCTGTAAATCCGTTAATGATTATGCCAATAAACGCCACAACAATTACGGTGTAACCGTTTACCGGTGCTGGCTCATAAAATCTCAATACAGCTTCACGGCAAATGCCCCCTAATGCGGCTATCAACAGCACACAGTTCAGAAGAGCAATTAATATAGAGCCTTTTTTGAATCCGTACGTAAACTTACCCGAAGCCCTTTTTTTAATTAGAAATACTGCTAGCAAAGCCAGTACAAGTGAAATTACGTCACTGAAATTGTGGCCCGCATCAGCTATCAGTGCGACTGAATTGGAAATGAAGCCGTAAATTACTTCTACGGCAACAAATAAAATGTTCAGTATTATACCAACAATTATTGGTCTGCTGTAATTATCAATTGAATGATCGTGTGTGTGTGCCAATTTATTACTTTTATTTAATGTTCATGTTCACCCAGCTCGCCTTTTTTGAGCTCTGATTTCAGGTAGAAAGTGCCTTTTGTTACTATAAGCGTTCCTTCCGGAAGCTCTTCAAGCGGGAAAACCTGTACAAACTTATCGTCTGAAATACCAATATTCACAATAACCTTTTTGAATACAATTCCATTTTTGTGTTCACCTTCGCTATGTTTATCGCTCTTGGTTTCACCTTCGGTATGCTCTGCACCCTCATGATCATGTTCATGGGGTTCAATTTCTCCGGCTTCGCCTGTGTTAAGAAATATATAGTTAGTTTCGCCATCCGTTTCAATTGCTGATATAGGTACCGCAAGCACGCTTTGCGGTTTTATGTAAATTTTAGCACTTACAAACATATTCGGCAGCAGCTTCTCTCTTTTATTGTTAATTGCCACACGCACTTTTACAGTCCTTTTGGCATCATCGAATAATTTATTTATAAATACTACTTCTCCCTCGTAAGCTTCGTATGGGTTTACAGATACCTCAAGGGATACTTTTTGACCTGCAGATACATACGGTATATCCTTTTCAAAAACATTCAGGTCAACGAAGACTGTCGCTGTATTCACTATATGGAACATATCTCCGGAAGGTTCCACGTATTGCCCAACCGAGACATTTCTTTCGATGATATTACCCGAGATCGGCGCAGTAATTGTGTAATACTTTTGAAGATTAGCAATGGTGTCATCATAAATCCTGTCGAACCTGTTTTTTGATATTTTATAGCTTCCCAGCTTCTCTTCCAGCGTTTTATAGTTGGCCAGCGATTTTTTGTATCTGGATTCCAGCTCATTCAGTGTTTTTTTCGAGCCGATGTTATCGCCGCTGAGTGTAAGCTGCCTTTCATACTCACGTTTGGAGAAATCGTATTCGTTTTTGGCGTTGATGTACTCGACCTGCATATCTATTAATTGCGGATTTTCTATTACTGCCAGCGTTTGACCTGCTTTAACAAACGAGCCTTCTTTTACATATATTTTTTTGATCCTTCCCGGGATTATGCTTCCGACTTTTGACTCCTGGTCCGGATTTATAACAACTTCGCCGTTTACTTTTATGTATCCCGAAAGATTCTGAAGCTGAAGCTTTTCGCTTTCGATTCCCATCAGCTTTATCTGTTCAGGCGTAAGTACAGCACGGGGGTTTTCGTCGTGATGACTTTCTTCCTGCGGCTTTTCGGTTGTTGTTTTTTCATTTGATCCTTCGTTGTTGCAGCCAAGTATCATAACAAATGCTGCAGCAAACAGCGCTTTTATTAGTTTTGAGCTTATAGTCATTTTATGTCTCCGCCGGTAAGTTTTTCCAATTTTGTTATTGAACTGTAATATGTGAACACTGAATTAAGATATTGTGTTCGTGTGTCGTAAATTATCTGCAATGCCTGCAGGTACTCCACGTAATCAATTGCACCTTCTTCGTAGCTTCTTTTAGCCTGCCTGAGTATCTCATCAGCTTCAGGCATTGCTTCGAGCCTGAAAAATGAAGCCTGCCGTGAGCTGTTTTCAAATTCTTCGAATGCACCGTTCAGTTCGTTTTCAATGTTCCTGGAAGAAGCAAGTACTTCACCGGAGGCTATATCAAGCTCGTAGCCGGCTTCTTTAATATTACCAGTGTTTTCCCACCAGAACCACAATGGCAGACCCACGCCAAGTTCCATCCCCCAGAAATCCGCATCATCGCCGATCTTCTGTGTATAATACCTGAATGAAAAATTTGGCAGTAGCTCTGAGCGGGTTAATGATAGCTTGCTGCTGAACTTTTCTTTCCTGAAGCGGTTTATCCGTATATCGGGATTGTTAGCCAGCGCATTTTTCAGCAGTTCAGACTTATTCAGCCGGATCTCTGAAAATTCCAGCTTGTCAACTGGCTTGATATCCGTATTGGAGGAGTTTAACAAACGTGAAAGCTCGGAACGGGTTTGCAGAATTTCTGAACGGATATTCTTTATCTCATTTTCATATTTTATCTTACTGACTTTGGCTCCCAGAACTTCAAGATTACCTGTTGAACCGGCTTCAAATTTCTTTTGAGCAACAAACAGGAAATCATTATATATTTTCAGATTTTCTTCGGCAGCTTCAAGAAGGCTTATATTCAATAATAGTTTGAGGTATGCGTTTTCAACTTCAAACTTCACGTTGTTTATAATCTTATTCAGTTCTTCTTTTGATGTGTTGATCTGTGCTTCCTGCACTTCTGATCTGAGGAAATAATTAGTGGGAAATTCAAACTCCTGCGAAACCCCGATCTTCCTTGAATCGTAGTTCTTTAAGCTGCCTTTCACGCCCTCAAACTCAATGAAAAGCTCCGGCTTGGGAATGTTGAATGATTTCAGCTTAACAGCTTCTTCTTTGGCAAGATTTAGCTTTCCGGCGCGGATCCCGGCATTATTATTAATAGCTATATTAACCGCTTCTTTCATGCTAAGCTCCTGCGCCGAGATGCCGCTACTCGAAAGTAAGCACAATGCAGCCACAATGATAAACCGGGAGATTTCCGGCAAGTGTATTTTCTTATTATGATTTCTTAAATTCATATTTAGGATTTGTATGTTTATAAAAGATACCGTACAGCACAGGCAATACGATCAAGGTTAGCAGGGTAGAGGATACCAAGCCGCCAATTACTACGGTTGCTAGCGGCCTTTGAACTTCAGCTCCTGCTCCGTGTGAAATAGCCATTGGAATAAAGCCCAGTGATGCGACCAGCGCTGTCATCAAGATTGGTCTTAACCGCGCTGATGTTCCTGAAATTATCCGCTCATGGATATTTGTAATACCTTGTTCTTCAAGGCGGTTAAAATACGCTATCATTACGATACCGTTCAGCACCGCAACACCGAACAGCGCTATGAAGCCGACTCCTGCCGAGATACTAAACGGCATTCCGCGCACAAGAAGTGAGAGAGTGCCGCCCACAATCGCAAACGGAATTCCGGAAAAGACAAGCAGTCCCTGTTTAACGGAATTGAATGCAATAAACAGAAGTGCAAAAATGAAAAGAAGCGCGGCCGGGACAGCTATCAACAGCCTCGCCGATGCGCTTTCAAGGTTTTTGAACTGTCCGCCATATTCTATAATATATCCGGGCGGCATCTTGATCTCGTTGCCAGTCTTGCTTTTAAGCTCCTTCACAAAACTACCTATATCCCTTCCACGCACGTTACTTTGAATTACAATCCTTCGTTTGCTGTTATCACGCGTGATTTCAGCTGGACCTTCTTTGAGGTCTATATCAGCAAGCTGGGAAAGCGGTATTTTTATGCCTGTCGGAGCAGCTATCAGTATATTTCCAACAGCATTAATATCGCTTTTGAATTCATCCTGGTATCTCAGCATTATATCAAATTTGCGGTCACCTTCAAATATTACCCCTGCTTCTTTTCCTGCGAGGGCAGTGGATATAACGTCATTTACATCATCAACATTTATTCCATACAGGGCTATTTTATCCCTGTTTATTTTTATCTGGAGTTGCGGCAGTCCTTCGAGCTGCTGGACAGAAATATCTTCCGCGCCTTCTATTGTTGACATGACCTTTGAAACTTCATTTCCCTTTTCAGATAACACGCCAAGATCATCGCCAAAGATCTTTACAGCAATATCACCTCTTGCGCCTGAAAGCAGCTCATTGAACCTCAGCTCAATAGGCTGTGTGAAGGTAAGCCCGATACCCGGAACTGCTGATAACTCTTCCTGCATTTTTCCAATTAGCTCTTCTTTGCTATCAGCGGAAGTCCATTCATCTATCGGCTTCAGGATCACAATTACATCGCTGAATTCCGGCCCCATTGGATCTGTAGCCAGTTCCGGCGCGCCTGTTTTGGTTACTACCGTTTTGATCTCAGGGAACTTTGCTTTAAGTATCTGCTCGCATTTTGTTCCTATTTTCACTGATTCAGTCAGTGATATGCCCGGCAGCCTTACGATCTGGTATGCAAGGTCGCCTTCATCAAGCTTAGGAATGAACTCTGAACCCATTCTTGTAAATACGAATACGCTTAAAGCAAGCATGAATACGGCTGTCCCTATGATAATGAATTTATTTTTTAATGAATATTGAAGCACAGGCAGGTACAGCTTCCTTATCGCGGCAATTATTTTATCAGCAATGGTTTCTTTTTCAGCCAGATTCCTTTTCAATATAAGCGAGCACATCATAGGTACGTATGTGAGCGAGAGAAGCAGCGCGCCGACCAGTGCAAACCCTACTGTGAAAGCCATGGGCCTGAACATTTTGCCCTCAATTCCGCCCAGCGCGAAAATTGGAAGATAGACGATCAATATTATCAGCACTCCGAATATCGCGGATTTGATAATCCCTGATGCAGATGTGAAAATTGTTTCATCCATAACCTGGCTGCTGAGCGGCGCTTTATCCCTGTGAATGCGAAGCCCTATTGCCACTATTACCGATTCAACTATTATCACCGCGCCGTCAACTATTAGCCCGAAATCAATTGCTCCAAGAGACATCAGGTTTCCCGATACATTGAAAATGTTCATCATGATCAGCGCAAACAGCATCGAGAGCGGAATTACCGAGGCCACTATTAAACCTGCGCGCAGGTTCCCGAGCATCAGAAGTAATACGAGGATTACTATTATTCCCCCTTCAATCAGATTCTTCTCAACTGTGCCTATAGTGTTATCTACCAAGTGTTCCCTGTTATAGAACTCGTCGATTGTAATTCCTTTAGGGAGGGAAGGTTTGATCTCCTGTATCTTTTCGTGTACCCTGGCTGCAACTTCTCTTGAATTTGCGCCTTTAAGCATCATTACTATGCCGGTTACAACTTCCCCGTTCCCGTCCTGAGTAACCGCGCCTACCCTTAATCCTTCACCGTAGTTAATCTCAGCGATTTGTTTAAGATAGATTGGTGTGCCGTGTTCGGTCTTAACGACAATGTTATGCAGGTCTTCCATGCTTTCGATCAAGCCGATTCCTCTTATTGAGTATTGGTCTGATTGTTTTTCAATATAACCACCGCCAACATTGCTGTTGTTCGCGGTTACGGCATTGAATACTTCGCTGAGGGTAATGTTATAGTTAGTTAATGCGTCCGGGTTGATATGAATTTGGTATTGTTTCTCGAATCCGCCGAAGCTGTTTATTTCAGCTACACCATCTGTACCAAGAAGCTGCCGCTTCACGATCCAGTCCTGGATCTCCCTAAGATCGGCATAGCTGAAAGAAGTATCCTTGGGATCTTCAGGTCTGACAACGTATTGGTATATTTCACCCAGCCCGGTGCTTACCGGCGCCATTTCAGGCTTACCGAGCCCTCCAGGAATATTTTCCTGGGCTTCCTGAAGCTTCTGGAAAACCTGGTTGCGCGCGAAATATATATCTACATTATCATCAAAAACGATAGTCACAACTGATATTCCGAATTTGGAGATCGACCTTAGCTCAACTACATCGGGAATGCTTTTCATCGAGATCTCGATAGGGTACGAGATGAACCTTTCAATTTCAGATGCGGAAAGTGTCGGACTCGATGTAATGACCTGTATCTGGTTATTTGTGATATCAGGAACTGCATCAATAGGCAGCTTAACAGCAGAATATAAACCTGCGAGTAAAAGTATCAATATACAAAAGCCAACAACAAGCTTTTGTTTGATTGAAAAAGCAATGATCTTATCTATCATAAACTGACATAAATTATTAGCGTACCCGGCAATTATTGCAGGCACGTGAGTAAAACATAAAGTTAAGTCAGTTTAAGCTTTTGGAGGCGGTGAGGTTGGTTTGTAAGAAAGAGAGATTATGTTTTCGTGGCCGGATAGTTTGATTTGAACTGAACGTTTTTCAATAGTTAAATTCTGGTGTGCGGATATTGAAACGAGGGTATTGCAGCACAGGCAATTGCATAATGGTGAACACATGTCTTCGTGGTCATCGGTATGTTTGTTTTCCATGTGAACAACGCCTTCGGTTTGACAAAACTCAACCGAGCAGTCATCCAGGCATGGCAGCACAGCAAGGAATAGCAAATATACCAGGAAGGATGATGCAAAATATTTGTATGACCTGAAAAACACCTTCAAATATAGAGCTAACAGCACATTTAATCAAGTGCTTTGTATAATAATGCGATTATTTTACTTCCTATGCTTAAGAAAAACAAATAATTGCATTCTTTATGATATTTGTCATTCTTTTTAATGACCAAACATTGTAAATTTGCAGTGTATGGTAGGCCGCATCAAAAATATTTTTAGCATTCTGATTTCGGTTCTGATCCTTTCAGGCGGGAATTTCGTTTATGCCATCGCCCATGGTGACTGCATTATTGGCGAACATGGGCATACCACCTGTGAGATGGAATGCTGCAAGACCGATCCGTGCGCAGAAGATGAAGCCGATGGAACGGTGAAGATCGTTGATGAATCGGATTCATGCTGCAAAACACATATAGGACAGGCAACCGAACAGGATACCCCGGTACTGATTCATGCCGAAAAGACATTTATTTCAAAGTTCATAGTAAATACAGGCAACCCGGAAATGAACCTGCCGGATACGGATATATTCCGCCGGGTGATACATAAATTCAAAACTACAAATATTCTCCTTACAACGTCGATTCTCCGCATTTAATATTTCATTTTTTATTTTTCGCTTTAGAATTAAAGCCTGCGGCTTTTTTGCAGGCATCTATAAATTTTAAACTAAATAAAAAAATGAAATTATACTTCATCCTCTCCGCATTTATTTTAGCAGCGGCATTTATTTCTGTATCTGCATCCGTAAAACCTGAATATCCTGCCGGATATTCCGGCATAATGCCTGATTCCGCGGCAACCTGCCCGGTAACAGGCGATGTGATCACCAACGACTATGTGTCATTCAGGTATATTGATAAAAATATCAGGTTCTGCAACGAAGGCTGTGTTATGGCTTACAAAAAGGAGCCGTCCAAATATTCTGAGCACCTGAAATGTATGCCCTGCAAAGATGACGATGCAAATGCAAAAATAAGCTCTGTACATGACGGGGTGAAGTATTATTTCTGCGGTAACGGGTGCAAATGGAAATTCGATAAGGATCCCAAAACGTACCTGGATGAATTCACAAAATAAAAATAATCCACAATGAAGATCATAAAGGGCTATATTATAATTCTATTGTTCCTTTTTTCCGGAAGCCTGGCAGCGCAGAACATGACCGGTTATATTTACGGTGATGATGAAGGCAAAAAACAGCCGCTTGACGCCGCCGTGGTAAAATGGATAAATACAACTAAAGGAACTATAACAGATTCAACCGGCAAATTTACCCTTGCACTGGCTAACATTACAGATAAGAGGCTTGTTGTTTCCTATGCAGGATACAAAACCGATACTGTTGAAGCAGGGGAACTGACATCAGTCGATGTTACTCTTATCCCCAACATGTCAACATCAACCATAAATGTAGAAGATTCTAAGAAGTCGACATATTTTGGTAATTTCAACTCGAAAACTGAAGTAATATCATCACAGGAACTTGTAAAGGAAGCCTGCTGCGACCTCGCAGGATGTTTCGGAAGGAATTCTTCTGTTGAAGTTGCGGTAACTGATATTATCACAGATGCGAAAGAGCTAAAGATACTCGGACTCGAAGGCGCATACACCCAGCTCCTTGTAGATAACATGCCGCTCATGACCGGGTTGAATACCAAGTACGGCATCAGCAGCATTCCGGGTACACAGATCGATAAGATTACGATTTCCAAAGGATCCAACTCAGTTATCCAGGGGTACGAATCGATCAGCGGCATTATGAATGTTATTCTGAAGGATTACAGAACTAGCGACAGGCTGCTGGTAAACGGATTCATGAACAGCATGCTTGAAAAGCAGTTCAATCTGAATTTTGCTAACCCTGTTTCAAAAAAATGGAATAATATTCTTACATTTCATACCGTGCAGAAATCGAACGTAATGGATGACAACGGTGACGGTTTCCTCGATAACCCGCTTACAACCAGATATGTGCTGTATAATAAATGGAATTTTAATGATGCGAAGAAGAAAACTGATTTCAACATCGCGGCAAGGTACTGGAACGAAAAACGTGTGGGCGGCCAGAAAGACACCGAGTCACACGGTGCTGTTCACACTTCAGGTCACAGACTCTATGAGCAAACCGTAAAGATAAATTCATTCGATGGCTATTCCAGGTTCAGCAGCGAGTTTACCGAAACAAGCGGTATGAAGATGTATCTGACTTCATCTTATTATGACCAGGCCTCATACTACGGAATTACCAGGTATGACGCTAAACAGACTAATTTTTCTGTAATGGGCTTTTATGAATTTGAGTTCATGCCCAGGTCTTTCCTTAAAACCGGATTAAGCTACAAATATCTGAACATAGACGAGCTTATAGCTTTCGAAGATACAACCAGCAAAACGTATGCAGGAAATTATGTCAAAAAAGAATCAATACCAGGTGTATTTGCTGAAAACTCACTAAGCTTCTTTGAAGACAAAGCTTCGCTCATGACAGGTATTAGGTTTGACTATCACAATGAGCATAAGCTTGTTGTAACACCCCGCGCATTATTCAGGTACCAGCCGGCTAAGACCATTGTGTTCAGAGCGTCTATCGGTTCGGGATTCAGGACGATCAACCTGTTCAGTGAAAACTCAAATATTCTTGCAAGCTCGCGGAATGTTGTGATAGCAGGAAATCTAGAGCCGGAAAAAGTATTGAACTATGGGGCGGATATCTTATTCTACTTCGGAGGAAATGATTACTCCGGCAGCATAAATGTTGACTACTACCGCACAGATTTCAGCAATAAGATCATTCCTGATTATGATTCAAATCCTTCAGAAGTGATTTTTGCAAATCTGGATGGTAAAGCCTTTTCGAATGTAATGCAGGCTGAGCTGAGCCTTACATTACTTCGCAATATTGACCTCAAGCTGGCGTACAAATTTATCGAGCTGAAATATGACAAAGGCGGTGTAAGATATGAGCAGCCTTTTAATCCAAAGCACAGGATACTGACTACATTTTCGTACACACCAACCAGCAAATCATGGAGCGTTAGCGCGGGATTAAACTGGTTCGGCAAGCAGCGGCTGCCATCAACGGCTTCAAACCCGGTGCAGTATCAATTGCCATCGGAATCAAAGCCTTATACTTTGATAAATGCTCAGATCAACAAAAATTTCAAATATTTTGAGCTTTATGCTGGTGTTGAGAATCTGCTTAACTTTAAACAGGAAAATCCAATTATCAGCGCGGATGATCCGTTTGGTCCGTATTTCGATACATCCTTCATTTGGGGCCCGACCAAAGGCAGGGAAGTGTATGCAGGATTCAGGTTTATTTTAGGAAAGTAGTTCAAAGAGATACCCGCGAAGGCGGGTATCTCTTTTTTTCAACCCGTGGCAAGAGTCACGGGTTTTTTATGTTATTACACACCCCGTCGCTTTGGCGCCACCCCTCTCAAGAGAGGAATTATGATTCATCACTTGTTGTATATCCCACTGGAAGGGGGATCATAGGGGGTGTCTTCCAAACATCAAAATCTTTAAACAGAAAGTTGAGATTTCATTTCAACACACCCCGTCGCTTCGCGCCACCCCTCTCAAGAGGGGAATTTCTAATATACATCTGTGAAATCTGGTCAATAAGTGATTAATCTGTGATGCATTTAAATTCATTAAACTATGGGTTATATTTGCATCCATGTACAGAATAAAGCTCAATGAATTCGAAGGTCCCTTAGACCTCCTGCTGTTCTTTATCCAGCGGGATGAGCTTGATATACATAATATCCCTATATCAAAGATCACCAATGAGTTCTGCGAATATGTGAATTATATGCAGGTGCTTGATCTGGAAATAGCCAGCGAGTTCATTCTAATGGCTGCAACTCTGATACAGATCAAAGCCAAAATGATGCTGTATAAGCCTGACGAAGTGACCGAGGAAGAGGAAGATCCCCGTTACGAGCTTGTGAAGAGGCTGCTTGAGTACAAACGGTTCAAGGATGCATCGGCGGAATTTGCCAATTTAGAAGAGGAACACCGCAAGGTATTTTACCGCAATGATTTTGACGGTGATTACAAGATCGACGACGAAGCCGAGGAAGATGTCACTATTCAAAACCTGACGCTTTACAACCTTATCAAGGCTTACAAGTTCGCAATGGAGCACCAGCCCAAGGAAGTTATCCATAATATAACCCGTATGAATGTATCGATCGATGAACAGATCGAACATGTCAATAAATTGTGCACAGAAACCGAATATGTGTCATTCCTGCAAATGATTATCGGTATGGAGAAGATAAGGATAGTTGTGACATTCATAGCGATACTTGAAATGGCAAAAAACGGCATAATCGGCATTAAAATCAATGAAACGCTAACCGATTTTCTTGTGTTCAAAATAGCAGAAATGCCGGAAGAGGGTATAATAGAGACTACAAGCTTCAATTAGGCTATTTGCAAATAATTGTATTTTTATGATTTTTGCTATTTATTTAGCCAATTTCCTTTATTATATTCGTAATCAAATCTAATACCCCCAAAATTACGGGCGAGTGTGGTATCTCGCGAAAAACGGCTAAAAACTAAAGTTTATATAACAAAAGTACAATACCATAAATGAATTTTGACGGCATAAAGAAAATTGTAGAGGTTTTAATATTTTCATCCGATAGACCCCTCACGCTTAAACAGATGAAAGACATTATTAATCAGGAGAAATCAGAAACGGGCGTTACTTCTGATATCCGTAATATTGAAAAAGCCGTCAACGAGCTTATTGAAAAGTACAGCGCGGATGAGTATTCATTTAATATTATCCAGGTAGCTGGAGCTTACCGCTTTGCAACAAAACGCGAGCTTGCGCCATGGCTTGCCAAGCTGAACAAGGAAAAGCTGAAAAGGAGACTCTCTCAGTCAGCTCTTGAGACACTTGCTATTATTGCCTATAACCAGCCGATAACGAAAGCTGAAATGGAAGCAGTTAGGGGAGTGAATGTTGATTATATAATCGGCTCACTGCTCGAAAAGGACCTTATTACTATTAAAGGACGTGCAGAAGTTGTGGGAAGGCCTATGCTTTACGGAACTACCGATAATCTGCTTGAGTACCTTGGTCTAAACTCCATAGAGGATCTGCCGCATCTCAAGGCAATTGAAGATATTATCAAATCGGGTCCGCCGGATGGCGTATCGCAGTCAGATATAGATTTTTATGAAGAGATAAATTCCATAAGGGAAAAGATGTCAGGCGCGAATTCCTATTCAGAAACAGGCGATACAACTGAAACAGGCGAAACAACTGAAGCTGAGCCGCAGGATGGCGGCCGGCAGAGTGAGAACGATGGCGGCGAGCTTGCCGTTATACATGAGCTGAATGCAGATGAACAGCAGGATATTAGTATGGGTACAGATGAAAACAGTGAAAGTAAGGAAGATGCCTGAAGAAAAAAACAATGAAGCTTCAAAATCAACCAGATTAAATAAATTCATATCCAATGCGGGAATAACCGCAAGAAGAAAAGCAGACGAATTAATTTTTACAGGAAGGGTTACAGTAAACATGCAGACTGTTACAGAACCGGGGACAAAAATAAACCCTGAAAAGGACGTAGTGAAGGTTGACGGTGAAAAAGTAAAGCCGCAAACCGAATTCATCTATGTTGTTCTTTTCAAGCCGAGAGGCTATGTAACAACAACCCATGACGAGAAGGGAAGGCCGACCGTCATGGATCTTATAGGCCTGAACACGCGCTTGTATCCCATCGGCAGGCTTGATTACGATACCGATGGTGTTTTACTTCTTACCAATGACGGTGAGTTTTCGAACATGATGATGCACCCGCGCCACAAAATATTTAAAACATATTTTGCCAAGCTGGATAAACCCATAGAGGAGAACGACGAAAGGAAGCTCCGCGAAGGCGTTATGATAGATGGCAAGCCTACATCACGCGCTAAAGTCAGGATCATTCCGAACACAGGCGACCAGAATATCTGGATCTCGATCCACGAAGGCAGGAACCGCCAGGTGAGAAGGATGCTTGAAACATTAGGCTACCTGGTCCAGAGGCTGAAACGTGTTGAATACGCGCGCATAGGACTTGACGGGCTAAAGCCCGGCGAGTGGCGTTATTTATCACCGGAAGAGCTTGAAACAGCGAAGAAGCTTGCAACTCCCAAAAACCCCGTCTTCAGAAAACCGGATCCGGAAGCAGCAAGCGCCGAACCCGGAGAAAAGAAGAAAAAGGGCAAGAAGGGCGGCAAGAAAAAGAAAAAGAAAAAAGATAAGCTGAAAAATACCGAGGTAAGCCAGCCAAAATCAGATTCTGATGTGCTTGAAAGTATTTCGAAAGAACTTGAAAATATCTCTGAACAGATCTCAGATAACAAAAACTAATATATTTTTCAATATCTTTCTTTAAAAGATATTTTGAGGACACATTGAAAGCGCGGAGGTTAATGATGCCTCTGCATTAATTCAAAAATGTGTCCTTTTATTTTAAAAACAAATCGTGGTTTATAGAATACTAAATATAACCGGGGAGAGGATTTTTTGTCGGAAGTTAATGAATTGGTAAAAAGCCGTTTAAACGCGCTTGAAGAAATTAAGAAGCTTGGTGTAAATCCATACCCGCACAGGTTTGATGTTACCGTAAGTTCTGCTGAGGCTGTTTCCGGGTTCAAAGATCCCGCAGACGAAGCAGAAGCGGAAGAGCAGAAAAAATCAACTGTAGCTGTTGCCGGCAGGATAATGGCTATACGCAAGATGGGAAAGGCAAGCTTCTGCCATATTAAAGATGATATGGGCCGGATACAGATATATATCAGGCAGAATGACGTTGGCGAAGAGAACTATAAGCTCTTCAAGCTGCTGGATATCGGCGATATCATAGGTGTACACGGATTTGTATTTCGTACCAAAATGGGTGAAGTATCTATCCACGCCAATTCAATCACACTGCTTACAAAAACCATTCAGCCTCTTCCTGTGGTTAAAGAAGAAGTTACCGAATCCGGCGAAAAGATAGTTCACGATGCGTTTGCCGATGTTGAGCTTCGCTACAGGCAGAGGTATATCGATCTTATTGTGAATGAAGGGGTGAAGGAAACCTTTGTAAAACGCACGAAGATAATTCAATCAATAAAGCGTACGCTGGAGAATTACAATTTCTTTGAGGTAGAAACTCCAACATTGCAAAGCATATACGGCGGTGCGAATGCTAAGCCGTTCGTAACTCATCATAACGCGCTGAACATTCCGCTTTACCTTAGAATATCAAATGAGCTGTACCTCAAGAGGCTGGTGGTTGGCGGGTTCAACCGTGTATACGAGTTTGTCCGCGACTTCCGCAACGAAGGCATAGACAGAACACATAATCCTGAGTTCACGCAGGTTGAGTGGTACCAGGCATACGGCGACTACTTTGACAGCATGAACCTTTTCGAAGAAGTTGTAGAGCAGGCATGTATTGCAGTCAATGGCACAACCAAAGTTGAATACCAGGGTGTTGAAATTGATTTCAGAAGGCCATGGAAACGCCTTAAAATGACCGATGCGATATCCGAAACTTGCGGAATAGATGTGCTTAATATGAGCAAGGCTGAGATCATCAATTATATGAAGGACAAAAATATTGAGTTTGATCCAAAGATATCTCACAGCAAAGGGCTTGTTATTTCTGCGCTGTTCGAAGCGGCATGTGAAGATAGCCTTATTCAGCCCACTTTCGTTATGGATCACCCGATCGATTCAACCCCGCTCTGCAAGCCGCTTAGGGAGTACTCCATGCAGCAGCTTGAGGAAATGAAAAATGATCCCGAACAGGTAATTTTTGTAGAGCGCTTTGAGCCGTATATCAATAAATGGGAGCTTGGTAATTCATACACAGAGCTTAATGATCCTGTCCTGCAGCGCAGGCTTCTTGAACAGCAGGTGGAGCGCGGCCGCGGCGGCGAAGAAGAAACTCACCCGCTGGATGAGGACTTCCTTCGCGCTATTGAGATTGGTATGCCTCCCACAACAGGAGTCGGACTTGGTGTTGACAGGCTTGTGATGTTGCTGACTAATTCAGCAACAATAAGGGACGTTCTTTTCTTCCCCTTAATGAGGCCGCAATAATTTCCTGAATTGAATTGCCGCACTCTTTAGAGCGCGGAAAAATTTATTTTGCACCGGGATATTTATCCCAAATAGAAAAAATAATGCTATTTGAAGAAACCATAAGCGGCTATCTGTTTTCAACAGATAAAGAGAAATTGCAGATTGATGTGATATTTAATTATCTCACCAATGAGTCATATTGGGCACAGGGAATTACCCGGGAAATATTAGAGAAAGTGATCGAAAATTCCGAGTGCTTCGGTATTTACCATGGTGGGGAACAGGTTGGATTTGCAAGAGTTGTTACAGATAAAGCAACTTTCGGTTACCTGGGTGATGTATTCGTACTGAAGCCGCACCGCGGCAAAGGGCTTTCAAAGTACCTGATGTCATTCATCCTTAAGCACCCTGAGCTGCAGGGATTCCGCAGGTGGCTGCTTCTCACAAAAGACGCGCAGGGTTTGTATTCGCAATTTGGATTCATAAAATTCCACGCACCGGATAGATGCATGGAATTATGGTACCCTGATGTTTACAGTGGTGACCCGGATAAAAAAGGGATAGCAGCAAAAGAAAATAACTGAACTTAAAAAAAACTTTGATAAGAAAGTGATATTCTGAAGATGAAAGTAGCAAACAGCATTCTGGAATTGTTCGGCAAAACCCCTTTAGTAAAGCTCAATCATATTACAAAAGATATTAGGGCTTCAGTTTACGCCAAAATGGAATCGATGAATCCTGGTGCCAGTGTAAAAGACAGGATTGGGCTTGCAATGATAGAAGATGCAGAGAAAAGGGGGCTTCTTAAACCGGGCGGTACAATAATTGAAGCTACCAGCGGCAATACAGGTATCGGACTCGCATTGACTGCTTCGGTAAAAGGATACAAGTGTATCTTTACCATGACGGAAAAAGTTTCGATCGAAAAAAGACGTTACCTGCAGGCGCTTGGTGCCGATGTTGTGATTTGCCCAATGACTGCAAAACATGATTCGCCCGAAAATTATGTAAATGTTGCAAAACGAATAAACGCCGATACGCCGAATTCATTGTTCATGTACCAGTATAACAATCCTTCGAACCCGGATGCTCATTATCACACAACAGGACCGGAGCTGTGGGAGCAGACCGGCGGAAAGATCACTCATTTCATCGGAAGTCTTGGAACAGGCGGTACTGTTAGCGGAACAGGCAGATTCCTGAAAGAGAAAAATCCGAAAGTAAAGATCATCGCTGCAGATCCGTATGGTTCTATATTCAAGACATACAAAGAATCAGGTGTTATGACCGAAGGTACACCATACCTTGTTGAAGGGATCGGGCAGGACATGCTTCCGGAGAATGTACATTTTAAGTATATCGATGAGATAATTAACATTACAGATAAGGATTCATTCCATATGTCGCGGAGGCTTGGCCGTGAAGAAGGCATATTTTGCGGCGGAAGCACCGGTACGAATCTTGCCGCAGCGCTCCGGGTTGCAAAAGAGCTTGACGAGACCGGTTTAGTGGTTTTTGTTGTATGCGATACCGGCGAACGTTATCTAAGCAAGCATCATTCAGATGAATGGATGCGTGAGAAACGCCTGCTGGAGAAGGATAAAACAACTATAGGAGTAGTATTCCAGACCAAGTTATCAGGCGGGCTGCCCAATATGATATCAGCTTCACCTGACGAAACCGTGGGCGAAGCTCTTGCAAGGCTTGAACAGTACAATGTCTCCCAGATACCGGTTCTCGAAGCAGACCGCTCAGTTGGCTCACTGACAGAGGCCGACCTGATGAGTATGATAATCAAAGACCCGTCAATAGCCGAAAAGAAAGTATCGGAGATAATGGATAAAGCTTATCCCGTTGTGGATGAATCTGAAGATATTAAGCATGGAATTCAGTATTTAAAAGAAGCGCCCGCAATACTGGTAAGCCAATACGGCAGAACAATAGGCATTCTTACAAGGTATGATGTACTGGACTTTGTTTAATATTCCAAGATACTTCTGTTCCCGCAAAGACGCAAAGAGCGCAAAGGGTTCCGAAGTGGAGATTCTATATAGTAAACTAAGGAATACATTTTTTTAATTATTGCATTATATATATTAGATTGAGTTGTTCTTGAGTTGTTCTTTTACTTGTTTGAAACGAGGATTTTGAGGCTTTATCTCAATTATCCTGTCTATTCTGGAGGTATTGTTATGACAGAAAATGAACTGGCAACAATAGTTGTAGATCTTTGCATTAAGTTACATAAGACTCTTGGACCCGGATTGCTGGAGTCTGTCTATGAATCAGCTTTATGCTATGAACTTTCAAAGTTGAAAATACCATTTGAAAGACAAAAAGCAATTTCTGTTCTTTACGAAGATGTTATTTTGGATGTAGGATTTAGGGCGGATGTTATTGTGGATGATAAGTTGATTATAGAATTAAAATCTATAGAAAGTTTGTTGAATGTGCATCATAAAACTTTGATTACGTATTTAAAGCTATCTGGCAAAAAATTAGGATTATTAATAAACTTCAATGTAAATTTACTAAAAGACGGTATTAGCCGCAAAGTTAACAAGTTGTGACTTTGCGTTCTTTGCGTCTTTGCGGGAAATAAGAAATGAAATTTTCTACAAAAGCTATACATGCAGGCAATGAGCCTGATCCAACGACCGGCGCGGTCAACGTGCCTATTTACGCTACATCAACTTATTCAAACGAGGCATTCGGTGTATCAAAAGGATTCGACTATGGGAGAACTATAAATCCCACGCGAGTTGCGCTGGAAAAAAACATTGCAGCGCTTGAAAACGGGAAATACGGATTCGCATTTTCCAGCGGGATGGGTGCAACCCATGCCATCGCAACAATGCTTGAAAAAGGCGATCATGTCATAGTTTCGCAAAATGTTTATGGCGGCACTTATCGTATATTCGAGCGGATCTTCCGCAAAATGGGACTCGATTTCTCATGGGTTGATACCTCAAACTATGAAGCTATCGGCGCATCATTGAAGCCTAACACAAGAATGATCTTTGTTGAAACTCCAACAAATCCCATGCTTACACTAACAGATCTTGATATGATCTCGGATATTGCGAGAGTAAATAAGCTGGTAAGCGTTTGCGACAATACCTTTATGAGCCCGTACTTCCAGAATCCATTAGATCTTGGAATAGATATAGTTGTACACAGCACTACCAAATACATTAACGGCCACAGTGATGCTATCGGCGGCTTCGCCGCGACAAGCAATGATGCTTTTGCCGAGCAGCTTAAGTTCATACAGAATTCAGTTGGTGCGGTGCCCTCGCCATTTGATTGTTACCTTGTCCTTCGTTCAACTAAAACTCTCGCTTTGAGAATGGAGCGGCATAATTCAAACGCGGTAAAAATTGCGAACATTCTCGAAAGCGACTACAAAAATAAGATCAACAGGGTATATTATCCCGGACTGGAATCACACCCGCAGCATGAGCTTGCTAAAAAGCAGATGCGGGGCTTTGGAGGAATGATCTCAATTGACCTCGGTTCATTCGATAATGCTGTTAAATTCTTTGACGGGCTAAAGATATTTGCGCGGGCTGAATCGCTAGGGGGAGTTGAAAGCCTTGTTTGCCACCCGGTTAGCATGACCCACGCAAGCATTCCAAAAGAAGAGCGTGAGAAATTCGGGCTTACAGACGGACTTGTCAGATTATCAGTAGGATGTGAAGATTACGAAGACCTGCTTGAAGACATACGTCAGGCCTTAGGCGGTGGCAAATAATGCTTCCAAATCATGATGAAATAAGAGCGCAGTTTCCATTCATGGAGAAGGTGACCTATATTGATTCGGCTCACTTTACCCCATATCCGCAAAGATCGGTAAAGAAGCTGAATGAATTCATTACTTCATTCACAACGGATTTTGTGAACCTGAGCATTGTAAACATAATGCGCGCAAGAGAGCTTAGAGAATCTTGCGGAAAGCTACTGAACTGCAGTCCCGAAGATGTTATCATAACATCCAATACAACCCACGGCATTAATATATTTGCAAACGGCATCAGGCTTGATCCGAAGGATAACAATGTTGCAATGCTTGATTCCGAATTCCCCGCTGTTGTTTATCCCTGGCTTAACCAGGAGAAGCAGGGCAGAGTAAATGTTATGCTGATACCATCAGATAAAGGCTATGCAAATGAAGCATTGATAAAACGTACTCTGCTTGACTTCAATGTACGCGTGTTCACAATCAGCCTGGTGCAGTTCCTTGGCTACAGACATAACATCCGCAACATCGCGGAGTTCTGCAAGAAAAGGAATATTCTTCTTGTGGTAGATGGCATTCAGGCAACCGGTGTTTCTCCTGTTGATGTTCAGGAAATGGGAATAGACTTCCTCAGCACCGGGAACCAAAAGTGGCTTATGTCACCCGCAGGGCTTGGTTTCACTTATATTTCTAAAAAATACCGTGAGCTTATTATGCCAAGTTATGCAGGAACGACAAATGTGAATTATGATTTCGAACATTTCCTGGATTATAAGCTGGATTTCAAACAAACGGGCGAAGCGTATGAAAACTCAACCCTGAACACGCTTGCTATGATCGGCACAAACGAAGTATTGAATTATTTCATGGAGCTTGGCGTGCAGAATATCTTCGATCATATTATCGATATCCAGGACAGGCTAATTGAGCTGCTTGATAAGGAAAAGTATAAGATCGAAAGCGTTCTTTCGCCGGAGAACCGTTCAACAATACTGATATTTTCACATGTTGACAGCACACGGAATAAGGAAATTCAGAAAATGCTGGAAGACAGGAAGATATACATTGCATTGCGCGAAGGCTTCCTGAGGCTCTCGCCTCACATTTACAATAACTACAGCGATGTGGAAAAGCTGGCAGAGGCGCTTAACGCGTTCTGAAAATAATATAACTATACTGATATGGCTTACCATAATACAAAAACAGTCTCTTCGAATTTCGAAGATACCATATTAAAAGTAACCGAAGAACTCAAAAAAGAGGGATTCGGTGTACTTACAGAAATTGACGTTAAGGAAACCCTTAAGAAAAAACTTGATGTCGATTTCAGAAAATACAGGATACTTGGCGCATGTAATCCGCCCCTGGCATATAAGGCACTAAGTGAAGAAGAAAACATCGGGGTAATGCTGCCCTGTAATGTGATCGTACAGGAAAAGGAAGGCGGAGTTGTGCAGGTATCGGCAATTAATCCGATGGAATCGATGAAATCGGTCGCAAACCCAAATCTCGAAGAAGTTGCATCAACTGTTAGCAGCAAACTTGCTAAGGTAATAGATAACATAAATTAAACTAAATTGGCCGCAGTATTTTTGAAGAAGAACGAATCCCGCAGGATCCGTAACGGGCACCTTTGGGTATTCAGCAATGAAATAGCTAAAACAGAAGGCGGCCCTGAAAACGGAGCGCTGGCCGAACTTTATGATAACAAAGATTATCTCGGGACCGGGTTTTATAACAAAAATTCTCTTATCGCTTTAAGGCTGCTAAGCCCTTTGTATAAGGATGACCTTTCAGCTTATGTAAAGGAATCAATTTTGAATGCTTACACTTTACGAAAGAATTTCTACCCAAACCGTGAGTCATTCCGTCTTGTGTTCAGCGAAAGCGATTTCTTGCCGGGGCTTATAATTGATAAATATAACAATACGTTTGTTCTGCAGGTGTATTCATACGGAATGAATGAAAACATCGGGATGGTAGCTGATGTTCTGAAATCAGAGCTCAATGCAGAAAACATATTCACACGCAACGACCCATATTTCAGAAAACTTGAAGGGCTGCCGGAAGATGACACGGTATTCCTTGGAGAAGTTGGTACTGAAACAATAGATGACGGCAAGCTGAAGTATAAGATCGATTTTGCAGCATCACAGAAAACGGGATTTTACTTCGATCAGTGCGATAACAGGGAGTTCGTTGAAAGGTTATCAGCCGGTAAAACTGTTCTGGATGCCTTCTGTAATTCAGGTGGATTCGGTATGCATGCAGCATCAGCAGGTGCGGGATATGTTACATTTCTGGATTCATCTGCCGGTGAAATTTCTAATGCGGAAAAGAACTTTGCGCTCAACGGGTTGACTTCAGAAACTGATTTTGTTGTAATGGATGTTTTTGATTACCTGCAAAAAAGTATTGATGCCGGCAGAACATTCGATGTTGTGATGGTGGATCCCCCTGCATTCGCAAAAAGCCGTAAGAGCATTCCGACGGCACTTAAGGGTTATGCAAAGCTCAATAAAATGGCAGCAAACTGTGTGGGGGTGAATGGTTACCTCGTGACATCTTCGTGCTCTCACCACATTAACCGGGATGATTTCATTGAAGCTGTTATCAGCGGCGCTGCGAAAGCAGAAAAAATACTGCAGCAGGTTCATTTCAGCGGTCCATCGATGGATCACCCGGTATTACCAGCTATGAATGAAACAACATACCTCAAATTTGCAGTTTTTAAGGTAGTTTAGTTGTAGAATATTTCAATACCGTTCTTCTTAACAGCCATGATAAGAGGTGAATGATCTTCATTAAATTTCTTTGGGCTCACCAGATATGGTTCAATTCTTGTGTCAGTTTGTCTGGTCAATTTCCATGCCGTAATTGCAGCCTTATCGGATTCTTTTTCTGCAGTCTCCGAAACAATCAACAGATCTATATCGCTTTCATTTCTTGAATCTCCGTTCGCATAGCTGCCATACAGAAAGGCACGGTCTATTTTTATTCCTGCGGATGCGAGCTGATTTAGGTATTCCCTGATTAAATCTACTATTTTTTTTTCAGCCATTTTTGAAATTCAATCGTTTCTGCAAGTATTTCGGAAGCTCTATCTTTGGAGGGAACGACAGGCTCAAAATCAGGATATCTTCCTTCAAGCTGGTATTTCATCAAAGTGCCGCAAAGTGCTTCAAATTCATCAGGTAATGAAAGTTTGGCCTTTTCGGTAAGAAAAAACAAATTGTGAGATTTTGGAGCAAAATCTTCTGTAGAAACAACAACCAGTGCTTTAATTGCTTTTTCTATAGCCAAATGACAAAAGAATAGTGAATGAAGTATTCGGCCATTTTTTAACAATATTTCTGCAGTCTCCAGATCGGAGTCTGATTGTTCCAGCCAGTATTGAGTTTGTTTTTGAAGATCCGTCATGTTTCTTAAAATTTAATATACTTTTATAAATCGAAATTTCTAATACAATTTTTAATAGATATAATTCATTCATCAAATTTTAGGTGCCCAAAACGCTCTTTTTATATTAAAACAATACCCTTATTTTAAGCACTTAATCAATGAAAATGACCTGTAAATGAGTAAATATCCGCCTATATATTATTCAGACTACCTGCAGCTTGATACCCTTCTCAGCGCTCAGAAGCCAAAAAGCGAAGAATATGGCCATAAGGCGCATGAGGAGATGCTTTTTATCATAGTACACCAAGCTTATGAGCTGTGGTTCAAGCAGATACTGCATGAGATTGATTCCATAAATGGCATGTTCCGTGATGAGGTTGTGGATGAAAAAAGTATAGGCATTGCTGTTTCAAGGCTTAAACGGGTTACAGAGATCCAGAAGCTGTTAATTGAACAATTGCGAGTGCTGGAGACAATGACACCGCTCGATTTTCTGGAATTCAGGGATTTCCTTATTCCAGCCTCGGGTTTTCAAAGCTTCCAGTTCAGGCTAATTGAAAATAAGCTTGGACTTTCTGATGAAAAACGCATTCAGTACAATAACATCGATTACCTCAACACTCTCGAATCTGAACACCGCGAGCTGATTCTTGAGACGGTGAAAGAGCGTTCGCTTTTTGAGCTTGTCGAAAAGTGGCTTGAACGCACACCGTTTTTAAACTCACAAAATTTCAATTTCTGGCTGAGCTATAAAGAAGCTGTTGAAAGAATGCTTGACCGGGAAACTAAGATAATAATGGAAAATGCCACTCTTACTGAAAAGAAGCGGGAATTCCAGCTTAAGAATGTTGAACTTAACCGCGAAAATTTCGAAGCTTTGTTTGATGAACAGAAGCACAATGAGCTTGTAAAAGAAGGCAGAAGGCAGCTTTCGAACCGGTCAATGCTTGCGGCGATATTTATAAACCTATACCGCGATGAACCAATTCTTCATCTGCCATTCATGTTTTTAAACCACCTGGTTGAAATTGATGAGCTATTTACTGAGTGGCGCTACAGGCACGCTTTAATGGTTCACAGGATGATTGGAGCAAAGATCGGTACTGGCGGCTCATCCGGACATCAGTATCTCATGGCAACAGTAGATAAACACAGGGTATTCACAGACCTGTTCAATTTATCGACATATCTCATTCCGCGTTCGGAACTTCCCGAATTGCCTGCTGAACTTGTGAAAGAACTTAGCTTTCATTATACAAAGCCATAGCTGTATAGTAGCCGAACAGTAAAGTAATTCTAATAGCTTAAAATTCAATTCGTGTAAATTAGTGAAATTAGTGTTTCAAGCTTCTTAACAAGTACAAAATGAATATTGATCTAACAGGTAAAAGGGCGTTGGTGTGCGGCAGCACACAGGGAATCGGAAGGGCAATTGCCATACAATTCGCGTCATGCGGAGCAAGTGTAGTGCTGGTTGCCAGAAATGAAGCTTCCTTACGCTCTGTGCTGAGAGAGCTGCCGGCATCGAAAAACCAGAACCATAATTTTATTGTAGCCGATTTCTCCGATCCGGAAGGATTACGGCAAAAGATGAAAAACTTTGTTTCGGAGAATCCACCGGTACATATATTAGTTAACAACACAGGCGGACCCAAGGGCGGGGATATCCATAAAGCTGAAACATCAGAGTTCGAACAGGCCTTTCGAAATCACCTGATTTGTAATCAAATTCTCGTCCAGGCTGTATGTGATGGCATGAAACAGGAAAATTACGGCAGGATAATTAATATCATATCAACATCAGTAAAGCAGCCGATAAAGAATTTGGGTGTATCCAATACTATCCGCGCGGCAGTTGCAAACTGGGCCAAAACACTCAGCGTTGAGCTCGCGCCGTACGGTATTACCGTGAACAATATACTTCCGGGTGCAACTAAGACTGAAAGACTGTACGGGATCTTTGAAGCACGCTCCAAGGTAAGCGGCAAAACTATCGAAGAAATTTCAAATGAATTTTTAGGCGAGATCCCAACAGGCAGATTTGCCGAGCCTGAAGAGCCTGCATACGCCGCGGCATTCCTGGCTTCACCGCTTGCCGGATATATCAACGGGATTAACCTTCCGGTCGATGGCGGCAGATTGAACTGTTTGTAGAATACGTGGGAAAATCTAAATTAAACTAAAACATAATAGACTATGCTATCATACAATGTAACAATTAATGTAGAAGATGATATTCATGACGAATGGGTTGACTGGATGACAACTCAGCACATTCCTGATGTCATATCTACAAGGTGTTTCAATAACTACAGCATGCACAGGCTGCTCTCACCCGAGCCGCAGGAAGGCACAACATATGTGATACAGTATGTATGTGATAATGTTGAAGACTATGAGCGTTACCAGATCGAACATGCTGCATTGTTGCAGAACGCGCACCTCGAAAAATTCGGCGGCAAGTTTACTGCGATCAGATCGCTGATGGAAGAAGTCTAAATGGCGAAATAGTGAAATAGTGAAATAGTGAAATAGTGAAATGGTGAAATAGTGAAATGGAGATTGGCGAATAGTGAAATATTGTAATAGTTTATTAACCAATCGGTATACAGGAAAATGCTGCATCTTACTCGAAACACCCTGTTTCTTGAAGCCTGTAACCTGTAACTTGTAATCTTCGAAATCAATTAATCAGTTAAATCTGTGATCAAGAATTATATAAACGGTGAATTGCGCGAGCCCGTATCGGAGAAGTACTTCGATAACTTCGATCCGGCCATTGGCGAAGCTTACGGTATCGTACCTGATTCCGATGAGCGCGATGTTGAGCTGGCGGTTTCCGCCGCAGAGGCAGCATTCCCTTTATGGGCTAATACACCCGCCGAAGAACGCACAAGGCTGATGCTGAAGATAGCGTCATTGATCGAACGTGACCTCGCGGAATTTGCGCGCGCCGAAAGCGTTGATAACGGCAAGCCGCTTCATCTCGCACGCACTGTAGATATTCCCCGTGCTATCAAAAATTTTGAGTTCTTCGCATCTGCAATTCACGGATTCGCAAGTGAGTCACACTCAACACCCGAGGCTGTTAATTACACTTTACGCAGCCCGGTTGGAATAGTCGGCGCCATATCACCGTGGAATCTGCCGCTTTACCTGTTTACCTGGAAAATCGCCCCGGCATTGGTCACAGGCAACTGCGTAATTGCCAAACCTTCTGAAATTACACCCATGACGGCATACCTGCTTTCTGAAGCATGCATTGAAGCCGGTTTGCCAAAAGGTGTACTAAACATAGTTCACGGTTACGGCAGCAAAACGGGCAGTGCAATCGTTTCTCACCCTAAGATCAAAGCTATTACATTTACAGGCGGTACTAAGACCGGTGCACAAATAGCTTCGGTGGCCGCGCCGATGTTCAAAAAGCTTTCACTTGAGCTTGGGGGAAAAAATCCAAACATAATTTTTGCTGATGCTGATTATGAAAAAATGCTCAGTTCAACCCTTTTATCTTCGTTCCGGAACCAGGGTGAAATTTGCCTCTGCGGTTCAAGGATATTCGTTGAAAAACCCATATTTGAAAAATTCAAAAAGGATTTTACTGAACGCACCAAGAGCCTGATTATCGGCGATCCGCTTGAGCATAATACAGACCAGGGGGCGATAGTATCTAAAGAGCATATGGAAAAGGTGCTGTCTTATATCCAGCTTGCAAAGGATGAAGGAGGCACAATTTTATGCGGAGGTAACCGTTTTTTACCCGAAGGCCGCTGTGAAAACGGCTGGTTCATTGAGCCTACAATATTTGAAGGTTTGCCCTATAATTGCAGAACCAACATGGAAGAAATTTTCGGTCCAGTAGTTACGATAACTCCTTTTGAAACTGAAGAAGAAGTTTTGATGATGGCCAACAGCACAGAGTACGGCCTGGCTTCCATCATATGGACAGAAAACATCACCCGTGCCAACAGGATAGCTGCTGCCATTCAGACGGGCATAGTATGGGTGAATTGCTGGATGGTGCGCGATCTCCGTACGCCTTTCGGCGGAGTAAAGTCATCAGGTGTAGGCAGGGAAGGCGGCATGGAAGCGCTTCGTTTCTTCACTGAGCCTAAAAATGTTTGTGTGAAGCTTTAAAGTATTTATTCAAATTTCCGGTGGAATTATGGAAAGTTAAAATACTTTTCATAAACAAATAAATTTACACGCTATGATTGGAATCTGCATCGAGCTAAAAACATCCTGCAGCCACTGCAGCTCACCCATTATGTTAAATGCTTTCACTGAATTGATATTGTGTAATGCCTGCGGCAAGAACAACCGTTTTTCGAAGGAAGAATGGAAGAACCTGCTCGAAGATGCAATGAAGGAAGCTCCTGGTTTTGAAGTAGGAGCGGGCCAGCCCTCGACAATAATGCGGGGCACTTACACATACAGCATGATGTATGGCAGGCAGGATCCGCGCTGTTCAAAATGCAAAACAGGCATTGATATGAACCAGCTGGAGCAATATAGTTCAGCCGGTAAAACTGCTTGCAAAAAATGCGGCAATATGATTTTTATCCGCGAGCCGGATGAGTTCATAGCAGAATCATTCCCGCAGGTGAAATTCCTAGCCGGAGAAGATGCTGATATGCTGAGCTCAAATCCAGCCGCTGGATCACTGCCGTCTTCAGCAAAACCTGTTTTATTTACATGCCCTTCCTGCGCAGGGAACCTGGAAATTGACGGCAGTGACCGCATGGTAACATGTAAATTCTGCAGCTCGCAGATCTACCTTCCTGATGACCTATGGTTCAGGCTGCACCCCGCAACCGAAGTCGCAAGGTGGTATATGACAGTTGATGAAGATGCGGTACCGATGCAGGATAAAATGCCTGAATGGTATTACTTGCCCGATATGCTTTCCGACAGGGATGGAAACACATACTTTGCCACTGCTATGGATGAAACCGGCTTTATAGTCTGGTCAATAGATAAGGAATTGAATACCCGATGGGCGCGAAAAGGATTGAAATATGACTATGAACATGCCAATCTGGCGATTGCTCCCGACGGCAATTTGTTTGTTTGGAGCAGTGAAAGCCACTCACTGACCAAAATTTCATCCGCCGACGGTAAAGATATCAGCAAGCTTGAAGGCGATAAAAGCCGCAAACGGCTCAACATGAAAGGCTGTGCCAGGCTCGTTTCATGCGGTGACGGGACGCTGCTAACTATCATAAACCATGTGTTCGCCAGGTTCAGCGAAGATGGCGAAAGGCTGCAGCTGTGGGAAGCCAAAAAACTCGGGTTGTTTTCAGTTGGTGAAGGTGACCCTATACCCGATAGTGACGGCGAGTATGCGCCGTATGTTAAAGATGTAGGCAATATCCCAAAAAGGATAAACGGTGATTTCACATATCTTAATATCGGCATGGATGGTTACCTGTATATGCTTGACAGAAGCTCTTCGGACGGTGAAATTGCAAAGTATGAACAATCCGGCGCTAAAGTTTGGTCAAAATACATTCCGCTGAATTACAAAGAAGGAAGGCCGGTACAGGATGAGCGCGGCTATATTTACTTCATCGGAACCGATGATAAATCCAATACGCGTATTGTGAGATTCAATATTGCAGGAGACAGCTTTGAAACCATAATTAAAGACCTGCGCGAAGGCGGAAAGCTTGAAGAAGAAGATAAGATCACTGTTTTGCCGGATGGTACTATTATCGCGGCCAAATTCTACAACCGGCTGAAAGTTTTTTCACCATCATTCGAAATGATTTACCGCTCTGAACAGAGCAAAAAAGATGATGAGGAAGAGATGCGAAGGCGAAAAGATAAAGTTGAAAGCGACGAGGAGTTTGAAGACTAATCGCCGTTATTGTTGTCCAGTTTCTTTAAAACATCCCTCGAGCGTACTTTTAAGCCGGGGGTTGTTGATTTCATAGAGGATTTGATTGTTTCTGAAACTTCTCGTTTCAACTCAGGATACTGTCCTGCAAGGTTTGCGGCAACTGTCATTGCAAAGCAGCGTACAGCAACGGTTTCATTAGGATCAGCAATATATTTTAGACAATGATCCAGAACTTTTACTTCGCACTTTTCGGGAATAGGAAGGAACTGCAATACTCTTACAACATTTCTCTTTACTGCAACGTGAATTTTCTCATCATCCAGCCTCTTGATGATCTTTGGCAGAAATTTTGCTACCATTGCCGGATGTTCTTCAGCTAGTACACTCAAGACCCATGATATCCGCTGCACAACCCTGTATTCATCGTGAAGGAACAGCTTTAAATATTGCTGAAATCTTTCCGGATCATTGCCTATCCATTTGGCGATTTTTTGAATCTGTTTTTTTGAGTGCTCTCTTAAAGCTTCTTCGCGGATATCCATGTTGCGGGATTGTAGAATTAAAAAATAAAACCCGGCACCAAAAAGCCGGGTTGAGAATTGATACAAGTTCAGATACTAAGAATTACATGTTTGTTTCATCAGCCGTCGGCCCGTACATGCCCGGAAGCGGAATATCGAGAAGCCTGAGGTAAACGCCGAGCTGTGCACGGTGATGATATTCGTGGTTAAAAACGAACGAACGCAGTACTGCTGCCTTTGGCAATGTAAAAAATACCTGTTCGCCGTTTCTCATTGTCCAGTTTTCCATAAATTTGGCATCGTCTGCCTTTTTCAAACACTCAACGGATTTGTTGAGCATATCATCAAACTTTTTTACCAGCGCTTCAGTGGATTCCGGTATCTCCGGTTTATATTCAAACTTGGCGAAATCCAGTTCATCCTGATCCAGCGTAACCATTGTCCAGCTTAAAAGCTCAGCAACATGGTTGGCAAGGTTGCCAAGTTTCATAGATTTAACATGCGGTGTCCAGTCCGCTTTATCCATTGGTACTCGTTCCAACAGCTTGCGGGTTGCTGCTGCTTCTTGCTGCATCTCAGCAATAAATGCTTCATTGATTCCCATAGGTGTATTGAGATTTAATTTATTTAATGATATGACATGTAAGATAGCACTAAAAGCCTGAAACATCAATGAAATTTACATTTCAAAGCTGCTAACCTTAGTACACGACAGTGAAACATTTACTCGGTAATTTTGCGTTCGACCCTCACCCCCAACCCCTCTCCCACAGGGAGAGGGGAGAAAAAACTTAAGAATTTTTGGTTCCCCCTCTACTGTCAGGAGAGGGTGTTAGGGGGTGAGGTCAAGTTTGTTGAAATCCAGAGTCAAGAAACTTCTTCTAACAAAGTTTGTAGGGTTTTGTATCTACTGTCGTGTACTTATGCTGCTAACATAGTGATGATAACTAGCTTTTTTTCAGGAACTTTACAATTGTATTTGCTGTACAATATTCATAATTTTGCTAACTTAAAGGAATAGAAATTCCATTTAAAACTACTCGAAAATATGAAAAAATTGCTGTTTTTGTTGTTTTTTGCATCAATACTTTCACATACTAGTGCCGGCACCAAAAGCTGGTATAAGCTGTTCACCGGCAAGATCGATTCTTACCCCATTACTATGACTATTGTTAAGTTTGGCGAAGAAGTTCGCGGATACTATTATTACGATAAGTACAAAAAGCCAATTGAAATATTCGGTTCAACTCCGGGTGATTCAATAAGGCTGGTTGCATATATTTCTGCCGAAGGCACTGAAAACTTTGACGGGGTTTACAAACAGGGAAGTTACACAGGCAAATGGTCAACTACTACTGATAACAAAGAATACAGCTATACACTGACTGAGGATAAAACTGTTTCAGGTGAAATGGAGTTTGTTTATGTAAAAGGCGAAGAAAGGCTGTTCAAAGACCTGGAAACTCCATCAGCAAATTATCTTGAAGGTACTTTCTGGCCCACTGAAAAATATGATAATGCTCAGTTTGTAAGAAATTCTATTCTCAAAATGAAAAATAAACGCAGCGGCCTGAATGAGATTGGCGATCAGTTATTGGCCAATAAAAAGAAATTCATGGAAGATTTCAGGGATTATAATGCTGAAGTTAAGCGTGATGATGTTGCCGATGGCGGCTGGAGCTATTCGCTTGAAAGCATCGATCTTACTGTGCCGGTATTTTTTAATGAACGTTTATTTGTTTATACCAACTACAATTATTCATATACCGGCGGTGCCCACGGGAACTACGGTACAGGCTACTATAACCTTGATCTTAAACGCAGAAAGGTGCTGGAGCTTGATGACATTATCAGCAAAAAGGATCAGCCGAAGCTTTCGAAGCTTCTGGAAAAGTATTACAAGATAGAACGCGGATACCCGCAGGAGAAAACACTGCAGGAAATCGGGTTATTTATAGACACAATTCCGGTGAATAATAATTTTGCGATATCTCCGGCCGGAATAATGTTCGACTACGTGCCGTACGAAATCTCAAGTTATGCTGAAGGCGAAATTACTATATCTATTCCGTACGAAGAGATAAGTGCTTTCATAAAACCTGATGCCAAAGAGCTTTTCAAACAATGAGTGAAAAAGAAATAGTTAATTCAGGCAAAGCGCCGGAGCCGGTTGGATTGTACCCGCATGCTAGGCGTGCTGGTAATTTGTTATTTCTAAGCGGTGTTGGACCCCGCGAACGCGGCACTAAAAAGATCCCGGGTGTTGAGCTGGATGAAAACGGAAAGATAATATCATACGATATTGAAACTCAGTGCCGGTCTGTTTTCCAGAACGTAAAGTGGATACTCGAAGAAGCCGGCTCGAAATGGGAAGACCTGATTGATGTAACAGTGTTTTTGACCAATATGAAGGATGACTTCCCGGTATATAACAGGCTTTGGGCTGAGTATTTTAAGGAAAGCCAGCCATGCAGAACGACACTTGAGATAAACTGCCTGCCAACTCCAATAGCCATAGAACTGAAATGCATTGCGCTGTTAAAAGATTAAGATTTGACATTCTCGCTTTTTTGTTTGCAGTAGTTTTATTAATTAGCCTGCCTGCATATTTTATGATCACAGAACAGACAAATACACATAAGTTTAAATATCTTGCTTTAGGCGATTCATATACCATCGGCGAAAGTGTCGCGGATGACGAACGTTTCCCCGCACAGCTTGTTAAAAGGCTTTCTGCAGAGGGTTTTGATATGGGTGACCCGCTGATAATAGCTAAAACAGGCTGGACCACCGATGAACTTTCGGCCGCCATAAAGGAAAAGAATGTTAAAGATACGTTTAACATTGTAACTCTGTTGATAGGGGTGAATAACCAATACCGCGGCAGAAGCGCTGAAGAGTACAGGGGAGAGCTGAAACAGCTTATAGAAACAGCCTTGAGATACGCAGGCGGTAGGAAAGAGAATGTTATTATCATATCCATTCCGGATTGGGGAGTAACCCCCTTTGCCGAAGGCAGGGACAGGAAAAAGATCGCCGAAGAAGTAGACCTGTTTAACAAAGTCAAAAAAGAAGAATCAGATAACTACGGTATCAGGTTTTATGATATCACAGAAATCTCACGCGATCCTGACCCCGCCCTTGTAGCTGCCGATGGACTCCACCCATCCGCCAAAATGTATAAAAAGTGGGTGGATAAAATCTACAATGATATAAAAGAATCTCTAAAATAACTGATGACTTCAAAAGTCTATATTTTTGTTTTGCCATTCCTGCGGAAGCAGGAATCTTAATGTTTATAATAAGTCACCTTGAATATTAAACCTGCCGAAATATTAATTAGTGATTACACCTATGTGCTTCCCGCCGGGAAGATAGCGCAATACCCGCTTCAGGAAAGAGATGCTTCGAAGCTTCTGGTTTACAGGAACGGAAATATTTCAGAGCATATTTTTTCGGAGTTACCGAAACAGGTAAAGGATGACTCGCTATTGATATTCAACAATACCCGCGTAATAAACGCGAGGCTGAAGTTCCAATCTCCCGCAGGGAAGGATATAGAAATATTTACGCTTGAGCCGGCAGGTACTGCAGAACTCTCCGGAGCACTGCAGTCGACCGGTTGGGCAGAGTGGCTCTGCCTGGTAGGAAATCTGAAACACTGGAAGAATGGCGCGCTGGAGGCTAAGCGGGTGTCTGGTGAAAATGATTGTTCTCTTTCCGCAGGGATGATTAGCCGCCGTGAAGATGCATTCATAATTAAATTTAGCTGGCAGCCTGCGGATATGACTATGGCGGAGGTGCTTGAGATATTCGGAAATGTCCCTTTGCCTCCATATATGAAGCGCGAAACAGTAATTGACGACTCGCTGAGGTATCAAACAGTGTATTCTCAAGTTGAGGGCTCAGTTGCCGCACCAACCGCCGGGCTTCATTTTACAGACGATGTTCTTGAAAAACTAAGGGAAAACGGAATAAATGAAGCATTTGTGACACTGCATGTCGGGGCGGGTACATTCAAGCCTGTTAAGTCAGAAAGCATTGAAGATCACCTTATGCATTCGGAGAGCTTTTCTGTACCTAAAAGTACCATAGAGCAAATTCATTCAGCGCTTGGCAAAAGCGAAATTATCGCGGTAGGAACGACCTCAATGCGTACTATTGAATCAGTTTACTGGTTCGGTGTTCAGCTTCTGCAGGGCAAACACAGCGGCAATGAAGTACTTATCGGGCAATGGGAACCATATTCAGCAGAAAATGCAGATGCAAGCTCGCAGATTGAGGCAAGTGAATCAATAGGCGCTGTATTGGAATATATGGAAAGAGCCGGACTCAAACAACTCCACGGCAGAACCAACATTATCATTGTGCCGTGTTATGAATTTAAGATATTCTCGGGACTTGTGACAAACTTTCACCAGCCATCAAGCACACTGCTGCTGCTTGTCGCCGCGTTCATAGGCAGCGACTGGCGTAAGGTGTACGAATATGCTTTGAAAAATGATTTCCGTTTTTTAAGTTACGGGGATAGCTCTTTACTCTTTAAAAAATCCAATTAAAAATAAATTATGGAACAATTTGTCATAGCAGTCTTTAAGCCCAAAGCAGACAAAGAGGAGTTGTTAAAACAGGTGGTGCTGCAGCATGTGCCGACCTTGCAGTCACTTGGACTTGCGACCAACAGGCCTGCTTACATTATGCAGGCATCGAACGGAACAATAGTAGAGGTCTTCGAATGGGTTTCAGCTGAAGCAATCGAAAAAGCGCACTCGCATCCTGTGGTGCTCGAAATGTGGAAAAAATTCGAAGAAACCTGTGAATACGGCACGATTGGCGAATTGGAAGAAAGCAGGATGATGTTCCCGGGATTCAAGCCGGTTAGATGACCAAAGGCTTGGTCGTTTCACAATAAATCATAATACACAAGGCCGGGATGAACAGCTTGAAAAAGCAATAGAAATCATTGAATTGTTTTCAACATAAAAAATCGCAAAATTGTGCATTCCATGAACTAAATAATACAATTATGATGGAATCTTTACAGAAAAGCTGGTGGCTTGTAACGGTTAGAGGTGTGCTGGCCCTGTTGTTCGGTTTGCTTGCCCTGTTTTCTCCGTACATTGTAATATTTTCATTGATCACCTTCTTCGCTTTTTTTGCCATACTTTCCGGATTCTTCATTTTGACCCTGGCATTCCTTGGGGAAACTGATAATAAGGGGCTTAGGATCCTTGAAGGATTGATCTTTTTAGGCGCGGGAATTGTTGTATTGCTGAACCCTGTTTCCGCATTGGGCGGAATCATGATATTTATAGCCGCATGGGCGATACTCTCGGGTCTAATACAGATAATCGGCGCCATTAAGCTGCGTAAGGTTATTTCAAACGAATGGTTCATGATACTAAATGGTGTAATATCAATACTGTTCGGAATTGTCCTCGCAGGTAACCTCGTAACGGGGGCCGGGGTTATGCTTATGATATTTGGCGCTTTCGCTATACTAAGCGGAATTTTTACCATCATTTTATCATTTAAGATAAAAAGCTATAAACCTTAAAAAACTGAAATTGTAACTAACAGGAGAATATATGACAGAGAACGAAAATATTGAAGAAAACGAAGAACAGGAGAATCCGCAGGATAATGAGAACCTGGTTACTGTTTATACAACCAGTAATCATGCGATAATTGCTGTGATAAAATCGATCCTCGATGAGGCGGGAATTCAATACTATGCCAAGGGAGATAATACCCAGGCTGTTTACGCTATCAATGCATTCCCGGTGGAGTTCCAGGTAATGCCTGAAAACGAGGCCTACGCAAGGGAACTGCTTAAGGATGTGGAAGCAGGTGATTTCCCATCCGATAGCGATTCCGATGAAGCCGCTGCTGAAAATACGACTGAAGAAAATTAATTGAAGACTTTGAAGTATAAGAACAGCTCTTTTGTGAATCTGTTGGAAGTTTTGTTGTTTCTTTTTGTAGTATCCTTTGCTAACGCCCAGACTTCAGAAATAGTTTTTGTGCAGCTTAACGATGTGTACGAAATAGCTCCTCTTGAGGGAGGCAAGTATGGCGGACTCGCACGTGTTAAAACAGTGATTGATGGGCTTAAAGCTAAGAATCCAAACACATATGTTATACTCTCCGGAGACTTTATTTCCCCTTCGGCATTAGGCACCAGTACATATGAAGATAAACGCATTAACGGAAGGCAGATGGTTGATGTGATGAACGCTATTGGCGTGGACTTTGTTACATTTGGCAACCATGAGTTTGATTATAAACAGGAGGTACTTCAGGAAAGAATAAATCAGTCAAAATTCCGGTGGTTCTGCTCGAATGTTTTTGAGATTAATAACGGCTCATTTGAGCCCTTTAAGCAGAACTCTCAGCCCATGCCATCATATTTGCTTCTGAAGTCACCAGCAAATGTGAGGGAGCTGCCTTTGACAATCGGTGTAATTGGTATCTGTATTGATGCAAACAAGCAGCCTTATGTTAAGTATGACGATTACTATGAATCTGCCAAAAAAACCTACTCCGAAATTAAGGACAGCGCGAATTGCGTCATTGCAATTACTCACCTTAGCATTGATGAAGATAAGAAGCTTGCAGCAGAGCTGCCGCAATTGAAGCTGATCATGGGCGGACATGAACATGTGAACATGTATCATAAAGTCGGAGAGACGATCATAACCAAGGCTGATGCCAATGCCAGAACAATATATGTACACAGGCTGATATTCAATGAAACAGGTAATCTGCAGGAAATTAAAAGTGAGCTTGTAAACATCGATTCAGCGGTTCAGGAAGATCCGCAGGTTAAAGACCTGGTGGATACATGGCTTACCAGGGCATTTAAAGGATTTATCGATAAGGGTTTCGATCCGCTTAAAATGGTTATCGACCTGAAAAGCGATACACTTGACGGCAGGGAAGAGACTGTCCGCTACAGCCAATGCCCGCTGGGTTACCTTATTGCCAATGCGATGTTTGACGCTGCGCCCGGCAGCGATCTGGCTTTTTTCAACAGCGGAGCTATCAGGATAGATGACAGGCTTATCGGCGAAGTAACACAATACGATATTATCCGCGTTCTGCCTTACGGCGGAAAAATATTCCAGGTACAGATGAAAGGTTCGCTGCTTAAACAGATCATCGAAACGGGCTTCAGCCAGCCCGGAAGCGGCGGATACCTGCTGTATTACGGAATGGAACAAACTGCCGCGGGATACAAAGTACGCGGCGAGCTTATCGATGAAAACAAAATATACAATGCAGCCGTATCAGACTATTTATTGAGCGGAATGGAGCAGAATTTCGGGTATTTAACGAAGGATAACCCGGCGATATTGAAAGTTACCGAACCGGATGCTTCTGATAAGAACGACCTCAGGAATGATATACGTTTTGCAGTTATAAATTACCTCGAAAAATGGAACAGGTAACATTACCAACAATAATAGCGGGCGGATTCCTGCTGTTATCATTCATAATTTTATACATATACAAGAACAGGAAACGAAATGATTAACTTTGATAACATTCTGAAAGGATTTCTTGATAAAGATGGCAAGCTGAAGCTTTGGCCCGCTAAGCAGGATAAAAAACTTGCAGCAATCAAGTACCTTGCCACAAAATTCGCCGTCAACAGGGAATACACCGAAAAAGAAGTGAACGAGATACTGAAGGCAAACCATACATTTAACGACCACCAGCTTCTAAGGCGCGAGATGTTTGAGAAAGGCTATCTTGACCGGACTCTTAACGGCGCGAAATACTGGAAGTCGAGCAAAAACCCTGCGGCGTAAAAACTATAGCTTAAGATCAACTCTTATTGTTTCGATATTTAAATTCTTGGCTGCTCAGCTCAAAAAACCAAAACCCGGCTACTTTTCGGTTTTAATCTTTTCGTTATACCTCAAGCTGACCAGCGAACCTTTTGCTGAACCTTTTGCGCCGGTAATATCACGCTCCTTACCTTCGGCATCAGTAACGAGTATTCCGGTATGCCTTGAATCATCTTCTGCCGAGTATTCATCATAAAGTTTGTATGAATAACCGTTATTTTCAAATGATACGTAGTTAAGATCGAGCCCGGCATTTTCTTTCCCTCCGCCGCGGAAATAATAGCTGTAAGAGAATTTTTGCCATGAATCTGTGTTGAGCTCTGCAGGGTATTCAAGCTCAATCTTCCTGTTTGTGCCAAACCGGTATACAATATAGCTGTCATTTTCACCTTTCAGCAGGAGTGCCGTTTTGCCGGATTTAAGCTTGAAGGAAAATATGATTTCTTCTCCATCATGAACCAGCTGTGAAAATGTTTGAACTGATGCGGTAAGTAGAATCAGTATAACCAGTTTTTTCATATTTATTTTTTTTGGTATTTCCAGTTTCTCGACTTGCCTTCCTGCAGCCATTCAATTGCTGTTTCAATTCGCCTATCCCTGGTAGCCTCGGTTTTTGCTTCGCTAATCCACTCAAGGTATTCTCTTTTGTGGGAAGGAGAGAAACCTTCAAAAACTGTCTTTGCCTTCTTATTTCTATTCAGCTCTTTTTGAAACTCCGCGGGCATTGTGTATTCTTTGCGTTCATGCTTAGGCTTATCTGACCTTACAAATTTTACGCCTTCGTCATTGAGCTTCATAGCTTCTTTTATCCATCGCACCAAAACAGCATCTTTAGGCAGGTCTTCGATGGATGTTATTCTGCCAAGGTTACCCATTGCAGCTTTTGAATCCTTTCCGGTCAGAATACCGCTGTCTTTCATTAATGCGCCTTTCCAAAACATAAGTGTGCAGTGTTTTTTGAATGCTGCAAAGCCAATGAACGGACCTTTGTAATCAAAAGCGGGCATTCCCCATTTGATAGTTTCTTCAACTTCAGGACAGGTTTTGTGTATTAGCTTGCGCAGGTGAGTTAGCACGGGTTTTGCAAAATCAGCAGATTTTGCCAGGTAAGCATCAATTCTTTTATCTTTTTTGCTCATGCGGTTTGGATGAAGTTTGAATGGTAAAATAACAGATTTAGAAAATTATTTCAATCTGAAATAAGGGTCAAAGTAATGAATCACGGTTATTTAGCGTATAAAAGAACAGCCGGAAGATACACCATTTAGATGCGATCTTTCCGGCCGCTGTTGCATTAGTGCGTGAATCTGAACTAATGCTTCTGTTATTACTGATAACATTCCAAAACAAAACCGGCGTTCCAATATTGTAAGCCGGTTACATTGTTTTACATTTTGTGTAAAAAAATCGCCTAAAAACAAAGTCATAACTAGGCCCCAAACTGTGTCAAGTGGTGGTCAATATGTTTCCAGGTTAAAATGCCCCATTGTTCCGGTGTAAGAACGCCGAAAAACGGGTGAGGATTGCTTCTTATTGCTGAATGACCTTTCACTGCCAGTGAAGAAACAAGTTTTAACAGTTTTTCCTTTTCGGCATCAAGGTTATGATTTCCCGAAGGTCTAAACTCATCGCTGGTTGGAACACCTTTCCTGAATGGCTTATCACTTAGCACTTGTTTGAGCGCCATTTTTCCGAAGAGAAATCCTGCTAAGCTGCGTTTGAGCTTCAGCTCACCCAGGGATACCCTTATTGGCTCCTGCAGATGAAAAAGCATCCCGGCTGCATCCATTTTTCCCCACAACGGCTTAGAGGCGGCATTGATCTTTTCGATCCTTGCAATTATTCTATTGTTATCTTCTTGATTGAATATCTCCGGCATATTTTTGTATTAAATGTAATTTGTGAGTTTTCTTTTTGGAAAGCTGATTAATTTTATTAAATCTGTTTTTGTAAAACAGCATAATTCAGTTTATGGTATTCTCTTTTCGTAGAACGGGCTTAAGCCTGCAAACCCGTGATACGAGGAAACGGTTGCGGTTAAACAATTTATAAAATAGCCATGTTGCCTGGCGAAATGGGGGAATTCCAAGCATGTATCCCACGGGTGCTGACCACCATACAGTTTTCATTCCGAAAATGTACGCATCAGCCCCAACAAGCTTTCTGCCATCTGCAAACAGCAGGATGATATCCCTGTTTTCCAGCTCACCGGGCAGCTTGAGTTTTTCGCGCACCCAGTTCTCCTGGAGCATGGCAATACTGTAGCCGGTCTTCTCAATAGTACTTCGCCAAAACGGTATCCACCACGAGCAGAAGCCGCACATGCCATCGTAAAGTATCCAGCCTTTAGGATCTTGCATTTCTCAGCCTTATGATCGAGTATTGCAGAGATGAATCAGATATGTTCTCTGCAAGCTGCTTCAATTGTGAATGGTATCGAAGTTCGACATCATATTTTTTAAGCTCTTCAGGAATATTTTTAATTTGTATCACTTTTAGGGGAATTACCGATTTATATGAAATATGATACCCGGCGCTTTCATCTAACAATTCAAAATCATGATGTGCAAATTCATAAAGATACAGCTTTGTCTGCAAGATAGCCGTCCGCTGGCATTCTTCTACATTTATAATATATTTAGAATTCGAATTTCCGATAAACTTTCTTACATCCTCAACAGCAGAGCCGGCAATTGCGTAATATGTTACGCGCGGGCAATCTCTCGGCAGAAGGTAATTGTGCAGCATCTCTTGAGAAATTGCAAATACAACATCTTCTTGAATGCTCTCATAAAATTGAGGCGATGGCCGCGGGTGGAATTCCGTAATGCCCGGATCTTCACTTACATGAAAAAGTCTCATTTAGAATCTGTAATTGACATTGAATACATATCCAGATTTTCAAGCTTTCGCCAGGCGCACTTCTTCCAGAAACTTTCAGCTTCTGTGCTGCCTGTACTTATGCCGATATTTATTCTTAATAATCCTTCTTTCTGAAGTGCAGCTTTGCTCAAATCCACAAGTTTTGATGCAATTCCCTTTCTTCGGTGATCTTTCTTGACTGCTAAGTGGTAAATATATCCGTGCCTGCCATCGTGGCCGGCCAAAATTGCTCCCACAACTTCATTCCCGGGATCAGATTTACAGATATAGCTCATATTTTCATTTCGGGTAAGATAAACCGATATTGAATCTTTTGTGTCATTCGGACTCAGACCCAGCTCGTCCTTCCACAAAGTGGCGACTTCATCAAAGTCGAGAATCTCCATAATTTCGAATGAATATTTACACAAAATTGCGCCAAATTAATTTCATAATAGAATCGTTTATAGATACTATATCGTTTACTCGCTGTAGTTTAATACCAGCAGTGTTACCTTAGGATACAGTTATTTATTACTGGTATGAGAGTGAACCAAAAGCCATGAATCTTTGATCTTTCTGAATACAGTAGTTTCAATGGCTTCTACCTTTGCAGGATAATCTTTATATGTTCCAATGAATGCAGAATTGTAAATGGCTACAGCAATATCAGCTGAATTGCCGGACATTACTTTCAGATTCTCTATGGAATAATCCTTTCCGTGCCAGGGGTTCGTACTCATGAATCTCATATATTCGGTTTTATTTTGTTTGATACAGGTATCTGTGAAATAGGTAAAATCATCAGTGAGCATTGTCTCCAGTTCACGCCAATTCATGCCGTTGAAAGCATCAAGGTATTTTTTCAAAGCAAATTCAATTTCTTTTTCCATATGCAGTATTCTTAGAGTTTATATCGTCCACTCGCTGTGAATAATTCCAACGAGGTAAAACCTGTCTTCATATTTTTTGAATACCAGCTTCAGTGAACGCCAGTCCATTCCGCCGTATTTCTCTTCGAAGCCTGAAAAATAAAACTCTACAAATGGCAAACCATAGTAGACCGAGAAAATATTATCCTGCGAATTACCTGCTCCTAGTATCCTGTTAAAGCTTATTTTTTCTGCGTTAAAGAAATCAACATCGTAAACATACATTTTGATATAGTTTTTCATAGTTAACATTATCGGATCGCCGCTGCCGTCAAATGAGCCCCAGTTAATGAGCTTTTTTTTGTTTTTTGTAAGCAGGTTTGTATATTCATCGGATGTCAGAACTACATCAATAGCAGTATCAATATATGCGTAAGGAGAAAATCTAATGCCAAGTGAGGGGTGGAAATAATAAGTGAGGGATTCGTAGTCTTTTTCCTTAATTGCTTTTAATATCTCAAGAGAAACTGAAGTTACAAAGGCTGAATCATTCCCTTCAAATACGATGTATGAATAATTTACAGAATTTTTAGCTGTACTTAAGTGAATGCTGCCGTAGAACAGTAAAGCCAATAGTATTACGGGAACTTGTTTCATATCTGGCAATTTTTGTATTTGTTAAAAACAAATTTACAGATCAGATTCTGTTAAAACAACATCATATTCATCTTTCATTTGAGAAATTTATTCAGGATTGTTTTGTATATTCATGCTTTGGATTTGACGAAATTCAATTATATTATGCAGGAGCAGCTGCTGAAAACTGCGAAATATTTCAGGATTATTACATTTAATTTATCCCATATTTTAACGATTTTTGTCAAATTTAAATACTCCGGAGATTACACTGATTTTATGATCAGATCGCTTTCTAAATTTACACGAAAGATATCATCTACTCTTGGCAGGCATGTAACAAAGCAAAGCTACGGGCAGATAATTGCCCTTGGCGGGGGCGGATTTTCTGACCAGCCGGATAATCTTCTGCTGGATGAGTACCTGCTTTTACAAACAAACAAAGCAAAGCCAAAGGTGCTTTTTCTGCCGACTGCAGGAGGGGATCATGAAGATTATATTGCCAAGTTTTATCGTGCTTATAACAAGTTTAATTGTAAGCCCACGCATCTTTCACTTACAAAAAAGAATATTTCTTACAGAAAACTGGAACAAACCGTATTATCGCAGGACCTGATCTTTGTCGGCGGCGGCAGCCCGAAATTCCTAATGCAGGTATGGCGCAAAGCCGGCCTCGACCGCATTATCAAGAAAGCCTGGAAGCAGGGCGTTATACTCAGCGGTATGAGTGCCGGCGCGATTTGCTGGTATGAGGATGGTTTTACAAACCCGAAAGATGATATCTGGCGCCGCATAAGCTGCCTAGGATTCCTTGAAGGCAGTTTCTGTCCCCACTACGACAAACGCGGCGAGCTGAGAAAAGCCTACAGGAAGATGATATCATCCCGGGAAATAGAGAGCGGCTACGGAGTCCAGGATGGAGTTGCGCTGCACTATGTAGGTACAGAGCTTAAATACATTATATCAAGCTCACCTGATGCGAAGGCGTTGTATGTGAAGAAATCAGGTTTCCGAGTTACGGAAAAAGAGCTGAAGCCAACATACCTTGGGATTCTGCATGAAGCCCACCAGCTTGATTCCAAAAACAGGAGCATAAATGATGAAGCACCCATCGATTCAACCTCGATAGTAAAAGAGTATATCAGGCGAATAAATGAACATGATATTGCCGGACTGCTGGAAATGACTGATGATAATGCATCATTCATCGATTCAATGGGTATAAATACAAATGGAAAGCTTGAAATGAGCAAGGCATGGGAAGTGCTGCTGACATTCTTCCCGGATTATACTGTGATAGCCAAGGATATTATCAGCAAAAACGGAATGGTTGCGGTGTTTGGTACTGCAAAAGGAACGCTTGCCGCAGACGGCCGCATTCTGGCTGAAAATAAGTTTGAGATCCCTGCATCCTGGACTGCTACAATTGAAAATGGAAAGATCGCCCGATGGCGTGTGTATGCCGATAACCAGCCTGTGAGAAAGCTGATTGAGAAGTACAGCAAGAAGCAAAAATGAAGAGACGCTATTTTCCTCACCCTAACCCACGGGTCTGCCGGTGCAGTTCTCCTGAATGGTGAGGGAAAGAAGATTCTGAATACTATCCTCTCCCTCTCCTTTCAGGAGAGGGAGACGGAGGGTGAGGTAATACTATTCTAAAGAAAAAACGGAATTTTCATTTTGTTAATCTTTCAATAAGTAATGACGAAAAAAATTTTACTTTTAGGTTCGGGTGAATTAGGCAAAGAATTCGTGATAGCCCAAAAGCGGCTGGGCCAGTATGTTATTGCGGTTGATTCATATAACAATGCGCCGGCACAGCAGGTTGCCGATGAACGTGAAGTGATAAACATGCTAAATGGTGATGAGCTCGACGGAGTTGTTGCCAAGCATAAACCGGATATAATAGTGCCCGAGATCGAAGCAATACGAACTGAGAGGTTTTACGAATACGAGAAACAAGGAATGCAAGTTGTTCCAAGCGCTAAGGCAGCTAATTTTACTATGAACCGTAAGGCTATCCGTGACCTTGCGGCAAAAGAGCTCGGCTTAAAAACTGCACCGTATAAATACGCTTCAACTCCGGAGGAGTTCAGGGAAGCAGTTATCGAAATTGGCATTCCATGTGTTGTTAAGCCATTAATGTCATCTTCCGGTAAGGGGCAGTCTGTTATAAAAAATGAATCAGAGATCGCGAAGGCCTGGGAGTATGCTTCGACAGGCGGCAGGGGTGATTATAATGAGGTTATTGTTGAGGGATTTGTAAACTTCTTTACCGAGATAACTCTACTTACCGTAACACAAAAGAGCGGTAAAACTTTGTTTTGTCCGCCTATCGGCCACCGGCAGGAGCGGGGAGATTACCAGGAAAGCTGGCAGCCGTGTGCTATTGCGCCTGAGCATCTGCAAGCAGCGCAGGAAATGGCAGATAAAGTTACACGGGCGTTGACAGGCAGCGGAATATGGGGAGTTGAATTTTTCCTTGCTCATGATGGTGTTTATTTTTCGGAGCTTTCTCCCAGGCCGCATGATACCGGGATGGTCACCCTTGCCGGTACGCAGAACTTCAGCGAGTTTGAGCTCCATGCCAGGGCTGTACTTGGACTTGAGATACCGGAGATCACACTGGAGCGCGCTGCGGCAAGCGCTGTAATACTGGCAGAGAATGAAAGTACAGAAAGTCCCGTTTATACCGGACTGGAAGAAGCTGCTAAATACCCAAAATCCGATATAAAAATTTTTGGAAAACCCTCTACCCGAAAATACAGGAGAATGGGTGTAGCTTTAGCTTACGATAGTCCTGAATCCTCAACTGAAGTGCTTCGAGTCAAAGCAGAAGAAATAGCTGATAAGATAAAGGTTAAATAATTTGTGATCTCATCCTCCCAAAGAAGTACTTTAGAGTATTCATTTTATGCTGATGAAAGAGGGAAACAAAAATTCTTAGTCATATCCCTCCCTCTCCTTTCAGGAGAGGGAGACGGAGGGTGAGGTAATCAAAAATAATATCATGGAAAAATATTTAGAAGTAAACCGTGATCTGTGGAATAAAAAGACGCCGCTGCATGTTGCGTCGAAATTTTATGATGTGCCCGCATTCAAAGCCGGCAGATCAACCTTGAATCCGGCCGAGCTTGAAGCTCTTGGCGATGTTAAGGGGAAATCCATACTTCACCTGCAATGCCATTTCGGAATGGATTCCTTAAGCTGGGCCAGAATGGGAGCAAAAGTAACCGGCGTGGATCTTTCAGACCTTGCAATTGAAGAAGCCCGAAAGCTGAATGAAGAGCTTTCGCTTGATGCTGAATTCATCTGCTCTAACATATATGACCTGAAGGATAAACTCGATAAAAAGTTCGATATTGTTTTTACATCATACGGAACAATCGGCTGGCTGCCTGATCTGAACCGCTGGGCAGAGATAGTATCTCATTTCCTGAAACCCGGGAGCACATTTTTCATTGCGGAATTTCACCCGGTGAGGTGGATGTATGATGATGATTGCGTAAAGATCGATTACTCATATTTCAACACCGGCCCCATTATCGAAGAGGTCGCTGCGTCATACGCTGATAGGGACAGGGCGGTAAATCACCTCTCGTATGGCTGGAATCACCCTTTAAGTGATGTTTTTACTTCGCTGATGAAACAAAATCTGGTGGTAACAGAGTTCAAGGAATATTCGTACAGCTATTATAACTGTTTTACAAATGCAGTCCAAAATAAGGCCGGTTACTGGGAAATGAAGGGACTGGAAGGAAAAATGCCTCTGATGTACTCACTAATAGCCGTCAAAAATAAATAATTCCAAAAATGAAAAAATTACTGGTGTTACTTCTGTTCTTTGCTGTTTCTGTATTCTCACAAACACCTAAGGAACTTTGCGGCTCCTGGCAGGCTGCTCCAAATGTGGCATCGGGTTATGACGATACTTTCACTTTTAACGAAGATGGAACTTTCTATTATTTCAATAACCAAATGAACTGCAGCAAAAGGGAAGTGGGATACGGCGGATACTGGGAACTGAAGGGAAAATCGATTGAGCTTGTTATTACTTATTATGATATTGAAAAAGGCGGACATCTTGAACCATCAGACGGTAGCTGTGCCAGCGATTCTATGCTTGTCGGATCGGAAATTGTGAAAACAATTGTTGTGCCATATGAACTTGCTGTTCTCAGGTTATCAAACTATGGCAAAGAAATGAAGGATGAAACAGAGAGGCAAACCATTGAGATCAACAACAGGAAACACTGGTACTTCTCAAAATTTGAATATTGAAAAACGCAGAGCGAATGAATGCTAACAATATCCTCGTAGAGAAGCTTATAGAAAAAAATATTCCGGCTTTTAAAGCCTATTTCAAAAAGTATTCACATGAACAGGATGAGTCGTGTCCGCCTCTTGATGATTTTTCTGTGAATGAAGATAACCCGGTTTACCTACTGGTGGAGGATGGAAAAATTACAGGGGCTGCTGCACTCATGCTGCAGCCTGAATACAGGGAGGCTAGGCTCGCCCGGTTCAGAATGTTTCATACTGTTTACGGTGATTACATTTCATATAACAAGCTGTTAAACAGCATTTTGCTTCATACATCAGGGCTCACTTCTATTTACGCATTTATTGAAGATAATTACAGCAATATTGCGAAGATATGGGAAGAACTGGGTTTTGATGCCCGCAGGTTTGCATGGATCTTGAAACGTGCTGCAGGAAGTAATATTAAGTATGAGTTTCCCGAAAGCTTTGAACTCAGGACTTTCCGGGATGGAATTGATGAGGAAAATTGGTGTGTTATTACCAACGATGCGTTTGAGCATTCACTCGGCCATGTCAGGATGACGCGGGAAAGACTTGCCGAATGGAAAATTGACCCCACTTACATTGATGGAGGTATGAAAATTCTTTGGCATAACGATAAACCTGTTGGCACAGTTGCACTGATCCGTGAAACTCAAAAAGATGAAGTGGTTCTGTTCATTGAATCGATTGGAGTGCTTACAGAATACCAAAACAGGGGCCTTGGAAGGAACCTGCTGAGGTACGGAATACAATACGCCGCTGAAAACAAATACAGCAAAGTAATGCTTTCTGTAAACGGGGAAAATGAAAAGGCCGCCGGCATATATTTTAAGGAAGGATTCGAAAAAGAAGCGCTTTACAAATGTTACTACCTGGATGTTAATACTAAATAGAGGAAAATGGTTTTGAAAAAGAAAAAGAGCTTAAAGACGGATTTTTGGAACTGATCAAAGATTCTCTTAAGGAAAATACATTCGTCAAAATGACCCTCGGCAAATACCGCGGAGCTGAAGACGGGCTGGAAAATATTTACGTAACACCGGTTAAGCTTAAAGAGAGCGTGAAGCTTGCTTTCCGCTATAAATATAAAACCCGGGATGTTTACAAGAACTATGAACCTGACGAGGCCGCATCGGTTATTGAAGCTGAGCTTGGCAAGAATTTTCTGCATGGCGGGTTGTTCACTACACGGAATGACTTTGTGCTAGAATACAACAAACGCCGCATCCCCAGAACTTATACACGAAAAGCCTCATTTACAAGGGTAGAGGTCAAAGAGCATAACCGTGTAAAAACCCGGAATATCGATAGCAAAGACAAATATTTTTTCCTTCTCGGTATTACAAATGCGAAGGGTGAAGTCAAAGCGGATAAATACGATAAATTCCGACAGGTAGATAAGTTCATAGAAATATTACATTCTCTCCTTGAATCTGGCGGGCTGAATGAAAAAAAACATTTGTCAGTTGCCGATCTTGGCAGCGGCAAGAGTTATCTTACATTTGCTGTATATAATTACCTTAACAACAAGCTTGGCATTAAAGCGGCAGTTACCGGGATTGAACAGCGGTCTGACCTTGTTGAGCTATCGAACAACGCAGCCGAAGAGTGCGGATTCAGCGGCCTGAAGTTCACCAGCGGCAGCATAAACGAACAAAAGCTGAAACAAACAGACATTGTAATCGCACTTCACGCATGTGATACGGCAACTGATGATGCAATTTCAAAAGCTCTGAAGGCAGAGGCTGGCATTATCATCCTGGCCCCATGCTGCCAGAAATATGTGCGCAAAAATATCAATGTTCCGGAATCACTTAAGCCGGTTTTTAAACACGGGATACTCGAAGAGCATTTATCATCATTCATTACAGACGGCCTGCGGGCTTTGGAGCTGGAATCTTTTGGCTACGAAACAAAGGTCTTCGAGTTTATCTCGGGCGAACATACCAGCAAAAATATAATGATAACCGCTGTTAAAAATGAATACAGCGAAGATACTTACCTGGAAAAAGTTGTTGAAATTGAAAAAATGAAAGCACAATTCGGGCTTAATGATTTTTATCTTGATAAACTGATAACACAAAAATAGAACATGCTTAAAATTGATATAAGCCGCATTTATTCATTCGTTTCCGAAAGCGAAATCCTCGGGATGCAGCAGGAAGTCACAGACGCTAACAAGAAGCTCTACTCAGCAACAGGCAAGGGGAGTGACTTCCTCGGGTGGCTGGATCTGCCGACACAGATAAAAGAACAGGAAATTGCCGATATTAAAGAATGTGCCGTCAGGCTGGCATCACACTCTGAAATAATAGTAGTAATCGGGATAGGCGGTTCTTATCTCGGAGCGCGAGCGGTAATTGACGCGCTTTCGGATAATTTCACTACGCTGCTCACAAAGGAAGAAAGGAAAGCGCCGCTGGTGGTTTTCGCGGGTGAGAACATTGGTGAGGATTATCACTACGAGCTTGTAAAGATACTTGACCACAGGGATTACTCGGTGATAGTAATCTCCAAATCCGGCACAACAACAGAGCCTGCAATTGCTTTCCGCCTTTTTAAAGCTCACCTTGAAAAAAAGTACGGCGATCTTGGCGCAAAGGACCACATTGCTGCCGTTACTGATAAAGCTAAAGGCGCCTTAAAGAAGCTTGCTGATGCAAAGGGTTACCAGACATTTGTGATCCCCGATAATGTGGGCGGCAGATTTTCCGTGCTCACACCTGTTGGATTGCTGCCAATAGCTGCTGCGGGATTTGATATATCAGCCCTGCTCTCGGGAGCGGCGGATATGGAAAGGCAAAGTAAAGCTGCAGACGATATAGCCTCAAATCCGGCTGACTTATACGCGGCAGCACGTAGCGCACTCTATAGGAAGGGGAAATCGATAGAAATCCTTGCCGGATTTACTCCAAACTTGAATTATATTATTGAATGGTGGAAGCAGCTCTACGGGGAGTCGGAAGGCAAGGAAGGAAAGGGCATCTTCCCTGCAGGGGTGAATTTTACCGCTGACCTGCATTCAATGGGGCAGTGGATCCAGGAAGGTGTACGTTCTATCTTCGAGACAGTCATAAGCGTGAATACACCAAAATATAACCTGCTTGTTCCGCATGATACTGAGAACCTCGATGAGCTGAATTTTCTGGCAGGCAAGCGCCTCTCGGAAGTGAACCGTATGGCTGAGCTTGGTACCATGTTAGCGCATGTTGAGGGCGGCGTCCCGAACATCTCTGTATCAATAGATAAGCTTGATGAAGAGAACCTTGGCGCGCTTATTTACTTTTTCGAAAAAGCCTGCGCGGTCAGCGGATATCTGCTTGGAGTTAATCCGTTTGATCAGCCCGGCGTGGAAGCATATAAGAAAAATATGTTTGCACTGCTTGGTAAACCGGGATTCGAGACAATGAAAAACGAGCTCGAAGCTAAGCTCGGCAGGTCTTGACCGAAAGAGAGTTAAGAAGTGAAAGGATTTAAGACTGACCGGGGAGTTACGAAATGGCGGATGCCATCACCAATTCAGGCGGTAATGATCGTTGCTGTATTTCTTCTTCCCGTTTTGGCCGGAGTATTTTTTTATGATGTGATCCCTCGTGCCTTACGGCTGCCCCTTTATATATTTTGGTTTATTGCAGCGTATGCTGTTTATATCTATATCCTTATGCACGGGCGCGGTAAGCAAAAGAATACCATCGTTGAAGCCTCTGCGTTAAAAGGCGAATTCACAATTGATAACAACTGGATTGTGTTTCTATCAGTTTATCCGTTTGCTGCATCCATTGGCGGATTTCTGAACGGGTACTATTTAGCCGGTGCATTACTTATTGCTGCCGGCTGCGTTCTGATCTTTTCCGGAAAATATTTCAGAAAGAAGATACGCATCGATGAAGACGGCAAATTATTTATAATCAGCAAAGGCGAAGAACGGTATATTGATTTCAGCCTGCTATCTGCAGTTGAAGGAAGGCTGAATAAAATGTACACAGAACAGGTATATAAACCTTTGATTACATTTAGTTTCGGGCGAGGATTCTCAGAGCAAAGTTCCATTAAACTTAAGATAACAGTGCTCAGGTCAGTAGAATACGGAACCTACAGCCCCTCTCAGCTTATTTTACAGTATATAAAGTACAGGTGTTTGGAAAACGGATTCAGCCTGGTGTACCTTAACCCGGAAGAAACCGACTGGCGCGCAGAAAAATTCTAAATAAAATAACATCACAACCCATGAAGAAAATACTGTTTTCGTTAATGCTGCTTATTGCCGCAGTTAATATGGCATATTCACAAAAGAAACCATGCTGCGATGATGAGGGCGGTACCAAGTCCGGCGAGATCACTGCACCGAATGTGATGGCATCGTTCGGGAATGATGAGGGATTTATAAACGAGCATCCCCAGCCGCTTGATTTCAAGCTTATAGACGGCAAAGGTACAATGGTTACATATAAAACTGCTGATGGCAAGGATGCATACGGATACGAGGTAAAGGCAGATAAGCCAACCAACAACTGGGTGCTTGTTTTCCATGAGTGGTACGGCCTGAACGATTATGTAAAACGTGAAGCTGAAGAGATCGCAGCGAAGCTGGGTAATGTTAATGTTCTGGCGGTTGATCTGTATGACGGAAAGGTTGCAGCAAATAATGATGAGGCTGTTAAGTATGTGCAATCGGTCGATAACGCCCGCGCGCTGAGTATTATCGGCGGTGCAAGAGATTATGCCGGTTCAAGCGCGGTTTTTGCAACGCTGGGATGGTGCTTTGGCGGTTCGTGGAGTAACCAGGCAGCGATCGAGCTGGGAGATAGATGTAAAGCATGCATTATCTACTACGGTATGCCCGAACAGAGCACTGAGCGCCTCGCTTTGCTTAAAGCGCCTGTGCTGGGAATCTTCGCGAAGCAGGATACAAGGATAACACCTGAAGTTGCGGCTAAGTTCGAAGAGAATCTAAAGAGCCTTAATATTCCGGCAAGCATTTATATTTTTGATGCCGCTCATGCATTCGCGAATCCAAGTAATCCAAAACACGATGCTGCCGCAACTGAAGAAGCGAAGGAAAAGACATACGGGTTTTTAATGGAAAAGATGAAGTAAATTTACATGTCAATGGCATGCCATTGACCTACTTTTGATATTTGTGTAGAGACGACCCGGCGGGTCGTCTTTTTTTTGTTAAATAATTTAACTGTGTTTTTGTTTGTTCGCGTCTTTGTGGAAAAAGAACTAATACTCCACCAATTCCCTAAGCTGTTCAATAAACCTGTTTTTCGGGAAGAAATTCTGTTCTAGCTCAAGTGCGAAAGGCACAGGGGTATCAAGTGAACCGGAGCGTTTGACGGGGGCATCAAGATACTCGAACAAATTCTCGCCGATCCATGCGGCTATCTCGCCGCCGATACCGCCGAATAGTGTATCCTCATGCAGAATGATAACTTTGCCGGTCTTTATCACGCTAGCCGCGATTGTATCGTAGTCCAGAGGCAAAAGGCTGCGCAGATCAATAATATCAGCAGATATTTCGGGCAGATTCTCAATGGCATTCAATGCCCAATAAACTCCCATTCCGTAGGTTATGATTGTAACATCATCGCCTTCTGACTCCATGCGCGCCTTGCCAATGGGCAAATTGTAATAACCATCCGGTACATCGGCGCTCACACTGCGGTACAATGCTTTATGTTCAAAATACAGCACCGGGTTCGGGTCTTCAATTGCGCTTATCAGCAGGCCCTTGGCGTCATATGGTGTTGCAGGGTAAACTACTTTCAGTCCGGGTACATGCGTGAACCAGGCCTCATTGCTTTGTGAATGGAAGGGTCCTGCTCCTACTCCGCCGCCGGTGGGCATTCGTATTACAACATCTGCATTCTGGCCCCAGCGGTAATTTATTTTGGCGAGATTGTTCACGATCTGGTTGAAGCCGCATGTAACAAAATCCGCGAACTGCATTTCGACCATTGCTTTATAGCCTTTTATCGAAAGTCCAAGTGCAGTACCTACAATAGCAGATTCACACAGAGGTGTATTCCGAACACGTTCTTTGCCGAATTCTTTTACAAAATTCTCTGTAACCTTGAATACGCCGCCATACTCCGCTATATCCTGACCCATAAGCACAAGATTCGGAAATTTCTTCATCGATTCCTTCAGTCCGTCGCTTACTGCATCAACAAACCTGCGCTGTGAGCTTACTACTGGGATAGGTTCTACTGTTTCCTGCTCAAATGGTGCGTAGACATCATTCAGTTCCTGATTGGTATCGGGTGAGATCTTTGGCTGGGCGAATGCTGCATCAAGACCTTTTTCGATATCGATCTTAAACTTGTTCCTGATTAGCTGAATTGTCGATTCCTTCAGTATGCCTTCGTCGGTCAAATACTTTTCAAAATTCCTAACGGGGTCTTTTACTTCCCATTTTTCGAACAGTTCTTTCGGAACATACTTTACCCCGGATGCCTCTTCATGGCCGCGCATGCGGAATGTCATACACTCAATAAGTACGGGGCGGGGTTTTTTCTTTAGCGAGTTTCGCAGCGTTAGAATTCTGTCATATACTTCCAGAATATTATTGCCGTCTATCTGGTAAGATTCCATGCCGTAGCCGATTGCCTTATCTACAAGCGCTTTGCACTTATATTGTTCTGATGTGGGTGTGGAAAGACCGTATGCATTATTTTCGATTATGAACAGCACGGGGAGATCCCACACAGCAGCAACGTTTAGTGATTCGTGGAAATCGCCCTCGCTTGTGCCGCCATCGCCTGAAAAAACAGAAGTGATCTTCAGATCCTTTGAGCCTTTTTTGCCGTTCGGGCTTATATTATTCCTAAGCAGCTCTGCAAGCGCGATACCATCGGCTATGCCAAGCTGCGGACCCAGGTGGCTTATCATTCCGACAATATGATAATCATTGGTGCCGAAATGAAATGAACGCTCGCGCCCTTTTGAAAATCCATTGAAGCTTCCCTGTAACTGCATAAAGAGCTTATCGAGCGGAATCCCCCTGGAGGTAAACACACCAAGGTTGCGGTGCATAGGTAATATATATTCGTCATCAGCCATCGCTTTTGTGAGTCCCACAGAAATTGCTTCCTGGCCGATGCCGGAGAACCATTTGCTGATCTTTCCGAGCCGCAGGTTAAGAAGCATTTTCTCTTCTATCATACGCGGCAGCAGGATTGCCTTATAAAGCTCCATCAGGGTTTCATCAGAATAGTTCTTCCTGTTGAATTCAATTACGGGCTTCAGGCTTAGGTCGTTTGTCTTATGCATTTATTACAGGTGAATATTGTAGTTTAGATTCGGATTATTTTGAATGGATAATCATAAAAACGGGGAAGTTTTTGAGTACTTCCCCGTTTCAAAAATTTGGCGGCAGATAAGTTATTCAGCAGGAGCTGTAAAGGACCTGCCTGCGAATTCCTGGTCGAGGATAAGAAGCCCTTCGCCTTTTCCGCCGATAAGCTGCATCTTGCCTAATGCCTTGCTTGCTGATGCTTCTTCTTCTACCTGCTCGTCAACATACCATTTAAGGAAGCTGTTCACGGCATGGTCATTTTCTTTGATTGCTTCGTCCATGAGGTCATTGATGGATTTGGTAACCTTCTGCTCATGTGCAAGCGCTTTTTCGAAAACTGCTACCGGTGAAGCGAAATCAACATCCGGCTTTGCGATCTGCTGGAGCTCAACCTTTCCGCCCTTATCAAGAATGAAGTGGAATATTTTCATCGCGTGAAAGTGCTCTTCCTGTGCCTGAACATGGAAGTAGTTTGCTATTCCATCCAGGTTGGCGGCATGAAAATACGCTGCCATTGAAAGGTATTCATACTCAGCAAAAAACTCATTGTTCATCTGGTTATTCAGTTCCTTCTGAAGCTTATTTGATAACATTGGAAACTCCTCTTTTTAGTTAATTATGTAAAATTACTAATAATATAAATTAGTTTAAATGAAGAAATGTTTCGTGAACGTACAGAAGCCGTTATAATTGCGTGATTATTAGTAACTTGACCCAAAAGGCGCTAAACATAGCTGTTGCCAGTTATGACCTGAACTTATCAATAAGCCGACGGTCTTTTTTTGTGGGCCTGCCGATGCCTTTGAATTTGCTTTGGTATGAAATGAATCTTTCGGTTTGGAGCTTATCAAGCTCTTCCTGAGGGGTGATATCTACAGCGTAGTTTTTTACCAGCGGGGCACCCACCCGCTTTTCGAGCAGATCTATAACTTTGTAAGACCTTTTCACATATCCCTGCTGGACAGTTACAACCTCACCGATCTTTACATGCCGCGAAGGTTTAACGCTTGAACCGTCGATCTTAACCTTGCCGCCATCGCATGCTTCGGCAGCAATACTGCGTGATTTAAATACGCGGATGCACCATAAATATTTATCGATCCTTACCAACAATTTGGAATTAAGAATTACGAATTAGGAATTACAAATAAAAGCACAATTTTAAACCGCAAAGGCGCAAAGACGCCAAGTTTTCAATTGTATCAAGTAAAAAACTATGCTTTTTTTTGAGACTTAGAGACTTGGTGGCTGTTTTATGTTTTGATCAATTTGCTTAAATCACTACGCATTTCATCAAAGCGTTTTAGGGCAGATTCAATGAATGTCTCATTTACCATTTCCTTAAGCTTCGCTTCATCGGGAACATCAAACTGGCTTATTTTAAATGTCTGTTCCAAACCTTCCTGCTCAAGCTTAAGCAGGTACTTCTGATTCCACAAAAATACTGAAATGCGGCATTTTGGGTGATGGATTTCGGTTATATTCCTCATTATATAATAATAGCTAAAATTATATTCACAACAGTGATCACAGCCAGACCCGCGATTGCTACGCGGCTGGTATGTTTATCGCCAAACACATACGTATAAACAGCCTTCAGAATATTGTTTGAAATCACAGCCTGCAGCGCAGCTTTGGCGAGCAGGTCGGGTGTAATCCCGTAATTTCCCTGGAACAGGTTCAGCAGGAAAGGGTCGATATCAGTGAATCCGACAGCGAATGATAATACATTTAATCCGCCTGTACCGTACAAGCTGAGTATATAATGTGTTGCCATACTGAAGAAAATGAACAACACCGCAAAGAGCATCGCTGTTTTCAGCTCCAGTGGATTTGTATGACCGTTAGCTCTTTTATCTGAATCTTTGTTTTCCGGACGCTTGATGAAATAAACAACCACCGCAGTTGCGACCGATACCGCTATTAATATCAAAAAATACGGCAGCAGCAGCCGGCCCAGCGCTGCATTAAAAATGTACATTAGTATCAATATGCGGATATACATCATTGCTGTTGCCGTAACAATTGACGAAGCGAAGAGGTCAGATTCATCAGTTGTTAACTCACGGCTGCGCTTGGCAAGTATTACCGTAGTTGCTGTTGAGCTGTACAGTCCGCCAAGTATACCCGATACAATAATTCCCGAATCTTTAAACACAAATTTTTGCAGCAGGTAGCTTGCGTATGATATCGACGACACCACCACAACGGTAAGCCAGATGGTATAGGCCGAAAGCTCAACAATTGGTATATCAGGCGATTTTGGAGAAATGGGAAGTATAACACCGGCTATAACCAGGAATTTTGCAAGCGTAGTGAATTCGTTCATATCGATGCCTTTGGATACATTCTGCAGGAATTCCTTACGTTCAACAAGTATCAGGACTGATACTACAATAACCACAGTAATCCAAAGCGGCTGGGTAATTACGAGAGGTCCGATAGTGTAAGTAACAAGCGCTACAATTATTGAAGTGAGACCGTATGATTTGGCATCACGAACCTTTGTATAATAGAATAAGCCAAGCAATACTCCAAGAATACAGGCGCCTGTGATAAATAACACAAGTGTTTGCGGAGCCAGTATGTAGAGTATGAATCCAAGCATGCCGATAAATGCCAGGGTGCGGTCTGTACCGAATGCCGGGGTATTTTCGGAGTCGTCGTAAGAGCGTTTTCTCTGTTCCAGTCCAAGCAGCAGCGAGAACGCGAGCGTGATAAGAAAATTGGTAAATACTTCCGGTATTTGAGCTAAGAGATCCATTGCTGAAGCTAAAAATATCGTATTTATTGAGGGAATTCAAGGGTATACAAAGTGATTAAGTGCAACCTGTATTGAATCAAACAATTTCCAATATTCACTTTTTCTCTTTTAACCCTCGCCTAATCTCATTAAATTTGTCTAAAATTAATGGATGCCTGCCTACCTGCATACTGCAGGCACAGCGCAGGTATGTTTACTCTATGGAACTCTCTGGAAATATTGTTGATGTTTTGAACCGCAGGATTTTTCCCGGTACAATTACAATTGAAAACGGATTCATATCACATATCGCCGAAGGCGGGGGACCGTTCGAAAATTATATATTGCCCGGCTTCATCGATTCACATGTGCATGTCGAAAGCTCAATGTTAGTTCCTTCGGAATTTGCGCGGCTTTCGGTTCTGCACGGCACAGTTGCCACTGTTTCAGATCCGCACGAAATAGGCAATGTATTGGGCCTAGCCGGTGTGAGATACATGATAGAAAACGGCAAAAAAGTGCCGTTCAAGTTCTATTTCGGCGCGCCATCATGTGTGCCGGCAACTTCTTTCGAAACAGCAGGCGCAGAGATCACAGCCGCTGATATTCGCGAGCTATTTGAAAAGGACGGACTCAAATACCTTAGCGAAATGATGAATTATCCCGGTGTATTGCACCGCGATGCGCTGGTGATGGATAAGATAAATATTGCTCACGAGCTTGGCAGGCCGGTTGACGGCCATGCACCCGGCTTGAGGGGGGAAGATGCTAAAAAGTATGTTGAGGCCGGAATAAGTACCGATCACGAGTGCTTCACCCTTGATGAAGCTTTGGGGAAAATAGAGCTTGGAATGAAGATATTGATACGCGAAGGCTCAGCGGCTAAAAATTATGAAGCGCTTCACCCGCTGCTGAAAAGCCATCCAAATATGGTTATGTTCTGCAGCGATGATAAACACCCCAACGATCTTGTCGTAAGCCAGATAGATGACCATGTGCGGCGATCTATAGCTTATGGCTACGACCTGTTCGATGTTCTTACTGCCGCATGTGTGAACCCGGTGATGCATTACAAGCTTGAAGTAGGCTTGCTGCAGCAGGGCAATGCCGCAGATATGATTGTGGTAAACGATCTCACAGAGTTTAAAGTGCAGCAGACTTATATTGATGGCAGGCTGGTTGCAGACTCAGGCAAAACCCTTATCGAAAGAGTACCGGCCGAAATAGTTAACAATTTCAACACTTCACGGAAAAATGAAAAGGATTTCCAGGTTGAAGTGAATGTAGATGGCGCACCGGTAGTTCGTGTAATAAAAGCGCTTGAAGGGCAGCTCATTACCGAAGAGCTTCATGAGCCCGGCAAGCTTTTCGATGCAAGGCTTGTATCGAACACCGCGAATGATGTGCTGAAGATCGCAGTTGTTGAGAGGTACGGGAATTCAAAGCCCGCCGTTGGATTCATCCGCAGCTTCGGCCTCAAAAAAGGCGCAATAGCTTCATGCGTTGCTCATGATTCGCATAATATTATCTGCGTTGGAGTGAGCGATGAGGATATAACCAACGCTGTGAACGGAATTATAGATTATAAAGGCGGTATAGCAGCTGCGTTCGGCGGCAATGTTGAAGTTCTTCCTCTGCCTGTTGCAGGTATTATGACGAATGAAGATGGATATACTATCGCAGAAAAATATACCCGCCTCGATGCAATGGCAAAAGAGCTTGGCACAAAACTGCACGCCCCGTTCATGACGCTTTCCTTTATGGCGCTGCTTGTGATACCGCAGCTAAAGCTTAGCGATAAAGGGCTCTTCGACGGCCGCAAGTTTGAATTTGTTGATCTGTTCGTATAAACAGGGGTAAGTTTCAAATAATTCATGAATACATTTACCATTAACAATATTAAATATACAATCAGGCCTTTTATTGAATCCTCGGATTCAGCAGAAGAGCTGACGGAATTGCTGCATCGCGCTTACAAACGGCTGGCGGATATGGGCCTTAACTTCATTGCCACATTCCAATCTGTTGAATACACCCGCAGCTATTTCAGAAAGGGGCAATGCTTTGTTCTTACATCGGGCGAAAAGATCGAAGGAACGATATTTTATCAAACTGTGATGTGGGATGACGCGCCGGAGATATACAAAGATCAGGATTCTGTCTTAGTAGGCAAGTTTGCTGTTGAACCATCGCTGCAAAAACTTGGACTGGGTGAAAAGCTTATGGATTTTGTAGAGTGCTATGCAGTCAAAAACGGAAAGAAACGGGTAGTGCTTGATACTTCTGAAAAAGCTTTGCATCTAATAGAATACTATACCAGGCGGAGGTATAAATTCATCGAAAACTGGCAATGGCCCGATGTAAATTACCGCAGTGTAATAATGAGCAAGGAGTTGACTTAGATCATGTATATTCCGAAACATTTCGAAGAAAAGGATACCGTGGTAATGTTTGAGTTCATGAAGGAATTCAACTTTGCGGCTTTAGTCAATTCAGCGAAGAAAAGATACTGGGCAACTCATTTGCCGTTCATTGTTTCAAAGAGAGATGAAAAGATAATATTACGCGCGCACATGGCAAAGGCAAATCCCCAATGGGTAAGCTTTAGACCTGATGAAGAGGTGTTGGTGATATTCCAGGAGCCGCATGCATATATTTCACCTTCGCTTTATGAAAATAAAGTAAGCGTTCCGACCTGGAACTACATCGCCGTGCACGCCTACGGGGTGCCAAAGATCCTCTCTTCGAGGGAAGAGCGCATCGCAATGCTGGAAGAATCGTTCGAAGTATTTGAATCCTCATTCCGGCAGCAATGGGAAATACTGCCTGCGGAATACCGCGACGAGCTGCTTGAAGGAATAGTTGCTTTTGAAATTGAATTATCAAAGCTTGAAGGAAAATTCAAGCTTAGCCAAAACCGTACTGAAGGGGACAGGGAAAGAATAGTTCAAGATCTTGCGAAATCTGATGAAAAAGTGAAGTCTGATATAGCCCGCTTTATGAAATGAGCTAGAAAATTTCTTCTTAAACCCTTGTAAAATCAATCTGATAAATTTTTATCTGACTAACGTTTTCAAGGTATTCCGACATAAATTTATTTAGGTTATCTTAGATTCAATTAAAAGGGAAGATATAGTTTGCAGACAGCAAATTTCGTGGGGCGTAAATTTATGGCTAAAAGTAATCAGCCTAAAACAGTTTTGGCATCGCGTAACACTTCAATAATATCAGTTGCAGAATCACTGCTTAATGATGCAGGTATCGCGTATTCTATTTGTAAAAATGGAATTACGGAAGTGCAGGTTACAGGCGATGAAAATGTGATGAATGCGAGGAAAATCCTTATTGATCTCGAAGAGCTTGATTTCCACGACAACAAATAAACACAGGAGTTTTATATTTCAGTTTAAGAAATAAAGTTTTAAATTTGAGCGGAGCAGGCCTCCGCTTTTTTTATGCCCTCCAAACATAAAAACAGTAATAATGAAAAAAATTCTGATCCTTGGCGGCACCGGATTTGTTGGCCGCATACTCACCGAAAACCTCATAAAGGAAAATATAAATCCCGTTCTGTTTAACAGGGGTAAGCGTTCACCGGGCATATTCCCCGAGCTGAGGCATATCACGGGTGATAGAATGGTAAAAGAAGATATTAAAAAGATCGCAGAAGAAAGCTGGGATGTTGTGATTGACTTTAGCTGCATGTTCCCTGTAAACCTGGATGAGATCACGGATTCACTGAAAGGAAAAGCAGGAAGGTACATTTTTGTATCTACATGCAGCGTTTACCCTATGGATGACCCTGAAATGTGGAAAGTGCCTGTGGATGAATCTGCTGAAACTTTGCCATGTACCCCTGAACAGAAAGTCGATCCGGATGTGCTTCCGACTTACGGGCAGAAGAAGGCCGAGTGCGAAAGAATACTGCTTGCTAAGGATTGGCTTGATACAATTATATTCCGCCCAGGGCTCATATACGGAAGGTATGATTACACCGACCGCTTTTACTATTGGCTTTACCGTGCCCACAGTGTTAACCCGATACTATTGCCAGAAGAAGGTAAAGAGAAATTTACTGCCACCTACAGTGAAGATTTTGCTGCGCTTATTAGAGCGGCTATCGATGTAAAAAAGCATAACAAGATCTATAATGCAGTTACGCATTCTCCGGTATCGCTGAAAGAATACCTGGATGAGTCATGCAGGCAGCTTGGTACATCGCCTGAATTTGTAAATGTTGATATGGATTTCATCGAAAAAAATGAGATTCAGCCGTGGGGTGACCTGCCTGCATGGGTTGGCGCCATGGAGCTTGCAATGGATAATTCAAAGGTCCTTAGGGATTTCCCGGTAAAATTCCGCACGTTTAATGATAGCCTGAAAGGCTGCATAGATTATTATTCGTCATTAGGCTGGAAAGTGCCTGCTGCAGGTCTTACCCCGGAAAGAGAGCAGGAACTCATAACAAAAGCTAAATCTGCCTAAGATTATTGTTTAAGCCGCGAGGTTATGCAGCAAAATAGCTTCGCGGTTTCTGTTTCAGCTTTGACCCAATACTATCTTCATACCAATATTCAGAAATTGTTTTGTGCTTTTCTATACGCTTCCCCCTTGACAAAGTTCAATTTATCATTTAACTTTGTACTGCAAAGTACTTTTAGCTGGAAATTAAAACTTGTATTATGGGTGAGATAAATAATCCAAATGATAGCAGCAGCGAACACCTCAAAAACCTAAGTGAAATTCGGAGCTTGATGGAAAGGTCATCAGGCTTCATTTCGCTTAGCGGACTTTCAGGAGTCAGCGCGGGCATTATGGGGCTGGCAGCCGCATACCTTCTGAACAGCAGGCTGAAACCTTTTCTGGACCGCAGCATAGATTACGAAATGAGCGGTGTAACAAGGTCCGGTCTTATAATGTACGGTATGTGGGTCTCAGCCGCGGTGCTAGTCCTCACTTTTGCACTGGCAATTTTTTTCACAGCACGCAAAGCTAAAAAAAACGGCCTGCCGGTTTGGGATGGCTCAGCAAAAAGGCTGGTTGTTAGCCTGTTCATTCCCCTTGTTACAGGGGGAGTGTTTTGCCTTATCCTGATCTATCACTATTTCGACTGGCTTGTTCTTCCTTCGATGCTGATCTTCTACGGCCTCGCACTCATCAATGCGGGAAAATATACTTTAAGCGAGATAAGGTGGCTTGGTATTTCTGAGATAATACTGGGCCTGCTTGCAGCGGTTTTCCTTAGCGAGGCAATAATATTCTGGGCGGCCGGATTTGGAGTAATGAACATCATTTACGGATTGGTAATGTACATAAGGCATGAAAAATAACTTAACCGGCTTGCGGTCTTAGCTAAAATTGAAAGATATACTCGAAAATATAAACAGGCTGTTTGAAAGCAAGGTAAGGCTTGGCATTATGTCTTTGCTTGTTGTCAATGATTCAGTAGATTTCAACACGCTTAAGCAATACCTGGAAGTTACTGATGGTAATCTTGCCAGCCACATATCATCGCTTGAAAAAGCAAAATACATTAAAGTAAACAAATCATTTATCGGCAAGAAGCCGAACACAACATACTCGGTAACTGCCGGTGGGAGGAGAGCATTTAACGAACATCTCGACGCTTTGGAAAGGTTAATCAGCAGCAGGACAAAACAATAAATCAAACTGCTGCATAAACAGATATGAAACTGAGCATACAAAAAGCAATATTCCGGAATTTACCTCCGGCCGGCAGAAAAAGTCTGCGGGGAACACAGTCTATCATATGGCCGTATAAATATATTATTTATGCTAATTATCCGGTTGCTGCCTTGAAAGGGGAGTTTTAGAATGTTCAAACCTCGTATTTTGATGACAACTATCCTGCTTGTGATATTCAATTTCCTGTTTTGGGGAGAAAAGCTGGGTGTGAATCTTTTTATTTTCTTTATTCTGGGAATGATCTCAATGATGATGCTCAATGAAGATAACATCAAAAATAAGAATGTAATAATTTCACTTCTGGCACTGCTGTATTCACTCGCTATGGTGATAGTAAACAATTCATTTTACTCAAAGTTTTCTTCTATCATCTGCTTTATGATGTTCACCGGCTATATCCACCAGCCAGCCCTAAAAACTGCTTACAACGCTGTGTTTACCACTGTTGCGGACTTTGTCATTTTCCCTTATAATGTATATTCAGAGCTGAAATACTCTTCAACAAAATTTAAACCTGTGAGAACGATATTTAAATTTTCCAGGCTTGCTTTTATTCCGGTGATATTCTTTGTGATATTCTATGCTATCTATGCATATTCTAATCCTGTATTCAATTCGTATTCCGTTTCGTTCTGGGATACTGTCGGGAAGTATCTTTATGATATTTTCATTAACTACCCGTTGCTTAGATTCTTTTACCTTCTGTTTGGACTTATGATAATAATGGCATTCATTTACAACCGAAGGATACGTATTTTCAGCGAAGTTGATAATGCTTATCATGATACTCTGCAAAGGTCAAAAGTATTTAAGGTACATTCTCGCACAAAGCCTGTTGTTAAGTCACATCTCATGTACACCCTTTTTTCATACCGTTTCAAATTCAACACTCTTAAGCTTGAAACAAAGATGGGGATAGTGCTGCTGTGTATGATGAATGCGCTTCTCCTTCTGCTGAATGTAATTGATATACAGGTTACCTGGCTTGGATTCAACGCCGGAGAAGTTGAAAATCTGGCTTACTATGTACATGAAGGCACATATTACCTTATCTTCAGCATTCTGCTTTCAATGGCAATCCTGCTTGTAATTTTCCGCGGAAGCCAGAACTATTATTCAAGAAACCTGCTGCTAAAAGGGCTGGCATATGCCTGGCTTGTACAGAATGCTTTCATGGCAGTATCTGTTGCATTGAGAAATGTGTATTATATTGACTTCTACTACGCGCTTTCATATAAGAGAATTGGAGTAATGATATTTATCCTGCTCACTCTGTTTGGATTAGGAACCATGTTCGTGAAGATCTACGCGAGAAAAACAACTTCTTTCCTTTTCAAAGTAAACAGCACTGCAGTTGTTGCTGTACTGTTGTTAATGAGCACTTTTAGCTGGGATAAAACCATTGCTGAGTTTAATCTCTCAAATCCGGATAGAAGCAAGATCGATATCGATTATCTGTTAAAGCTTGATGACGACGCATTGCCCGTTCTGGATACTCATAAAGACCTGCTTGATAAGGAATATCTGCAATACAGCTTTATTTTTAGTGAATACACTAACGGACTTGATGAATACAAAAGAAAGGTTCACAAATTCATAGCAGAGCAAAAAGGATACACCTGGCTTTCATGGAATCTGGCTGACAGGAATACAATGGAGTTTTATGCAACAAACGAATTTGAAAAAAAGTATCCTCAGAATAGAATAAACAAATTCAACAATAATAACCTCAGGGTTGAACCAAAAACAGGAGATCTGGACCCGGCCGGGAACCAAAATCAAGTTGAGCCGAAACGGAATGACTTGAAGCGGGATGATAATGTTCCGCGTGAAGAGATGAGGTCAGAACCAAATCTGCCGAATGATTCAATACCGGTATTGAAAATGAAATAAAGAACGCTGCTTTAATAGCAGTTTTGCATTAACGGCATAGAATTTGAACCCAATTCAATTTTTCAGGTTATGAAAGAACAAATAGTAAGGGGTATAAAAGACCCTATAATTTTGGAAAAGCTTTACAGGGAAAACAAAGCTGAATTCAGGAGCAGCTTTATGGAGATTTACCCGCAGCTCGAAAGCTCAGAATTAGCGGGATTTTGGAATATTCGGCTGCAGGATGAAGGCCCGGATGTAACATTTGAGGAGAACTCTGTTTCCTCAACCACCGGGAAATTCAGCCTGATCTTTACTGTTGCAGCGGTATTCATCTGCGGTACAATCTTTAAGATACCGCAGATGTTCGGACTGAACACAGAGTATTTTGTAATTGATAATGCTGCTTTTGTAGTTTTCCCGGCATTAACACTGTTTTACCTTATCAAATATAATGCAGTGCAGAAACAATATGTTTTCATTTTTGCTGCTGTTCTCTCATCTGCTCTATTCATGAATGTATTGCCATGGGCAGGCAGAAGTGATACAAGAATACTTTCGGCGTTTCACTTTTCATTTGTAACCTGGCTTATTCTTGGCGCATCCTATATGAATTTCGATATCACTTCGCCAAAAGCAAGGATGTTATTCCTGAAACGCAACGGTGATACTGTTATCCTGACCGGTGTATTATTGTGCGCTGGAATGGTGCTGATAATGCTTGCAGTTTCAATGTTCAGCGTAATTAAAGTAAGGATAGACAGCTTACTGGAAAATTATGTCGTAGTATATGGATTGGTTTCCGCGCCATTTGCTGCTAACTATATGATAGAAAGCTCGCCGAAGATAATAAACAAAGTCGCACCATATATTTCAAAGATATTCACACCGCTTATGCTTGTGATAATGACCGGATTCCTTACCGCGCTTATATTTTTTACAAAAGACCCGTTTAATAATCGCGAAGAGCTAATAGTGTTCAATATTCTTCTTGCAGCAATAATTGCAGTAATAGTATTTTCATTTTCTGGCAACTCAGAAAATTACAGGTCGGTTCACAACAAGATCTTGCTGCTTCTATCAGTTGAGGCTCTTATCATAAACTCTATTGCACTTTCCGCAATAATATACAGGCTGTTTAGCTTTGGATTGAGTCCGAACAAGATCGCGGTGCTTGGTGCAAATCTGCTTCTGTTTTTGAACCTTGTGATCATAACAGCGAAGCTGTTTCAATTTGTTAGAAATAAAACTGCTTCTGAAAATGTGGAAAAAAGTATGACGGACCTGCTGCCGTATTACGGTGTATGGGCGGCAATTGTCGCAATACTATTGCCGCTTTTTTTTGGTTTTAAGTAATTCCGAAGCAGATTCAAAGTGACATAAAATAATCCAATTAGAACATGAAAAATATATTACTTGTTATATTTAGTTTTTTGATACTTCTAATTCCGGGTTGTTCCGGCGAAGAGAAAGTACTGAATGTAGGGGATAAGCTGCAGCACGATGACTTTTTTTATTCAGTGCAGAAAGTTATGAAGACACCGGATTTTGTTGGAAAGAAAGCCGATGGAACTTTCTATGTGGTAATGTTCAAGGTGCAAAATGAAGCGAAACGAACTGAACATGAGTGGAACAGGAATGTACTTTTTGTAGTGGATGAGAACGGAAAGGAATACGAAAATAATGCTGAGCTTCAGAAAGAATACAGCAGGATCAACTATGAAGAATACAGGGATAGCTATAAAACCCCTGCCGGCAGCTCTGATTCTGCAGTAGTGGTATTTGAACTTCCGAATTCTGTTAAACAGCCATTTATTAAGTACAGGGGAGATTTCTTAATGGGTGACTTGTTCACCGGGAATGCTTTCAAAAATTCTAAAGTGAAGCTCTTTTGAAGGATATTGCTGCAATCGGCACCTGCTTCGGCAAAAGCACTTTCGCCGCTTTGGGATCTGTGTTGCCCTTACTGCTAATGGTTTATGTATGCCTGCTCAAAGCTGCCGGCTTTGATTGGCCGTTTCAATTGATAGAATGGTTAAACCGTTCGAAACTGTTTGATGGCCTGCTCATGATCTTACTATTTGTTAGCTTGTTGATTTTGACTTTTGATATCTTCATTTCACTGCACTTCAAAACTCTATCAACGGAAATCACACAATTTTCTCTGCAAAAAGCAATTCTGGACCTGGTGCTCATTATTATTGCAATTGGATTCAGTATTTTTATTTACCTGTTTCTTGCCTTTGATATGCTTGGAAATATTCCTGTTGGCAGAGATTAAATTTCTTCCCGTATTTTCGGAAAAAAAATGTTATTTTGAAAAAATAAAATTAGTATTATACGATATGGGAACAGAAATCACTTCTATTAAAATGGGAAGCATTTATGTTGATGACTTTGGGAAGGCTATGGAATTTTACAAAGGCTTACTGGGATTAAAAGGAGAACCCGGTGAAAACTCATGTTTTTTCCCTTTATCTCCCGAGCAGGCAATTTACGTTGAAGGGAAGTATAATCCGGTTTCAACAGATGAGAGATCAGTACGATCTGCAATAACCTTCGAGGTGGAATCTATCAGCGAAATGCTGAACAAGCTGAACGCGGCCGGGGTAAAAGTGATACAGGAAGTTCCCGTTCAGATGTCTGAAAAGCTTTACTGGCTTCAGTGTTTCGATCCGGCAGGAAACATTGTAGAGTTTCTTGGCGGCAAATAAGAATCTATTTTATTTTATGCCAATGGATAAATCAAAAATTACGGCTATTTCTATGGCCAGTGTGTATGCTGAAGATTACCATGATTCATTCAGATTCTACAATGGTGTACTGGGGCTTGATGAATACAATCCTATGGGTGACCAGGCATGTTTCTTCAATATCGGCGAGGAGCAGGGTCTGTATCTTGAAGGCGGCCATGAGCCGGCAGATTCAGGAGCTGACTCGGCAAAAGCTTCATTCACATTTAAAGTTGAATCAGCTGCTGCAATGTTCCTGAAACTCAAAAAAAACGGCATACACACAGTTCAGAAAGAGCCAATGAAAATGTCAGAAGACCTGTATTGGTTTCAATGTTACGATCCTTCGGATAATCTGGTTGAATTTGTCGGAGGGGAGTGACCAAAATTCATACATCCGGTGGCTTTGAGTCACCGGATGAATAGTAAATTCTCTTACAATTTTGCGTCTATAAAATAAGGAAGCATTTTTCGCCATGAAGGCCAGTCATGAGGGATATCGTATCCCCAAAGGTCAAGTTCATGGTTTATGCCTTTGGCATTGAGAACATTACTGAGGTTCTTTGATGCTTCTGGATTTTCGTAGCTTCCCTGCCCGGTTGTAATATAAATATGTTTTCTGTTCTTGATCTGGTTCAGGATGTTCTCGTCTTCGAGATTGCTAAGGTAATCAACAGGTGAGTTGAAATAAACATTCTCGTCGTAATATCCTTTTGAATAATCCTTAAGATCATACGAACCGCTCATAGCGATAGTACCTGAAAAAAGATCGGGCCTGCGGAAAAATGTATTGGCTGCATGCAGCGCACCAAATGATGCACCTGTTGTTATTATCTCTACATCCTCACCGCATGTGGTTTTGATAAATGGTACAACCTCTGCCAGTACGTACTCATTAAACTGCCTGTGCCGTTCTGATTTATATTCAGGATGATTTTCATCATTTAGCCAGCTCTCGCTGTTAATACTGTTGATGGAGAATGCCCTGATCTTTCCGTTATTTATATATGGGGTAATAGATTCGATCAGGTGGAAGCGTTCATATTCCAGGTAATCTGCGGCTGCTGTGGGAAACATAAGAAGCGCATACTTGTTGCCGGTTCCGTAAACAACAATTTCCATTTCTTTGTTAAGATTTGGACTCCACCATTTGTGAATTTCTCTCTGCATAGGCTGTAATTTTTTGTGTTATTTTTTCAGGTATGTAATGCCACAAAAATACGAATATTAAGATAGAGTTAAAAGACCTGCTACGCCAGAATATTTGGTATAGTTTTATAGCTAACTTATTTTTATTATTAGGCTTAATACCTGTACAGATTTATCAAAATTAATGAAAAAACAGCTATTATCAAGCTGCGCAGGAGTGTTTCAAAAATGGGTAAGAACAAAGAGTCTAAATCGAAGTTGTCTGAATCCGAAAAATCGGAAAAAAAGCTTAGAAAGATCACGGAAGAGATTGCCGACCTGAGGAAAAAATACATTAAGCAGATCTCAAAATCAGCAGCAATGGATGTCAAAGACTACACACTGAAATCAAACGATAGCAGCGACATAAAGCTATCGGAAATGTTCGGTGATAAAAAATACCTTTACCTGGTTCACAACATGGGTAAATCATGTTCATACTGCACTCTTTGGGCAGATGGATTCAGCGGTGTAACATATTTCATGGAAAAGAAGGCAGCATTCGGTGTTGTATCACCTGATCCGCCTGAAGTTCAGAAGGAATTTGCGGATTCACGCGGCTGGAAATTCAAAATGTACTCTGCTGTTGGCTCAGATTTTACCAAGGATATGGGATATTATACAGATGCCGGCGCTTATTGGCCGGGAGTATCAGTTTTTCAGAAGATGGCAGATGGCAGCATAAAACGGATATCCAAAGATTTTTTCGGACCCGGTGATTTTTATTCAAGCCCCTGGCATTTCTTTGACCTTCTTCCGCAGGAAGATGAAACGGAGAAAAAGAAATAATGTCATCAAATTCAACAGAGCTGGAAAAGCTTAAAGAAGAGTTTCAGCAGATGAAAAAAGAGTCCGCGGAGCTTTTCAGTAAGATCACCGATAAAGCTTTCAATAAAAGACCCGATAACGGCGGATGGTCAGCTGCGGAATGCATCGACCACTTGATAGCTACAGGCAGTGATTATTGCGACCAGTATGAAAAAGCGCTCCGGGAAGTGATAGCACGGGATAAAAAGCTGACGGGAGAGCTTAAATATTCATGGTTCGGGCAGCGGTTCATCAGTTTTGTTGAGCCTCCTGTAAGATTTAAGGCCAAATCTCCGAAAAAGTGGAGGCCTGATTCAGACATAAACCTAAACAAAGCAGCCGCAGCATATTTACAGTTACAGGATAGGTATATTGACCTTATCGCAGCAACCGAAGGCTGGGATATTTCCAAAGTTAAGCTGCCTTCTCCTGCTACAAAGCTTATTAAGTTTTCGGGACTCGAAATGCTTGGAATAAATTCAGCGCACCAGAGAAGGCATATTCTTCAGGCAAAAAGAGTATTGAACATTAAATAATTTTTAAGGAGAACAGTTATGTCACTCAGCTCGTTTAATTTTAAACAATGGATAGAAGAAAACCGACACCTGCTTAAGCCACCTGTTGGGAACAAATGTATGGTTGATGGTGACCTTATAGTTATGGTTGTTGGCGGCCCGAATTCCAGGAAAGACTATCACTACGAAGACGGAGCGGAGTTTTTCTACCAGGTAGAAGGCGATATAACCGTTAAAGTAATTGAAGACGGCAAACCAAAGGATGTTCATATTAAAGAAGGTGAAATGTTTTACCTGCCGCCTAATGTTCCGCACTCGCCTCAAAGGCCTGCCAATACGATCGGCCTTGTGATCGAGCGCAAGCGCGATGAAAAAGAGCTCGACGGCTTCCAGTGGTATTGTGAAAACTGCGGCAAAAAATTGTACGAAGAGTTTGTAAAGCTTGATAATATAGTGACCCAGCTTCCCCCTATATTTGAAAGATATTGGAATGATGTTGATAAGCGTACATGTAAAAACTGTGGAACGGTTATGCAGCCGCCCGAAAAAAAATAATAAAAGAAATGGATATCAAAGAAGTAGTTCTGGAAAGCAAAAAGACTTTGTCGATAAGAGAGACCTGTTCATTTGCAGAACTTGGTGATAAGTTTGGCGAAATTTACAGTGAAATCGGAAAGTTCAGGAAAGAGAATGCCCTTAAATCAGCCGGTTTTCCTTTCGGGATTTATCACAGTTTCTCGCCGGAAAAAATAGACCTTGAAGCGGGAATTCCTATTGAAGGCGGTGCGGAGCCGGAGGGCAGGATTAACATTTCCGAAACTTATGCAGGCAAAGCTGTAATGACATCTTTTGCAGGTCCCTACGATAAACTTGCAGATGCCTGGAAGAGATTTGCTGAAGTAGTTGACGATGCCGGATACAAACTTGCAGGTCCGTGCTTTGAAGTTTACATTACTGATCCAGAAGAAGAGCCTGACAGCTCAAAATGGATAACGGAGCTTTATACACCTGTTCAGTAGAAATTCAATTTCATATTAGTTTATTCTATGCCATACGCTGTAGTAACGGGGGCATCTGGGGGAATTGGTCTTGAGTTCGCAAAGCTGCTCGCGGCTGATGGCTATGATCTGCTTCTGGCAGCGCGTAATCCGGCCAAGCTCAAAGCTGCATCAGAAATTATTGAAAAGGAATACACAGTAAAAGTTCACTACATACCAGTTGACCTATCGCTTGAGCAAACGCCGCTGAAGATATATGAAACGGCTTTTCAACACAATTTTGATGTTGAAGTGCTCATAAATAACGCGGGTTACGGATTAAACGGTGAGTTTGCTGAGATCGCTGCTTCAGAACAGGAAAATATGATCAGGCTTAATTGCACAGGACTTGTAAACCTGACCCGCTTGTTCCTTCCCCATATGCTCAAAAGAAAAACAGGTAGAATACTTAACGTTGCATCAACCGCAGCATTTGCTGCCGGTCCGTACATGGCAGTCTACTATGCAAGCAAGGCCTTTGTACTCTCATTTTCGGAAGCACTTTCTTATGAAACTAAAGGGAGCGGCGTTAGTGTTACGTGCCTTGCTCCGGGGCCGGTTGAAACAGGATTCCAGCAAAGAGCAGGGATTGGCAAGTCGATGCTTCTAAAAGCACAATCGGTGATGAAACCTGAAGATGCAGCGGGAGCGGGGTATGCAGCCTTGAAGAAAGGGAAGTCACTGGTAATACCCGGATTCATGAGTAAGCTCACAGTTTTCGGCTCAAGGCTTTTGCCCAGAAAATTCAATACGGCATTTACCGGCTGGCTTAACAAAAACAGAAAATAGGAACAAACAAATCTTGAATTCTTAAACAGCAAAATTGAAAATAGACGTACACACACACATCCTGCCTGAGAACTGGCCGGACCTGAACAAAAAATATAATACGCATGGGTTTGTTACAATAGAACATCACAAGCCCTGCTGTGCAAAGATGATATTGGGCGATAAGGTATTCCGTGAAATCGAAGAGAATTCATGGAGCGCGCCAAAACGAATTGAAGAGTGTGATCATGCCGGGGTGAATATCCAGGTTCTTTCCACTGTCCCTGTAATGTTCAATTATTGGGCAAAGCCTGAACAAACATATGACCTTGCGCGTTATCTGAACGACCACATTGCAAAAGTTTCGGCGGATAATCCGGATAGATTTATCGGGCTGGGTACTCTCCCCATGCAGGATACAGCTTCATCTATCAAAGAGCTTGAGCGCTGCATGAAGGATCTTAATCTTGCAGGCATCGAGATAGGCACTCATATTCATGGCCGCAATCTGGATGACCCTGAGATATGTGATATCTTTCATGCATGCGAAGAGATGAATGCTGCAGTATTTATTCATCCCTGGGATATGCTTGGAAAAGAAAGAATGCCTGAGTACTGGCTGCCATGGCTGGTTGGTATGCCTGCAGAAACATCGCTTGCGATCTGCTCAATGATATTCGGCGGTGTATTCGAAAAGTACAAAAAGCTGCGCGTTTGCTTCGCGCACGGCGGCGGCTCATTCCCCTTCTCCATAGGGAGGATCGAACATGGCTTCAATGTAAGGCCTGATCTTGTCCAGACAAAAAACAAAGTTAACCCGCGAAATTACCTGGGCAAATTTTACCTTGATTCGCTCGTACATGATGAGCTCGCAATGAAATTCCTGATTGACCTGATTGGGGAAGATCATATTGTGATGGGCTCAGATTACCCGTTTCCATTAGGAGAACATGTTCCGGGCAGTCTAATTGAATCTATGGACGAGCTTAACAGGGGTGTAAAGGAAAAACTTCTTTGGAAGAATGCGGCAGAGTTTCTTGGGGTAAACAGCCTGATACAAAAAATGTACGGAGAGCCTGACAAATAAAAAAACGCCCCGATTCAGACTGGGGCGTTCAAGTTGCTTCGAATTATTTAATTTTTTTGCTTCTTCTCTTTTTGCCTTTTCACGCTGGACTTTCGTTTCTTGAAAGTTTTGCCTATTAACTTCTGCTCCCTCTACTTAATCAGCATCATCTTCTTTATTTCACTGTAGCTGCCAGATTGGAGCCTGTAGTAATAAACTCCCGAAGATAGCCCTGCGCCGTTAAAATCCACTTCATATGTTCCTGGGCTTAAAATCTCATTTACTAACACAGCGACTTGCTGACCAAGTGAATTAAACACTGTAATGTTTGTTGCTGAATTTGAAACGCCAGTTGCCGGAATTTCAAAACTGATCTTTGTAGTTGGATTAAAAGGGTTTGGATAGTTTTGACCAAGCTTAAACTGATTTGCGATTTCGGTGATGTTCACAACGCCAACCGGATTTCTGGAATTGATCCTTGTGACAGCAAAATTTCCCTGCAAAGCCCCGCTGGTTGCTGTGTAACTTGCAGCGTAACATGCACTGAAAAGAAATCCATATCCTGATATTGCTGTACCTATAGCATCAACTGAAGCTGATGTACCTGTGAAACCCATATGCCTGATCTCGATCAGCAAATGACCGCCAGTATATACATAGGCGGAATCGAAATTTATGTCCGTTCCAAATGTTGTAGGGCTTCCTCCAAACGGGAATGAACCGGCAGTAATAGTCAAAGGACCTGAACGTACTCTCTTCTGTACCCCAACTACATTGTTGGCAAATGTTGTACTTCTGTTTTCCGGCGCTACACTTTGGCTAAGATAGATGTCATAATTCGAAAATGTAATATCTGCTGCCGGCCAGTTGCTTGATGCCGAAGCCAGCAATCTGAATGTAATTGCGGTGATCTCCTGTCCAACCATGGAACTCAGCAGTGTATCCCTGATAAGAAGCTGGTAGGTACGCTGCGCGTTTGCCAGAGGTCCAAGGAAGGAGTGAGTGCCCTGCATTGCCGTATATTCCGGCGGAATTACATTTGTGGAGCGATCGGTTTGCGCGGTAACGGATATGTTAACCATAAAAACCAGATTAAAAAATACAACAGAGAAAATTTGTTTGTAAGAATATTTCATTGACCCTCCTAAAAGAACTTAAATTGAATTTTTATTAAATTGTGAATCTCTATTTAATACAAAAACAAGGGGAGCCAAACTGCTCCCCTTTAAAAATGCTTTGCATCATTTACTTTACAAGTATCATTTTCTTCATTTCAGAATAGTTTCCTGATTCCAGGCGGTAATAGTAAACACCGGAAGCAGAATTAGTTCCGTCAAAAATAGCCTCATATGTGCCGGGACTCAAAGATTCATTCACCGGCACCGCTACTTCCTGCCCAAGCGAGTTATAAACAGAAAGACGTGTAACTTCTGAAAAATTATTGCCGGCCGGAATATCGAACCTGATCTTTGTTACAGGGTTGAACGGATTCGGGTAGTTTTGCTCCAAACCGAATTTTTCAGGCACTTCTGAAGAGATCGGCTGAACAGCATTGAGCTGGTCAAGTGCGCCGCGTGCATTTATCAGTCCCCATCCGAAGTAATTATCAAAACCGGGTGTATCTTCATTAGAGGGGCCAACCTGATCACGGGCAGAATTCTTTAATGCATTATATATTTGTGTATAAGTAAGCGAGCTGTTGACACTGTACAGAAGGGATACAACAGCGCAAACCATGGGTGTTGCCTGTGATGTTCCGCACCAATAGCTTGTAGCGGATGGATTCGTATTCGATAGTCCCATTATCATCTCGCCGGGAGCCGTAAAATCTATATGCGGCCCGAAACTGCTTCCTCCGCCCCAGCAGAAGGGAACTGCGCGCTGCATACGGTTGTTGATAGCGCCGACTGAAATGAGATTTGTGAATCCCGCAGGGTAATAGGTAACATTGTTGTTATTGTTCATCATGCATGCTACAACAATTCTGCCGTTATTATACGCATAGTTGACTGCATCTTCCAGAGCTGCGTTATATGAAGACCCCCCTACGCTCATGTTCAGCACTTTGGCGCCATTATCAACAGCGTATGTGATGCCAGAAACCCACCATGAGTATAGCCCGCTGTTAGAAGAATTCAGGATCTTTATGGGAATTATCTTACAGCTCCAGTTTATTCCGGCAATAAGCGAATTGTTATTGCCATTCGCGCCTATAATGCTGGCTACGTTTGTTCCATGACCCTGGTCATCAGTCGGATCGTTATCGTTATTTGCATAGTCATAACCCTGCAGCAGCCTTCCGCTGAATTCAGGATGCGTTAATGGGATACCTGAATCGAGAACTGCAACTTTTATTGAAGTATTGCCGGTTGTGATATCCCAGGCGTTAACAATATTGATATCTCCGCCGGAAGTACCGGTTATGCCGTTTATGCTTTGGCCGGTGTTCCGCAATCCCCATTGGCTGTTAAAACTGGGGTCGTTTGGAAGTACCGCGGTATTTTCTTCAGAGCCAGGAACCATCATTCCGCCTGCAAAGCCTATATGGTCAAACTCAACATAATCAAATTCACCGCTCTTTATAAGCCGGTCTCTTACAGTTTCAACAACTGCACCGGGCATCAAACAAGCAATGAAAATTCTTTCCATTCCGGCGGGCAGAGGCCTGGTATCTGCATCAGGCTTAGCGCCTTTGAGCCAATAAAGGTCGTATTCTGATAAAAAGGTTTTGATCCCTCCGTTGTATAACACATTTGAATTGAAGTATAACACACCTTCTGTTGTTTTAGGTACAAGTTCTCTTGCCTGGGTAAACAATTCAGTGCCCGCTTTGAATTTTAATATCAAAGTGCTGCTGTTGTAATTGTTTTCACTGTTTGAATGTGTGTTTAACAGTAAGAGCAGAAATAGTGCCGGTAATATTCGGGTTGAAATGATAAAAAAGCGGTTCATACTCACCTCCGTGAATTTGTGTTTTACCAAGAGCGTTATTTAAAATATTAAATTACTTAGGTATAAGCAATATCAATAAAAAAGCACATAAGTGGTACTTATGTGCTTTTATAAAGCAATATTAATTAGAGAATTACTTTGTCAATATCATTCGTTTAGTTTCAGTGAAGTTTCCGTATTGCAGGCTGTAAAAGTAAACGCCTGATGAAAGCCCGGAAGCGTCGAAGTTCACTTCATAGCTGCCGGGAGAGATCTTTGTATTGAGCAGTTCACGGACTGATTCACCCAGTAAATTATGAATGGTTAGTTTTGCGGTACTGATGTCTCCTGCGGGTATATCGAACTTAATTACAGTTTCCGGATTAAATGGATTTGGATAGTTCTGATGCAGTGAAAACCCGGAGGGAACAACTGTACTAACCTGGTGAACACCGGCAATATTGCCGATATTGTGGAATGTCACAGTGCTGTTTCCGCTGTTTGGAACTGCCAGTGTATCTGCCCATTTGTTTATGAAAATATCTGCAGGGCTGCTTAATCCGCTGCTCACTACTTCAACCACAGGCAATGAGAAATTAATGTCATACCTGATAATTCGTGCAGGTGACCAGGTGGAGATATATACATTATAATATCTATCCAGCTTTATACCGTCGCAATTTCCGTAGGTAGTTGTTATAAGTATGGACATTGATGAATCTGCCAGGTTTATTGCTCTTACAGGTGCGCTTCCTCCCCAGCAGTATATCAGCAGCCTGTTGCGCGGCACATCAAGTACGAGTCCGTTTGGAGTGCTGACTGTATTAGTTACGTATTGCCAAGATGCTCCATTTGCGGAATTTAGTTTATAGATCCGTTTATTGGTGAAGTCGGAAAGATATATCAAGCCGCTGTTATCGATTGCGATACCATTAAGAAACGTAGCCCCTGTAAGTGTAGCGGTAAAAACCTGTGAAGCGTTTGATAGCGCAAAACCTCTTACTATATTTCCCGTACACGCGTAAACAACCCCGTTATAAATTGCAAGCCCCTGTGTTCCGCCTGAAGAGGAAACAAAATCTGTTACAACACCTGATGAACTTCTTTGCAGGATCTTACCGTTAGAATTGGTAACAAGGTAACGATTGTACACAGAATCATAAGTTACACTTTCAGGCGAAGTATATTGTGAAAAAATATTAACAACAAAAATTAATGAAAACAGCAGGCTGCTCAAGAATGCTTTCAATGGATGTCCTTTCGAAACTGTTTATAAAATTAGCCGCTAATTTAACGATTTTAATTTATGAATGCCGTGTATTTATTTATTACTTAATCAATACAAGCTTGATGGTACCCGAATGCTGCCCTGCGTTCAGTCTGCAGAAATAGATACCGCTTGGCATGCTGCCTGCGTTCCATTTGATCTCGTAATTACCTGCCGCCAGTTCTCCGTTTACTAGCTCTGCAGTCAATCTGCCTGCGGCGTCAAAGATCTTCAGCTCAGCTTTTTCATTCCGCGGCAGCGCAAACCGGATATGTGTTTCTGGATTGAACGGATTCGGAAAGTTCTGATGCAGTTTGAATTCCTTAGGAACTACATTACTTACAGGCTGCATGCCAACCAGCGGATTCGAAGCACGGAGCATAGTGCCGCTGCTGCCTACTGCAAAACCATAGCCATCGGGCGATATACAAACTGCATTAAAAGTGTTTATGGTTATTCTTCTCTCCAGAGGCCAGGTTAAGCCCCCGTCAATTGTTTTGTGGATATAGCCGCTGCTGGTTACTGCATAGCCGGAGTTGGCATTCAGCATTTTAATATCCCATACTGATGATGAAAGCGCTGAACCAAACGGCACCCACGATGTTCCGCCATTTGTGGTACGTAACATCAAGCCGGATGAGCCTCCTGCCCAGCCGTTGTTCTCATCTGACATTGACAGGGCGTACAGCCCCAGCGAAGTTCCATCCCATTGCAGCAGCCAGTTTGCACCGCCATTAGTTGTCTTGTAGATGACTTCACCAACACCAGCTACCCAGCCAGTATTTGCATTCACAAAATCTACTTCATAAATCAAGGTTGTGTTTGGCAGCCCAATGTTCTGCCAGGAAACACCTGCATTAGTAGTCTTGAAGATTGCGCCATTTTGACCCGCAGTAAACACATTGTTAACATCAAGATAGTCTATTCCCAGCATTTCACCACTTCCGCCGGTTATCAGCTCAACCCAGTTTGTACCACCATTGGTTGTCTTAATCATCCGCCCGGAGTAACCACAAGCGTATGCATTGTTTGCATCAATTGCTGCAACTTTTTCAAGCTGGGTTGTGGATGGAGTCGATTGGTTTACCCACGTTGAGCCGCCATCGATAGTTTTGTATATTATACCTCCGATGCCAACAACGTATCCTGTATTTACATTTATGAAGCTTACACCTTCAATAGATGTGGACGTAAAGGTTTTTGATACACTTTGCCACGTTGCTCCTGCATCAGTTGATCTTAGTATCTTTCCATCTGCGCCTGCCATATATACAATATTTGTACTTTCAAACTTTACAGAATAAAGCGTTCCGGTGAATCCATCCGGCGGAGGGAGCTCTGTCCACGCAGCGCCAAAGTTCGAAGTTCTGATCGCTATCCCGCTCGCTCCGCAAACAATCCCGGTACCTGCGTTGTTGAAATCAATGGCCCAAAGCTGCACTGTGCCTGTCCCGGGGTTATGTGAAACACTCCAGTTTGCTCCGCCATTGGTTGTTATTGCTATCCTTTTACTATTGCCGCATAAGAAGCCTGTGCTTGAATTGACAAACCGTACAAACCTGTAATCAGTACTTGCCGGGAATATTTGCAGGTAAGCAGTCCAGCTTTGGCCGCCATCAGTTGATTGAACCAATGCATTGTTATTACCAACAGCATAAACACTATTTGCGTTTGCTGCCCAAATACCATACATAGTTCTAATAGTTGCTGAAGGATTTGTTTGTGATACCCAGTTCACACCGCCATTAGTTGTTTTCGCTATAAAGCCGTTGAAGCCTGTTACCCAGCCGGTATTATCGTTAAGGAAAAAAACGCCATACTTGGTTGTATCAGGCGAACCTGGCAGGAATGTCCAGTTCAGTCCGGCGTTTGTGGTTTTGAACATCATCTCTTCAAATGCTCCGACTGCAAATCCGGTATTAGAGGAAGGAAAATACAAAGCACGAATTATACCGTCTCCAACAGGTGTGGTTATCCAGTTAGCCCCTGCATTTGAGCTCACTATTGCATCGCCGATGAAGTTGGTTATGCCAACAATCCTGTTGGCAGAGGGTACAGCAATACTGAAAATATCTTCACCGTTTGGATATGGATTAATATACTGCCATTGCGAGTTCACGGAATTGCAGGTTATGAAAATAGAGAAAAGGAAAATAATGTATTTACCCATGGTGCACCTCCTTAGGGATATGTATTAATTCAAGTCTTTAATATTAATATTATTTCGAAAATATTGCTTAAATTGCAAAATAATTATCCAAAAATTCTATGATAAAGAAACTTTTCCTTCTGCTGTTAATTGCGGGATGTATTTACTCGCAGGATACAATTACAACTTCTTCGGGTTTAAAATACCTTGTTCTAAAAAAAGGCAGCGGAAAAAAGTCTGAATCCGGAAAAGTGGCGGAAGTACATTACACTGGCTGGCTTTTGGACGGTAAGAAATTCGATTCATCCAGAGACAGAGGCGAGCCATTTGAGTTTATACTTGGCGGCAAGCAGGTGATCAAAGGATGGGATGAAGGAGTGGCGCTAATGAGGATCGGTGATGAATTCAGACTGATACTTCCGCCGGAGCTTGCTTACGGGGAGAGGGGAGCAGGAGATATCATTCCGCCAAACTCTACTCTTATTTTCGATGTTGAGCTTCTGGGAGTTCATAAACCGCTTAAGTCTATTGTCGATACTTTAATGGGAATCATTTTGAATAGGAATGTTGAAGATGCAATAGATACTTACTGGTATCTGAATGAAAACAATGAGAAAGATTATAATTTTAAAGAAAGCCAGCTCAATACTCTTGGATACCAGCTGCTGCAGGTTGGTATGACAAAGCAGGCGATTGAGATCTTTAAGCTCAACGTAGAGCAGTTCCCGAAATCCTCCAATGTATATGACAGCCTTGGAGAAGGATATATGAAAGCAGGTGATAAGAAAAATGCAATTAAGAATTATGAGAAATCACTCAAGCTCAATCCGGATAATACCAACGCGAAGCAGATGCTTGAACAGCTAAATTCAAAATAGTTGGCAGGAAAAAGCGATTTGACGGAGCTTGAGAAACTAAAATTCCTGCTTGGCAAGTGGGAAGGTACAGGCGAAGCCACGTATCCTTCAATAACAAATGCCAACTATATCGAAGCCCTCGCGTTTGATTATGATGCTGACAAGAATATCATATTTTATACACAAAGTACAAAATATCTTGGCGGCGGGAAAGACGGCTCAACTCTGCATAAAGAAAGCGGTTTCATACTGGAATCCCGCACCGGCGGAATTGATCTATCCAATTCTCAGGGGAATGGCAGGGTTGAAGTTTTGAAACTAACCGGGTATAGTGAGGAAAATGATTCTATACGTGCTGTATTCAGCTCTAATTGTTTCGGCAATGACGAAAGAATGATTGAAACAGAGCGGGTATATGTGAAAAGGAGAAATGTACTATCATATGAAATGAAGATGTCAACCACCCGTAACTATGGCATGAAAACACATCTTAAAGCAGAATTAAAGAAAACAGAATAATGCAATACAACAGCAGCAGGGAATTTGCGGAAAAAATGGATTTGGATGATCCTTTGAAAGGTTTCAGGGAGAAATTCCATATCCCCAAGACAAAAGAAGGAAAGGATGTTATCTACTTTGCAGGAAACTCGCTGGGTCTTCAGCCTAAAACTGTACGCAGCTATGTTGAGCAGGAGCTTGCTGATTGGGAGTCTATGGGGGTAGAAGGCCACATTCACGCAAAGCATCCGTGGCTGCCTTATCACGAGTTTCTGACTGAAAACACCGCAATGCTTGTAGGAGCGCTGCCTGAGGAAGTTGTAAATATGAATTCACTTACTGTGAACCTGCACCTCATGCTGGTTTCTTTTTACAGGCCAAACAAATCCCGCTTCAAAATAATGATCGAATCAAATGCATTTCCTTCAGATCACTATGCAGTGCAATCACACCTGCGTTACCATGGATTTGATCCGGCCGAAGGTTTAATTGAAATGAAACCCCGTGATGGCGAGGATACGATCCGCACCGAAGATATATTGGCAAAAATTGAAGATGAGGGTGATTCGATCGCATTAGTAATGTTCGCAGGTGTGAATTATTACACCGGACAGGCATTTGATATTGGCAGGATAACAGAAGCAGCGCACGCAAAAGGAATAACCGCGGGATTCGATCTTGCACATGCAGCAGGTAACCTGAAGCTGGAGCTTAATAAATGGGATGTAGATTTCGCAGTATGGTGTTCATATAAATATCTGAATGCAGGCCCGGGCGCAATAGCCGGAGCATATGTGAACAGGCGGCACCTGCTTGATATGAGCATACCAAAATTCTGGGGCTGGTGGGGACAGGATAAAGCTACACGTTTTTTAATGCATCATGATTTCCAGCCGATACCAACTGTCGAAAGCTGGCAGTTAAGTAATCCGCCAATTTTGCAGCTCGCGGCATTGCGTGCTTCACTGGATGCTTTTGCTGAGGCAAAAATTGAAAACCTCAGGGCTAAGAGCGAGTTGATGACCGGTTACCTTGAATTCCTGCTGAAAAAAAATAATAATATAAGTATAATTACGCCTGAAGATCCGGCCGGACGCGGCTGCCAGCTTTCACTGAGAGCGGCAAAAGAGGGCAAGAAGCTCCATACACGGCTCAATGAGGCAGGAGTAATTTGTGACTGGCGTGAGCCTGATGTGATCAGGATAGCGCCGGTTCCTTTGTATAATACATTCACCGATGTATGGCAGTTTGTTAATATGATGTAGAGTTTCTAAAAGATCTTTGAACGTTTTTTTGCCGATACAGATTTATGGAAAAAATTACAATTGTAGGAGCAGGGCTTGCAGGTTCGCTGCTCTCGGTCTATATGGCCAAAAAAGGTTTTGCTGTAGATGTTTATGAACGCCGGCCTGATATGCGAAAGGCTGATATTAGTGCCGGTAAATCCATAAACCTGGCGCTTTCTGTCAGAGGAATTCATGCACTGAAGGAAGTGGGATTGTACGACGAGATCAGGAAGATATCGATCCCAATGTATGGCAGGATGATACATGCTGTTGACGGCTCGACTCAGTTCCAGCAATATGGAAAAGATAACAGCGAGTATATCAACTCTGTGAGCAGGGGAGATCTTAATAAAAAGCTGATGGATCTTGCTGAAGAGTACCGCTCGGTAAAGTTCCATTTTAATAAACGCTGCCTTGGCATGAACCTTGATAAGAATGAGTTATTCTTTCATGATGAGCTGACGCAGGCTAATGTAGCGATAAAATCAAAAGTGACCATCGCGACCGATGGAGCAACATCTCCCATCAGAATGGAAATGCTGAAAATTCCCCGTTTTGACTTTTCCCAGGAATACGAAAATTACGGGTACAAGGAGCTTCACATTCCTCCAAATGATGATGGATCTTTCAGAATGGAAACCAACGCGCTTCACATCTGGCCGCGCGGTTCATTTATGCTGATTGCCCTTCCTAATATGGATGGCAGCTTCACATGCACTTTATTCATAGCTTACGATAGGTCACTCGGCGGTAACGCAAGTTTTGAATATCTTAGCAGCAGAGAAAAGGTCTCGGTATTTTTCAGGGAGAATTTTCCTGATGCAATGGACCTGATGCCGGCTTTACTTGATGACTTCTTCGGAAATCCAACCGGGACACTAATTACAGTTAAGAGCTACCCATGGTGTGTTGATGGCAAACTGGCTATGCTTGGTGATTCATGCCATGCCATTGTGCCATTCTTTGGGCAGGGAATGAACGCGGCATTTGAAGATTGTATTTACCTAAACGAGTGTATTACGAATTCAAAGGGCAACTGGAATGAAATATTCATGAACTACCAGGAAATGCGAAAGGTTAACACGGATGCTATTGCTGATCTTGCCCAGGAGAATTTCATAGAAATGCGGGATCTTGTCGCAGACCCCCGGTTCCAGCTTGAGAAAAAAATAGAATCCGAGCTCTTCAAGAGGTTTCCTGATACTTTCGTGCCGAAATACACAATGGTTACATTTATGCGCATACCATACAGCATAGCGCTGAACAGGGGCAGAGTACAGACTTCAATTTTACACAGGCTTAGTGACTGTAAAAGCAGCATTGATGAGATTGACTGGAGTGCCGCCGAAATACTTGTTAAGAAAGAGCTTGCACCTCTTAATTTCTGAAACATTGTTGTATGACCAACAGATTGATTTTTGCTTTTGAACATTCAGTTTAACTTATTAACTTTGTATAAGTTAGTTAAATTTTACTTTAACTTTTCCTAAGGAGAAAAAATGTTAAAAAACCACAGGTTCAATTTGGAATTCGTATTTTCTAAAAAGATAATGCTATTTGCATCGGTAATGGTGCTTTTTGCATTCTATCTTGCTGGCTGCGTTAACGTGGATCAGAAAACAACATTAAAACAGGATGGATCCGGTTCTATGAAGGTTCATTACTGGACCAAAATGTCCAACGTAAAATCGAGCACAGAGCTTGGCAACTTTAGTTTTGATAAAGATAAAGCGAAAGCCAACTATTCTTCATCAAACACCGAAGTCAGCGATGTTAAAGTAGAAGACAAGCTCGAAGATTCTACAAAGCATGTTACAGTTGACCTTAAGTTCAAGAACATCAACGATATCAGCTCCGCTAAGGCTTTTGAAAAAGTTAAAGCAAGCTGGAAAGAAGGAAAAGACGGTATGGATTTCTCATACACTCTCCTAAAAGATACTTCTAACGCCGGAAACATGGGCGCTTCTGACACAAAGCTTGATTACGAATTCGATTTCCCTGCAGAAGTTTTAAGAACAAACGGTACGAAAGATCAGCAGAAAGTTAAATGGAATAAGACACTTGCTGACCTTAAGAACGATATCGATATGACAGCAACCGTAAAGAACGAAGGCAAAAAATGCGGACTGTTCGGCATGGAACTTCCTTTGGTTATGCTTGCAGGTTTAGCAGTTATGTCAATAAGGGTAAGAAGAAAAAAATAACTTACTGTTCATTTACCGATTTTATGAAAAGCCCGTGATTTTTCACGGGTTTTTTTTTATAGCCAAATCAGCTAACTGAATTGGGGAAATTGGGATTTTTTGCGTCGAATTATTTCATTAATTTGGAACATACAATAAACTAACCATCATCCAGATCACAAATGAGAAAACTGATTTTAGTAATACCCTCAGTTCTTTTTGCCGCAGGTATTTTTTTGTATTTTTTCAGCGGCCATGAGGGAGGCGGCACCGAACAGGCTACGAGAAAGTTCAAAAAAAATGCCCCCGGAGATTATTTTTTCTACCAGAGGGCATATCCGCTGGGCGATATTCCATATGACCGCTTTTTCAGCGCAATGGAAGAGAAAAAAGTTATGGAACAAATGGATAACCCTACATCAAGTGTTGCATGGGTTCCAAATGGTCCTTACAATATAGGCGGCAGAATTACAGCACTGGCAGTTAATCCTTCAAATCCAAACATCATAATACTTGGCGCTGCAGCAGGGGGAATATTCAAATCAACCAATGGAGGAGTGAACTGGGTTGCGAAGACAGATAACTGGCCAAGTTTATCAGTCGGATGCCTGATGATGAGTCCTTCAAACCCAAGCATAATTTACTGCGGTACAGGCGAAGGCAACAGCGCGATCGATGTTTACCCCGGATTTGGAATGCTGAAATCGACCGATATGGGTGATACCTGGAACATTGTTGGCTTAACCGAAGCGCTGCATATTCCTTCAATGGATATCCATCCGCTCAATTCGAATATTATTTATGCAAGCGTTATGGCATTCCGTTCATTCGGTCCCAACAAAGGAATTTATAAATCTACCAACGGCGGGGTCAATTGGTCAAAGGTACTTTATGTTTCGGATTCAACTTCCGGAGTCGATGTTAAAGTAGCACCGGATGATCTTAACATAGTATATGCCGCAATGTGGGAAAGGATAAGGACTCCTCCATCAATTTCAAAAACAGGGGGAATATCAAGCGGGCTGTGGAGATCAACAAATGCAGGAACGAACTGGACACAGCTCGGACCTTCAAACGGGATACCTGCTTCATCTGCCACAACTGGCAGGATAAGTATTGCTGTTTCGCAATCAAATCCAAACTATGTATATTCAATCTTTAAAACAACCACCGGCAATAATATAAGCGGTGTCTACAAGTCCACAAACCGGGGCGTAAACTGGACAACTATGGGTACTTCCGGATTGCAGTCCTCAGGGTTTGACTGGTATTTCGGATTGCTTGAAGTGGATCCAACCAATCCCGATAAAGTGTACGTCGGCAGCGTGGATATCTTCCGCACTACCAACGGCACATCATGGGTGAACTTGACGAACTCATATTCAGGTACGTTCGATGAACAGCATCCCGACCAGCATGTATTGTGGATAAATCCGGCAAATACAAATAACCTGATCTGTGGAAATGACGGCGGTATATTCAAAACTACATCCGGAAATGCCCCATGGACCAAAAGCTATGACCTGCCAATTACTCAATTCTATGCAACAAACATTGACTACCTTAACCCGGTGAGGAAGATAGGCGGCTCACAAGATAATGGATCTAAGATAACATTCACTGGAGCAGTTAATAACTGGGAAGTTATTTACGGAGGAGATGGTTTCACTGCAATAATTGATTATTCAAACTCTAACATCATTTACTGCTGTTCACAAAATGGCGGGCTGGGCAGAAGTACTAATAATGGCACTTCATTTACTGATATTACTACTGGACTATCAGGCAGATTCAACTGGTCAACACCCTATATCCTGGATATTCAAGATCCTGCAACGGTATATGTGGGCAGCCACACTCTCTTCAAATCAACCAACCGCGGCAATTCATGGACTGCTATCAGCGGTGACCTCACACGCGGACCAAACGGAAGGCTTGGAACAATTACTTGTATTTCAAACGGTGTAATTGCGGGCAATCAAAGGATTTTATATGTAGGCACAGATGACGCAAAAGTAAGCGTAACAACAAACGGCGGAACTAACTGGACTGACGTTACAGGCTCGCTTCCGCAAAGATATGTTACGGATGTAATGTGTGACAGAAGAAATCCGGCAATAGCTTATGTAACACTCAGCGGATTCAATATCGATCAAAGAAACACCCACATTTTCAGGACAACAAACTATGGTGCAAACTGGACCAATATTTCAGGTAACCTTTTGAACGTGCCGGTTAATTCTGTTATCGTTGATCATATGCGGGATTCAGTTTTGTATGTGGGATGTGACGCGGGTGTTTATTATTCTACAAATCTTGGAACAAGCTGGGCAATTCTGGGTACAGGGCTTCCAAATGCGCCGGTATTCGATATCAATTATCACCCGGTTTCACAGATACTGTGTGCCGGAACACACGGAAGGTCAATGTATGAGATCAGTATTGCAAACATTCCGATTGGCATAACGAACACAAGCGAAGTTGCGGATAGATTCTCACTTGGGCAAAATTACCCGAATCCCTTTAATCCTTCGACTCAGATAAATTTCAGCATACCCAATGCTGATTATGTAAGGCTGAAAGTATTTGATATAACAGGCAGGGAAGTTGCAGTTTTGGTGAATAAGAATCTGCCAAAAGGCGAATACACATTTGAGTTTGACGGCGGGAACTATCCAAGCGGAGTCTATTTTTACACTCTTAAAACGGAAAAATTCACTTCAACGAAAAAAATGATATTAGTTAAATAAAGAGGAAATTCATTTAACAGGAAAACCGGGCTATTAACCCGGTTTTTTTGTTTAATTACTCAAGTTTCGGTAATTTGTATTTACTGTATTCTAGTTGGCTTTGAGCCTCAGCTCACCGGAAGGCAGGTTTGAAGCCGATACATTCTGCAGGCTGAATACCGTTCCGAAGGGGCCTGAAGATACGGGTGCGGTAAAGAGCTTTATGTAAAATGGTGTCAATAGCTCGCTGCCCTGTTCATATCTTGGCTCAAGTGTAATGAAAACTGTGTAGCCTGATGTTAGATCTGTTATATCGGGCAATGAACCGCCCGGGCAATTGGTTAGTATCCAGTCGTGGCCGGGGAGCAGCCAGGTCATTTGGGGCGGATTTTGCTGACACTGCTGATTATTATCTTGAGCGGATGGCCTGTCGAATCTGCCTATATTATAAACGTATGCGGGGTTTGAATCACTTATGACCCATGCCTGGTAAGTCCATTCAGTTGTGTCAGCAAGAGCAGGCAGAGTTATTCCCGGTGTGCTTGCGTTTGTATCAGCTGCAAACCATAATCCTCTTTTATAGTCAAAGGATGCTATACCGGTTGATGGAGAAGCAAGGAGAGCAGATGCGGCTGATGAAGAAAAAAGTGATGAAGGCGGCAGTACATCAGAATAGCTCATTGATAGTGCAAAAACAAGCTCACCGCCCTGTATTTGTTTAGGTCCGCCTATCACTTTAATATTGCTTGGAATAGTATCAAAATATCCCGGAGGCTGTATGGTTACGATCACATCTGAGACATTGTTGATATTCGTTATCTTTCCCAGATTTGGCGAGTAGCTTCCGCCGTTTGTATCTGTAATTTCGCCTGATGGTGTTACAATAAATCTACCCATGCTTCTGAATGCATTTTCATCGTGATCCGCACTGCTTTCAATGCTTCCCCAAAGCTCGTATGTGCCGGTGGTGTTTTTATCGATGGGTTTCAATCCGCTTAAGCTGAGCGTACCGCTGTTTTGCAGCTGGGTAACCCCTGAATCACCGCATGATACAAATGTTCCCGCCAGCATCAGGAAAAACAATGGGAGTAGAGCGAATATGTACTTAATGGAGAATTTCATTTAGTTGCCTAATCCCGGAGTTATGCAAATTCCCGCAGGGAAGGATGCCATTTCAATATCACGTACTTTAATATGTCCGCCCCATACATCAATAACCGCAGTTGTACCCGGTGTTTTGCCGGAAGTGGTTGGGTGATGAACAAACGAGCCGCTGACCGATTCGCATGTAACATATGCGTAGTGACCGTCTGCGGTAAAATCTATTTTATGCGGCTGTGCGCCGACATTAGAAATTGTCTTAATAACGCTTCGCGTTGTTACATCAATGACAGAAACAGAATTTGAGTTCCTGTTGGGTACATAGCAGTACCTGCCGTCCGGTGTAATTTCAAGGGCCAGGGGATTCAACCCCACCGGAATCGAAGCAATGAAGCTTCGGTTAACAATATCAAAAACCCTTACATCGTTTGACTTAAGACAGCTTATGAAAGCATATTTATCGTCCGGAGTTATGGCAACCTGGTATGGTACGAACTGGTTAGTTCCGTTGCCGTTCGGGGGAACGATCGGATCAACCGCGTAAACATCTAATATCTGGTTATCAGCAGTATTGATGAGGTATAAGAATTCGCTTACTTCAGTGGCCATCAGCAGCAGAGAACCATCGTGTGTAATCCTCATGCCATGCGGCGCCTTCATGCGGAATTCTTCGATCTCCTGTATAATCGTCATGGATTGTGTATCGAACTGCTTTATCTTTTTTTCAGTTAATGTAGCATCAAAGTTTGAGAACCAGCCTTTGGTGCCATCTGCCGAAAGCACAATGTGAGCAGGCGAGAGTCCGGCGAACATCCTTCCAACCTTTTCGTAGGTTACCGCATCAAATTTTTCTATATACCCTTCTGCGATCAGGCTCACGTAAAAATACCTGCCCTGTTCATCAACCGTGACAACATGCGGAGCGTCGAGCGGCTGAGTTGAGTTATCTCTTCCGCCGGCATTTATCAGTCTAACAAGGTGATTGTTATCCAGGTTCACAACAGCAATAAGGTCTGATGCCTGGTTGGTTATAAAAGCCTTGTTCCGGATATTAGAAAATGCTACGCTGCCATTATCATTTTTAGCGCCCTGGTTGATCCAGTCAACAATTTTCAACAGTTGGTTTGTAGGAAGAGGCATGCCCTGCGTATAGGGCATTAAAGCTTGCGGCATAAGCGGATCAAGGAATGGGGAAATGTTCGTATCCAGCCTGTTGATATGCTGTACCATGTGGCTCCACCGCGCATTGTAAGGAATTATCTCAGCGCCGAAATCTGAGCCGTTGAGCATCAGCGCTTCCCAGCTTGTGAGATCAATTCCAGCCTGCTTATCAGTAGAATTATGGCAGCCCGGGAAGTTACAGTTTTGAGCGAAAATCGGGACAATATCCCTGTTAAAGCTTACAGGTTCACCGGTTGTAATAGTGCTGCCTGAATCACAGCCCATGAAGTTTATGGAATTGAAGCCAAATCCTGCGGCTATTAATAATGCCCAAAAAGCTATTCTTTTCTTCAAATTTCTCCTGAATTAAGCGCTAAATCTATTTAATTTAGATATAACTTACAATGATTATATTTTGCGTATTGTTAACCTTAAACGAAGAAATTGATTTTTTAATTTCCTCCGGATTCGTTTTATAGCATATTAACTTTGAAAAATTAACCCTAAATTACAATAATAACAGGTTAAAATGAAGAATATTGCTGTTCTGGGCTCTACCGGATCAATTGGTAAAAATACACTTGAGGTTGTTAGGAATTTAAACCGTAACGGTTACCCTGTTTCAGTTAAGTATATTTCAGCTAACTCTAATGTTGAGCTTCTATGCAAACAAATAGAGGAATTCCGCCCAAAAGCGGCTGTGATTTTCAGTGATTCCGGATTCGCAGAGCTTAGTTCACGTTCTTTGAAACACAAATGCGAAATTCTTCACGGCCAGGCAGGAATCAACGAAATAGCCGGGCGCGATGACTTCGAGCTTGTTATAAATGCGCTTGTTGGATTCAGCGGACTGATACCAACAGTCGAAGCGATCAAAAACGGCAAGCAGATAGCGCTTGCCAATAAGGAATCACTTGTTGTTGCAGGCGAGCTTATTTATTCTATGCTATCTAAGAGCAGCTCAACTTTGCTTCCTATCGATAGTGAACACAGCGCAATACTGCAGTGCTTGCAGGGCGAGCCTCTTAAAGAGGTAACAAAGCTTATACTTACCGCATCAGGCGGACCATTCAGGGAATATTCCAAAAGTGAGCTTGATAATGTGACAGTTGAACAGGCGCTCAACCATCCAAACTGGAAGATGGGGAATAAGATAACCATCGATTCAGCCACTTTAATGAACAAAGGCTTTGAAATTATTGAGGCTAAATGGTTGTTCAATATAGAAGCGGATAAGATCGAAGTACTGATACATCCTCAGTCAATAATTCATTCAATGGTTGAGTTTTCAGACGCATCGGTAAAAGCGCAGCTTGGTGTACCTGATATGAAGGTACCAATACAGTACGCTGTAACTTATCCGGGCAGAGTTCTTTCAGATTTCCCGAAAATTGACTTTAAACAATTGAAAAATCTGACATTTGAGCAGCCGGATTTTGAAAAATTCGAGTGTTTAAAGATAACATACGATGTAATAAAATCAGGGGGATCATATCCAATAGTATTAAACGGGGCAAATGAAGCCGCAGTTGAGCTTTTTCTCAACAGGAAGATAAGGTTTACCGATATCCCCGCCCTCATAAAGGGTGCTTTGGATAAACACGAAAACAATATCATGCCGGCACTGGAAAATATTGTGGAGATAGATTCCTGGTCAAGGGATTATGTGAGAAAACACTCGGCAAAGGCCGCATAAAAATTTTAAAAACTGAAAAAGGATCTTATTCATTCTGCTAAATAAAATGCAGAGTGTGATAAAGGAGAAAACAAAAACAATATGGGTGTAGTAACAACGATACTTTACTTCTTAATAACGATTGTAATACTCGTGTTCATTCACGAGTTCGGGCACTTTGCCGCGGCGAAGCTGTGCAAAATGAGGGTCGATAAATTCTACCTCTTCTTTGATTTCTTTAACCTGAGGATATTCAAGTTCGTTAAGGGTGAAACCGAATACGGTCTTGGTATTTTTCCGCTTGGGGGCTACGTGAAGGTAGCGGGAATGATTGATGAGAGCATGGATAAGGAATTTGTCAATCAGCCTCCTCAGCCGTGGGAGTTCCGTTCAAAGCCTGTTTGGCAGAGAATGTTTGTAATCACAGCGGGTGTTATTATGAATACACTGCTGGCATTTGCAATATTCTATACCATTAATCTTGTTGAAGGCAAATCGAAAATGGAAACCAATGTAATTGGTTTCGTTTCACAGGGTTCGATTGCATCGAAATTCGGCATACAGCCCGGAGATAAAATAGTTTCTATCAACGGAAACCCGGTTCAGTATTGGGATGATGTGAGAGGGAACATCTTCATCGAAAGTATGGGCGAGGATGTATCATTGAAAGTTGAGCACAATGGCACAGCAAAAGACATTTTTATTCCCAAGCACGATCTAAGTGAGCTTGGCGAAAGAACCCTTGGCATTTTTCCTGAAAAAATGAGCCCTGAAATTCAGCAGATAGCTGATAGCAGGCCGGCCAAGAACATGGGTCTCCAGGTGGGCGACTTAATAACAGAAGCGAACGGCGAAAAGATCACGCACTCTCAGCAGTTTGTTGATGTTATTAAGAACAATGCCGGCAAAGATATTTCCATAAAGTGGAACCGCGGCGGCTCAGAAATGAGCGGAACCGTTAAGCCGGATGCCGATAGCACGATAGGTATTGGAATCGGGAAGTATACAGGCACTGTAAAGACCATAAATTACAATGTAATTTCAGCCATTCCCCAGGGAGCAAGCGACCTGTGGCACTACGGAGTAGTGCTCTTTGTTAAGTCGATGTGGAAGATCATCAAGGGCGATATACCGTTCTCAAAGGCAGTTGGGGGTCCGGTAAAAATTGCACAGTATGCCGGCCAGTCCGCAGAAGGCGGTTTGCTTTCTTTCCTCGGATTCATGGCAATGCTTTCTATCACATTGGCCATAATTAACATACTTCCTTTCCCTGCATTGGATGGCGGGCACTTTATGTTCCTGCTTTATGAGGGGATTTTCAGGAAACCCGTAAGCCATAAGATCCAGATAGTTGTGCAGAATGTTGGCTTCATTATACTGATGGCATTTATGGCATTTGTAGTTTACAATGATATTATTCACATATAAAAAATACTGAGGATATTAAAATTAAATGGCCAATTCCTGCAATTGGTCATTTTTTATTTATGAAAACCGGCACTTACTATATAATAGATTTTGACAGCACATTTGTAAAAGTTGAGGCTCTCGACCTGCTTGCGGAGATCGCTTTGAAAAAGGACCCCGAACGAAAGAGCAAGCTCGAAAAGATCAAATCACTTACCGGCCTGGCAATGGAAGGCGGTATGACGTTTGCGGAATCATTGAAACAAAGGCTGGCTCTGATAAGTGCAGGGAAGGCCGAAATAGAACTGCTCATTAAAAAGCTGAAAAAGGAAGTGACGCATTCTATTAAGAATAATGCAGATTTTTTCAGGCAGAATGCGGATGAGGTCATTATTATCTCCGGCGGATTTAAGGAGTATATTATTCCCATTGCGGAGAAATTCGGTATCAAACCCGGAAATGTGTACGCTAATTCATTTATATTCAATAATAGCGGAAAAATTGCAGGCTATGATTCTACTAACTACTTGTGCAAATCTAACGGCAAGGTGAAACAACTTAAGGCGCTGAAGCTGAAAGGCAGACTTGTTGTAATAGGTGACGGGCATACAGATTATGAGCTCAAGGAATCCGGCCTGATAGATAAATTTTACGCCTTCACCGAAAATATTGAACGCGAATCCATAGTTAAAAAGGCCGACCACATCACACCCAGCTTTGACGAATTTTTATATGTATCAAGGCTCCCAATGAATATTTCATATCCAAAGAACCGTATCAAAGTCCTGCTGCTCGAAAACATACACAAAGATGCCTCAGCCATTTTTAAGGCAGAAGGCTATAAGGTTGAGTCAATATCAGGCAGTTTGGATGAAGGCGTGCTTGCTGAAAAGATCAAGGATGTTTCTATACTCGGAATAAGGTCGAAAACTGTTGTAAGCGAAAAAGTGCTGGCTAAGGCCAAAAAGCTTATTGCTGTTGGAGCGTTTTGCGTTGGCACAAACCAGATAGATCTTGATGCATGCTCGCGCAAAGGTATAATTGCCTTCAATGCGCCCTTCAGCAATACGCGCAGCGTAGTTGAGCTTGTAATAGGCGAAATGATCCTGCTGATGAGAGGGATAATTGATAAATCGAACAGCCTGCATAAAGGCATTTGGGATAAATCAAGCAAAGATAGCTTTGAGATAAGGGGAAAGAAGCTTGGCATTATAGGATACGGCAAAATTGGCTCGCAGCTATCAGTACTTGCCGAAGATATGGGTATGGAAGTATATTACTATGATGTCCTGGAGAAGCTTGCGCTGGGAAATGCGAGGAAATGCCACTCAATGAAAGAGCTTCTGAAAAAGTGCGATGTGGTTACAATACATGTAGATGGCAGCGCACAGAATAAAGACCTCATTGGTGAAAAAGAATTCCGCCTGATGAAAGACGGAGCTATATTTATGAATCTAAGCCGCGGCTATGTAGTGGACATTGATGCACTTGCAAAAAATGTAAAGCAGGGTAAGCTTAAAGGCGCCTCTGTTGACGTGTTTCCCTATGAGCCTGTAAACAATGATGAGAAATTTGTATCGCCGCTGCAGGGATTGAATAATGTTATCCTTACCCCGCACATCGGCGGCAGTACTGATGAAGCGCAGAAGGATATAGCGAATTTTGTACCATCGAAGATCATAGATTTTGTCAACAGCGGAAGCTCATATTACAGCGTGAATTTTCCGAATATTCAGCTCCCGTCATTTGAAAATGCGCACAGGCTGATACATATCCATCATAACGTACCCGGAATACTTGCTAAGATAAACTCCGCATTTGCCGGGCACAATATAAATATTATCGGGCAATACCTTAAGACTAATGAGCAGGTGGGATATGTTATCACCGATATAAGCAAAAAATATGACCCGGCTGTGATAGAAGAGCTTAGGGAGATAGACCACACAATAAAATTCAGGATACTATATTAATGATGAATAATTTATCAATGCGAGGAACGGGTAACAGTTGATAACACAATTATTATTGATATTTGTGCTTATCCTTGTGAATGCAATATTTGTAGTCACCGAGTATGCAATTATCAGGGTCAGGAAAACTGAGCTTGACGCGCTGATAGAAGGCGGGAACCTAAAGGCTAAACGCACCCGGAAGGTTATTGATGAGCTGGATAAATACATTTCTGCAACCCAGCTTGGAATTACATTCGTTAACCTGCTGCTTGGCTGGGTAGGTGAAGATGTTTTCATACATATGCTGCAGCCGGTTTTCATTGCGGTTGGAATTGAAAGCTCTATGAGCCAGACAATTTCTGTGATACTTGGTCTTCTTATAATCACTTATTTTACGATAACCATTGGCGAACTTGCTCCCAAAGCTTTTGCGATCCGGAAGTATCTAAGCTCCGCATTATGGTTATCGCCAGCATTACTGGTTTTTTACAGGATATTTAAACCATTTATTTGGCTGCTGAATAACTCGGCCGCGCTTATCATCAGAATGATGGGGCTTAAACCGCAGGATGATGATTCAGGTATTCACAGCCAGGAAGAGATATTACAGGTTATTCACGAAGGAAGAAGGTCGGGGGTAATAGACCAGACTGAACACCAGCTTATAGAGAACATTTTTGATTTCAACGATAAGCTGGCTAAAGAGATAATGGTACACCGCAACCGTATGGTAGTGCTGGATATCGACATGCCCCGTGAGGAGATTTACCGCGTAGTGACCGAAGAAGGTTTTTCAAGAATTCCGGTTTACAAGGAGACCATAGATAATATTATCGGGATCATATATACTAAAGACCTCATATCTGCATCGGAACACAGGGAGCTGATCATGCTTCAGGATATTATCCGGCCTGCGTATTTTGTTTCTGAAACCAAGAATATCGGGATACTGATGCGGGATTTCCAGAAGAATAAGGTGCATATGGGAATTGTCATAAATGAATACGGCGGTGTTGAAGGCTTGATTACGATGGAAGATATAATCGAGGAGATCACCGGTGAAATTATGGATGAATATGATGTTGAAACACCCGAGATCATAAAAGGAAAAAACCAGGAGTACCTGGTCAATCCTGTAATCCTGGTAAAAGACTTCAATGAAAGGTTCAGCGCTTCAATACCTGAAGACCCGTATTACAATACATTGGGCGGATTTTTATGCAAAGTAACAGGTCATATTCCCGCCCTGTATGAGCGGGTTGATTTTTCCGGACTGACGTTCATTATCACTGCGCGCCAAAGGAACATGATCAAGCAGGTGAAAGTGATAAAATCCGCATAACTGTTATAGTAATACTTTATTTCACCTTTACTGGCAGCTCGCTGCCTATAAAGAACTGACCGTTTATTCCCTGTACATCAACGGGCACCTTATCGCCGAAAATACTTCTGCCATTTACGGAACTTATATCTATCCTTAGGCTTTTGCTCGAACTTCCGTCTATTCTCTTTAGGTCGATAGGCAGGTAGCCGCCTGAAAGCGAGCTTCCGCTGATGCTTTTGATATTCACATCCTGTACGGTATCGTACGCATTCACGTCTTTTGGCCCGAAGTAGATGTTTACGACTATCAGCATCAGGCACAATGCAATTACAGATAGCACAGTTTTAGAATACTTATCAAGGCTGACGATGGTTTTGCCGTTTTGCAGATTGTTAAGCTCAGACATATTTAGTTTTCCTTTCTGCCTGCTCCGCACGCGGATACAGTAAATAGATTCAGTATATTTTGTTTAGTATATTTGTTATATTTACAGTGAAAATAACAGTTTTGTATCATAGATATTGCGCAAAAAGAAGAGTTTCACAGTAAATTTTTGTAAATTAAGGACCAAATGCAATTAGAGAGTATTCTCTTTGAAGTAATTATTGTAATGCTAATCATCCTGGCGAACGCATTTTTTGTTGCTGCCGAGTTTGCCATAGTTAAAGTACGTTCCACACAAATAGAGCCTCTTGCCAGCGAAAATAATAAACGTGCCAGGGTCACAATAAAGATATTATCAAACCTGGACGCTTATCTTTCAGCTTCCCAGGTTGGTATTACCATGACTTCGCTGGGTCTTGGATGGGTTGGAGAGCCGGTTACGGCAAAGCTGTTGAGCCCGATATTTGCATGGATAGGTATTGCCAATGAGCAGACTATTCACACTTTGTCAATTATAGTAGGTTTCATCTTCCTGACCTTCCTGCATATTTCTCTTGGTGAACAGGCGCCTAAAATGCTTGCCATAAAGAGCCCGAAATCAGTTTCGCTTATTGTAGCTATTCCGCTCAACCTCTTTTATATAGCATTCAAGCCGATAGTATGGATGCTTAACCACGCGGCAAATTTTATACTGCGTGTAATTGGAATTCAGGCAGTACCTGATTCCGAGAGGATCAATTCGGAAGAAGAGCTGAGGCTGCTTATAAGCGAGGGAAGGAAATCCGGAGCTATTGACCAGACAGAGCACCAGCTTATTGAAAAGATATTCGAGTTCAACGATAAGCAGGTAAAAGAGATCATGGTGCCGCGTAACCACATGGCTGCAATTGATATCGATGAATCGCGCGAACAAATTTTCCAGCTTGTGACCGAAGAAGGATTTTCAAGACTGCCGGTGTACAAGGATACAATCGATAATATCATAGGCATTATTTACACAAAGGATCTTATCTCTGCAGCAGAACACCGGGAGTTAATCACAATACAGGATATCATCAGGGCGGCATTTTTTGTGTCATCAACCAAACAGATCGGGAACCTGCTGAAGGAAATGCAGCGGAATAAGGTTCATATGGCGATAGTAGTTGATGAATACGGCGGAGTTGAAGGATTAGTAACCATCGAAGACATAATCGAAGAAATCGTCGGTGAGATACAGGATGAATATGATATAGACGAGACGCAGGAAGTTGTAAGCGAAAAGAGCGGTGTTTACCTTGTTAATCCCATAATATCTATCGAGAATTTTAACAAAAGATTCAAATCAAGCATTCCTGAAGATACTGATTACCAGACATTAAGCGGTTTCCTGCAGAAAGTTACCGGGCATATTCCCGAAGTATATGAGAGAATTGACCACAAAGGATTCAGTTTTGTTATAACTAAAAAGGCCGGGAACAGGATACTTCAGGTAAGAGTCCAAAAGATCTAGATTTTTTTATCTTAGAAGGGATCTTCGGGTTTTTCTGCCGGTAAAGGCTCGTCTTCCTTAAATTTCTTCTTTGACTTTCTGAATTTGCTGAACATTTCAACAGCTTTCCTGAATTCGTCTGAATTTTTGTAGCTCTTATAAAGGTAAGCCCCGCTTAATGCAAGGTAAACTACTCCTAACAATATTTTCATCCATAAAAGTATCCTGAAATGGCTGCTAAGCCATATCAACACGCCGGATACTGACATTAAAGCAATTATGAAGCTGTATTTGTATTCTATCCTGTAATACTTTTGCGAAGTGATCAGCGTAAAAATGAATATTGTGAAGTTGGCAGCAAGAATTGCAATAGCAGAGCCAATTGAAAGCCATGAGGGAGTAAGCAGAGTATTCAGAAGTATATTAACCCCGGCAGCTATTACCATGATCCATATTGTGTGCTGCAGCTTCTTTGCCAGCCCTATACCTGCCGCTGCAATAAAGTAACCTCCTGTAAAAACCATAGAGAAGCACAGAAGAGGGATTACATATACCGCGGAATAATATGCCGGCTGTGTTAAAACCTTCAGGATTTCCGTTGCAAAAATTGATACCATAAATACAAGAATGGTATTTAGAACAAAATAGAGCTGGAATACCTTTGCGTAGATCTTTTTTGCGTTTGGCTCATATTGAATATCCGCGCAGAAGGGTCCCCATGCCATTTGGAACGCACCGGAAAAGGCGCCCATTATTGCTGCAACTTTGAGTCCGACAGAATATATACCGATCTGATTCAATCCGCTGAGGTAATTCAGAAAGTACCTGTCAGAATAATTGAGCACCCATGAAGCGACTGCTGTGCCTATCAAAGGCGCGCCGTATGCAAGTATGTTTTTAGCCCATTTAAATGAGAACTGAAGTTTATAGTTTTTAACTATGTATATTACTCCAAGGATAGCAAAGAAGCCGTAAGAGATAATACTTGCATAAATTACTCCCGTCACCCCAAGCTTAAGAACAAGCACGAATAGTATTGCCGAAAGTATGTTCAACAGTACATTACCTGTTGAAAAGAAAGTATACATCCATGGCTTTATGCTGAATCTGAGCAGCTCAGTAGCAAAGAAATAGATCGCGTTGAAAGCAATGTAAACCGAATACAGTATGATAAGCTCCCTGCTTTCACCATGGAATATAAGGTCTGAAAGAACCGGAGAAACCAGCATCAGCAAAGCGGAAATAGAGAGAGCGAAAACTATCCTGATAATGAGACCAGAAGAAACAAGTATGTTTTTCTCAGCCTGGAATTCTTTCCGGAAGTAATAATACCCCACCGAGGCATCAGTTCCTGATATTATCAGGAATGAGCTGAAAACCGCTACTGAATTCAGGAGGTCAAGAATTCCGTAATCGGAAGGATTGAGTACTGCAGTGTACAACGGCAGCAGGAATACACCAATGAACTTACTGATGTATCCGCTAAGGCCGTAAATAAAAGATTCCTTGAGAAGTTTCCTGAGCAAAATTAGTTATTTAGTAGTATATCAGTATATTGTTTTGCTACAATTTTAGAATCATGATACTTAACTACATACTTTCTGCCATCCCGGCCAGTTTGCCTCCATTTGGATGTGTCATTCAGCAGACCGCGCAGTACTTCGTAAATTGTCGCAGGGTTGGCATTTATCATAGGATTATCCGGCGGCTGGGCAGCGGCAACATCATCGCGCATATAGCAAACAACAGGTTTTTCGAACATCATCGCCTCAAGCGGCAGCATTCCGAACCATCCCTGGATTAGCTGGTCAACAACCAGGTCTGCTTTAATTATTTCTTCATAAAGCTTCTGAAGGCTTACATTATTCACCAGCCGGAATTCAAAATCAAATTCCGCTTTCAGCTTTTCTACCGCATCAATAAGATACTGTGTGCCCTTATAGCCGGAATTGCTCGGTGCATGAAGTATAACAGGTTTCGGATTATCCGGGTGATCGATTACTTCAGGAAATTCTTCAATGTTGATCGGCTGGTTAAGATGAGGTGCATCCCTGTGTATAACATTTTTTAGCGCCCTGTCGTTGAATATTACGTCGATCTGTTCTTCAAGTATTCTTGTTCTGATCTTCTTTGTTTCAGGCACGCAGCCAACGAATTTTTTGTATTCATCATTGCAAACATGGCAGGATGAATATGGTATGTGCGGTTCATGGGTTTTCTCGGGCTGCTGAACATCGCAGCCTGTGAAGATAAGGCCTGTTCTTTTGCCAAAGAATCTTAGTATCTTAAGATCCTTGTGATCTTTCAGAAAAGTCTGTGCAGAAATGAATAAGAAAGCATCATATTTGAAAAGGCATTTGATGAGGAAATATCGTGTATATATTCTTTGCATCCACCTGCTTTTGGGCAGTTTATATCTTTTTAGTCTCTCGGTTGAATAATTGAATACGTGCTCACCCTCTATATATACATCAGCATTAGTGCCAATGCCTTCAAATCCTTTTAACAGCCGTGTGGCATATCCGGCAACATTACTGAAACCTACAAATAGTCTCTTCATTACTTACCAAAACTTAGTTTTATGTGCAAAAAATCAACAGGGTAAAAGTATATGATGCAAGGGGGCAAATATTGTATAATCAAGTAGTTACTTCTAAAGTGCTGAATGTACATATCAGCAAATTTACTTAAAAATTCTATAAAAAAGTAAGTATAGGGATTGGTGCTGTTTTATCTTTCGCAAACTGTTACCAGTAATGTTTGCGGTGCTCTTCATAAAAGAGGATGGTCTTTTTTATGCCTTCTTCAAGGCTTGTCAGCGGTTTCCATTTAATGGCGTTTGTGATCTTTGTAATATCAGCATAGTAATCTCCCGGTTCCAGGGCTTTACGCTCATTAGTAAATTCTGTGTAATCTACCTTGCCCTTTCCTGCTACTTTTATTATCAACTCTGCAAGTTCAATGAAGCTAAGCGGTTTTCCTGAACCTACATTATAAACATCGCCATATGCTTCTTCGCTTAATGCTATTTGCACCAGTGAGTCAACCAGGTCATCTATGTAAAGGTAATCCCTTAGTATCCGCCCGTCTCCAAAAATGGGGATAACCTGGTTATCCATTGCTTTGCGGATGAACCAATTGAAAACACCGTACTCATCATGAGCCATCTGGTGGCGCGGGCCGAAAGTGTTGGTAATCCTCAGGCAAAGAGATTTTATCTTGTGCAGATTGTTATACGTTAAAACGATCCGTTCTGCAGCAAAATTTGTGATTGCATAAATGCCGATAGGGTTTATTGCATGGCTTTCAGATACAGGCAGGGATAAAGATGAACCATACTCCCCGCGCGTGCCGGTAAATATTACTTTGGCAGCGGGATTGTTATTCTTTAACGCTTCCATCAGAACCAGGGTGCCTTCAACATTAATTGAAAGATCGTTTAGCGGGTCTTTTACGCTATCAACATGGTTTACCTGCCCTGCAATATGAAAAATATAGTCCATACCTTTGACAAGGTGATTCATAGAGGTTGGATTCCTGATATCCGAAATGTTTACTTTAACCTTATCTTTTACGGGCTCGATATTAAACATATTGCCGCCCTGGCGGGGCAGCATGTTATCGATTATCAATACATCAGCGCCAAGATCTACTAGCCTTATGGCTAGGTTGCTTCCAACAAAGCCGAGTCCGCCGGTTATGAGTACTTTTTTATTCCTGATCTTAGAATTTTCCATAGACTAAATTAGCAAAAATTGTAATAATGTTTGGAGGTTAAACAACTCCCTTTATAAGCCGGGCAGTATGCACTGGTCCGCAATTCATCAATGCATCTAAAACCGAAAGCCCCGGAACAAATTCTTTTGTATTGAACTGTTCGTAAACCGGGTGTTTAAAATTCTGGTATATCAGCTCAATATTGTTCAAGGTAAATTTCTCATCTTCCTGGTATTTTGATGCGCCGCCTCCGCACATGTATGCATTGCAGCCAACTTCTGTTACAATTGATACAAGCAGGTCTGTAGATATACCTGAAGCTTTCAAATCAGAGCCGCGTTTGAAGTGCGAGGTATCTATATCTAGCAGTCCGCAAAACTCAAGAATCACCTTTAAGTTGAATTCAGTCAAATCAGTTCCAGGTGATTGAAGCAGAGATTCCGCAACAGGATATATATGCTCAAAGTACTTAGCCTTGCCGTAATTTACGGCAATTGACTTAAGCATCTTCTGATTCCAGCTTCTTGAGTTATCTATTTCGATCTCATTTATATTTTTCGTTCCGCTGTATGAGCGGTTGATTGGCATCGTGACCCATTCACCTTTGCCGCCAATTACCAGTTTAACCCTGTTTGCCCAATAACCGCCTGTTTTAGGGAACTGCACATTATCAAGAATTACAAACACATCTGACCGTACTATTTTGTTAAAGAATCCAAGCCACGGGAAAAATGACGGCTGATGTATTGCTGCAATTTTCAATTTATTATTTGTATACGGATTTATTTAATGTTTTCTCTGCCCATAGAGCTTAATATTGCATCGTATTTATCTTTTGTATTTTGGCTTCTGCCTTCGATACAGCGCCATATTCTTTGCCGCGGAGAGAGGACTTCTTCCTGCCACCAGGCGGGGTGGGTTAATACCTGCAGCTTACTGTGCTTACCCGATGCAAGCACATCTTCAAGCCTCTCAAAACGCCAGTAGCCGTTAGAATCACTGCAATATCCAAACTCCTTCTTAAAATACGCGGAATATGTGTTCACCATTCCGGCATATTCAGCCAAGTCATATGAAAGGATCTCATCCGTGGTATTGTGATATGAAAACGCGTTTACAGGTACCTGGAAAACATCTTCAAGAATGTTTTTTTCGAACTGCAGCTTTTCTTCCAGCTCTGCTGCTGAAGAAATACCATAATAGTGGCAGTCAAAATGCAGTCCTGCTTTATGGCCCAGCTTAAAAATATTATTAAGCAGCTCTGTTATCTCTTTTTCCAGCACATTATAGAATTCGTTATGCAGGTGAATGAAAAATGTAGATGCAACCTTTTCTTCGTGTTCAATTTTTGCCAAGGCTAAAGATGAATGAACGGAGAAATCAATATCATGCCGCCACAGCACTGGATTTTGCGATTTGCCGAAGTCATCAAAGCTGCAGAATTCATACTTTAGTTTTGCAAGTTTTAGAAGCTTTCTGTAGTTTTCTCTTGTGAAATCCGCAAAATTATATTTAATGCTGTTTTCCATTATTCAATTCCGCGCTCCCTCAGCTTGTTCTGCAGTATTATCAATTCCTCTTCGGCATCAACACCAAAGTGCATTCGGATACTTTTCCATTTCTTGCCGGGCTCGAATTCTTCACCGCCATCAAACTGAACAAGCGAAATTGCGATCAATCCATCGCCGGTGAAAACGATGCTCTCTCCGGAATCCGGATCATTTTTCATTATATGGCCGGGAACTGCATATGAAAGAATGACGGGCTTTACCAGTCGAGATTTCCAGATAAAGATCTTTCTAACCACGCCATCAGACTTCATGTAAGAAAATGCACCGCTGTATGGTTTTGCTGATGCCCTGATCAGCGCATGTATTGCAGCAGCAGGTAAATTCCAATCGATCTTGCTGTATTCTGGCAGCCTGGGGTAACATCTGGATGGAGTTATTCCGGTGGCTGATTGCTCAACAGGAATTAGAGTTCCGTCCGCAATCCCGTTCACAGTTTCTTCGAATAGCAGGGGAGCGTTTGTTCTGCAGAAATCGGTTATATCCCCGATTTGAGTATTTTCATCGATAGGCATATCCATCTTTTTCCATATCCGGCCGGAATCGATTTCTCCGGGGGTCATTTGATGGATCGTCAGGGTTATCTTCTTTTCTCCGTTCAGTATTGCCCAATTAATCACAGCGTTACCGCGATAAGAAGGCAGATCGCCAAAGTGTGCGTTTAGGATCCCTTGCGGAAAAAGTGAAATGACATCTTCTTTCAGAACTGTCTTCCAGTTGAGACTTATACAAATATCCGCTCCGGAAGCTGTAATTGCTTCCTTTACTGCACTGGTGATAGTATTAGAGTGCAAAAAAGGGCATTTAAGCTTTTCAGCTAAAAGCCTGAAGTCATTTTCATTTTTGGAATATTCCGGCATCGAATCAGCGGTGATTATACCGCATATCTCATGGCTTTCAGCAAGCTTCACCGATGTATCATATAGATACTCCGTTCTTCCTAAGATGAAAATTTTCATTTTGAAAGTAGCCTATATTTCATACTTCATTTCTATTTTGAAAGCCTTTTCAGGTATATCCCATTTCTTTTCTTCTGCAGGCTTGAAGTTAAACTTTGGAGAGTAAACTGCCATGTTTGATTGCTGCAAATGGTATATGTGCTTATGTTTTTCCGGCGGAACTGAATTCAGAATTCCACAAAGTACATTTTTGTTAAGCTCACCCAGCAAATAATAGTCGTGCCATGCTATTACAGAATTATCGTCTTTGATCAGTTCCATTGCGATGCGGGTATCATTTTCCACATATTCCTGAGAATGATTTCCGTCAACGAAAACCAATTCGCAGCTATTGCTGTATGGGGCAGGGTTGAATTTCATGCTGTCTGATTTCAGAAAATTCACGTTTTGCTTTTCACGGGCGTAATATCCGAAAATATGCTCCGGGATATTGAAAATTGCTATATCGGGATGATCAAATGGTATATCCAGGGAAAATATTTCGGCAGATCCATCCAGGTTATCAGAGATATTTCTGGCAGAAAGTCCCAGCCATGTGCCAATTTCAAAGTAACGTTTAGCTTTTAAAGCATTGGCGAACCTGCACAAAAAATAGTAATCATTTTCCGGCGAAATACCGTAAGAGAAGTCTGTTGTAATTGTGAAAGAATCCTTTGAAGGCGGATACAATGAAAAGACATGTGCCGGTTTCACTGAAGGCAGTTTTTCCATTCCGAATTTCTGCAGAATTGCGTCCTGAGTTTTTTCATAATTCTTCTGGTTAACAAGTCCCAGGATGTGCCTCCTGTATTTTACAAGCCCCGATATTTTAGATATTTTACCCATACTTTCGTTTTCAGCACGTTGCCGTTTTAGATCCTGTCATTGCTTTTTAGAAGGAACTCATTGGCAATATCTGCAAGTTTGCGTGTAGTCAAGTTGTTATGTTTACAATATGAAAGCAGCGAGATCAGCAGGTCACGCGTGCCTACTACTTCTGTATTTCTGAACTCAAGCAGAGCCTTAGCATCCTGGTAATGTTTTTTAGCTTCATTGTAGCGGTATTTGTTCTCGGTGTTAAGATAGATGTGTATCGGGTGAAAATCAAACACAACCAGGTCTTCGTCTTCAAGATTCATGCCGCTGTTATCAAATGAGTAACCATAGGTCCAGTGAACATCATCTTCCCAATTATACGGAATGCGCACAAGCCCTGTCCACAGCTTATATGGCTTCAAGCCGGTATGATACGGCAGAAAATGATTAGCATCATAAAGAAGTTTCTTATCCGTGAACATTTGAAGCAGCTCTGAGCTTTGCATCATTGAGTGTGACCGCACGCCCTGCGCTTCAGGATGTATATCCATGATCTCATCAATTATGTCAACAGCGCGCTTATCCGATTTCCCGTTTAGTATCGGGTTGAAGTTCGGGTGAATTCCTGTTTCAAACAGGTTCTTATTGCACTTAGTAAGTTCGAGTGAGTGATGCGTGGAAAAAAAGGTACACCTTACGCCATAGAACTCGAAGAGATTAATAGTATCAGCTATTACCTCTTCAGGCGCCCAGTCAATATCAGATGTAAATACTATCATAGGTCAAATATGTCTGCATTCCAAATAATTACTTTTTTGCCGTCAATTTCCGTAAACGCTCCCGGGTATGGCTTCGATTGCGCACGGATGAAATTCCTTATTCTTTGAGAGTCCCAGGACCAGTCGATCTTACCGTCTTCCGGTTTCCTCTGGGGTACATATGTTGCCTGAGATTCATCCTGCTTTACTCTTGGTGCTTTATTTTCTGCAAGCAGCGGAATGGATTCATCAATAATATCCAGAGCGGCTGAAGTTGTTTTATCTATCAGATCGCCGATATAATCGCTTTCTTCAATAGGAAATTCTTTTTGAGAAATTATATCACCGTTATCAACGCCTTCTTCGAGATAAAAAAACGTAAGACCGCTTTTATCTTCACCATTTATCATTGCCCATACAAGCGGCGCACCGCCACGGTATTTTGGAAGTAATGATGCATGCATTCCCGCGCATCCAAGCCGTGGAATTTCCCTAATGGTTTTGGGCACAATATAGTACCACCCAATAACCAGTATCAAATCAGGGCTGTATTTCTTTACCTCCCCGGTATATGAATTCATTTTGTCTGTTACCGATACAACAGGAATGTTAAATTCTTTTCCAAGTGAAAAGAAATCAGCATAGTTCACATTTGTAACAGGTTTTTCGGAATAGGAAATTTTGAATTCCTTTGGAATTGTAAATATACAAGATACTTCTGCAAGTTTATTTTCTATTATCCGCCTGCAGCATCTATATCCAAGCTCAGAAGCTCCGAAGAAGACTATTTTCATTCTACCGGATCGAAAATTTTACTCCACCATTCAAAACAAAGCAGCGACCAAATCAGAAGCCTGCGGTTTGTTTTACCGTCAAAATGCTCGTTCATCAGTTCCTGTGCCATAGCGGGCTGTATGAAATCATAAATTCGCGCGCGTTTGTTGAAGAGAATATTTTTAATATAATCATTGCTTTCGCCCTTAAACCAGCTTGCGTCGGGTGCAGAAAAACCCTGCTTCAGCCCTGAAGTATAAGATTCAGGTACATATTTTGAAAGCGCTTTCCTCAAAATATTCTTCCCGTCGCTGTTTTGCGCGAAAAATCTTTCTGTCTTGGGACCGGGTATGTTCTCATTGATCCTTATAACTTCGGAAAGATTCTTGAGCTTATGTTTAACCGGAACTTTCATTGCGAAATCAACCAGGTCATTATCAAGGAAGGGTACTCTGGTTTCGAGGCTGTGCGCCATCGAAAGCTTATCTTCAACCACAAGTATTCCGTGTAAAAAAGTCTTGGCTTCAAAATACAGTGAATGATTTACATATTCTTCAGGCATGATCTTGCTTTTCATCTTGCTTTCAAGCACACCCCTGAATACATCTTTGCACTGGTAATTTACTATATCAGGATAAACATTTTCGTTATAGAACTTTGGCTTATAGCTATCAGGTATCAGCCTCTGCCAATACTGGTAATATTTTTCAATGTAATGTTCTTTATCATCGTTAACTACCGCGCGGTAATATCGCCAGGGATATCCGGCAAACAGCTCATCGCCGCCTGAGCCGGAAAGTATAACTTTTACGAATTTACTTGCGAGCCTTGCGACATAGAAGTTGGGATACGACTGCCCGATACGGAGATCCTCAAGATGCCAGATGAGCTGAGACATTACTCTTTCCATATCGCCGGCTTTGAGTACTATTTCGTAGTGCTCGGTTTTGTATATATTGGAAAGGAATTCTGCTTTGTGCCTTTCGTCAAATCCAAGCTCCAGCCCTGATGCGGAGGAAAGGTCAAATCCGCATGTGAAAGTCTTCAGGTTTTTAAAATTCTTGGCAGCTATAGATGTTACCGAGCCGGAATCCATACCGCCGCTGAGATATGAACCTATTTCAACATCGCTGATGAGTTGCCTGTTAACAGCCTGCTCAAACAGCCTGGCAAGTTCTTCTATATACTCGCTTTCGTCTGTATCGCCATTTTCTTCAAAATTGTAATCCCAATACTGCTTTATTTTGAGAGAGTTAAGGTCACCCAGTTTCAAGGAAAGCATGCTTGCAGCCGGCAGCATTTTAATGTCTTTAAACAAAGTGAGATCCGTAAAAACATTCTGGAATGAGAAGTACTCATTCAATGCCTGCCTGCATACTTTAACAGAAACAGCGGGATGTTTGAGAATTGCTTTTATTTCAGAAGCGAAAACAAATACCCCGTTCTTATAGTAATAATAAAGCGGCTTTATCCCATACCTGTCTCTGGCAATGAACAGCTCATTTTCGCGGTTATCCCAAATAGCAAATGCAAACATGCCGTTGAACTTGTAAATGCAATCTTTACCCCAGGCCTGGTATGCTTTCAGCAGAACTTCAGTATCGGTTTTGGAATAGAACTTGAGACCCATTGATTCAAGCTCGATTCTCAGGTTCTGGAAATTGTAAACTTCACCATTGTAGGTTATCACAAAATTACCGTCATCGGTTTGCATAGGCTGGTGGCCAAGCGGGGAGAGATCAATGATCGCAAGCCTTCTGTGGCTGAACCCTATAAATGAATTCGTCCAGAATCCCTCTCCATCGGGGCCGCGATGCTTAATGGCATCTCCCATTCTTCTGAGAGTGCTTATAGAGATCGGTTCACCGTTTAGGTTAAAATATCCTGCAATTCCGCACATTAGGAAATAGTAATTTTGCTTGTCAGTTTTTTATGATTTTCTCGCGACTACAGTAATTCCGGATTCCTGAACATCCATATGCTCAATGTTCAATCCTGCCTTGCTGCAATATTCTTTAACTTCTTCGGGTGTATGCCTTTGGCAATTCAGCGGCCTGAACCAATCGAAGTTAACAATATTCATCTCATTGAGATTTACTTCGGGCCTAACCCACATTTTACAAATATACCAATAAAAGAATCTCTGTATATCTATCTTGCCTTTTTTGATGCCAAGGTATGGAATATCTTCCGGTACATCAATTTCAGTGTTGAGGTCGGCAAGCGCCTTGCCAAGCTTTGTTAAAGGCATCAGGGCATCCCATGCTTCATCGTTATTCATGCCCGAGATCTGCTGCCTGACGTGATCGTCAGTGAATTCCCTGACAGGCGCCTTCTTTACATACACATAAAACATGAATAACCCGTCTTTCTTTAGCTTTCCTGAAAGGTACTTTATCGATCTCTCAGTGCTATCGGTATGATGAAGTACACCTTCGGAGAATATTATATCAATACTGTTATCCGGAACAGGAAGATCAAGCACTGATACCTTTAGAAACTCGCCTGGCAGTCCTGCCTCCTTGAAACGTTCTTTTGCGACTTCAATTGCATCGGATATATCTACTCCCAGGTAGAGATTATCTTTCAGGTAGTTTCCCCAAAACAGCATCCCCGAATATCCTGAGCCGCATCCGGCATCCATAATTATCTTCCCGCCACCCGCCAGCCATTTGCTTAACATTGCTTCATCGCCGCCGCTATATCTTTGAACAAGCCACTCCCTTTGTTTTACTTTTATCTCTTCGTTTTCATAAAACTCACGCATCTTCCACTTGTACCCGAAAGTTGATTCGGTCTGTGTTTGCTCCGGAGTATATTGAACCCTTAGTTTCTCAAGCGTTTTTTCATCGATATTAAGTTTTTCAAGTAATCCCATATTAAGCCTTATAATTTTTGATTTTCTCTGCAATATAATTGAATTCTTCATTACTCAAGGTAGGGAACAGTGGAAAGGCAATGCTGCATTGGCTTGCAATATATGAGTTAGGGTAGTCTTCGTTTTTAAAGCCGTACTTTTCACGGTAATACTGCAGCATATGTATTGCATGAGTTCCGGGCCTGGTCGAAATACCGTTTTGCTGAAGGTAATCCATGAACGCGTTCCTCGATTCATTAATGGAATCAATGTTCTTCATCGAGATTTCTTCCGGACTATACATGCAAACATAAGCCTGGAATCCATGTTCAAAGTCTTCGTTCCGGAAAGGTTTCTTCAGCCAATCTACACTTTCAATGAGTTCATCATATTTATCTGCTATTGCTGATCTTTTCTCATGTATTTCTTCTGCTCTGTTCATTTGCGATGAGCCTATAGAGGCCTGTATATCGGTCATGCGGTAGTTATATCCAAGGTAGGGAAACTCAGGCAGTAGATATGGCTTGCTGCCGGTATGTCTTTGGTGGTCAGAGATGGCGGCGCCGTGATCGCGCATTGACCTCAGCTTTTCAGCCAGATCGGCATCAGCAGTAATTATCATCCCGCCTTCGCCTGTTGTGATTGCCTTCCTTGGATGGAAGCTGAAACAGCCTGTTGTGCCAAAATTGCCAACATGTTTACCTTTGAACTTTGCGCCAAATCCGCATGCTGCATCTTCAATCACAACCAAATCATGATTTTTAGCTATCTGTAATATTTCGTCAATTTCAGCAGAGAGTCCGAACAAATGAACAGGTATAATGGCCTTTGTTTTAGATGTGATAAGTGCTTCTATTTTCGAAGGGTCAATATTGAAGGTTTCCGTTTCCACGTCGCAGAGTACAGGCTTTGCGCCGAGGTACTCAACTGCGTTTGCGGTTGCTATCCATGTAAAAGAGGGGACTATAACCTCATCACCGGCTTTGATTCCGCAGGCAGCAAGAGATAAATGCAGTGCAGTAGTGCAGTTGGAAACTGCAATCGAATGAGGTGCGCCTGTATATTCGCTCCATTTGCTTTCAAACTCAGCAACATGCGGTCCCTGCACAACCCAACCCGATTTGAGAGGGTCCAAAATTGCCTTTAGGTCATCATCCGAAAACTCTGTTTTCGCTATTGGTACTTTTAACATTCTTTGTGTTTATTCAAATAATTTCCATTTATCACCGAAACGTTTTTTATGCGCCTTTCTCCACTCGATGAGCCGGCTTAAGCCTTCTTCAAGCTGAACTTTTGCCCTGAAACCAATTTCCTTTTCCGCTTTTTCAGTAGAGCCAACCCTGTTAGTAACAAATGTCTGCCCCTGCGGATGATATTGAATCTTCAGATCAGAATTATATATCTTAAGCAGAATTTCTGTTAGTTCCTTGATCGAAGTCTTGGTGCCCATACCGACATTATAGAACCTGTCAACAGCATCTGATCTCAATGCGCACACATTAGCCTTGGCAGTATCATCTACAAAGATAAAATCGTATGATTGTGAACCGTCTCCGTAAACAATCGGAGCTTTTCCCTGGTCGAGATTATCAAGGATCTTCATAATTACAGCTATGTATGTACCCTTATAGTCTTGCCTGGGTCCGTAAACATTCATATACCTTAGCCCTGCATAGTTTAGGCCGTATCTTTCATAAAAAGCGCGAACCATTGCCTCACCGGCAATCTTTGTTGCACCGTAAAATGTACGGTTATTGAACGGATGTTCTTCGGTCATTGGTATTTCAACAGCATCGCCATAAACAGATGCTGATGAAGAATATACAAGGCGCTCTATTTTATTATCCCTGCAAGCCTCAAGTACATTAAATGTTCCCCTGATATTTACTTCAAAAGCAGAGCGGGGATAGTCATGGCACTGCAGCAGCCATAATGCAGCGAGGTGAATGACCATATCGCTTTCCTTCATTGCTGCATTGAGAATATCAGTCTGCAGAATGTCTCCACCAACTTCAAAAACTTTCGCGCGCGGGTCCTTCAGCGCTTCTTCAATATTATCTGCTGTGCCTCTCACAAAATTATCGTATATTGTGACTTGTGAAACATCTTCCTTTAGCAGGTTATCAACTACATGAGAGCCAATGAAACCTGCACCTCCGATAACCAATATTTTTTTACCTTTTATTTCGGGCATTTCTTTCCTGTTATATTATCCGTAGAAACATGGATATGGTTGTGAACTCTTAAACTATTTAGAATCCCAATAATTATTTCTATTTATGTTACAGCTTCAGATGATATACTTCAAAAGCCTCGGCGTATTCCACGCCGAAAGCGGCGCCGCGCGCACGCATTAGGCCTTTCATTACTTCTTTCGAGAAATAGTATCCGCCGCTCTTTGTTGTAGACCATTGCGACTTATAGCTCTGGGCAGCTTTGATCTTTAAGTTTACAAGATCCAGCGGAAGCTTTACATGCATATTCGGCATGAAATCATAGCCGCTTCTGATTACTTCGTAGCCAAAAATCGTCTTTTCCCTGAACAATCGTATCACTTCATCAGCCAGCACTATGTGATCCTGGTGGATATCATGAATAGGAGGGGTAAATACAACATCCACATCGCTTTTTGTAGCTATGTTATACAGAATATTTCTTATCCTCGATTTATGATCATGGAATATCCTGGTTGGAATATCAAACACCTTGCAGGGTACTTTATCCAGCCCGAGAATCTTCAATGATTTATCCTTTTCCCTCAGGTTACGCATTTTTCCGTCTTCATACCTGTCAGACATTACGAATATCTTAAGGTTTATATCTTTGAGGTACTTAAGTATCGTGCCTGCGCATCCCACTTCAAAATCATCCGGGTGTGCGCCAAATACAATTACATTTTTCTTGGAGTTCTTCTTCTTGTTTGATGAAAGAATGCTCTCTATCATGTTTTTGTAGTTTTAGGTTTCTTAACTTCAAAAAGCCGCTTTATTATGATCAGCATTGAGATATTTGTGTATAATATAAACAGGAAAAAATACATGAATGTCTTGATCCCGACATAATAAAACCCGTTCTTGATAGGGGGGTAATTATTTGAAAATACCATCAAATAATATGTGAAATTTGAATAAAATACACTAGCTAATTTTCTTAATATCTTATTTTTCCATTCATTCCGGGTAAAAACTACGTTTTCGTAGTATTTGAAATAATCCTTGCCAACCAGCGAACGTTTTGTAAACAAAATAGAATCCTGGTGTATCTCATCTTCTCTCCTGAATGTATGAATATTGCATATTTCTACTGCATTCAGATAGTCGTTTTTTTGCCAGTGCATAAAGCGGAATCCAAATGAGGGGTCTACCACATACCACTTATGAAATTTGCTGGAGTATATTTCGCAGACAACATGCAGGGGATATCCGATATTCTCAAAATAACCTACCTGGTCTATATCGCCGCCCTGTAAATTAATGATCCTGCAGGGCAAACCAAACTTATCGCTTATCCTCTTAAAGATCATGCTGTTTGTTCCACATTCAGCCAGCCCTAATGTATCTATGCTGTTATTGAAATAATCAAATACCTGGTTAACCAATGTGTCATTGTTCTTAAGCAGGTCCATACTTACCAGCTTTGAAGGATCGATCCTGAATTCAGAAGGGTCTTCAGAAGTATAGTTCAATCCTTCAATAATTGTTGAACTGTAAAAAATCTGTTTGTAGAATAATTTATTATCTTCCGATTTGGATGTAACCAGGTAAACTGAATCATAGGTTGGGGAGTCTTCGAACTGGAAAAACAAAATATTGGTTTTGTCAAATGAATTTTCGGGATAGTGTATCTGCAAAGTGTCATAATAATCCATATCTCCCGGATGTTCCTTCAGCCGGAGCTTTTTGTTTCCTTCAATAACAACCTTATTGCCGGATATCATTTTGAGGTTTATCCTGCTGTAGTTGTCATATTCTCTTGGAGCTGAATAAATGGAGCCGAGAGTGATAATTGGCAAAGTAGTGTTGCTTTTCCAGAGGACATCAAATACTTTGCTGAATACCAACAAAAACAGAACAAAAACAGCTGTTATCAGCAGTATTCTTCTGAATGAGTATGACTCTAATACAAATTTAATCAATTAATCACCTTAAGAAAGCAAATTAACTACAAAAACAGTAAGTTAATATTTAAATAGTTTTCTAAAAACTTTCACTGCCTGAAAACAGATCGATAAAGAATTTCAAGCTTAAAAGCCTCCAAATTTCCCAGCTGTAATCTTTAGTATTGCTGAAGTGCCCGGTCAGGTTTTTTCTTAGAACCTCTGAATCAATGAAATCATATAGTTTGCTGTTCTTTTCAAGAAGGGTGTCATTGATAAAGGGCTTCAGTGAAGTTTTTGTCCATGCAGAAAAAGGGGTTGGGAATCCAAGCTTATCTTTTCTGTTTACTACTTCAGAAGGAAGATACGGCTTAAGTGATTTCCTGTAAAGAGGCCTGGTTACCCCTCTGTGCGAGAGGTATCTTGAGCTGAGGTTAACACCCAGTTCAACAAGCCTGTAATCAAGAAAAGGAACCCGGCTTTCTATTGAATGCGCCATTGAAGACCTGTCTTCGTAGTGAAGAAGAGCTGGTATGGTAATGTTCCTTATGAAGTGATATGACAAATCTCCTAGGTAGTTGCCGAATTTTTTGGCCGGCTCGACATCAAAGTACAGAGAGTCTTTAGGCATCTGATGCAGGAGTGCTTTGTTTACGATATCGAATTTACCCGATAGCCTCGACCTGGTTAAATAACCGTATTGCCTTGGAAACAACCAGCCTGCGAAAGAGTGAATACCATTCTTGTTGAAAAACTGAATATAGTTTCCTGATTCCCCGATAAGCTTTATAAATCTGCGGTCCTTCAATATTCCTCTCAGATAGGCACCCATCTGAAAGTAACCGCCAAAAACTTCATCACCGCCCTGACCATCGAGAAGTACTTTTACTTTTTCGCCCGCCTTCTGCATAACAAACCACTGCGGGTAGAGCCCCGGTCCTTCAGTAGGGATTTCCTGAAAATAACAAAGCTTCCGGAATACAGATTCGAAATGATCTTCTGAAGGATAAGTTTTGTGTTCAATGCATCCATACCTGGAGTTTACAATATCAATATAGTAAGATTCATCACATTCCTTTTCTTTCCAAACGGCACTAAAAGTATTTAACCCGCCTTTTTTAATGCCTGATGAAAGGGAGACAATACTCGAAGAGTCAAATCCGCCGCTCAAACAAGTGCCCACAGGAACATCGCTCCTGAAACGAAGGCGGATCGAATCTGTCAAAAGCCCGACTATCTTTTCCTGCAATTCTTTTTCGCTAAGGTTATATCCGGATTGTTTTTCAATATCGTAATATCTTTCCACAGTAATTTTGTTTCCTGTAAGAATGAGATAATGAGATGATGGTAAAGAGCAGATGTTATCAAGATATGTAACCTCAGAGTTAAGGCGGTTTCCATAAATCAGGTAGAAGGGGAGCTTATTCTTGTTGATGGAGGGACGAACACGAAAAAGAGATACCAAAGGCTTGATCTCAGATGAAAATGCGAACATATCGCCGGTTTTTGTGTAATACAGCGGCTTTATTCCAAACCGGTCTCTGGCAAGGAATAGGTTTTTTTTGATGCTATCCCAAATGGCAAAAGCCCACATTCCATTAAACCTGTTCAGGCAGCCGGTACCCCATTGTTCATAAGCCCTTAATATTACTTCAGTATCACTTAGGGTATTAAAAGTATGCCCAAGGGAGATTAATTCCTCCCGCAGTTCAATGTAGTTATAAATTTCGCCGTTAAAGGTGATCCAGTATTTGCCATTTTGTATGCTCATTGGCCCATGGCCGTTTTCGCTGAGGTCTATAATAGCAAGCCGCCTGTGACCGAGAATCAAATCATAGCTGTCTTTTGTCAGATGTGAGATGTGAGGGTGTATATGTTTTACAGGTTCAATGCTTGAATCACCGCTGTATTGTGCAAAGTTACCGGCATTGCGGTTGATTGCTACAAAGCCTTCGTCATCGGGACCGCGGTGCTTAAGCAGCAAATTAAGCGTTTCTATTTTTCTTTGCAGCGAATAATCGGATGTTACAATTCCGTTAATTCCGCACATCCGGTTAGAATAACCCTCCGTTGAGATTTATGGTCTGCCCTGTCAAATATTTTGAATTTTCGGCGCATAAATATGAGATGCAGTCAACAATTTCCATCGGGTTTCCAAACTCTTTCATAGGGATTGAATCTTTTATCTGGCTGCGAATCTCTTCCGGTATCTGGTATAGCATTCCAGCATCAAAGTATCCAAGTGAAATTACATTTGCTGTAATATTGTTTTTAATAACTTCTTTGGAAACTGTTTTACATAGTCCCATCAGACCCGCTTTTGAAGCGGCGTATGCGGCTGTACCTGCAACCCCGATCTGGGGAACAACAGATGACATATAAACAATTCTGCCGTACTTGTTTTCCTTCATCAGCGGAAGCACGTGTTTTGTGCATAAGAATGGGCCGGTAAGGTTTACATCCAGAACTTTTGACCAGTCTTCAAGCTTGAGCTTCCAGCTCATCGCGTTAATGGATACGCCGGCATTATTGACAAGCAGGTCGATCGTACCGAACTCCTTTTTTACTTCACTAACAAGCTCTATGACTTCTGCTTCTGAGGATATGTTTGCCTTGTAAGACATACATTTAATACCACTGCTTTCAAATTCAGAAACCAAAGAATTCAATTTTTCCCGGTTATCGTTGCAGTGCAATGCAAGATTGATGCCTTTGGCAGCAAGCCCTGAGCCTATATATTTGCCCAAGCCGCCCGATGCCCCGATAAGCAAAGCGTTCTTTACTGACATTTACTTTCCTGAAAGTACTAAATTGTAAGTTTGATCCCTTACTTTTTCAAGGTCGGCGATCATGAAAAGGTCTTCATCATTCCTGATGTTCTGGATCTTCCATCCCATCCTGAGAAAAAGTATAATTGACCCATTATTTGATTTTGGCCAAAAACCCTCCTGGTGAGTGAAACCATTATCCAGCCCGGTTTGGCAAAGCTTGATTATATGCAGCTTCGCAAAATTAAATCCGCGGGTATCTTTACGGGCATAAGTGCAGTGGTTGTGGATGATCTTATCGTAAACAGATGAAAAATTAAGAAAACATATCTCGTCTTTTTCATTCAGAACCATGAAGCTGTATTTCCATTTATCAACAAGCGGATTGAGAAAATAAGCGCGGGTTTCTTCTTTCCAGCCGTAAACCGGATTATGTTCTTTTCTTATCGAGTTTACGAACTCCATGATATCATCTATCCTGGAATTCATAACTTCCTCTGATATCAATTCGATACGGAAGCCGCTATTCTTTAACTGTGAATCTACAAATTCATGAAAATTGATTTTTGCTGGTTGCATGCCGGATTTACTGAAGAGGTGAGTAAGTTTTTATAATGATCCGAAATTATTCATCAGTACCTGCCTGATTACATAAGCAACTGATATTATCAGGAGAGTATAAAAAACAACAGTAATGAATGAATACTTGTTTATGGTGTATTTTTTGCGGATTCCCCGCCAGCCGCACTCTCTGCATTTATACAGGTTCGCGGTTTTGGATGCCTTTACAGCGGCTTCCCATAGATTTTTTGTGCGGCTTCTTCTTATTGTTCCTAGTTTTCCGCAAGACGGGCACTTAGAAGTTTCCGGAAACGTCTTAAAAAATATTCTTAGCTGCAAGTCTTAATTCGGTTTAATTATCTTTTCCTTGGTTGTGCCATTTTTCAAAGCCCCGTTCACCGCTGCCCCGTTAGTTCCGGTTTTTTCTTTGCCTTTTTCAGAACCGTAATAATAATAATAGTACTTATAGTAGCTGCCGTATGTTGCCTGGTAATCGAAGTTATTTAAAATAACTCCTATGAATGTGTCATTGATCTTGTTAAGCGTATCGATTGTATTTACAAGAAGGTCAAGCCTTGTTTTACTTGCAAGGCTTACTACAACCGTACCATCCACGTACGAGGAGAGCAATTCAGCATCTGTAACTGTAGCAAGAGGCGGCGAATCGATAAGTATATAATCATACTTAGGCTTCATCTGGTTCAAAAATGTCTGCATGTGTTTTGAAGCGATCAATTCTGCCGGGTTTGTTGGTATCGTTCCGCATGTCATTAAGTGCAGGTTAGGGAATGCAGTTTCTCTGACTGCTTCTTCAAGAGGAACAGTTCCGAACAAATAATCGCAAAGCCCCGGGTATCTTTTTAGGTTGAAAATATTATGCATCCTTGGTTTCCTGAAATCGCAATCCAGCAGCAGTACCCTTGATGAAAGTGCAAAGCTTGCCGCAAGGTTCGAGGATATGATGGTTTTACCTTCCCTGGGGATTGAACTCGTAATAAGAATAGTTTTAATCGGTTCCGGTTCAAGCTTTGAAAATTGCAGTCTTGTTCTGAGTGTTCTGAACGCCTCAGCGGGTACAGAGTCTGAGTTGTAGGCCACAACAAGCTCCTGTTCTGTATGGGTATGCCTTCCTGCTTTCGGTTCCCGCATGAATGTCGGAACCCACCCGATAAGTGATATACCGATGTTTTCCAGGTCTTCAGGTGATTTAACAGATACATCGAGAATATTCCTTAGCAGCGCAAATCCGTATCCTAAGCCAAGTCCGATCAATAGTCCTATTGTAATAATAAGGAACCTGTTGGGTTTAGAAGGAGCCTTAGGCACTTTTCCATAATCAATGATCTTAACGTTATTGGGCTGTGACTCTTCGTTGATAAGCGCTTCCTGGTATTTTTCAAGAAGCATTAAGTAAACTTTTTCATTCGCAAGGCGTTCGCGCTCAAGGTTCGCGTATTCTATACTCTGTGCCGGCAGCTTGTTGAACTTCTCCTGGTATTTGCCCATATAGGTTTTCAGGAGGCTCTCTTTGATCTTGCTTTGATTGTTGGCTACCTTTGTTTCAAAATACTTGCTTGAAAGGCTTCTTATCTCTTCCGGTGTATTGGATGACGCGCCATCTTTCATGATCTCAAGCTTCTCATCCAGAATCCTCTTCAGCTCGTTTATCTTTCCGTCTATTTCTTTGAGAGATTTTGAGTTCTTAACCAGCTCTTCATTGCCAACTTTTGAGAGATCTCTTTGTATCTCAAGCTTAGCAATTTCTCCCTGAATTTCCGCTACATATGGATCTGTAATTTTACTTTCAAAGTAATCAGTAGCTTTGGGGTCAAACTTGTCGAGCTCATTCTTTATATCTGTTAGGGCCTTGTTGGTTGATTGAACATCGATCAAAGCCCACTTATAGTCGCCTTCTATACCTGATAAAGAATTTATAATTGAGCTTGCCTGTGCGTTTATTTCAACTACATTTTCAGTTCTTAAGAAATTCGTTAGCTTATCTTCGGTTTGAAGCAATGAATTGTATTTTTCCTGAACCTGCTTTTCAAGGAACTCCCTGTTAAGAGTTAAGTGACCCCTGTTAAATTTCAATGAATAGTCGGCGTAAGCTTCAGCGTAACAATTTGAGATAAGCGCTGCTTCCTGCGGAGAAGGGCTTTCAGTCTTTATCATTACGATATCTAGACCCCTCTTCTGCGATATTTCAGTGTTCTGCTGCAGAAGACTTGCTATCTGCCCTTTGCTTTTTGGTTCTGCGGGGTTTTCCGGGTTTGTTGTAAGGAGGTAAAACTGCATCTTGCCCTTTAATACCTGGAATGAATCCAGTAATGCCGTTGCTGTCTTTTCGCGAATTGCATATGATTTCAGAATTTCAACTTCATTGTTAATATATCTTTCCGGCAGTTCACCTTCCACATCCGAAAAGATCTTGTTTTCGAGTACATTTTCTTTCGGTTTTGTAAGTCTCATCGAGGATGAAGAGGCGTATATATCAACCTGTGAATATGCGTAAAAATAGGATACTATCAATCCCACTGCTAAGCTCAGCAAAATAGGCACTTTGTTGCGCAGGATAAGATTAAAATAGAATCTAATACTGTGCGAAGACTTGATATTAGAATCTATATTACTGAATGCTTTGCCGTTTGATTGAGAGTCCATATTAATTTTTTGTTAGTGTGAGAATGAATGTTGCAATAGATATCAGGGTTGTAAAAATTGGTATATACAACGAAACATCATCTCTGAATGTATATCTCTTTTCCTTCAGGATCACTACCACATCACCGGCTTCCAATACCGGGTTAGACCTTGGCTTGGTTGATACTTTTTCATTCCACAGCAGATCCTCATAATCGAGCTTTATCAGCTGAGAAGTTTTGCCGGGATCATTTGAATTTCTTATTATCCTGATCTCCTTAAGATTTGATTCATCTATAGGGCCGCCGGCATAACTCATCAGGTCCATAAAAGTAGTTTTAATGGGTACACGGTACCTGCCGGGAAGACGAACATAGCCCCAAAGGTTGACCTCCATATTTACACCTGTTGGGTCGCTTAGGTCATACAATGCAGCGCTTTTATTATTCTGGGAGTTGCCAAGTATCAAATTATCATCATCATCCTGAGCAAAGGATAAACCGAAAATCAAAAAGAAAAGTACTGATCCAAGAAGATATTTCATCAGAAATTAACGCTATTTAGTGAAAGATTATCAACAATTATTACAATTTCAAGTCGGTATAGCTTTCTTAAAATAATGAAAATTGAGTGATTTTACAAAGCAAATACAATAATCAAGACTCCTCTGGACATATTACATATTGGGCAGGAAAACAATAAATAATGCCAAATTTTGACTATATCTGAATGTGAAGGAAAAAGACTACAAAAAATCGGCAGATTTTTTTATATTTGCATAATATGAGTATAGCATATGTTTATCCTGGACAGGGGTCTCAGTACGTGGGGATGGGATTTGACCTGTATGATACATTCCCCGAGATCAAAGAACTTTATTCTCAGGCTGATGAAATTCTGGGTATTCGAATCTCAAATATCAGTTTTGAAGGACCCGAAGAGAAGCTAAAACAAACATTTATAACGCAACCGGCAATAGTTCTGCACTCTATTGCAGCTTCCAGGCTGGTTAAAGGCAGGGAACCAAGCTTTTCAGCCGGGCACTCTTTGGGAGAGTTTTCGGCGCTCATCAATGCCGGGGCGCTAAGTTTCGAAGACGGCCTGAAGCTGGTACAGCTTCGAGGCGAGCTTATGCAAAGGGCGGGTGAAGAGAACAAAGGAACTATGGCTGCCATTATTGGCATGGACCCGCTGAAGGTTATAGAAGTTTGCAGGGACGCTTCTGAAATGGGAATAGTACAGGTTGCCAACTTCAATTCTCCCGGACAGATAGTAATATCAGGAAGTATAGATGGAGTAAGAAGGGCAATAGAACTCGCCAAAGAGCGGGGCGCCAGAATGGCAAAAGAGCTGGTTGTACATGGAGCTTTTCACTCGCCGCTTATGGAATCCGCCAAAGAAGATTTTGAGGTTGCGCTCGACTTTACTGAGTTCAAAAAGGTGAAAATCCCGGTTTATACAAACGTACACGCGAAACCCATTACCAAGGATACAGACCTGGAGTTCATAAAACAGACTTTATACGACCAGTTAACTTCATCCGTTCGCTGGGATGAGAGCATTGTAAACATGATAAGCGACGGTGCCAGGGAGTTCATTGAGCTTGGACCGGGTAAAGTGCTGCAGGGTTTGATAAAACGAATAGATAGTACCGTGACAACTAAAGGACTTGATAAGGCCGCTGATGTGGAAGCTATCAACCAAGCCTAAAAGAAAACTATAAAAAATACTAATGAGTGAATTTAAAGATAAAGTTGTAATTGTTACAGGCGGTTCACGCGGTATCGGCAAAGCTATTGCAGTTAAGCTTGCAGAAGCCGGAGCAAAAGTTACGGTAACCTACAAAAATTCAATTGAAAGCGCTGAGTTTGACGCGGCCGGAATAAAACATGCACAGTGTGATGCATCTGTTACCGCTGATGTGCAGGCATTTGTTGATACAGTAGTTAAAGATAACGGAAGAGTTGATATACTTGTAAATAACGCCGGACTCACAAAAGACGGGCTCCTTATGAGGATGAGCGAGGGCGATTGGGATGCGGTACTTAACACGAACGCCAAAGGTGTTTTTAACTTCACTAAGGCTGTTTGCAGGCAGATGATATCCCAGAAACAGGGAAAGATCATCAACATCAGCTCGGTAGTTGGCATCACAGGCAACGCCGGCCAGGCTAATTATGCCGCTTCAAAAGCTGCGGTTATCGGATTCACTAAATCAATTGCCAAAGAACTGGCTTCCAGGAATATCAATGTTAACTGCATTGCACCGGGTTATGTTGATACCGATATGACCAGCAAGCTAAGCGATACGATAAAGCAGGGCATACTGCAATCGGTACCGCTTAAAAGAATTGGAAGCGGCGATGATATCGCCAATGCTGTTATGTTCCTCGCATCGGATGCTTCGGCTTATATAACCGGGCAGACTTTGTGTGTTGATGGCGGAATGGTAATGTAGAGATTAAACTTAAATTGTAATGATTATTTTGGGCAGCCTTTTAGGCTGCTCTTTTTTTTGTACTTTTGCAGCTATACTCTTTAACTGCTTTAGAAGCTTGGCAAGGTCTATCTCTTTCACAACGCCTTCAAACCTCCCGAGCTTTCCTGCGGCTTTGTTTAGCTGGATAAGCGTTCCTTTTACATTGTTCTTTTTCGTAAGGTGGTATAACGCTACTGAAGCATGAAGCAAGCCCTGGTACAGGTCCCTTGAATCATCCCGTATATCGAACCAGATATCTTCCTGAACTTCGTGGCACTCAAAATATTCTTTTTCGTTGAACAGCTTTACAGCGGTTAAGAATCTTGAGCGCGTGTAGGCGTTCATTTTCTATTGGGGATTGGAATTTAGCTGCTCAGGTTCTTCGGTCTTCTCCGTAATGATCTCTGCGGTTATGACAGCATTTTTAGGCGGTTCAGGTTCCGTTTTCTTTTTCTTCCTGTCCAGCAAGGCGTCAAAGCTCAGCATACCGGCCCCTGCGAAAAGGGTCAAAAGGAAACACACAAGGAACAGCATATCTTTGTTGAATGGAATTCCTTCGGATGGGAACAAACCTCTTGACATTATTTTCATCAGCGATATCATCGCAAGTGAAAAGCTTGTGATGGGGGTAAAAAAACCCATAATGTACAGCCCGCCAAAAATTATCAGCAGAAAAGGCGTGATGAATCCAATAATGAACGCTGTGTTCTCGCTGAAGAACTGGAGTGCTTTCACCTTGTTGATATAATCTTCAATATTGCTTGCCTGCATTATGCCAAGCGAGAGAGTATAGATACCAACTACAAGTCTGATAAGTAATAATCCGATGGAGGAACTGCCGCGGGCTTTGAAAAAAAGTCTCATAGCATTTCAGGTTAAAGTTTGGAGTTTAATGATGCTTTGAGAATAGCTGTATGTGAGCAATTAAATCTTGAGGCGACGATCGGATTCGAACCGATGAATAAAAGTTTTGCAGACTTTCCCCTTAAGCCACTTGGGTACGTCGCCATGTTAAATCTATGTAATACACCTATTTAGCCGAAAAAAGCCTCAAATTACATTCAAGGCTTTCCGTAGAGCGGGAAACGAGGCTCGAACTCGCGACCTCAACCTTGGCAAGGTTGCGCTCTACCAACTGAGCTATTCCCGCTTGTTACTGATGCAATTATAGCGTATTTACACAAATATTTCAAGGAATAGGTTTATACACTTTTTTTACCCGGAGGAGTGTGAGTATCAGAAATCCCACCCGAAGAAAAACTGCTGAAATATCCCACTCTGAAACTTAGTAAAGTTTTTCTCGATGCGCTTGCCGATATCATATCTGAGCGCAAGAATGTAGAACAGATTTATACGCGCGCCTATACCAATGCTTCCTTTAGTTTCAGTATAAACTTTATCCCATGCATTGCCAACATCAAAAAACGCAGCGCCGCGTATATATGGAAATATGAAATTAATTCCAAAGGGGAAGCGTACATTAACAAGATCTATCAATGGGAAGCGAAGCTCGTTGCTTACTACAAACGCTTTTTTTCCGCGCAGCCCGAAACGCGGCCAGCCCCTAAGATCCCAGCTACCGCCGATCGCCCAGCGCCTGGCTTCCGTGCCCTCATTCATCAGGTACGCGAACCTTGAGCCAATTGCCACCTGCGTGCCAAGGCGTGTGTATCGGCGGTAATCAAATATGAATGTATAATAGTTCACATTGCCGAACTGAATATCTGTTGTATAGCCAAGCGTTACATTCAGCCTGCTGCCATCAAGCGGCCCGGTTGGCCCCCAGATGGAATTATCCTTAGTGTAGCCAATCGAGTTTGTAAGGAGCAGTGCCCTACGATTGATCCTGTTCTCACTCACGCTGCGGCGTGAATTTGCCAGCGATATGCTTGCGTCTATCCTGCGGAAAAATGAAAGAGGGTAGCTAAGCGCAAAGTATCCGCCGAAAGTCCTTTCCTGGTAAGAGAAGTCATCACCAAGGTCATACCTTCTTCCTGATAGATGAAAGATTCCGTACGCATGATTGAGCCGCTGCCCGAGCGAGACCCTTGAAATAGCTATATTGAAGCTCTTAAAGAACTCTTCGCCTGATTCAGAATTATTGTAAACCAAAAAATAATACTGGTCATTGCCAAGCAGGTCGCTCATTGCTAGAATCCCGCCGGCAGTTGCGCCAAAAACCGGATCTGCGGTGATATTGGTTGTAGCAATATCAAGCGAATATTCCTTTTTGTATTTAAGCTGATTTTTCTGCGGGATTCCCTCGATCTTTTTGAAGCTCCACGGGAGCTTGATATCACTTATATTTATAGTACTTGCTGTAACCGGGGTATCTATCAGCTTGGGCACATTATTTAGCATCCTGATTGAGATTCCGCCATTCTCATAGGATGAGAATACTATTTTATCATCGCCTGCCCATTTTGGGTCGAATGTTGAAGTTGTGAAATCAGTAAGTTTTTCAGTTCTGCCTTCAACAGCTTTTAAAATTTCTCCCTTTTCAGTTTGAGCTTTTTCAAGTTTCAGCATCCAGATATTCTGAAGCCCGCCGGTAGTTGAAGTATAGACCACTTTTTTGCCATCCGGCGAAAACTGCGGAGAGAAATCAACCTGCTTGCCGGTTGTAAGGTAGTTAATGGCATTCGTTTCAAGATCAATAGTGAAGAGGTTGTACATATTATCAATTCCCCATGAAGTCCTGTCTGAAGAAAACACAACCGTTTTCCCGTCAGCAGAAATATCCGGGTCTCGGTCATCGTAATAGTCATTGGTAAGCCGTTTAAGCTGGTTGTTTGTGTGGTCGAACATATACAGGTCGCTTTTACCTGACATATCGAGAGCGGGAAAAACCACCCTGTTCCCGTCGCCTGTAAATGCCGGCGAGCCGATCTGAACAATGTCATCAAAGTGAAAGCTTGTTATGAGCTTTTCCTGCTTTACATCATACAGGTGAAGCGCGTCTGTTCCGCCGCTTTTGGTTGCAAAGGCTAATACTCCTTTTGATGATATATCAAGCCCGGTGCGGAAGAAATGAAACTCCTCAAAATCCTCGCTCTTTTCTCCTTCAATCAAAGTTACAACTTTGCCCCGGTTTTTCAGATTCACCTTGAGTAAGCTCGTATATCCGGTTCGGTTACCTATGAAATAAACTTCCTGCCTGTTTCCATCTTTAAAATAGGCGGGCTTATGGCCGAAGCCTTCGGTGTAAACAGGTGTACTTTTTGCTGAAGGTGCATCTTCTTCTGCAAGCTGCGGGAAATATTTCTTTTTAAGGTGATATAAATATTCCCGGTCAAATTCTTCATAATCCTTGCCAATAGTTTTCTGCATTACTACCGAAAAGTCATCGCTCATCCAAACGTTATCAATCAGAAGCAGAATTTTTTCGGGGCCGTATTTTTCTGAAATGTACTTCAGCACGTTCTGGCCGAATTTGTACATGAAAAATGTTCCGTAATATCTTTCCCAGTCATCAAGCCCTACCATGTAATCATTAAGCACGGCATCTTTAATAACCATTTCTGCTGTGGCGTCCCATTCAGTGCTCCAGAATTCGGCGAGCCCTTCGGTAAACCACAGAGGCACCTGCCGCTCTGCAGGCAGACGGTGAAGCCGCATAGTATTCAATACTTTTGCCGTCATGAACACATGGCAGAGCTCATGGCGGATAACATGCTTAAAATTGCCAAGTGAACCATCAAACGGTATTACTACTCGCCCTTTTATGAATTCAAAAAAGCCGCCCACGCCGTCGGGTATCAACCCTGGTGTGGTATTGGTTTCACGGAAATGGGTAGGTGATGAATAAAAAATTATGGGGACAGTATCTATTAAAGAATAGTCAAAATTCTGCTGGTGAATGCGGTATGACTCCTCGGCGTAAGCCGCGCCGATCTCGGCGAGCTCTTTCATTTCAGGATAGTAGAATAACTTAAAATGTTCTGTAGAAATTGTGTGCCAGTCGAAATCATTGTACTGAACCTTGTTCCGCCCGAAGCCAACGTATTGGGAGTAGCTTGATGATGTTAATAAAAATAACACAGCGGCAAGTATTGTGAGAGCTGTTCTGTACCGTGGGATTCCTTTAATTAGCATGGGCTCAAAATATGGCATGTAATTCAAATAATCAACGGAAAAGTTAAAAATTATTAATTTACATGGAAACTTAGCTGCCACTTGCCCAGACTATTATTCTAACACAGTGGCACAGAAGCACTGAGAGAATGTTAATTGCTGTGCTGCAGCCTTGGCCTAGACCTCCCCTAAATCCCCTTCAAAGGAGGGGACTTTTATATCTCATAGCTCCCCTCCTTTCAGACTGCGCCAGCAGTCACAAGGAGACCTTATGTTTAAAGTAGAAAGCCTCCAAAGAGTTTATTAAATTTGTGTTTCGAAGACAAACAATAACTCAAAGGAGGCGAATGATGCAGCTAAAAAATAGTAAATTAGATTACAGAGGTCAAGATATTTATAT
>JAYRXC010000007.1:0-122479 GCA_041917655.1 Ignavibacteria bacterium | reverse complement strand
TATTTAGGAGACTGCGTGCCTGCTTCATAAAATATAACAAGATAATGCAGCACTTTCAAAGTGACCGCTGATAAAAGTATTATTCTATGATTTTTTGTCTATTATTATAAATCTTTTTGGGCTTTCTATTTAACATAAAAGAGGGTGAGAAAGCTGACTAAGTTTCCCGACCAACCTATTGATCTCTCATTTCACAGCTACAACAGCAGCCGCTCAGCAGAAGCCGGATCATCCGTATCAAAGCTCACCAATGCCAGCTCTTCACCATCGTGTCCCGCAGAAAAGCAGAAAGTACTGCCTATCTTATCCTTCCAGCTTCCTGAAATAGCCGCAGATTCATGAATATGTCCGTGCAGGGTTACAGCAGGCTTATACTTTTCAATGAACTTCCTAATCGCCAGGCTTCCAACAGACGTGACCTGCAAATTTCCGTTTATATCCCTGCCTGTCATTTTATCCAGGTTAGTATCGCATGGGGGCGCATGAAAAAGCATTATACTGGAGCTTTTGTTCTGTATCTTTTCCTGTAGAATTTCCAGATCATCGGCAATGGTTGTGTATTTCACAATATTTGCAGCTACTTCAACTGTACGAATACCTTCTTCTGGCGAGAGTGCGCCGCGCGGAACATACCGCGATACATCGTATTTCTCCCAATCCTTAAGCAGGAACGGCGTTGGGGGAATATATGCATATCCGCCCAATTCAATACCTGAATTTTCAATAACCGACATGTTCAAATTCTTCATAAGGCCGGAAACTGGGGGTTCTTCAAATAACGTCAAGGCTGATGCGGGGTCATCGTTGCCGAAAATGAAATATATATCGGGGAAGCGTTTTTTAAGCTGTAATTTGAGATCAAATAAAATGGGGAGCAGAAAACTCTCTGCAAAATCTGCCGGCTCCATTTGGAAATAATTCGGGAGCAGGTCACCGCCGAGCATTAAAACATCCGGCGGTTCTTCGGCTGTTTTTTCAGCCAGTTTATTGTAACGGTCCTGTTTGCCGTGAAGATCCGAAACAAAATATACTCTCATAACATTCCTGCGGGAATTTTTCTGTGCGCCTACTTCTGCACTATTTCCTGCTGAATTGATTCTTCGTGAACCGTGGTGTACGGACAAGCAGCAAAGTGACCGGGGCTCTTCTCTTCAAGAGGCGGAACGGCATCGGCGCACATTGGCTTCGCTATGGGGCATCTTGTCCTGAAGCCGCAGCCGCTTGGTTTCCTTAATGGGGTTGGTACATCACCCTTCAGAATTGTACGCTGCTTATTACGGAATTTCGGATTCGGCAGCGGCACGGCTGAAAGCAGCGCCCTGCTGTACGGATGCACAGGATGATGGTAAACTTCCTTGCCCTGCCCTACTTCAAATATGCTGCCAAGGTACATAACTGCAATTCTTGAACTGATATGCTCTACTACAGATAGATCGTGCGCAATGAATAATATACTCAGGTCAAACTCTGACTGCAGCTCCTGCATAAGGTTAATAACCTGCGCCTGGATGGATACATCAAGCGCGGAAACAGGTTCATCGGCAATAATGAGTTTTGGATTGGTTGCCAGTGCGCGCGCTATTCCAATTCTCTGTCTCTGCCCCCCTGAAAATTCATGCGGGTAGCGTTTTGATTGTTCCGGCTGAAGACCTACTTTTTCGAGCAGCCATGATATCTTCTCAAGGCGCTCTTTTTTCTGCATATTGGTATGGTAAAGCATGGGCTCTTCTATGATCTGGCCAACAGTAAGCCTTGCATTGAGCGATGAATACGGATCCTGGAATATCATCTGCACTAGACCGCGGTATTTTCTAATTTGATTCCTGTCAAAAGTCAGCAGGTCAATTTCTTCATCACCTGAACGAAGCCAAACTTCGCCTGTAATAATAACATCAGGAGAAGAAAATTTGAGGATGTTTATAATAGCTTTGCCAACTGTCGATTTTCCGCAGCCTGATTCACCAACCAGGCCAAGTGTTTCGCCGTGCTTAATGGAAAAGCTGATACCATCAACGGCTTTAACTTCAGCAACTTTGCCAAGGAATACACCGCCGTGAACAGGAAACTTCACACGCAGGTCTTTTACTTCGAGTATATTTTCTTTGTTCATCATAAAATTCTGTTCTCAATTAAAATGAGTCCATTTACAGTATTACTGTTTTTTCTGCTCGATGGTGTACAAATGGCATCTTACAGTTCTGCCGGGTTCAACTTCAAGCAGTTCGGGTTCTACTTCCCTGCAAATATCCATAACTTCGGTGCAGCGTGTGCAGAACTTGCAGCCCTTAGGCAGTTCCAAAATATGCGGAATAATACCGGGGATAGCCCTAAGCTGACCCTGCGTATCGTTGTACGGATCAGGCAGAGACTGAAGCAGGCCTTTTGTGTACGGATGTTTCGGGTCATTAAATATTCCGTCAACACCCCCGATTTCCTGAACCTTGCCGCCGTACATAACCACAACCCTGTCACACATTTCGGCAACAATACCGAGGTTGTGGGTAATAAGTACAATTGCCGCGTCATCACGCTTTTTCTTGATTTCCAGCATCAGGTCGAGTATCTGCGCCTGGATAGTTACATCAAGCGCGGTTGTTGGCTCATCTGCTATCAGCAATGAGGGATTGCAAGAAAGCGCCATAGCTATCATAACCCTCTGCCTCATACCGCCGCTGAACTGGTGCGGGTAGTCTTTCATTCTTTTTGCCGCATCGGGAATCCCTACGGCCTCAAGCATTTCGATCGCCTTTTGCTCGGCCTGATGTTTATCCATCTTTTCATGCGTTGTGATAACTTCCGTTATCTGCTCGCCGATCTTCATAACAGGGTTAAGAGATGTCATCGGTTCCTGGAATATCATTGCAATTTCATAACCCCTGTACTTCTTCATTTCTTCGTAGGTCAGCTTAAGCATATCTACGCCTTTGTAAAATACTTCACCGCCTACAATTTTGCCTGGCGGATCAGGCACAAGCCTTGTAATTGAGTACGCGGTCACGGATTTACCCGAACCGGATTCGCCCACAATACCCAGTACTTCACCTTCATATATATCGAACGAAACATCATCCACTGCCTTAGCGGGGAATTTTCCTTTCAGCTTCTTATCTTCATCATAGAATTTCTTCAGAAATCCTTCCTGAGCATATTCTGTATGAGCCTTTATCTGCTTATCGGTAGCTTCAACAAAGAAATAAGTCCGCAGATTTTTTATTTCAACAAGTTTTTTCATTCTGTTACCTCAATCTAGAATAAACTTTCGGGTCAAATGCTTCCCTTATTGCCTCACCGATAAATACGATGGCAATAAGCGTTAAGAACATTGCTGTTAGCGGAACTGCAACAAGCCACCAGTGTTCGATATTGGTCATGCCCTGCCTTACAAGCTGTCCCCAGCTTGGTGTCGGCGGCGGGAGGCCGAATCCAAGGAAGTCGAGTGATACAAGAGCGCTGATATCACCAACTATCGCAAACGGCGCGAAGGATATGATCGGTGTAAGCGAGTTTGGAAGTATATGCTTAAATATTATAGTGCGGTTTTTAGCGCCAAGCGAAACAGCCGCTGAAACATAATCCCTGGCCTTCTCACGATAGAACTCGCCTCTTACATAGTATGTTATTCCCATCCAGCTGAATGCAGTTAAGATGAGCACAAGCAGTATGAAATTTGGCTGTAAAATAGAGCTTACAATGATCATTACATAAAGAAACGGCAGAGTGCTCCAGATCTCGATCACCCTTTGCCCCAGTATATCGGTCTTGCCTCCGAAGAATCCAAGCAATGAGCCGATACTTACTCCTATGAGATACGCAAATGCCGTCACAACAAGCGCAAATGAAATGGAGATATTGAAGCCGTAGAGCGTTCTCGCGAACACATCCCTTGCCCTGTCATCTGTGCCGAAAATGTGGGCGGCAGATGGAGGATGCGGCGGTGAGCCCTCCATTTCATCAAGCAGGTTCTCATTGGGGCTGTAGGGATAGATCGGCATCAGCACCCAGTTATCGCCTGATTCCTGGCTGAATTTTTCTTTCAGCATCCTGTAATTGGTTTCGCCGTAGCCTTCCTGCCCGAATACTTTAGGTTCGTAAATTCCGCTTTTAAACATCGGGAAATAATACTCACCGTTATACTTAACCATAATCGCAGTATGGTTTATGAACAGCGGCAGCAGGAATGAAATTGCATACAATATCACAAGAGCAAGAAAAGCATAATAACCGCGTTTTATGGTGCGGAACTTACGCCATCTTTTGCGGAAGATGGATATTGAAACATCTTTTTTGATTTTTTCCTTCTTCATAATTTGAGAAGCTTGAACTTATTTATTTAAAACGGATCCTTGGGTCAAAAATTGCGTACAGCATATCTGAAATAATGTTTCCTATCAGCAGCAGAACAGATGAGAGTACAAGAATTCCCATTGTTACGGGGTAATCTCTTTGTTCAATTGACTTAAAGCCAAGCAATCCCATACCATTTATATTGAACACTGTTTCGATAAGGAAGCTTCCGGCAAGCACAAGTGAAAGGAAATGCCCCAGCCCGGTTGCTATTGGAATAAGTGAATTCCTGAGAGCATGTTTGAATATTACACGCTTTTCGGAAAGACCTTTGGAAAACGCTGTACGGATATAATCCTGGCTTAAATTTTCTATAACTGAGTTCTTAGTTAATATTGTGAGTGTTGCGAAGCTGCCAACAAGGTACGAAGCAACCGGAAGGATAGTATGCTGTATCTGGTCTGTGATCTGTCCCCAGGCCGAAAGCTGGTCAAAATCCTCGCTTCTGAATCCGCCGAGCGGGAACACATCCCAAACACTTCCGCCTCCAAAGAGAACCAGCATAACGGTACCAAATGCCCATCCGGGAATTGAGTAACCCATAAACACTATGATAGAAGAGAGAAAATCGAATTTGCTGCCATTCTTAACAGCCTTTATCACCCCGAGCGGAATACAGATCATGTACGTCAGCAGGAAACCGATAACCCCGAAATAAATAGATACAGGAAACCGGGAGATGATCACATCCCAAACCGGCTCGGCATATACATATGATTTGCCAAGATCAAGAGTGAGCATATTACCCAGCCACTTGAAATAGCGCTCATGTATAGGGAGATCGAACCCGTAAAACTTTTTCATTTCCTGCAGGGCAGATTCCGGTATTTCAATGCCGCCGGTCTGGTTGCCGCCCGATGGGCCAACCTCACCGCCCGTTGTTTGCCCGCCCATTCGCAGCTTAAGCAGCTCGCGTTCCAGCGGTCCGCCGGGAACGATCTGCAAAATAAAAAATGTAATAAGCGTTATGCCCAGGAATGTGGGAATAATGAGCAAAAACCTTCTGATAAAATATGATGTCATGTTATATTGATATTAAAAGACATATTTTTTTGCTGCCATTGGATATTGAATAAGGGCTACCAGTTAGATGCAGTTTTAATGCAAATGGTTTCAATGGTCCGGCAATTAAAACAAGAGCTTCTGCATCATTTGATGCAGAAGCTCTCAATATGTTCTATTTTCCTGAAGCTTCTTCCTGTTCCTTAACTTTTATCCAGTACTTCTGGTCAACTTCTTTCGGTTCGATCTTTTTGTTCGGATCAGACCTTACTGCATCATATTCGGCAGCTTTTTCCGGGTCATAATACCAAACAACTGCAGCAAACAGCCAGTCGGAAGTTCTCGGCAGTATCCATTCCGGATAAGAGAACTTGTTCTGGAACGCTATCCTCTGGTAAGGAGCATACCATCCAAATCCGTAACCAAAATATGAACATGCTATACCGTCAATTTCTCTGATGATCTTAATTCTCTCTTTTTTGTCATAGGTAACGTTATACTTGTCACAAAGTTCATCGATCTTGGGATCTTTGATTCCCGGCCAGTTGGTTGTGTTTGGCGCATCTGCCGTGTTTGATTTGAGCGAACTTTCAGGATTGGGGATCCTGAGCCCTGTCCATGCAGTGACAAGAATTGTAAAGTTCCTTTCGTTTCCAAGCTGGAACCTGGTTGAACCATCGATCTGTTTCAGGTTCAGCTTTATGCCGGCCTTTTTCATATCTTCCTGGAATATCGTGAGGTAACGCTCCTGGCCCGGACCTCCATCGAACGGAAGGTCAAGCTCGAATACACGGCCGTCTTTTACAAGGTAGCCGTCTGAATTTTTATCCTTGTAGCCCGCTTCTTCAAGCAGCATACGTGCTGAATCGAGATTGAATCCAACTCTTGGGTTTGAAGGATTTTCATAAACTGAACCGGGGAAGTATGAATACTCCGGCTGGTATGATGAGAAGAACAGTTTCTCGTTGAATTTAGCCCTATCCCACAGATAAGTAACAGCTTTCCTGATCCTGATATCATTGAAAGGAGCTTTGCGCATATTGAATACGAGACCCTGCACACCATTTGGGTTTTCGTTGAATACCCTGTATCGCATTACAAGTCCGCGTTTAAAATCATCAAAATCAAAACGCTCTGCCCACCACTGTGCGCGGTTGACTGAATAAATATCAAGGTCGCCTTTTTTGAATTTCTCAAATGCGAGCGATTCATCAGAAATAACATCAAGCTTTACTGCGTCAAAATTGTTTATACCTGTATTGAATTTTTCTTTTTCAGCCCAGTAATCGCTTCTCCTTCTCATTGTGACATACTGACCCTTGCTGATATCATCCTTTAAGATAATATACGGACCTGTGCCGGGGATCACTTCGAACTGATATTTATCAAGATACTCGCCGCCCTTGATATTACCGATATGATGTGCCGGCAATATTCTCATTGAGCCTGCAAAATAGAGGAACTGCCTCCAGTTAAGCTCTTTGGTCTTTACTGATACTATATATTTGCTTTCAGCAACGGGCTGTTCATACGTGCCGTACAGAATGTTTGAGTATGCTTCCAGGATACCCGGATCAACAAGCAGCTTCCATGTTGCAACCACGTCTTCTGCTACAACGGGTTTACCGTCTGCCCATCTTGCGTTCGGATTGATCCTGAACCAGAACTGCTTTTTATCATCACTTATCTTCCAGTGAGTGGCAAGCCCGGGAATCCAGTCTTCTGTAACAGGATCTGTACTTAAAAGAGATTCGTAGACCATATTTTCCATCAGGTTATTTACGTAGGAATTTGCGTCCTTGCCGTAAATTCTGAGTGTATTCGGAAAATCAGGTATCCGCATATTGAACGATCCGCCCTTTATTGCTTTAGGATCGCCTGAAACATTATAATCGGTTTTGGTTTCCCAGCCCTCACCTTTAAAGCCTTCGCCGCCCTGCTCGGCAGAGACTGAAGGATCTGCTCCGGGAGGCGTATCGAATTGTTTAACGGAAACAGGTTTGGTATCAATTTGTTTTTTGGGTTTTGTAGATTTTCCGCAGGAAACAAAGAGTACGGAGATAATGATAAGTGCCAGAGCGCTTAGGAAAGCTTTATTTCTCATTTTTTGCTCCTATAAATGTGAATAGTTTCTATTGTTGCAGCTATTCCCAAATATCATAAATAGAAACAATATATAAAACCTTAAAATTTATCTAACTTTATTATTTGCCTGACATTTAAGGACATCCCGGGCCGGAAAGTGTGACAGTTTTGAAATAAAAAAAGCCCTCTATTTTATTTAGAGGGCTAATAAATATCCAAAACCGGATCGAACACAAACCTGGCAAATTTTGCAATAGCTGATTCTCTAAGCCATTTCTGCTATCCTGGCTGAAACCTCAATTTCCGGCGGATCGAGCAGATGCTTTTTAACAGCACATAAATTAGCAGAGTTTATTACAGCATCTTTGTACTTTGCCGGGAAGTAATCCGGAAGGCTGATATCGAGTGTGATCTTACCCACAAGACGCTTTTCAAAGTCATAGTGTACATGCTGCGTGATAACTATATCATTGGTTGGAATTGCTCTTTGAGCGCAAAATGACTTCACATAAATTCCCGCACAGGTTCCTATTGATGCGAGGAACAGGTCGAAGGGAGCAGGAGCTGAACCTTCGCCGCCGGACTCCACCGGCTGATCGGTCTTAATAACCATATCGCCGTATTTTGCGTTTACTTTTTTCCCGTCTTCAAAATAAATTTCCATTTTCATTGTTTGTAACTCCGTTATATGTTCTATAATATACAAAAATAACAATTTTAGTTGCTAATAGCAACTACATACATTTGACATTCTTAAAACCACTGAAGTGGTTATAGGCAAGGGGATTGCAATTTCTCCCACGGATGAATCCGTGGGCTAAAACCTAACGAATTACTCTACCTTGCGTATTATCACAGAATGAGTATTCTGCAAGTTAATAGTTTGCCCGAACACAAACCCCCCGCAAGATTTTGAGTATAATATTGCAAATCGAATAATCACTACTCATCAGAAAACTCAGGCTGATACTCCCCCTTCTAAAACGAAAAGGGGGACAAAGGAAAAGAATCTGTCATGCTGAACTTGTTTCAGCATCTCAAATTCACGTATTTGCAGAGCCTCTCCAAAAGAGGACTCTGCAAAATAAAATTTATCCCGGTCTAACTATCTCTGTTATTTTATGCAGGGTATTGGTAAATGCCTTTAATTCGCTCTCAGGCACATTTTTCAGGATTGCCCGTTCGCATTCATTCATAACGCTATTTATTTTTTTGATCGCGTTCAGTCCCTTTTGCGAAAGCGTTACATTAAACACGCGCTTATCATCGCTGTGGACAGCTTCTTTCACGTATCCGTTATCTATTAGCTTATCGATAACGCGGCTGCCGCGTGATTTCGAGAGGCCCATTTCATCAGAAAGCTGCATACATGAAAACACTTTGCCCGGCTCCAGTGCAAGCAGACCCTTATACTCAGCAGGTGAAAGCTTCAGGTCCTTGCGAATACTTTCTTCCTTTGACATACATGTGAGCTTAAGCTCAAATATAAGCTCAACTATACCTTTATTCATAAACTAATTGTTGTTACACGCAACTTAATGATATTTTCTCAAAATATCAATTTCAGTGCATACCATGCTCTATTATAGAATAAAAGATCAGCAGCGCCAGTATTGTACCGGTTAACACTGCCAGTAATCCAAATATCCTTAGCGAAATATCCAAAACAAGCGGCGTTGGTTTCTTAACTTCAAATTCTTCGGTTATCCCCTGCTCTTTGTAGCGCTCCCACTGGGCGCCGCGTTCATGTATCATTTCTTTTTCTGTTACCTGGCCGTTGAATATCACAAAATCCATCGGGAATTTTTCAGCCCTTAAATGCGTGTTAAAAAAATGAACTGTGAATATGAAGCCAACGGCAAGAAGCGCCTCATCACTGTGAATAATTGTGGCGAGATTGAAAATCCAGCCGGGCAATAAATGACCGAAGAATTCGGGGAACCATAACACAAGCCCGCTTGAGCCTATAATAGCAACTCCCCAGAATACAGCAAGAAAATCAAACTTCTCCCAATATGTCCACCTGTCAAATGCGGGCTTGGGTCCCCTGAAAAAGAACCATTTAAACATTGCTTTGATATCCTGCAGGTCTTTTTTATTGATAAAAAGGGAATCCGGCCCAAAAAGCCTGTTCCAGAATCCCTGGTTTGACCTTTTTTTGCTGAACAGGAATCGGATACTCATAGCCAGTGTAACGAAGAAATACCCAAATGTAACCATTGCCGCAATTCGGTGTATTGTTCCTGCGCTGCCTATACCGCCCAGATAGTCCATCAAACCCTTGCCCCATGAAGTATAATTGAACTTCAGCGGAAGGCCGGTTAAAGCGAGGGCCAGGAAGCTTGTAACCACAAATAGATGCAGTGCAATATGCACCGGTTTAAAGCGCCTGTAAACTTTCCGCTTCATTTTAACGGCAGATGACGGCGCAGCACCGGAAAAGTTCTCCGCATCACGCTTCTGTTTCTTCTCGACAAAGCCGCGGAACGTCCACATTAGCGAATGGAACCAGAAGAACAAAAATGTACCTGCTAGCAGGATATTCATGAACAGAGTTACCCAGAATAAAGCCGGGTACTTCTCCCTGTTGTTCGGTTCTGCGTGTGCAATAAACTTTGAAAAGCCGCTGCCTGCATCTGTATGGCATTGTCTGCATGTATTAGTAAGATTTGCAGCATTAACACTTGAAGCAGTATCTTCAGCAGGCAGTATATTGTGTGAACTGTGGCAATCCGAGCAGCCTGCAACCTTTTCGGGATATCCCAATCGGATGTTCTTGCCGTGGTAGCTTTCAAAATATGTTTTAGCGGCTATCGTAGTCACTTTGTTCTTAAACATCAGGCTTGTATCAGCATGGCACTTCATACACGCCTGCGTGTGGAATATTCTGCCCTGGGAAACATCATCTATTTTGTTAATGGCATGTTTGTTATGGCAATCGGTACATGTTGGCGCGTCGTTATTGCCCTTTTCAAGAGCCGTAAAGTGAACTGACTTAAAATAAGCTGATTCATTTTCATGGCACTGGCTGCAGAGCTTCGCAGCGGCTTTCTTATCATTCTTTATCGACTTTATGCTGTGAATATCAGCATGGCATTTTGAACATGATACAGGAAGCCGGGATGAATTATGAATACTTGCCTGATGTTCTTTGGAAACAGCACTGTGGCAGCCGCTGCAATCAGTTGGCTTAAAGTTTACCACACACTTATTCTTATCTTTAACAAGCTTGTTAACCGGATTTGATTCATCCTTAACATGGCATGCGCTGCACATAAGCGTTTTATGCACCGAGCTATTATAGGAATCGGCAGTAATGTGTTTATCATGGCATTGCATGCATTCGGTATTCGATGAAGAAGGGTTTTGATTGGTTTGTGCCGGTGCAAAGGCTACTCCCGGTCCAAATGCAAGCAGGCATATTATTAAGCTTAATGTTGTAATTGCTGTTTTCATACAATCAGAATATTTTGGTATTTAGCTGCACAGTCCGCCGGAGCGCTTTTTAGTACTGATCTTAATTTTCGGTGTAAATGAATCCTTGGGGAACAATTGAAGCACTTCCGATGGCGGCGATGCAATATTGATGGACTTGCCTGAAACAGTTTTGCCTGCAAACAGCGCATCCCAACCCTGTAGGCCGTTTTCAAGTATATAAACATTATTTACACCCTGCACTTTCAGGTATTTCCAAGCCTGCACGGATACCGAGTCATTATCGGCTATCAGTATTACAACTCCCTGCGCAGGTAGCTGTGCCAGCGGCGCGGTGAACTTCGGGTCAAGGAAGCTTTCAGGTTTTGTATTTTCAGAACCGGTAAGATGGAATTTATTGAATTCACTTTGCGGCCTGAGATCCAGGGTTACAAGCTTTATTGAAGCATCATTATATGTTTTCACATACTCCAGCGGGTGAATAAATACATCACGGGCTGCGAGTTGCCCGGCATATTTACCTTGCATCAGGCTCCATTTGCGGACAGGGTCCGGCTGGCCTACTATCCACACTATCACTGCAAGCATAACCAATGCTGATGCTCCGTAAAGATATGAGCGTTTGGTGATCTTCCATGACCATTTTAGCCCTTTGCCTTGTGTTCTGAAATACTCTTCAGTTTTTTCCGCACCGTAGAACATCATTATGGCCATGAGTGTAACTGCAAGAAGTGTTGCACCAATCGACCAGCCGAGCCAGTCTGAAAGCAGGTATCTCTCGGTAAAGGATGAATTCCAGAAATCTTCAAATGCCGGCAATGACTCACCGAAGAAGCCTGCGCCAACAACTGTTCCAACAAGGAAAAAGAGCCCGTCAATCTTGAAACTGGCTACGGATACCAACGAAGTCCCGGGGCAATAGCCGCCTACTATGAATCCAACACCCATTATAAGCCCGCCTACAATACCTGGCCAAAGGAATGTTTGTGTGACCGAAATCTGCGAAAAATCAAGTATGCCTATAGCAGATGAAAGAAATATTAATATGGCAGCAACAACAATTGCCGAAAACATGGTTTTAAGAACGGTCATATCTTTCAGGTAGAACTGCGCCGCAAGCCTTCTTGAGTCGCCAAATCCTGCAAGTTCAAGTGATACGCCAAAACCTATTCCTATCAGAACAAAGACGGCATACCCGCCGAATTTTCCAAGTGCCGCAATAACATCTATAGGTAACATAATGATCTGATCTTTTTATTGATTTAAATTTCTCTTAATGAATTATTCTTATGACCGTGCCGGGTCTAACCATAAACGGCGTACAAAATACGCTACGGCGTAGCCTCCTATGAACACGCTGAACATGAATGCCCAGCTTCCCAGTGAAAGCACGGCTCCGCCTGAAAGCGCCTGCCCCGATGTACAGCCGCGGGCAAACCTCGCGCCGTATCCCATGATGATGCCGCCCAGGGTAGCAAATAGCAACCGCTGCAAATTGGAGATCTGCGGGCCTTTAAATATCTCAAGCTTAAGCCTGCCGTTGTACCAGGCGGAAAGCATTCCCCCTACAAATGTACCAATCAGCAGGAAAACACTGGCATGGTCAAGCGGATTGGTATCACCCGCGCCCATTACAGCGAAAGTGCTGACCACATCAACATGAGTCTGCCATATCAGCTTGGTAATAGCAACATGAATACGGCTTATGGCACCCGATGCGCCCAGCCCGCTGTGCGTTAATGCATACGCGCTAAAGAGAACCACACCAAGTATGGTACCAGCGAAGTAGGGATTCTTAAGAGGTTTAGGATTTCTTCTTATGAAATTTATCATAGTATAACTTTATTTTTGCGGACCCTGCGCAGGATCCTGTTTATAACCTAATTCATTCCAGTTTAGCCGCCCTCCGGGCGAATGACAGTCGGCACATTTAAGGGCGTTGCCGCTGGTCGTAACCATATGTGTAATTGGCCAGTACATTTTCGTTTTAGCGAAGCCGAACTTCCCGCTGTATGGAAGGTTATTCAGCTTTGCGCCGATCTCAAGCGCATAGCTCCAGTTGAATTTAGTCCAGTAGCCGCCTTCCCCGCTTGTGAGCGGAGGAATAATAATATTGTTAACCACGTCATAAGGCTGTGTTGCATGATGAACTTTGAACGGCCATATCTTTGCGTTCCTGTCATCACGCGAACCTTTTGGGTGATTGATATTATGTTCTTCTTCATTATCAAGCTTATCACCCAGAATATATCTATCCATCCTTCCGTTGTACCATGAATAGGTTGGTATAACGCCTTCTTCGTAAACAAACTCGCCTTTTATTTTAAGGTATTCATGCGGACTATCAACCCTGGTTGAATCGCCCGCTTTTGACCAATCCCAGATCATCTTTGTGGGAAGCTTCCTAGCGAATTCCGGGATGTGGCAGGTTTGGCATGCAACCCTTGCAGTGTGTTTATTCAGCCTCGGCTCTTTGTGCGGTTTATCGGTATGGCATTTTTCGCAATTGAACCTGGTATCGGGTGTTTTTTCAGTATATGTAGTATTCACCTTTCCTGATATCAAGTGGTTGTGAGTGGTATGACAGTCAATACACTGGAAATTCAGCTTGCCCATGTGGAAATCAAGCTCCTGGTTTGCATTGATCAATGATTCATCAAGATCGCCGTGCTTAACACCCATGCCTCCGCCGCCGCTGAAGTGGCATATGCCGCAGTTTTCACGGGCGGGACGGCGAACACTTCCGGCAACAACACGAAGGTTCACATTTTTTGCGGGCAAACCCAGCTTGGTTTTTGAATAAGTACCTGAACCGTCATGACAAACGAGGCAATCAACATTTTCTTCTTTTGTAAAATCGTAATTCTGGTCGCCCCAACCGTAGCCTGCATGGCATGTTACGCATGAAGCCCAGTTACCAACAACGCTTATGCAGAAATTGTTAACCTGGTTCTTTTTGCCAAGGGGAATATTTTTTCCGTCCCTATCAACATCACCGCTGATCCATGTCCAATGCGCGGTCTTCATCACCTCTTTTGAGCTGTTTGGATGGCACTCTATACACCTGCGGGTTACCTGCTGCGGGGATTCGATCGAATCCTTAAAATACGCGCTGTGATCGAGGTGCGGCAATACCTTTCCTTCAATTGGATTGACAGGCTTGGGCACAGTGCCGGTATCGGTACGTGAATCCCTGCTGCATGATGCTGCTGTGAGCAGCAGTACTAATACAATAGCCGCATACCCGGTTAGAACATATATTGATTTGTTGATCTTCATATTTACATTCACATCACTTTAGAAAAACAAAGGGGCCGCCGGTAATTAAGAACACAGATGTTTTCAGCATCTTCCAATATTATTACTGTGTTCTTTTCTGTAGTTTCGGGCCCCATATAGATAACCTGTTGTTAAAGTTTCCTGCTAATATTTCCAGCCAATTGATAAATGGAACAGCATAGTTTCGAGCGATGATTTGCTGCCGCTGTATTCAGCTGCTATAGTACTCGGATTTGAGGCAGTAAGCTCTTTATTCAATGCCATTTCATATGCGAAGTTTACGGCGAACTTCGGTGAAAGATTCAGCGTTCCGCCTGCCATTATGTGATTTTCAACTATTGCAGGGAACACAGGGAATACCGTTGATTCAGGTACCGGATTCGTTCCGTACGTATAGCCTAAGCGGAATGTGAACATTTTGGAAAAATCGTATTCACCGCCTGCGTGAATAATGTATGAGTCTTTCCATTCCAGAGGGAAGTTCAGCGAAAACGCGCCGGTATTGCCCATCATCCTGTTGATGTTTGCATTCTGGCCGCCTGTCATGCTGAGCTGCATTTTTTCGAACGCCTTTTTCCAGTTAAGCCATTCAAAGTCCATACCGAAACGGAATTTTTTATTGGGTGCGTATGAAAATCCAAATGATATCTGCTGCGGCATTGAAAGCTTGTTTTCAAGGTCATATGTAGCTTTGGCGCCAAGCGAAAGATCGATACCCATCTGAGAAAATGCGTTCATAGCAGAATCCATTGCCTGCTGCTGTGTAATACCGGGATAATTTGTCATATAACCTGTTACCACCCTGCCGAATGCGTCGTTCATCTGGTAGGTCATATCCATATCCGCTTTCCCGTTCTTGTAAGTAAAGTCAACCGGCAGTGTGTAGCTTACGCCCATCGAGAACATATCATTCACTTTGTAAGCCAGCCCAATCTTGCCGCCGAAACCGAATGCCGAGAGATCGCTCATTTTAGCGTAAGCTGTAACCTCATTGTAGCCAAGTCCGCCCTGGTTCTGCGGAGCAGAGAACATCTGTCCGAATGTCATTCCGGTTTGTGGATTCACCACGCCTTTAAGCTCATTTGGTGAAAGGCTGTAAGGCATTCTGAAATCCATCATGCTGTAATACATGTGAGCTGAAAATCCGGCAGAGAAATTTTTGCTGAACTTATAAGATAGAGATGGTCCGCCCTGCATAACAGCAAATTTTGAATAATACTCTTGCTGCACATAATTGCCTGCCTGGTCTTTGAACAGCTGGTGATTGAGCTTAAGATCTGAGCCCATTCCGCCGTTTGTGTAAAAGCCAAATCCAAAACTTAGCTTTGATTTTTTTGGTGTGTAAACGGCCCCAAGTGAAGGCAGCGGGTAAGTATTGGAGTTACCTTCAGCGGTATTAATAGTGTTGGTAAATTTGAGCTTGGGAATCATCATCGAAAAATCAGCTTCAACCATATTTTCTTTCAGGAATGAAATTCCTGCCGGGTTGGTCATCAGAAGGCTGGTGTTATCGAAGAATCCTGTTGAAACTCCGCCCCTGCCCGTAGTTTTTGCGTCGAATCCGATAAGGCGGGTGCCGTTCTGTGCAAACGAGAAGTTGAAAGCAGCCAGAAGAAGCAGCAAAATGGTATATTTTTTCATATTCAGTTCGGTATAAAATTCGTGAGATTTAATTATATAGTCGTTATTAGCAACTACTTTACACAAAGATAATACACCACCCGGCGATAAAATATGTCCTGTATCAATGGAAAACATGACAAATGTCATTTAATTGCCATTAGCAACTAAAATCATATCTTTGCATGATACTTGTCCTGAGTACACTACAGCAAATAAATAATACCCTGAAAAATATGCTAGAAGTAGTTTCTTGACTTTAGATTTCAATATTCTTGACCTCACCCCCTAGCCCCCTCTCCTGAAAGGAGAGGGGGAACTGAGAAATTTTGAGCTTTTTCTCCCCTCTCCCATTGGGAGAGGGGCTGGGGGTGAGGGTCGAAACCAACAATCACCAAGTAAATGTTTGAGTGTCGTGTACATAGATACTTGTCCCTGTCATTTGCAGTGACTTGATTTCCGGGAAAAAATATATTATGTTGCTATTAGCAACTAATTAACCAGCGGATAAATGCTGGTAACCTAAGAGAACTGAAGTTTGTTATATATTATGAAGAATTTAATACTAATCCTCTTTGTTTTTGCGGCTGTTATAACCGGCACCTCATGCAACAAGGAGACAAAAAGCACAGTAAAGGATACTAAAATGGAACATTTAACGGCAGCGGCATTTAAAGAAAAGGTGTTTAATTACGAGAAGGAAAAAGAATGGAAATTTACAGGTGATAAACCCGTAATTATTGATTTTTACGCAGATTGGTGCGGTCCCTGCAAAATGGTTGCACCCGTTCTGGAAGAGCTTTCCAAAGAATATGACGGAAAGATCCAGATATACAAAGTGGATACAGAAAAAGAGCATGAGCTGGCTTCGGTTTTCGGGATCCAGAGCATTCCATCAATACTTTTCATTCCTATGACAGGAAAGCCTCAAATGTCTGTAGGCGCACTTCCAAAGGAAGGGTTTGTGCAGGCAATTAACGAGATACTGCTTCCAAAAGTTGAAGTAAAATAACCGGGTTTATTATATAGAATGAACAAATACGTAAAAGCAGGTCTGTACAGCTCAATCGGCGCAGTGCTTGGATATTCATACTATTATTTTGTTGGATGCTCGAACGGCTGCCCGCTTTCATCAAATTGGTATATTATGACAGGGTACGGGCTGCTGATGGGTTTGACAATGGCCTTCCCGGGTAAAAAGAAATCCAACAGCCAACCGGAAAACAGCGCTCCAGGATCATAAAGTATAATAGATAAAATGGAATATTGGGAGATTGGATGGATCTTCCGATACCTTTCTGAATGAAGTCCTCTATCGTAAAAAGGTAGAGGGCTTTTTTTATGCAGCTATAATTGTAATGTTACTTTGAATTTTGAACTATTGTATATAACTTTGAGTAACTATTGAATGAAGAAATGATGAACAAAGATATAAAAGAATATAATAACTCACAGGATGCGAAAAGCAGGACGATCTGTAATGTTCTCGCAAGGGAAATTAATAAAAACCTCAAAGGCGCAGAAATCAAGATCTGGCACGCACACCCGGTTTGGTTCATTAACGGGAATCCAATAGCCGGATACAGTAAACTTAAGGATTGTATCAGACTGTTGTTCTGGAGCGGGCAGTCGTTTGATGAACCCGGACTCGTGAATGAAGGGAAATTCAAAGCTGCAGAGAAAAGATACACTTCAGCTAAACAGATCGATAAAGATGATCTGAAACGCTGGCTGGAAAAAGCTGCGGTTATTCAGTGGGACTACAAAAACATCGTTAAGCGAAAAGGTGTGTTAATAAGACTGTAAAATAAAACCCCCTTAGTAACGGGGGTTTCATATCTTTGGAATCATTACATTTTACGCTTGTGAAACTACAAAAATGTATTTCAAAACAGAATCGGAATTATTGATGACATTATGTTCAGTATCAGGCGGATTGTATCCTATATCTCCCCTGGTTACAGGTCTTTTGATCCCCCCAGCTTCAATTTCTCCTGAACCCTGTACTATTACTATTATCTCTTCATTTTTCCCTGTAGTGTGACTTCCAACCGATTCCCCCGGTTTCAATGTCACAAAGCCTGAATGCATTCTGGATGCGTTCTCTTTGTTCAGCAGGTTGAAGTATTTTTCGCCTTCATCGCTTATCTTCAGAACGAAGGGCACAAGTTTTTTTTCTGTGTTTTCCATTATCCTCTTTCTTTCGATATGATCCACTTAGCAGCAAACGGCAGAATAACTATCTGGCCAAAAGCGGCAAAAATGCCGGGCATCAACGCTGTATAAGCATAATCGGAAAAATTACCGGAAGCGGAACCGGAGATCAAAACTGTAAGCAGGAATAGAACTCTTCCTGCAACCAGCGCAATCGCAATTGCGGCAAATGAATTCAGTTTCAGATTTTCCCTCAAATATCCGGCTATAAAGCCGTAAGCGGTCAATTCAATAGTCATTGGCAGCAGCATTTGCAGGTATGGCATCCCTGAGATCATGAAGCTCAATGAAGGAGTAACAAATCCCGAAAGAGCACCTCCTTTTTTTCCATATACGAGCCCTGCAAGAATTATGGTCCAGTGCATTGGCAGCAGGTATCTAACGGGTGCTCCTGCAAGATGTGCGATTACAGGCAGACCTATGGCAAATGCCACAAAAAGCGCGTTAAACAGGTATGACCTGATGCCTTTTAATTCAAGCGTGAGAGGTTTTACTAAGATAGCTGTATTATTCATATTTTCTCCATTTTAAAAAATATTGTAATTAAATTTTACTCCGGCTTTGAATGTTCTTCCCGGCATTGGATAATCATACACCGTGAAATACTGCCTGTCGAACAGATTTTCGCCGGCAAGATATACCATGACCTGCTTTATTGGGGAACAGGAAACCGAGAGATTAAAAAGCGCATAGTCAGGAAGTTTTTTGGTCGAATTATTGCCGCCATAGAGCTTTTCAGTATAATCAAGCGAAGCTGTGACCCCAAAGATCCTGTACTGATATTTGGCTTCTGCAAACAGTCTGCGCTGCGGATTGCTTTGCGTCAGTTTACCCGGCTCAATATATGAAGCAGCAAGATCAATCTCAAGCCCTTTGGCAGGTTTTAAACCCAGGCTAATCTCCAATCCCCTCACTATAAAGCTCCCTGAGTTGGAAAGCTTCAGATTAGGAAACATTCCTTCTGTTTGAATGATATTGCTTCCCTCTTCGTAATAGAAAACAGGCTCAAATGAGAGGACATCTTTGTAACTGTATTGCAGTCCAGCTTCAAGACTCCACATTCTCTCAGGTTTTAGGCCGGGTGTTGGAGCCGGGAACAAGTATAACTCCCGTATAGTAGGGCTTCTGAAACCCTTCGAAATGTTTGTTCTGAATGTCAGGTTTTCTTTCACGCTATAAGATACACCGAACTGCGGTATCAGTTCGTTTCCAAAGATATTATTGTGCTCCAGCCTTAAGCCGGCATTGAAAGAAACTTTTTTGAGAAGCAGGTATTGCATGTGTACATAGCTGCCGGTCTCATTCATAAAGAACTCGCCAAACTGGTAGCCTGTTTTGGTATTTTCAGCATTACCGCCGTAGTTTTTGTAATCAATTCCAACCGAAATAGAAGTATTCTTAATTTTGGTAAGTGTCTGGTAGAAGGATACATTCACATCCCTGTCTTTAGAGTGAAAACCATCATATATCTTATGTTCGCCATAATTATAGATCAGCTTTAATGCGCCTTCTGTAACTTTGTTCCGGTTTTCAATTGTGAAGCCGCCATTCATGCGTGTTATATCCACCCAATTATCAATTTTCGGAGCGCTTTGTGGACCCGGATCAAATGTTTTAAACTTAGTATAATTTCCATCTGCGATCAGATCAAAATTTTCACTCAATTTATAGCCGGTTTTAATATAGCCGTTATTCAGATCAAACTCAGAATATGGTCTTGAGCCGTTTGACTGCTGGTGGCTGAAAGAAGCAAACGCGTCAAACTTACTTTTTTTGAAACCAATTCCTGCATCTCCAATCAATGTAGCGAATGTACCATAGGACTGGTTTAGGTTTAACGAATACCCATCGTTTTTTTCACGCCTGGTTATGATATTTATCACGCCGCCCATGGCATTGGTGCCGTACAGAAAAGAGCACGGACCCCGGACAACCTCAATACGCTCAGCGTTGGAATTTATATAGTTATCCGGCAGCGGATGGCCGAATAGGCCCATGAATTGCGGCCTTCCGTCGAGCAGTATCAATACCTGTGTATTGGGATTTGAACCAACTCCCCTGAGTGTTAACTGTCCGGCGGAACCCTGTGCCAGTCCGAAACCCAGGTTACTGCGCTCTGTTACAAACAATCCGGGGACTCTCGACCGTATAAGAGAAAATACCTGGGGTATGTTCGTATTGTTTATATCTTCTTTTGTAAATAATGAAATTGTTAAGGGGAGATGTTTACGAAGAGTTTCTATCCTTGTACCTGTAACTACTATTGGATCAGTAAAATAAGTCTTGTTTGAATCAGTTTGTGAAAACAATGTCAGATCAATAAGGCAAAATAAAGCAATAAAGAGTTTCATTATATATCCTCATCATGTCGTGTTTATTTATAAGATGCCATGAGCGTTAACTTTCCCTGTTTTACACCTTTGAATCCGAAAATACTTTCAGCCAGAGGTTTTATCTTTGACGCTTTATCCTTTACAATAATTATTTCAAGGCAGTTGTCGTGATCAAGATGGATATGTGTTGAGAATTGGATGCTTTTGTATGAATCATGCTGCACGGTATTCAGGTTCTTTTGTATTTCTCTTTTGTGATGATCGTAAACAAATGAAATTATACCGAACACAATCGCACCGGGGTCAACCATCTTTTCATCGGCAAGTTTATCGCGAATGAGGTCGCGAACTGCTTCGGAGCGGTTTTTGTATTTCTTCCTGGAATTATATGTATCGAAAAGGCTGAGTAATTCGTTTTCTATAGATATACCGAAACGTACTAATTTGCTCATGGTGTTACTTTTGATACAAAAATAGCACGAATTATATGACTATACAATGCAGAAAATAATGCAGAACGGGAATTTTATGTAAACAACAGTAAATAAATATTACCTCAAAAACTATGTTCAGAAGAAGTTTCTTGACCCTGGATTTCAATTTACTTGACCTCACCCCTCCAAAGGAGTCCTTCGGACCTAACTCCATCTTCTGACTGGAAAGTGGGAACTGAGAAATCATTGAGTTTTTACTCCCCTCTCCCTTTGGGAGAACTGCTAAGGCAGTCAGGAGGGCTGGGGTGAGGGGCGAATGTAAAATTACTGAGTAAATATTTTACTGTCGTATATTAAGATCTTAACTTGTGCAGCAGATTTACCAAACAAAAAAAGCCCGCCGTTTGTACCGGCAGGCTTTGTAAAAAATAAAAAAGCTGTTTATATTCTCGGACCCTTTTGTATCTGTTTCAGCATTTCTTCGGTTGGCCCAACATCAAGATTATCTTCTTTGCCTTTTTTAATCGCAAGCTTACAGTATTTTTCGGCTTCATCAAGATTACCAAGCTTATACTGAAGAGCTGCGTAGGTATCAAGATTGTAATAGGTTCTGTCGAGCTCAATGGATTTCTTAGCCCACTTTGAAGCTTTTTCAAGCGACTTTTCATCACTTAAATTCTCGTAAACTGTCCAGGCATATGAATTTAGCATACCCGAAGCGGCCGGCTTATCGGTATAATCCATGTGTTTATTAACATATTCATCAGCGTACTTCACAAACTTCTTCCAGTCGCTTTTTGCCTGGTAGAAGTCAACATACGAGCGGCTGCGAAAGTTTTCGGGAAGCTTGAATCCCAAGGATTCTATTTCCTTAAAATAACTCTCAAGGTCCTTTTCGCTCCACAATGAGGCGTTCTGAAAAATATCATATCCATAAGCATTCAGTATTTTTTCGTTCACAGCTTTTTCTCCGCTTACGGCGGCGAACTTATCTCTGTTCGATACCATGTACTTAAACAGGTCGCTCTTTGGATCAAAAACCATGTCAACTATAAGTGAAGCATTTTCGGAATTTGTCCATTCTTCCTGTGGCTGCGTTTTGAAATATTCAGCCATTACTTCTTCATAAGGCTGCATGGATGCGCCAAGCGATCTTATGTATTTTCTCACCAGTTCATCTGAGCGGTCACCCGCCTTATACTTTTCATCCAGTGTAGTAAACCTGCTTTCAGGGTCTGCAACATTCTTACCCGCAGCGAGGAAAAGCTCGGGGCTCATTGCGCCGATCTTCTTTTCAACAACCTTTCCGCTGCCATCTATATATAGTATGGTGGGGTAGAATTCGATCTGGTACTCTTTGGCAAAATCAACGCCTTCGCCTTTTTCGGCGTCTATTTGGTAATTGATAAAAGTTGAATTGTAGAACTCACCTACTTCAGGCTTGGTGAATACATCCTTTGCCATCATTTTGCATGGTACGCACCAGTCAGCAAATGCATCAACCATGATGAGCTTGTTTTCTGCCTTGGCTTTATCTTTAACTGACTGCCAGGAGCCTTCAGTGAACTGAATTCTCTGTGAAAACACAGACACAGCTGAAAGCATCAGGCAAATAAATAATGTTTTTGTTCTCATAAAATTTGAAGTAAAGTTAAGTGAAATTTTATATCCCTAAAAATACTATAATGTATGTGAATTATAAAGCACCAAATTATTCTTAACTATCCTGGCTTAGTACTCCAAGGTAAACATAAAATCTGAAAAACTGCATTTGAAGAATAATTGTATTAAGGATCACTGCATGTTTGACCTCACCCCCTAACCCCCTCTCCTAATAGGAGAGGGGGAATGATGAAATTTTGAATTCTTTCTCTCCTCTCCCCTCGGAAGAGGGGCTGGGGGGTGAGGGTTTAAGGCAGTAGTTTTTTCAAATATTTTACTGTCGTGCACTAACTATATTGAAAACGGTATCTAGCCGGGGTTCTTAAGAGTGAACTGATTGATTCCAGAGTTGCTATGATATTCGCTGTTTTTATAGTATTTTAGAGCTACAATAAGTGAACTATCTATGAAACCCGACATTACAGTGATAAAATCCTCACTTTCCCAAAAAGAGTTTGAAAGATTCGGCAAATTTATAAGATCCCCCTTTTTTAATACAGAGCAGCGCTTCATTTCATTATACAATGCCATTGCTGAGGGGCATCCCTCCCGGAAAGAATTGGCGGTGAAAATATTCGGCCAGGGCTGCGAGCCGTCCGAAGACCGCTTCAGGAAGCTGGTTTCGGAGTTCATGAATCTATACAAACGATTTCTTGCAGAGTGCGAGTTTGGCGTCCACGCGGCGGAGCAAAAGCTTATGCTGCTTGAAAGATACATGAAAACTGCCTCAAGGGAAGACTTTCTCAAACATGCCAATGAAACTTTGCGCTTTTTAGGCAGCAGCAAGGTTAAAGATGAGATATATTACCGAAACATGATAAGCGCACTTTCGATGAAGTACTCCGTTGAGGATGTGAGCACTAAAGACAGCTCAAAGGATACATCACTTGTACTAAACCACTACACCGACAGGTACTTCGCATCTATGAAAATGTTCATTTTCCAGAGATTCAACAGCCTTGAGTACACTTTCAGCGCAAATCTGGATGAGCACAAAACATTCTACAAAGAGCTGGGTCAGTTCATAGAAAAGAACAGTGAAATGCTCAAGCAGTACGATCCGGAAATATACCTGCGCTACATTGAGTTAAAGCTTGATACGGAGCAATTCAGCGAAGAAAGATACAGGGATTACCTCGAAACACTTGAAACTCAGGCATGGCAACTGAATATTAATTCAAACTATTCCTCCCTGCTCAACCTGCTTTCAAAATTTGTTAATTCGGGTGACCGTTCATTTCAGGCCAAAATTCTGGAGCTATCTGATCAGTGCCAGCGGCTGAATTTATATAGGGACAATGGAATTTCGTACATCGATTACATGATCATTATTGAAAATGCTATCAGTATCGGCGAATATGAAAAGGCACTCGTTTTTGCTCAAACGAACAGCGAATTCTTAAATCACGATCATAAGGAAAGCATCTCACAGCTTATGCTGGGCAAAATATACTTTTTCAAGAAAGATTATAACAATGCCAAGACAAAACTTTCCAAAGTCTCAATAACCGACTATATCCATTATATCGAAGCAAAGCTTGTAACATGCAGAATTGAGTTTGAACAGGAGAATTATGAGACAGTGTTTGAGTATGTGAATACTGTAAAGAAATTCCTTAAACAACATACAGATATCGGAAGGCATTTCTATTCGGTTTACAGCATATTCCTTTCTGCCTTTTTTAAGCTGGCGCGTATATCAGCAAGCAATCTTGAAAAGCAGGAAAAGAACATGGAACTGGATATGTTAAAACAATCTGTTCTAAAGGCCGGGACACCAATGTATGCAAGTTCATGGCTAATAGAAAAAATTGAAGAAAAAATGAAGGCGAATCATTGACCCGCCTCCTTGAATGAGTACTTCCGGTGAATTAGTTGCCGGTAGGTGGATTCTTTGGTCCGCCGCCGTTGTAGCCGTCGGTTGAATCCTCTGTTACTTTGTATGAAAGATCCTCGTAACATTTCAGTGTTGCGGGTCTTTCACTTGTAAACAGGTTTGAAACTGATGCAGCGGTGATGATGATCACAGCAAGTGCTGATAATAAAAAGTGTTTGGTTTTCATGTCCTATAGACCTTTCCTTTTGGTTAAGTTAGTTTTAATCCCTCGTTCAGGCTTCAGCCGGCCTCCGCCTTCACCAAAGGATCTGTACAAACTTATTTTTGAATCTGACAGAAAAATTCAGAAAGGGATTTTTAGGGTTTTTGGTCTATAATTAAGGTTTTTAGATAGTTTGTGATAAATAGGGTATGGTATGAAATATCATGCGTGACCCCGCTGAGGTCAATAATTTATGCAGATTTATTCTATAAATGTGTAACTGCTCCGCGGTCAACGTTGCAATGTAAATCCGGTCGCTGACCGATTGTGGTAATTAAATTTTGGATAATTGCACACCAACCTGAATAAGGCGATTCAGGCTTTCCCCTTTGTTTCCCCTTACCCAGTTGTTGGTGTTTTCACCAACAACAATTCCATCGAAGAATACCATCGGGGGTTTGGTTCTTAAAGCTTGCTGATGAAAAAAATCTAGAAGCTAAACCCCCGACTGGAATTACCGCAGAAGATTACTCAACGATTTATTATCATTATTTAGAAACCTGCAGCTTTGCTCCCCCCTTCCGGGAAGCGAAGGGGGGACACAATTTTATGCTCCACGCTTCTGTCCCCCCCCCCCCTTTTTGCTTTTGAAAAGGGGGGAGGATGTATCTGAGGACAGGACAATCGAAGTTTATTCGATACTCAATTCCATCGTTGAATACCATCGGGGGTTTGTTTCTAAAGGTTCTTTCGGTTGCTTTTTGAGGTTAAGACTATGAATCCAGAATTGATCTGATTTCTGCAAGGGATTTTTGATGTGGTTTTTCGCCAAGCTCTTCTTCGAAATTTTTGAGCATGGTATTGTAACAGCTAACAGCCATCGCTTTACTGCCTATTGAAGTGTATGCCTTTATCATTTTAATATATGCAGCATCATTCAGTTTATCTTCATTGATAAGCATCGCTGCGTATTTTATAACATCTTCCGGCCGTTTGTTTTTTTCAAGCAGGCTTATAAGTTCAGAACAGATATCTATAAAAAGGTTCTTGTACTTCACACGCAGCTCTTCACACCAGCCGTCATAATATCCCGGCATGAAATCACCCTTATACAGCCCTACTGCCTTTTCAGCGGCAGTGATCTTCTCTTCATCACTTGAATGTGTAAGCTGTACCTTTGCGCAGTACTTTTCGAACTCATCGTTTTCAGATACATAGTAGAAATCCGGATTCAGCCTGAGGGTTTTATCTTCATACACTATGTACTGCGGATTTATATCAGCAGCTTTTGATCTTGATTTTTTTTCTCCCGCGGCAGTATCAGTATATATCTTCAATGCAGTACGTATGTTGTAAATTGTGCTGTGGTACATTGTATCGGCTTTGGCTTGCGGTATATCACCAAAGAACATATCCATAATTACATCTTTTGTATGTACTCTGCCAGGGTCGCTCATTAAATACGCGAGCAGCACCTTGCTTTTTTTGCGAATCCATTTATCTTCGCTGATTTTTTCGGCCCTCAGGTAAAACTCCGTATTGCCGAACGGCGAGAACCTGATATCAGTAAGCTTCCGGCTTTCCAATGCCAGTCTAGTTTTGGCTTCATCAGAAAGCCATGGGAGGCTATTCCTTGCAATCAGTGATGAATAAGCAGATTGAATGAAACTCCTGCATATATTTTGCGATAAAGCGAGATCAAACAGCTCGCGGGTCAACGGGAATAGTTTTTCCGCATACGTAAACAGCTTAAGCTCGTCACTCAACTGCAATGCTTTTTTTAAATAATTTACTGATGCAGAGATCTCATTTGACTTAAGAAGACAATATGATGTCTGAAAGTAAGAAAGGATCAATGCCGGCTTCATATTGTTCTTTTCAGCAAAATCATTATAGGATTCCAAAACTTCAAGATGTGCAGTGCGATCTATTTCACCGGGATTCTTGACACCAACAAGGGTATTCAAGAAATTGTAAGAGTAAACTGCAAAAACATTTTTAGGGTTCAGGTTTTGTTTTAGCAGTTCCGCATAATTTTGCGCCTTATTGAACGCTCCTGCAAAATAAGCACCAAAGGAGAGCATGGCAAAGTTGAAGAATTTAAAATTAACTATACCCGCCTCTGCTTCAAGCCGTAACAATTTATTAAACGCGTCTTCGCTGTTTTCAAAATCACCTGCTTCATAATATAAAACGGATTCCGTTTTTACCAGTTTTCTTTGGTACAGGCGAAGTGGATACATGCGATACAGCTTCTTCATTTCATTCAGGTTTTCAAATGCGTCATCATACATCGAGAGATGCGCCTGCAAAATAATCAGACTATTCAGGCTCGTAAACTTATCCATTATCGAGCTTGACCGTTCAGCATCTGCCTTCCTGTAAAACAACGCCTGGATAAACTTGCCTGTATCATGATATATGTGACCAAGTATTCTTGCCGCTTCATTATGGATTTCTTCGTCTTCTCCCGCACTTATTGCAATCTCCAGATATTCGGCAGCCTTTTCATAATGCTCAAATCCCTGTTTGTACTTCAGGCGGCCCTTTACGAAGAGCAATGCTGCTTTTTCATCTTCAGGTATTATGGGTTCAAGGCTTTCAACAGCGCCCTTTATGAGATCATACTCCTTGAGGACAAAATAGGCTTCAATAAGCAGCATAGTTTGCTTCACACTGGCAGCATGTGCAGCAAAACCGCCATACTCCGAAAGTATCCTGGCCGCTTCTTTCGCATTATTCTGAATATGCAGATAGAACCTCGCCGCAAAATAAACCAGTTCATGATCTTCTTTCAGATTATCTTTCTGAATATTTTCGGCAAAACTTACGACCTGCTCAGATCTATAGCTTTCGAACAGGTCTTTAAAATATGATTTGAATATCTCTAATGCCATGCTGGTCTCACCCGCATCTGAAAACAGAAGCAGTGAATCAGCGTACATTTCTTTGGAGAGATAATATTCAGCAAGGGAGGCTCTTATCCCGTTTATTTCCGCAGGTGGGAACATATGTTTGATTTCTTCCTGCAGAAATTTTCTGAAGAAACCTGTGTACCTGTAGTGAACTTCTCCTGAAACGGCAATTGATCTCTCAAGGTATAGATTCAACGAACCGGTTTTCTCGATATAGTTATTTGGTTCTACTATTCCAAAAGCAGAATTGCATAGTTCTATAGTAAAGTATTCAGGGATTGATGTTTTCAGCAAAAAACTGCGCAGGTCATCATCAATTGAATTCCATGATTCACTAACTAGGTAGCTATTCAGTTCCTGAAGATCAGCATGTTTGCTTTCAGCATTCTTAAACTTCTGCAATGAAAGATATATGCCCGCCGGCCAGCCTGAGAGTACATTATAATATGAGTTGATGAAATTTGCGCTGTTAACTATTGGGAATGAAGTCTCTACAAGTTCCCGAGTCTCTTCCTGTGTGAATTCCATATCTTTTTGGCCGACCAACAGCAGCTTGTTTTTAACTTCTAATACAGGATAATTAACAGGAACTTTGTGCCGTGAAGAAATTATCAATTTGAGTTTTGAAGCTTCCAAAGAAACCAGAGCAGTAAAAAGGCTGCCAATCCAGTCGGCTTCAGTTACCGGCTCAGCAAAATGCAGATCATCAATTACAACTGTGATTCCACCCGCTGAATTTTCAATATCGTTAACCAAAAGCAGAAAGGCATCCTCCAAAGAACTGAAAAGCTCTTTATCCTGCTCGCTATTCATCAGTTCCTCGATCAGTGGAAGAAGGTTTATGCCGATATCCGGCCAAACATTGTTGATTGAGGCAATCAACGAATGAAAGAACAGCAGCGGCGACCTGTTGAATTTGGTCACATTCAGCCATGCTGTTTTCCGGTTCTCAGCGTAAGATGAAATGAGCGTAGTTTTCCCGTAGCCGGGCGGGGCTTCTACGATAATTAGCTGGGTTTCTTTGTATTTCTCCAGCTTATCCAAAAGGCCGCTTCTGCGGATAAATGTGCTGTTTAGAAGCGGCCTGTTAAATACTGTTGATGGATATGAACTTTTCAATCCTGTTATAAAATTTCGTTTTCACTATTTGCAGTCATCACAGCATACAATATCATCAAGTTCAATGTAGCATAAGTCTTCACAGTTTCCGGTCATTAGGTAAAACTGGAATCTGTTATAGTTAGTTGGTCCAACTTCCTGAGGCTGGATTCGCAAACTGAATTCATTTCCATTAATTGTATAACTTCTAACCTCCCCCGAATTGGCATCATGCAATTGCTCACCATAAATCATAGGTTCAGGTGCAGAAGGCGGAGTAGAAGTCACACCGCAAAGATTTCTTTGAAATCCCGTTGTGCACGTTATAAGTATCTTGGTTAACGGATTTGGAGATATTGGGTCCTGAGTGAAACCGTTGAGATTGATACACCATGTACATGAAGTATCCTCATGTTCAAAAGAAATTGATGAGCTGCTGCATGATCCTTCTCCTCCTTTTACCGGATTGACATATCTTATTGTTCCGGCATCTCCTGATTCGAAAGAACTCCCACCGCTATATGAAACTTCGCATACTTGCATCGGGTATGAACCTACGGCAAACATATTCGCACTTGTAGTTGGTGGTATAATATCCCATGCCGTTCGGTAAATCATATTCGTTCCATTATCACCAACAGCGTAGGCAAGCTTAGGCAGGCAATACTTAATGCCTCTCAAATTAGTGGTGGTCGGTGATACTACTCCGACCCATGTTTGTCCGCCATCAGAAGTGCTGATTATCTTTCCTCCGGCACCGACACTCATTCCTCTTGAATCGAGAAAATCAATAGAATAGAGATCGGTTGAAATAGTACTTGAAGCAGAATCCCAGGTTGCACCGGAGTTTGTAGTACGCATAATTTTTCCGTTTTCGCCGGCAGTGCAGCCTGTGCCAGCGACTGAAAAGTCGATATCGTAGAGATGCTTTGTTGTATTTGATGTCAATTGTACCCAGGTCAATCCGGAATTCACACTTTTCAGAATTACCCCGTTATTGCCTGCAATGTATCCGGTGAACGAATCAGTAAAACAAATTGCGTTCAGGTCTGTAGCAACAGGAGATGTTATGACACCCCATGTTATTCCTTTATCTGAAGTACGCAGAATAGTCCCGCTCTTTCCAACTGCCACAGCGGTATCTTTATTCAGCATTCTGATATCTTTCAGATCCACCCCGGTACCGCTTGTTTGAGGTGACCAGTTCAACCCCCCGTTAAGCGTTTTAAGTATTGTACCGGACTGCCCGACAACTGAACCTGTCCCGGGGCTGATGAAGTCCAATCCATAAAGATCTTTAGTAGTGCCTGAATACAATGTGTCTTTGAAATTCTTTGATTTCTTTAAGACTTTCCCGCAGTTATGAACTTTCTTCTGGCTGCAATCTCCTGCGCCGATCAAAACAATAATGATAATTGGAACTAAAGCATAAAGAATTTTTTTGATTATCTTCTGCATAGTATTCCCCCATGAATTTTTGTATGAGGTACAATATAATAATAAAGTTATGGTATAGTAAGGAAAAATCTACTCAAAATATTTGTTTTAACAAGCAATTAAAACCGGTTTTCGAAAATACTCTCACCCATGCAAAAAACTCCCGTGTTCTGAAATTCCATGTTCAGTTTGCGGTGGAAGGTGAACTATCTTACGTTTATATTTGTAAACTATGAAGAAAAATCTATTCCAGCCCCCGCTAAAGCTTGCTCTGAAACATGCATTAAACTACCTCGAGAGTCTTGATGAATCACCCGTTTCCGCAGCCGTAACGCTGGATGAGCTCAGGTCAAGAATATTTAAGCCGCTTCCTGATACCGGGATCGAATCAACTGAAATCATAAATGAACTCGTTAACGATACAAAAGGCGGACTCCTCGGAAGCGCTGGCGGCCGGTTCTTCGGGTGGGTTGTCGGCGGCTCGGTTCCCGCTGCTTTGGCGGCTGATATACTCACTTCTGCATGGGACCAGAACGCGGCGCTTTATGCAACCGCTCCCGCTGCCGCTGTTGTTGAAGAAGTTTGCGGCGTTTGGCTGAAAGACCTGCTGAAGCTGCCGAAGGTGGCAAGCTTCGCTCTTGTAACAGGCTGCCAGATGGCGCATGTAACATGCCTTGCCGCAGCGAGGAATTCAGTGCTGGCAAAACACTCATGGGACGTTGAAACAAACGGACTCATCGGAGCGCCGGAGATAAGCATAGTCAGCACCCGGCAGAAGCATGGCACTATTGATCGTGCGCTGCGGCTGCTTGGATTCGGCACGGCATGCATAGCCTTCGTGGAAGAAGATGAAGAAGGCAGAATGATGCCGGATTCCCTTGCCGCAGCATTGGAAAAAGCTAAAGGCAAACCTGTAATTGTTCTGCTGCAGGCGGGCGATCTTAACACAGGCAGCTATGACGAGTTTGAAAAGCTTATCCCCATCGCATATGAACATAACGCGTGGGTTCACATCGATGGCGCTTTCGGCCTGTGGGCAGCAGCAAGCAAAAAATACTCCCACCTGCTTCGCGGTGCGGAGAAGGCAGATTCATGGGCAGTTGACGGACATAAATGGCTGAATGTACCCTATGATTGCGGCTTCGCATTCGTTGCAGACGCAAAAACACACAAAGCCTCTATGAGCCACCGCGCAAGCTATTTAACTCATGCTGAAGACGCCCGCGATGAAATGGACTGGAATCCGGAGTGGTCAAGGCGCGGCCGCGGTTTTCCCGTATATGCCGCAATACGCCAGATGGGCAGAAATGGTATCGAAGATCTTGTTAACCGCTGCTGCCAATATGCCGGTGATATTGTATCGGGTATCGGTAAGTTAAAGGGAGCGGAAGTAATATGGAAGCCGCAGATCAACCAGGGGTTGGTCAGATTCAATCATCCATCACCCAACGCAAGCGAAGCAGACATTGATAAATTTACAGATGATGTGATGGCGTGTATTCTCAAAAACGGGGAAGCATTTTTCGGCGGGACAAACTGGCGTGGTAAACGATGTATGAGGATATCAGTAAGCGGATGGCAGACAAACGAACGTGATGTAGAGAGAACTATACTTGCAGTAAAACAAGCATTGGAAGAAACCACAGTAAAATACGCAGATTCAAATTGAAATATATCCTAAATTATGTAAGAAGCAGGGATTAATCATTGATTCCTTTGCCTTTCAGGATCTGCTTCCTTGATTTTTCTACTCTAGACATGCGGGTAGCCGATTGTTTTGCACCCGAAAAATAAAGCAGGTATCCTCTTTGCCTTCCCGGTGTTAATGCGTAGAAAGCTTCTTTCAATTTACTGTCTTCATCCAATACGAGCTGAAATTCTTCGGGGATTTGATATTCAGAAGTAGCCCTGAACTTCACTTTCAGGCCGGCCTCTTCATTCTTTATCGCTTCGGCTATGTATGATTTTAATACTTCCTTCAGTTCCTTAACTTCACTTATGCTGATAAACCTAACCTGGCGTGCCGACTGTACATTACCGGTTTGTTGTACCAGTATCTTTTCAGTATCATTCAATAAAGCGCCTTTGAAAAATAACACCGCACAATACTCTTTGAATGCATGAATAAGAACTATGTTACTTTTACCTTTCGTATAACACGGGACACCCCATTTAAGCTCTTCATCAAGTCCGCTGCTTAAAATGATCTTTCTCAGCAATTTTTGTTCAGCCTGCCACTTGCCTTCTTTTTCGAAGTAAAAATCCACTTCGGGATTTATTCTGTTCTTTGTCATGCTTTGTTTTTTTAATTTCTCCCTGTTTCAGTTCTATATTTCAATGATCCCGCGAAATCCCCTTGCGGCATAATAAGACTCAGCCCCGTTATGATATACAAACACTCTGCCGAAGCGGTAATCAGCAAAAATTGCGCCGCCAAGCTTTCTTATTTCCGGCGGAGTTTCTATCCAGCTCGATGTCTTTGTATCAAACTCACCAAGCGCCTGCAGCTGCCTGTACTGCTCTTCTGTCAGCAGCTCAATTCCCATTTCTTTTGCCATCTTTTTTGCGCTGCTCTTCGGTTTATGTTCTTTCCGTTTCTCCAGGGCCTCATGGTCATAGCACAGGCTTCTGCGGCCGGCGGGACTTTCCGCAGAGCAATCACAGAATATGAACACACCCGACTTTTTATCAAACCCTATCACATCAGGCTCGCCGCCGGTTCCTTCCATTTCAGCCAGTGTTGCCATCTTACCCGGATTTGCTTCTAGCCTTGCCAGAACTTTCTCCCACGTCATGCCTTTGTGACGATTCATGTTCTTTTCAAAGCGGGCCTTTAGAATATTCAGCAGTTCGCCATTTCCTGCCCCGGCGCTTTTTTTACTGTTTTTGCTTTCTTTCATTTGGATGGATGATATTTATTTTTTGTAAATTTCCTTTTATTTTCCCGTTACTGTATGAACAAAGTTCATTTCCTGTTTGGTTCACCAAACAAGTATTACATTTCCCTTTTTGTGACCTTTATCAACATACCTGTGCGCTTCGACCACCTGTTCCATCTTGTAAACCCTGTCTATTATAGTGCGAAGCTTACCCGCTTCGCAAAGTTCTTTTAGATAATTCAGGTCGGCAATATTCAATTTAACATTTCCGGAAATTGCAAGGGAGGATAAATAAAATCCACCTTTAACCAGCGCCTTTTTTCGCTTCCGGACGGGTATCTTTCCCACAGCATCGAATATTACATCATATTTTTTGCCGGTATTTGTAAAATCGGTTTTAGTATAATCAATCACATCTTCTGCCCCGAGCTGAGAAACCATATCCAGGTTAGAGGTACTGCAAACCGCCGTAACTTCAGCGCCCATTTCGCGGGCTATTTGTATGGCATAGGTGCCAACGCTGCCGGATGCTCCGTAGATCAATACCTTCTGCCCTTTCTGAATGTTCGCTTTTCGCAGGTTAACCAATACTGTGATTCCCGCATTTGATACAGGCGCAGCTTCTTCAAATGTCATATTAACCGGCTTCAGTGCTATCATCCGGTCTTCACGCATGCATATAAACTCAGCATATGTTCCCATTTTGAATTCAGTGGTTGCAAATACTTCATCACCGGGTTTGAATCTGGTTACATTACTGCCGGCTGATTCAACAATGCCTGCAAACTCCATCCCAAGTATCTTATTCCTGGGTCCACGGAATCCAACCATAAACCTCATCATTGGTTTAAAGAAGAAATCCTTCACCGCGCCCAGCCCCGGCTCTAAGCGCCTGATCTTTGTATCACCGATGTGAGCCGTCGCCGCTTTGATCTTTATCAGCACATCTTTGCTGCCGGGCGAAGGTTTTGGAATTTCTTCGAGCCGCAGCACTTCCGGCGGTCCGTATTTTGTGCATATTACTGCTTTCATTTTTTCCATTGTACCTGAGTATTCGTTTTGAATTTTAACTAAATCAGCCGCGCGTCTGTTCCAAATTACCAAATAATTCCGCTAAAACAAACCCTGCGGCTCAGAATTTACTTCAGCAGTATCATTTTCCTGGTCTGCACAAAGCTGCCTGATTCAAGCATGTAAAAATAAATACCGCTGCCAAGATTTGCCGCATTGAGCCCAACCTTGTACCTGCCGCTTTCCAGCAATTGATTCACAAGGCACCGTACTTCCCTTCCTGCTGGGTCATATACAGTAAGCTTAGTAAGCGATGGAACAGCAATATCAAATAATATCTCCGTTTCAGGATTGAACGGATTAGGATAATTTTGTTGAAGGCAGTATTTGGTTATGACTTCGGAATTGATCGGCTCGATTCCGATAGGTCCCATAACATTCAATGTGAAAGTACTTGAAGCTGATGCGCCTGCTGTATCGGTCGCGGTGATCTTAATGCTTAAGGCACCGGATGTTGTTGGAGTTCCCCAGAGAGTTCTTGTCAGGGGATTGAAATTCAGCCAGGAGGGAAGCGGGTTCCCGCTGCTTAAAGCAGCACTGTAAGAAAGCGTATTATTTCCGTCATCATCGATGAAAGCTGTATCAGAAACAATGAGACTGTAAGGCCTGTTCACCGAATCACTCTGGTTTGGTATCTGGTACTTTAAGTATGGTTCATAGTTAGTGTGCCTTAGGCTATCGATTATGTTATCTATCTTTACCCAATAAGTAAAGTATGAATTCCACGCATTGCCGCCCCTGGTGAAGAAAAGATACTTGTTATCCTGTGTAACAAACGGGCCATATTCCCAGTTTGGGGTTGGAGTGTTGATATGGCTGCCCAGAGATTTTGAATTTGTCCATCCCCCGTTTGCCTTTTTATAGCTTATATACAGGTCCCCGGTAACTGAGCCGGAGTGCCGCGCATGTATTATATATGATTCATCCCTTGCAATGAAGAAATCGCTTTCATCAATGCTTGTGCAGACGGGCATTCCAAGGCTAACAACTGAAGTATCCCCTCCTGAGATGATAACCCTGCTCACATCCCTCATATTTGAGCCCGCATAACTTGTTGAAGTGAAAATGTTATTAAAGTTCGTGAGCATAGTGTAATGAGACTGGTTGTTGAAATGGAACATCTGCACAGGTGCAGTCCACCCCGAAGGAGTTCTGCGTGAAAAATATGAAATAGCAGTATAATAATCCAGGCTTGCTTGAGTTATAAGAATGCTGTCGTTAGGAGATAAAGAAGGAGCCATAAATCCGCTCAACAACTCGGTTGGTCCCTGCCACCTGTTATCGCTGTACCTGAAATAAAGTACCTTCGATACTGTTGCAGGGTATGTATTCAACTGGCCGAAATATATTTCTTTGCCGTCATTTGAAATTGTGATCCTTTCGATAGGCCGAAGCGCGCCGTTTATAGGCAGAACAAATATTTGAGGATTGTAGCCCGGCGGCACCTGCCCCAGGTAAAGGCTATCAGTAGGAATGGGCTGTGCGAAACTTATGTTTATCAAGGCTGTGAAAATTATTAAGAAGATTATTGTTTTCATTTTTATGGATATTATTTGATGCATTGTTAACTAAGTTTATTTTAGAACATCATTTTAACAGAATCATTTTTTCTGTTCGAATGAAGGTACCAGCTTCAAGTTTGTAAAAATATACACCGCTGCTGAAGCTGCCCGCGTTAAGGTTTACACAGTAACTTCCTGCTCTTAATAATTCATTCACCAGTATAGCTGCTTCCCTGCCTGCTGCATCGTATACTCTAAGGCTTGTAAATGAAGTCTTTGGCAGATCGAATGAAATGCATGTGCCTGGATTAAACGGATTAGGGTAATTCTGATACAGTTTATATTCATTTGCAACCTGCTCACTTGATTGATTGACTGAAATAACTGAAGATCTCAGGCTATCAATTATACCTGAAGAAACCCAGTAGATATCCATTGTATTACCCCTGTTTTCCCTGGTAAAAAATAAATATTTCCCGTCCGTTGTTACACGGGGACCATATTCATCATCGGCTGTATTTATACCTGGACCCATATTTACCGGAACAGTCCATGAACTGTCATTTTTTCTGAAACAGATCCATAGATCATAGCCTCCATGCCCAACAGCCCGGTACTCTGAAATAAATATCATGTAACTCTCATCAGGAGCCATAAATGGCTCCGCTTCACCGGAAGTTGTTTGTATTATGTTTCCCAGGCTCTCAACCTGCGAATAGGCGCTATCAATAAACTTTGCCCAGTAAATTATGGAGCCTCCATACCCGCCGCCCCGAAGCGAGGTAAAATAAATTGTTCCATTATTTGTGACACATGCGGAACCGTCTGTTGCATTTGAATTCACAGGGCTGTTTAATCTGACAGGAGTTGTCCAGGAAGTATCTGATATCCGCTCGATCATCCAAATATCGTAACTTGTTGATGGCGGGCGGTTTTTTGATGTAAAAAATTGTCTGTTTCCATCAGGCGAGATAAATGATTCCCAATTGATGTAATTATTATTTGAAAAATCAGCGGCCACCGGAACAGTCCAGTTTCCGTTGAGTTCCTGTGTATGAAAAATTTTCCCTGTGGTCCAGCTGGTATTTACAACCGAAAAGAACATTTCTTTACCATCAGGTGAAAATGTAGGATATGTTTCACACCTGTTAGTAAGTGAGATCACACCCGGAGCGAATATTTGTGGTGCATTTCCCGGCGGTGTTTGTCCAAGATATGCGCTGTCAGAATGGATCGTTTGTGCAAAGCTTGTGTTTAAAAACACTGAACAAAGAATAAAAAAGATAAGTGCTTTCATGACTTTTTTGTGTTATCTGAAAAATGTTTATCAATAGTTTTATATAAATATAATCGAATTAAACAGCGCAGGGTAATCAATTTCAGTAAATCTTACGGAATAATCTGCGAATTGGCAGAGATGTTAAGTAAAATCAGTACGGTTTTCCCTCACTTTAACATGCGGATTTAGTGATTTAGCTTATTATTCCGGCGGGTTCACTTAAATTGGATATTTTAGCGGGAAGTTATTTGTTATTTTTCAGCTGTTGGAATTTATGGAAACCGGGACTGTAATAAAGCTGCATCTGATTTTCTGGATAATTGTATTAGCCATCTATGTGCTGGGTGTGCTAACGTATATAGAAAGTCCGCTCTTTGTTCCCTTGCTTGTAAGCTCCGCATTGACGTATGGCTTCATTTGTTTTACTTTTTATGTTTTTAATACAACATTATCACCGGTCTTTTTCAGCCGGAATGGTATTATTATTTATATAATAGCGGGGCTTGTTTACCTTACAGCCGGCAGCTATTTTTTTACACTCGCAGCGTACTATCCTTATATTTCGGTTTACCCGCCTCCGGTTCCACCGGAATTGAACCCGGGGGAATGGGTATTCAGCTATATCTTTGAAGTTATCACAGCAGGGATAATTTTTGCAATACTTGGCGCACTTTCGAAGCTCTCGCTGATATGGTACAGGAATAAGCTGAAACAAATGGAAACAGAAAAGCAGAATATGTACAATGAACTTGCAATGCTCAGGGCACAGATAAACCCGCACTTCCTGTTCAACACTCTGAATAATATCAAATCACTCATCAAAAGCCTGCCCGCTAAAGCTGAACAAAGCATAGAAAAGCTAAACAGCATTATGAACTATATGCTTTATGAATCATCGATGCACAAAGTGCCGCTGGTGAGTGAAATTGGATACATAAACAACTATCTCGACCTTCAGAAAATAAGGTACAGCAGTCCCGATTTTATAGATTTCAGTATTTCAGGCGACTTCACAAAAATTCAGGTCCCTCCCCTTATTTTCATGCCGTTTATTGAAAATGCCTTCAAACACGGCGATAAGCTGAAACCTGACCCTGGTATCACTATCAAAATGACTATTGATGAACAGCAGATCAATTTTACTATAAGCAATTTCATAAAAGATAGTGAAGAGTCAAAAAATAAAAACAGCGGATTCGGGCTTCCGAATATCCGCCGCAGGCTTGACCTGTTGTTTGAAAACAAATACGTGCTTGATATAAATTCAGCCAATAAAAAATTCTCTGTTAAGCTAATACTATTCTTATCATGATAATAAAATGTATTGCTGTTGATGATGAACCCCTGGCCCTGGATATTATCAAAGATTATATATCGAGGGTTCCGTTCCTCAAGCTTATTAAGACATTTAAAGACGGGATGAGCGTAATAGAATATCTATCTTCAAATCCTGTTGACCTGTTATTTCTTGATATTGAAATGGGCGGACTAACCGGCACACAGCTTCTCAAAACCCTTCCCAAAAAGCCTATGGTAATTATGACCACCGCCTACAGGAAATATGCAGTTGATGCATTTGACCTGGATGTGACCGATTACCTGCTGAAGCCGTTTTCTTTTGAGAGATTCCTTAAGTCGGTGGAAAAGACATGCAGCCTAATGAAAGAAAACCATAAGATACATGACACTGATCCGGATGAAAAAGATTACTTTTTCGTGAAATCAGGTTACAAAATGCTGAAGGTGAATTTTGCGGATATACTATATATAGAGGGAATGAGCGAATATATCATCATCAGGACAAAAGCTGCGAACATTATCACACTGCAAAGCTTTAAGAACATTGAAACAACGCTGCCGGCTTCAGGTTTTGTGAGGATACATAAATCTTACCTGGTAGCTCTTGATAAAATTGAAAGCATCGAGGGGCAAAATATAATTATAGCAGGTAAAGAGCTGCCTATTGGCAGTAAATATAAAAACAGGTTCTTTGATGCCATCTCGCTAAAAGGGAAAAGCCGGTAACACAGCATGTTCATGAAAAGAAAACATATCATACTTATCCATTCAATTTTCTGGGGAGTAATACTTATTACAACCCTGCTGAGGATCATTCCCGGAATAGGTATGTATTCTGCCGGCTTCATTGCTTCGGATAACATTATCTTTGCGGCTTCTTACGTTTCCATGTTTTATATATGCTACTTCTATATTACCAGGGAACATCTTTTCGAAAAAAGGATGGCTGTACTTATACTAAAAGGGCTTGTATTAATAGTAATCGTATCAATTCCGGTGACATTAGTTTATATTTTTTTCCTGTATGATATTGTATTTACTTTGATACCAAGAAAAATAGTATTGAATTTCGGCAGATTCTACTTCAGGGTATTGGAAACTAATTTTATGTATGCGATATCCGGTTCATTGCTGAAGACGGCGCTGCTTTGGTATGACAATGTGATAAAGAAAAAGGAAGCCGATAAACAGCTTTTAGTTGGCGAGCTTGCCCTGCTGCGTTCGCAGATCAATCCCAGGTTTTTGTCAAGTACGCTGACAAATATCAAAACCCTCATCAATAAGCAGCCTGACGAAGCGGTTTACAGCATCGAGAATCTTTCGGAAATCATGAGCTACATGCTTTACGAAACTTCTTCTGACAAAGTCCCGCTGGATGATGAGATAAGTTACATCAGGAATTATCTTAATCTGCAGAAAGTGCGCCATAGGTCAGGGCAAATTGTGTTGAATGTAACAGGTGATACCGCCGGCGTACAGGTTCCGCCGCTCATATTCATGCCTTTTCTGGAAAACGCGTTCAGTACGAAGTATGAATCCGAATCGATAACTATAAACCTGGATATACAAAAAGAAGGCAAAGAGCTGCTATTCAGCATTAAAGAGTATGTAAAGGATATTTCGCACAAAGCAAAAGAGGATGCTTTCAGCAGCAGGGATATCAGGCATTTCCTTGATCTTCAATTTGGTGAGAACTACAGCATCGATATTAATTTCAGAGACAACATGTACAGCGTTACCCTGAATATGAAGCTGGATTGAAAACAAAACACAGAAGTGCTTCATTCACATATAGAGTGAATTCTACCTTGACGTGTTTGAAGAATAATATTTATGCCGATTTTGGAAAGAACTTGTATTTTTTTGTGAATACAATTGAAAAATGGGTTATAGCTTCTGACGGCGCTACGCTTCGGCAGACTGGAAGCTGATATGACCTGGATACAAACACTTCGAAAGCTGATCACAATTAGTTGCCTCCCGGCAGATTAAGTTTTTTATTATATCAATTCTCATTTGGCTGCAAAATAGAATGTGAGGGCAAACAGCGGAAACCGGCAATTTATTGCCGTCGAATTACTTAAGTGAAGAAAGAAGTTCTTTGAGCGCTCTGTACAGATTCTGCTCGTTCAAACTGAATTTGCTGTCAGAAAGAAAAAGCCCTTTCATATCCTCAACTATTTTCGCTTTATCTTCTTCTCCCGGGTAGAATTCATCCTTGTAGCTCATAATTATCTGAATAATTTCATAGTCAGAGGATTTGTCAAGAAGCTCCCGGATCTCATCAAAACTAACATCACCGGTAAGTGACTTAATGAAATTTTTCTCATCCTGCGAGAACTTATAATCTGCTTCGGCAAGATGGATCAAAAGAAAAGCAAGAAATTGATTGTATGTCCAGTTCTTATTCATAGATTTCATGTACGATTAGATAAGTTTTCAAAATGAATTACTCTCAATTAAGCAATAATACGGATGAAAAACAAACATGGAATTTTTTTATTTAAAAAGAAATGATAATCTAATGTTCTGCAGCAAGATGAGTTATTCCTGCAGCCTAAGCCTTTAATTTTGTACTTGCTGATTACCACCCTCAAACACAAAAAGGGTTTGCAAAATGCTAACCCTTTTTTTACCGCGATTTTTCGTGGAGCTAAGGAGGATCGAACTCCTGACCTCTTGAATGCCATTCAAGCGCTCTCCCAGCTGAGCTATAGCCCCATCTGAACCTTATTTACAAAAATAACACAAAATCGGGAGTAAATTCAATTCACTAAATTTACTTCACTTTCTCAAGCGCTTGCTCAAGATCCCATAACAGGTCATCGATATCTTCGATGCCGGCGGAGTAACGCACCAGTCCGTCTGTAATGCCGGCCTTCTTTTTATCTTCCGGCGAAACCTTTGAGTGAGTCATCGATGCGGGGTGCTCTATCAGCGATTCAACCCCGCCAAGTGATACGGCGAGAATTGAGATCTTCACATTGTTCATCATGGTTTTGCCGGCTTCGAATCCGCCCTTCAGCCCAAAGCTTATTAATGCGCCCGGACCGTACATTTGTTTTTTTGCCAGCTCATACTGCGGGTGTGAAGCAAGTCCGGGATACCTCACCCACTCTACTTTCGGATGCTTCTCGAGGTACTCGGCGATCTTCTGCGCATTCTGCTGCGCACGGTCTATCCTGATGGCGAGTGTTTTTAATCCCCTTATCACCAGGTATGCCTGGTGGGGATCCAAATTACATCCCAGCGAGATCATCATCGAGCGGAGCTTTTTATACAGCTCCTTTGATTTCGCAACTACCATGCCGCCCACTATATCAGCATGGCCGTTTATGAACTTTGTCATCGAGTGCAAAACAACATCCGCGCCAAGCTCAAGCGGCCGCTGCAGATACGGACTTGAAAAAGTATTATCCACCACAAGTATCAATCCATTCTCTTTAGCAATTTCAGCACAGGCTTTAATATCTGTAATATCCACTGTCGGATTAGCCGGTGTTTCGATATACAGCATCAGGGTATTGGGCTTTATAGCTTTTTTGATATTGCCAACATCAGACGTATTAACAAAAGTTGACTCAACACCGAAGCGTGAATAATGTTCTTCCATTATCACTCTCGATGGCCCGTAAACAGCATCAGAGCTTATCATGTGATCGCCTTTTGAGAGCAGCGCCATGTAAACAACATTCACCGCGCCCATGCCTGAGCTGGTTCCTATGCCGCCGAATCCGCCTTCCAGCTCTGCGACCATTTTTTCAAGCACATTAATTGTTGGGTTCCCAAGCCTGGTATAAATATAACCGTCGCTCTCGCCGAGGAAACAGCGCGCGCCTTCTTCTGCGCTTTCAAATTCAAACGTCGATGACTGAAATATGGGCACATTCACGCTGCCGTATTTATCTTTGTAGCCGCCGCCGTGAATTAATTTCGTGTTGAAACGGGTGTTCGTATTGTTCATTTTATTTTCTGCTTTCGTATCAGCCAGGCATAAAGGGTTTTGCTGATTTATATGATTATTTTTTTAAAAATTCTGTAAATAGCGGATTATGGAATATTTCTATTACAAAATAAACGGTTAAAAACGGATAAAACTATGATTTTACGCAATTTTTTGTATGATTTCTGTCTGAAAACCACGGGTTTGTTGAACCTTTACTGCTGGTGAGAATTTAGATGTTTATGAATATATTCAGCCGGGTACTATTCTAAATAGAATTGAATATTTAATCATTTTTAGCTACATTTGTAATTCCCTAAAATATATAAGGGCTTTTGTTGCCATGCATTCAGCAGGCGCGGTATTGGTTTCACTACACCGAAATTTTAATCTAATTTATATACAAAAATGTTCGCAATAGTAAATATCAAAGGCAGACAGTACAAAATATCCGAAAACGACAGGCTGTATGTTCCTAAAATGAAGGAAGATGAAGGCGCAAAGATATCATTTTCCGATGTTCTGATGTTCAGCAAAGATGATAAATCATTCCAGGTTGGCGCTCCTTCCCTCTCGATGAAGGTTGAAGCTACTGTTTTAGGCCATGTAAAAGATGATAAGGTTATTGTCTTCAAGAAAAAAAGAAGAAAAGGCTATAAGAGGACAAAAGGCCATCGCCAGCAGTACACGCAGATCGAGATCAACTCAATAAAGTAATATCTCCTTCTTTCGAAAAAGTAATCTATAATTTTTAAAAGTAATATATAATGGCTCATAAAAAAGGATTAGGAAGCACAAAGAACGGCCGCGACAGTAATTCCCAAAGATTAGGCGTAAAGCGCTTTGGCGGCGAGCTGGTTTCAGCAGGCAGCATAATTGTAAGGCAGAGAGGTACAAAATTCCTCCCCGGCCTCAATGTTAAGCTTGGCAAAGATGATACAATTTTCTCGCTTATTAACGGCAAAGTTAAATTCACCAGCCATAATAAGCTGAAGAAGAAGATCAGTGTTCATCCTGTAGAAGCTAAGTAATTGACATACAGAATTCCCTGTAGGGAACAGTAAGTTTCATTTTTGCAGCGGGTGAACATTAATTCACCCGCTTTTTTTTGCTTTGATTCAAAAAGAGATTCCCGCCTGCTTGCTTACCGAAGGTACGGCGCGGGAATGACAAAAAATGAGCCATTGGATGAGCAGAAGCCCTTGAAAACCGGCTCTATTTTAACAAGAGATTCCCGCCTTCGCGGGAATGACAAGATAACAAACAAACATTCTATAAATATAAACCATAAAGGAATAATACAGTGAAAGTATCAGTTATCGGCGCCGGAAATGTTGGCGCAACCTGTGCAGAAGTATTAGCGCATCATGAAATAGTGAATGAAGTTGTTCTTCTGGATATAAAAGAGAACTTTGCGGAAGGCAAAGCTCTTGATATCTGGGAAACCGCGGCTATCAATATGTATGACACCCGCGTTACCGGTTCAACAAATGATTACAGCAAAACTGCAAACTCTGATGTTGTTGTAATTACTTCGGGATTGCCCAGAAAACCCGGCATGAGCCGCGACGACCTTATTTCAACAAACGCTAAGATAGTAAAATCAGTAACCGAGCAGGTTGCTAAATACTCACCCAATACCATAATCATAGTTGTTTCCAATCCGCTTGATGTAATGACATACTGCGCATACATCAACGCAAAGTTCCCGGCAAACCGTGTATTCGGTATGGCAGGAATTCTCGATACCGGCAGGTACAAATCATTCCTCGCTGAAGAGCTTAATGTTTCACCAAAAGATATCCAGGCAGTGCTGATGGGCGGCCACGGTGATACTATGGTTCCGCTCCCAAGGTACACCACGGTTGGCGGAATTCCCGTAACCGAGCTTATCGATGCAGCAAAGCTTGATAAGATCATTGACCGCACCAAAAAAGGCGGCGGCGAAATAGTTAATCTGCTTGGAACATCAGCATGGTACGCACCGGGTTCTGCGGCAGCACAGATGGTTGAAGCTATCATTAAAGACCAGAAGCGTGTATTCCCCGTATGCGCACTGCTGAACGGCGAGTACGGCTTAAAGAACATCTACCTAGGCGTTCCGGTTATATTAGGCAAGGGCGGTATCGAAAAAATTATCGAGCTCAAGCTTAATGATGAGGAAATGAAGCTGGTCAATGAATCAGCCAAAGCTGTAAAAGAAGTTATGGACGTTCTGGATAACCTTAAAGACTAAATATAATATTCATCTTTTTAAAAGCCCGGTTACAGACCGGGTTTTTTTATGGTTGATATGTTGTTTTGTGGATGGTGTGCAATTTGCTGTTTTCCTCTCTCTCTCCAAATGAGAGCGAGCCGGTGTGAATGGGCACAATGCTTTTATCAATTGGAATTTGTTTCTTCACGATAGTTGTATTCGTGTTGTAGAAAAGGTACATTTTGATTGCGCCCCATTCGGGGCTATTCATTTTGGTTTCTTTTCGATGGGCTTCGCCCATCGCTGACATATTGCCGCCCTTTCAGGGCTAAGAGCACAATCTTGTAATAAAAGCTATCTCTGCCTTTCTCTCCCTCTCCCTGGTAAAGGGAGACGGAGGGAGAGGTCACTTTAATTTCGTTTTTCAAAGTTGATATTTGTTAAAAGGAATTTGGTATTTGCTTTTTGGTATTTGTTATTTGGTATTTACTATTTGTTGTTTGAATTCATTCGTTCCCAAAACTCACTATACTCCCTGGTGTTCCTTATCCTGATCCAATTAATACCAGTTGATCTGTCATTTATCATTACTCTGTAACGCGAATTCTTTTTATTGTACGAAGTTATAGCGAACAGCACAATTGAATCCCTGGAGAATAGCTTTCTGAAAGTCTCACGGTTATTATGCCACAGCGGCTCTTGGGTCCACACCCGCTTCAAAGAGCGTTTAATAACTCTTAATGTTATCTTATATAAGGGGTAATCAAGCCATATTATTGTGTCGGCATTGCCGGTTGTGATATCCTGGTTACGGGCATAGTTGCCGTCAATAATCCACTTATCGTGTGAAACGGCCTCTTCAACTTTCGCGCGAAATTCCTCGTTTGTTGATTCGCACCAATCCGGCTTCCAGAACAGGCTATCGAGCTGAACATGCGGTATACCCAGCAGCTTCGATAATCTGCCCGCGAATGTGGTCTTCCCGCTGCCCGTTGAACCGACTATTACGATTTTGTTACCTAAATTCAAATTCTAGCTTTCAATTTCTTCGCTATGAAATAAAATGTAAAGGTTTTTTTAAATCTCCATAAGGAATTAATACTTGGAATGGTTCCCGGAAATTATAATTGCAAAGTATGTTATCAAAAATCCCCATTGATACTATCCGGAAAAAATAAGAACATGTAAAATCTGCATTGATAAAAAGACTCAAACTATTCTCCCCCTTTTCAAGGGGGATTTTTTGTCTTTATTCATCAATAGTTATTCAAACTAAAGGCTCTTCGTTAACTATTGTCGACTAAAATATCTAAAATTATGTTTTGCTTTTTGTTATTTGTTATTCACATTTGGTATTTGATATTTCCTATTTGCTATTTGAATAGGTTTTTCTATCAGCTCCGGTTTGCATCCGTCTTCTGGAATCACGAATGCTATATCATCTTCGCCCTTATTGCGCTCGCGGAACTTGCGCGCTGTTTTTTCTATCTTAATCGGATATATGGTGAGCTTTCCGGTATTATCGATATGCAGCCGCAGGAAATTTTTGTAATCAGGATTTTTTATTGCAGAAAATGCCTCGTTATCATGCCTGCCGAATATGTTCATAGAAATCGCCAGGTAAAGCCCCATGTTGAATGATCCTATAACCCATCCAAGTCCGAAAATGATCAGTGGTATAAATATGAATCCTGTAACAATATTCTCATTGAACACTTTTGCGTTTATGTAAGTGGCAAACAAACCGATATACGCCATGCTGAACAGGTTAAGCCCGAAATGACCGAGTCCTCCAAGCCACTTGTAGAGCCGCGAATGTGTATCAGTGAAGAAAACGAATCCGGCTGCAACTGCGCCGAGCCATAATGCGGCAAATGGATTAACTAGGAATGCTCGAAGCGTCTGATCGAAAAATCCCCTTATGGAATGAGTAAACTCAAAATGGAATGTAGAGCTGACTATCCATATCGTAACAAGATAAAGCACACCTGTTAAAATACCAAATCCCGGATTCATCACGGGGAAAAACAAATTCAGCCAGCCAAGCAGCTTTGATTTTTTCTGAGAAGGATAACACTCCTTCATTTCAAAGCTGCGCGGCTCCTGGTCAGGCAGGTGGTCGTCTTCAGTGATAACGCTGAAATCACCCCCATGTGTCGGATGCAGGAACGCGCCGCCGCCGCCTGCGGTGATCTTCTGTACTTTCGCCTCATCGTCCTTCGCATCCATTTCCTCATGCCTGCGGTAGTGATGCAGATCACCGGTAAGGAAAACCTTCACCTCTGCACCGTTCGGTTTCAGGATCTCTTCCTGCAGATATATCAGGTCACTTTCATCATAAGGCGCGCCGTATTTTTTATATTTATGAGCATAGATCCATACCGGCTCAGAAATGCATAGTATAACCTTATCGCCATCCTTCATATGTTCGGCAGCGATATTGCGGAAATACTCAAGCTGCGCAGTATCAATGTTTGAATGAAGCTGTCCGTCAGATGCAAGCAGCCACCAGTTATTAGGAAGCTTGATAGCGAAATAGCTGCGTTTCTGGCGAGTAAGCCTGCCTGCAAAACGGCGCGAGCCGAGATCTGAGCAAAACAATCTTGTGAATGCCTCGAGGCCGTCGTACCAGTCATGGTTGCCCGGAATTGCAAAAACATGCGGCACTTCTTTTGGCTTTTCATCACCCATCGCCGCCTCAAACGGAGCTATAAGCCTGTTCCGGTATGCTTCTTTGCTTGGCGCAGGATAAACTTCATCACCGCCAAATATCAAGAGCTCGCCGCGTTTGGTATCAGCCTCGCCCACAGAGGGCAGATTCAGTTTCAATCCGCGCTTTGAAGCATAGTAGGCAACTGAATAAGTTGAATTCCACCCGTCGCCGGTATCGGCAATAAAATCGATCCATATCTCTTCGCGCAGATCGTTTATATCAGGCTGCACCTTATCGCCTTCGGTTTTGTAATGGTAAGTGTAATCGAAGAATTCATTTTCAGCCGATGCAAGCGCGAGCATCAGGCGGCGGTCTGACTGCTCGCCTATTATCTTTGATACCACCGATTTAAACGCCGTGCCGGCAACCTGTTTCAGGTTGTACCAGCTAACCATCGGAAGCGGTTTATATTTTCCTATTTCTCTGAACATATATGTAAATATAACCAAAAGTGAAATTAAATTAAGTGTATGCAAAGACAGCAGTTCCTCGGATGACGCGATCTTACCTCTCCGCTTGCGAACGGGGAGGCTGGGAGGGGGGTCTTATTTAGTCCCAAACTCTCTAGATGGGTTCTGCCTGTTCCGTCCCTACGGGACTGGGAAAAATTTTGAGGTCATGAAGCTACCAATATTACGTGCCTACGGCACTTGAAGATAGCACAACTAAAAATTTTATAACTCCACAACATTGAGAAGGGCGAGGCAGGGAGGGAGTCTTAAACTACCCCCTTGTATTCCCCCTTCCAGGGGGAAATGATAATCAATCATTCTGCATTCCCAAACCGGAGTTTGGGAATGAGCAGTTTTGGAATGAAGGAATTAGGGATTAAGGTTTCAAATCGGGGCAGTACTGATTTGTATTTGCCCTCCCCTTTGGGGAGGGTTGGGTGGGGTCATTTTTACCTCGTGACGGTAATCTACATTTCCGACCTCCCCGTTTCAGCTGGCGCTGAAACACCCCTCCAAAGGAGGGGTTATTTTATCCATTTCATTCCCAAGCTCCAGCTTGGGAACGCGTTACATGACCGCATAGCGGTCACACACTTATAGACAGGTATCGCACAAGCACAATTGACCACAGAGTGGTCACACATCATATCAATTGTCTATAATCCGGTCAGGCGACCGGATTTACATGAGAATATGTAACTCGAATCGCCTGATTCGAGTGCATCGCCTAGCTTCAATTCAAACTCCTCTCGTTTTCGTAGATAGACCGGGAGGGTTAGAATGAGGAGTGCGGGAATGAAGGGCTGTAATTGCAAGTGACATTATTCTTTGCCCTCCCCTTTGGGGAGGGCTGGGTGGGGTCATTTTTTGCGAAGTTGAGGTCACTTCAATTTGAAGGCACTTTTAGATATTTAACACTTACCTCAATATCATTTCTTTATGGGGATTTTTAATAACTTTTTACATAAATTGCAGGATTATATTTATTTGAAAAGGAGCAAACTTGCCTAAACTGCAGCTTCATACCAAAATAATTATCGGGCTCGTACTGGGTGCCATTTTCGGGGCCGTGTTTTCTATAAATCCGAACAAGGTTGAGCTAACATTTAAAGATAACACTGAAGCAGTTGAGAACTGGCATGAATTCACCTACCTCAAAAAGGATTCCGTAGTTAAAACATTTTACCAAAGCGACCAGCTCGCCATTGTAAAGTATTACAAAAACCTTAAGGATAAAAAAGACGCTAAGATAAAGATCAAGCTCTCCGATGGCTCTGAGCGGACTTTTGAGAATGTGGTTTCGGTTGATAAGATAAAAAGCATCGGCGTTTGGTTCAAGCCTGTGGGTGATATATTTGTACGCCTTTTGAATATGATCGCGGTGCCGCTTGTACTGGCATCACTGATAGTTGGCGCGGCTTCGCTGACTGATCTTAAGCATGTAGCGAAGATCGGCGGCAAAACACTTGGATTCTACGCCCTCACCGCAGTTATGGCTATCACAATTGGGCTGCTGTTCGCGAATCTTATTCAGCCGGGCCATATTATGGATCAATCAGCCAAAGACCGGCTGCTTGATACTTACCAGGATGATGCGAAATCAAAAATAGAACAGAATGTTTCGATGAACATAGTAGATTTCGTCGTTAACATTGTACCTAAGAATCCGTTTAAAGCCATTGCAGATGGCGACTTCCTGCAAATAGTATTCTTCGCGATTCTGACCGGTATATTTTTAATGCAGATACCGAAATCAAAATCGGAGCCTGTTATTAATTTCTTCACGGGCATCAGTGATGCGATGATAGTGCTTGTAGAAAAAGTTATGATCATAGCCCCGTATGCGGTATTCACATTGATCGCCGCAACCGTGGCTGAGTTTGGATTCTCTATCCTCAAAACCTTGATGTGGTACTCGCTTACCGTAGTTCTTGGTTTGCTTGTTCTTACATTTGTTGAATACCCGCTTCTGCTGCGAATATTCACAAAGATAAAGCTTAAGGATTTCCTCAGGGCGCAGCGGCAGGTTCTCGCGGTCGCGTTTTCAACAAGCTCATCAGCAGCTACGCTTCCAGTAACCATGGATGTTTGCGAAAAACGGCTCGGAGTGCCGAACAAGATAGCAAGCTTCGTACTTCCGCTTGGCACTACTGTTAATATGGATGGTACAGCCCTTTACCAGGCAGTCGCGGCTATGTTCATAGCTCAAGTGTTTGGATTCGACCTCACATTAACCCAGCAGCTTACGATTGTACTCACCGCGGCACTTGCCGCAGTCGGCACGGCGCCCGTGCCGGGGGTTGGGCTGCTGATGCTGATCATTGTACTTAAATCAGTGGGCGTACCAGAAGAAGGCATTGCCCTAATTATCGGGGTTGACAGGTTCCTCGATATGTGCCGCACAGTTCCGAATGTGCTGGCTGATTCGCTTGCCTGTGTTGTGATAGCTTCAAGCGAGGGCGAGCTTGGCGAGATAAATCCTGATGCCGAATATGAGGGAGCGATGTGAGGATAAGGCAAAAGGCAGAAGTGAAAAGGCAAAAAAGGCGATGTGAGGTTAAGGCAAAAGGCAAAAGTGAAAAGGCAAAAAAGGCGATGAGTAATTTTCAAACAAAAAACAAAAAGCAACCAAAGCACTTTAATTGATACAGTTAGAAATAGATCAGAATCAATAAATCCTAATATTATGCTGAAACTTAATCATAAACAACTGGCTGTGTGGGATAAAAGCCTGCACCTTGTGAAAGAAGTCTATAAACTCACATCCAGACTTCCAAATGAAGAAAAATATGTTCTGACATCACAATTACGAAGAGCTTCAATATCTGTTGCTTCAAATATTGCCGAAGGCGCTGCAAGAAAATCGATAATTGAGAGAAGAAGATTTTATGAAGTATCCAGGTCATCTTCTGTAGAAATTGATACACAAATTGAGATATGCAAACTGCTTGAGTATTTTCAGGAAAATGATCTGCAAAACTTAGATTCAGAATTGAACAATGTTTTCGCGCTGCTGACTGCAATGATAAAGAACACTAAGTAATTTCTAGAGCATCAGGCAATAGTTGTTTTTTTGTTCTTTTTTTTGCCTTTTCACTTTTGCCTTTTGACTTTGCAGTTACTTTTATTATTTGACAAATATTTGAATGTTGCTTTTCCATGCCAAAAATGAAGGGATTATCAGAAAACGAAGTACAGGAAAGAATTAACAGCGGGCAGGTGAACCGCTCGACTGTGACCAAAACCAAAAAGATCGGGGAGATCATTCTGGAGAATGTATTCTCCGTATTCAACCTTGTTATCACATCAGTGATCCTTTTCCTGCTGTATTTTTATATTACTTCAGGTGATACCCGGCTGCTGTATGATACCATCGGCACTACATTTGTTATCTCGCTGAATACCTTCATAGCGGTTTACCAGGAAATCCGTGCGAAGCGCGCACTTGATAAAGTGAGCCTGCTGCTTAAGAAGGAAGTAAAAGTGATCCGCGGCGGCAAGGAAGTAACGATCAATCAGTCAGATGTGGTGGTTGATGATATTATTGTGCTCGAACGCGGCGACCAGGTTGTAGTAGATGGCATTGTAGAAGAATCTAACAAGCTGGAGATTGATGAATCACTGCTTACTGGTGAATCGCTTCCGATAAACAAAAAAAACGGCGATGAAGTGCTCTCCGGCAGTTTCTGCCTTTCCGGCAACGGATTTTACCGCGCGGAGAAAGTTGGCGATAACAGCTATGCGAACGAGATCACGAAGACCGCCAAAAAATTCAAGCTGAACCTCTCTCCCCTGCAGGTACGGCTAAACTTCATAGTTAAAGTTCTGTTTTCAACAGCGATATTTCTCGTAGTTCTGGAGATCATCCGCAATCCGGGCGGATTTTCAGATCTCGATTTTGTGCGCAAAATCTCTACAGTGATGCTATCGCTTATCCCGCAGGGATTAGTGCTGATGTCAAGTGTTACATTTGCGCTAGGAATCTACCGTATCAGCAAAATTGGCGCAATAATACAGAAGCTCAATGCCATCGAATCATTTGCGAATGTGAAAATTGTCTGTACAGATAAAACCGGCACATTAACACAGAATAAGCTGGCGGTAAACCGCATAACTCCCCTCACTGCAAAGTTCACCAAAGAACAGATCGAAGAATTGCTGGGCACATACGCCAGGCTTTCATCAGATAAGAATGCAACGCTAAGAACCCTTGAAATTTACCCGTCTGACACTGCCGCAACCGCTGTAGAAGAGATCCCCTTCAGTTCAGAAAATAAAATGAGCCTGCTTGAAATAGCAAATACCAAAGAGCAAATATCAAATGACGGAAAACTAACTGTTGTATTCGGCGGATATGATGTATTAAATGAGAGATCTATTGAGAAACAAAAGGCTGAGGAGATCTTCGAAAGAGATGGATTAAAGATTTACCGCAACCTGCTGTTCGGAATTGAAACCTCCGGCAGGAGCCTTAAGGAAATTGAAGAGAACCTATCAGAAATAAAAATTGAACCCATATGTGTAGTTTCGATCACAGACCAGGTACGCGGCGACGTTATGGAGGCTATTAACCTCTTCCACAAAAATAAAATCGAAATAAAGATCCTCTCCGGCGATAATGCTTACGCAATCCAGGCAGTTGCCAAAGAGATAGGCTGGAATATTTCGGATGATGAGCTAATTTCAGGCAGCGAGATAGAAAAAGTAAGCGATAGTGATTTCTTTTCAGTAATAATGAAAAAGAAGATATTCGCGCGCCTTAAGCCTGAGCATAAGCTGCGCATTATCAAAACACTGCGTAAGGAAAAGATGTACACCGCTATGATTGGAGACGGCGTTAATGACCTTCCCGCAATAAAGGAATCAGATATGGGCATTGCAATGGAAGAAGGCAGCCAGATCACAAAAGAAGTGGCTGATATTGTGCTGCTGAAAAACAAGTTCGCGCTTCTGCCAAGTATCTTTGATGAAGGCAATAAGATAGTCAACACGGTGAGCTCTGTTGCCAAGCTTTTTCTGACAAAGAACTTCATGGTAATATACTTCACCATACTCACCATGTTCTTCGCGTTTGAGTTCCCATTAACCCCGCGAAGGGTATCGCTAATAAACATATTCTCCATAGGACTGCCTTCGTTCATTATAGCATTGCGGAATTCCAATGTAAGCAAGCTCAGGAATTTCACCAAGGAGCTTTTCAGCTTTGTGATGATATCTGCTGCAATACTTGTAGGAGCATCATACCTTGGGCAGTATTACACCGAAAAAGTCGCCGGTTTCACCCCTGAAGATATTCAAATGGTGATGCTATCGATAATGATAATCATAACCTCGGCTAACTTTCTTGCAGTGGTAACGCATAAGAATGAAAAAAATATGAAGCTGTATATTTTGTATGCGATTGGGCTTGTAGGACTTTATTCATTCCTTGCTGCAACCAAATCTGGCTTCATCCTGATTCATTGGATCAAAACATTCTATGAAATTTCATTCCTTGACGGAAGCTACTGGGGCATCACACTGGCTATAGCAGGCATCAGCGCCGCGTTCCTGATGATATTACAGAAGATCAGGGAAAGATTCATTAACACTGTTGCCGAATGAAGCGGCTGAAAGTTAAGCTCCATATTCAGATCCTGATAGGTCTGATACTTGGAATAATTTTCGGAACTATATTCAGCGTCAATCAGCACAGCTTGCTTCTCACAAGCGGCAACAGTAAGACTGAATTAGAGAATTGGGAACAGATCACTTATCAAAAAGGTGACTCAGTTCTGCAGAGTTTCAATGCAGATTCTAGACAAGGTGTATTGAAGTACTTTGAATCGCTCAGGAAAAACGGCAGGCTTGCCGGAACTAGCTTGGTCGTTAAAATACCTTCAGTCCCCGCCCCACTTATATATACCGAGCTGAAGTCACTGAAGAAATCAAGCTCTATAGGCGCGGATATAAAACCAATTGGTGAGATATTCATCCGCCTGCTGAACATGATCGCAGTACCGCTTGTGCTCGCCTCGCTTATTGTGGGTGCAGCGTCCTTACATGATATTAAACACATTGCAAAGCTTGGCGGCAAGCTGCTGGTATTGTTCCTTTTCACTTCCATGGTATCTGTTGGGTTAGGGCAGGTATTAGCTGTCGTCATCCAGCCGGGCCAGCATATGTCTGCTGAAACTAAAACGCGGCTTGTTGAAGCTTACCATGACGAGCTCACGCCGGTAGTGCAGCAGGAAGCAAAAGTTGACCTGGTAGATTTTTGCGTAAATATCATTCCGAAGAATCCATTCAAAGGCCTAACAGAAGGCGACTTCCTGCAGGTAGTTTTCTTTGCGATACTTACCGGACTCGTTCTTTGTTACATACCTAAAGAACGGGCAAAACCGGTAATTAATTTTTTTGAGGGTATTACAGAAGCGATGATAAAGATCGTCGAAAAGGTGATACTGCTTGCGCCGCTTGCGGTGTTTGCGCTCATTTCTGCCACAGTGGCGGAGTTCGGGTTCTCAATTCTGGGTACATTGTTCTGGTATTGCTTAACTGCAATACTCGCAATGCTGATTGTGACATTTGTGCTGTATCCCGCTTTGGTAAAAACGTTCACCGGGGTTTCTCCCATAAAGTACTTTCTTGCGCAGAAGCAGGTCCTTGCAGTGGCATTTACAACAAGCTCATCATCAGCAACTTTGCCCGTCACAATAGACGTGACCGAAAACCGCCTTGGCGTGCCCAACCGGATCGCAAGCTTTGTGCTTCCGATCGGCACTACAATAAACAAGGACGGAACGGCACTTTACCAGGCTGTTGCGGCAATTTTTATAGCGCAGGTTTACGGCTTTGATCTTACATTTGCGCAGCATATTTCTATATTCATAGCCTGTGTGATAACCGGCGCAGCTACTGCTCCTGTGGCAGGAGCGGGTCTGATAATGCTTGTGGTAGTTCTTAATGCAGTTGGACTGCCGGTTGAAGGAATCGCCCTGATAGTAGGCGTTGACAGGATACTGAACATGTGCCGCTCCACTACTAACGTAGTTGGAGATACAATGGCATCGGTTGTGCTTGCCGGAAGCGAAAAATCACTTGGAGAAATCAAAACAAACGATTAATTTTGTGGTATCGGTATTAAGCTCAAAGCTATGAAAACCCTCAGCCGAAGATCAACAGAAGCACACTTGACAGCTTCAATAGCGCTCAAGGCACTGAGAATTGATACTATTGAATAGCTAAAATAATAAATTGCTGAAAATAAAGTAATGGAACACTCAGATAACTACTTTGGTGTTGAGATCAAAGATCCTTACCGCTGGCTTGAAGAAACCGATTCACCTGAAACTGCAAAATGGATCGAGTCGCAGAATGAAATTACTTTCGGCTACCTGTCACGTATCCCCTACCGCGATAAGATCAAAGCAAGATTGACTGAACTGTGGGACTATCCACGTTACACACAGCCGTTCAGAGCGGGCGATTATTTGTTCTTCGATAAAAATGACGGACTGCAAAACCAAAGCGTATTATATATACAAAATGGGCTGAACGGGAAGCCTGAAATATTCATAGACCCAAACAAATTCTCGGAAGACGGCACTGTTTCACTTGTTGGCTCAAATGTTTCAATTGACGGGAAGTATCTTGCTTACCTGGTTTCCAAAAGCGGGTCAGACTGGCACGATATTCATGTAATGAATATCGAAACCCGTGAACTGCTGCCGGATCATATTAACCGTGTTAAGTTCTCGAACGCAGGCTGGTATAAAGATGGCTTTTTTTATGGAAGTTATGACAAGCCCATAAACTCAAATGAGCTTACTATTAAGAACGACTATCACAAGGTTTATTATCACAGGCTTGGAACTTCACAGGAAGAGGATAAACTTATTTATAGTGATGACTGCAATCCGGCCCGCTCACACTGGATGGACTCATCTGAAGATGAGAACCTGGTTTTTCTTTATGTAAACGAAGCAGGCAAAAAAGGAAACAGAGTATTATTCAAAACATCGCTTACTTCGGATGACAAGTTCCGCGCGATCACAGATGACACGATGGAAAATACGTATTATGTTATCTATGCTTCCGGTAACCATGTATATATATTCACCGATAGAGGTGCACCTAACGGTAAGCTTGTAAAAGCTGACCTGAACGATCTTTCGGCTGAATGGGAAACGATATTGCCTGAATCAGAATACCCGCTGGACAATGTGCAAATTACAGGCGGCATGATTTTTGCTCAATATTTAGTAGATGTTGCTGAAAAGATCAGTGTGTATTCGCTTGACGGCAAATACCAGTATGATGTATCGCTTCCTGGGATCGGGAATGTATACGGCTTCGGGGGAAAGAGTGATGACAAAATAACATTTTACACATTTACATCGCTAACTTCACCGCCCGAGATCTATTCCTACAATATCAAGGAAAATACCTCGCAGCTTTTTCATTCTTCGGAAGTAAAGTTCAATACTTCCGATTATGAGTCGAAGCAGGTATTCTATAAAAGCAAAGACGGTACCAGGATCCCGATGTTTCTTGTCTACAAGAAAGGAATTAAGCTTAATGGTAACAATCCGACATACCTCTACAGCTATGGCGGATTCGGAATCAGCATGAAGCCGGTATTTTCAGCATCAAGAGTAATATTGTTAGAAAATGGCGGAGTGTTCGCAATGCCCTGCATACGCGGCGGCAATGAGTACGGCAGGAAATGGCATGAAGCCGGAATGCTGACCAACAAGCAGAATGTATTTGATGATTTTATCGCGGCCGCAGAATACCTGGTTGCCGAAAAATATACTAATCCAGGCAGGCTGGCAATTGCCGGCGGCTCCAACGGCGGATTGCTCGTAGGCGCGGTGATGAATCAGCGGCCTGATCTTTTCAGGGTAGTATTCCCTGCAGTGGGAGTTATGGATATGCTGCGTTACCAGAAATTCACGATAGGCTCTGCGTGGATTAAAGAGTATGGCTCCAGCGATGATGAAAATATGTTCAAGTACCTGCTTGGCTATTCACCGATTCATAATATCCGCAGCGGGGTTGAATATCCGGCGACACTTGTTACTACTGCCGATCACGATGACCGCGTAGTGCCTTCGCATTCATTTAAATACATATCAACTTTACAGGAAAAGTATAAAGGAAACAACCCGGTATTGATTCGCGTTGAAACAAAAGCAGGTCACGGAAGCGGCAAGCCTACATCGAAGTATATTGAGGAAGTTGCCGACCAGTGGTCGTTTATGTTTTATAATATGGGCATAACTCCGATTTACTGATTTTCGGCCGTCGCTGAATTACCTGAGCCCGATAAACCTCTCCTTAGGAATGTAGAGCTTTTGTCCCAGGGGAAATGTAACCTCAACCCCCTCTTTATTCCATATCACGCGTGTCTTTTTTATGTCATCATCGCTTACCGGCGCGGGATCTATATAGCTTACAACATGTCCGTATGATTTATCAGACTTGCCGGAAACCATCATTATATAATTTGAACTGAGCGGTTGTGTTTGTTTTATGATGTTCAGCGTATAAGGGTCATCTGAATTGTACTTTATATAATCGCCCTGGCTGGAAGAGGTTATCACCTTATCGCTCAAAGTAACTCCCATCAACTGGAACAGAATTACGATGATCAGGATACCTGTAAACAAGCCTGCACCTAAAGTGAGGATCACTGCGTTGGATTTTTTCATGCTACTTAACCGGAAATTATTAATTTTATCAAAGAGGGCCGGTACTAAAGGTCTAAAAATACCATTTAAAAATCAATTAAACTAACAACTTTTCAATAGAGATTTTTATTACAAAGTTATAAATCAGGTTTACATATCATTTTATAATGGCGCTCGTCTTCCCTGAGAATAGTGAATCCAAGCCTCAGGTAAAAGTCTCTTGCCCGCGTATTTACTTTCAGCACCTGCAGCATGACCGCATTTTTCTTCGATGCGGCATTCCTGATCAGGCCAGACATGATCCTTGAACCGATCTTGAAGTTCTGGTATTCTTCAATGATATAAATACCGTGTACTTCCAATATGCCGTCACCTGAAACGGTTTCCAATACCCCGATAGGCTTCCCGTCAGCAATTATCATCTGCATAACATTAGTATCAAAATCTTCGATATGCTGCTTCATTTCCGCCTCTTCGTCCCATCCTTTAGATGCTTCTACATACTTCAGCATTGCGTTCTTTCTTATCCCGAAAGAAGGGAGCAGATCATCATCGATAGCCTTCCTTAGTTTGAATTCCTTTTGCATTATTCGATCAAGTTCTATTTTTGATGCCCTACGCTGTAAACTCCAACAGGTTTCAGTTTTCCTTTTAGCAGAATCTCGCCGATCAAATCGAACCTGAAAAGCCCGGTGCGCGGCATCTTGCTGTACATATTGCCGGAGATCAAAAATGGCTTATTGTGTTCGTTGCACAGGTCCTGGATTCTGGACGCCGTATTTATAACATCGCCGTGATAAGCAATTTCCTTTTTCAGCTCACCAATTTCCGCGACAGTAACAGTTCCGCAGTTCATTCCCGCTTTGAAAACCGGGATAACACCGTATTTCTCACTGTAATAATCGCGTAGTGATTCTATTTTCTTTTTGAATTCAAAAAAGAACCTGAAGCAGTTATCGTTCTCAATACCCTTTTCGAGCTCCCATGTAAGCACTATTTCGTCACCAACATACTGGTAGATTTCCGCTTTGTATCTGGCTACAACATCGGTCACATCATAGAAACAGTCCTGTATAAGCCTGCTATATCTAATGTGTCCCAGTTTTTCGGCAATTGTGGTTGAAGCTTTGAGGTCTATGAACATGAATATCCGGTCTTCAACTCTTGGATTGTAATACCTCCCCGAAAAAAGCTTGAGAAGTATCCCCGGCCCGAATTTTTTATTCACTTCCTTGAAAAAGTTTATCAGCAGGCTGATAAACGCGCCGTAGAGATACAGTGCAATAGTATACTGGCTTCCCAGGGTATACTCAAGTGAATACAGCAGGTTGTTATCCCTGTTAATTATTATGCCATGAAGCACAAATATCGAAACTATAGAAATGAACATTGTAACTATATAAGCGATACTTTTTACTGTGATAATGTACCTGAATGATTCTCTTTTGAATTTTGGTGTATCAAAAAGAATATCAACAAAAGATAAAAGCAGTCCGTTTACAATAGCCACAACATTGCCTTCAAAGAACATCAGTTCCATTTCAATGGGTTTTTTCAGTATGAAGTACTGCTCAAAATCATACATGCCAAAAAACCTGAAAATTACGAACATATTGCCTGCTATCAGCCATGCAAGCAGATTGAATCCAATTTCTTTCCTGCGGGAATTCATTTCTTACAGCAGCAAAACAGTATTAAAAATGAAATTTTTGAATGAAGCGTTAAAATAAATTAATGCAGCAGAAGTAATCTCTGAGATATCTAATACAATATCACAAAATATCCTAAGTGTCTTTCCATTTCCACCATTTGAGCTTTTCGGGGTCATGGCTCTCGTTTTCTGCAAAATAAACTGCGCAGCGGAAAACATACAGCAGGCATCTATCCTGCACAACGCCTGCATATTTGTTCGACCTGTCATAAAGATCCTGCGGATCCTTTCCTATCAGGTCTTCAACGCAGTTTATGTTAATATTCAGCAGGTCATTGGCAATTGATTTGCCGACACCGGGAATTCGCATCAGTCCCTTCACAAGTTCCGGCGGATGCTCCTTCATAATTTTAAAAACCTCACTTTGTCTGCGATAGCTTCGCCCAGAGTTTTAAGTTCTGCCTGGAGAAGATGCACACCATCAGTATCACAAGCCTTAACAAATTCATTTGAGTCAAAATATTCACACAACGCAGTTTCCGCAACTGTCTTCTGGTATCCTGCCAGTTTTATCGATTCCTTTTCTTTCCCATTGAATGCAAGCTTGTTAAATTCCGAAAGCCTTCCTATCGATGGCGGCGATGCTATCAGTATTTTGGGCGGCTGCCCTCCGTATAGTGGCGAAAGAACTTCCCTAATCAGCGCAAGCAATCCCCATGCAGATTCATCCGCGCTTTTTCCAACCTGGTGCATCAGGTCATTAATACCAAGCATTATTATTACAAGATCTACCGGCGAGTGTGATTCCAGCAGCATAGGCAGCGATTCTTTTCCGTTCCGGTTTGGAGCATAGGGAACCTCCCAGCAGGTAGTCCGCGCAACAAGAGCCTCAGTTATCACCCTGTATTCTGAGCCTAATGACTTTTGCATAACCGCCGGCCATGTGGTTTCATAAGGAAATCTCAAACCGCTTGAAGGATCATACCCCCATGTTAATGAGTCACCGTAACATAAAATTGTCTTCATACTTAATCAAGTTTGAACTTGCATATTTAGGTGTATTTCAGAACTGCCGGAATCAGTTTGTATATTACAAAAATAGTGTATTTTTGTTATAAGTATCATTCAAAATCTTAAGAAATTGTGGTATTAGCGGCAAGGTGCGACTTTTCCAGCCGCAGGTGCATCATATTAACAGAAATCCGGATTTATAAAGAAAACGACTTAATGACCCGAAATACGGCCGAATTTACGGAATTGCTGAAGCCTCACTATAACGATGCCATAAAGTATTCGAGGGCGCTCTGCGCCACCTGGTCAGCGGATGATGCCGAAGATGTTCTTCAGCAGTCTTTCCTGCTGGCCCTTGAAAACTTCCACAATCTGAATGATACAACCAAGTTCCGTTCATGGTTCTTTAAAATAATCACTACAACCTTCTATTCAGCCATAAGGAAACACTTCTGGAAGAAATTCCTTCCAATGGATGATTCCGGGTTCAAAGTGCCCGATATGCCGGAAATATATGACAGGGCCGAACAATCTGAAAGCAGGATGGTACTGAACAAAGCGCTTGCCGTACTTTCAGCAAAAGAAAGAGCTGCGATACTGCTTTTCGAAGTCGCCGGATTCTCTATTGAAGAAATAGTTACTATTCAAAAGGAAAGAAGCCTCTCGGCGGTCAAGTCAAGGCTTAGCAGGGCCAGGAAGAAGCTTAAAGAACATATAACGGAACAGGGAAAATACTCAGTCCGAAGTGACGATCTATACGGGGATCTGAACGGGGACCTGGAAACAGAAACACTCAATCTAATTGCAGAAATCAGGTCAGAACGGTAATGAATACAGAAAAAAATAAATCGCTGGAGCATCGTTTTAGCGAGGTAAAGCAGGAAGACTATTCATCAACTTTTCCGGAAGTCGAAAACTGGCTTTACAAAGCAAACATCTCACTCGCAAACGAAAAACTTAAAGAAAGGAAGCTCCGCCGAATGAAAAATTTCTTTTTCGCTAACAAGCTCAGGCTTGTATATACCATTATAGCATTTATTGCGGTTGTTGCGGCATGCAACATGCCGGTTACACAAACAGAATCAGCGGGACAAATGATAACCCTGACCGTTCCCAAAGATAACTCTGGCTTTGAATCTAAAATGTACGCCCTGACATGGATGAAAGACGCGCAGGTAAGCCGCAACGAAAATGTTAACGACGGCATGGCACAGATGCTCTACAGGATAGTTCTGCCGAATGCATCGGAAGAGCAGGTAAAGGCTTACAGCCGCGAGCTTGAATCATTGGGTGATATTCAAACAATAAGGATCACTCCAATGAACTACGATGTAAAACGCCCGCTGTATTCCGCTGCGCTGAACAATTTCTTCAGTATCAATATCGATGCAACAGGCATGAGCGATGAAGAGCTTCAGCGTGAACTGGAAACCAAGATGAAGGAACAGGGCATCGATATGAAGTTCCATTTCAAAACCGGACCGAACGGAAGGCGTGACCTCACGCTGGATAACTCAGTGCTTGACAGCTTGAAAGAGCCGCGCAGCTTTGAGGTGAATATCGAAGATGGTAACGGCAGGGAGAAAGTGAAGGTTTTGACGCAGAAAGCCGACCCAAAGAAATTTGAAGGCAAAACCGATTCAGAAATACGCGACATGGTAAGAAAAGATGTAGGCAATCCTGATTTGACTGACGACCAAATCAAAATAACCCGTGAGAACGGCGAAGTAAAAGTAAAAATTGAAGTAAACCAAACCAACATTAAATAGAATATTTGAACATGCCCGCCGTGCTTATTAAACGCTGCGGGCAATTTTATGCCTGAATATGAAAACAATAAATTTCTTTCTGCTTCTTGTTGCTTTAAATATTAATGTTTTTGCACAAACAGCATCTGTTCCGGTGTTCCTGCTTAAAAAAACAGATGCAGGACTGGAGATAGAAAAGGTCGACCTGGCTGAAAACGAAACACAGGTTTTTGTTTGCGGCACTGAAGGATACATCACAGTAATTCTCCCGGTTTCGGCCGGCACATCCGGTGATTTTGTGAAAGCCGGAAACAAGTCTGTTATGATAGCAAGAAATACTGAAGGTAAGCTGAAAATATCAGTTCAAAAACCTGACGGCTCGCAGAAGGAGCTGCTTTCAAAAACTCCAGCAGAGCTATCCGCGCTCGATATAAAAGTGAATGTCATTTCAACCGATATCAAAAAGGTATTTAAAATTTCCGGTTATAGTAAAGCCGAAGCCGATGATAACGCCCCGGTTATAGATATGTTCCAGGGAAAGATACCTCTTGAATCCGGTGATTTTTCTATTACTACTGAGGTCACCGAAGCAGAAAAATCGCTTAAACTGGAAGGGGAATTTAATATCAGGCTGCATGGAGGTTACTACATTGCAGTGCTTACGCTCAATAACTCCCAAAAGGTTAATGCAGTAATTGATCTTGCCGCCGCACAGTCATTTCTTATCCGCCAGGCGCTGCCGGACGGCGTTAAGACATTCAAAACATCTTCAACAATGATCTCCGCAGATGGCAGCGAATCAGTTGAAAGCACTTTGAGCGGATTCGGAGGAAACATTGCCGGACTTGAAGCCTGCAGCATACCGGAATCTGCCTTAGGAAATATCAAAACAAGCAATTGGACTTACTATGTAATAGATTCACTTAAGATCGTAGATGGCGTAAAAATAGAAGCGATCATCGGTATGGATATTTTGAAAAACGCTGACTTTATAACAATGCAGATCCCAAATGAAACAGGCGGAAAAGTTGTTCTTGGCAATGAATCATTGCTGAAAGAAACCTCAACAGCTATTCCGTTTACATTGAGCCAGGGTCACATTTTCTTTAAGGGATTGGTTAACGGAACTGAATCAAACTTCCTGCTTGATACCGGTTCGCCATTTTGCATTTTTCCATTGAGCGCAGCAAAGCAGCATAATGTAAATACCATAACCGGCAAAAAAATTTCCGGCGCAGATGGTAACTATATAAAAACGGAATCAGGAGCAATCCAGAATATCACAATTGGCGGCATCTGGATAAAAGAAGTTGATTGCCTGTTCACCGACTCGCCGATCTTCGCAAAGTACGGACTTGAATCAAATGGCGGCCTCATAGGCACATCCCTTCTCAACAGGCTGCAGTTCCTGGAAATCGACCTTACATCACAAGTACTCCGGATTAGATAATTACATTTCCCCGTTGTTGGTGTTTTCACCAACAACCCCCTCCTGCTTCTTTTTTTTTATAGACTCTGCTGATACAAATTGTAAATCCGGTCGCCTGACCGGATTGCAGAGCGCGCTCTGCATGCTCTGCAAAAGTACAACCCCGTCATGCTGAACTCGTTTCAGCATCTTTGCTCATACTCTTAAAAATAAGGTTTAGCAAGCAGACCCTGAAACAAGTTCAGGGTGACAAACAAAATGCAGGGTAAGCCAACTGTATTCACGCAACCACTCGAATCAGGCGATTCGAGTTACAGGACGCAGCCCCAACGGGGCATAATACATTAGCGATGGGCGCAGCCCATCGAAAAAGGAACGCGATTTCCTAAGCCACGAAGTGGAGGAATATGCTAGGCGCAGTTCGATGGCATGCCATAGCAGTTAACTCGATGATTTCAACCGATACTTATGATTCGTTAGATTGAACAACCGTACAACTTGCATTATGACCCACGTCATTGTTACAGGGGGGAAGTCGTATTATATTTGTACTAATTAATCTATTCGCAAATGGGCTTCCTTAATACTTTTACGGCTTTTTGCAGAAAAATGAAGTCCCTTTCATTCTTAAAATGTTATACATATCAAAAGTAACCCTGAAAATTTTAGCACTTTATACATTAATTATTGCTGCATTAAGCTTTAGCTCGTGCGGTGATGAGACTATAATGATCTCTAAGGAAGATTTTGACCCGCCAAGATATAGTTGGGAATCCGATACAATTGAAGCAATTATTCGGGACATATGGGCTTGTGATAGCTCCAATGTATATTTTGCTGATGAATATTACAATTTAATCCACTATGACGGCAGTAGATACAACTTCATAAACTATGGAGGTGATATTTATGTAACAGCAATGACAGGGATTGATAAAAACCACATCTATGCAGCAGGGGCAAATCTTTTCAGTAGAAAACTGATGATTAAGAAATGGAATGGTTCTACTTTTGAAAACTTGATAATAAGTGATACTATGTACTTCAACACTATCATTACTAGCATCCGAGCAATTTCACCAACAAATATTTGGCTTTGTACATCGAATGGTAGGGTTTTTAACTACAACGGCACTTCATTTGATGTATACTATATAGATAGCACTTTTTATTTGAAGCCTTTGATGCTAGATGGACTTGGAGGAGTCTATGTTGCAGGCGATGACTATAACCCTCTATTGCCTAGCACCGATTCAATAAATGTGCTTGTAAAAAAGTTTGAAAATGACAGATGGATAACTAAATATGAAAAAACTTATCCCGAAAGTATCGAGAGCGCAAATATCAATTTCTTTAACATCGGTAATGAATTGATTAGAGTTAATCTTCATAACATTCTTCGATATAATGGAAATGATTTTGTGGAAATGATTAGTGTTAATCAATTCAGAATTCACTCAACTTTTTTCGGTTCATCAATAACTGATTTTTTATGTATGGGCTCACCTGATGGTTCTAACAGAAGTCTGTATCAGTGGAATGGCATAAAGTGGTCAAAAGAATTTGGTGTATCAGAACTATTTCCTCAAAGAGTATTCGGAATAGGTAATAGATACTATGTTACATATTCAGATTATGATACTTTTGAAACTATTGTGTACAAAGGTAAAATGAAACACTAACACAAAGGAGGACTTATGAAAACTTGAATTAAGGAAAATAAAAAGACAAGCCAAGGACTCAATTAACTCGCCAAAGTTTTTTCCCCGTTGTTGGTGTTATAACTAAACAACAGCTCCCTTCATTGATTTTTTGCCTCCCTGAGGAGACACCTGACGCCCTGAAAGGGCGCAATCTGTTTTTCCGCAAAACAATAAAATTTGCTGCATAAAAAAGCCTGCTAATGCAGGCTCTCCAAAAAATCTAACACATAATCCCTAAACTATCCTAATTCCCGCCGCGAAATTCCTTATCAATAACATCAAACTCGCCGGGGTAGGTAATGGGACCAAGGACAGTCTCAACGGTGGGCCTTACTTTCAGCGTTATACGCGATGCAGAACCATTCTTGCCGCCTAATGCCAGGGCAAGATTGATAACATTATCATATCCCGCATCTTTAAAGAATTTCAGCAGGTCAAATGACATACCTATTGGAATGTTGGTTGTTTGCCCTACTCCCGGCACAGATACATCGCTAACGTTGCCGTTTATGGTCTCGTTGTTATCAATAAATAGTCTCCATGCGAGATTTTTGATAACCGCAGAAGTATTTTTTGTTCCGCCGGTGCCGTCGTTCGGATTCTTAGCCGCAACATTCAAAGTAAACTCAACAGGCAGCTTGCCCTGTGTGAATGATGCCAGCAGGTTTGCCGCATCCAGCACGCCAATACTGGATATTGACGAAAAATTGGAAAGAGGTACATTGGCGACCTTCATTCCGGTAACTTTATCCAGCTTGAACTGAAGGCGCTGAACATTTGTGATCGCGTCCATAACCCCGGAGCATCCGAAGTTCATAAACGCAGCAGTTACAAGCACTAGGCTCAATAATTGTTTGTAATATTTTTTCATTTAATATGGATCTTTTAGTTAGTTTGGATTCACTAATATACCAAAAAAACTTTAAAATCCGAAGAGCAGCCCGGCATTGAATTGAATTGTTGCAATTGACCTGCTGTTGCCTATAGGATGTTTCGAATTTCCGGGGCTGTAGTTTGGATCAGCGGCGTCATTCAACTCTGTATAAGCATCATTCCTGTCATTTGAATTAGTAACGCCGTCATAACTTTTCCCGAACAGGTTAATGAGATTATACCTTAAGCTTAAGTCAAGCACAAAGCTCCTTCCGAAACCCACTTCAGTTCCGATTGAAAATCCGAGCCCCGTCCTGGAGGCAGACTTAATGCTCTTTTCCCCCGAGGATACTTCTGATGTACCCTGGAAATTATATGAACCGCTGATTGTCGTAAAGAGAAGGTCAATTCCCGCATATGGTTTTACCGGACTAAGAGGAATTCCGAAGCCAAATTCTGTACCCAGCGATAACATAAAGATATTGTTCTTAATTTCTCCGGTACTATTCGGCTGGTCCGGATTTGCATTTCCGCTGTTATCGAGCGAAGCGTAGCTTATTGAAAGCCTGCCGTTGAGGGGTCCAAGCTGAACCTTGCCTATAACTCCGTAATGAAGACCAGATCTTAAGCCATACTTAGTGCCGTTATAAAAATCCTTAACATCGCCGCTGTAATCAACCGTTGGCGAAGATAGCCCGACCTGCGGCCCTATCTTAAGGCTGATCTGTGAATACGCGCTGCTGAGGCCAAGTGCTGATATTATGACAGCAAGTAATATTATCTTTTTCATAGTTATGTTAAATTTTCACAATTTATTGATTTATCTGCAGGCAGTAACAATACAATAGGCCTGCCTTACCACTTTCTTATAAACATCCCTAAACCGCATTAAGTTCAGAATCGATCTGATACTGCGGCTCAGAACTTGTAATCGAAACCTATCTCAATTGTGCTGAGATCAAAATTTCCCAGTCCAAGCCTAACAACTCCGGCCGCTTTTGGCGCGAAGAAATATCTCATTCCCCCCTGCCCCCAGATAAATAGCCCGCTTTTATAAGTTTGTTCATATCCTATCAGAGCAGCATTATTATATGCCGTGTATTTTGAGCTTACGTTGTTGTAACCGAGAACAAGCCCCACAAACGGAACAAATCTACCGCCGGATATTTGATTGAAGTTATAGTTAACCTGACCGCCAATGGTGAAGTTCGTGTATTTCAGCTTTCCGGAATTGTTGAGTATATCTTCAGAATAAGTCCAATACCTTGAAACTAAACCCAGGCAGAATAAACCTACGCCTGCCTGCGGCAGCTCGTATTCATAATTTGCGCCGAGTATTATGTTGGATGACTTGCTTGAAAATCCAAGCGTTGCCCCGAGAAGATGATTACCTTCCTTTAATTGAGAATAATTTTGTGTTAAATTGAGGAGTAAAACGGAAGTCAATATGAACAGGTATTTCAATTTATCCTCCTTTTTCAGATTGGTTCAACAAATATAACATTTAGTTTTTGTGCAAACAATAAACACAATTATATTGTTGTAAAATACGTACAGCCAATGAAGCTTGTCTTAACTTTAATATTATTGCTACTCACATTGCCTGCCGCATCGCAGCAATCTTCTAATATGCGGCTGCTTGCAAACCTGGATTCGCATTCAGGCGACGGGCAGTATTCAGCATGCTGGGGTTACACTTCACCGCAGGGCAAGGAATACGCAATACTTGGCTGCGCTAAAGGCACTGCGTTCATAGATATCAGCGATACCAACAATATTTATGAAGCCGCGTATTTACCCGGACTCGACCAGGCCACCTGCTGCAGGGAAATGAAAGTTTACGGCAGCTATGCGTATGTTGTGGCAGACGGAATTCCGAGCGGGCTGCAGATAATTGATCTTCAATACCTGCCGGACTCAGTTAGGCTGGTAAATACATTATACTTCCCCGGTTTCAACATGGGGCATACGATATCGCAATCGGGACCTTACCTCTATATTAACGCAGGAGATTATAACATTGGAGGATTGTTCGTACTTGACCTGACCGTTGACCCGGTTAATCCCGTAAAGCGCGGCGAATGGGAAGAAGCCGTTGTACATGACTCCCGAATTATAAACGATACAATTTTCGCATGTAATATTTACAGTCCCCCGGGTACTATATCAGTTATCGATGCAAGGGATAAGGATAACCTTGTTACGATAGCAAGCTGGCAAAACCTGCCGCAGCCGGGCCCGCATAACATTGCGATTTCCGAAAACAGGCGTATAGCCTATGTTACCGATGAGATCGGCGGGAATCCAAGGCTGCTCAAAATATGGGATATCAGCGACCTGAACAATGTTATCAAAACTGCGGAATGGCACCCGCCCGGCATAACAACATCAATAATACATAACGTTGAGCTGTACGGTGATTATCTTTTCGCAGCGCATTATACCGCAGGACTTAGGGTGATTGATGTGCGCAATCCCTTTGCCCCCGTTGAAGCTGCTTATTACGATACATATCCCGCAAATAATGATTTCCTGTTTGAAGGATGCTGGGGGCCGTATATATTCCCATCTGAAAAAGTCATAACATCTGACAGGAACACAGGCCTGTATGTGCTGCGGACAAACTTCCCGCTCAAAGGCGGCTTCTCAAATACTTTTTATGAGTTTTCACTTGGCACAAATTATCCAAATCCGTTTAACCCAAATACTAATATCACTTACAGCGTAAGGAAAGATAGCTATGTGAAGCTGAAGGTATATGATTCCTCCGGAAGGCTGGTAAGCACACTTGTTGATGAGTTCGTTAAAACCGGCAGCCGTACAGTAACTTTTGACGGCAGCGGACTGGCATCGGGGATTTACTTCTATAAAATGACAGCAGAATATACAGAAGCCTCAAAAGAAGTTTATACATCTTCAGGCAAAATGGCATTGATAAAATAACCCTCTTAAAGCAAAAACAATTTATGGGTACAATAACTCCGTTTGAAGAAATTTCCAAAGATAAAAAGAAAATTCTCATCCGCACGGCGCAGGTAAAGGATGCGTCAAAAATTGTGAAGCTGATGAGGGATGTGATCAAAGAGGGTCCATACACTCTTGCCGAGCCGGACGAATACAATACCACCGCTGCAGATGAAGCAGCAAAAATAAAACGCTGCAGGGATAAAGACGGTAAAATATACCTAGTGGCAGAATACAAAGATGAGATCGCAGGATTTATTTGCTTGGATAGCTGGCCTACAAGGCGGACATGGCACACAGGACTTTTCTCGGTATATCTGAAAAAAAAGTGGCGCTCCAAGGGTGTTGGAAGCATGCTGATAAAGGCAATGCTTGATTGGGGCAAGGCCGATCCGGTTAACAAAAAGATATCGCTTGCTGTATTTTCAACCAATAAAGACGCGATTGCCTTGTACCGGAAGCTGGGATTCAGAAATGAAGGCTGCTGCAAACGGGATATGATCATTAATGGAGAATACGTGGATAGTGTCCTGATGTACAAATACACAAAACGATAATCGGCTAAACACACATTGTTTTTTATTAATTTACGAAATTATGTGTTGACACACATAATGATTTGTATTATATTTGTTGCAACAATAAATGTAAATACGCGAAATGGGTGAAGCTCTAAAAAAATGGCTTAAAATGACAAAAGACCTTCCATTAAGGGAAGAAGTAGGTCTAAATCTCAAAGTTGCAGAGTCATTTCTCAATATTGGGATAGAAAAGCTTCTAAGCGGTTACGGTGTAACCGGCGCCCAGTATAATGTGTTAAGGATATTAAACGGCGTATGGCCGGAAGGCCATGCAAGGTGCGCAATAGCTACCAGAATGATTGAGCCGGCCAGCGATATAACAAGGATCATCGACAGGCTGGAAAAACAGGAACTGGTAGTGAGAGATAGAAATTCAGAAGATCGGAGGGTATCTGTAACACGCATCACCGATAAAGGCAGGACACTGCTCCAGCAGCTTAATCCCCTGGTTCTCAAATCCACAGAAGAAAGCACCAAAACATTGACTGAAGAAGAATGTAAGCAGCTATCCGCATTATTGGAAAAACTTTATTGCAATAAGCTGGAGTAAAAAAATTTGAATTAATATGTGTTTAAACAATATTTGTTTAAACAGAGAGTTTTAATTATAAATACCTGGAGGGTATAATGAAAAATTGGAAAATCGATCCGGCACATTCCGAGATCAAATTCAAAGTTAAACATCTTCTCGTTTCAACAGTAACAGGCAGCTTCGGCAAATTTGACGCTGAGATAAAATCAGATGGCGGCGATTTCGAAAATGCTTCGATAACTTTTGAAGCCGAAACATCTTCTATTAACACAAACAATGCACAGAGAGACGGCCACCTGCAGTCGGCTGACTTCTTTGACGCAGAGAACTTTCCCAAATTGACATTCGTTTCAAGATCATTCAAAAAGGTCTCAGGGAACAATTACGAGCTTATTGGTGATATGACGATACGCGGCATAACAAAAGAAGTGAAGCTGAATGTTGAGCATAACGGCAATGCAAGAGGATTCGACGGACTTGAAGTAGCAGGCTTTGAAATATCAGGCAAGCTTAACAGGTTCGATTTCGGCCTCCAGTGGAACGCTATGACTGAAGCCGGCGGAATTGTGGTAGGACCTGATGTGAAGATCGAGATTTTTGCAGAAATGAAAGAAGCAGTTGAAGAAGCACAGGCGGTATAATCACTTTTAAGTGCCAGAATTATTCAACATGTTTAACTAAATAACCACGGCAATAAAAATATTCACGAACTTCCTCAAGATACCTGCCTGCGCAGGTATGACAAATATACTCTTGAGAAAGTACAGTTCATAAATTGAGCAGCAATTAACAATAATTGAAAACTTAAAATGAAAACGACATTATATAAATCCGGTTCAAGAGGTCATGCCGATCACGGCTGGCTCGACAGCTACCATACATTCAGCTTTGCGGAGTATCACAATCCCGAGCGCGTAAGGTTTGGCCTTCTAAGGGTTGTTAATGATGATCTTGTTGCACCGGGCAAAGGATTCGGCACACATCCGCATGATAACATGGAAATAGTTTCAATCCCTATAAAAGGCGCGCTTGCACATAAAGACAGCACAGGAAATGAAAAAGTAATAAACACCGGCGATGTTCAGATAATGTCCGCCGGCTCCGGGCTGTACCACTCTGAATATAATGCGTCTAAATCAGATCCGGTCAGCTTTTTGCAGATATGGGTGTTCCCAAAGGAAAGGGATATTACGCCCCGCTACGAGCAGAAATCATTTGATAAAGCGGAAAGGCAGAATAAGCTGCAGACCGTTGTGTCACCTGCAAAGAATGACGGCGCGTTATGGATTAACCAGGATGCATGGTTCTCACTTGCCAGCTTGGAAAAGGGTAAATCGCTTACTTATTCGCTTAACAATAAGGCAAACGGAGTATTTATTTTCCTGCTTGAAGGTAATGCAGAAACCGCAGGAGAAATGCTTGAAAAAAGGGATGCCATTGGAGTAACCGGTACAGATAAAATTGAGATTACAGCAAACGAAAATTCTGAAATTCTTGTAATTGAAGTCCCAATGAATTAAATTGAGGAAATAAAACAACAATTTCAAAGATAAAGATGAAAAATAAAATCGCGGTAATAGAAGAAGTTATTAAATCAAGAAGAACGGTGAAGCCTGCCAAAATGAACGGCAGGCTTATACCGGATGAAACTGTAAACATGCTCCTGGGGCTGGCAGACTGGGCGCCTACACACAAACATACAGAGCCCTGGAGATTCATAGTTTACAGCGGCAGCAAGGCGGGAGAGTTCGTTTCATCTCATGCAGAGCTTTACAGGAAAAGTGTTCCGGAAGAAAAGTTCAATAATGACAAGTATCAGAAAATACTTGGCAACGGGAATAACCTTTCACACCTGGTGGTTTGTATAATGAAAAGGGATGCCGAAAAACGACTGCCTGAGATCGAAGAAATCTCGGCGGCAGCGGCGGCAATTCAAAACCTGCTGCTTGGAGCAACAGCAATGGGCATCGCAAGCTTCTGGTCAACAGGCGGCATGACCCATTCTGACGATATGAAGGAATTCCTCGGGCTGAATGTGGATGATATTGTTATGGGATTGATATATCTTGGTTACACAGATTTCAGCTATGAAGGCAAAAGGGTGATCCCAATGGAAGAAAAGGTTAAATGGATAAAATGACATCACAGGAAAACAAAATAAAGGTTGCGGCATTTTCTGGTAGCCTGAGAAAAGGCTCATACAATAAAATGCTGTTGAACGCGGCTATAGAATTAGCCCCGGAAAATATGGAATTCGATGTATTGAGTTTCGCCGGCTTCCCTGCCTTCGATCACGACTTGCTTGATAAAGGCGTGCCGGGGCCGGTGGCGGAATTCAAACAAAAGATCAGCTCAGCAGATGCATTGCTTATTTCGACGCCGGAATATAATCACTCGATACCGGGTGTATTGAAAAATGCTATTGACTGGGCATCAAGGCCGATATCTGAATATCCTTTTACAGGCAAGCCGCTCGGAATTATAGGAGCATCTACCGGGCTCGCAGGCTCGCTGAGGGCACAGCTTCACCTGAGGCAGATATTATTCACTTCGAATGATATGAGAACCCCGGAGCTGTTCGTTCAGCTTGTGCAGGATAAATTTGATGCGGATGGCAGGGTCAAAGACCAGGCTTTGAAAGAGCATATACTAAAGTTCATGGTTTCATTTGAGAAATGGATAACTAAATCAATCAAAGCAAAATGAGAATACTTTATATCTTTCCTCATCCCGATGATGAGTCGTTCGGTGTAGCACAGGCCATTTCAAAACAGCGCAGGGAGGGACACGAAGTGTACCTGCTTACCTTAACCAAAGGCGGCGCCACAAAGCAGAGGCATAAGTTCGGATACTCAGTTGAAGAAATGGGTGAAGTGCGGTACAAGGAAATGCTTGAAGTTGCCAAAACGCTCGATCTTACCGGAATGAATGTTCTCGACCTGCCCGATAGCGGCCTGAAGGAAATGGATCCGAGGGAAATTGAAAAGGTTGTAATAGATGAGATCGAAAAGCTGGAACCGAATGTTGTTGTAACTTACGCTGCACACGGAATCAGCGGATTCCACGATCACCTTATCATTCACGGGATAGTGAAACGTGTTTATGTTGAGCTTGCCGAAAAACACGGCTACCTGAAGAGGCTTGCTTTTTTTACTTTGACAGAAGAAAATGCTGCACAACAAAAACACTTTAAAATAAGCGGCTCAAAGGATGAAGAGATTGACTGCGTTATAAAGGTGGATGATATTGATATGGAAAATATGCATAAGTCGCTGGATTGTTATATTACATTCCAGGAAACAATTCTAGCATCTAAGATACATGAACAAATGACAAACGAAGTTGTATTTGAAATATTTATGGAAGATCACCGGCCTAAGCTTGGTGACCTTTTCGAAAGACTTAAGAAGTAACTAAAAAACAGAGCAGCCATGAAAATCATAAAAAGCAGCAAGCTTGAAATAATGCCGGGAAGATCGATCAACGCTCCCCTGCCGAGCGATGAAGCGCCGGATATAAGCCCGTTTATTTTACTGCATCACTTCGGGCCGTTTGAGGTAAATTATCTTAACAAGTTCGAATTTGAACCGCATCCTCACCGCGGATTTGAAGCGGTAACGATACTGTTCGATGGCGAGATGGAGCATAAGGATTCAACCGGCAGCCATGGTAAACTCTCAGGCGGCGATGTGCAGTGGATGACGGCTGGCTCAGGTGTGCTGCACGAAGAGAAGCAGGCAGCGGGATTCCTCGAGCGCGGCGGAACGATTCACGGCATACAGCTTTGGATCAACCTGCCGAAGGCAAAAAAAATGATGACACCCGGTTACCAGGATATAGCAGCCGCTAATATTCCAACAGTAAGCAGCGGCGATTTTAAAGAAAGAGTTATCGCAGGCACATATAAAGGTATTACTGGACCCGCGAGAACAAACTCCCCACTGAATGTTGTTCACGGCATAATGCCTGCAGGATCTGAAACTGTTCTGGTGATGCAGACGGGATATAACTCCTGCTTATATATTACAAAAGGCAAATTAACGGTCAACGGCCTTGAGGCGGCGGCATCAGACCTGTTATTGCTTGATGATACCGCAGAGCTGAAAGCGGAAATTGACAGCGAGTACATTTTCTTAACAGGTGAGCCAATAAACGAGCCGGTTGTTCAGTATGGTCCATTTGTTATGAATTCCATGGCAGAAATTAAACAGGCTTTCCTCGATTACAGGGAAGGCAAATTCGGAACAGTAAATTGATCCGCAAGATCTCATAAAAAAGTTTAGAAAGGCTTTACAATGCTCAATATTATGTATGAATTTATGGTTGAAATAGATCTTCCGGTGCCGTTCACCGAGGAATTCCTCGGGCTGGTGCCCAGGCAGCGCGCTATGATAAACAGGCTGATGAATGAAGGTACAATTACCAGCTACGCGCTTTCCCTTGAAAGCGGCAAACTGTGGGTATCGCTCATCGCGGCTTCCGCTGAAGCTGTGAAGGAGCTGATAGACTCATTCCCAATCGCACCTCACATATTATACAGGGTCAACAGGCTGACTTTTCATAACAGTATCAGCTTCAAGCTGCCAAATTTTTCACTTAACTAATTCAGGGATTCAGGATTAGCCTAAACATAAAAACAGACTGCAATACTTCAAAGATTATGAAGATACCTGATAATACTAAAATTCAAAGCGTCGATATTAAAGTTAAGGACCTTAAAAGGTCTTTAACTTTTTACTCAGATTATATTGGATTCAAAGTAATTTCAAAAACCAATGATACCGCGCTGCTATCAGCAGCAGGCGGCCTGCCTTATCTATTGAAACTTATTGAGGTACCCGGCGCCATATATAAACCCGAAGGCTCAACGGGTCTTTTCCATATCGCGATCAGGCTTCCAAGCCGTAAGGAGCTTGCGCGGGTATTCCTGCGGCTGTTCGAAAAGAAGGTGAAGTTCCAGGGATTTTCGGATCACCTTGTGAGCGAAGCTATTTACCTCGAAGACCCGGATGAGAACGGCATTGAGCTTTATTGCGACCGCCCCAAAGATGAATGGCAGTACAAGATGGGTCAGGTGGAGATGTCAACACTTCCCTTAAACCTGAACGTGCTTACAGATGAGCTTGATGACAGGAATGTATGGAACGGAATTCACCCTGATACTGATATAGGCCATATTCATCTAAGTGTATCAAACCTGAATAAGGCGCAGGAAATTTACAGTATGATGCTTGGATTCAATATATCAAACTCAACCTACCCGGGCGCGCTGTTCTTTTCTGCCGGCGGGTATCATCATCACATTGGCGCGAATGTATGGTCATCACGCAACGGGAAGACTGCGCCGGAAAACGCAATTGGCCTCAGCGGATTTTCAATCAGCGTTCCCGATGAAAAGTTCATTCATTTCATTCAGTCAAATGCAGAGTCAGAAAACCTGCTGGTTAAAGAATTTGACGGCAATTCGCTGGTTGTGAAAGATCTTGATAACAATGAGATAACCGTCTTTAGTACCCGATAATAAATGAAAATTCCCCGAAAACTATGTTCGAAGAAGTTCTTGTCTTAAAATTTCAATAAACTTGACCTCACCCCCTAACCCCCTCCTGACAGGAGAGGGGGAACTAAGAAATTTATGAGTCTTTTCTCCCCTCTCCCTTTGGGAGAGGGGCTGGGGGTGAGGGTCAAAAGCAAGTTTGTTAAGAATGTATTTCACTGTCGTGTACTATAAGAACCGTTACTTTGTAGCTGAAATGGATTTTAATCCTTGATTTCTTTCTGTAATTTATGCTCTTACCTGCACTTCATCAGGTTCAAATATATTGAAGATCGAGTTAGAACCATACAACCCGGAATGGCCGGGAAAATTTAATGAGATAAAAGAGCTGTTTTACAGCTCTTTTGGCAATAAAATTGCCGGTATGGAGCATATTGGCAGCACTTCTGTACCTGGACTGGGTGCAAAGCCAATTATCGATGTTCTGCTGGGCGTAAACAGCCTTCGCGATGCCGAAGATATTATCCCTGATATGGAACATCTTGGTTATGAATATGTGTTTAAATATGAAGATATCATGCCCGAACGCAGGTACTTTGTGAAGTATAACCATGATACCCAAAAAAGTATTCATCATATTCATTCAGTAGAGATAAACAGTGATTTCTGGAGCCGGCATTTGTTATTTCGCGATTACCTCAGGCTGCATCCCGCAGTGCGTGATGAATATTTTGAGCTTAAGAAAAAGCTTGCAGCAATAGACTGGGAGGACAAAATGGGTTACACAGATGCAAAGACAGATCTTATCCGTGAAATTGAAAAGAAAGCCTCGGTATACTTTGGTAAATAGGATCATAACATTATTTGTATTACTTGCAGTGCAGGTTTCCTGCCAGTCTAAATCTATAAAGCTGCTTCCGCCTGAGACGGGAATATATCACACGGCATTTTCGACCATATACTCTTCATCGAACAATGTTTCGGATAGCGAAGTGCCGTATTTTGAAAACCTGACGGGTAAAAAAGTCGTATGGCTTAATTTTCAGAGTGACTGGTTTAATGGCATTAAATTCCCCGTTGAGTCGGTTAAGAACATCTGGAAAGACGGTGCGATTCCATCGATCAGAATGCTGCCGTGGAGCACTTACGACAAAAACGATAAGACCTATTCACTCAAAAAAATTGTTGATGGAAAGTTTGATAAAGAGCTCAGGCAGTGGGCACGCGACCTGAAGAAGACAGATATTCCGGTACTTATCGGATTTGCGGGCGAACCCAACGGAGACTGGTTCCCCTGGAGCGGAGTCCAGAATGGCGGCGGAAACAAAACCGGCTATGGCGATAAAAATCTGGCAGATGGCCCAGAGATATACCGTGACGCGTACAGGTATATTATTGACCTGTTCAATGACGAAGGAGCAGCAAAAGTTACGTGGGTTTTCCATGTGAATTCAGTTGGCGCGCCAAATGAAGAATGGAATGAAATAAAGAATTATTATCCCGGTGATGACTACATCGACTGGATCGGCATAAGCGCTTACGGAGCGCAGAGATGGGGCGAGAGCTACCAGAGATTCGTGGATATAATGCAGCCCGGCTATGACCAGCTTTTGAAGCTATCCGGAAACAAACCTATCGCCATACTTGAGTTTGGCGTTGCAGATTACCTGCCTAATGTTAACAAGGCGCTGTGGATACAAAGCGCATTATATACTGTGCAGCAGCCTGAATTCAGCCGCATTAAAGCTATTGGATGGTGGCACTCAACATGGATCAATGCGGACGGAACAATGTCTGCGATCCAGATCGATTCATCACCTGACGCCCTTAGATATTACAAAGAAGCTATAGCCCAGCCTGTATTCATAAGCGACTACAACTTAAGCAAATAGTCTTTTCTCACCCTGGACCTGCCTGACTTTAGTTTGCAGGGTCTAAAACACCAATAACAAATCGCTGAAATCATTTTCAGCATGAAACAATAATTCAATGAACGATAAAATAGTTATAAGTATATGCGGCGCGGCCGGCGCGGGGAAATCAACCCTGGCAAAGAAGCTCGTCCGCGAACTCGGCGAAGACCTTGCTTCAAGGATACCGGGCGATTATTACCTTAAATCATACAGCAACGAGCCGTATGAGGAATTTATGGAAACTCCATTCAGGTATGACTGGGAATTAATTGGCAAAGTCATAAACACTCCGATAGGCGTTGGGGTTGAAACCCCTGATTTCGATTTCAACAAGCTGATACGTTTAAGCAAGGATGGCGGCAAGCCCTTCACAACGCGAAGGTATATGATAATTGATACAATGCTCCCCTATCCCAAAAGCAATTATGTTTTCCGCCTCACTGCGCCCGAGGACCTGAGGCTTAAGAATATTAAGGAGCGCGATAAAGCACAGAAGACCAACTCAGCACGCAACTGGCCTAAAATGGAAATCACAGCCAAAGAGCTTGATTCAAAAAAGTACCGCTACAACCTTGTACTAAGCGCATTCAACGATTTTGAAATAAATGTAGGGAAAATACTGGATTACTTGAAGTAAGAGCTATTCCCGCTATAAATATATTGTTCCTCTAAACAGAGATTCCCGCCTTCGCGGGAATGTAAGGGATTTATACTTGTATCACACCCGGATTAAACTTCGGCATGTTCGGATTATTGTCTGCGCACTCAAGGCATGCTGATATTACTTTGCGGGTATCGGCGGGATCGATAATACCATCAACCCAAAGCTGCGAAGCAGCATACAGCGGGTCTGCATGAGCATCATATTTTTCCTTTATCTCTTTCAGCATTGCATTCTGTTCTTCTTCGGTTATCTCCTTGCCCTGCTTTTTCAGCTGGCCTATCCTGATATTCAGCAGCACACTGCTTGCCTGCGAGCCGCCCATTACTGCGATCGAGGCTGTCGGGTATGCAAAGATAAACCTGGGGTCATAAGCTTTTCCGCACATTGCATAATTTCCTGCGCCATAGCTGTTGCCCACTATGATTGTGATCTTGGGTACAACAGAGTTTGCAACGGCGTTAACCATCTTCGCGCCGTCTTTGATGATCCCGCCATGCTCAGCCCGCGAGCCAACCATGAATCCCGTTACATCCTGCAAAAATACAAGCGGAATTTTCTTCTGGTTGCAGTTCATTATGAATCGCGCGCCTTTATCCGCGCTATCGGAATATATCACTCCCCCAACCTGCATTTCGCCCTTGGCATTTTTTGAGACTGTGCGCTGGTTGGCAACAATGCCCACCGACCAACCGTTAATCCTCGCATAAGCTGTAATTATTGTTTTGCCGTAACCAGCTTTGTATTCATCGATCTCGCTGCCGTCAACCAGTCTTGCGATCACTTCATACATATCGTAAGGTTTGGCTCTCTCCTGCGGAAGTATTCCGTATATACTGCTTTCGGGATACAGGGGCGCCGCGGGTTGTATGCGGTCGAATCCCGCTTTTTCCGTGCGGCCGAATTTGCTTACCAGACTGCGGATAGTTTCCAAACACTCTTCATCGCTTTTCATCTTGTAATCAGTTACGCCGGATATTTCCGTGTGGACTGTTGCGCCGCCAAGTGATTCATTATCGATATTTTCACCTATCGCGGCTTTGACAAGGTGTGAGCCTGCAAGGAATACAGACCCATTGCCCTCAACTATCAGCGCTTCATCGCTCATAATAGGAAGGTACGCGCCGCCTGCTACACAGGGACCCATAATTGCGGCTATTTGCGGAATACCCATCGAGCTCATTACTGCGTTGTTGCGGAATATCCTGCCGAAATGTTCCTTATCAGGGAAAATATCTTCCTGCAGCGGAAGAAATACGCCGGCTGAATCAACCAGGTAAATTATCGGCAGCCTGTTTTCGATGGCAATTTCCTGCGCGCGCAGATTCTTTTTACATGTAATGGGAAACCATGCGCCCGCCTTTACGGTGGCATCATTGGCTACGATAACACACTCACGCCCGTGTATCTTGCCGATACCGAAAATCGTTCCGCTTGATGGCGCGCCGCCGTACTCTTTATACATGCCGTAGGCCGTGAACTGGCCTATTTCCATGAAGAAGGAGTCCTTATCGATCAGCAAATCGACTCTTTCCCTGCAATGGAGCTTTTTCTGGCCGTGCAGCTTTTCAATGGCTTTTTTACCGCCGCCGAGCGATACTTCTTTGGCTTCGGCATTTATCTTGCGTACAAGATTTTTCATGTTATCTTCGCGTTCATGGAAAGCGAGATCTTCTGTAATATTGGTTTTTATCGCAGCGATGGTGTGTATCTCCTTAAATTTTTGTGAATTCACAAAGATAAAAAAATATGTGGTAAGTTACTATTTAAAATTTGAAGCGAAAGGGAAGTAATACAGTATGCTATCCTCAGCCCTGAAAGGGCGCTGATATGTCAGCGATGGGCGCAGCCCATCGTGATGGAACAGAAGAGATGAAGCCCTGAAGGGGTGCGATCAGAAGCCCTTTTAGATTATCATTATTCTAACATGGAGGCACAGAAACATGGAGAGAATTCAGTATTTGCTCCCCTCCTTTCAGACTGCGCCAGCAGTCACAAGTAGGGGGAAATATCAGTTGCCGCCAGGCAACTGATATTGGGGTGGTTTAGTATTTTCAAGCGACCTCCCCTAAATCCCCTCCAAAGGAGGGGACTTGGGATTGTTATGCTTTATATCTCTCCCGTTCTGACCCCATAGGGGTCAAACATTTATAGAAACTTTCACCGTAACAATTTCGACTCCGTAGGAGTCGCACGTTTACCACGTGTGACCCCTACGGGGTCATTTAGCTTTACGTGCATTCAGGCTATAAATGTGTGACCGCTATGCGGTCAATGTAAATCCAGTGGCCTGACCGGATTATTAGCTTTACGCAAACCCACTCGAATCAGGCGATTCGAGTTACAAATATCTTTCATGGGCTGCCCTTTACAGATCGTAGAGACGATCCGGTGGATCGTCTCCTATTTAATTTGAGACCAGTGACGAAGGTAAGTAAAACAAAAGGACGGTCATTTAACCGTCCTTCATATTCAAATCTTATTTAGTTTATCCTTTTAAACTCAACTCACTCCACTCACTCTTTACGCGTACTTAGAGCCTGACTCCTGTATATATACCGGCTGGTCTGTTTTGTTGATAACATTCGGTGTAATTACACATCTGCTTACATTTTCTTTCGATGGTAGCTTATACATTATATCTATCATTATCTCTTCAAGGATCGAACGCAGCGCCCTGGCACCAGTACCCTTTGTAATAGCCTTTCTCGCAACAGTCATCAATGCCTCATCTTCAAACTCAAGCTCAACGCCTTCCATCCTGAAGAGCTTCTTGTACTGCTTTACAATGGCATTCTTAGGCTCTGTTAGTATGGATAGCAGCGCTTCCTCATTCAGTGAATTAAGCACTGCGGTTATAGGCAGCCTGCCGATAAACTCGGGAATAAGCCCGAACCTTATCAAATCATCCGGCTCTACCTGGTGCATCAGCTCGTCATACTCTTTTGTTTTCTTGCTTATTATTTCTTTGCCGAATCCAATAGATGTTTGTGATACCCGCTGCTGGATAACTTTTTCAAGTCCGTCAAATGCGCCGCCGCAGATGAAGAGAATATTTTTTGTGTTAATGCTTATCAGCGGCTGTTCGGGATGTTTCCTGCCGCCTTTCGGTGGAACGTTCGCGGTGGTGCCTTCAATAATTTTAAGCAGCGCCTGCTGAACACCTTCGCCTGATACATCGCGGGTTATAGAGGTGCTGTCTGACTTACGCGAAATTTTATCTATTTCATCAACATACACAATTCCGCGCTCGGCTTTTTTAACGTCATAGTTTGCTGATTGCAGCAGGTGAACAAGTATGGTTTCAACATCATCGCCCACATAACCGGCTTCGGTAAGCGTTGTGGCATCTGCGATAGCGAAAGGTACATCAAGCAGCTTAGCCAGAGTTTGCGCCAGGAAAGTTTTTCCGCTGCCTGTGGGACCAATCAGCATGATGTTCGATTTTTCTATCTCAACATCATCAACATAGCTGAACTCGTTTGAATCAATTCTTTTGTAATGATTATAAACCGCTACCGAAAGGACTTTTTTTGCAGCATCCTGCCCAACAACATACTGATCCAAAAACTTTTTGATCCCTTCCGGGGTAAGCTCATGCCTTTGCGGCATGTTCTTGTTTAATCCCGCCGAAGTGCTCTGCTTTATGATAGTCATAGCGTTGGTAACGCACATATCACAGATATAGACCTTCTTGCCAACGTAATTCGATGGCCCGGCGATCATGCTTGTTACCTTGTTAGCGCTTCTTCCGCAAAAAGAACATACGGGTGAATTGATGTTTTTTATATTTGTCTTGTTGGACATATTTGGAGTTGTATAATTTTGGTCCTATAGGTTAGTGTTATTTTTCAGCCGGTTCATTAGAATCAAGTGTGCGAGATAAGGGAGTCGAACCCATACCCCTTTCAGGACTGGATCCTAAGTCCAGCGCGTCTGCCAGTTCCGCCAATCTCGCGTTAAACAGCTTAAAATATCAAAAAGAACTAACCAAACTTAAACATTAAAGTTTGAAAAGTCAAGAACCCTTTTATAATAATATAGTTACAGAAATAACCTAAAGAATAAGTTTATGCTTGGGCTTATTCATAGGGTTTTAGTATTTAATGCCACAATTTACATAAAGGTTGCATTCATGACAATAACTGTAACATACTATTTTTGTTTGAATCAAGTCGGCGCGACTGGACTTGAACCAGCGACCCCCACTACCCCAAAGTGGTGCGCTACCGGGCTGCGCTACGCGCCGAATCATGCAACTGTATTTACAAATTTAATCTTTTTTTTATTCATTTTCACATACTAAAAAATTCCTTTGTTTGTTTCGGTAGTACACGACAGTAAATAGTTTTATTGTAGAGTTTGCTTTCTTACCCTCACCCCCAGTCCCCTCTCCCAGAGGGAGAGGGGGAGAAAAAATTCAAAAAACTTCGTTATCTCCTCTCTCCTTCGAAGGGCCGGTCCAAAGGACTCCTTGGGAGGGGTGAGGTCAAATGCCTGTAACTCCAATACCCAATAAAAAAGCCTGAATTTCTTCAGGCTTTGTGAATATACAAATTGTAGTATTCTTAGTCTTCGAGTTGGTTATAGAGCTCTTCTAGAAACTTCCTTAACTCTTTCAAATCTTCAACCATTTTATCAGGCTCGCGCTCGCCGCCTTCTTCAATAACCGCTGTATCAGACTGCTGACTATCAAAAAGGCTAAGCTCGCCGGCTTTCTGCTTCTGAACTTCGACTACATCCATGTTGGACTTCTCAACGCCATCATCGCTGACATTGTAATTCTTAATGATCTTTTTTGCGCCTTCGATGGTATATTTCTCTTCTTTCAACAGTTTCTTGATAAGAAGTATCATTTTTATGTCTTTATTGGTATAAATCCTGTTGCCGGAAGAGTTTTTGGCGGGTTTAAGCTGTTCAAACTCTGTTTCCCAATACCTTAGTACATACTGCTCCAGATCGCAAATCCTGCTCACCTCGCTGATAGAGTAATACAGCTTTTTCATTGAAAAATTTTTCATAGCCATAAATTTATTTCTTATGATTTAATTCAAAAATACTTATTTTTGTAGTACTTTTCAATAAGTAACTATTAAAATACTTTATTTATTTAGATTAGTCAATAGCAAATGAAAGAAGTTAGAGTGAGATTTGCCCCGTCGCCGACGGGTTTTCTTCATGTTGGCGGAGCGCGGACTGCTATTTTCAACTGGCTTTTCGCAAGAAACCAGAAGGGCAAATTCCTGCTCAGAATTGAAGATACCGACCCCGAAAGGAGCCGCGGAGAACTCTCTGAACAGATACTCCGCAGTATGCGCTGGCTTGGTATGGATGGAGATGAGCCGATTGTTTACCAGGCGCTGAATATAGAACGCCACAAGGAAATAGCCCTTGAACTGCTCAAACGGGGGAAGGCTTACTACGCATTTGAGACAACAGAAGAGCTTGAGGCACAAAGGAAGGAAGCCAATGCTGCCAAGCGGCCATTCAAATACAACCGCGCTTCACTTAAGCTGGATAAAGACACAGTAGATAAGTACCTGGCAGAAGGCAAACCTTATGCAATCCGCTTTATGGTGCCGGATGGTGTTACCGAGTTTGAAGATATTGTACACGGTAAAACGACATTTAAAAATTCTGAGATCGATGATTTTGTATTGCTGCGCTCTGATGGCACTCCTGTTTACCAGCTTGCAGTAGTTATTGATGACCATGATATGAATATCACGCATGTCATCCGCGGCGATGACCATTTATCGAACACGCCTAAGCAGATATTGCTTTACCGGGCAATGGATTGGGAAGTTCCGCAGTTTGCGCACCTGCCAATGATACTTGATGAAGAGAAGAAGAAGCTTTCGAAACGCAGGAATCCGGTAAGCGTGGAAGAGTATAAGCAAAACGGGTATCTGCCTGAAGCATTGTTTAATTTTTTGACATTGCTTGGCTTCGCTCCCCCGCTGCTTAAGGGAACCGATTCAGCGCCGGTTGACAGCTCGAACGAAAAGCAGGAAATTGTTTCACTGAATGACCTGCAAAACATGTTTACTTTTGACAGGGTTAACAAGAAGTCGGCTGTGTTTGATATGAAAAAGCTGGGCTGGATAAATTCAGAGTATATAAAAAAAACAGAATCGGCAGCACTGCTTCCGCAGATAAAAGAAGTTATCAAACGGCTGGATATTCCGTTCGGCGAATCAGCGGAAAACGAGGAACTCATCATGAGCGTAATTTCACTTATGAAAGAGCGTGTGCAGACTGTAAATGAGTTTGTTACTTACGGCAGGTATTTTTTTGAAGCACCCGATACATATGATGAAAAAGGAATGCTGAAACACTGGACACCGGAGATCAAAGATCATTTCGAAAGTTATTCAAATGAGCTTGCAGGAATTGAATCGTGGAATGCTGAGTTTCTTGAAGAGCATTTGCGGGGATTTGCGGAAAGGATCGGACTCAAAGCCGGCCAGCTTGTGCATCCGCTCAGGCTTGCCCTCACGGGCCAAACAGTAAGCCCGGGGATATTTGAGGTTATGGTTGTACTTTCAAAAAATGCCGCAATCAGCAGAATTTCAACATTTCTTGCACGCAATAAGACAATTTGATGTCTTTTACGGCCATTTTTGAATTTTACTATTTTTCTATTGTTATTTCGCAATTCTACTATTATTTTACGATGAAACCAAAGACATTTCAATAACTAAATATAGAAGCAGAATGAAAAAACTATTTCTTCTTTTTGTTTTATTGGGCTTCACTCTCTCGGTGAAAGCTCAAAGCTGGGTTGTTTTAACCACGATCCCTGCACCACTTTTTGATATAAACTCTATCTCAGTTGTTGATGGAACAACAATGTGGGTTTGCGGAACTGCAGGTAACGTTAGGCGTTCAACTAACGGCGGTGTAAACTGGACAAACGGTACCAATACCGGTTTGCCGGCCCAGGATCTTTATGGCATTTCAGCACTCGATGCGCAGAATTGCTGGGTTGGAACACTTGCAGGTTCAATCTACAGAACTACCAATGGCGGAGCTTCATGGACATTGCAGGTTGCTGTTGCAGGAAGTTTCATTAACGGCATTAAGATGTTCAATTCAAACTATGGTGTATACACAGGCGACCCGACTGCATCAGGTCAGCCTTACCAGATGAGAAATACCACCAACGGCGGAACAAACTGGATCAATTCCGTTAACTCACCGATCGCCGGCTCTGAGTTTGGTGTTATTAATGCATGGGACTGGACAGATACTTCACATTTCTGGATCGGTTCAGCTAATACAACAGCAAGTGCAACCACAGCTAAGATCTACAGGTGCACAAACGGATTCAGCGGAACATGGTCTTCAGCAACCGTTACGGGTGTTGGCGGATCAGCAGGCCTTTATTTCCAGGCAATTGGATTCATAAATGCTACTTCAGGTATGGCAGGCTCAAACGCTAACAACTTTGTTAAAACAACTGATGGCGGCGCTACATTCCAGGCTGTTACAAATCCTTCAGGTCTTACAACGTTCGCAGTTATCAACATGCATGGCATGAAAGACGGTTCTAACAAGATCCGTGCGGTTACGAATGACGGAACAAACACCCAGATGTGGACAACTACCAACCTCGGAACAACATGGGTACTCGAAGCATTGCCTTCACAGGCCAGCACATTCGGTATTCAGCACATGCAGTTTGTTAACGCTTCATTAGGTTTCGCAGGCGGAAACGGCGGAACAATTTACAGGTTTGGACCTCCTGTAGGTGTTAATCCAGTAACAGTTGCTCCGGAAACGTTCTCTTTAGAGCAGAACTATCCTAACCCGTTTAACCCGAGCACAAAGATCAATTATTCAGTACCAACAGCAGGCAATGTATCAATAAAGATATATAACAGCGTTGGCGTTGAAATAATGACTGTTGTTGATAACAACGTTGCTGCAGGCAATTATTCAAAAACAATTGATATGAGCAAATTCTCAACCGGAATTTACTTCTATACAATGAAATCAGGCAGCTTCAGCGAAACAAGAAAGATGATGCTTGTAAAATAAGAGCATTAAAAATCTGCTTTTGGGCAGAATTTCAAAGACCCGCAAATAGCGGGTCTTTTTTTGTCCTTATTTATTGGAAATATGAACAATAATCGCTATCTTAGCAGCACTTTAATCAAATTCTAAAACAATTCTCAGAAGGAGAACAAATGAAAAGACCTCTTGTAGCTTTATTTATGCTGGCTTTAATTACCGGATATTCATTCTCGCAATGGGTTGAACAGATTTCAGGAACAACTGTACAGTTGACTTCAATTTCCGCACCGGATGACAACAATGTTTGGATTTGCGGTTATACAGGTGTAGTAAAAAAATCCACCAACGGCGGCACAAACTGGACTTCAACAACTTCACCGGCAGCAGAAGATCTTTATAACATCTGGGCTGTTGATGGTAACGTGGCTTTAACCACTTCTTCACCTGCAGCAACTAATGTTTACAGGACCTCAAATGGCGGAACTACCTGGTCGCTCGTATTCACCCAGGCTGGAGGTTTTATGGATGCTATTTGGATGACATCTGCAACAAACGGTTTTATGATGGGCGACCCGGTTGGCGGCAGATGGTCACTCTGGAGAACAACAAATGGCGGCGTAAACTGGGATTCAACCGGTTTATACGTACCCCAGGTAGCTTCAGAAGCTGGCTGGAACAACTCACTTTACATTTCAGGAAGCACCATATATTTCGGTACAAACGCTAACAGGATATACTATTCAACAAACAACGGCGCAAATTGGAGCTCACAAACAACCCCTGCTGCTAACCAATACGCTATCTGGTTCAACAATGCCAGTGTAGGCCTTTCAGGCGGCGCAGGGATGTACTCTACAGTTAACGGCGGAACAACTTGGGCAAACCTCACAGCACCCGGTACAGGCAATGTTTCAGGTATTTCCGGCATAGGTACAACATGGTATTTTGTAAGACAGGCAAACCTGATTCACAAATCCACAAACAACGGTACAACCTGGACAACCGATTATACAGCTACTGTAGGCGACCAATATCTTCACATAGCCAAATCTAGGACAGGAACCAGAATGTGGGCTACCAAGAGCAATGGCGGTATAACTAAATCAGAAGGCGCGGTTGGAATAGCTCCGATCTCAAACGAAATTCCAAATTCCTTCGGACTTGAGCAGAACTATCCAAATCCGTTCAACCCGTCAACAACATTCAAGTTCAATGTTCCTTCAGCATCAAATGTATCATTAAAGATATATGACATGCTTGGAAATGAGATCACAACTCTCGTAAATGAAAATTTACAGTCCGGTGTTTATGAAGTTAAGTTCGATGCTTCAACATTAAGCTCCGGCGTTTACTTCTATTCACTCAATGCAGGCAGCTTCTCCGCAACAAAGAAAATGATGCTTGTAAAATAATAAGCATTTTGAATCTGCCTGATGTAATTGGGCTGACAAAACCCCGCTTGAAAAGGCGGGGTTTTTGTTTTTCGTTGAGATTATTGTGTAAAATCATTAGATTTGAAATTATTATAATGTCCAAAATAAATCTGTAAACATATGTACAGAACAGCCCTTTGGCTCATATTCTTATTTTTACTCCAAGTTTCAGCATTTTCGCAGTGGGTACAGGTTTCCGGTGTGCCCGGCGCAGAACTTGGCAGCTACCCATCAATATCTTCACCAAACAAAGATGTTGTAGTAATTGCCGGAGGCAATACAAATAGTCCCAGAGTATTCAGGTCAACAAACGGCGGACAGAACTTTTCCAATATTACAGGTAACATTACAGGTGCGGAGCTTTATTCAGTATGTGCGCTGAATGCCGATACAATTTTTGTTGGTAATGGCGGATCACCCGGCGGCGTTGGAGGCAACGCGCGGGTATATATGACAACCAACGGCGGAGTGAACTGGAGCATTGCTATCCAAACAGGCGGCAACAGCGGATTCATCAGCGGGATCAGCTTCAGCAAAGTGAATCCGGATTTCGGTTTGATAGTCAGCGATCCTGCAATTGAAAATGATTCATTCTGGGTTGCTAAAACAACAGATAGGGGCGCAACATGGACCGTCAAAAAAGCTCCAAACACTGCTCAATACACTACACAGAATTCTATATTCGTTGTAGACGAACTATTCTATGGATTCGGGCTCAACGCATCACCTTCAAAATTTTACCTGACAACAAATGGCGGGGCAAACTGGAGCATTAAGCTGATAGGGCTTTCCGGCAATTCTGTTCCATCAGTTGCATTCAGCAGTGATAAGCAAAAAGGCATTGCGATCAGTGATGTAGCCTACCCCAATATTGCCATTACCGGCAACGGCGGAACAAACTGGCAAACGATAAATGTTGGGCCGGGCAATTCAGGCATTGCAACAGTCAAGTGGGTTCCCGGAACACCTGTATTTTATATTGCCGCAAACAAAATAAAACGAAGCTCGAACAATGGCGCGGACTGGTTTGAAATGAGCACATCCGGAATACAGTATTTCTCCCATATGGATCTTTCTGTTGAGTCAAATGTACTCTGTGCATATGCGCTCGCAAGCGATGGAAAAGTATTGAAGTATTCCGGCGACCCGTTTGGAATTGATCCTTCAAACACAACTATTCCTGTTGATTACTCACTTGAGCAGAATTTTCCAAATCCGTTCAATCCGCAAACAACTATCAGGTATTCTATACCCGAACCGGCATTTGTAACTCTCAAAGTTTTCAGCGCATCCGGAAGCGAGATAATGACTGTGGTAAACTCACACCACAGGACCGGTAATTACTCAGAGTCTATAGATATGTCTCAACTTTCTTCCGGTATTTACATATATACTCTGATTGCGGGCGGAAAAACACTCTCCGGGAAAATGGTTTTATTGAAATAATTGTTATTTCGCAAATGTTTAATTATATTTGATTTAAATTTACAAATGTAACTATGAATCCAATCATACATCTGTTTCTTGCCGGCTTTTTCTCAACTGTTCCAATGATCATGTATCTTGTGATAATTTGGTGGATGGACCGTTATGAAAGGGAGCCTTTCTGGCTAGTAAGCCTCAATTTTTTCTGGGGCGCGACCGGCGCAATCATTTTTGGAATCATAGGTTCAATGATCATGGGACTTGGAGTAAGCGAGTTCATATTCCAGTTTGCAAATGACTCAGATGCAGGTACGTTGAATAATCTGGCAGGCGCAGTTATTGTTGCCCCGGTTGTAGAAGAGTCAACCAAGGGCATCTTCCTGCTGATGATGGCATTCAGCCGCCACTTTGATGGTCCGGTTGACGGAGCAGTTTACGGCGGAGCGGTCGGGCTTGGTTTCGGAATGACTGAGAACTTCCTTTATTTCATGAGCTTCCCTCAGGATTATGTGGGGTTATTTATGCTGATAATCATAAGGACGCTGTTCTCGGCAGTACTTCATTGCTGCACGCAGGCGGTGTTTGGCGCAGCTATTGGATACGCCAAATTCAAAGGGCTATGGGCGAAGCTGCTTGTCATACCGCTCGGGCTTGGAGTCGCAATGTTCATGCATTTTATGTGGAACCTGACAGTGAGCTTCAATTCAACAGCGCTTATCGGATTTGTATTCATGATACTTTCGGTAATAGTGATTTTTACTGTATTCCAGTTTGGCGTTCACCACGAAGGCAAGATCATACTCAGAGAGCTGACTGATGAATCCAACTCAACAGGATACATTCCAAAAGATCATTTGATGCACCTGCCTTATACCGGAAAAAGATATAAAAAAGGCTGGCTGCCTGCCGGAATAAACCAAAAGGAGTATGTAAAAACCGCGGTGAAGCTTGCAATAAGAAAGAACCAGATCAAGAACCTCAAATCAGGGAGCCAAAGCGTCTATATAAAAGAAGTGGATACTCTGAGGAACAAAGTTTATACCATTTTGTTTTACAACCAGCAGCGGCAGCAATAACAGTTTTGAAAAAGAATAAGTTGAAGCCAATCCACTATTGAGGGATTGGCTTTTTAATTTCACAGGATGACACTTTCAATAATAATAGTTAACTGGAACACCCGCGAACTGATAAAGAAATGTATTGAATCAATCTTCGATACAACTCCCCAAAGTGAACTGGAGTATGAAGTAATTGTGATCGATAACGGTTCCGAAGACGGAAGCATTGAGTACCTGCAATCCTTAGGGAATAAGATAGTTTTGCTAAGCAACAAAACGAACCGCGGCTACGCCGCAGCGTGCAACCAGGGCATGGAAAGAGCAGCAGGCAAATACATATTGCTGCTTGGCAGCGATACACTCATGCTGAAGGATACGCTAAAAGAATGCTCTGTCTATCTTGAAAACCATCCGCTCACCGGCGCAGTAGGCTGCAAACTGCTGAATCACGATGGCTCTGCGCAGAACAGCTGTAAAAGATTCCCAACCATTAAGAATGCCTTTTTCGCGTATCTCTCGCTTGATAAACTGAACATGGATTATGATATGGCTGATTTCAATTACGATAAAACCATAAGCGTTGACCAGATCGCAACAACATTCCTTATGATTAAGGCCGAAGTAATTCATAAAGCCGGAATGTTCGATGAAGCTTACCGGATCCTTTATAATGATGTCGACCTGTGTAAACGGATAAAAAATGACGGATGGGAAATAGTATTCCTTCACACCTGCAGTATATATCACCTTGGCAGCCACTCTACAAAACAGGCAGGTTTCGCCATAAGAAAGAAAATGTACGGGGATATTTACCGGTATTATTGCAGGAATTTTGGCTTTAAGGCTAAGTTTTTATACCCTATTTTAGTCATCAGGCTTTTGATAGTTACAACCATAAAAGCATAAATGTCATTACGAGATAAGGTAATAAAAAATACATTTTACCACTTTGTTGCGCAGGCATTCGGCTTTTTATCACCATTTATACTTACCCCGCTGATTATTTCGCATATAGGGCAAACTGAATTCGGTATTTATGCTATCGTGATGGGATTTATAGGTACGTTCGGACTGCTGGACTTCAGTCTCTCAGCATCCTTTATCAAATTCATTTCTGAGTATTACAATAAGGGGCAATATAGTGAACTAAACAAAACAATCAACACCGGACTGTTTTTTTATATTGGTTTCACTACGGCTATCTGTATAGTGGTATTGATCTTTTCGGAAAGTATTTTGGGACTGATAAACATACCACCCGAGCTGTTCCCGCTTGCGAAATTTTCTCTGTATATAAGCCTTCTTGTGTTTTTCCTCGCTACATCCAGCACAATATTTGTTTCAGTACTCATCAGCGTTCAGAAAATGTACGTCAACAGCATCGTTGGCCTGGTGATAAATATAGTAAACTTTGTTACTACATATATTTTACTTGTTTCCGGCTTCGGACTGCCCGGAATATTATATGCGCAGCTTGGCGCTGTTGCCGTAAGTGTATTTTTTAATATCTACCTTGCTATGAAGGAAGTTCCGCATATTCAGATAAGGTTTGGGCATATTGATAAAGCGGCATTCAGGCAAATGGGGGCATTTGGACTGCAAATGCAGGTTTCGAGGTTTTCATCCTTTTTGTCAGAAAAGTATGATGAATTTCTGCTTGGATATTTTTCCACACTTGGAAATGTTACATATTTTAATCTCGCAAACCGTGTAACACGGCTGGGCAAGTTCTTCCCTCTGCAGTTGTTTCAGCAGGTAGCCCCTGTAGCCGCTGAATTGAAGGCAAATGAAGATGAGAATAAGCTGAATGAGCTTTTTATTGAAGCTACCAAATATTTAACCGTTTTTTCTGCACCTATATTTCTCTATATATTTGTTTTCGCTGAGCTGCTCATAACAACCTGGGTTGGTCCGGGATATGAGATCACGGTATACCTGCTAAGGATACTGGCTGTAGGCCAGCTTGTAAACCTGCTTATTTCGGCTCCGGGCAATTCAATTATGCCCAATTTGGGGATACCAAAATTCTTAATGTATGAAAGCATAATAAGCCTTGCCATAAATCTGGTCGCAAGCTTCCTGCTGATAAAGTATTATGGAATAGTGGGCGCGGCTATTGGCTCAACACTTTCAGCCGTCGTAGCATCATCATACATTTATATAACTTCTGCGGTACATTTTAAGGAAAATCCTGTCAAGTTCTTCTTCAAAAGCTATGCAAAGCCAGGCATCATTGCGGCCGCAGGCTGTGTATTGGTATACATGCTCTACTACCTTTCGTCTGATGTTCTTCCGGGACGCGGGGGCAGAATGACAGGCATTGTATCGATTGCAGCATCCTCCGGATTGTACTTTGCGGGTTACATTGCTCTGCTTTGGAAATCAGGTTACCTGAGTACAAGGGATAAAGATAATCTTCACAAGCTTATGAAGCTTGTGAATCCGCTGAACAAAAGGCGGGCAGCATGAAAGTAAACTTCATAGTACCGGAAATAACGCGCACAGGAGGAATGAACATCATCTTCCAGTATGCCAACAGGCTTCATGAAAGGGGCCATGATGTAATTGTTTACACCCCTGTAATACCGTTCAATCTGCATAAAAACCAATTCAGGTGGTATTACTTTAAATACCAGGTTAAAACGCTTTTGAGATGGATCACTGCCGGCAAGAATAAGCTGCCGGATAATATTTATCCATACAAGTTCCGGATCAAATTTGTGCCAGTAATGCACAATATGTTTGTAAGAGATGCCGATGTTTCGATCGCAACTTCCTGGCCAACATCGTATCCTGTATATCATTTCAGCAGCTCAAAGGGAAGAAAATATTATCTTATACAGGATTATGAGATATGGAACTCAAACACGAAGCTGGTGGATAAGTCATATACGCTGCCGTTGAAGAGAATTGTATGCTCGAAACACATGCAAAAGCTTCTGAAGGAAAAGTTTGATTCAGATTCCAGGCTAATTTACATAGGGCTCGATAGAAACCGCTTTCACAATGAGAATAAAGTGTATAATGATCCCCCGGTTGTATCGTTTCAGGATCACTCATTACCCAATAAAAATGTTGAGGGCGCAATCGAAACCGTGATCAAGCTCAAAAATGAATTTCCTTCACTAAAGTTCAGAGCATTTGGTGTAAAGAAATATCATCAGTTTCCGGAGTTCATCTCGTTCACTGAAAATCCGGATGACAAGACACTCACGGAACTTTATTCTTCATCAGATATTTTCCTTTTTTCAAGCAAATACGAAGGCTTTGGCTCTCCCCCATCCGAAGCGATGGCTTGTGAATGTGCGATAGTTGCCAACCGGGTCGCGGCAATTCCTGAATATTCAGAACATATGCAAACTGCTATACATGCCGATCCGGATGATGATGATGGACTATACAAAGGAGCAAAACTGCTTATTGATAATCCGGAGTTAAGAAAGCAAATTTCTAAAGCTGCATATCGCCATATAAGGGAATTCATGAACTGGGATAAGAGTATCGTTGAATTTGAAAATTATATCAGCCGGTAATTGAAAGTTTCTGTAATAATAGTGAATCATAACACGGGCAATGTTCTAGTTGATTGTATAAGATCACTTGCCAAATTTGAAAAAGAGGTAAATTATGAGACAGTAATAATTGACAACTTTTCAAGCGACAATTCACGAAGCGAGATAGACATGCTTGTGAAAGAGAACTCAAATATTACTGCGATAAATACAGACTCACTGATTGGATTTTCTGCAGCGAACAATCTTGGGATAAAGGCTTCCAATGGCGAGTACGTACTGATCATGAATCCGGATATCATATTTACTGAGCCCGTGTTTGACCGGCTGATAAGTTACCTGGAATCACATGCTGATGCGGGCGCAATTACACCTGCATTGGTTGGAACGGACGGAAATTTCCAAAGGAATTATTTCCAGAGATTCCCCTCAATCAGGCAGTTCATATTTTATAACTCGCTCGCTGCAGGCTTGTTTAACAAATCTGCAAGCAGAATGAACAAATATCTCGAAAACCAGGATATCGATATTTCCACCGGGAAAACATATTTTACGGAGCAGATCCCATGCGCATTTTTCTTCACTCGCCGTTCAAATTTAGCTGATGTTGGTCTGATGGATGAAAGCTACAGACTTTTTTTTGAAGATGTTGACCTTAGCTGGAACATTGGTAAAAAACATAAGTTGGTTGTAGATACAAGCATGAAAGTAACTCACCTGGGAGGCTCAAGCTTCAAGACTGAAAACAACTGGTGGCTGTATGGCAGGTATATCATCAGCATGATAAACTTTTTCCGACTTCATTACTCAACTGCCAGGCTTCAAACACTAAAATTTTTGGTTTATACTAATTCGATATTGATCATTTATTTTGAATATATAAAGGCGCTTTTGGGGAAAAAGGATGCTTACAGGCTTTCTAAACACAAATACATGCTTTCACTGATGCGGGGTGAGAATTGATAGGCATTGTTATACCAAATTACAACGGGTACGGACATCTGGTGACCTGCTATGAATCTCTGAAGAAACAAACTTACAGAGATTTCAGGGTAATATTGTGCGATAACGGCTCAAAGGATGACTCTGCCGCATATACAAAAGAGCAGTTTCCGGATTCTGAAGTAATATTGATAGGGTACAATTCCGGATTTGCGAAAGCTGTTAATGAAGGCATAAAATACTGCCTCAACAAACCGGAAATTGACCTGATCTTCCTGTTGAACAATGATATTGAACTGGCTCCGGACTTCCTGGAAACTGCGCTCCGCACTTTTGAGGAAACGCCTGATGCTTCCATCATGGCAGTAAAAATGCTTAACTACTTCAACCGAAATGTGATAGATGATTGTGGCGACTTCATCAAAGCAAACGGCGGCTCTCCACTGGCGCGCGGCCATGGTGAGATCGATAGCGGCCAATATGACAAACCAGAGTATATTTTCGGCGCATGCGCAGGCGCGGCCTTCTATAAAAAGGAGGTATTCCAATCAATAGGTTTGTTTGATGAAACATTCTTCGCGTATTATGAAGATATAGATCTCAGCTTTCGCGCGCAATTAGCCGGATTCAAATGTATCTACCAGCCTAAAGCCATATGTTACCACAAACGGGGCGGCACAAGCTCTATTGCAACGCATGGCTTCCAGACAGAAATGTGCGAAAGGAATCTTGTATTGATGAGGATAAAGAACTATCCTCTTTCAACATACCTGCTCTACCAGCCGCTGTTTTTTGTTGCGAGATTAAAAAGGTACTATTCATTTTTGAGGTTCCATTCATTTACTTTGTTCTTCCGGGCCATAAGAGGGTACTTAAGAGGCCTGCTTTTACTTATGACAAAGCTCGATGCAAGATTCCGCATACAGCGCAAACGGAAAGTATCGACAGAGTATATTAAGGGGCTATTCATAAAATGAGCGGACAGGTTTCAATAATAATATTGAACTATAATGGCAAACAGTATTTAAAAGACTGCCTTAGCTCTGTGTTTTCACAGACCTACACTAATTTTGAGATCATCCTGTTCGATAACGGCCCCTCAGACGGAAGCATTGAATTTGTTAGAAACGAATTCACCGATAGCCGTCTTAAAATAGTAGAATCCAAAGTTAATCTTGGCTTTGCGGGCGGCAACAATGAAGCCATGAAACATTGCGCCAATGACATGGTTGTGCTATTAAACAATGATACCGTTACAGATAACAATTGGCTGAAATTCCTTGTTGCTGCAGCGGCGGAGAAAAACATCGTGGCTTCGTCATTTGTGATCACAAAAGGCATTCCCGAAAAATATTACGAAACCAACGGGTCGGTATCATACCTCATGTATAATGTAATGAACATATTTCCCGAAAGGGAAGATGAGTTCTATCCAAACGGCTGCTCGCTTATATTCAGGAAAAGCGAGATCGGTCTGCCGTTCGATCCCGACTATTTTTATTACGGTGAAGATACTTACCTTGGACTCAAAGCGAGGTTTATGGGAATGAACATCAGGTTTGTAAAGGATTCAGTTGTACATCATCTGGGCGGCGGTTCTGATTCAGCGAGCTCTTTTAAAACATTCTGCCAGGAAAGAAACAGGTTTTTGAATCTGTATATTTTCTTTGGAATTGGTTTCATCATAAAAATGATACCGTACATAACATTTAACCACTCCTTGCGTCTTCTTACTTCCCTCTTTCATCCGCGGCGTTCGTTTTGGGGTACAGCAAAAGCGTATTTATGGTTCTATTTTAATATTCCCGCAATTTTACGGAAAAGGCGCGAAATCAGCCAGTACAAAAAGATCAACGAACGGGAGATCATCAAGCTAATGTCATCCAAAATATTCAATGCAGGAACGCCGGGAGCAGGGATAATTAACGGTATATCTTACCTATACTCAAGGCTTACCGGCATTAAACCAATTGAATATTACATCAAAAATAACATTCCCTTTAAATAGATACATCATATTCACTTACTACATTTGAATTTAATGCTTATTTTTGCACAAACAAACATCTGCAATTGAGCAAAATCAAAGTACTCCAGCTTATTGATGGCGGTTTCCTTGGCGGCGGCCAGGCAAACGTTCTTTCTATTGCCCGTAACCTGGATAAGGAAAAATTTGAAGTTTACGTAGCCGCCGCAGGTGGGGGCTCTTTCGAAACGAAGGTGCTAAGCAGCGGTATTCCATTTATCCCGGTAGTACTCCCCAAATTACTCCGCTCAAGATACCTTAAAGTGCTGCAGAAAGTATATGATGCAGAAAAATTCGACATAATACATACTCATGGCGGTGTTGCGGGATTCTACGGGAGGACACTCAAAAAACACAATCCTGGGCTTAAGTGTGTTCATACAATTCACGGATTGCATTACATAAACAGCTCAAATTTTTTAAAGAAGAGTGTTTCCAAAACTATTGAGCAGTACCTTGTGCAGTTCACCGACGTAACCATCTGCGAAACATATAATGACTACCTAAATGCAGTTAGAAGCCGGATCGCTGGAAGAGCAAATACACAGGTTATCCCGAATGCCATCGATGTATCCCGATTCTCAAACCTGAAACGCAATTATGAATTGATGGGATCGCTTGGACTTTCAAAAGACGATTTCATCTGCGGGAATATATCCAGGTTCGATGAACAAAAGAACCAGAAGCTGATACTTCAGGCAGCATATTTTCTGGTGAAGAAATTCCCCAACATGAAGTTCGTATTTGTAGGTGATGGGAAATACCTGCATCAGATGCGTGACCTTGCAAGGGAATCAAACATAGAAGACCATGTTATCTTTACAGGTGAACAGAAGAATCTGAGTGATTACTACTCCATTTTTGATATTTTTATATTCCCGACTTTATGGGAAGGCATGCCATTTGTTTTACTTGAAGCCATGGCTTCAAGGCTGCCTATAATATGCAGCGCTATACCAAATCTGCTTGAAGTGATAAAGCCTAATTACTCTGCATTAACCATCGATCCGCTTGATATGGACGACCTCTTTCAGAAAGTTTCTTCGCTTTACCAGGATTCAAACATGCGCGAAAAGATAGCTCAGAATGCTATGATAGAATCCACACAATATGATGAATCCGAGATCATCCCTAAAATTGCTGCCATTTACGAAGAGGTAATGCAAAAATGAAGCGAATTGGAATATTCGGAGGTACGTTCGACCCGATCCATACAGGCCATTTGATAATGGCTGAAAATGTAAAGGAGCAGGTGCACCTGGATACAGTTCTTTTCGTCCCCTCTGGAACACCGCCTCTGAAGGATAGTTCAAATGTCTCACCTACCGAAGTGAGGGCTGAAATGGTTAAACTCGCAATAGGCTCTAACAGCAGCTTTGGAATATCGGATGTTGAAATGAATTCACATGCAGGGGAAAAGTCATACACAGTAAACACTCTTTTAAAGCTGCGTGAGGAATATTCAACCGAACAGGTAAAGTTCTATCTTATTATCGGAATGGACCAGCTCATCGATCTGCACAAATGGAAAGACCCCGGCAAGCTTTTTATGCTTTCCGAAGTTGTTGTAATTAACAGGCCCGGTTATCTCATCCAGCAGGTGGAAAATGATTACGGCAGGCAGTGTATCTATGTACCCGTGCCGAACATTGACATATCATCCACCGATATCAGGTTCCGAATCCAGGAAAAAAGATCGATCAGATACATGGTACCTGAATCAGTTGAAAAATATATAATAGAAAACAAACTTTACAAATAATTATTTATCAACAAATCAAAGTAAATGCCAGGAAAAAACAAACCGGTTGTAATGAAGTTCGGTGGAACTTCTGTTCAGGATAGTGAAGCAATAAAGAATGTGATCCGCATTGTTCGTGAGACGCCTTCTCCAAAAGTGGTTGTTGTTTCAGCGATATCTAAAGCAACAACATCGCTTGAAAACATTGCTCGCTTTGCTGCAGAAAAAAATACTGATGAAGCCGGCAAGCTGCTGGAAGATATAATTAACAGGCATCATAATATCATCAATGACCTTGTTACCGATAGCTCATTGAAAGCAAGCGCTGCCGAAAAGATAATAAAATATCACCGCGAAATTGCAGAGCTGGTAAAAGGCCTTTCAATAATAAATGAGCTTTCGCTCAGGATATTGGATGCATTCCGTTCTTTTGGCGAACTTATGTCATCTGCAGTGATCTTCCATGCGATGAAAAATGCCGGTTTGGATGTGGAGCTTATAGATTCAAGGGATGTTATTAAAACAAATAATGATTTTTCCAGGGCATATCCCAATTTTGAAGTGTCGCAGGAAAACGCAAACCGGATCGTGAAACCGATACTTGAAAGCGGCAAAGTAGTGTTGGCACAGGGATTCATAGGTTCGACCGAAGATGGCATTACAACAACAATGGGAAGGGAAAGCTCTGATTTTTCTGCCGCAATTTACGGCTCACTGGTTGATGCAGGAGAAATCCAGATATGGACAGATGTTGACGGCGTACTTTCATGCGATCCAAATATTATCAAAGGGGCATTTAAGCTAACAGAGATCTCATTCAAAGAAATGGAAGAGCTCTCCAATTTCGGAGCAAAGGTACTGCATAAGAATTCCGTTAAGCCCGCGCTGAAAAAAAATATCCCGCTTAAGATACTTAACTCAAAGAATACCAAATCTACAGGAACGCTCGTAAGCTCAAAGCTCAGCTATCCGCAGAACGTGAAATCAGTAACATACAAGAAGAATATTATCGTCCTGCGTGTAAAGCCCAAGGAAAGCCTGAGCCAGTTCATTTTCTGGGAAATGATGCTTAACATACTTTCGAAACACAAGCCGCAGATCGATATTCTGCTCTCATCCAATAATGCGTTGATGATCGTGATTGCGGAAAATGCTTACACAAAGATCCATTACGATGAACTTAAGAGCGAATTCGATGAAATATCAGAATGTGAAATTGTAAAAGATAAAGTTCTGATAACGCTTGTTGGCTCCAGCCTTGGTGAGATCAGTAATTTTGAGCAGCGTATATTTATCTGCAATCCTGATGTAAAAGCTGAATCGATAATCTACGGTTTTAACCCCCACAGCTTCATGCTGCTGGCTGATCTGGAGCATTGCGAAAAGATACTTGTTAACCTGCACAAAGAGTTTTTTGAAAAAGAATCTGCAGCAGGCGGATTATTCGATAACTCACGCGCAATAAAGTAGAAGGAAATAGCATAATGATCGAGCTTGCGATAGTTGGTTATGGGAAAATGGGCAGGATGATTGAATCACTTGCCGCCCCTGAAAAATTTCACATTTCCGGAATCTACGATGTAATAAATCCGGTTGAATCGCATCTAAAAGAAAAAGCTGATGTAGCAATAGAGTTCTCGGCTCCCACTGAAGTACTTAAAAATGTTGAATTTTTGGCTTCAAAGGGCATAAATGTGGTCTGCGGAACTACGGGATGGTATGACAAGACCGGTAAAATTGAAGCTATAATAAAGAAGTATAATACCGGTTTCATATACGCAAGCAATTTTTCAGTAGGTGTAAACCTGTTTTTCCGGATCATTAAGGATGCTGCCAAAGTGATGAATAAATTCAGCGGCTATGATGTATCAATAACGGAAACGCATCATACCCAGAAGTTAGATAAACCCAGCGGAACGGCTATCAGAACCGCAGAATACCTGATGGAGAATCTGGACGGCAAAAAAAAGAACTATGTAAGTGATAATGAATCTCCCTCTGCTGACGAGCTAAATATTGTATCGCACAGGATAGAGAATGTTGTAGGGATTCATGAAGTGACCTTTGATAGCGAAGCTGATTCGATAACACTCACTCACAATGCCAAATCAAGACGCGGTTTTGCAGAAGGGGCATTGCTTGCGGCAGAGTATATCCACAACAAAAAAGGATTTTTTAAATTTGAAGATGTTTTCAGCAACATTAAATAATTCAAATGATGGAAAACAACGAAGAGAATAAGGATCTGAACCCAGCAACTGTAAACACTACCGAGGCTGCTGAAACAGAGCCTGTTGAAAATATTTCACTTGGGGATGCTATGGCCGGTGTTTTCACTGAACCGGGCACCACATTTGAATCCGTAAAGGTATCTCAAAAGAAAAATTACTGGCTGCTTCCTGTTTTAATAGTAATTCTTGTAAGCGTACTTTCAAGTTTCCTTGTAATGAAGGATGAAGAGCTTGTTTCGGAGATAAAGGCGAAACAAAAGGAAGCAATCAAAAAACAGATGGAAGAAGCCGTGAAAAACGGCAAAATGACGCGCGAACAGGCTGATCAGCAGATCGAGCAGACAGAGAAAATGTTCGGCGGAGGCATGTTCGTAGTTTTCGGAATTATCGGGTCTGTATTCGGCGTGCTTATTATTTTCTTCCTCAAGGCTTTGGTTTACTGGGGAGGCTTGAAGCTGTTCAAGAGTGAAGCAGGCTATGGAGCTATACTGAATGTACTTGGACTTGCTGCGCTGATAACGGCGATACAGCTTGCAATTGATACAGTGCTTGCCATATTAATGGGTAAGCTGCTTGTGAATATTGGTCCGGTATTGCTGTTCAGCGAGGAATCAGTTGGTAAACAGATGTACACATTTATCGCAAATTTCGATCTGCTTAATATTTGGTATAATATTGTAGTTGGCATTGGTTTAGCTAAGATCTCGAGGATAAAGCCAGCAATAACCATAACATTTGTATTCGCGTTGTGGCTTGTATGGGTATTGTTAACATCCTTCGGCCCACTTGGCATGTTCATGGGCAGATAATACAAAATTATCTTAAACAAAAAGCCGGCATCAGCCGGCTTTTTTTATTTCTCATTACTAAACTGCCTATTTTATCAATACCATTTTCCTTGTAAGCAGTATCTTATCGGTTTTCATAGTATAAAAATATACGCCCGAAGAGAGCTTAGAAGCATCAAACAAGAGCTCATGCCGGCCGGAGCTTTTTACGCCGCTGAAAAGAAGCGCTGTTTCCCTGCCTGAAGCATCATACACCCTGACTTCAACATTACCCTGGGCCGGCAATTCAAATGAAATTTTTGTCACAGGATTAAACGGGTTCGGATAATTCTGGAAAAGTCTGAAATCACTTGGAATATTAACTGATGGATCATTGACACCAATGAGCTGCCCGGTAAGTATCCTTGCAAATGGTCCTCCATAAGCCCCGATATCGTTACGCAATCCGCCTAATGATGGGTATTTCGCGAAACCTGTATTATTGGGGTCTTCAAGGTCATTATACTGCGAGCTGGAGTCGCCTTTATCTATGCACGGCGAGCCTGGAGTAAGCACGTAGTTTGAATCCCTGAACTGCGGATTTACATTAATATTACCTGAAAATGACGGTCCCCCCTGAATATCATTATATCTCAAAGTGAAACCTGAGCCGGTTATCTGAGTTAAATTGGGTGAAGTATTTCCCCAGATGATATTATTCTGTATAGTCGCAGCAACAGCGCCGTTTCCGAAAATACCGGAGATGGAAGCTGTGGCAGAATTCCCAGCAACAGTATTGTTTTCTATTATTGTTGCCCGTGTAAAATGTCCGTTCAGCCAGAAGCCGGAGCCTGCCCCATACTGGTAAGAGCCATAATTTGAACACACTATATTATTTTTGTATTCACCTCCGCAATAATTCAAAACAATACCTGCGCCATATCTTGCGGAATTATTCATTACTATGTTATTATAGAATCTTACATAACTGTCTCCGATCCTTATACCGCCGCCGCCGGTGCTGTTAACCCCTGTGACATTATTGATAACGTTATTATAGATTATGTTATCTTTAATTACAGGCGAAGAATATTGCACCAGTATTCCGCCGCCTTCCCTGTAAAGCCCGGCTGAGTGTTCATCATTCCATTTGGTGCCTGTGCCGCCCGTAATTGCAAATCCCTGCAGAACTGTTGTGGAATCCTCACCATTATTAATTATGACACAACTGCCGCTATCCGGCTGCGACGGAGTACTTCCGTTAATTACAGTTGCATAGATCGAAGCAGTATTCTGCGTAACGTAGTACTCACTGGTGAGAACGATCTTTTTGCCGCGAAAGTTAATATTTTCAAAATATGTTCCGGGTGAAACAAGTACCGTATCACCATTTGCTGAAGCATTGATAGCAGCCTGGATTGTAGAATATTGCGCCGGAACTGTTTTGACGACAGCATGTGATACAGCCGCGGTGAAAAGAAGGGCAAACAGAAAAAATTTCTTCATATTGTAATATTAATTTGTAAAATTGAAAATATCTCTGAATTCCTTATGATTCAGTATCTCCCTGAGTGCCAATACAAAATCAGGAGGTTCCTGGAAAGGTGTATCCCTGAACAGTTTCTGTGAGCTTTCAACCATCAGATCATCAAATCTTTGGGTCTTTTCCTGCGATGCGCTTTCCACAGAGTGTACATAGTTAACGTTGAACAAGAGTTTTTTCGGATTTACATATCCTGACTCAACCAGTACCCGTGTTTTCTTTTCACAGCTGCATGGATTGTTCTTATTCATAAGCCCGCATTTGTTATGCATAAAACCGAAAAGCTGTTTCCTGGCCCGCGAAAGCTTCTGCCTGAAGTTATCCCTGCTGATATCCATTATCTGTGCGCCAACTTTGTCGGTAACCTGGAATATCGCTCCCAATATATAGATTAATCGCTGTTCTCTATCGAGGCAAAGCAGCATTCCGGACATACAGCTTACTTTTACCTCGTTAACAATTGTTCGCATTTCAACGTCATAATTCTCCTGTAAAGGAAGGTCTTTATCTGGAACATTTTCTATAATCTTCCAGTATTCATCGAAGTTTGAAGCGTGTTTTTCCTCTCCGAGGGTTTTTTTCATATTGAGTACCTGGTTTACTACTATTCTGTAAACCCATGTGCGGAAACTGCTTTCTTTTCTGAAAGTCGAGAGCTTTGTGATTATTTTTATGAGTACTTCCTGCGTTATGTCTTCAGCTTCCTGCGGATAAAAGACCATCCTGAGTGCAATATTATATATCCATGCCTGGTGCCGATAGATTATCTGCTCCAGAGAGTGCCTGCTGCCGTTCAATGCGGCATCTATCAATACCTCATCCTTGCTGTCTGTCAGGTTTTTTTCTATGAACGGATTTTCAATCATAATAACTTAGACTATTAAATTTTATCAGTGTGACAGTAGAAGGGCATTTTAGGAGAAATAAAAAACTTGCTGTAAACTACTTATTAATCATTAGTTTAAATCATTTTTATATTTTCTTCTGGTTTCAATTTTTTGGAGCTGCCTTTGAATTACTGCATCGGCAATAAGCAGGGCGATGTCATCTTTCGATGAAAGATTGAAAATTTCGTCTGTTACCCGCTGGCTTATATCAATTCTGTATAGAGTACTCACCAGCTTTTCGACATTTTTATCCAGCATTTCGCGCACTCTAACAGCCAGCAGATCCCTCACCTGGTTCATACTAAGTACATTATGCGGCACGATATCGAAATTGCCCGAGACAATTTCAAATACTTCTTTATGATCTTCCATCTTAGTTTAACTTTTTATGCTATTGATTTTTTTCAGCTTCAAAAAATACAATCTCACCTGATTGAAGCGAATATTTTATCAGTATCGGGTTGCAGCAAACTTCGCAATCTTCAACATAGCTTTGGCTTTCGGCAGATGTATCTATTATAAATGATATTTCCTGCCAGCAATATGGACACGTGAAAAAATACTCCATCACCTTGCAATTGGTTCAAGTGTACAAGTGTGAACATTCCACTGGAAACCCGGATTCTTGAGCAGTTTCCTGGCATCCTTGATATGTTCAATAAGCCCGTTCCTATCTGCTGATTTAACCAGTTCGCCTATATAGCCAAACAATGAGTAATCCATTGCACATGAATTATTTTCCTGCCTGCTTCCAACTGTACACTTTTGGCATTCCCAATCAATAAGCTTGCAAAGCGGTACACACAGCAGTAGTTCATCAAACCCGGAAGGCCAGTCAGCAGCAAGCCATGCATCAGCATTCCTTCCCCTTGCGGAAATCTCGATCAACATTTGCCAGCTATCATCATCCATGGCTATAGACTCAAGTGAATCCAGCTGCCTGAGGGTAAGCTCAATGGCACTTTCAAGCGTAGCGCCTTTATTTAGCCATAATTGATAGATGTTGTTATAGTTAAGGAGCAAATCGAGCATTTATATCTTCGCTTTCTTTCCAAAACCAAAGCTTGCCAAAAAAAGAGTTAACAGCACTGTTCCGGCTATTATTACAGGAGTGTTAAGCTTTGCGGTGTCTATTCCGGCAGCGAAAGGCACTCCCCCCGCTGCAATCGCCAGCCCGAAAGTAAGCCCGGCCGAAGTAGCAGGAAGCTTCTTCATATTTTTATACATCGCCGCTGCAAGTACCGGTGTGACCGATTGCAACAATGCAATACCCGGCATCAGGAAATAAATGCTTTTTTCACCCAGGATAAGAAATGGGACTGAAAAAAGCAGTGCTGCATAAGTGTATCTTTTCCATCCAAAATAATCGCCGGCATACCCGCCGAATATCTTGCCGCCGGCAGCGGAAACCGATATGAGGATCAAAGTACTAGTTTCACCCAGCTCGATGTACTGGAATATATTCCACACTGCCGAGCGAAGTGCGATCGCAAACAGCATTAAGAGCATAACAAAATCGTGAGCTTCAAAATCAACATTCTTTTCAGAGCTTATATAGGGCAGTTCAGGAGACTTCAAAAACGCGATCGCTGCCGCGATGACAAGGAGCAGCGCAATAATCACAGCAGCCGGGAATATTCCGTTTAAAGAAAGATAGCCCCCAATTGCGAGGCCTGCCACCCCGGGCGAGGAAAATAGACCCACAGCTGAAGCTTTACCGGGTGAAGCGCAAAGAGCAAGAGCGCCTCCGCCAACGTGGAAAAACGCCGAAGCTACGCCTGCAAGTACAACTGCAGCTACAGGCTGCACAAAGTATATCGCAATGGAAAATGCCATCAATCCCAGGCCGGCAACTGCTGCTATTCCGGGACTCTTCAATTTGTCAGTCAACAATCCCGCAAGCGGCTGCACTGCGAATGCAAGGATATTGTAAAGCAGGACCAATGAGCCAATCCCGTAAATTGACATACCGGGAGAGAGGCTGCCGATTATTAATCCCGCGGAACAATCCGAAACCCCATGTGCTAACCCTAAAACTCCAGGCAAGATCGATTTTTTCATACTACAAAGCTTAATAATGCGGTTGAAAGATTTGCCAAAAATGAAAGCAGCAATGCTCTTTTTAAATTCAGCTTCAGAAGAAGCATTATCAGGAATGCTTCTGATAAAAATACTACTATTTCAACAATTAAGAAATAGATATTGAAAGCAGAAACTTCCGCAGGCGAAGATAAATAATTATAGAAAAAATAAGCAATAGGGTGGGTAAAAAGGTTTATCAAAACCGAATAAAGCAACAATGAAGCAAAATTCTTCCTTATGAACAGAACGTAAACAGCCAACTCTACAGCAATTGTCAGGAATAATGCTGTAAGATAAAAAGACATCTACTGCTTTTTCATTTTTCTGATAAGAATGACAGAAACTATAAGAATTAACGCCAGTACAGGAAGTATGATCAGCAGGTAACCTGTATATGTGGAAGCCGGTGTGACAACATCATCTCTAACTCCACTTTTGGAATCTTTGGCTTCAAGTATATTACCGTGTCTATCTTTGTAAAAGGTCTTTGAATTTTTGATCACAAGAGAGTCACCGGAAGCCTTTTCGATCATCAGCTCATCCTGAATAACATCATACCTGGCATCTCTTTCAACGTATGAAGTGCAGTTGATAGATGCAGAACGGGTCATCAGGCTTTTATTTGAGTCGAAGAATTCCCTCAGCGCATTTGACCGTGTATTGTTATCCTCAATCAAATTGATCGAATCCAAAACAGCCCTTTTCAGGTCGGAATTTTTAATAATGTACAATGCAGGGGAGCCAAATTTGCAAAAGATATCTATCCATGAACTATCTTTAACAAAAAAAGAATGCAAAACAGGAATACCGTTCGAAACATTTACCGGGTATACTAGAAATGAATAGTCAGGGTATGAATTGATGTTCTCAATCCTGAAATTGTAACTAACCTTTTTCTTTCCTTCCGGAAGGAGATCTGCATATGCAGAACCGTAACCGGCCAACAAAACTAAAAATAGCAAAAAGATCTTATTCATTTTGTCTCCTTCCGTATAAGAAATTTAATATTTACTCAATTTACGCTCGTATCGTCGAAATTTTCAAGCCAGTTATCAATTACACCCATAAATGATTCAAGGCAGCCGTCTTCAAACGGTGAGATCAGGTTAGCCGTTTCTACCAGCCCGAGGAAAGACTTGCTTCCGCCGGCGCGGCAAAGCCTGAGGTAATCTTCAAGCGCCTGCTCGCGGTTCTCAAGCGCTTTCTTCCAGAACTGGAATGCGCATATCTGAGCGAGGCAGTAATCAATATAATAGAACGGGCTCATATATATATGGCGCTGCTGCTGCCAGCGGCCACCCTTTTCGAGGAACTCGTTGTTATCATAATCAATGTAAGGCAGGTATTTCTTTTCAATGTTCAGCCATGCCTGCTTTCTTTCCAGCGGAGTTGCCTGCGGATTCTCGTAAACCCAATGCTGGAACTCATCTACGCTTACACCGTAAGGAATGAATATAACTGAACCTTTTAGATGTGAATATTTAAACTTCTCTGTCTGATCTTTGAAGAAGCAGTTCATCCACGGCCATGTGAGGAATTCCATGCTCATTGAGTGGATCTCGCAGGCTTCAGATGTCGGGAAGAAATACTCAGGTATCTCAAAGTTACGGCTTGAATATGCCTGGAACGCATGCCCTGCTTCATGGGTCAATACTTCAATATCACCCATTGTGCCGTTAAAGTTCGAAAATATGAATGGCGCTTTGTACTTTTCTATAAAAGTACAGTAGCCGCCAGTATCTTTTCCTTTTTTATTTACAAGGTCCATCATTTCATTATCAAGCATGAAATTGAAGAACTCGTTAGTTTCGGGTGAAAGCTCCGAATACATATTTTTAGCGCAGCTTACTATCCAATCCGGCGAACCATGCGGCTTTGCATTGCCTGATTTATAGTCAAGCGGCTGATCGTAATACTTGAATGACTCCAGTCCGAGCCTTGACTGCTGTTTCTGCTTCAGCTTAACAGCTATAGGTACGATGAACTTCTCAACCTGCTTGCGGAACTTCGCAACCATCTCTGAGTTATAGTCTGTTCTTCCCATCCTGTCATAACCCATCTGTACAAAATTCTTATAGCCAAGCTTTTTTGCGATCCTGTCTCTCAGCTTAACCAGTTCATCAAATAGCGTGTCAAACTCCTCTTCATTATCTGAAAAGAACTTCCATTTAGCTTCGTTGGCTGCTTTCCTAACTTCCCTGTCGGTCGATTCCATATAAGGTATCAGACCCTGCAGGTTTTTTTCTTCGCCGTCAAAGAATATCTTTGCTGATGCAAGAAGCTTTGAATAATCTGTTCTCAGTTCATTTTCCTTTTTAAGGTCTTCGATGATTTCCTCTGAAAAGGTCCTCAATGTTACTTCTGCGACATCAAAGAGCTGTTTGCCCCACTTTTTTTCGAGCTGGTCGCGGAATTTTGAACCGACTATAGCAGTATAATATTGATGAACAAGACCGTCAAATACGGGTGAGTTTGAATCGTAAAAGTCCTGTTCTTCTTCAAACTGCTTATCGTTAGTATCTATTGAGTATTTTATGCTTGCAATTGTTCCAAGGGTCTGGAATTCCATTCTAAGGTCATTGATATTCCTGATCAATGCGTCCTGTTCATCAAAGCTCTCTGCTTTGTTGAAGAGGTTTATAAGGTGTCCGAATTTTTCCTGAAGTTCCTGTACATTGGGGCGTTCGTACTCTATTTCACTGAATTTCATATGTGTGTGGTGTTAAAAATTAATAATGTTTTGGTTTACTTTTTTAAACCGGGAATAATGTAATTTAATAAAGTTTAGATTTAATTTATACATAAAAGTTAAGATTTGCCGCCCGACTGCCTTTTCTGCGCAGATAGCACTGTTTTCCTTAACCTGATATTTTTGGGTGTAACTTCAACAATCTCATCATCATTTATGAACTCGATTGCCTTCTCTAAGGTCATAGGCGCAACGGGAGTTAGAATTATACTTTCATCCTTGCTGGAAGCCCTCATGTTGGAGAGTTTCTTTGGCTTGCATGCGTTAACGTTCAGGTCGTTATCCCTGTTATGCTCGCCAACTATCATTCCTTCATAAACACTTTCGCCGGGTGAGCAGAACAGAATTCCTCTTGGCTCGAGGTTAAAGAGCGCATAGCCTGTTGTTTCTCCCTGGCGGTCTGATATGAGCGAACCGGTCGTTCTGATAGGGAAATCGCCGCGGTATTCTTCGTAGCTTTCAAGGTATGAATTCATTATGCCTGTACCTTTGGTATCGGTCAGGAATTCATTCCTGTAGCCGATCAAACCGCGTGAAGGAATTGTGAACTCAAGCCTTACCCTGCCTGTTCCATGATTCACAAGGTTCACCATCCTGCCTTTACGCTGTGAAAGCTTATCGGTTACAACACCCACAAATGACTCTTCACAATCGATGAACAAATGCTCGATAGGCTCAACTTTTTTTCCGTCTTTTTCTTTGTATATAACATGCGGCCTGCCAACACTCATTTCATAGCCTTCCCTGCGAAGCGTTTCTATAAGGATAACCATCTGGAATTCACCCCTGCCTTTTACGATAAATGTATCGGCATTTTCAGTTTCTTCAACCTTTAGCGCTACATTCCTAAGCGTCTCCTTAAGCAGCCTTTCTTTAAGCTTGGCTGACTGTACATACTTACCGTCTTTCCCGGCGAATGGCGATGTATTGATACCAAACACCATTGAGATTGTGGGCTCATCAACAACAATCCTTTTGACTGCTTTTGGATTATCTTTAGAGCAGATCGTATCGCCGATATGGACTTCATCAATTCCCGAAAGAATTGCAATCTCACCCGGCTCTGCTGATTCAACTTCCTTCAGCTTCAAGCCTTCATATACCTGCAGCTTGGTTATCTTAAGGGGTTTCTGATTCCCGTCTTCGCCAATCCTTACCAAGGTATCATTTATATGCGCGTTTCCGTTGGCTACCCTGCCAATGGCAAGCCTTCCGATGTAATCGGAGTAATCAAGGTCAGTAACAAGCAGCTGGAATGGCTCCTCCTCCTGGTAAGCCGGACCCGGAATATACTCTATAATTTTATCGAACAGGGGCGCAAGATTCGTCCCTTTTCCTTCAAGGGTATCCTGCGCTATGCCTTCACGGCCAATTGCATAAAGTATCGGGAATTCAATCTGTTCTTCTGTAGCATCCAGATCGATGAACAAATTATATATCTCATCAAGTACTTCTTTTGCGCGGGCGTCTTTTCTATCGATCTTATTGATCAGCACGATAATTTTTTTGTCAGATGTAAGCGCTTTCTTCAACACGAACCTTGTTTGCGGAAGCGGTCCCTCCGAAGCATCAACCAAAAGGATAGCCCCGTCAACCATCATCAAAGCGCGTTCAACTTCTCCGCCGAAATCAGCATGGCCCGGTGTATCAAGAATGTTGATCTTAACACCGTTCCACAAAACCGAACAGTTCTTGGCGGCGATCGTAATACCTCTTTCGCGCTCAAGATCCATATTATCCATCACGCGTTCTTCGATCTCCTGGTTATCCCTGAACATGCCGCTTTGCCTGAACATGTGGTCAACAAGAGTGGTTTTGCCATGATCAACATGCGCTATAATAGCAATATTACGAATCTTATTATTGTGAACGAAATTCTTCAAATTTTATCCTGTCTTAACTTATTTATTGAGGTTTTTTAGATTTAAACCGATGGGTTTGTGAAGTGAAAATCTAAAGATGTTTGTACTAAGATACTGAAAATAGAATTAAAATAATAGCCAAAATACCCCGAAAACCCCAAATTTTTTAATATTTTCATTGACAATTAGAAAAAGAAAGCCTATTTTTACTTATGCTTATATAAGTTCTTATATAATTTAATCATTTTAAATGGAATTTATCAGACAATTGGGTTCGGCGGCATTTGGAACAAGATTGAGGTTGTTAACCGACAGGTTCTTTCAGGACGGTGCCAAAATTTACTTGTCACAGAATATAGATTTTGAACCGCGATGGTTCACAATGTTTAACCTGCTCAGTATGAAATCGCCGCTCAACATAACCGAGATCACCCACGAGCTTGGATACACTCAGCCCGCAGTTACACAGATCGCGAACATTCTGCTTGAAAAGGGCCTCGTAAAAGTTGTGAAGGATAAAACCGATACGCGCAAGAAACTGCTTGCTCTTTCTCCCAAAGGTATAGAACTGCACAAAGAGCTTATCCCAATTTGGCAGGGTTTCGAGGACGCTGTGAACGAATTGTTCAAATCGGTAGGCTATGACATGCTTCATATTATGGATAAGATAGAAGGCGAGCTGGATAAAAAAGATATGTTCCAGCGTGTGAGCGAAAACATAAAGAAAAAACAGATCGGCGAAGTAGAAATAGTGAGATACTCCCCCGGGCTAAAAGAACATTTCCGTGTATTGAACTATGAATGGCTCACAAAGTATTTTACAGTTGAACCGGAGGATAAAAAACTGCTCGAAGATCCCGAAAAAGAAATTATCAGCAGCGGCGGAGAAGTTATTTTCGCCCGTATGAATAATGAAGTGATCGGGACTGCCGCGCTCATCAATTCCGGTGACGGAAGTTTTGAGCTTGCTAAAATGGCTGTGACCGAAAAGGCACAGGGCAAACAAACCGGAAAAAAGCTCGCTGAAGAGATAATAAAGATTGCCAAAGAAAAAGGCGCAAGAACACTCTTCCTCGAAACCAATGTAAAGCTTGTACCCGCAATGAATTTATATAAGAAGCTTGGCTTCTTCCTTACCGAAAATAAATCAGCAAAATATGCCCGTTCTACTATCAGAATGGAGTTAGACCTGGGGCAGTAATTAGTTTATGAAACCTTTTCTGCACATGAAGCGTCTTATTGATATATAAAATTACATAAGGAGTTATATAAATGCTTAATTCAAAACTTATTTCAACTAACATTATCATCATTATGCTTGTTTTGTGCAGCGTTTTGCCTGTTTTTGCGCAGCCGGTGAAGTCTGATTTTACCTTTGATTCAAAAGTAAAACAACAGACAGTTAAAAAGATATCTTCACTGCTTGAAGATAACTATGTGTTCCCTGAAACTGCAAAAAAGATGAAGGAATACATTAACAGCCAGCTTAAATCCGGCGCGTATGACCAGATAGATGACCCGGTGAAGTTTTCTGAAATATTAACCGCCGACCTGCAATCTGTTAGCAATGATAAACATCTGCGGGTACGATTTTCGCCGGAAGATGCAAAGAGGCTGATGGATGCCGAAAAGAATGGAAGAAGCGACGAAGATGAAAAGCACTGGAATGAAATGATGAAGAAGGAGAATTATGGTTTCAAAAAAGTTGAACGGCTGCCCGGAAACATAGGTTACGTCGATTTCAGAAATTTCGCCTCACCGGATTATGCAAAGGAAACTATCGAAGGTGTAATGGCTTTCCTTGCAAACACCGATGCAATAATATTCGACCTTCGCCTTAACGGCGGCGGGGATCCCGCCTGTGTGCAGCTTATATGCAGCTACCTGTTCGATGAAAAGCCGGTTCACCTGAATGACCTGTACTACAGGCCCACTGATGAGACCAAGGAATACTGGACACTGAAAAAAATTGAAGGCAAAAGAATGCCAGATGTACCTGTGTTTGTGCTGACAAGCAAGTTCACATTCTCAGGCGCGGAAGAGTTTGCATATAATCTAAAGAATCTGAAACGCGCTACTATTGTTGGCGAAACAACCGGCGGCGGAGCGCACCCGGGCGGTGTAATGACCATCAATGAAGGCTTCGCGATATTTGTACCCAACGGCAGGGCTATTAACCCGATAACGAACACAAACTGGGAAGTTGTTGGCGTATCGCCTGATGTAAATGTGAAATCCGAGCTTGCGCTGGAGCAGGCACAGATACTTGCACTGCAGAAGCTTTCGGCATCGAACAAAGATGAACAAATGCAGAACTCTTATAACTGGATAATGGAATCGCTGCAGGCAATGATGAATGCTCCTTCAGTTGATGAAGAAACCATGAAAAGCTATGCCGGCACCTATGAGGATAGAAGCGTCACTTACGAAGGCGGCAGGCTGTATTACCAGCGCAAAGGCAGGCAGAAGTTCCCTATGACACCTATTTCTACTGATACATTTATGTTCAAAGACCTTGAATACTTCAGGCTGAAATTCATCAAGGATCCTGAAGGCAAGGTTACAGGCGTAAGCGGATTGTACGATGACGGCCATACAGATAATTCTAAAAGAACGGATTGAAGTGTTTTGTTTGTGTCGGGTCGTAAGACCCGACACCACCGGAAGGTGTCATGCTGAACTTGGTTCAGCATCTGCTTGCTGATGCATAAATAATGTAGGTTAATCAAACAACTGCAAAGCCTGATTAGTTAAGCTATCCCAATTTAAAATCCCCATCGGGACTCAACGAGTACTTAAGTTAAAGGATTAATTGTAGTAAGAATCAATACTGCAGATCTACTCCCCCTTTTTAAGGGGGATTTTAACTCTTGTCATGCTGAATTTGTTTCTGCATCTGACTAACCGAATAATTGTTGTTGGTGAGAACACCAACAACGGGGTGGACCGCAATAATATTTGAGTATGGCAATAGACCCTGAAACAAGTTCAGGGTGACAATTTGAAATCACTTTCTCTTATCTTTTCCTATCTGTTTGCCAAGCTGTGAGATCTTTTTCCACTTCTTCTTTTCTTCAAGCTGCGCTTTTTTATCCTGCTTGCGCTCGAAGTAGCTCACTTCGCTTAGCAGCTTTTTGTAGCTTCTGAATCTCCCTTCATCAAGCTCTCCGCGCTTGATAGCCGCTTTAACTGCGCAGCCGGGCTCTGATTCATGCTTGCAGTCGGAGAATTTACATTCAACAACTAGCTTTTCAATATCTTCAAACAGCTCGCTCAGGCCTTCCGCGCCTTCCCATAACTGAATTTCGCGCATACCGGGTGTATCGATGATGAGTCCCCCGCCGGGCACAAGCGTAAGCTCGCGGTGTGTTGTGGTATGCCTGCCCTTATCTTTGTACAGACCGATATCCGAAACATCCATTTTTTCCCAGTCAAGCATGCTGTTTATCAGGGTTGATTTACCTACGCCTGATGAACCTATTACCGCGATAGTTTTGTTGCCTTCGAAGTGCTGCATAAGCTCATCGATCCCCGCCTTCTGCTTGGCACTTATGATATGCACGTCAGTTCCGGCGAATGCTTCCTGTACAATTACGAGCTTTGCGTAGATATCCTCGCACAGGTCAGCTTTGCTGAGCAGTACCACCGGCTTCACATCGTTATCCCACGCCATCGCCATGTAACGCTCTATCCTTCGCAGGTTGAGGTCCTGGTTCAGCGAGCTCATTATAAAAACCGTATCAACATTCGCTGCAACTATCTGCTCTTCGGTTGTAGAGCCTGCCTTCTTGCGGGAGAATTTTGTTTTGCGCGGCAGTATAGCCGTAATGAACGCCTTCTTTTCTTCGGGCATGTGTTTGATCACAACCCAGTCACCGACTGCCGGCAGCAGGTTAGTATCTTCGGCATCATAGAACAGCTTGCCGGATTTCTCGGCTATAAGGTCGCCGAACTCAGAATAAAGCTCATAATTGTTCCGGTGTTCAACAGCAACACGGGCGGGCCGCTGCTCATCCTTGGCGAATTCAGCGAATTCTGCTTCGAAGAAATCATTCCACCCGAAGTTTTTTAAAGTAGATGTTTTTGTCAATTTAACTGTTTAGATAGTTATTTATAAATTCCCTGCTCAGTTTAAAATCATACCCATGTTTAAATGGTTTAAATCCAAAGCGCTCATTTATCCTGTACATGTATTTATTCCATGGCATAGTGTCTGTTTCAATAACGGTGAAATTGGGATTTTCAGCAAGCAGCTTCAGGTACATTTTCGCCTTCAAAAATGCGGCGAATCCCCTGCCCCTGTGCGCCCTTGCGACTGCGGTAAATCCCCCGCCATGCCTGATGGTTTCTTTATTATCTTCATCAACATACAGTGAGCAATAAGCAGCTATCTCATTTTGAGGGGTTAGAAGCATATACATCTGCATCTTTGCGCCGGAGAGCTTTTCTGACTTATCGCGAAGCTGCCAGTCAGCTTTTTCCATTCGCTTTCTAACCTGTTTCACCGGATGCAAAGCGCGGTAATCTTCAAGTATGTCATACATCAGCATGGTAAAGTTATCCCAAAGCTCATCAGGCAGCGATTCACAATACTCCAGCCTGTAACCGGTAACATCGGCTGCTGAGATTATATCATTATAGAAACCGGGATCCATTTCGCTCCTCTTGAGCCTGGTGTCTATCATCTCTTCATGCACATGAGCATTGATTGCCTTCATTGCCGCGATCTTTCTCTCTTCAAATGTCCAGTGGTAGATATCACTCAATTTTTGCTTTTGCATGTACTCATAGATCTTCCCGAGAACCACTTTCAGCAGACCGGCGGGTACTTTATCATGATCTGCTTCAAAATTGAATCCCGCTGACCTGCTATCGAGGAAATATCCCACCCATCCTTCGTGAACATTATCAGAAATTATCGCACACTGTTCAAATGACCGCTCTTTATATGCCTCGTAGTATTTGTACCAGTCTTTTTTCAGCGCTTCGGCAGTGTAAGCCGGATCGTAGATCTCAGGGTAATACTTCCTGCGTATATTCTGGATCATGGCAAAGTAATTCTGCCATTCACTCTCATTCATTTCATTCAGCAGAATAGTCCTATTCATTATTTTCTTAAAATTAATATCTGTTCTTTCGAGCTGCTGCCGAATTCTTCACGGGTGAAGCTGCCGTAGATATTTTCAATTTTGAATTTTGTACGGCCCACCAGGTTTTCCAGCTCATAGCGAAAATAATACCTGAGCGGGGTTGAAAATACATCCGTCTTTTCGATACCGTCTTCATCCCATTCGAACCTGAACTTCAGATCCATCTGCTGAACAGAGTGATCGTAGCTCACGCTTGAATACCGCTTGAGCTTTTTGCCGGGCTCATACTCGCCTTCAAACTCAAGGAAATCATTTACAGGCGTTACCAGGCGTTTCAGGTCCGGATTGAATACATCAAATATCAGCCTGCCGCCATCTTCCAGTACATTGTAAATCGAGTTCAGCGCATTCAATTGGTCATCAATTGTAAGCAAATGCTGGAATACCCTGAACGGCGAAATTACCAGGCTGTAGGTCATGCCGGAATCGAACCTGCGCATATCGGCGTTCCAAACACGGTGATGCACTTTTGCGGGAAGCTTTTCCTTCAGCCGTGCCAGCATCCGTTCGCTATAATCAAGTCCATACATATCCGCGCCGCCGGCTATGGCAGGCAGAAATATCCTGCCCGTGCCAACGCCTGCTTCAAGTACCCTGCCGCCGGAATTGCGTATCTCTTCATGGTAAAACTCCGCGGCGGTTTTCAAAAATGGAAAGTTATCATACACTGCGTCATAAAACCGCGTTACAGTTTCATTGTAATAGTATTCATTTTCCATGTGCGAATTCCCTTCCAACCGGCTGCATTATTTTATTATGTTCAACAAAGTATTTGATCGTTTCGTGATGTTTGCTCCATGCCTGCCATACACTCACAGCCCATTTTTCGACAGCTGATTTATGTTCAGCGATATCCTTAGCGCGGGCAACATCGTTTATATTCAGTGTCCCGGTGAAATCAGGGACAGGATCAAGCCATACATACTGGTTTTTGAATCTTGAGATATTAAGCATGGCTTCATTCGCCATTCTTCCGTCAAGCCCTCTTTCGAGCTGCAGATACAGCCGTGTTAAGTGAATGAACACAGATTGTATCTCGCGCCTGCCCGGATTACCCGGGTGCTGCGCAGCATATGTATCTACTGTAAGCCTGTGAGTCTGCCACAGCTCATTGTACTCGGTGTATTCCTTGGCCAGCACACCGCAGAACACATCCCAGCAGCCGGAGTCAGAGCCTATATAAGCATGTTTAGGCCCATCCATATTTTTTATTTCGGCCTTACAGCCGTAACATTTTATCAATTTATTATTATTCATTTCCATTTTCTCTTTAAACAATGCACACCAAATTATGTTACTGATAACTCATTTTTTTTAAATCCCCCTCCCCCTTGGGGAGGGGTTGGGGTGGGGTCATTAAGCTGCATTTATCACTTCTTTTTCGCGCTGTTCCCTTAGCTGGCGGGTATAGAGCTTGTAATACGCACCCTGTTTTTTCATCAGCTCGTGATGGCTGCCGTCTTCAACAATGCGTCCGCGGTTGATAACCAGTATGCGGTCACAATGCTTTATGGTAGAAAGCCTGTGCGCTATAATAAGCGATGTGCGGCCTTCCATCATTCCCGCTATACCGCGCTGTATGCGCGCTTCGGTCAATGTATCAACCGAGCTTGTTGCCTCATCCATAATGAATATTCTGGGGTCAGCAAGCACTGCGCGCGCGAATGAAATGAGCTGCTTCTCTCCTGTGGATAAATGCTCGCCGCCCTCGCCAACCTGTTCATCAAGCCTGGGGATGAATTCCTCTCCCCCCACAAGCTGCAGCGCGTTTATGACTTCCATATCGGTCGCTTCATCAAGTCCGTAGCTTATATTATCCCGCATAGTACCTGAAAACAGGTGCGGTGTCTGCAGCACAACGCCAAGCTGGCTGCGCAGGCTCTGCATCGTATTTTCCTTATAGTCAACGCCATCTATCTTTATCACACCGCCTGTCGGTTCATAGAACCTGCAGATCAGGTTTATGATCGTCGATTTGCCGCCGCCTGTTTCACCAACAAGCGCAATTGATGTACCGGCTTTGATATCAAGGTCGAGATTCGATAGTACCTGTTTGCCTTCTTCATAGTGGAACGATACATTTTCGAATTTTATATCACCGTTTATCCTGCCGTATTTTCCGGCTACCGGCTTATCAACAATCAAAGCCTGGGTATCTATAAGCGAAAAAATTCTCTCGCCGGCTGAAATACTGTTCTGCGCCTGGGAATAGAAGCGTGAAATATCCAGTATTGGCTCGAATATCATAGTGGCATAACCAAAGAATGCCGCAAGTGTTCCGACGGTAATTGCAGCGGGTATTGTGATCGCCATCGAGCCGCCATAATAGAGCACAAACGCCGCTGCTATTGAGCCGCCGAATATTACCAATGGCATGAATATTGCCTGGTAGTAAGCGGCCTTGTATGAAGAAACCTTCATCTTTTCGCTCAGGTGCGTAAAGTCTTCGCTTACGCGGTCTTCCTGCACAAGGCTTTTGTTAACTTCAACGCCGTTTATGTGCTCGTTGAACCTGGCTGTCATTTCGCTGTTATACTTCCTTGCTTCGCGCGAGTATTTAAGTATAAGCATACGCAGCTTAAATGAAATTATCGAAAGCACAGGTATCGTTAAAGTAACTATAACTGCGAGCTTCCAGTTGTATATGAACATGGACGCAACGCAGAACACGATCATACCCGTACCCCACACAACTTCGATCATTGACCATGAGATAAGCTCAGTTACTTTCGCGGTATCTGATGATATACGCGAGAGCAGCCAGCCCACTGCGGATTTATCGAAGTAAGCGAACGAAAGCTCCTGCAGCTTTTTGAAAAGCTCCTGGCGAATATCGTACATAACATATTCCTGGATCCTGCCGGCAAAGTTAATGAAGCAGTAGACACCAATTGAGAGTGTAAGTCCCAGTCCGGCGAATACTGCCCCGTATTTCCACAAGCCTGACATATCAATATCCTGTACAACGCCTGTTACCCTGTATGATTCAGCCGCGGGAATTATGATATTATCAAGCAGGCTCAGCCATACAAGCGGGTAAACCGCTTCTACCAGGGCTACAAGGAGTACGAACCCCGTAAAACCCGCTACCCACTTGGGATAACGCAGACTGTATTTCATCAGCCTTCTTAAAAAGGGCCAGAGCGACCCTTTTGTTTTAAACTGTTTATCGTTTAGTTTTGACATTGTTATACTTTTTTAAGATCGTTTTTTATGTTTTTAGATCGCTTTAGAATCTAAGCAATCGTATTTAACTCATTTTTGACTTTTGCCTTTTCACTTTTGCCGATCATTTTTTCACCTATCATATTCGCGTTATCGATATCCTCATTTATCTCATCTTCGATCGATACCTGGATATCAAATATCTTCTTATAGAATCCATTGTTCTCTATCAGCTCATCATGCGAGCCCTGTTCTATCACACGGCCTTTATCCAGAACTATTATCCTGTCGCAATCCTGCACTGATGTTATCCTGTGCGCAATTACTATCGTTGTCTTGTCATTGGTCACATTCCTCAAGGCCTTCTGGATCTCAAACTCGGTTTCCGTATCAACTGATGATGTTGAATCATCAAGAACAAGTATATCCGGATTCTTGAGTATCGTTCTTGCAAGCGTAACGCGCTGTTTCTGTCCGCCTGAAAGCGTTACCCCTTTTTCCCCCAGCACTGTATCGTATGAATTCGGGAAATGATCGCTTATGATATCGTGAATATTGGCTACCTTTGCCGACTCAACTATTTCCTCAATATGAGTACCCGGGTTTGCATAGGCAATGTTCTCCTTGATGCTTGTTGAGAACAAAAAAGGCCTTTGCAATACCACTCCAATTTTGCTTCTGATGAACGGGCGGGAGTATTCCCGGATATCCCTGCCATCTATTTTTATGACACCGCTATCGGGCTCATAAAATTTCATGAGCAGCGAGATTATGGTTGTTTTGCCCGCGCCTGTTGGACCAAGCAGCGCGACCTTTTCGCCCGGTTTGATCTTAAATGAAACGCCATTTAAAATATTTACATCTTCATTTTCATATTTAAAGCATACGTTCTCAAATTCGATAGAGCCTTCAAGCTCCCTGCCGCCGTTGTCATAGCCGGAGTAGTCTTCACCGGGGCTTTCGAGTATATCGTAAATCCTTTCGATAGCAACCCTTGTCATACCCATCTCGCTTACAAGCTGGGCAAGCCTTCTCATCGGCCAGGTAACATATGAGGCGTATGTAAAGAACGCAGTGTACTCACCAACTGTGATGCGGTTATCAAGCACAAAGTAACCGCCGGCGAAGATAGATATCGCAAGCTGCAGGTAAACCATTACATCGCTTCCCGGCCAATAGTATGAGTGCAGCTTCAGCAGCTTCATGCCCCACCTGCGTTTCTCTTCGTTCTGCTTGGTGAATTTTTCTATCTCGTAATTCTCCTTAGCGAACGCCTTTACAACACGAATGCCGGAAAGGTTTTCCTGAACCATTGCCGTGAGCTTATCCTGTTCGGCTTCGTGTTTGGTCCATATCTCGCCTTCTTTTTTGAAGAAGTAAACCGAGGCGGCAAGCATTACGGGAAACATTGTAATAGCTATGAACGCGTACAGCGGGTACACCAAATACATCATAATAAACGCGCCGATAAATATTGCAGCAAGCCTTATTGATTCCGTTACCTGCATTGTAGCGAACTTGCGCACAGTTTCAACATCGCCTGTGCATCTTTGTATCAGCTCGCCTGTTGGTGTTTTGCCGAAGTATTTCATCGGCAGGTGCTGCAGGTGCGAGAACAGCCTGTCGCGCAGCTTCTTCATTGCTTTTTCGGTTGATGAAGCCGAGATAGTGCTGGAGCTGAGCATTGTTATACCGCGCAGCAATGCGATCACAAGAAATATCAATCCCAGGTAAACTAGTATAAGTCCTGCGTTTTCAATTTTTAGCTCAGGCAGCAGCGCGTAAATGTACTTAGCGATGCTGTCATCGCCGGGGGCTATATCTTTTTTTGTAACGAAGAATGCTATTATTTTATCAACTGTGATCTGCAGTACTTTTGGCTCAAGCAGACGGAAGCCTACGGATACTATCAGCAGAAGCGAAGCTGATATGTACTCGTATTTCCATTTGCCGAGTATTTCGAATAATTTCTTTAAGCTTTTCATGGTCTTTTGGTTTTCAGTGTCACCCTGTTTTTTTTGAAACGAGGTAACTGATTTCTAATTAATTCTGTTCATTTTGAGACGTTTCAATCATTTTTCGTGGGTTTCGAGAGCTATTTATGGTGAAAAAGTGCCTTAAATTGACGATTTTCGAGGTTTTCTCAACTGATTTGAGAGCCTCTCGCGGACCGGTTTCACTTTGAGGCCTGAAATCCGCCCTGTGCGGGAAAGGTGCTGTACATAAAAAAACCGCGAACACTTTTTAGCTTGTCCGCGGTTTGCTTAAACTCTTTATTTATTCGAGGTTTTATCCCAACAACCTCCGTTTATAGCTAACCAACGGACATACCTTGCCCACCTGAAGATCTGCTGTGGGTGCGGTGATTGACACCATGTATGTAGTGATGAAGTTTCTCATGTATTTCTTTTTAAATTTTCATCTCTTGGTTAGTTATAATTCAGCTATTAATTAGCCCTGTTACAAAACTACAAAAAAATTTAGTAAGTGTCAAGAAAATTAGCCGCACTAACTCTAATTAGTTCCCGAATCCTGAGCTATTGTTTGAAAAATCTTTTCAATTCAATAAAAATCAATAAAAAATATTTTAAAATAATTTATTTCAGCAGAACCATTTTTTTAGTATCACGGTATATTCCGGATTGAAGGCTGATGAAATACACTCCGCTTGCATACTTTTCTGCATTCCAGACCTGTTCATAACTCCCTGCATTCAGCTTTCCGCTCACTACTCCGGAATCTCTATCTCACCCGAAATTACCGATACAGCATTACCCGTAAGGTATATCCTATCTCCTTCCACGCGCACGCCTAATACACCGCCGCGGGGTGATGCCTGGTAAGCTTTGAATTCCGTTTTGCCGAGTCTGCCTGCCCAATATGGCGCGAGCGCGCAGTGCGCCGAGCCGGTTACGGGATCTTCCTGTATGCCTTTTTCCGGCGCAAAGAAGCGCGAGATGAAATCAAATCCTTCGTGATTCCCCTCATCAGCCTTAGCGGTGATGACAGTACCCCAGCCGGGTAAGCCGAGCATTACGTTGTAATCAGGCTTCAGGTTACGCACAGCATCTTCATTTTCAAGCTCGATGATGTAATTCCATTTGGTCATACCCACATATTTTGGCTTAACGCCGCCGATAGCGGTGATAAGTTCCGGTGGGTATTTGATCTGTTTCTGCGGTATTGCCGGAAAATTAAGCTCGATTTCATCGCCACGCTTTACGGCTGTAAGCTCTCCGCTGCGTGTATGGTATAATATTGGTTCATTCTCCGGGCAAATCCCCTGCCGCCACAGAACATGCGAGGTTGCAAGAGTGGCGTGTCCGCACAGGTCAACCTCCATCACAGGGGTCATCCACCTCAGACTGTAGCCGGGTTTATCTTTTTCCTTCATAACGAAAGCGGTTTCGGCAAGATTGATCTCATCGGCAATCGATTGCATGATGCTATCTTTGATTGGCTCCTGCAATATTATAACGGCTGCGGGATTCCCTGCGAAAGGCCTTGAAGTAAATGCATCTACTGTGAAGATTGGTAATTTCATGTGCGGAATTTTTAGTTGTGCTCAAAAATAGCAGGAGGAAATCTGAAGAGCAAGGTATGATTAAGGCAAAAGGCAAAAATTAAAAGCAAAAAAGGATTGAGCAAAATTCTCGTGCCACGAATTGGTTAGAGCGACCGAATGAGTATTCATGAATCAGAAATATTGCGACGCGGCTGAAGAACTGATTTCGTGGAACGAGTAGCATATCACCTCACCCCCCAGCCCCCTCTCCTCGGAGAAGAGGGTGAGTAACGTGCAAAGCAAAGACGCAGGCGCAAAGATTGCGCTGTCCCCCCCTTCGCTTCATAGAAGGGGGGACGATAACTATCAAATACGTTAGTGCAAATTGAACAAGAATGATTAGTTACTGGATGAACATCAATGGGGGTTTGCTTTTTGGGGAACTTTTGACTGCTCATGTGTACAAAAAACAATACACAGACAGGAATGTCTGTGCTACTGATTATCTGATTCCCCTCTTGAGAGGGGTGGCACTTCAGTGCCGGGGTGTGTTCACAGATAGGTCACGAAGTGCTCTTTTAAATGTCTGTGCTACTAAATCAAAAGTTGTTACGTTTCCCAAACTAGAGTTTGGAAAGAGGGGTGTTTGACGCAGGCGCAAAGATTACGCTATCCCCCCTTCGCTTCATAGAAGGGGAGACGATAACTATCAAATACGTTAGTGCAAATTGAACAAGAATGATTAGTTTCCGGATGAACATCAATGGGGGTTTGCTTTTTGGGGAACATTTGACTGCTCATGTGGACAAAAAACAATACACAGTCAGGTCACGAAGTGCTCTTCTAAATGTCTGTGCTACTGATTATCTGATTCCCCTCTTGAGAGGGGTGGCACTTCAGTGCCGGGGTGTAT
>JAYRXC010000006.1:0-9816 GCA_041917655.1 Ignavibacteria bacterium | reverse complement strand
CTCACCCCCCAACCCCCTCTCCTGAGAGGAGAGGGGGAGAAGAAAGATTACAATTTTTGCAGGATCTTTGCTTTTGATTCTCACTCCCTCTCCTGCGAGGAGAGGGAGCCGGAGGGTGAGGTGAAAGTGATTAACCCTCCGTGCACACTGTGTCTCTGTGGAGAAAGCTTTTGACTTTGCTTCTGCTTTTGCTTCTGGCTTTGCTTCTAATTTTATAATCTATGATAAGATCTGAAACTAAAGTAAGAGTTCTCTACGCGCATACCGATAACATGGGTATTGTGAATAACGGCCGCTATCTTGAGTATTTCGAGGCGGGCAGGAATACCCTGCTGCGCGATATCGGATATCCATACACCGAGCTTGAAAAGCTGCAGTACGGACTCCCCGTCATCGAGGCGCACGCCAATTATATTTCTACCGCGAAGTACGATGATATTGTCATCATCCGCGCCAGCCTTAATGAGATGCCGGGCGTGCGCGTTAAGATCAATTACGAGCTGTTTGTGGGTGAGAGGATTATTGTAAAAGGCTACACGGTACATTCATTCATTAACCTTAACACAATGAAGCCCGTGCGCCCGCCAAAGGATTTCGTTGAAATCATGAAGAAAAATCTATGACAGGTAACCATTCAACGGATGCTTTGAAGTTTGCCGAAGCCGGATTAGTTTGTCCGCTGGGCAAATATCCATTAACTGCCGAAGGCAGTTTCCTGGTATGCCCCAATTGCGGGGCCAAATATCCCGTACGGGACGGGATCGCAATGATGCTTGCCGAAGATGCAGTTCTGCCTGCCGGCATAACATCAATTAGTGAGCTGAAGTGCAGCAAAGAGAAATAATTATTACCGTTAAAATGACACTGAAAGAGTATTACCGGATTCACGATAAAGAAATAACCAAAGCAATTGCTTCTGCGCTGAAGGAAGATCATATCAATGACGATGTGACCACAAAGCTCACGCTTGCGGGTCCGGCGGGCAAAAAGAAGCTTAAGGCAGTACTGCTTTGCAAGGAAGACTGCATTCTTGCCGGGGTGGATATATTCAAGCGGGTTTACAGGCAGCTTGACCCGAAGGTGAAGTTCAAGGCTTACGCTGCCGATGGCAGCAGGCTGAAGAAGGGCCGGAAGGTGCTTGAGATCACTTCATCGCGCGAAACACTTCTGAAAGGTGAGCGCACCGCGCTGAATTTCCTGCAGCGAATGAGCGGAATTGCGACACTGACCGGCTATTTTGTTAAACAGCTTAGGTATAAGGATGCAAAAATTCTGCATACGCGAAAAACCACCCCCAACTTCCGCGTGTTTGAAGCTCCCGCGGTCAAAACCGGCGGGGGTGATTTCCACAGGCTAAGCCTGGCTTCTGCCGTAATGATAAAAGACAATCACATAGAAGCAGCCGGTGGAATGGCTGAATTGCTTGATATGCTGCTCAGAAAAAACATCAGTTACAATTTGAAACAAAAATTTGAAATTGAAGTAAAATCATTTGAAGAGATCGATCTTGTAACGAGGTATGCCCGCGGGTTTGCGGAGATAGTTATGCTGGATAATTTCCCTCCCCGCAGTATCGATAGGGCTATTAAGCTTCTTAAAACCAATGGTTTCAGGATTGAAGTCTCAGGCGGGGTCAATCTGTCAAATTTTGCTAAATATCAAAGAAAAGGGATAGATCTTTATTCCATAGGTATGCTCACTCATTCATACAAAAGCTGCGATTTTTCTTTGGAATTCTGATAATCGGGATATTGTATTATTGATTTTTACTTAAAAAATGCATAAGTTTGATATAAATACACGCGCATTTCACAGTTTTTGGCTTAACAGGCTCACGCATGGAACAAATCTATAAATAATTTAAAAATTCAAACTAACTTTTCTTAAGGAGAAAACACATGTTATTAAACAACCACAAATTAAAATTCATCATTGCCTTATTGGTAGTGTTTGCGGTTGGCTATGTTTGCAGCTCAAACAAGGATGATAAAAAGGAAGATACGAAGAAAGAGGAGACCAAGAAGGAAGATACAAAGAAGGAAGAGATAAAAAGCGATGAAAGAAAAACTGAAGACACAAAAAAGGAGTCATCAGGAAGCGAAGATGTTAAGCTTTATTTCTGTGAAGAGTATAAAGACGGAAAAGAAGTCGGCAAATCTGATGAATTCATTATCGGGAAAAACGGCGGCTACTTTACCTGTATGATAGATCTCAGGGGCAGCGGCAAGAAGATCGGCGTTGGAAAGCTTGAGCTCAGGATCACTAAGCTCGGAAACAGCGAAAAGATCATAGCCACAGAGAAATTTGACGTACAGCCGGACTGGGATTATATCTTCTTCGATAAATTCCACACATTCTATTCAGCCGGCGATTACAAAGTAACAGCATTGAAACCCGATGGTACTCCCGTAGCATCTGGCGAAGTTAAAATTTCAATGAGATAATTTTTAAGGGGTAAAATCAAAGAGCATTCCCGCGGGGAATGCTCTTTTAAAATTTTCAGTATAAATTAATATAGGAAGGTCACCACAAAATGTTAAAAAAACTTACTGTAATTTCTCTGTTTCTTCTGGCTTTATTTGCAGTAACAGGGAACACCAGTTCACAGTCAATTTATTTCTGCGAAGGCGTAAGCGATGACGGTTACCCGATCACAGAAAGCTCAACATTCAACATCGGTTCAAGCGGCGGATATGTTTACGTGCTTGTAAGGCTGCCATACGAAGTAGCTTGCCGCTCGGTTAGGTTCGAAGTATACCGTAACGGCGCCTATGATAACACGATCTATGTTGATACCGAAAAGAACTGGGTTTGGTTCTGGAAAAAAGTTACATTCTATGATTCAGGCAACTACTCAGTATATGTTTACGATTGCTTCGATTACCAGTTAACATCAGGCAGTGTAAGGATCAATTTCAGATAACCTCCTTAAAAAGTTAAGTTTTGTTTAAAGGCAGCCGTTTGGCTGCCTTTTTTTTTGTGTTGGGCCAATATCCTTCCGCAGAGTCCTTTTTGCGGCTTGAAACCGCTGAAGCGGTTCATAGCCTATCTCTTTCAAGTTTCCCCACGGATGAATCCGTGGGCTGCGGATTGTAAATCCGGTCGCCTGCCCGGATTAGCAAGTCTGCTCTGTATGCTTATACGTGCTAAAGCATACACTCGAATCAGGCGATTCGAGTTACAGTGCAGCCACCAAAGAGCAGAATATAACAGCGATTGACGCAGTCTATTGACAGATTTATTGGCCCACGACTTTAGTCTTGGGAAATCTTAAGCCAAAACATCACAAACCGTTTCAACGGTTTGAAACCGCTGAAGCGGTTCATAGCGTATCGTGTTTATATTTCCCACGGATGAATCCGTGGGCTGCGGATTGTAAATCCGGTCGCCTGACCGGATTAGCAAGCCTGCTCTGTATGCTTGTACGTGCTAGAGCATGCAATGATCTGTCGCTCAATTCCGAGATTAAGCTTATTTTTTTTTCTGTACTATTCTTTTGTGACCTAAGATAAACGAGATATTCTTCAGAAGCATAAAGCATTTCCGAACTCAAATTCCGCAAAAGTTTTTCTTTGTAAATTTTGCCGGAGTATAATTTGCTAAAGACTATTTCCTTCTTTAGGCAAACGTCACTAAATTCCGGATAAAATGTTTTTATGTAATTATATAATCTAATTAGAGTTTTATTGGAATTGTAAATGGGTGAAGCCAGGAATTTTCCGAACAACTTAAATTCTTGTGGCGTGAAAGTTCTGAAAATTTGTAAGAATCTTGCATTCTGCATATTTTGAGAAATAAGTGGACAAAATTGAAAAAGTTGTATAGTCAAAAATAGCATAAAATGTCAATTTTTGCAAGATTTGTTAGCTTTAAAAATTTGTTTATTATTGAAATTTTATGACATTAAGGAAAAGTTTTTTTTGTAATGATAAAGATAATATCCTATATTTGGAGTAACCAAACCGCACCAAAATAGTATATTTATGATAAATAAAATAATTTTTTTGGTATTTGTTTTTTCACTGACAAATAGTCTCGTTTTCACCCAATGGGTTCAGCAAAACTCGGGCACAACGGGTGACCTGAAATCAGTATTCTTCGTTAATCCGCTCACCGGATGGGTGTGCGGTGTAACCGGATCGCAAAGTACTGATAGAATTGCCAAAACTACGGATGGCGGAACTTCATGGGTTAAACAGAATGCGGGTACTTTTTATGTGCTGAATGCAATACAGTTCATAAACGACCAGACAGGATGGGCTGCCGGCTTGCACGGTACAGTAGTTAAGACTACAAATGGAGGGGCAAACTGGTTTGTCGTTTTTGGTACAACAAGCTGGGATTGGGACAAAGTTCAGTTCATTAGTGTGCAAACCGGTTGGGTTGCAGGTATTGGACTGAATGGAATGTATTTAACAACTGATGGAGGATTTACATGGAATTACTTAGTTAATTCTCTTTATTTCAGAGACTTTCATTTCACGAATAATTTAACTGGATATGCTGTAAGAGGAGACTCTTCAATTTATAATACTTCTAATGGGGGGATAAACTGGACTGCAACAAGTTTTGGCAACACAAGCTTTGCTGCATTACATTTTGCTACAAATTTGGATGGCTTTGCCGTTGGCGAGCCTAGCAAAGTTGCAAGAACAACCAATGCAGGTCTTTCATGGGATACGACCAGAATCAGCAATTCTTTCCTAAGCCCCAGATGCGCGTTTTTTATTAACAAGAATTGTGGCCATGTAGCTGGTTACAATGGAATAATTTATTCCAGTAAGGATCAAGGTCTAAACTGGGTCATGCAGCCGAGTAATGTCAATTCGCTATTAAGGGATATCTTTTTTACGGATACTATGAATGGCTGGACAGTTGGGGATAATGGCGTTTTGTTAAAAACTACTAATGGCGGCGGGCCGGTAGGATTAGAGCAAACTAGCAGTGAATTACCGGAGAATTTTTCACTCGCACAAAACTATCCCAATCCCTTTAACCCTGCAACTGTGATCAAATTTAACATCGCGAATAGAACAAGCGTAAGGATACGTATTTTTAATATACAGGGCAAAGAAATCGATATCCCGGTGAATCAGTTCGTTAATCCCGGTGGTTATCAGATAGCTTGGAACGGCGCAAATTTCCCAAGCGGTGTCTATTTCTACCGATTTGAAACCGAATACTTCGCAGAAACTAGAAAAATGATATTGATTAAATAAATATGAAGAAACTAATATTAATCATATTCGCCATTTCACTATTTCACAATTTTACAGCTTCTCAATGGATCCAGCAAAACTCGGGCACAACGGGTGACCTGAAATCAGTATTCTTCGTTAATCCGCTCACCGGATGGGTGTGCGGTGTAACCGGATCGCAAAGTACTGATAGAATTGCCAAAACTACGGATGGCGGAACTTCATGGGTAAGACAGAATGCAGGTACATTTTACGTGTTGAACAGCATCCAGTTTATTAATGACCAGACAGGATGGGCTGCCGGGTTGCACGGTACCGTAGTTAAAACTACAAATGGCGGAACAAACTGGTTTGTCGTATTTGGTACAACAACTTGGGATTGGGACAAAGTTCAGTTCATAAACTCTCAAACAGGATGGGCAGCAGGTCAACAATTGAACGGAATTTATAACACAACCGACGGTGGAGTAAATTGGATTTATTTGTCAGGTTCAACTGGGTTTAGAGATATATGTTTTATTGATAATCAAAAAGGCTGGGCAGTAAAACTAGGTGTAAATTCAGAGGTTCATCGAACCAATAATGGTGGGATTAGTTGGTTTAGTACCCCTTTTACTGCTTTGGCACTTGTTAAAGTAATTTTTATGGACCAGATCAATGGTTGGGCTATAGGTTCTAATGATAGTGTGCCACAAACCGGGAAAATTTTAAGAACAACTAATTCAGGACAAAACTGGTTAGTCCTATCTTTAGACACAAATACATATCCACGTGGTTTGTTTTTTATAAGCCACTCCAAAGGTTGGCTTACCGGAAGTTCAGGTAAGATTTACATAACCACAAATGGAGGAATGAACTGGAACAGGCAGTTTACAAATACAACTCTAGAGTTGAAAGATGTATATTTTATCGATAGCCTAACTGGGTGGGCAACAGGAGGAAGTGGAATAGTTCTCAAGACTACAAATGGCGGAGGGCCGGTAGGATTAGAGCAAACAAGCAGTGAAATACCGCAGAATTTTTCACTCGGACAGAACTATCCCAATCCATTTAACCCTTCAACAGTGATAAGATTTAATATCACGAGAACAACAAGCGTAAGGATACGTATTTTAGATATACAGGGCAAAGAAGTCGATATCCCGGTGAATCAATTCGTTAATCCGGGTAGTTACCAAATAGTTTGGAACGCACAAAATACCTCCAGCGGAATCTATTTTTACCGAATTGAAACCGATTACTTCACAGAAACGCGAAAAATGATATTGTTAAAATAAATATGAAAGATATATTTGTGTAATTCGTGCAATTCGTGTTCCCGGCATTAACAGTCTTTGGATAGTTTACTTACCCTTCATCCCCCAATTTATTTAATTTTATAAAGACTATTTTTGGCTATATTTGTAGCTGAATGATTGATAAGATCAAAAGTCTCTCGAAACAGACGCTTATCTATGGTACCAGTACCATAGTTGGCAGATTCCTCAACTTTATACTCGTCCCTTTTTACACTAATGTATTCCCGCCTTCTGAGTATGGGATTGTAAACATTATTTTCGCCTATATTGCTTTCCTGAACATATTCTATTCACTTGGATTCGAAGCCGGGTATTTCCGTTTCGCCTCAGCCAATGAGATAGGTACTCCGAAACAGAATTTCTCTCACCCGTTTTTAACCATACTTGCAAACGCGGTTATCCTTTCGGGCATAATCCTGCTGTTTTCAGGGAGCATTGTTTCCGTAACCGGGATTAAGGATAGCTCGATTGTAACTTATTCGGCTTTTATTCTGTTGTTTGATGCGCTGGCACTGGTGCCGTTCGCGTACCTTAGACTGAACAATAAGGCAAAAGTGTTCGCATCTATCAAAATTGCGAATATATTGGTAAATGTGGGACTGAATCTGGTTTTAATTCTTGTATTTAAGCTTGGTCTTGTTGCCGTATTTATAAGCAATCTTGCCGCATCGATCGTTACGCTCTTGCTGCTGATGCCTGTCATGTTAAAGAATCTGAACTTCTCGTTCAATAAAGAGCTGTTTAAGGAGCTCAGGAAGTTTTCGCTGCCTTACCTTCCTGCAGGATTGGCTGCCATCATAGTGCAGGTTATCGATAAGCCTATTATGCAGTATCTCACCGATGTAAAAACCGTGGGCATATACAGCGCAAATTATAAGCTCGGGATATTCATGATGCTGATCGTCTCCATGTTCGAATATGCCTGGCGGCCGTTTTTTCTGAACAATGCAAAAGATCCCGGCGCAAAACCGCTCTTTGCCAAAGTGCTTACTATATTCGTGGGTGCCGCTTCGCTTATGTTTATAGTGCTGACATTTTTTATCGATAATATTGTCGAAACTCCGCTGCCGTTTAAAGGACATATAATCGGGGAGAAATACTGGCAGGGACTCGTTATCGTACCAACAGTACTCTTCTCATATATCTTCCTCGGCATTTATACGAATCTGATGGCAGGCATTTATATCGAGAAGAAAACAAGATATCTTCCGCTGATATCCGGACTTGGAGCGGTGCTGAATGTAATTGTATGCTTTGTGCTTATCCCTGTAATGGGTATAATGGGAGGGGCTATCGCAACGCTTGTGAGTTATGTATCAATGGCGGTATATATTTACTACGTCTCGCAGAGATTCTACCCCGTGCAATATGAGCTGGGTAAGATATCTGCAATACTTGGCGTCAACGTGCTTGCGCTCGGCGTGTTTTATGGTACTTACATGCATCTTGATCTGATCTATAAGGTATTGCTAACTGTGATACTATGCGGAGTAATAATTTATATCTCGGGCTTAACCCAGGCCAAACGCCTTTTCAAAAAAACGTAATATCCATCTTAACTACACACCCACTACAGCACTCATCCGAATCACTATCTCACTATCTCACTATTTCACTATTTCCCAACTTACCTACTCACCAACTACACTACTCACCAACTACACTACTCAGCAACTACACCACTCACCCAATTCACTATCTCACTATTTCACTATTTCAATGATGGTGGTCATGGTGTTCATGGTGGATCTCATCGAGCAGTTTGCGTTTATCCTGCTTACTGCCTGCATTCATAGAAACAATGTATGAGGGGACACCGATATCATTCATAACGCATGGCACAAGTACCGAGATCACCATGATTGGCAGGAATATCAGCGCTTTTGTTGAAATTACCTCAACACCGTAGGTTATCAGGTACATTCCTGCTGCGGTTGAGCTGAGCAGGATATGCAGTCCGTGCGTGAAGCGTGAAAGCTTCCTCAGGCTGCGGGAGAGAAGGAATCCCAGCAGCGCGCCGCCAATTATGAATGACCATGCCGTGAGGGGTTCTTCGATAATGCATATATGGAAATGCATATCATAACCGAGCGCTAATCCGCCAAGATATGGCAGTACAATATCGCTTAATGTGCATGTAATAGATGATGTAAGCACGGCAACAAATACGCCAAGCCACAAGGCGCGCTTGTATTTGGCAAGCAGTGATGCCGGTGTAAGTGCCGCGAAGAAAAGGTGCGAAATGAAAAATCCTTCGAATATACCTTCTGTTTCGGGAGTTGCTTCGGGAAAAAGGGTCAGCTTCAGCACTGCGATTATAATGCCTGATATCACAACCGCGCCGGCTGTAAACTTCCAGTGCGTGCTTAATTCATCAAAAAATATATTTTCGTGGGTATGTTCCAATATTTTTGCAGAAATTTTTTCCGGTAGGCAAATTTACAAATCAGAAACTGTAATTTATAGTTATAAATTTAAGGGTGGGGCAGAAGCTAAATTCCAAAGCTCGAATGTTGAAACCAGTTCGAAGAACTGGTTGAAATCCCGCTTGCGGGATCAAAAAAGTGAAATGTGAAATGGGACAGCAAAATGAATATGGTGGGGTTGACCTTAAATACGGCACTTGACTGTAGGTGCAGTTGGGGGACAACTTGCAACCTGAAACTTTCAACCTGAAACCTGTAACTTACTTACTGCGGTATATGTTCCTTTATTCTTTCTTTGATCTGGGCTTTATCTATAAGGACGCCTTCGTTGAGCTGTTTTACGATATCTTCGATGATCTGTTTGGCTTCTTCCTTGCGGAAATCCTTAATAAACCCGTCGAAATAGCTTTCACCAGCCAGGGCACGGTTTATCTCAACATGCTTGTTGTTCTCGTTCAGCTCTGTATAATACACAACATGGAATTTTTCGTTATAGTGTTTATCCCTGTAAATTTCAAACATGATTTTATCTGATTCGAACATCTTCCGGCTTCCTGTTGTGGTGAAAAGTCACCTTTTTTGCTAAAATTTCGTGATTTTTGGATTTGAAGAATTCAAATTTATGGGAAATGTATCAATTAGACAAGGTAAAAGAAATTTCAACCAGAAAAGGTATGTCGCACTGAGCGAAAAGATATGTCGCCCTGAGCGAAGTCGAAGGGCGGTATTGCAGTAACCGTCGGACTTCGACTCCGCTCAGTCCGACAAAGATATTTTTTCTTAGCTCTCCGAATGAGTTCTTTGGAAAAAGGAATCTGTAGAGACGACCCGCCTGCCAAGCCTAAGGCATGGGTGGGTCGTCTCAATTTTTAGGTACTTTCAAGCTGCGAGATG
>JAYRXC010000005.1:0-166646 GCA_041917655.1 Ignavibacteria bacterium | reverse complement strand
GTGTTATCACCAACAACAATGCTTGATTTTTAACCATTTCTTCTCCCTTGAATAATTTTCAATTTTTAAGCATATTTGTAAATATATATGCTTCATGCCGGAGTAGCTCAGGTGGTTAGAGCGTCGGAATCATAATCCGCAGGTCGGGGGTTCAAGTCCCTCCTCCGGTACAATTAACCTATTTAAATTCTTCGTTTTAAGGAGAAAAACCGCAGGATTTAGCGCCAAATCACAACACGGGCTTTAGAGGGCAGTATTTCCGCATGCCTTCTATTACTGCATAAGTCAATTCCGCTTTGGGTACAGTTGACTCTAAAATTAAGGCCGATCTGCATTCGCATACTTTCTACTCAGACGGGTATCATACACCGGAAGAGCTGATCATTAAGGCAAAAGCGGCAGGCTTATCTCACCTTGCAATTACAGATCACGATAACGTTGATGCTATTGAAGAAGCCCTTGCTCTTGCTAAAGAGCATGGAATAGAACTTGTACCGGGTGTGGAAATAAGTGCAGAACACAACGGACGGGAAACGCATATTCTCGCTTACTTCATTAACCATAAAAATACAGAGCTGCTGAACTACCTGCAGAATTTCCGGAAGGAAAGGATGCGCCGCGCCGAAAAGATAGTTGAAAAGCTCAATGAGCTTGAAGTACCTATCAGGATCGAGGATGTACTCAAAAATTCCAAAGGCAACGGTTCAGTAGGCAGGCCGCATATCGCAATGGCGCTTGTTGAAGGCGGGTTCGTCAACAATTACTATGAAGCTTTCAGCAAATTTATAGGCGATGACCGTCCGGCATACGTGCGCAAGCCGAACATTTTTTCAAAAGATGCTATCGCGCTTATAAACCGCTGCGGGGGATTGAGCTTTATTGCGCACCCCGGCAAAAGCCTGCGCAACAACAACTCACTTTTCGAAATGATCGAGTTCGGTATCGATGGCATAGAGACAATTCATCCTTCGCATACTGATTATGATATAGAGTATTTCAGGGATATAACCAGCCAGTACTTCCTGCTCGAAAGCGGCGGAAGCGATTTCCATGGCGGCAGGATTAACGATGCTTCTATATTGGGCAAGTATTATATCACTGAGCAGAAGATAACTGCAATGAAAAACAGGTTGTTTTCAGCTTCATAATTTTACAAACTACAGCCGTATACAATGGCAAAATCAAAGAAAAAGAGATCAGGTAATATTGCAATAGTAGTTAGCCGCTTCAATCCCGAAGTTACGACCGGATTGCAGAAAGGCGCAATGGAAACGCTGATGGCAAACGGATTCAAAGAGGAAAATATTACTATCCTTCATGTGCCCGGCGCTTTTGAGATACCTCTTGCTGCGAAGCAGCTTTGCCGTTCCGGCAAATATTGCGGCGTTATATGTCTTGGAGCAGTAATAAAAGGCGATACAGCGCACTTCGAGTATATTTCTGAATCAGTTGCATATGGACTCATGAAGCTGAATCTCGAAATGGATATTCCCGTATCATTTGGTGTACTTACCTGTTATAATGACGAGCAGGCTGAAAAACGTTCTGCTGATGATGAGCATAATAAGGGCAGGGAAGCCGCCGCAGCCGTGATCGAAATGATTGGTTTGCTCAAAGATATATAGTAATGAGCTTTTCTTAACTTTGTAAATTACTTCCGCAGGAAACAATACTTCTGAAATGAAGAATACCCGCATAAACAGCTTATTCAGTATACAACATCCGATTATACAGGCTGGAATGGTATGGACCTCCGGCTGGAGGCTCGCGGCAGCATGTTCAGATAGTGGCTGTCTTGGGTTAATAGGCGCGGGTTCAATGAAGCCTGAACTCTTAAGCGAACATATCCAAAAACTCAAAGCTCACTTCACTTCAAACAATAGCAATAAACCATTTGGTGTGAACTTGCCACTAATTCGCGGTGATATCAATGAGCTTATCAAAACCATTCTGAAGGAAGATGTTAAAATAGTTTTTTCTTCCGCAGGTAATCCAAAAGTATTTTCAAAAATATTTAAAGATAACGGTATTAAATGGGTTCACGTTACGGCATCGGTCAAACATGCCCTTAAAGCTCAGGATGCCGGATGCGATGCTGTTGTTGCCGAAGGTTTCGAAGCCGGCGGACATAACGGCATTGACGAAATAACGACCCTCTGCCTTGTGCCCCAGGTTGTTGATGCGGTTGAGATTCCGGTAATTGCTGCCGGGGGAATTGCTGACGGCAGGCAGATCGCAGCATGTATGGCGCTTGGAGCAGAAGGCGTACAGATCGGCACACGTTTCGCCGCTTCTGAAGAAGCATCGTCATCTCCGGAATACAAACAGAAAATTGTAGAAGCAAGTGATACCTCAACGGTTCTTATTATGAAGAAATTGAACCCCGTACGCCTGTTCAAAAATAAGTTCGCTGAAGATGTACTAAAAGCCGAAGGCTCAGGCGCATCTGCCGACGAGCTGAAACAGCTGCTTGCCTCAAAGCGCGAAATGAAGGGAATATTCGAAGGCGATCTTAACGAAGGCGAGCTTGAAATGGGGCAATCAAGCGGATTAGTTAGTAATGTACTTCCAGCAAAAGAGATCATTCAACAGCTCCTTTCGGAGTATGATAAAGCAGCCGCGTCAGTTTAGTTTTACGTTTATCTAACTCTCCCTTAGCTCCACATTCTCATTGAAGTTTCCGCAAGAATACAAAAGTTCCTTATACCTTATAACAGGTTATTTGATTTCAAATGTCATCTTTTTTAGGTAAATTTGTGTAATAACACTAAAAAAGCAAGCTTAATGAAAGATAGTATCAGAATAGCATCAGGGCAGGGATTTTGGGGCGATCTAATCGACGCTCCCGTACAGCAGGCTAAAAACGGACCTATCGATTACCTTATGATGGATTACCTTGCAGAGGTTACGATGTCAATTCTGCAGAAACAGAAGCTTAAAAACCCGGCGTTTGGTTATGCCAGGGATATTCCGCCCCTTATGGAAAGACTTCTCCCGCTTTTGAAAGAAAAAAAGTTTAAAGTTATCACAAATGGCGGCGGTGTTAATCCGCTGGCATGCCGCGATGCCATTTTCGAAGTTGCAAAAAAACTTGGCATTTCAGGAATAAAGATCGGTGTTGTAATGGGTGATAATATACTTGAGAACATCGATTCGCTTATCAGCGAAGGCGTTAAGCTCAAAAATATGGAATCCGGCGAAAGTGTAGAGAGTGTAAAAGATAAAGTACTCAGTGCAAATGTGTATTTCGGCGCTGCGCCGGTTGTTGAAGCTTTGAAGCAGGGAGCTGATATCGTAATTACCGGCAGAGTAACCGATACGGGACTTACGCTTGCTCCAATGATACATGAGTTCGGCTGGGATTGGAACAACTGGAATAAAATGGCTGCAGGAACTGTTGCCGGGCATATAATTGAGTGCGGCGGTCAGGCATCGGGCGGTAATTTCCTTGGCGACTGGGAATCGGTTCCTGATCTTGCAAGGATTGGCTTCCCGATAGTCGAAGCCCACCCCGACGGCACATTTTTCATTACCAAACATGACAACACAGGCGGGCTTGTTTCAACCGAAACAGTCAGCGAGCAGCTTCTGTATGAGATTGGAGATCCCAAAGAGTACATTACCCCTGATTGTGTAGCTGATTTTACCTCCATTCATCTCGAAGATGCCGGAAAAGACAGGGTCAGGGTTTATAACATCAAAGGAAGGCCCGCTACTGAATTCTACAAAGTATCGATGTCATATGATGACGGGTTCAGCGCATTTTCTACATTAACATATTCAGCCCCCGATGCTTTGAAGAAAGCAGAAGCCGCTGACAGGATATTACGCACCAGGCTTGATGACCTGGGATTGAAATTCGATGAGATAAGAACTGAGTACCTCGGTTATAATTCATGCCATGGACCGCTGGTTAAACGCAGGGATGACCTGAGTGAAGTTGTGCTGAGGATCGGTGTGCGCGCAAAAGAGAAAGCAACCATCGAAAGATTCAGCAAAGAGATCGCGCCGTTGATATTAACCGGTCCGCCAAGCGTAACAGGCTTCGCGGGCGGAAGGCCAAAACCATCGGATGTTGTTGCATATTGGCCGGCTTTGATCCCAAAAACAAAAGTTTCACCTGTTGTTGTTGTAGAAGGCATATAACTTGTAAATTACCTGCATAACTTGTCTGAAGATAATACAGGAAATTCCGGTAAACCAAAATCGTCTTCGAAGGATACACTTTGGATAGCCGGCGCTTTTTTGCTGATGATAGCTGCCATATTCACTATATGGCAGGTGCTTCTCAAAGGAAAAACCGAAGAAGAATCGCTGAAGCAGGATACAGTTATACAAATTAAAACAGATACTTTACGGATCAAAGACAGCACAGAATACCATAAGAAACACTCACCCCAGACACAAATTCAATCAACCGAAAATTCCACAAATTCAACTTCTGAAAAGAAGGATACTTCAGCGATTAGAAACACAGTGAAGAACCTCGACGATGATAAGAAGGAAGAACTAAAGAAAAAGGTGAGTGAATTACCTAAGAAGAAACAGGATAAGATCAGGAAAATACTGAAATCGGAACTAAAGAAATGAACCTTTTTCAAAATGATCTGTGGGAAGTGTTAACCACTCTTAATAAGCAGCAGGTAAAGTTTGTGCTTTGCGGCAAGGCAGCAATGCTTTTGAGAGGCATGAAAACAAGTATTTTCACGATTGAAATTTGTATGGATCCCGTTCGTGAAAATGCCCAGAATCTTGCGGAAGCCGCCCGGATTCTGAAGTTAAAAGGGCGGTACGGATATTCTCCTGAAGATCTGCCCGGGCTTATAAATGGAAACATCTGGGATATTGGGAATAGTGCTACGATTTTCACTTTGGAAAATGAGAACTCTGCAAACCTTCTATATGTTTATTTAACTTACCCTATTTCATTCTACGATCTATACCTGAGAGCAAACATAATTCACTTTAATGGATTCAATTTTGCGGTGGCTTCATTAGAGGATCTATTATATGCTAAAAGCCTGATGCTTCCAAGGGATCCTGAAGATGAAGAAGATATTGAAGAACTTAAAAAGAAATTAATCTTTAACCAAACACGGATAAAAATCAATCAATAAAACAAAATGAGTAAGATAATAGTTATCGGGGCATCAGGACAGATCGGCTCCGACTTAACCCTTGAACTTAGAAACCGCTTCGGAAATGATAATGTAATTGCAAGCGATATTAAAAACGCTGCTGAAGATGTAATGTCATCCGGCCCTTTTGAAGCCATAGATGTAATGGATGAAAACAGGGTACTTGAAGTTATTAAAAAATATGATATATCACAGGTATATCTTCTTGCGGCGATGCTTTCCGGCAGTGCGGAAAAGAACCCCAAAAAGGCCTGGGATTTAAACATGAAGAGCCTGCTCTCGCTGCTTGATATGGCTAAGGATGGAACTATCAAAAAGCTATTCTGGCCAAGCTCGATAGCAGTTTTCGGGCCTACTACTCCCAAACACGATACTCCTCAAATTTCGGTAATGGAGCCTTCGACAGTTTATGGTATCAGTAAACTTGCAGGTGAAAGATGGTGCGAGTATTACTTCCGCAAATACGGCGCAGATGTGAGAAGCGTTAGGTATCCGGGTCTTATCAGCTACAAAACCGAAGCGGGAGGCGGAACTACCGACTATGCAGTTGAGATTTTCTACGAAGCAATTAAAAACAGCAAGTATGAATGTTTCCTGACGGAAAATACCGCGCTGCCGATGATGTTCATGCCGGATGCTATACGCGGAACTATCGACCTCATGGAAGCAGATCCGGCAAAGGTTAAGATACGCTCAAGCTATAATTTAAGCGGCATAAGCTTCAATCCGAGTGAGCTCGCCGCCGAGATCAAAAAGCATATTCCGGAGTTTACGATTTCTTACAAGCCTGACTTCAGGCAGCAAATAGCTGAATCATGGCCGGAAAGCATCAACGACAGCGATGCGAGAGCTGACTGGGGCTGGCACCATGAATATGATCTTTCCGCAATGACAGATGTTATGCTTAAAGAAATAAGGGCCAAGCTGAAATAGGTATTACCGGGTTTTGTTTTCTAAGAAGGCTGTTCAAAATATCATACACTTTGCAGTGATCGTGGTTTTTGAGACAGCCTGTTTTATTATTCTGCCGGATACTAACTGTTTTTCTTTTCGTATGATTTAAGGAATTCCATAATTGCAGCGTTGAAATCAGCAGGGTTTTCCATATTCGGCAGGTGTGCAGCATTTGGTATCAGCTTCAGATCAGAATTTTTCGTCTTACCGTATATTATCTTTGAAAATTCCGGGGGAGTGAGCTTATCTTCCTTGCCTGCAATAACAAGAGTTTTGATGTCAAGCTTTTCAAGCGATTCAGTAGTATCTGTCCTGGCTGCAAGTGTTAGTAACGCTCCCGTAATTGCTTCATTCTTCTGCCAGCCGATCATTTTCTTCAGGAAATCCACAAGCTCTGTTTTCTCTGCAAAATTCGTTTCGCTGATCGCTGCCTTAATGAAGTTCTCAGTGAACTGATCACGCTGACCATTCTTTATCATCTTCATTTGTTCAGCTCTTGCAAGCTTTGTCGGGTTGTTATCTGCTTCTGCCTTTGTATCGCATAAAATAGCGCCTTTGAATTTGCTCTGGTAAAGCTCAAGCGCTCTCAAAGTAATATACCCGCCCATTGAAAGTCCGCACACTACGGGTTTTTCCAGTTTAAGGCTATCGACTATTGATATCAGATCGCTCACGTGCGAATCAATTGTAAAGTGCCCGTCTCCAAGCTCGCTGTAGCCAAATCCGCGCAGGTCATACACAACAACCCTGTACTTATCCTGCAAAGCCTCAACCTGTTTATCCCACATCCTGTTGCAAAGGGGGAATGCATGTACAAATATTATGGAAAATTGGTTTCCTTCTCCAAACTCTACTACGTTTAAACCTCTGATTATATGTTTGGTCATTATATATTTACCTGTTCATTTAAAATTTCTGAAAATACCCTTCTTAAGACTGTAAGGTTTTCCAGGGGTACCTTTTCATTCAGTATGTAATTTATGTTCCTTACAGCATAAGGAATGCTCTCAAGAAATCTGCGCTTACCTTTTACTATGCCGAGAAAACCATACGCGCCCATCGCCTGGAGGATCCTTATCAATGCAAAATACCAAAAATGAGATCTGTAATATTCTGTATCAATATTCTGAAGCCGGTTTATTGTGTGCAGGTAGTAACCAAGCAGTTCTTCGCGTGTATGCTGCGGAATATCCGCTTTTGCGTCATACAGCAGGGAAGCGATGTCGTAAAGCAGCGGACCTTTCCTGCCGGATTGAAAATCTATAAAATAAGGAATGCTTCCTTTCAACATAATATTCCTGCTCTGGAAATCCCTGTACAGGAAAAAATCTCCCGGCATTTCAAGTATTTTCTGTTTCAGCAGCTCCATGTCCGATGCAAGCTCGGTTGTTGTAATTGTGCCGGTATAAAATACTTTCAGGAATCTTTCTGTGAAGTAATTAAGATCGTATTCGATATTCTCTATCCCAAACTCCTTATACTGGTAACAAAGAGAATAATCTAAACCTGCGCCTGCGTTAATCTGAAAATCAGCCAGCGCATCAATAACCAGCCTGTAGATAACTTTAACATCTTCTGTTATACCGCCAGCTGATTGTATCCTGTTCAGCAGGGTTTCGTCCCCAAGATCTTCAAGAAGGTAAGAGTCGCCGTCCTTTGACACTATAAATACTTTGGGAACATTCATTCCTGCTTTGATGAAATGCTCTGCAAAGCTGATAAATGCCTTATTCTCGCCATGATGCTTGTTCACTATCCCGATGCATGTTCCGCCCGATGCAGAGTGCAGCCTTACTATTACTCTTTCAGATCCATGTGAGAGTAGCTGCTCATATCTGTCAACTTCAGCATTGAAAACATCTTTATGCAGCCGATGAAGTTCAGCATAATGCGATTTCAGCTCGTATGGCGAGATGTTCATTACTTCTCGTAAGTTCCCTTGGCCACTTTCTTAAGTATCCAGCCGTCATTATCTATCTGCACTTCTTTTGGAGTAGAGTCAACTGTCAGCAAAAATGACTGCTCTTTGGTATCGTTGAAAACTGTGAATTCTTTATCGCCCGCTTCAGTAACAACTGTAATCTTTACCGGCATTTTGTAAAGATCAATTTCGTCTTCTTTCTGAACCTGTTTTAACTGCAGCCTTACGGTGTATGCGCCAGAGCCTTTCTGCCCCTGGAAATCCTCAAACTTCCATGAGTATTCATATCTCGGCCTGCCGGTGCCTTTATATACCCACTGGTCAAAGAACCAATCCAGCTTCGAGCCATAATATTCCTCAAAAACTTCAGCCAGCTGTGAAGTTTCGGCATTTGAATATTTATACTTTTCATAATATGCCCTTATCGCTTTAAAAAACGCTTCATCACCCATTATGCCTCTAAGCATATGTAATACCCATGCACCTTTTTGATAAATGGTGGCGTAGATAGCGGGATTATCAATAAACCCTTTCGGGTCGTAAACTGTACCGCTGAAATAACCATAATCGAAACCCTTCATGTGATCGAAGTAAGCTGTTTTGCCTCCAATATGTTCTTTCCAAAGGGCTTCGCTGTATGAGGCAAATCCTTCGTTCAACCAGATATTTTTCCAGTCTTTCAGGGTTACTGCATCGCCGAACCAATGGTGCGCAAGCTCATGCGCAGCCACAAAATCATACCTGTTATCACCGGTAACCAGCAGGTAGCCGTATGATGTGATAGTCTGATGTTCCATCGCGCCAGATGTCCACCCGAATTGAACGAGCCCGTATTTTTCATCTATGAATGGATACTCGCCGAAAGTCTCGGAATAATATTTTATCATTTCAGGTGTGGGCTTCCAGTCAACTCTGGCTTTTGCTGAATCCTTAGGAAAGGCAAAGTACATTACCGGCATTTGTTTTGTTCCGTCAAGAGAAGTATATGTATCTTCCCACTGTACCATTTTGCCAACAACGATACACTCCAGGTATGTTGCTATAGGGTACTTGCTTTCCCAGTTGAACGTAGTTGTACCGTCAGGATTCTGCACGGTATCTTTTAGGACACCGTTCGAAACGCCTTTCATTCCGGTTGGTACCACAAGGTGCATGCTCATTGTTGCCTTATCATCGGGAAAATCTTTCGAGGGCCACCATACGGGTCCCCATGTTGGCTCACTCAATGTATATATGTACATATTGCCGTACAACTCTTTGAATGAAAACGAATCAAATCCCTTTTTAACAGGCTTGCCGCCATAATCAATTTTCAGGGCAACAATATCACCCTTCATGGGTGTGCTGCCTTCACCGAGGGTGATTATGATATAATTATTGGTCTGTGTGAATGAAACATTATCCCATTGCTGGATATCGCGGGCCTTGCTGTAGTTGATACCCGTGCGCATCATATTCTGAAAGCCGATGCTGTTCACCTTCATGTTATTGTAAAGGTTCACATATATCGTGCGCAGCGTGTCTGTTTCCGCTCTAAGCTGCATGTAGTTTATTCCGCTGATGGATTTATCGGGAATATTGAATGATAAGGTCAGGTCGTAATCAATCGCATCATATAATCCCACCATTTTCAGTTCCTTCTCAGAATCATCGCGTACATCCCCGGAAGAACCTTTGTACAGACTGTACAGATTCTCAACAATAGTGAGCCCTTTTTCTTTCGAAAGCTCCACCAGCTCTTTGCTGTTTTCCGTGCCTTTATCAGTTAGGATAGAGGCCCCGGTAAAGATAATTGCGCAAATGAGCAGATTTAGAACTATTCCTGCGCTGAAAAGCAGTGCGCCTTTTTTGTATTTTTGGGGATTATTCATAAATTTTGATAGATTATTTACAATGATAAGCTAAAAATAAACAAATATAAATTTAAAATTTATTGTACTTTAAGCTCTGTTTCGTTTAATACTGATACATCTTATCAAGCTGAATAGTTTCAGTCAAATATGATCCATAATCAAAAAAGCCGGAGTTCTCCGGCTAATTTGAATTTTTCTCGATAAGAATACCTATTTCGCTGCTTATGCTGCTAATCTTGACTAATCATTGTTCTTTGTTCATTGCTAACTGCAAATTGTTCATAGCAAAATGTTCATTGCAAATTGTTCATTGCAAACTGTTAATTGCTCATTGCCTAATAGTTATCTATCTGTGCCCGCTGCAGCTTGCCTGAGTAATCGATATATACAGCTTTCCATTCAGTATAGAAGTCATAAACAGTCCAGCCGCCTTCACGGTGACCATTCCCTGTCTGCTTCACGCCGCCGAATGGCATGTGCGCTTCCGCGCCTATTGTTGCGCCATTAACATATGTGATACCCGCTTTAATATCGCGTACTGCTGTGAACGCGTCATTTACGTTATTGGTGAAGATAGATGATGAGAGGCCGTATTTTGTATTGTTCAGTATGTTAATTGCATCTTCAAGTCCGGTAGTTTTGATTACCGAGAGCACCGGCCCGAAAATCTCTTCTTTTGCGATCCTCATTTCCGGTGTCACATCTATGAATATTGTCGGCTGGTGGAACCATCCTTTAGCAAGGTCGCCCTCTTCAGCAAATTTGCCGCCCAGCGCAAGCTTTGCTTTATCTTCATTCAGCCCGATCTGTACATATTCATTAACCGACTTTCTCTGGCTTTCGCTAACGCACGGACCAACATCAACGCCCTTATTATTACCATAGCCTAGCTTCAGCTTAGATGCCTTATCAACAAGCTTCTTAATGAATTCATCGTATATCTTCTCATGCAGTATCAGTCTTGAAGTTGCCGTACATCTCTGTCCGGTAGTACCGAATGCGCCCCAGAGTACTGCTTCCAAAGCAAGTTCCTGGTTGGCATCGTCCATTACTATCTGCGCATTTTTGCCGCCAAGCTCAAGAGATACTCTTTTTAATGATGCGCCTGCTACTGCATTAATGCGCTTGCCGACTTCGGTTGAGCCTGTGAACGAAATGAGATCAATATCTTCGTGGTTCGTAATAGCCTCGCCAACAATGCTTCCTTTTCCGTGTACCAGATTTATTACACCCGGTATATAATCTTTGCCAAGCACTTCGCGCATAGCGGCGTCAATTATCTCAACCAGTGTATGAGCTGTTTTTGGTGTAAGCTCAGCAGGTTTGAATACAGCAGTGTTTCCGCAAACCAATGCGGGGAAGAGCTTCCATGTAGGTATAGCCATCGGGAAATTCCACGGACAGATGAACCCGCCAACGCCAATCGGAACCCTGAAGCTGAGATTCATCTTATTCGGCAGCTCACTTGGTGCATTGAGGCCAAACAGCCTTCTGCCTTCTGATGCTGCATAATATGCTGTATCGATGCCTTCCTGGGTATCGCCCTTGGTTTCGGCGAATACCTTGCCCATTTCGCGGGTCATTTCGAATGATATCTCGTCTTTTTTTGCGAGCATCATATCGCCAACAACTTTCAGCACGTCGCCGCGTTTCGGTGCAGGCACCAAACGCCATTTTTCGAATGCAGCTTTTGCTGCGGCTACAGCTTCGTTTACGTCAGCTTCTGTTGATGCAGGGAATAGCCCTATCAGGTCGTTTTTATCTGCGGGATTTCTGTTTTCAATGTATTGGTTCGATGAAGGAGCTTTCCATTCACCGTTTATCAGGTTTAAATATTTTTCAGACATATTAAGTATTCCTCATTATATTAGTCACCCTGAGCGAAGTCGAAGGGCCAACTTTTATTGTATTAATTCTCAAAAATACTCAAAATTCCGGATTCTTAATATGAATAATTCTTTCTCAAAACCTTTGTAAAATATTACGTTTAAACAGTTTAAATCTAATATTGTGTTTCTTCTCGTCCCACGAATAAAGGATTCAACCCTTAAAGTAGAAACCCATCAGGTTCGATAGTCAATTTCCTGTTAGAAACTAATTTCGTGGAACGAGTGAATGTGGAAATTGAAAAATCGTAGGCGGCATGGCTCGCCTGCCGCCATTTATAACCGTCAGGCAAGCCTGACGGCTGCAAAAAACGAAGAGCATTCGTGGCACAAAGCAAACCCACGCCTTTATAAATTGTTTAAGTACATTTTTAAAACTAAATTCGTAATCAATTATAATTTTTTATTTAATACACTATGGGCAGATTAACAGGTACAGGTACAGCATTAGTAACACCTTTCAAAAAGAACGGAACAATTGACGAGCCTTCGCTTAGGGGAATGGTTGAATGGCAGATCAAAAATAAGGTTGAATTCCTCGTGCCGTGCGGCTCAACGGGTGAATCAGCCACTATGACCCGGGAAGAACGGCGCAGGGTTATAGAAATCGTTATCGATCAGAACGCTGACCGTGTTCCGGTAATAGCAGGCACCGGCACAAACTCAACCCTCGATTCACTTGACCTTACCCACGATGCCAAAGAAGTTGGCGTTGATACAGTACTCCTTGTCGGACCGTATTATAACAAACCAACACAGGAAGGATTTTACCAGCATTTCAAAAGAATTATTGAAGAGTGCGATGTAAAAGCTGTATTATATAATGTTCCGGGCAGAACAGCATCGAACATGCTTGCCGAAACTACTTTGAGGCTCGCCGAAGAAGTTGAAAATGTGATCGCAATCAAAGAGGCATCTAATAACCTTGAGCAGATAATGCAGATCATTAAATACAGGCCGAAGGATTTTGCCGTGCTTTCCGGCGAGGATACGCTTACTCTGCCGATCATTGCAAGCGGGGGAGACGGCGTTATCAGCGTTGTATCGAATGAGGTGCCACGCGAAAACAGCGATATGGTCCGCGCAGCACTTGCCGGTGACCTGAAAAAAGCTAAAGAACTGCACTACAAATTGTTCGAGCTAATGAAGGCTAACTTCATTGAATCTAACCCGATACCTGTTAAGACCGCTCTGCATATGATGGGAATGGTAGAAGAAAGCCTGCGTCTTCCGCTGACTAAGATGGGAAAACATAACAGGGAAAAACTTAAAAAAGTACTTAAAGATATTAAGCTCATTTGAAAATGAAAAAAGACGATCGCTTGATCGTCTTTTTGTTTTATAATCACTTTTTCAGAAACTTCTACTTCACGAGTATCATCTTCTTTGATTCGCTGAATGCACCGCTTGTCAGACGGTAAAAATAAACTCCGCTTGGCAGTTCCGAAGCATCAAAATCAGCTTCATAAATTCCCGCCTTTAACTCTCCTTCGGCTAATACTCTGATCTCCCTGCCTGCAATATCGTATATGCTAAGCTTAACTTTATTTGAACCCGAAGGGACTTGAAATCTTATCTTGGTAACCGGATTGAATGGATTCGGAAAATTTTGCTGAAGCGAATAATCTGAGGGAATGCCGGAACCGATCTGCTGTAAGCCGAATACATCCCAATTTTCATAATAATAAAGTCCGCCTTTTGAATTTCCGCAAAATACATCGGGATCGGAATCGCCGTTTATATCGACTATAAACGGCGTAGAATTTTGAAACGTATTTATCCCGGCATAGCTGCTTGTCACAAACTCAAAATTCGGAGAAGAAACGGATCCGGTATTTCTGTAAAAGTACATTTGCCCCAGCCTGTTGCCCACGAGCAGGTCAAGATCGCCATCGCCATCCACATCACCCAGTGCTGGAGCTGCATCATTGCCAACCGAAACATTCATATAGTTGTTTGATACATACTGAAAATTGAAAACCTGCGGTGTTCCGTTGTTCCTGTAGTAAGTCAATTTGCCGCCGGAGTTACCCGCGAGCAGGTCAAGATCACCGTCATTATCAAGATCCGCAAGCGCGGGAGCGCTTGACTGCTGCAGGTTCATTGTATCAAGCTGCGAAGTTGTGTATGAGAAAACCGGATTCTGCAATGTACCCGTGTTCCTGAAATATTTGAGACGAGCCAGAGCGAAATAACCAATTACCATATCTTTCTTACCGTCGCCGTCAAGATCGCCAACAGCAGGCGTATAATTAAAGTTGGAAATATTGAGCGGCAGACTGTCACTGACCAAAGTTAGCTGCGGCGAAGCCGTCGTACCGGTATTCCTGAAGAAAGAAACGGAGTGGTCGTTCCCCAAAAACAAATCCTTATCGCCGTCATTATCAATATCAGAAAAACATGGCGAACTGTATGACCCCATATCTGCAGAGAGTATAAAGTTCTCTGTTACCTGAGTGAATGAGGGATTACCGGTAGGACCTTCATTACGGTAATATATAAAATTATCCACAGGCTTGGAGCCGATAAGTACTGTAATTAAGAAATCATTACGTCCATCGTTGTTTATATCATAGATACCCGGCATGTTGAATCCGCCGCTGTAATACGGATTAGGCTCAGGCGAAGTTGTGTCGATCAGGTTCCACTGGAAATTCTGTGCTGTTCCGGTATTCTTAATAAAGTATATACTGAATCCGAACAAGTCGCCCCAGAAAAGGTCCTTGTCATTATCCCCGTCAATATCTGCAAAGCGTATCGCGCTTGCACCGTGCCGCGGATCATCTGCGCCACCTATTATCAGAATATTTGCGAACCTAGAAGTAATAAACTTGAAATTGAAGGTCTGCGCAGAGCCGGTATTCTGGTAATAGGTTATCTCACCTGAAGAGCTGCCAGTCATGAAATCAAGGTCACCGTCACCGTCAACATCTGTCAAAGTGGGGGAGCTTGCTGATTCGCTTCCTATGTAATCGCCCAGATCTGTCTTTACTCCGTATGTTTGCAGCATAAAATTAGGCGAGGGAGGCGAACCTATGTTTTTGTAATATCTTACTCGCTGTGAATCGCCTCCGCATAAAAGATCTTTATCTCCGTCTGCATCCAGGTCTGCGAACTCAAACCAATTCCTGATGTTTAAATTCTCGTAGCGGGTAGTGATAAGCCTGAACAGTCCGTTCGAAGGTGTTCCTTCATTCCTGTAAAAATTCAGCGTTGTATCCTTATCAAATATAAAAAGGTCAAGGTCGTTATCACCGTCAATATCTGTAAACTGGTAACGCGGTGTCTCAAGTCCGCCATTAAATGGATTTACACAAGTCGTGCCGTTCACAATCACAGGCATTCCGTCAAACCGCCTGTGCAGATTCTGCGCATAGATAAACTGTACAGAAAGTATTAACATAAATGCCGCAGCCGTAAAAAATCTCGTCATGTTATCTGTTCCTTATTGAAGTGCAAACTTATTGCAATTTTATGCATCTAACAATACATAAATTATAAACTAATTGCAGAAATCTAAACATAAGGGTGAATAAAAAAAATCCCGGCAATTGCCGGGATAAACTCATTGTTATTTACCTTTTTCTGCCGGGCGGCGGTCCTTTTCTATCCCGGGTCCTTTTTATTATTTTCTTAACTCTTTCGCTTTTCTTAAATGATTTAGGCTTACCTATCGATTCTTTGTTATCCGGATTCCCTTTTCTGAATTTTTCCCTGCCAACTGTTATCTCATCATCATTAACCTGTGCGTTTCCGTTCCCATCCTTGAATTTCATTTTCTTGTGCCTGAACTTCTTGCCGCACTTCTCTTCCATGCGCTGAACATCCGGGCCCTTATTGACTATCTTGTCATTATCTATGCTTATATCTGTTATATCTGCGGAATTTTTTACCAGCACGTTATTCTCTTTTACGGGAACTATCTTTGTTGTGGAGATATCGCCTGCGAAAGTTGAGTTCTCCACAAATACCCAGTCGGCATCTTTATTTTTATACCGGTAGTTCTTATCGGTAATTCCTGATTCGCTTTTCCACTTAGCTTTTGGTGAAAGCGGCACCCAGCCAACGTATTTGTCATCATTTGAAACTTTCCATTTAACCCATGCAGGCGCCCATGTATAGCCGGGCATCCATACCCATCCGTATTTGGGTGAGTTCCACCATCTGCCATAATTGTAGGTTGAGTTACCCCAGCTATCTGCGGAAACCCAGAACCATCCGTGATCGGTGTATTCCCACCTGCCGTTTGCATAGGGTTTCCAGCTATCTTCAACTTTCGGCTTCCATATGAAAAAAAGCTCTTCGTCCCCGTTCCTGTTCATGGCAAATGATTCGCCCTCTCCATCGGATAGGTCTTCATCTATATCTTCTTTTGTGATCTGTATCCATTCGCCCATCGGGGAAAGAACGTCATAAAACGACTGGAATGAAGCTGTATTCATATAAAGGTCTTCTTCGCTGTCAATTGGCTGGTCCAGCGATATATCGAGCTGCTTGATCTTCTCCAGCAGGCTGTCCTGGTCCTGTGCGGATGCAGTAACCCCAATTGCCATAAAAACCAGCATGCAAAACCGGCTAATGAGCCTAAAACTTATTTTTTGTGCTAAAACTGCCATTTTTCGTACTTTTACTTCTGTGGGTTAGACAAATATATATAGAAAAGGTTTAATCAGTTATATGAATTTTGGTGTTTTTTTGAAGGGTGATGTGTGCCATTAATTGAGTCGTTTACGCTTATTAAGGTATTCCAGCAGAGCTGTATCAAAAGGTGTATCCGTGGAAAGCAGTGTATAATCTATATTATTAGCCAAACAGGCGTTTTTGTATGTGTTAATGAACTCCTTTACCGCCTGTTGGTATGAGTTTATTACAGAGATTGGCTGCGAAAGCATTTCTTTGCTTGTTTCAAGGTCCTTAAAAATAGTGGGGGAGTCGATCGCGAAGCTCATTTCAATGGGATCAAGTACCTGGAATACAATTACCTCGTTCCTTTTGTACCGGAAGTGCTTCAGCGCATTTATCACTGCCTGCTGGTCATCAAACAGGTCGCTGAATACAATTACAAGTCCGCGCCTTTTGATCCTCTCGGCAACAAGATTAAGCGCCGAGGCGGTGTTGGTTTTACCCGAAGGCTCAACCGAAGAAAGCTTGTTCAGTATTAGTTTCAGATTCTGGCTGGTTGCTTTTGGAGGAAGGAATGTTTTTATATCTTCATCATACACAACCAATCCCGCAGCATCCTTCTGGAAGTTCATAAGTACGGCAAGCGATGCGGCAAGGTAAGTGCAGTATTCAAGCTTCGTAATATTGCTCTTTTGAGTTTCTGCTGCAGTCGGTTTTTTGGTGAAGAAATGTTTCAATCCCTGCTTTGGGGCAAGGTCTGTTCCGGTTGATTTAAACGACATCGATTTGCTGGCATCTAGTATAAGGTATGATTTCAGGTTTGTTTCCTCTTCAAACTGCTTGATGTAATAGCGGTCAGTTCTGCCTAGCACTTTCCAGTCGAGATACTTCAGGTCATCGCCCGGCATATACTGCCTGTGTTCGGCAAACTCCACGCTGAAGCCGTGGTACGGGCTTTTATGCAGGCCGGCTATGAAGCCTTCTACTACAAACCGTGCTTTCAGCTCGATATTTGCCAAACGCGATATAACTGAGGGCTGTAGGAATTTCTTGTAATCTGCCTGCACTATGTATTAAATTGATTGATAGCCGGGTAAACCCTTTGATTTGTTAACTCCGGGCTGCCTATAAATGTTTCGCCCGCTTCTGTGAGCGGGCGGAATTGAACTTATTTCTTTGTGGTATCTTTCGGGGGAGCTTCTTTTTTTATCTCTTCCTTTTTACCGTCAGTCTTCACTGAATCCTTCTGTGTGTTCTTGATTATATCTTCTATCGACCTGTTCTCATCAAGCATCTGCAGCATCATGCGGGCAGATTCGCTCATCTTCTCGTTCGGGTCTTCATCCTTTGGATACTTATCAAGGAATTTCTTGTAGTTAACTTTTGCCTTCTCTTTATCTTTAAGCATCTCATCGTATATAAAAGCGATCATGAACATTCCGTACTTCGATTCCTTTGATGCGGGATGCTTTTGCGTCAGCTCTTCGTAGTATTTCACTGCGTTTGGATAGTCCCTTAGATTATCAACATATATTTTCGCAATGCTGCTGTAAACTTCGGGCGCCTTGGGGGAAGAAGGATACTCTGTAAGGAATTTTTTATATAGCTCCACAGCTTCGCTGTATGCCTTTTTGGCTTCTTCAGGCTTGCTTTCGCCATCCAGCTTCTTGCCTTCTTCAAGCTTGTTTTTTGCGTTAAGCAGCATTGAATCTTCAGACTCTTTTGAACAGGCTGTCAACAGCAGGGCGGGCAGTAAAAGAAAGATGAGGAATTTAATTTTTGGCATAGTCATTCAACGGGATTTTGTTAGTTTTCTGATTATTAATGCAAAAATATCAATAACGCACAAAACTTTCAATGAACTGCCAAATGCCATTTTATGAGTGAGCCACAGGGAGACTATTCAGCTGTTGCCGAGCCCAAGGCGGATTATGTTTTCACCATACTTATCCTTTAGGAAATCTATCTGCTTAAAGGGTATTAGATGATCGCGGTTGAAAAAATCAAGATTGTATGCCGATACCTGGTGCAGCTCAAACACGGAAATTCCGAATGTACGCACTTTATGGTTAATATCAGGCTGCGGCAGCCTTTTGTATATCTCCATCGCGTTGTGGAAAATTTCTTTTTCACTGTTGGTGGGATGGTTCAGCCTCACTTTATCACCGCGGTAGCCAAGGTCTTCATACCTGAGCGAGAGCGAAACATGGTCGGTTATAAGGTCTTTGCCGCGCATCCTGCGGCAGACATATTCCGTCATACGCTTAATTTCTTTCTCCGCCTGTTCAGGCTGAAATATAGCATTTGAAAGGGTGTGGTTATGGTTAAACGATTTCTCTACGCGTTCGCCTGACATATTTATGCCGCTGGTATCTTCACCCCGCGCTATCTTTCGCAGAATGACACCGTTGATTCCGAACTCTTTATGGATCCTGTGGAAATCAGCATTTGCAAGCTCGCCAATTGTGCGTATGCCGAGTGAATGCATGCGGATCTCATTGCGCCTGCCAATGCCCCACATCTTCTTAACGGGCAGATTCTGTATGATCTCCTTATTCTGCTCGCTTACTATGAACAGCCCGTCAGGCTTGTTGAGCTTTGTCGCCATCTTGGCGTATGATTTATTGAATGAAAGCCCGATTGAAACCGTAAGGTTTTCGATCTCTTTGATCATTTTCTTAAGCTGCCAGGCGAATTTCGCTGCCTGGAAGTAATTGCTTACAACCGGACTGATATCCAAAAAACATTCATCGATGCTGTACTGCTCTACACAGTCATCAGGCAGCAATTCAAGCAGGTGGGAAATTATGTTCTGTGTAATGGCTTCATACTTGGTGCCGTATGAGGGGAGTGAGATCAGCTCGGGACACAGGCGTTTTGCGTCAACTACGGACATACCTATCTCTACACCCTTGGCGCGCGCCTCATAGCTGGCAGTCATAATGATCCCGCGATTGCCTTCGCCGCCGCCTACGGAAACAGGTTTGCCCTTGAGCTTTGGATTATCCCTCTGCTCAACCTGCGCGAAGAAAGCATCCAGGTCTAGATGAATGAAGAATTCATTGCGGTTTTGTGTGATGCGGTGATCAAGATCCTTATGGTGCGGAAAGGAATAGGAAGCCATCATCCGCACTCGCTTGAAAGTGTGCGATGCCCGCGAAGCATCTCTCGGTATAAAAAACGACGAGCTTAATTTTCCTTTGTTGTTTCCTGTATGCATTTCAAATTCACAGAGGTGTAAAGTAACTCATGCTAAAGATAGGACTTCATTGTCGGCTTCAGTTGTTTTCTTTCTAGCTTCAGCACTTGAATATACAGCCGTTTTGAGAATAAGTCCAATTTTTTCTTGTAGCTTTTTAGGAGGTAAAATAATCTTGACCTTTTTTAGGTCTGAAGAACGGATACTTTGCAGTATTGAACCACTTGAGATTCGTTCCAACTGCATTTGACCATATTTTGAGTTTAAAAAAGAGACTATATAATAAGGATTTATGTCTTTCTTTAACTTTATGTTAATAAGAAAGCCTGAAGCCACACCGTTCACTAAGTCTGGGGGAATATTTGCTGCAATCCCAGAATTACCTGCTCTTGTCATAACTATTGATGTTTCATCTACTGTATTCTTGATTACATCTCTATTTGTAATAAGTGATTTCTTAATGTGCTTTAGGTTTTCAAAATTTATACCCTCTTTAGTTATGCTCTTGACAAGTATATAAGGGATTCCTTCGCCTTGTTCAACATATATTGATGAATCATCTATATTAGCGCCATTATGTACACGAATAATAATCTCACCAAAATCAACTATAGGATGTGGTGATTTCTGAATTGCCTTTATATTATCTATATATTTCTTAAGATATCTCTTCGCAATGAAGTTGCTTTCAAGTAGAGAAGGCTTAATGAAAAAGTTGTTATCCGTTGATTTGGCAAAATGATATAATTGTGATACTTGCGGAATGTCATCCTTCTCTGTGGGTCTCCCCTTTTTGTCATGGCCGCAATGCTCATTTATAGAAATGAAAATATTTTTTTTCTGAGAGTCACCTTTTTGAATAAAAAGGACGCTCGTGTTGATGGTAACGTTTGGGCTAAAGGTCTCGAATGGTAATTCAACTATAGCAAATAAATTACCTTTTTCGAGCATATATTGCCTTAAATATTCTTCTTGCTCGTTTCCTAATATCCCGCTCGGCAATACCATTGCCATTCTGCCACCATCCTTTAACAACTCTAGACATCTTTCAATGAACAGAACTTGGGGCTCTTCCTGCTTTTTGAGCTTATTCGTCTTGAGCCATTTGTTCTCATCTTTACTAAATCTCCACTTATATCCAACATCAAACTGCTTCAGTTTTTCCTCGCCAGTAACTGGAATCTTACTTCCAAACGGAGGGTTTGTGAGCAAGATATCAAAACTGCCACGTTGTATCTTTATCTGGGTTTCAGATTTCCAGTTAGACGGTGATTCTAAGCTATCTTCACAAAAAATCCCTGTGGTGCCATCACCAACTAAGTTCATATAAGCTTTGGCAACTTTGCTAAGGAAATAGTCTTTGTCAATTCCTCTGAAATTATTAGTGGCTATTTCTATCTTTTTCTTTTCTATTTCAGTGTCTTTCCATCCAAGCTGTCGATATCTTGCGTCAGCATTAGCCCATACATATTTAAGTGAGTCAATTAAGAACCCGCCACTGCCACATGCAGGATCAATTATCTTATCGCTTTCCTGTGGTTGGATTATGTCCACCATCATTTTAACTACATTTCTCGGAGTAAAAAATTGTCCTTGCCCCCCTTTTAAAGCATGCCCTATAAAAGTCTCGAATGCATCTGCAACAACGTCTCTTTCGCTATTCATTAGAGAGTAATTCTGTAACTCACCTACCACATAGACTATAGAGTTGGTATCAAGGGTAATCCTGTCTTGTTCGTCAAATACTTCTGGTTGATTTTTTCTAACTTCCAAAAATAACTTTAGAATGCGCTCTTGTATTTCATTCGGTTTTTCATTTATACCAGCACGAAACTTCACTATTTCGGTAGGTGAAGTGAATTTCTCATCGTAGAGTTTACAAAAAATCAAATTGATAAGTTGTTGTGCCAAGACCTCATCCCTAGTTGCACCAACCGTATTTGCAGCAAGATGATTTCTTATGGACTTAAATATTGCTTTAAGGTTATGTGTAGGTTTTAAATCACTTTGCCTAAATTTTCCAATATCACCAATCTGCTGTCCAGCAACTGGAATATTTGGGATTTCTTCAAAAATTATTAGCCCATCTTTCTCGTATTTCCGCAGAAATAATCTCTCTTCTCCATTGAACCAAACACCCAGATTGGCTTTGGAAAAACGAAGGTAATCTTCCAATTGCCCCTTCCCGTCTTTGCGAGTTTTCTTTTTGCACTCAACTATAATGTACACATCGTCTTCTTTCTTGGTTTGATCCTTGAAGATGGCGATATCGACTGGATATTCTTTTTTGATGTCAGAGGGTCTTACTTTGACTCTGAACTGTGGTCTAGTCTGGATTTGTGCTTTACTATACCCATAGTCTTCAACTAATTGCCTCGAAAAGACTTGGACAGCTTCGATTTCTTCGGGAGTTGCACTGACTTCTATACCAGAAATATAGTCAACGACTTTTTTCTCGTTCTTGTTTGCCATTGGATGTTAAGAATTATCTAATTAATCTTGCAAAATGATATAAAATTCATAACTTTGCAAGCTACTAACAGCAGCAAAAAAGCTAAACCGCAGTATAATCTCTGGTCAATCCAACCACCACACCCAGAATCGTGAACGGCCTGTAAATTGGATCATACATATTGTTGGCAGGCTGCAGGTAGGGAGTGTCTCCTTTTTTCCTGAACACTTTCACTGTCACTTCATCATCAAGCAGGGCAACAACAATTTCGCCCTCGGAAGCAGTGTTTTGTTTGCGTACTATCAGCTTATCATGCGGTACGATCTTTTTATCGGTCATACTATCGCCGGTAACTGTGACCGCGAACAATTCGCCCTGTCCCCGCTGCGGCTTTTCGACTGTGATGAAGCTCTCAATATTGTTATCGGCAAATATTGGCTCGCCTGCGGCAACTTTGCCGTATAGTGGAATAGTAACCGTTTCAGCCTGCAGGTGTACTATTTCTGCATTGCCGGTTTTCCACATGCCGGGTACGAGCCTAAGCCCGCGGGCGATGCCCGCTGACTTCTCGAGAAATCCCTTTTTAATGAGCGAGGTCACCGGCTGCTGAATGGCGTTAACATTCACCCCAAAATGGTCAGCTATCTCTTTATATGAAGGTGAGTAGCCGTTTGCAGTTATAAATTCTTCAATAAATTCAGCAATTTGCTGCTGTTTTTTTGTAATTTTATCCATTTTTATATACTGTAAATTTAAACAGTGTATAAATATACAGTATTTCTAAAGGTAAGTCAAGCAATAAATTATAGAATTTTATACCCTGACTAAATGGACTAATTTTGAAAAGCGAAAGGAAATCTTTTCGCTAGATATTCATAAATTTCCAGCCGTCAATTTGGCATTTGGATTTTGACATTTGACATTTAAAAGCTATGGCCTACACACAAAACCAGGTTTATAAACCTATTGAAGTTATTTCGTACTTCCACAATTCCAAAGTGGATATACTAAAATTCCGCTGGGATAGACGCACCTATAAGGTAAGCCGTATTGCAAATACCTGGCGACTACCTGATAATGAGGAAGGATTCAAAACGCATTTTACAGTGATTTGCGAAGATGAGGGAGTAATATGCGAAATATCTTTTTACCATAAGAGCATGAAGTGGGAGATAATTCAATATGATACGCTTGCATGAAATCAGTTACTCAAGGCTAACCACAAAATAATCCTCTTCATTTCTTAATATCCTGAAGTTCTTCAATAGATAATCCATCTTACCTGCGGAGCTATTCTCGGTAAAAACCGACTTCTCCCCGGCAACGAGCTTTGCGCCTTCCTTTTTCCTATCAGATATATAGTTGCTGTCCATCTGACCCGGAGCCGGAGCCCATCCGAATCTGTGCGCATGGTACAGGTAAACCGGATTCCCGTTGGAGATCGTGATGATCTTTTCACCGGGAGAGGTTACATTCTGAATTTCACGTCCCATTACAATTGCCGGAGCATCGAAGCTCTCACCATTGTAGAATCTAGCGAGCCTCATATAGCTCAAAATACAAATTAGTATCAGGCAAACAGTCACAAAATATGCTGCAATGCGTTTTGACAAAATGCCTGCCTGCAGATTTTGTATACTCAGATTTCCGGCCAGGACTTTGGAGATGAATACCGATAGAGGAATGCTGATTGGCAGTGTGTAATACTCCTGCGCCCTGTGCGCCTGCGCTGCTACAAAAATAAATATCAACACGGCAATCAGCCAAACATCAAAGAGTTTTTCCTTTTCGAATCTTCTTTTTACGAACAATCCCCAAACAGCAAGCACAAATCCTGCATAGGTGAGATGTCTTTCCGCGATGCTTTTGAAGAAAATATCATTGTACCATGATGGATCTCCCAGAAGCGCAAATGTACCCCATTTATCCTGCCCGTAAGTCCAAATACCGAACGATGAACCACCTTTAACAAACAACTGGTGCGCATGGTAATACCATAGAACCACAGGCACAAGAATTATCAGCGCCAACAAGTATAACGATGTTTTGCGAAATAACGAAGTTCCGTATTTGCTGTAAGCAAGGTAAAGCAGCGGCAGGCCGATATACAATGTCGGCAATTTCAGCAGTACTGCCGTAGAAGCGAAAAACCATGTTAATATAAAATATTTCACTTTGCCGCTATCAAGCCACTCTGAGAAAAAATATACTGAATAAACTGCGCACATAAGCATGAACGCATCAGGCATAAATGCCCTGCCATAGAAAATATTCAGCGGCAGAATCGCATAAATGAAAGCAGACCACAGCGCAGTCTTTTCGTCAATTATCTTCTTTACCAGCAGATATATTCCCAATACCGTGAGCACTGAAAAACAAAGTGAGAGTGACCGTCCTATAAAATCATGTACTCCAAAAACTTCATAAAACAAAGAAACCAAAAATGTATACAGCTGGAATTCCGATTCGACAAATCCGGTACCGCTGCCGCCCCAGTTTATCTGAGGATAAAATATGCTGTGCCCGGACTCGAAAAAATTCCTCGCTATGCTCGCAGTATCGGATTGCCGCCACGAATGCCAACCGGTAACAGGGTATGTGATGTGAAAAAGCCTGCTTAAAAATGCCAGGGGAAGGATGTAATATATACCTCTCATACAGCAAAAATAATAATAAAAAATCATTAATTAGCATATAGCTATGTTTACTACAGTACGCAACAGTAGAAACAAATCAGAAAAACTATTTTGAAGAAGCTTGATATTGGAAATCACTGTAGGTTAAAACCTCACTCCATTACCCTCTCTAACAAATGTGAGGGGGATATAACGAAATATTTGAGTTTTTTCTTCCCTCTCCCTTCGGGAGAGGGGTCGGGGGTGAGGGTTAAAAAATCAATAAGCTTCATAAAATACCTTACTGTCATGTATAAATTGTTTACCATACCCTTTTTTATAAATTGAAAAAAACATCAAAAATCAGTATTTTTGTATTCTGTTTTATCAGTTAGTAAAAAATGGAACGGCTTTGATGAGGAAGTGGGCTTATTCATTTTTACACTTTCAAGAAAAGGAATTATTAATTTAATGCTGAGGCGAAAAAAATGACAAACAATCAGAAGTTAAAAGATTGGGTCGGGCAGATGGCAGAGCTATGCCAGCCTGATTCAGTTCATTGGTGCGATGGATCCGAAGAAGAGAACCGTAAGTTAATTGATGAGTGTGTAAAAAGCGGACAGTTTGTGCCCCTCAAAAAGCGTGAAAACAGCTACTGGGTTGTTTCTGATCCCAGCGATGTAGCCCGCGTTGAAGACAAGACCTTTATTTGTTCAAAAGATAAAAAAGATGCAGGTCCGACAAACAACTGGATGGCTCCCGATGAAATGAAAGGCATCTTAAATGGTCTCTTCAAAGGATGCATGAAAGGCAGAACAATGTATGTAATTCCTTTCAGCATGGGTCCGCTTGGTTCAAAAATTTCTCATATTGGCGTTGAGTTAACTGATTCACCCTATGTTGTTATTAACATGCGCATAATGACGCGCATCGGCAAAAAGGTTCTCGATGTTCTCGGCGATAGCGGCGAATTCGTTCCTGCTATTCACTCGGTAGGTTACCCGCTTGGTGATGGCAAAAAAGATATCGCATGGCCGTGCAATCCAACAAAATACATTGTCCACTTCCCCGAAGAAAAAGCCATTTGGTCATACGGAAGCGGCTACGGCGGAAACGCGCTTCTTGGCAAAAAATGCTTCGCGCTGAGGATCGCCTCAGTGCTCGCTAAAGAGCAGGGCTGGCTCGCAGAGCATATGCTGATACTTGGCGTTACACCTCCCGGCGGAGAAAAAAAATATATCGCTGCAGCTTTCCCGAGCGCATGCGGAAAAACAAACCTCGCAATGCTCACTCCCTCGCTTCCCGGCTGGAAGGTTGAAACAGTAGGCGATGATATCGCATGGATGAAATTCGGCGAAGACGGCAGGCTTTATGCTATTAACCCTGAATACGGATTTTTCGGCGTTGCACCCGGAACTTCCATGAAAACCAATGCAAATGCAATGCTATCGGCAACAAAGAACTCTATCTTCACAAATGTTGCGCTCACTGATGACGGCGATGTTTGGTGGGAAGGAATGACCGACGAAAAGCCGGCACATTTGATAGACTGGCATAAAAAAGACTGGACACCTGAGAGCAAGGAGCTTTCGTCGCACCCGAATTCAAGATTCACCGCGCCTGCTTCACAGTGCCCGGTTATAGACCCTGCATGGGAAGACCCGAAAGGCGTGCCGATCTCGGCAATTCTTTTCGGCGGAAGAAGGGCATCATTTGTTCCGCTTATTACCGAGGCTTATGACTGGAACCACGGCGTATTCATGGGCTCATCTTGCTCCAGTGAAATGACTGCGGCTGCTGCCGGTACAGTTGGCAAGCTGAGGCATGACCCGTTTGCAATGCTTCCGTTCTGCGGGTACAATATGGGCGACTATTTCGGACACTGGATCAATATCGGCAAAACCCACGATGCAGCAAAGCTGCCTAAAATATTCTACGTTAACTGGTTCCGCAAAGATGAGAACGGCAAGTTCATGTGGCCCGGCTACGGCGATAATATCCGCGCAATTAAATGGGCTATCGAGCGCGTTGCCGGAACAGGCAAAGCGGTTGATGCGCCTATTGGCAGACTGCCTGAGATCGATTCATTTGATATATCAGGCCTGGATATGGACAGGGAAACACTTGAAAAGCTGTTTGCTGTTGATAATGAGCTTGGCATATCCGAAGTGAATGAAATGCGCGAGTATTACAAGATATTCGAAGGCACGCTTCCGGCAGAGCTGAGCGCAGAAGCTGATAAGGCTGAAGCAAGATATAAAAAAGCATGATCGCAGATTGATCTGATTCACCTGATTTAATATTTAAAGGGATTCCATTAAAGCAGCACAGAGGTAACTCTCTGTGCAAAATTTGGAATCCCTTTTTTGTTTGCTCATGTCTGTGCTACTAATTCTCACTATTCGCGTTTCATGTTTCACGTCTCACGTTTGACTTATCACGTTTCACCTCAACCCTTCTTCGCCAGCAGATCCCTTATCTCAGTCAGCAGAACTTCTTCCTTAGAAGGCGGTGCAGGCGGGGGAGCTTCTTCCTTCCGCTTCATGCTGTTGAACGCTTTTACGAATATAAAAATTGCAGCGGCTATTATGATGAAATCGATTCCGGTTTGAATAAAATTACCATAGTTTATGGAAACTGCTTCAACAACTTTTCCGGTGGGATCAGTTGAAGCTTGCTTCAGTATTATTTTCAGTGATGAGAAATTCATACCGCCCAGCAGCACGCCTATCGGCGGCATGATTATGTCATCTACAACCGAAGAAACAATTTTCCCAAATGCCGCGCCGATTATGACACCAACTGCCAGGTCAACTACGTTTCCGCGCGAAATAAATTCTTTGAATTCCTTAAAAAGTCCCATAATTTTGTAATTTTGTTTGATTAACTTTACAAATTAACAATTTTTATATTTATTTAACAATCTTCTAAAATCGCTATAGAAAATTAGATAAATATGTATTAATATGTAGCAGCATGGATACTGAAACTCTTGAAAACCGGGAAACAGCCTTACAGGCAGAGAACGAAGCCCTGAAAAAAAGGATTTCAGAGCTTGAAAAACAGCTCGAAGCGTACGATTTTTCGCTCTTCAGCTACCCTAAAGTAGTCGAAAATGCGCCAATATCTTTTACTAGGGTACTGCAGGATACGCAAGGCTACGCACTTGCAAACAAGGAATTCACCCGCCAATCAGGCTACACCCGCGAAGAATTCAACTCGCTTAAAGATGAAGATATACTTGGCAGCATTCATAAAGATGACCTTGAGGGATTCCTGAAAGCGCACGAAAAATGGTGTGACAGCAATTTTAAGGATACCTTCCGCTATATGTACCGCATCATAAACCGTGAAGGCAAGACACTTTGGCTTGATGTGTACTATTATGCAGAGCTTGATGATAACGGAATGCCGTACGCTATCGACCAGATACATGTTGATATCACCGAACGAATAAATGCCGAGCGCGCCTTGCGTGAAAGCGAAGATAAATACAGAAGACTGACTGAATCAGTTCCTGCGGCTATCTTCATTTATGCGGGTACTTCCTTCCTTTACGGTAACGAGTATTCGAAGAAGATAACAGGATATTCAGTAAAAGAAATGATCGGCAAGAATTTCTGGGAGCTGGTTCACCCCGATTTCCGGGATATGGTAAAAGAAAGGGGAATGGCAAGGCTGAAAGGTGAGGAGCTTCCCTCCCGCTACGAAGTTAAGATCCTGGATAAACACGGAAACGAGAAGTGGCTCGATTACAGCGGCACACCCATCAATTTCCAGGGGCAAAAGGCGGTACTTGGGGTAGCATATGATATCACCGAGCTGAAGAGAACCCAGCACGCCCTGATGGATAGCGAACAGAAATACCGCACGCTTATTGAAAACATGAGCGAAGTGATACTATACGTGGATAATGAAGATAAGATACTTTTTGTAAATAATAATGCCATCCAGATGTTTGGCTACAGTAAAGCTGAGCTGCTTGGAGCAAATGCAGGCGACCTTCTCATTCACGAGGATTACAGGGAATTCGCGCGCGAGAGAATCAAGCTGCGCGGGCTTGGATTCGCCGACAGGTATGAAGTGCAGATGAAGAAGAAATCCGGCGAGATAATTTGGGTAGAGATCTCAGGTGCGCCGCTCAAAGACCTGAACGGCAATATAATCGGCTCGATAGGTCTGCACAGCGATATTACAGACCGCAAGAAGTACGAAAACACCATCGAATCTTCACTGAAGCAAAAGGAGCTTCTGCTTAAAGAGATTCACCATAGAGTAAAGAATAACCTGCAGATAATTTCAAGCCTCATAAAGCTGCAATCCGCGCATATCGGTGACAAGGAAATTCTAAGCCTCTTTTCCGAAAGCCAGAACCGCATCAAAACAATGGCTCTTATTCACGAGAAATTGTACCGTTCGGTTGATATATCAGTGATCGAGTTTTACGACTATGTGAAAAACCTGGTTGATAGCCTTTATACTACATATGGAATCAGCATCGATAGGGTAAAGCCCGTAATTGAGTTCCGCAGCATTTATCTTGATATCGATACTTCGATCCCGTGCGGACTCATAATCAATGAGCTTATCAGCAATTGCCTCAAGTATGCATTCCCGGGAAAGAAAGAAGGAAGGGTGATGATAAATCTCACAGAAGATTCGCCGCAGAATTACACAATGACGATCAAAGATAATGGGGTGGGTGTACCTGAAGGTATCGATTTCAATAACAGCACTTCGCTGGGATTAAAGCTTGTCAAGATACTATCTGAACAGCTTGGCGGCAGGGTGGAACTGAACCGCGAAAACGGCTCTGAATTCAGGATTCGTTTCAAAGGCGCGAATTATTTAAGAAGAACATGACGCCGGATTTGTAATTTTAAAAAAGATATGCTAATTCGTCTTCAAAATGAGCATTATTTCAAAAAAACCCCTAAATCAATGTACTTTGCTTCTCATTGCAAATCTTTCAATTAAAGCGTAATTTTAGCCTTAGGAAACTAAATTCTGCCTTAAATGGTTGGAATTAGTAATTAAACATTAACTATATACTATGGATAGTAATTTTTCAAACAGGGTGCAGGATGTGATCAGGTTAAGCAGGGAAGAAGCAATTCGCCTCGGGCATGATTATATTGGCACCGAGCACCTTCTGCTCGGTATTATCCGTGAAGGTGAAGGAATTGCCATCAAGATATTCCGCAATCTTGGAAAAGATGTTGGAAAGATCAAGAAGACCGTTGAAGATACGGTCAGGCAGTCCGGCGCAACTCTTACAGTAGGCAACATTCCGCTCACAAAGCAGGCTGAAAAAGTTTTAAAGATAACATATCTTGAAGCAAAGATCTTCAAGTCTGATGTAATTGGTACTGAGCATCTTCTGCTTTCTATATTAAGGGAAGATGACAACCTTGCATCGCAAATATTGCAGCAGTTCGGCATTACCTACGAAGCCGTGAAAGAAGAGCTTTCAAATATCCTCAGCGGAAAATCTTCTCCGCAGCAGCAGAAAGCTCCCGCTTCGGAAAAGAAACCCGAAAGGACAAAGACCCCGGTGCTGGATAATTTCGGGAGGGATCTAACAAAGCTTGCAATGGATGAAAAGCTTGATCCGATCGTCGGCAGGGAAAAAGAGATCGAGCGTGTTGCGCAGGTACTAAGCCGCAGGAAGAAAAATAATCCTGTGCTTATCGGCGAGCCGGGAGTGGGTAAAACCGCAATAGCTGAAGGACTTGCCATCAGGATCGTTCAGAAGAAAGTATCACGCGTACTTCATGATAAACGCGTTGTAACGCTTGACCTTGCTTCGCTGGTTGCCGGCACAAAATACCGAGGCCAGTTTGAAGAGCGTATGAAGGCTGTGATGAACGAGCTTGAAAAAGCAAAGGATGTTATACTGTTCATCGATGAGCTGCACACAATAGTAGGTGCAGGCGGCGCGTCAGGCTCGCTTGACGCATCCAATATCTTCAAGCCGGCGCTTGCAAGGGGAGACCTCCAGTGCATTGGGGCAACAACACTTGATGAGTACAGGCAGTATATCGAAAAAGACGGCGCTTTAGACCGCCGTTTCCAGAAGATCATAGTTGATCCTACAACTGAAGAGGAGACTATGCAGATACTGAATAATATCAAGCATAAATATGAAGAGCATCACAACGTAAAGTATAACGAAAAAGCAATAGAAGCGGCTGTTAAGCTCAGCTCAAGGTATATTACCGACAGGTATCTTCCGGATAAGGCTATTGACGTAATGGATGAAGCCGGTTCAAGGGTTCACCTTGCAAATATAGTAGTACCCGAGAATATTGTAACGCTTGAAACTGAGATACAGAATATAAAGGGCAAAAAGAACCAGGTAGTGAAGAACCAGAACTTTGAAGAAGCAGCGAAGCTGCGCGACGAAGAAAAACGGCTGCTTAACGACCTTGAACAGGCTAAGCTTGACTGGGAAGTGAAGTCACAGAGCATTGTTCACGAAGTGACAGAAGAAAATGTTGCCGACGTGGTTTCGATGATGACAGGAATTCCGGTTAACCGCGTAGCGCAATCTGAAAGCGAAAAGCTGGTTAAGATGGAAGATGAGCTGAAAAAGTACATCATCGGCCAGGACGAAGCAATTGTAAAGCTTTCTAAAGCTATACGCAGAACACGCGCGGGTTTAAAAGATCCCAACAGACCGATAGGTTCATTTATTTTTACCGGACCTACAGGTGTTGGTAAAACCGAAATGGCGAAAGTTCTTTCAAGGTTCCTGTTCGATACGGAAGAGAACCTGATCAGGATCGATATGAGCGAATACATGGAGAAATTCAATGTATCACGCCTTGTAGGTGCGCCTCCGGGATATGTTGGCTATGAAGAAGGCGGACAGCTTACCGAAAAAGTAAGGCGTAAACCGTACTCGGTTGTGCTGCTTGATGAAATTGAAAAAGCGCACCCGGATATCTTTAACATCCTTTTGCAGGTTTTGGATGAAGGTATGTTAACCGATAGCCTCGGCAGGAAAGTTGATTTCAAAAATACCATAATGATAATGACCTCAAATATCGGTACACGCGATATTAAGTCGATAGGCAGTATGGGATTCGCTGACCCGAATGAAAGCGATAAACATGATAAGATGAAGCTGCAGATCGAAGAATCAGTTCGCAGGGTATTCAGCCCTGAATTCATCAACAGGATAGATGACCTGATAACATTCAAACAGCTATCCAAGGAAGATATATTCAGGATAATTGATATTTCTACCAAGCAATTGCTGAAGCGTATCCAGGCTCTGGGAATCAGCTTTGAGTTTGATGACTCGGCAAGAAGCTTCCTATCTGAGAAAGGCTATGACCCCAAATACGGTGCAAGGCCGCTCAGAAGAGCGATACAGAAATATGTTGAAGACCCGGTGAGTGAAGAAGTGCTGAAAGGCACATTCAAAGAGGGCTCTCATGTGATGGTATCGTATAAGGAAGGCGAGCAGGAATTGATATTTGTGGATATTTCACAAAGCAAGCTGCCCGAAAAGATCGAGCCTGAATCTATACAGGAAAACTAAGAAGTAAATATATTTTAATCAAAGGCGGCTAAAATTTAGTCGCCTTTTTTTGTTAGATTCTTGTCAAATGAGATTCCCGCCTTCCTGCCTGAACTGCAGTTCAGGCAATTGTGGCGCGGGAATTCGAAATCTAAAACAACCTCGCTACAAGCTCATCGCACATGGCGTATCCCTTGCGGGTTAATGTTAACTTTGATTCATCCTTAACGGCGTAGCCGTTGGAGAGAAGGGTTTGTATGGGGATTAAATAGGCCGATTCAAAATCAATCCCATGTTTTCTTCTGAAATCCTCAAAATCAATTCCAGTACTTCTTAATCCGAGCATAATATGCTCGGTGACCGATGTATCCTTATCAATCGTTTCAATAAAATCATACGCCGGCTTGCCGGATACAACCAAATCAATATACCTGCCGATATTTTTAATATTTGTCCACCTTTGATTGCCTACATATGAAGATGCTGAAGGGCCGAATGAAATATATTCCTCAAGCGTCCAGTATTTCAGGTTATGGCGGCATTCATAGCCTGGTTTGGCGTAGTTTGATATCTCGTACTGCTTATACCCGGCGCTCTCAAGGAATTCCATAGTGAACTCATACATCTCCTGCTCCAGATCGATATCTGCCTGCGAAACCTGCTTTTTTTCCCGCATTGAATACAGCATCGTCCCTTTTTCAAATATCAGCGAGTAAGCAGAAATGTGTTTTGTATCAAGCTCTATAGCTGTTTCAAGGTTATATTTCCAGCTATCCAAAGTCTGACCGGGCAGCGCGAAGATCAGATCAAGATTCAGATTATCGAATCCCGCAGCCTTTGCATGTTTTATGGATTCCATTGCTTCTTCTGCTGTATGTATACGGGTCAGGAATTTCAACTCATCGTTAATAAATGACTGCACACCAAAGCTCATGCGGTTGATTGGCAGCGTTCTGAATTCATCAAGCTTCTGCCTGCTTAATGTACCCGGATTAGCCTCGATCGTGATTTCTGTATCCGCGCTGATATTGTAATTTGAATACAGCACATCGAACAATTCCCGAAACTCGGCTGCTTCAAGCAGCGATGGTGTTCCGCCGCCGAAGAAAATGGAATCGAATTGCCTGTCCCTTAATTCTGCAGAACGGGATATGATCTCCTTCCTGATCGCTGAGAGGAATTCACTTTTTTTTGTATGATTTGTAATGGAGTAAAAATCGCAGTAAATGCATTTGGTATCACAAAAGGGGATATGTAGGTAGATTCCGGCCATTGGTTGAATGATCACCTTCGTGGACTCCGTCTCAAGAGGAAAGACTGTTTTTTTGTTCGTTATAGAAAATAAGCATCCCAAACTGGAGTTTGGGATGCAGTGTAGAAATTAGTTCTCTTCTGTTTTTGAAGATTCTCGTGTAGAGACGACCCGGTGGGTCGTCTCCTATTTAGTTTTGATACAGCCACTCCAGCTTGAAATGAAGGTCAGTGTTTACGTCACCAAGCTAGAGCTTGGTAAGAAGAAAATAAAAAATTAAGCTTCCCAAACCGGAGTTTGGGAAGCAGTATAAGATTCATTTGGGACGGCAAGATATAGAATTATTTAATGGGCCTTCCGATGCGTTCCCAGCGGATGGATCCAACCAGCCTGCCGAAATCAGAAAACGGAATCTCGGAATTCCATGAAAAATATGTGAACCACGCTTTGCCAACGATCGCCTCGCGCCTTACGAATCCCCAGAAGCGGCTATCAAGCGAATTGTTGCGGTTATCGCCCATCATAAAATAGTAATTGTTCTCAACAGTATATGATGCAGACTCTTTGCCGTCTACATATATCTTTCCATCACCTCTGAGCTCGATCTTATGTCCCTCACGCTTTATGAAGGTATCCCACTCAACATAGTTTTCTTTGGTCAAATTAACCACATCGCCTTTTTTAGGCACCGTGAGCGGACCGTAATTATCTTCGTTCCATCCGCTGCCTTTGGGGAATATCTGCGGGTTGGGCTGGCCCTTGGGCGTGGGTTTCGGCGCAAGGATACCAGCCTCCGGCCATGGGAATTTTTCACCATTCACATACAACACCTGGTTTATGATCTCGATCTTATCACCGGGTTCGCCTACCAGCCTTTTCAAATACTGCACATTCTGTGATGGCACAACTTCATCCCTCATTCCGGGGAACTCAAAATTAACAATATCGTTCTTCTTTGGATCGCGTACCGCCGGAAGCTGTATATAAGGCAGCCTGATCTCAGTGAACGGAATATTCCTCGGTGTCGAGCCGCCATAGAGGAACTGGTTAAAGAACATTTTGTCGCCTATCAGAATTGTGTTCAGCATAGAGCCTGTTGGAGTGCTGTAACCCTGTATGAAGAAAGATTGTATGAACAGCACAACTATCAAAGTTAAAACGAGCGAGCCTAAGCTCTTCGCCTTTTCTTCAAAAGTGCTTACTTTCTTTTTCTTAATTGATTTTTTGCCTAACGTATTTGCCATAAACTAAACTTTTTGTTTTAATGAATCACTTTGGCTATCCTGTCCCAGCGGATCGAGTCGAACAGCCTGCCGAACTCGCCAAAGGGTATTTCCGGGTTCCAAGACCAGTAAATTATCATGGCTTCGCCGATTATATTATCCTCAGGCATAAATCCCCAATAACGGCTGTCTGAGCTGTTATTGCGGTTATCACCCATCATAAAATAATAATTCTTTTCAACTTTATAACTTGAATTTTCAGTCCCATCTATGAAGATCTTATTATCAGCCGTCAGGCGGATGCTGTGCCCTTCACGCTGAATGAATGACTTCCAGTCATTTAGATTATCAGGGGTAATTTTTATTACATCATCCTTCTTTGGTACACGTATCGGACCGTAATTATCGTCATTCCACGGCATTCCTTTGGGGAAGATATCAGTATAAGTGCTGCTCGATATGTTCTCGCTGAATTTTGAATCAGGCGGATTCGGGAATTCCTGTGAATTCACGTAAAGCGTCTTGTTTATTATCTGGACCGTATCACCGGGCTCGCCTACAAGCCTCTTGATGTAATTTATAACCTCCCTCGAGCGCAATTCGTTCGTATTGCCGGGGAAATCAAATACAACAACATCGCCGCGCTTCGGGTCCTTTAGCGCGGGGAAGCGAAAGAATGGTACACGTATTTCGGTAAAGGGAATGCTTCGCGGAGTGGTTGCGCCGTAAACAAACTTGTTTACCAGGAGGAAATCGCCCACCAGCAGCGTGTTTTCCATCGAGCCGGTTGGAATGCGGTATGCTTCTACGAAAATTATTTTCAGTATCAGCGCAACTAGTCCTGCAAACAACAGTGCATCAAAATACTCTTTGAACTTTGATCGGGGAGCGGGATCTTTTGTAACATGAATCACCGAAGGAGCATTTTCTGCCGGCGGGGGAGCTATAGGTTCGGATTTGTTTACGGCATCAGTTTCATTAAGTGGAACGGTTTGTTTCTGGTTGTTTGCCTCTGCGGGAAAAGGTGATTGCTTAGTCTCCGGTGGAGTCACTTCTGGGTTTACGGGCTTTGGCGCAGTATCTTTATCGTCTTTTTCAGTCAATGGGTATAATTATCCTTTTACTGGTCAATTGAAAGTACTGCTAAGAACGCCTCCTGCGGAAGCTGAACCGATCCGACCTGTTTCATGCGCTTCTTGCCTTCTTTTTGCTTTTCAAGCAGTTTGCGCTTACGCGAAATATCACCGCCATAACACTTGGCGATAACGTTTTTCCTCATTGCCTTCACCGTTTCGCGCGAAATTATCTTGGCGCCAATGGCGCCCTGGATAACGATCTCGAACATCTGGCGGGGGATAAGCTCTTTCAGCTTACTGCATAGCTTGCGGCCCCATTCAAACGACTTTGACCTGTGCACAATTGATGAAAGCGCGTCAACAGGCTCGCTGTTAAGCAGTATATCAAGCTTAACCAGGTCGCTTTCACGGTAATCTATGAACTCGTAATCAAGCGATGCGTAGCCTTTCGAGATTGATTTCATTTTGTCATGGAAATCAAAAATGATCTCTGATAGAGGAAACTCAAAAACAAGGTCAACCTTAGTCGGAGTGAGGTAATTCGTAGAAATGAATATCCCGCGCCTGTCATTTGCAAGCTTCATGATGTTGCCCATGTAGTCGGTAGGTGTAATGATCTGCGCCCTGATATAAGGTTCTTTTATGTGGTCGATATTTCCAAGCGGCGGCATCTGAGAGGGATTATCAACAAGCACCATTGTTCCGTCAGTTTTAAATACCTGGTACTCTACGTTAGGTACAGTTGTAATTATGGTTTGATTATATTCACGGTCAAGCCTTTCCTGTGTGATCTCCATATGAAGAAGGCCAAGGAATCCGCAGCGGAAACCGAATCCAAGCGCAGAGGAAGACTCAGGCTCAAATATCAGAGAAGCGTCATTGGTCTTAAGCTTAGTTAACGACTCCCTCAAATCTTCAAAATCATCACTGGAAGAGGGATATATACCTGAAAATACCATCGGCTTAACTTTTTTATAACCGCCGAGTGATTCATTTGCCGGATTCGCAACATTAATGATTGTATCACCTACCAGAAGCTCTGCAGCAGTTTTGATGCCTGTCACCATATAACCAACATCACCTGATTTTAGTGAGCCTTTATCAACGCGGCTCATTCTCAGCACCCCAACTTCTTCAGCGTCGCTTGTTATTTCAGTTGTGAAGAATTTAACTTTGTCGCCGGTTTTAAGCTCTCCATCCATAACACGGAGATACACTATGATTCCGCGGTATGCATCAAAAGTTGAGTCAAATACGAGCGCTCTCAAAGGGGCATCATTGTTAATTTGCGGGGCAGGTATCCGGTTTACAATTGCTTCAAGTATATCAGTTGTTCCTATGTTCGACTTTGCGCTGGCAAGAATGATATCTTCATCCTTGCAGCCTATTAGCTCTATGATCTGGCTTTTAACAGCTTCCACATTTGCGCTTGGCAGATCAACCTTGTTAATAACAGGAATTATTGTCAGGTTAGCGTCAATTGCGAGGTACAGATTGCTTACAGTCTGCGCTTCGATGCCCTGGGAAGCATCCACAACAAGCAAGGCCCCTTCACAGGCAGCCAGCGAGCGGGATACTTCATACGAGAAATCAACATGTCCCGGCGTATCTATCAGATTAAGTGTATACTCTTCTTTATCAAGCGCATTGTACTTCAGCTGGATAGCATGCAGCTTAATGGTTATGCCGCGCTCCTGCTCAAGATCCATATCATCAAGCACCTGCTTTATCATATTGCGTTTTGCAATGGTATGAGTTTCTTCAATTAAACGGTCTGCAAGGGTTGACTTACCGTGGTCAATATGCGCAATTATACAAAAATTTCGAACGTTTGATTTCAATCTGCTTCCCTGGTGAAAAATGCTTTAAATTTGATGTCTGCCTTATTATATAAACAAAATAAGTAGCAATTTAATTCGAAGATCCTGTACCTCCGTTTTAAACCGCTACTTAAAGATTTGTAAAAAATCGTGCTTTTTCTAAAAAATCATACAGATTATGAAGCAGGTGCGGATGTCTTTCTTTCCTGCCTTATAGTCTGGATATCGTTTCTCATTTCCTGGCATTTTTTCCTTACTTCATTCAAAGCTTTTCTTAACCTGGTTCCTGCTGAGTTCTGTCCTTTTGAATAAAATTTTTCCAGGTCCTTGCCCATATCATCCAGCATCGCTTTGATTTCGTTGATTTTTTCCATTTGTTTTCTCCTTTTTAGTTGAAAAAAGTTATTTAATGGTGCTGCTCTATTTTATCAGAAGTTCGCTTGTTGAAGTTTGAACGTACGGAATATCAAGTATGGTTTTGATTCCCCATAATGTGAACGCTAAACCCAAAATAATAAGTAAGCTCATAATTGTAATAGCTTGCCATTGTTTCAGTTTATAATCCCTGAAAATGCCCCAAACACCATTTAAGCCATGATACATACCTAATACAATGAAGGTAAGGTCAAGTACCCTGTACCAGTTGCTCTGCATCCTTGCAAGCACCGCATCGTATGTGTGGCCTGATTCAGGAGTGTAATGCATCAGTATGTAGTGGCCTATCATAACAATAACCAATATAAGGCCGGTTACTCTTTGAAATACCCAGCTAAATGAACCTGAGCTCCTGGAATTCTGGTGTTTATACAATTACCTGTTACTTAAATAATTTATGAATTTCGTGTGAAAACATAACATAACCCATTGCCAAGAACATAACCACACCGATCACAACTGAATACCTGTAAAGCGCTTTATGGTATTTTGCACCGTCTGCCCAATCAACCAAAACGATTCTAACCCCATTTAAGGAGTGAAACAAAACAAATGCGAATAAGAACCACTCCATTGCCATAAAGAACGGAGTAGTGTAATGCGACATAAACTCGTTAAATGCCTCTCTGCCCTGAGATAAAGGAGAAAGGGAAAAAATATGCATGAAAAGATAAGCTATTAATGCTACGCCTGTTATTCTGTGCAGTATCCAGGCCCAGCTTCCGGAATCTTTCCTGTAGTTTAAATTGGTTTTAACCCAATTTTTTTGGTCAAATTTCTTGAATTCTGCCATTTCTATTACAAAAGTAGTAAAAAATGTAAGGAAATGCAATATCTATAAAAAAATAATTGATTTTGATGTTTTTTTAAGGGTGAGATGTTTTTGCTCTATTTTAACTGAACTTTAGAAAGCGGCGGATCGAAATAGCGCTGCCCAATGTTCCAAGCAGAGTTCCGAAAACAACTAGTAATATCAGGAATTTAGTATCCATAATTGAAAAGTTGAAATCATTGTTCGTGTAAGTAGCATAGAAATATCCCAAAAAGAGCTGAAGTATGATAACTGCCAGCACACTGCCTATGAACCCCTGGAAAAAACCTTCCATTATGAATGGAGTGCGGATAGTTTCCTTGGTTGCACCTATGAGCTTCATAATCTCAATTGTATCCTTTTTCGCTGTTATCATCAGCCTGATAGTATTTCCAATCAGAAATATTGAAGAAAACGTGATTATAACAAGCAGGCTCAGGTTCAGGAAAACAAGTGATTGTGAGTTTCGCTCAATAATCTCAAGATTCTTTTGCGCATACACAATATCGCTGATTTCAGGATTTTTCTGCAGTTCAGCCTTTATTTTCTCTATGCGCTCTATGGTTTTATATTCATCGTAAAGATTTATTTTTATTGAAGGTGGCAGGGGATTATAGTCGAAAACTTCGAGTATATCCTGCCCGAATTCTTCTGCAAAGATCTTTGCTGCCTCTTCCTTTGATACATAAGTAACATTCTTAACCCCGCCAATGGTTTTTATTACTGCGGTCAGTTTGCTAACATCTGCAGGCGTAACAGAATCCCTCATATAGGCATCTATTTCCACTTTATCGCGGATAAGCTTAAGCAGTTTAACAGAATTGATGGAGATAGTCAAATATATGCCAAGCAGCAGCACTGCTAGTGCGATCACAACAGTTGAGCTGAAAACGGCAGATTTAGCCGTCTTCAAATAGCGCATAAATTCCGTTAAATAATACGAAGGATTCACTTAGTCAATTAGCAATGTGCAATTTACAATGTGCAATTATAATGGTTACGGGGATTAAATATTAGTCAATTTAAGGGATATGTTGTTTTTGATGCCGCCCGAAGGAGCCCTCTTGGAGTAAGAACATTATTTCTTGAAAGGTTGATACATCCAGTTACCCGGATCAAAGTCGAATTTCAATTATTGTCAAGCACTCTCATATCGAATCACTCGTTTTCTAGAATCCTCTGTTGTTTTTGATGCCGTAGGCATCACACGTTTATAGAAAAAAGTTTACCGTACCTACCGACCCCGTAGGGGTCGCACATCAAGATCTCAATTCAAGCGTCAATCCATTCAAACAAATATTTTTCGTCATATTCAATCATATATTTGTTCAAAAAATCAATATATTCTTCCTTAAAGGTTTTCTTCCTGTGATGCTCTTTCTGATTAATAATGTAATTGATCACTTTATCCAATTGGGAATGGCTTACTGAAAACGCTCCATAACCCGTTTGCCACTGGAAATTGAATTTTGTCAGTCTATTTTCTTTGATATAACTGCTTGAAGATTTTTTTATTTCTCTTACAAGGTCTGATATGCGGCAATCCGGTTTGACCCCTATCAAGAAATGAATATGGTTTTGAATTCCGTTTATACGTAACATCTTCTGGCCGGATTTTTGAACTGTACCGGTTATATATTTGTACAGTTTATCTTCCCAGGATTGATTTATCAGAGCATTTCTGTTCCTGACAGCAAAAACTATATGGATGTAAATCTGAGAGAAAGTGTTTGGCATAAGTTTGGGATTTTATGTTCGACCCCTCTTGGGCCGAAATTACTTGCTAATGCTATTTATAAATGTTCGACTCCTCCGGGGTTGTATTTTATGAATCTGTGAGCCCTTGATTGAATGATGGAAATGGGTTGAAAAAGCAAAACATTTGAAATGTGCGACCCCGACGGGGTCGGTGAATTATTGGTTATGCTTTCTATAAACGTTTGACGCCTACGGCGTCATAACTTATATTTTTAGTATCTCGGATTATTGATAGAATTTGCAGTACCGTCAATTTGTTGAAAATAGATTAGGATTTATGAGTGCCCATTCAAGACAGCGTACCATTGATGCTGTAGGCATCACACTTTTATAGAACTAATGCTCACAGTACAAAATGACCCCAGCTGGGTCGCACATGGATAAACTGTATATCATTTCTTCTTCACAACTTCGCCCCAGCCTAGGTAGTTTACATGCTTGAGGATGATCCACCCGGCGGCGGTGCCAAGAGCAACGTATATCAATCCCGCGCCAAGGTTACCCAGAATGATCTTCCCGATACCGAATAAATACATGTACACCAAAATTATTCCAAGTACCCAATCTATGAATAATACCGCATAACCTCTATCGGGTTTTATTTCAGGGAACTTAGTCGCATAGTCGCGCCAGCCGATTCCGCCCGGATGTACGCGTTTGTAAAACACAGAAAGCCTTTCTTCATCAACCGGTTTGGTTATGAACACCGTAACAAGCCAGGCTATTGTAGTAGCAGGTACTATTATGAAAAGTGTTTCGGGGAACTTTACACCAAAATTGCCGAAATGCAAAATTGCGTAAACCACAAACGGCGTAACCGTTGCAACTATCTCTGAAATTGCATTAATGCGCCACCAGTACCATCTCAGGATCAGTATTAATCCCAGACCCGCGCCGCACTCTATTACAAATGCCCATACTCCTGAAATTGTTGACATGAACATAGTCACAATAACCGAAATGACCATGAACATTACTGTAGCTATCCTTGAGGCTGTTACATAGCTTTTTTCGGACTTGCCCGGTGAGATGAAGCGTTTGTAAAAATCGTTGATAAAATATGAAGTGCCCCAATTAAGGTGGGTTGCAATGGTTGACATATATGCTGCGAAAAATGCCGCAAGCAGCAGGCCTTTGAGGCCAACAGGGAGGAAATCATTCATAGCTTTTACATAGCCAAGTCCTTTATCCGCCATAGAAAGTTCAGGATAAAGAACAATTGCCGAGAGTCCTACGAGGATCCACGGCCACGGCCTAATACAATAGTGGGCTACTTGAAAGAATAACGTTGCAAGTAGTGAGTTTTTCTCGTCTTTGGCGGACATTATTCTCTGCGCAATATAACCACCGCCACCCGGTTCAGCGCCTGGATACCAGCTAGCCCACCATTGAATTCCTATGAATGCTAAAAAAGTTGATACCGTCATCATTAAAATACCGCCTGTGCCTGTAGAAGTTCCCGTTTCGCCGCCTATTTGCGGGGTAAACCTGAGCGCCCAGTCAGGAAGCTTTTCCTGCAGGCCGCTTATGCCGCCTATCTGTGGTGAGTTAACAACAATTATTGCGAGTATTATGCATCCCGCCATTGCAAGTACAAACTGGAATGCATCTGTAACTGTAACGCCCCATAATCCTGAGATGGCTGAGTATATTGCCGTTATGAACATTCCCGCTGCAAGGAAGTATATAACATTGCCGCTGTTTACATACTCGGGGAACATTCCAAGCAGGATCTTTCCCATTGCAAGATTTACCCAGCCCATAATGATACAGTTCATGAATATCCCGAGGTATATGGCTTTGAATCCCCTAAGGAATGAAGCAGATTTTCCCGAATACCTAAGCTCTATGAATTCAACATCCGTCAATATTCCCGCCCTGCGCCATAGCTTCGCAAAGAAAAATACCGTAAGCATACCGCCTATAAGCATATTCCACCAAAGCCAGTTGCCTGCTATACCGTTTTGCCCCACAAGCTCAGCAACTGCCAAAGGGGTATCGGCTGCGAAAGTTGTAGCGACCATGCTTAAGCCTGCAAGCCACCACGGCAATTGTCTGCCTGAAAGAAAAAAGTCTTCTGTATTTCCACTCGCTTTGCGGTAGTAATACAAACCAATTCCAAGGCTGATAGCGAAGTAAAGTGCAATTATGATCCAGTCAATTAAGTGCATTTGCCTGATGTATAGTTATGTCATTCCGGACCAGTTCCGGCATTTGACTTTTTGGGAAATAAACCTTCAAAATGATTCAGGTCTACAGTGCTTTATGATAATGAACAAAAATAGCATAATTGCATTATAATTGCAATTTTTAAAGCAGTCGGAAATATTGAGTTAACAGTTCCTTAGATTATTGATTATATTTGGATAACTTAATCACAAACAAGCAATGAGAACCTTTCTTCTTATATTACTTTGCATTTACCCCTGCCGGATAATTTCCAAGCCAGTATGGATCAGTCAAAACACAACTCCGAATAAAATTCCGTGTTTTACAAATTTCTTTGACAGTTCAATTATCGTTTCTTTCAATTACAAATTTAAATTTCTATTCACCCAACCAGTAGCACAGACATTCCTGTCTGTGTATGATATTTGGAGAAGAGATGTGGCAGTGCTTGTTAATGAGAGTCTAAAGCCCGGCAGCTATAGTGTAGATTGGGACACGACAAACTATCCAAGCGGTGTGTATTTCTACAAGCTCGAAGTGGTTGATCCTTCGTCAGGCTCAGGACGAGGTTTTGTTGAATCTAAAAAAATGGTGTTAATAAAATAACTTCTTCCTGAATAGGAGGTTCATTATGAAAAAACTGAGTTTTATCCTAATCTTCTTAACACAATGTTTGATTTCGCAGACTTCCTGGATCGAACAGATTTCAGGAGTTACAGTATCTCTCAATTCAGTTTGCAGCTCAAATTGGTCTCAGACTGCTTGGATTTGCGGTAACAATGGCACAGTCTTAAGAACAACTAATAGCGGCACGAACTGGATAAATCTAAGTGGTAATGGAATTCCATCAAACGCAAATCTCAATACCATCTCAGACTGTGTAAGCTATCCTGAATACGCAATAACTGCCGGTGTGAGATCAGATACGGCAATCGCCTATCTGACAACCAATAGCGGCGCATCGTGGCGGGCTGTTTTCAGGCAGTACGGCAGTTATATTAATGGTATAGGGCTTGGCTACGCCAGAGGATTTATCATAGGCAACCCTATCGGTGGAAGATGGATGATATACAAAACCACTAATAATGGTGTGAACTGGGATTCAACCGGAATGTACCTGCCGCAAAATAATTCTGAAACCGGATTCAACAATTCTTTCTTTATCAATTTCTATGATGTCGTTTTTGGGACGAATAACAACAGGATATATTCGTCATCAAACAGCGGGATAAACTGGGTGTTTAATAATACTGCCGGTTCCCTTAATTCTTCGGCTCTATCATCCGTTAATTTCGGCAGCGGTACACCGTATTCAGTATATACAGGGGGAAGCCAAAAAATACTTTTTACAACCAATGGCGGAAATAACTGGAGCCAGGATAGTACTTTACCTGGTGCAGGTAATATTGTCGGTATCTTTCCGCAGCCGCTGCCGGTTGATCTTGGTTATTTTAATCTGATAGCTACACGGGGAGATAACAAAATTTACCTGTTATTTGCCGGTATGTCCGGTTGGCTGCTGCAATACACTTCACCCGCTGGAAACTACAGGCATATGTCAAACAGGATCCCGAATGGGGTGTGGGCTGTAAGAGATAATGGCGGTATTTCCTACTGCGGCTGTATGCTGGGGAGTGTATCGCAAAACGAAGGTTCAATTCCTGAAAGATATTCACTCTCCCAAAACTACCCAAATCCATTCAATCCCGTTACTAATATCAAGTTTGATATAAGCGGCTCAGAAGTAGCACAGACTTTCCTTGCTGTGTACGATATTTTGGGCAGAGAGGTTGCTGTACTTGTAAATGAGAGTCTAAAGCCCGGCAGCTATAGTGTCGATTGGGACGCATCAAACTATCCAAGCGGTGTGTATCTCTACAAACTCGAAGTGGTTGATCCTTCGTCAGGCTCAGGAGGAGGTTTTGCTGAATCTAAAAAAATGGTGTTTATGAAGTAGTTTCATTCACAACAATGAAAATATTGCTCACAATCTTGTTAGTCTCAATCATACTGATATGCAGCGGCGGGGTAGTAAATTCCCAGCCTAATGAGCTTGAAGGCACATGGGTAAAGATCAGGCCAGATACACCGCTCGGCGGATATAGCATTAAATTCACCTTTGCAGGAGATGAGTTCTTTTTGCGCAGGGGTGTGTATGTGGATTTCATTGATCCAATCGATACGTGCAGGAAAAATAGGGGATGGGTGGACTTCGCAGCAGGTAATTGCCGAAGTGAAGAGGGTAAGATCTTGCTAAGCGGCATTTGGACAGACAGCACATATAAAAATAAGCAGGTATACGGCTGCTCTGATCTTGGAGAGTATAGGGAAAGTTACTACTATAGAATTAACAATGATACTCTCATCTTCAATAAGAATGAAGCCTTGTTTGATGAATCAAAAAAATACCCGCACGTTTATGATATGCTTGTTTTTTTACGAAGCGAAAAATAATGAATCTTGAATTACGTACATAAAAAAAGCCCGCAATGCGGGCTTTTTTGCTTTAGGTGACTTCTTACTTCGAAAACGCTACAAAAACTGAATCACTCCCGCCGCACTCAAGCTTTTGCTTGGTTACATAGTTTATGGCTTTCGGATCTATGTAATCCGGGTCCTGGTATTCAACTTTCACCTTAATGCGCTTTCCTGCATCATTTGCAAGGCTCACAGTATAAGTTTTGCTTTTGCCAACCAGCAGATTCCCCGAAGGAAAGCCATCAATGGTTACATTTATCTCAAACAATGAGTTGTTGGAAATGTACAAATATGCATCACAAGCAGCCTTGTCAGCCGAAGCATTACCGGGCGAAAAGATCAATCCGCAAATGATCACTGCAGCAAATATTATGGAATTCCTGAATGTCTTTTTCATGATTGTGGAGTTATTTACACAAAGTTAAATATCTTTTATTCAATTTGAAATCAAAATATAGGTGCGTCATTCTAACCTTTACGATAAATACCAATTTCTAAAACAAAACAAATAATTTTGAGTTTTTTTGATTGGGATTTTCTCCCCTCTCCCTTCGGGAGAGGGGTTGGGGGTGAGGGTCATAAGCAGAAATCACCGGTGGATTATAAACAACAGTATTTTCAGCTTTTTCAAGTGTAGTAAGCGAATTACTGTATTCCGAGTAGATTGAGTCCGTTATAAGTAACAAAAGCAAGAACATATGCCATGATCGTGTAAAACACTATCTGTATCGCGGGAACCTTCCATGAGCCTGTTTCCTTGCGGGCAACAGCCACGGTAGAAAGGCACTGCATGGCGAACATGAAATATATTATGAGCGAGATTGTTGATGCCGTCGTAAAAAGCGGCCTTGTTCCGTCAGGTGAGCGCGCTTCGCGCATAGAAGCCAGAATAGATGTTTGAAAATTATCTTCATCATCTTCGCTTTCGGTGATATTGAATGTTATCGCCATTGCGCTCACGAATATCTCACGCGCTGCAAAAGCTGAAATCAGTGATACTCCAACGCGCCAATCCCAACCAAGCGGTTTTAGAACGGGTTCAAATACATTTTTGCCGATCATTGCAGCATATGAGGTGTTAAGTCTTTCAGACTCCGTAAGCTTGCTTACCTGTTCTTCTGTTAATCCGGCCGTTTTTGATTCCGGCAGCTCCGGATTTACATTCGGGAAATACGTCAATGCCCAAAGCACCAGCGATATAACAATGATTATTGGTCCCGCCTGCTTTACATAAACCAGGGCTTTGTAATATGTGTTTTTAAAGATATGCCTGAACACCGGCATGCGGTAGGGGGGCAGCTCCAGCATAAAGGTCGATTTCTCATCGGTCTTCTTGAACTTGCTTATTATGCCAGCCGTAACTGCGCTGGCAATTATACTGAACAGATAAAGCGCTCCAAGCCCGATCCCTGCGATCCATGGCTTATCCGGCGGAACCACCATTGCAAGCAAAAGGGCATAAACAGGCAACCTGGCACTGCAGCTCATCAAGGGAATTATCATTATAGTAAGATATCTCTCGCGTCTGTTTGAGATTGTCCGTGCAGCCATCATTGCCGGTATCGCGCATGCGTAGCCTGAAAGCATTGGAATGAATGACCTTCCGTTCAAACCAAATTTTGAAAGCGGCTTATCGATCAGCATTGCCGCCCTTGCAAGGTAACCTGTATCTTCAAGCAATCCCAGCAGGATAAATAGAATAACAATCTGCGGAACAAATATCATTACCGAGCCGAACCCGTTGATCAGACCGTTGGTTATCAGATCGCTGTACCAGGCCCCCGGTGGAAGCGATTCTCCTACAAGCTGGCTCAGGCTGCTGAATGCCGTGTCTATCAAATCCATGGCCGGCTGGGCAATCCAGAATATTGAAGTGAATATTATTCCCATTGAAACCACAAAGATCAGGATTCCCCACAACGGGTGGAGGAAAACTCTGTCCAGCTTCATTGAATTCAGGTCAGGAGTTCTTGAAAGTGAACGGAATGCTTTTCTGTTAACTTCATCAATATCGAGGTTTCCCGCCCTTGATTCCAGTACCTTGCGTTCTGTTTCTTCTGTATAGTCGTATAGTTTCGCTACATCTTTTTCCGAGGGATGTTCGGGTTTATGAATAGTGGATTTATAGTTTTTGGTAGAATCGTTAAGATAAAGCTCTTCTGCTTTACGGATGAGGTCTTCAAGGCCTTCCCTTTTCTTGCTGTTGATTTTTATTACCGGGGCATTAAGAATCTCTCCAAGCTTGGATTCAGAAACATAAAGTTCCTTTTTATCAAGCAGGTCGTTCATTGTTAGTGCGATGATGGTTTTGAAGCCGGTATCAATAACCTGCTTTACGAGGAACAATTGCCTTGAAAGCTGGGTGCAGTCGCAGCTAACTATAACAACATCGGGCAAACCGAATTTAGGATGGTTAAATAATCCGCTTATCGTAACGTCTTCATCGGGTGAGCTGGGGTTCAGGCTGATTATTCCGGGCGAATCCATTATATACGAACTGAAGCCAAAGCTGTTAACCAGCTTCCCTAAAGAGTATTCTACCGTAGCGCCGGGGTAATTCGATGTTTTAAAATTTGAGCCGGTCAATGCGTTAAACAAAGTGGTCTTTCCGGAATTTGGCATTCCGATCAGAGCTATTACCGGCAGCTTGGTATCGTTTGAAGTGTGCTTAAGGGAAGATTGTTTAAGAAGCGTTTCTTTAGTCTTTGAACCCATCCGTACTTATCTTAATACATTCTGCTTCATCTTTTCTCAGTGCTATTATTGTACCTCTTACTGAAACGGCCAGCGGATCTTTGAAAGGGGATTTCGCAATTACCGATACTTCCTGCCCCGGGGTGAAGCCAAGCTCCATAAGCCTTAAGCAATGGCAGTGTATATCAAGGCAATCGTCGCCCACTGAAGAGATAACCGCGCTTTCGCCGATTGTCATATCTGCAACTGACCTGAATTCCGTAACTTGAGCTGTTTTAATCAAAAATAATTCTATATAAGACCAAATATGTCCAATATTAAAGACTTTTTCAATGCAAATTCCGTGCAATATAACGAAAACATAATAAATAAGTAATAAACAGCAAAAAACCCCGGGCAAAAATGCACCGGGGTTTTTGAATTGCTAAATGTAAAACTGTTTATTTAATGAGAATCATTTTCCTGGTTTCTGAAAAATCACCTGCGGTAATGCTGTAGTAGTAAACTCCGCTGGGAAGATTTGTTGCATCAAATTCAACGCTGTAATAACCTTCAGTCTGTGTGAGGTTGTTAATGAGCTTTGATACGAGCTTTCCTGTTACGTCGTAAATGCTCATCGAAACGTTGGATTTTTTAGGAATGCCATACTGTATCAATGTTACAGGGTTAAATGGATTTGGATAGTTCTGTGACAATCCGAATTTAACCGGTGTACCTGAAAGATTCTGGATCCCAATTGGCGGTGTAATAGTGAAATCAGTGTTAGAAATATCGAAGAAAATGTTTCCAACAGACTCTATTTTGATCCTGGCTGTTGTAGAATTGATGCCGGGCAGGGTAACTAACTCTGAACCGTCATTTGGAGTGCTGGCAGCGAGAACAGTTGGCCATGTATTTCCGCCGTCGGTCGAAAGCAGTATTTTTACATTTGCACAGCTGACAGGAGCAGCGGTTGTATTTGCTACATCCCATGTTACTGTCTGGTTTCCGCTCCATGTAACAGCGGTGTTTGGAGCTGTAACCAAAAACGGTCCGGCGGTGCTTGTAACCTGGAAAGCGATATCCTGGTAAGCAATTCCGCCTCCGCCTGCGCGGTTGTCTCTTACAGTGAGCCTGAAATTAAGGTCTCTGGAATAGTTTGGAAGGCGTTCACCGAGTGTAGAAGTGTTGTTAAGTATATCTGATAATTTCGGGAAAAGCCTTGTTCCGTTTGTGACCGGTGAAAACGGTCTGAAAAGAGGAGCATTGCCTGATGGGTTGTTTGGGTTACCTTGGGGTCCGATATCAATTTCTTCCCAGCTGTATGTCAACGGATCGTTGTTTGGATCTGTTGCAGAGCCTGTGAGGCTGAAGTATGTTGAAATCGGGATTGTGAAACCGCCGGAAGGAACAGTTACAACCGGTGCTCCATTGCCGGTATTAGTTACTACCGGGCAGACGCTTCCTGAGCCGCTCTGTGTAAACGGTATCAATTCAACGAAAATATTGCCCCCGTGCATGTACGGAATACTGTTGTTTGCAAGGCTGGGTGAACACACACCGGCATAACCCATGATCGAAACACCGCTGCCCGGTTCCCATGCGGTAGACGGGTTTGCATTGCAGCTTGTATTATTCTGTGTATGGTTACCTCCGAACTGGTGCCCCATTTCATGAGCAACGTAATCGATTGACCAGGGGTCGCCAACCGGATTTGTTGAGCCGGTTGCCCCTCTGCCTTTCTGATTCGATACGCAAACAACTCTGAGTCCGGCAATTCCGCCGAATGAACCGGTGCTGAAAACGTGACCGATGTCAAAATTGGCTGTTCCGATTACAGTTGTCAGGTTAGCCTGATTTTCTGTAAGTAAAGTGCTTCCGTTGTTGTTTGTATATGGATCTGTACCTGTATAAATGATCAGGTTGTTATTTGCTATCAATACAAGCCTTACGCTGAAATCGGTTTCGTAAACACCCGAGATCCTGTTAAGTGTGGTAACACAGTTAGAAAGTGCACCTGCTGCGCCGCCGCATACTGCGGTGAATTCTGTAGTAGTAGCTATTGCGGCCCTGTATGTGCGGAGCTCTTCACCTGTCCTGTTTACCATGAAGCTGTTTACCGGCTTTGTGCTCTCATCTGTTTCTGTCAGGCATGCGAATCTTTCGCTGACCGGAACATCTGTTTTATAATAAGACATGTAATAGTCTGTTCCGCCAAGTGTATAGGGATCTATAAGTACCTGGCCGAAAGGTGAAAGTACCATAGCGCGGAATCCCAGGTATGTGTAGTCGATCCTGATTGTTGCATAAGGATCATCAATTCCCTGGCCCATATATGTTTTGAATATTGGATTCTTCATTGCCAGACCTTCTTCCATCATCCTGGTTTCGACGATCCTGAAACGCGCCATCGTGCCGTTTGGCATCGGGATGCTGAAAATTGCGTTTGAATTGCGGACATTTACATCTCTTTCGTGAGGAACTGTGCTCATTGTGTTGAAATAGTCAGCCTTATTCAAAAGAACTGTCCTGAATTTCGAAGCATTTACCAGCCTTGGAGCGGAAAGTGAGTTAACATCTGCATCCTGCCAATAAGTTACTTCTGAAAATGCGCCGGTTGCCAAACAAAGCAGCAGCGCGCAAATTGAAATAAATTTTTTCATAGATTGTTAATTAGGTTAATTAAAAACTTTTTCGCCAGGTGGCGTATTTATCGGTTGTCTTAACTTTAAAGCTCTTTTGATCTTCCACAGACTCCTCCTATCTGCGGCAAATCTGCATTTCGCTATGAAAAGGATTGTAATATAACTCCAATTGTGCATTTATTCAATAGATTTTATTGATTCAAACAGACCATTTGCGGACAAATTTTGCATAAAATGAGCAATTGAATCACTTTTATTCGGTATTAATTCAATCAACTAATGTACAAAATTATGAACATAGTATTTGAAGCCAATTCTTTATATTTGTAAATGAATGCAGTAGAAATTATTAAAAAGAAGCGTAATGGCGAAGAACTCAATGAAGAAGAGATAAGCTATTTCGTTAAGCATTATGTAAAAGGAAAAATTCCGGATTACCAAAAATCTGCCCTCCTTATGGCAATTTATTTCAGAGGTCTGAGTGAAAAAGAAACACTTTCTATGGTCAAGGCTTTCATTGCTTCCGGGGAAAGGGTTGATCTTTCACACATAACAAAGCCCAAAGTAGATAAACACTCCACGGGTGGAGTTGGTGACAAAACTTCCATAATCCTTGCGCCTCTTATTGCATGTTTTGACGTGGTAGTGCCAATGATGTCCGGCAGGGGACTCGGTCACACAGGCGGCACACTGGATAAGCTAGAATCAATACCAGGTTTTAGAGTTCATTTGAGCATAAAGGAGTTTGTAAGCATATTAGAAAAGCTGAATGTATGTATGATCGGACAAACTGATGACCTTACTCCTGCTGACAAGAAAATTTATGCGCTCAGGGATGTTACTGCTACCGTCGAGAATGTTGGGCTCATCACCGCAAGCATTACAAGTAAAAAAATCGCGGAAGGCTCTGAAGGTATAGTATATGATGTGAAAGTTGGCAACGGTTCCACATTGCCAACCTACGAAAAATCAAAGGAACTTGCTTCGAAGCTGCTGCAGACTTCAAAAGATTTCGGACAGAGCGCTGTTGCGGTATTGACCGACATGAGCTCACCGTTAGGCTATGCGATTGGGAATTGGGTAGAGATAAAAGAGTGCATAGAGATTATGGATCCCGATATTAAAAATTCTGAACAAAGCAGCGATCTTGTTGAGGTTACTCTTTTCCTGGCCGGTGCAATGCTCGAAGCGGCAGGTAAAGCCAAAACTATTGAAGAGGGTATTGTATTGAGCCGTAAAATGCTTGCCTCAGGCAAATGCCTGGAGAAATTTTCTGAACTAGTCAAGATGCAGGGCGGGGATATCAAATATATTAATGAGCCGGACTTGTATCCAGGGGCCAGATTCAAGGATACAATTAGTTCTGTATCAAATGGCTTCCTGGTGAAGCAGGATGCCTTAACGTTCGGGCTCGCTGCAGTGAACCTTGGATGCGGCAGGAAAACTATCGAAGATAAGATCGATTATTCTTCGGCAATCATACTCAGAAAGAAGCTTGGAGATCCTGTTGCACAGGGTGACGTAATATGTGAGATATCAGGTGAAAGCGCTGAAAAAGTAGAGTCAACAAAACAAATGCTTTTAAAAGGCATCGAAGTTTCCGGAACTAAACCATTAGTTAAGAGCAGGATAATTGAAGTCATTAATTAAGCTTACCTTAAAATCTGTATTCACTATAGGCGTTATTGTATTGATGGCCTACTTTGGCTGGAAATATATAGTGCCAAAGCTGAATGAGAGAGAGCAGCGCGAAAGAAAGGAATACACTGTCACAAAAATTTTCGATGGTGACACTTTTGAAGCCGAAGCCAATGGAAAAAAAGAAAAAGTAAGAATGCTTGGCATAGATACTCCTGAGAAGTTTGATTCAGATAAGCTTACAAGGGATGTGGAAAGAACAAAAAAGGATAGTGAAACTATAAAGAGGCTTGGTGAGCTTTCTTCTCAGTTTACATTTAAGCTGCTTGAAGGCAAAAAAGTGCTCCTTGAACCTGATAAAAGCCAGGATGACAGGGATAAATATGGAAGGTTGTTAAGATACGTTTATCTCCAAGACGGCACCTTTGTAAACAGGAAGATCGTTGAGGAAGGTTACGCAATTGCATTCAGGAAATTCAAAGTGTCTAAGGAAAAGGAGCTGGTTGAGGCCGAAGCAGACGCCCGCAAAGGCAAGAAAGGCCTGTGGGGTGATATAGAAGGCCTAAAATACATGGAAAGCAGTAACGATTGAATATTTCAAGTTTACTTTAATTTTGCTATTTTTACAGGTAAAACAAAAATTTCCAAAGGGGAAAACTTTTTAAGGAGAAAATAATGAACCGAGTCAAACTTTTCGCTTCTCTTGCTGTACTTTTTTTGGTAATTGTTTCATGCTCAAAGCTGCAGAATCTTACTGGAGGTGACAGGCTTTATTTCTGTGAAAAATATACCACCAAAGAAGTTGGTGAAGGCTCAAAATTCACAACAGGAAATATCACAGTAATGCTTAAGCTTTCAAAACCAATCGGGGTTACTTCCGTTGATATCAACGTGACCGATGCTGCTTCGGGAAAAGCTGTCGATACGTTCCCGTTCACTGTCCAGTCAAGCTGGGATTATATTCACTTCGATGATGTGAATTTCAAGGAGCCCGGCAAATATAAAGTAAGCTGCCTCAAAAAAGACGGAACAGTTATCGCTTCCGGCGAAGTAGAGATCACTTCCAAATAAAAATATTTGTAATTAATATAGCGGGTATGTCCTCTCAGGGCATGTCCGCTTTCTTTTTCCAAAATGAAAAAACATAACAGGATCCTCATATTTTTCATTACTGTATTAATGTTCATTCCGGCTTCTTCAGAATCACAAAACAGGAAAAGGGTCAATACACTGCTCGACCTATACGGGCAAACAGCTTATTCTTATTTTCTCAGCGCAAACCGTCCGGGTTATGGCGTTGATGCGTACACTATGGAAAAAGGAAAAGCAAGCATCTCTGCGGGAATATCATATGGCGATGAAGCTATTGATATCCCCCTAAGCTTCAGTTATGGTTTAACTGAAAATCTCGAGGTTTCAACCGGACTCTCGCCGTTTACTGAATCATACAACTTCGCTGGCAGCAAAATCTCCGGTTTGGGAGATTCATATACATCCCTTAAGTATTCATTCCTTGAATCCGATCACTTTGTACACGCATTTCAGTTTCTTGTAAAGCTGCCAACCGCAAGCAGTACAAAAGAGCTTGGTACCGGTAAGGTGGACTATTGTTTCGGGCTGGCGCAGGGATTTGTTTACCGGAATTTCGGGTACGATTTCAGCGTAGAGCTGAATCTGCTTAGCCGCAGGGATTTCCCCGGATCAAAAAAGTACCCGCCAATTATACAAAACAAGCTCGATAGCGTGAAAAACCAGTATAATTATACTTTTGAACCGGAACTGGTAATTTCAGGCGGCCTTTCTTTTGAATTCTCAAAGTCAGTATCCGGGTATGCTGGCTATTCATTTCAAAGAAATACCAGGCTAAACTATAACTCTTCTTCTGTTTATGGCGGTCTGGGATTTATAGCCGGCAAAAGGATTGGCATTTCCGTGGGCGGTTCATACGGACTCGAAGAAGCGGGAACCTGGGGAATCTCCGGAGGATTGAATTTTTCTATAAATTAAAACTTTTTACTCCTTATATACATTTATCACATTAACTGAACATAGTTCACATTATGATTCCATACATAACAATTGGAATGCTGCTTGTTTCCAATATTTTCATGAATTTTGCATGGTACGGACACCTTAAGAACCGAAACACCCCGCTTATTTATGCCATATTGGTTAGCTGGGGCATTGCGTTTTTTGAATATGTGCTCACCGTTCCCGCGAACAGGATAGGGTCTGGAGTGTTTTCACTTTTCCAGCTTAAGATAATCCAGGAAATAATCACTATTGTAGTCTTCATAGGTATTGCAATTTTCTATTTCGGCGAGAAGCTGAAGTGGAACTACGTGGCCGGTTTTATCTGTATCCTGCTGGCAGCCTTTTTCGTATTTTACAAATGGGATTAAGATAATTGCATATGCTAATGGTATTTATCTTTCTACGGAAATCCAGCTTTAGGATTGCTATATTGCTGTTTAAACCGATAAAAAATTATGTCCATCCTCGCCGGCGAGAAGTTCTTTCTGAAGCTCCTTCCATCGGATATTGTTGCACTTCATGAAGAGTGCGAAGATAACCGCTATGGCAGGCTTTTGGAAAGATTCCGGGAAGAGAAAGTACTTTATAACCCGCTCATAGTTGCCGATCTCGGGGGCAAGTATATGCTCATAGACGGAGCTAACCGCTTTGAAGCTCTGAAACAGATGGATTGCAATTCAATACTTGCGCAAGTGGTTGATTACTCCAGCCCTGAAGTTATGCTCAAATCCTGGTATCACTTTGTAAACGAAATGCCGCTGGAAGAGATTGAAGAATACCTCAGATCTGCAAACATCAGCTTTGACAAGTGTGACTCAGCCAGGCGGCCCGAGTTCAAAAATTCGCTTGTGGTCACTTCAACAGGAGGAAGCACTCTTTACATTAAGCTAACTGAAGAGCTTGAGCAAATGCTTGCAGAGCTATCTAAGCTAAACAGATTCTATGGCGGGAAATACAGTTACATGCGAATCGATAGCGATACGGATATTACCGATATAAGCTCACTCTCAAGTGATGAAGGGCTGCTGGTGATATTTCCTGATTTTTCAAAAAGCGATATTGCTGCTATTTCAAAGCTTAAACAAAAACTGCCTGCGGGAATTTCGAGGCACATGATACCGAACAGGGTTCTTCACATAAAGATCCTGATTGATGCACTTAAAAGCAGAGAGCACCTTGAAAAAAGAAATGAAGAGCTGCAAAAGTACATCCAGTATAAGATTGATACAAAAAAAGTCAGGCTGTACAGGGAACCCATATTGGTGTTTGATGAATAATAATAATACGCATATTAATGTTTGAAAGATTTATAGCGCGCAGGTACCTGCTTTCGAAAAAGAAAGTTCAGTTCATAACCATAATTACGCTTATCTCAATTATTGGTGTAACGGTTGGCGTAGCGGCGCTTATTGCTGTGCTTTCTGTATTCAACGGATTCAACAAGTACCAGATGGATATCCTGACAGGATTTGACCCGCATATCAGGATCGAATCTGATTCCGGCGGAGTTATTAGTAATTATCAGGGACTAATCGAAAAGATAAGCGGCGAAAGTAAAGTTAAAGCTATTGCCCCGTTTACCATGAACAAAGGGGTTATATCTTCTTCAAAAAATAACATTGTGGCGTTTGTTAAGGGTGTGGATGATAAAAAGATAGACGGTTTGAGCGACGTTAAAGAAAAAACTACTTTAGGCGACTTTGAGTTCAGGGATAACGACGAGATAGGCGGCATAGTTCTGGGTAACAGCCTGGCAGCAAAGCTTGAGGCTAGGGTGCTTGATACAATTTCCGTAATGAGTACAGTCGGCATGGAAAAAGCGCTTACTCAGATCGTTACACCAAGAACACAAAAATTTATAGTCCGGGGCATTTTTGATGCTAATAACAGGGATTATGATAAGCTGTATTCATTTATATCATTGCCAAAATCCCAATCTTTATACGATCTCGGCAATAATGCAGGGGGTCTCGAGATCAGGCTGGATAACATCAATGAGTCGGAAAATGAACGTGAAAAGCTCACTTCGCTCCTCGGTAAAGGTTACAAAGTGAGCACATGGTATGACCTGCACGAAGATCTTTATTCCGTAATGAAGGTTGAAAGGTGGACTGCGTTCATCGTGCTTTCGCTAATTATTTCGGTTGCCTCTTTCAGCATCGTTGGTTCGCTTACTATGACCGTGATGGAAAAACGCAGGGATATCGGCATATTGAAAGCCATGGGCACGCCAAATAAAAGCATTGTGAAGATATTCATGTTTGAAGGAATATTGATTGGCATTTACGGCACAGTTTTCGGCTGTGCGCTCGGACTCGCTGTTTGTTTGGCGCAGATAAAATTCAAATTCTTCGCACTCGATTCAATGGTTTATTCCATAGACGCGCTGCCAATTGATATCAGGTTCATGGACTATATTTACGTAAGTATTTGCGCTTTGCTTCTATCACTTGCAGCATCTCTCTATCCCGCGCTTCGCGCCGCGAGAACCGAGCCGATAAAGGCTATAAGATGGGAGTAGATTAAATTTCAAAGCTCAAATGACAAATGACAATGAAGCAATGACAAAGTTCAAATGTCAAATGACAATTATTAAGATGGAAACTTAAATGAAGTATTTGGTAGTAGCCCTTAGGTGCGGTATGTTTGTAGATGGGAATGGTTTTTTATGATTAGCTCCGTAGGAGCGCAATGTTTGTAACTGTAAATGGTTTTTATGTTTATCTCCATAGGAACGGCACATATTTAAAATTAATTCCAAAAGTTAAAGGAAATATTGGAAACTGAAAGAAAAGTTATTATTAAGGCTTCAAACCTAACAAAAGAGTACCAGGTTTCTAAAACAGAAACATTGAAGGTATTAAAAAATATCAATGTCGAGATATTCGAAGGGGAAGTGGCAACGATCGTGGGACCCTCGGGCGCAGGTAAAAGTACGCTGCTCCATATCATAGGCACATTGGATAAGCCAACCTCCGGAGAGGTTACATTTGACGGTGAAAATGTATTTTCGCTGAGCAGTAATGAACTGGCCAAATTTCGTAATACTCGCATCGGGTTTGTATTCCAGTTCCATCATCTTCTGCCTGAGTTCACCGCGCTGGAAAATGTTTGCATAGCTGCAATGATATCCGGCCAGTCGATGAAATCAGTAGAGCCCAAAGCCAAAGAGCTGCTCAGCGAAGTTGGACTCGGCTCCCGGCTTGACCATAAGCCTTCAGAGCTTTCCGGCGGAGAAGCGCAGCGTGTGGCTATCGCAAGAGCTCTCATAAACTCGCCGAAAGTTATACTTGCCGATGAACCTACGGGGAATCTTGATACTAAAAACAGCGATGAGGTGCTTCATCTTATATTTGACCTCAGAAAAAAATACAACCGCACATTCATAATTGTTACACATAACGAGAAGTTTGCGGAAATGACCGACCGTACAATCAAAATGACGGACGGGATGATAGTACAATAATGATTTACAGAGAACAAAGATTTGTTTAAACACCTGCTCATATTTTGTTTATTTGCGGCATTTGTTGTGAACCTGTATTCGCAGGATTCCACACGAACAGATTCAACCCGTACGGTCAATACAACCGCCAAAACAGATACGACCCGTGTGCAGAATTTCATTCTCTCAGACCATAATTATCTTTACACCAATAAAACTGATCCCGATACGCTTACCCGCAGAAGATTCCTGTGGTATCCGGCAAAATCTCTTGAAGATATACTGAACTATGTGCCGGGCTACTATCTGTATTACATGGATGTAGGTCAGTTAAATCCATTTTCATACAACCAGTATAATCCGCGTTACACGGGTGTTTTGCGCAACGGCAGATCCATCAATGACATGTTCGATGGCAATGCGGATATGAACCTGTTTTCACGAAATGAAATTTCTGAAATGGAATTTTCCGACGGTTACAGGAACAGCAGGTATGACTACACTAATACCATTAATGTCATTCAAAGAGAGCTCTATCAGTTCCGGCCTTATACCGAGATAAGTTTTTTTCAGGACAGGTATGAGAACCTCTACTTTGACGGTAACTTCCACCAGAATTTCTCCAGCAAGCTTAATTTTAATTTCGGTATTACAAAGCATTCATACGACGGTCACTATGATAACAGCGCATTCGATAAATGGCTGGGCAGGTTTAACCTGACCTTTGCGCCTTCAAACAGGCTGAACTTTTTCCTCAAAGTGAATTACTCAATGATAAACCGTGAGCTGAATGAAGGCATAAACCCCGATACAGTGAATTATGGCAGCAAAGAAGACCTGTTCGATGCCGCAAAAGCTGTTGTATTTTATGACCGCCAGCATGAAAGACGCGAAAGATTTGATGTTGATTTAGGAGGGGTTCTTCTTGCAGGAAAAACTTCATTTTCAAAGCTGCAGTTTTTTGTAAGCAATTCACTGAGAGAGTATTTTCAGATCAACAATCTTGCAGACCCGCTATCCGTGGAACGAAGGGATGTATATCATTGGATAAACTATGGTGTAATTGCTCAGCAGCAGTTCAAGTTCAGAATAAATAAGGATATAACAGTGATCTCCAATTCAGAGGGCGAGTATTCTTTTCTTATTAAACAGTATAATCTTGGGCCAAACCCTGTATTTTCTATATCAGGGATAACTGACTGGAACAACGGAAGTATCTTTCTGAAACAGGATCTGAGTGTTAGTTACAAAGGCCTGCTGCTTGCGGGTTATGTCAGCGCATTATCCCATGACTTCCCCCCAATTTCAGGTTCCCAAAAAACAATATACATGGATGCCGGCGGCAAAGCAGTTTATGAAAACAAAATGAATGAGATTACATCTTACTATTTCAAAGGTATCTTTAACCATCGCAGCAATTATTTTTCGATTGCTTCCGGCATAAAAAGTCCGGTTGTATCGTTTGGAAGTCAATTCTATTATTACCGTACCAACAGCTATATAACACCAGCCAGTTTATTTATTCCTGATGCAGTTGTATTTCGGGGAGTCAATAACAGCCTTGAGCTTAAAGTTTTCAAGTTCAGGCTCAGTGTCAATCACAGCTATAATTTCAGGAACAGCGCTAACAGCTTTAATCCTCTGAATTCAGGAAGAATAAACCTTGTGTTTGAGGATAACGCGTTCAAAAATAAGCTGGAGTACAAGGTTGGTTTAACAAGCAGATTCTGGTCAGAGTACAATGCACTATTTTATAACGGTAATAATAACTCGCTATACTATAGTCTCGGCGTAAATTATGATAGAACGCCGATTAAAGTGCCTGCTAACGCAACGCTCGATTTTTATATCTCGGGAAAGATCGGCAAGGCTACATTTGGATTAACTTTGGAAAACATATTGGACAGGATTGTCTATAATACGGGGTTGTATCCTTTTATGGATAGGGGAGGATTCTTAAATACTATTTCAAGATTCAATATTACGTGGAATTTCTTCGATTAATGCTTCGCATGCCGCCATTACATCGCTTACTTCTACCAGCTTTATACATTTGAACTCATCCTTGCCCTTGTAGATACAATTAACCGGCTTTGGAGAATTAAAAAAACACGGCGAGCAGTCAAGCTCTGTGCGGACAATTACATGCCTGTTCTTCCATGGGTGAAGCTCATGGTAATTAGTGTAAGCGAATATAGCCACCTGCGGTATCTGCAATGCCGCAGCTAGATGCATTAAGGCTGAATCATTGCTGATGAACATGGAACATTTTTCCATTAACGCAAGCGACTGCATCAAATTAGAGGTCTTTGGTATCTCAACATTCTCGCCCCCAAGCTTTTTTATTAGCTCATTAACATCGGCTTCAGTACCGAACAGCAGTATCTTTGTATCGTATTTTTGAACAAGTTGTTTAGCCAGTGAGCCGTATTTTACCGCCGACCAGCGCTTATTGATATGCCCTTTGAAAGTAGCAGAGCCGGCATGAAATCCGATCAATGGCTTCCCGTCCGGATTGTTCTCAAATAAATAATTGACTGCGAACTTACGGTCTTCTTTTGAAAGGAATATCTCCATTTTCCCAAGCTCGTCTTCCTGCATATTTGGAAATACCAGCTTTGCAATGTCGAAGTTTTCCAGTACATTGTGCCTGTTCAAAACTTCCTGTTTCAGATGCGTATTGAGGAAATCAAAATTGGAGCGCGAATAGTGGTTATACCTGGTTGCAGCTTTCAGCTTCGCGCCTGTGAGAAGCTGTATCATGTTATATTCCCTACGGTTCGAGGGATAAACATTTATAGATGCATCGTATTTATTCCTGCGGATATCAAGGGTCTGCTTAAGCGATTTCAGCTTTGATTGTTTGAGGAAATCAATAAAGTAGATGTTATTTATGTGTGGATTAAGCCTGTAAAGGTCTTCAACTGGTTTGAACATTACCATCATATCGATCTGTGAGGCAGGGGAGTGCTTCTTAAGAAGTGCAAGTGCCGGCGAGAACATGATCGCATCACCTATGCCTGATAACGCATTGATGAGAATTCTCATTGGCCGGATGCTTAAGGTTTCTGAATTATCATGAAGTACTTGTCGTTAAAATCAACTTTGGAAAGTACTTTGGCATTATTGCCGTAAATTGCTAAATACCTGTCCAGCCCGCGCGGCTTCTCGATCCTGTTCAACCTGAGCTTATTGGATAAATATACATTCTTTTCGGGATCCCACATCGTTATCATAAGCTTCGCGCCGCTTTTCAGCGACTTCCATAAATTATCCATCGCTTTATTGAACCTGTCATCATCGGTTATATGCTGAGTAACATCTATCATAACTCCGAGGTCGAATTTGTTCTCAGGAAGCATAACTTCACTTATATCGCCCTGTATAAAAGTGTATTGCGGGTATTTTTTGCTGAGCTCAGTTACTGCTATTTCTGCTATATCATTTCCTGTATAATTCACAGCACCGAGTGAATGGAAATAGTCAGTCCAGTAGCCAACGCCAATTCCAATTTCAACGATCGAAGTATCCTTTGTTACCGTAACCCCGCTTTTCTTCATCTCCGCCGCTATGATCGCCTTTTTCTCTTCATACATCTTCAGGTTTTCTTCATTGCTCATCCTGTAGTGGCCAACACCCCTCAAGTCAAATGAATTTGTAAGCAGCTCATTCCAGAATGTTTTCGGCTTGTAGCTGAACATCATTTTAAAGTATATCTTAATATCGTTGAATAAACCCATCGGTGTGCTGCTTTCTTTTATTGATTTAACATATCAGGTGCGTACTTCTTAAGCTTTTCCAGGTTCAGCATAGCGCCGGTAGAGTCACCGCTTTGCATGTTCAGTTTGTACAGGTAAAAATGTGAAAGTATGTTCTGGTCGTCAAGCTCAATGGCTTTCCTGAAATTTTCTTTTGCTTTATCAACATCTCTTGTCTGTACGTAGATCTCACCCATCATCTGGTATGGCAATCCCCATCCCGCAGGACCGGCCTGGATAGCTTTGTTATACAGATCAATAGCTTCCTGCAGCTTGTTTTTATCCTTCTGAGTGTTCATAGCCTGGTTCAACAGGTTCACGAACGATTTCTGGTAGTTTGGATTGGGAGGAAGCTGCGGCTTTAGTGAAGCCTCTTCATCTGTTTTTCGTTTATATATAATATCATTAAATGCATATTCCTTCATCGTCATAACGAAAGGATAGTAATACTTAATGAACTCATCGCTTGTGAAAAGCCCTCTCTCTGCGTATGCGCTTGGCTTCAGGCTTGTTGAAAACAGGATATAATCAGGCTTGCGTGAAAGAACGTAATCTACATTATAATTCCGCTCTCTCCAGCCAACATCCTTGCTTGATATTTCAGGAATAGGTCTCGGATTGTGTGCTACTTCTTTATCCGTAAGGCCAAGCATATCTATAAGGGTTACATCTGAATAATACGAGATAGCACCTATTGTGGTTGCGCCAACAACCAGCGGTCTGCCCGCCTGTGTTTGCTTATTCTTAAGCCATGTGGCAGTAAGTTTCATTTTTTCTACCAGGCCGTTTTCAAGCACACTGTACTGCTTTATAGTCTCAAACTCATTCTTATATGTGTAGTAAGAAAACCCAAGCACAGCAAGAAGAACTAGTGCAGCTCCCATGAGCGCTTCCCTGCTTTTATCGAGCAATTCGGCGATTTGGTTCAGCCCCTCCTGAACAAGAATGAAAAATACCGGCATTAACGGTACAAAGAACCTGTTCGGTCTAAGTACATCACCGCCAACGAACACAATGTAAATGCAGAAAATATAAAATACCATTACCAGGTAAAGGTATTCATTGAATCTTTTTTTATCCTTTAAGGTAAGCAGTGAAACTGCTGCCAAAACTCCGTAGCCGCCGTAAGCCTGCATGAATCCCCAAAGGTAATCTGCTCCTGTTTTAAAATATTCAAGCGATGAACCTGTTTTGGCATAAAACGTATTAGGGAAAAGATATCCGTAGTATGAATATCTCCAAATCATATATATCAGTCCAGGTACCACGTACATCGCCGCCCATGTTAGATTATATCTGTTTAGGAGTGATTTTATGCCGCTGCCGGATTCATCTTTCGGGGTGCGAATCGCCAAAAAAACTTTGTGCAGTACCGTTACGGCGAAAATAATATTTCCTTCGGGGCGGGTGAGAGATGCAAGTAAAAATACAGCCGATGACCAGGGCGTATTCAGCTTCTGCTCTTTCATCTCCTTCAGGTAAAGAAATACGCCAAGTGTTACCAGCATTCCAAACAGTCCGGTTTCCATTCCGCTTACCGTCCAGTATGCAAACGAACCGTTTGCCGCAAGCATGATTACAGCAATTAAGCTGAAGACAAAATTGTAAAGTGTTCCTTTATCTTTAGGGAATATCCTGCTTGAAATAAGGAACGTGAAAAGCAGGGTCAGCAATGATGAAATAATGCCAAGTGATTGTGAAGCCGATATAAAATTGAATCCAAGTTTTTTTACACCCGCAAGCAATATAACCCAGAGAAAACAAGTATAGCCTTCAACTTTTTCTCCAATGTTGAATACAAGTCCGTTGCTTTCGGTGAAATTCTTTACGTACCGGTAGGTAATAAATGAATCATCCTGAATAAAGCTGAAGCTTGAGGCGTAATAATACAGCGCAATAGCCAGCAAGCCTAATGCTGCAAAACCGAATACCCTGGTATCCGGTTTGCCTGTACTTTTTGCTGATTTAGCCTGTGAATTTTTCTGCTGTTTTTTGGGAGGCACTGACAACGTATATAAATTACGCCGGCACTGAATGAATCAATGCCGGCGATGAATGTTTTTTTATTTGCCCTGCTGTTTAAGCTTCAAAGCTTCGATCTTGCCCTTTACTTCGGGGTTATTCGGCGAGATACGGTCAAGTTGGTAAAGTATCTCAAGCGTCTTATTGTAATCGCCGCGCGCTTCATAAATATCAATCAGCAGCTTGTAGGGATTCCAGAATGTCTGTATATCATTCGGATTCTTCTTTAGTGCGTCAAGAGCTTCTTTCTCAACTATCGGCGAGAGCTCATCGAACTTCGCTTTGTTATCGGCGCGGTAATACTGCATACATACATCATACAATATTCTGTAATCATATGGCACAACATTTTTAGGGAATACCTCTTCCATCCTGTCCAAAACCTGGCTGGTTTTTGCCTTATCGCCGCGATTAACAAATTCATACGCTAGCGTGAGGAATTGTGAGCGGTAACTCTGAACAGCGTTCACTTCAACCTGGTTGAAGAATATATCCGGGTTTTGGAAATTCTTAAAGAAGTAGCCATCCTGCGGAGTCTTTGAAAATCCGGCCGGTGTTACCATGAAATTGCTCCACATTTTATCCGCGTTAACTCTGAACTGTGTGGGCATTTCAGGCTTGAACGGAACAATCCTCTTGCTCATGCCTTCCTGTACAATGTATTCATCGAGCCCGATGAAATTATCTTCCGTAACTGTTGCCGAAAAATACATTGGCCTCTGCCAGTTGTTGGATTTTACTATATCAAATATCATCTGGTCCTGAACTTTGACTGCCTTTACGTTGCCGGATGCAAATGTATATGGCATTCTCCATGAAAGCTTGTCAGGTGTCTGGCCTTTGGACTTAAGGCTGTCCGGATATGCATCAGGCGGTACGTTGACCGAAACAACTTTGAAATCTCCCCACTGAATGGGCTGAAGCTGTTTTATCTGGTCATCCGAGTAGCTTATAGGGACCTTAAGTGAACCAAAAGGCATCGAGTTTTTCATTTCCAGGATGTACCAGTCTGTATTCAACAAGCTGAGGTTAACTACCCGTACATCTGTACGGTAACCTTCAACTGTCTGAAGGTACCAAAGAGGGAATGTATCATTATCACCGTTAGTGAAAAGAATAGCGTCTTTATCGATTCCCTGAAGCAGGTTGTACGCATATTCAAATGGAACAGTGTTCTCGTTCCTGTTGTTGTAATGGAAATTTGTTTTGAACATCATCCCGGGAACGAACACCAGGCAGATAGCAAGTACTGCGCCTGAAAGAAGCTTGTTCGCGCTGGATTCTTTTATGCTCTCCTGAATCAGCTCAAGAATACCCATGATGCCGATACCGATCCACAATGAATATACAAAGAAGGCGCCGGTGTAGAAATAATCTCTTTCCCTCGGTTGTGGATCCTGCTGTCTCTGGAAGAGCGCTGTGAAAATACCCATGAGCAGGAACATCCACAGGAATGTCAATCCAAGCTTCCAGTCTTTCCGGAAGTGGTAGAAAAGTCCGAACAATCCGATGAGGAACGGTATTGCCTTGAATGCCGTGGACCAGAATCCGGCTGCCCCCACCACCAGCAGTAAAATTACACTTATCAGGCTGTACAAATATTTTTGAGAAGAATAGAAGTACATTGAAGCAAGCAGAAGCGCGCTCAATGCAATTATTACAAGCATCTTTGTTCCTGCTGAAGCGTCCCAGCCAATACCGGTATCCTGGTCATAGCTTTCCCTGCCAATAAACTGCCAGCCAAGATAGCGGTTGAACATTTGATTTATCTGGTACTTCCAAAGGAAGTCTCCATCGGATGTGTAATTTGCCCATGTTCTCTTGTGCATCGGCTCCTGCGAGTATCTTCTCGGCCAGAATGGCGCATCGCCGTATTGCTCGCGGCTTAGGTATGATACAAGCCCGGGAAGATCTTTGGGGTCGTTTTCGTTTATTGGCAGATTATCAACACGAGCCCTAAGAATGACGCCGGCATAAATTGAATATCCTAATATAACCAGGAATAACGCAGAAAAAGCGAGCGCGTGAGTCTGTTTTTTGTTTTTGTTAGCCCAGTATATTCCATATATGAGCGCAGGTGCAATTAATGCTGCAAGCAGGGTAACCAACCCGCTGTCTTCTACCTTGAAGGCTTTAATATCGCCGCCAAGCCAGGTTGGGAACCATATTACTGTTACCGGATAAACTGCAATAAAAGCCGCGCATGATATGGCAAATGCGATCATGAAAGTTTTGCGTTCATATTTGTGCCTTCTGAAATAGAATATAAATCCGGCTACAAGCAAAACCTGCACTACAAGCAAGTGAATGCCCAGTGAAAGCCCGACAATAAATGCTACAAGCAGCAATATCCTTTCATTGCCTTTTTCATCTGCCTTTTCCCACCAATGCATCAAAAGCCAGATACAGAGGCCTACAAGCATTGTACCCAATGCGTAAACTTCCGATTCGTTTGCGTTGAACCATTCGGCATCACTGAAGGTGAATGAAAGCGCTCCAATCGCAGCTGCGCTGTAAACCAAGATAGCATCCCAATTGGTAGCGATCTCTTTTTTCCATACTTTGATAACAGAGACTATTACAAGGTAAAGGAATGTTGCAGTAAACGCTGAGCTTATTGCAGCAAGCGCGTTCATCCGTAAAGCCGGATTTGAGCCAATCGGGAGCATTGTCGCTATTTTTCCAAGCAGTATCCAAAGCGGGGCGCCCGGGGGATGGGGTACCGAAAGCGAATAAGCGCACGCTATGAATTCACCGCAGTCCCAAAAAGAGAGGGTTTTCTGCATGGTATAGAGATAAGTTATTGCCGAAATGAGCAATACGATCCCTGCAAAAATATAATTAAGTCTCTTATAATTCATGTATTTTGCAAAATTTTATGAAAGACAAATATATTTATTAACTTAGTGAGTTTCAATGAAAAACGGTCAAATTTTTGCTTAAATGAGAAAAAGGCTATTCCTCGCCGGCAGCATGAAATGACTTTAATTTATGATATGATGCCGGAAAAAGGAGGAAGTTGTAGAGTAGGTGAGTTGGTGAGTAGGTAAGTTGGGAGTGGGTGAGTAGGAGAGTAGTATGAGTAGAAAGCGGTTCTTCCGAATCTCAATAAATTCATGTACCTTCACAAAATTCAGTTTGGGAAAGAGAACGATGTGATTTATGAGCATAATTCCCCTCTGTAGAGGGGTGGCGCTTTAGCGCCGGGGTGTGTTAACAATAATAAGTTTGCTGTCATTTATTAGAATTTATATAAAAAATGTCCGGCATCTTAAATACCGGACATTCTTTAAAAACCTACTCAACCACTTTTCCTACTCAACTACTCATCCTATTTCACCAGAATCATCTTATTTGTCTGTGTGAAATCACCCGATGTTAGCCTGTAGTAATATGTGCCGCTTGGCAGACCCGAAGCATTGAAATCATATTTATATGATCCGGCCTTCAGATCCTGGTTAACAAGTGTTGAAACCTGCTGACCAATAGCGTTGAATATCACAAGATTTACAAATCCGGCCTTTACAATGCTGAATTCAATATTAGTGACCGGGTTAAATGGATTGGGATAGTTCTGTTTCAGTTCAAATCTATTTGGCACTTCTGTGCTGATTGGCTGTATGCCAATCGGGTTATCGACTTCAATATCATCAAGATTTACAAAATAACCATCCGTGAAAACATCTGTATTATATCTGAAACCTACCCATACAGTCTGACCCACGTAATCTCCTAATGGAACAAAATTCTGGCTAAAAGTACCGTATGGTCCCCGTCCTGAAATCGTTTCAATATAATGTGTGAAGCTTGATGGGAGAGAATCTGTAGTGCTGACCCAAATCTGTACGCTATCCAAATAGTTTCCAGATCCACCGCCTGTAGCTATCCAGTAACTCATGTATGAACTTGCTGACCAAACACGAATTCTCTTTGAAACCAGCCATTCATCAGAAACGAGACCAGTATTGGGATCATTCGTATCAGTGCCGGATCCCCAGCTTACTCCAATTGAATACATACCTGTGTGAGCTTTACTTCTTGCTGTAGAAAGTCTGGGCAGAACTCTTCCGCTGTCTCTTACGATCCAGCTTGTCCATGGGTCAATAGGAAATGAAGCACGGTGAAACTTTGACCATCCGGCAGGTAATGATGTTGAGTCAATACCCTCAAATCCTTCTGTCCAATTCTGTGCTTTAACGCCGCCAGTAACTAGAAGGGCTAAAAAAATGGTAAAAATTACTTTCTTCATGTTTACCTCCAAAAAGAATAGTTAATTGATTTCTTAATCTCAATTTAACATTTCAAATGCGAAAAAGCTATTGAAAAACAGAAAAAGTGAGGAAAATTATTAAATTGAAACAGATGAGGAGTAAACTTAAATTTGTAATACAACCAATTAAAAAATATGAAAATCATTACAGGCGGTGCGGGATTCATCGGGAGCGCGATTTGCTGGAAGCTGAATCAACTTGGATTTAACGATATCCTTATTGTCGATGAAGACACGAATGGTACAAAGCAAAATAATCTGTCAGGACTAAAATTCACTGATTATATCGATAAGCTTGACCTACTGAAACAAATTGAAAAGGGCGCTATAAATTACAGTGTGGACTCTGTATACCACATGGGCGCATGCAGCTCAACTACTGAAAACAATATGGAATACCTCATGGAAAACAATGTTGAGTATTCCAAATCGCTGGGCAAGTGGTGCCTGACCAAGGGAGCTAAGTACATCTACGCTTCAAGCGGCGCTACTTATGGTGATGGCGAGCTTGGATTCAGCGATGACACAACGCTGATACCAAAGCTGAAGCCGCTTAATAAATACGGACTCTCGAAACAGCTTTTCGATCTTTGGGTGCTGGAAAATAAATACGACAGTAAATTTGTTGGGTTGAAATATTTCAATGTTTTCGGGCCGAATGAGAACCATAAAGGCGATATGCGAAGTATGGTGAATAAAGCATTCTCGCAGATAAAAGAGACCGGAAAGCTCAAGCTGTTCCGTTCACTTAAGCCGGAATTCAAAGATGGCGAGCAGCAGCGCGATTTTATATATGTAAAGGATGCAGTTGATATGACCTTGTTCTTCGATCCGGCGGATAAAACCGGCGGAAGCAAATCGGGAATTTACAACATTGGCTCCGGAACAGCATCATCATGGCTCCAGGCGGCTGCGGCAGTCTTTAAAGCTATGGGTGTTGAACAAAATATAGAGTTCATCGATATGCCCGAGAATATCCGCAACCAGTACCAATACTACAGCAAAGCCGAAATGAATAAGCTAATATCTGCCGGCTGCAATAAGCCATGTATGAAACTTGAGGAATCGATAGAGGATTATGTGAAGAACTATATTATGAAAGACGAGTATCTTAGGGTTTGATGCATTAGGAAGATATCGCAGTTTTCTTACTTATAAGATGAATATCAAAATTCTATTTCTCCAATGTCAAATGTCAAAATCCAAATGCCAAATGAAGCAAGATGACAAATGACAAAGCTCAAATGCCAAAAGGTGTAAAATGACAAATGTCAAAGCTCAAATGCCAAATATATTTTAATAAATCACATGAGATAATTGTGGCAGTTACTATTGAATAATAATTAGAAAAAAATGGAGGAAGAGAATAAACATAAATACGATCTCGAAGAACGGACGGCATTATTTGGCGAGAGCGTAATAGAGCTTGCCAGAAAATTCAAACTGGACGCTGTTAACAAACCGCTTATAAGCCAAATTGTAAGGTCATCAACTAGTGTAGGTGCAAACTATTCTGAGGCGGATGGGGGAGTTTCAAAAAAGGATTTTAGAAACAAGATCGGCACATGCAGAAAAGAGGCGAAGGAAACCAAACATTGGCTTAGAATGCTATCCAAGTCAAATCCGGAACATATCGAAGAATGCAGAGTCATTTGGAAAGAAGCTCATGAACTCGTCTTGATCTTTTCAAAGATATACAACAACAGCAAGGATAAAGATTAATTTAAACCCAAACTATTTAACTGAGATATGTCATTTCTTGTCATTTGAGCTTTGACATTTGTCGTTATCTTTTTGTCATTTGAGCTTTGACATTTGTCATTATCTTTTTATCATTTGAGTTTTGACTTTTATCATTATCTTTCTGTCATTTGAGCTTTGTCATTTGTCATTGTCTTTTTGTCATTTGGATTTTGACATTTGACATTTCTCTTCTATCTTACTTGTTCCCACTCCTTGCTTACAGATGTATTTTTAAAGAAGACCGAAAATGAGTTCTTCGTCCAATCCTTAAATACGCTCATGTATCCAAACTTCCTGTACCTCCGGGGTGATTCAAATACTCTCAGGCTGTTAAGAAACTTTATCCTGCCCATACCAAGCTTTTTGATCCGCCTGTACAAGTCATAATCTTCGCCAGCGGCAAGCAGCTCATTATAGCCGTTAAGCTTTCTGAATATTTCGCTTCGTACCATGTGGCATTCACCGCGCCCCATACCCATGCCAGCAGCGTTCAGCAGTCTAACGTATGTATTATAAAAACCATGGAACAAGTTGTCTGATAATTTCACATCTTCAGGGAATACATGAAATCTGCAGGTAAGAGCCAGATTCTTTTCATCATAAAATGCCTTGGTGGTTGTATCGAAAAACTTTTCTGCATCTTCGATAACCGTATCAGCATTGAAAAAATACAGAAGCCTGCCCGAGGCAGCCTTTGCCCCGGCATTCCTTCCCATCGATATATTTTGGTGAACAGCTGGCTCCTTTAAAATTATCTTATCCGCTGCCGGATGAAGCATGTTCAGGGTATTATCCGTACTGCCGCCGTCGGATATAACGATCTCAATTGAATATTTCTTCTTTAATTGTGGTGTGAATTGGCTAAGGGTTTGCGTTATGAGCTTTTCTTCGTTCAGTGTAGGGATTATAATGCTGATTTCTGGTGTGCTCTGCAATTTGATTTGCCGGAAGACTTCCGGAAGACTTATTAAAAAGTTAATATACTTTTATCCAAAATAAGAGGAGTGCAAAAAAGATTTACACTCCTGTAAAATTTTGATAAACCTGGTTGGAATTTAGCTTGCGCTGTTAAGCTCAGCCATCATCTTTGAATATCCCTTCTTCTTGAGGGTCCTCAAAGCGCTTGTAGATATCCTGAGAGTAACATACTTATTCTCTTCTTCGATCCAGATCCTCTTAACCCTGAGGTTTGGGAGCTGTTTCCTTTTGGTTTTATTATGCGCGTGAGAAACGTGGTTTCCAGAAAGCGGCTTTTTTCCTGTTAACTGACAAACTTTTGACATAGTAGAACTTTTCCTGCTGAATTAAAATTTTCAGATACTTTTACGGTTTATATGGCTTTAATGATGTTTCATACACCTTCTGCATTCTCTCAAGGAATTTCCAGGTGCCTTTTTCAGTCTTTACTGATTCAATAAGCTTTACATTAAGAAGCTTAACTTCTTTTCCTGTATCGGGATCGATAACTGTTTCAGCTTTTTTGCCTAATTTGCCTGCTTTATCGGCGAATGTTTGTTGTTTTGCCATAGTTGATAGATAATTGTTTAGCTGGTGCCTCTTTATGATTAAAGCTACAAAAATAAGAGAAAAATACTTAAAAATAAAGTCCGTACCACACACCCTCGGGTGAAAATTTTACAGCGGGAGAAGGGAAGTGGTAAAAATTGAGAATTTTTTTCAATTTTTTCATAAAATCAGATTTTCCCGGTAATTGGCTAACATCCCAATCAAGCGCTAAGAACCATTCGGTTTTGGCGTTTGTGCTGCCTGTGACATGGCTGGCGTTCTGAATACTCATTCCCAAAGCTAACGCCAGGAAATTTGGGTAGAGTTTGGCCTTTGTTACTGATTTCGGCAGAATCAGCATCGGATTTACGCTCAGCCAGAAGGTCATATTTGTGTAATCATCCAGCAGGTCATCGGAATTTGTGGTTTTCTTTTTTATCCATTCCGGCTTAAAACTCCATTTGAAATTAACATGTTTCAGCGGGGGAGCCAGGTTTTGGAGAATCGGGTAAACCGCCCCAAAAACATTTGCGCCCATATCGCCCCAGTCAAATCCCCAGTTTGGAGCGAACCCGTCATTTATCTCGATGTATGTTTCGTATGCTAGTGAAGTAATCGCACCGTACATCAGCGCTTTCGAAGGTGATAGTCCGGCCCATTCATACGCAACTGAGGTAGCTGAAGCAAAAAAGTTCGCAGTATAGATATGTGAAGCTTTATCCATGTTCCTTGCGTAGTAGCCATCTGCCGCAAACTTAAAGTAATCCCTCTGGTCTTTCCACCATGTGTTTGCGTAATAAATATGGAATCCGGTAAAAGCTCCTGCGGCCATAACGCCAAGAATCGTGAGCTTGAGTGGATTAACTTTGTATGTTTTCTTCTTGGGGGAATTCCCGGAGATAAAGTTTAACGGACTATCCGGACTTATTCTTCCCGGATCTGATGTAAAACGTCGGGTTGAATTATCAAGATTGAATCCCGGTGTTCTCTTTTCGGATAATATCCCTGAACTCTCCTTAAGCTTAAGCTTTATTGCTTTAACTGTTACCTCACCAGAAGCGGAAGCTGCATCAGGAAAGAACATTATTGTTAACACCGCAATACTTAATAGGAATTTTTTCATTACCAGTTTACAATATATGAAACCCCGTCCTTATTGAACCGCAGCGATGGCAGTGGAAGGAACCTGAAATGGTTAATAACATTTTTGAACCAAAGCATAAAAGGAGATTTTCCGGGGAGTATTCTCTCCCAGTTAAGGTCCAGGCCCAGGTAATAGTCAGCATAACGTTTATCGTAATTCTTATAATCATTTACACCGTATCCGGTTACTATATTCAGGTAATCAGGCCAGAAACCTTTTGCCTTCTTGGGGAGAAAATCTGATACATTTATCGAAAGCCACATTGTTTGCCCATTATAATCGTCGAGGAATGCCCCGTTCTTCTGGCCGCTTGTGATCTCTTCAGAGGGATAGTAGCTCCATTTGAAATTAAAGCTTCTGAGCGGTTTCCAGTAATACTGCGCAACAGGATAGAGCGCACCGGCAACATTGCATATCTGGTCGCCCATTGAAAATCCCCAATCAGTAGCGAAGCCGTCTTCGATTTCGACATCGGTCATGTAAGCAATGCTGAATGCAGCTCCCATCCAGACCGACGCAGTTGGAGAAAATCCTGCCCACTGGAACGCACCGCGGTAAATTGATTGTATCAATGCGCCGTCAAAAAAATGTCCCGCTTTATCTGCGCTCATTGCGTATTCCCAGTCGTTCTGAATATGAAACTTTCCCCTCTGACCGCTCCACCATGCATTTTTTTGGTAATTATGCAGCCACCAGAATGCCCCCGCTGTAACACCTGTTATGGCGCCGAATTTGACGTAATTGATCTTGTACTTTTTTCCGGGAAGCTGGCTGCCGCTGTTTATTTTAAGGCTTCCCGATTTCAGCTCACTCACCGAATCGCTTTTGAGCTTCAGTTCGATCCTGCTGCTGTCGCTTCTTTCATCGATTATGGATTGAGAGTACTCCGCCCGGCAGAAAACAAGCATCGCAGCCGTAACAAACAGGACAATATATTTAGATGAGATATTCAATTATTCATTTATACGAAAATATTCAAACAAACGGTGTAAGTTTAAACTAAAATCTTTGCTTATTCAATACTCGTATTTATGGTATAAATTGCATCCTGATTTAGGATAGAAATATCTTTTTGTACTGCAAGTCTATTTTTCTCCCTCACCCCCCAGCCCACCTGACTGCGTGCAGTTCTCCCAAGAGGAGAGGGGAGAAAAAACTCAAGAAGTTCTCAGGTCCCCCTCTCCTGTCAGGAGAAGGGGTTAGGGGGGGGAGGTTAAGTATATTGAAATCCAGGGTAAAGAAACTTCTTTTAACATAGTTTTAGAGTGTTATTTATTTACTAACGTGTACTTAGCACAATTAATAGACATCAATTAATAAATTGATTTTATTAACAATAGCCGATATTTTTGTGTACTTGAGAACACTACCTATATATACTTACGGATTTGAGGTCTTAAGGAAAAAGACCAAAAAAGTCACAAAAGTTGATGATAAGCTTGTTGAAGTTGTTGGCAGCATGTTCAACACTATGCATAAAGCTACAGGGATCGGCCTTGCAGCTCCGCAGATAGGACTTGATATTTCGCTTACAGTGATCGATCTTTCAAAAGCAGAGAGCGGTAAAAAGCTTAAATATGAGCCTCTCACTCTGATAAATCCGGTCATAAAAGATTATCACGGCGCAATTGTGCTTGAAGAAGGATGCCTCAGCATACCGTATGTGCGCGCAGAAGTTGAACGACCCGAAACGGTATTTGTTGAATATCAGGATCTTGACCTGAATAAAAATTATGTCGAGCTCAATGGATTGCTGGCCCGTGTGGCACAGCATGAGATAGACCACCTTAACGGTATTTTGTTTATTGACCATCTGACAAAGGATGAAAAGAAAAAGCTTAAGCCCGAGCTTGATGACATTAGAAAAGGCGATATCGAAACTGATTACCTGCTTGCCGAAATTCCAAAGAAGGATAAAAACTCACACAGAAAAAAATAATGAATATCATATTCATGGGTACACCGGGTTTCGCCGTACCCTCATTGAAGGCCTTACATAACTCACATCACAAAATATCTGCTGTTGTAACAGTGCCTGATAAGGCTAAAGGCAGGGGACAAAAAGTCGCTGAAAGCGAAGTCAAGAAATTCGCGGTTGAAAAGTTTCTTCCGGTTATGCAGCCGGTAAGTCTTAAGGACCCGGAGTTTGCAGCGGAACTTGAATCTCTGAGACCGGATCTTATTGTTGTGGTTGCATTCCGCATACTTCCAAAATCTATTTTCAAAATTCCGGCTTACGGATCGATAAACCTGCATGCATCACTGCTACCCAAATACAGGGGGGCTGCGCCAATTAACTGGGCTATTATCAAAGGTGAAAGGGAAACAGGTGTTACCACTTTCTTCCTGCAGGAAAAAGTTGATACTGGAAGCATCATTATGCAGGAAAAGCTCGATATTGCATATGATGAAACTGCCGGAACACTTCATGACAGGCTTATGACGCTTGGCGCAGAAACACTTTTTTCGACAGTTGAGCTTATTGATAGTTTTGATGGTAAGCCCCCGGTTCACAAGCAGAATAACGGCGAAGCAACAGACGCTCCTAAAATATTCAAAGAGGACTGCAGGATAGATTTTAACCGCTCAGTTGATGAAGTTTATGATTTTATCCGCGGGCTTTCACCGTACCCCGGTGCATTTACCGAATATAGTAACAGGATCATAAAGATCTACAGCACTGTGAAATCAAGGTGGGATAGCCTGAAAGGCCCGGGCAGATTCTTTATTAAAGATGATAAACTGTATGTATCGTGCCTCAATGAATTTCTTGAGATCACAGAACTTCAGATGGAAGGTAAAAAGAGGATGAACTCAAGAGAGTTCCTTAACGGATACAGAGCGCTATTTAAAAAATTCAAATAACTCTCCCGCTTAGCTTTTATTTCATTTCAATTATCTTTTCAATGAACCACTCCCTGGAAATAGTGGTACGGTTGTCATCAAGCTGCTTCATCAGCATCTTCAGCTCAGGCTTCTGCTTCTTATCCAGCCTTGATATCTTTGTGACATAGTTCAAAAACAACATGTACCTGTCGTAATGTATGGAAAGAAGCTGCTTGTGTCTTTTCAGGTAGTGTTTTGCCGCATCAATAACGGCTTCCATAGCGTCAATTTCACCCAGCTCAAAATATGCCTTTATCAGCGTTTCCTTCGATTTAAGGTAGAAGTATGTGTATTTATAGCCTACATTGTTCAGAAATGTAATGCACTCTTTGTATTTCTTGTGGTAGAACGCGATGAGCGCGCTTGATAGATTTATAGTATCTCTTTTTACTTCGTGCACTATATTGCTCTTATATGCTTCGAAGAAATGCTCAACCCATTTGATCTGTTTCATGTTAAGGCCGCAAATTATCACTCCTATAAAATCAGTGTACTGCAGGTTTTTATTCTTAGCGTAGAATCCATTCTTTTCAAAATTACTGTGAATCTTATACAGCTCGTTTATGAATTTATCGTCACCGAGCGCTATTTTATTCACGCAGTAGTTTGAAAGAGAATAATAAACCTGTTCAAGCTCTTCTTCGTTGTACTTTGGGATGTTTTGAAATACATGTTTTTCCAGGTCGTGGAAGTGTTTGTTCTTTTCCGGTTCCATCACCATCATGAGTATCTTGAACTCAGAATAGATTATAGGGTGATCCTTTTCAAACATGTCGATGTTTTTTTCGACATGGCTTATAATGTTATCGATTGCCCAGTAGCTTTTATGTATATTAACTCCGGAAAGTATTCTGCGGCTGATAACCGTATTCAGTACCTTCAGCTTTGTTACAATGAATAAGTTATCAGTGTTCTCTGACATTTCGAGGTAGCTCTTGTCAAGGTCAAGGTCAAGATCTACTCCGTGATAATTGAGCGCGATTTCTTTGAACTTAAGATCGTTGTAGTAGTAGTCTGAGTTTTTGTTAAAATCCTTCTGCTGAATATCTGATATTTCTTTTGAAACCATATCGAAAGTTTTGAAGATATTTCTTTCCCTTAGTGCCTTCATGAGAAGCGTCTTACCGAGGATCTTGTTCTTTTCGAGCTCGTTTAACTGCAGGAAATCTTCCAGCAGTGCAGTGAAGCTGCTGATAAGGGTCCTTACATTCTGGTCCTTATCCCCTTCGCCGCTAAAGATAGCTTTTGCGATCTTTTCGTTTGTGATAACATTAGCATCAAACTCCGTATAATTGAAGTTTATTAGCTCATAAAGCTGTATTATTTTCCTGCTTTTGTTATGGTAAGGGGAGTTCAGGAATTCACCAAAGCTGCGGAATTCAGCCGGTGATATGCCCTTTACCATCTCTGTCAGTTTCGATTCGCGCATAGATTGGGAAAAAATTAATTCTCAATTAACAAATAAGCATTTTTGTATGCAGTTTTTCTATGTTTTTTACTCAAAATGCCGATTTTATTCTACCTGTCCCTTCATTTAATATCAGCAACTTCTCTTAACAAATCTAATTAAAAATCTTTGCATTTATAGTCCATTAAGTATATTTTTATATTGTAATGTTACATCAATTTAAGCGTAACTCAATTCGGATTTAGTTCCGGATTGGTTAAATAAAGAAAAGAAATCTCAATATAAACTAAATACCTTAACTATGAAAACTATAGTCCTCTTTTTCGCCATTTTTTGTTTCTTTACATTTGATGTTTATTCTAAAGACCGATTTAACAGCCAGTCAAGTTCCGTGGTTGACTTGGCTGCTGCTCAAAGTTTGTTTATGCAAAGCGGAAATATTAATACTGTGATCAGAAACGACGGCTATTTCAATTATGACAAGATTACATTTCCATCAAGTGTTTCAGGTCTCTTATGGCCCGCCGGTGCGAACCAAAGATTAACCGCTATTTTTACATCCGGATTATGGATTGGAGCAAAAGTGAATGTATCACCTGGAATCAAAGAGCTCAGGCTCGCAGCTTCTATGTATGAAACTCATTATTCTCCTGGCAACATCCCTGTAATTGGGCAAGTGCCTCCTTCTTCAGTTTGCAGCGACCCTGCATTCAACGGTTACCTCGTAAATTTGACAGACCAGAGCCTTGTGAATGGAGGTACAAGAACGAAGGTGGCGGGCGGAAGAACATATACCTTTAATTATTCCTCATGGGCTGCATGGCCTGTTAGCTTGGGTGCTCCGTTTGTTGAAGTTAACGGGATTCCCGGCTATCAGCCGGGATGGGATTCCGACAGACCCGGAACCGGAATTGGCAATTCAAGGCCAAGTGAACTGATCTTTACGGTTTTTATGGATTACACTAACTGCACCAATAGCACCCATGCAATTCAATTGAGTCTGCCGGGCGGAACTCTTCCTCTTGGTGTTGAAGTTCAGCAGCTCGCTTATGCTTTCGATATCAATGGATTCCACGATACGTATTTCGTCAGTTACAAAATCATCAATAAGAGCGGCAAATCATGGGATAGTACATTTATTGGGCTTATGAATGATGCAGATTTAGGAGGTGCAGATGACGATGTTACAGGATGCGATAGTACACGCAATATTGGTTTTACTTATAATTATGATAATCAGGATGCAGAGTACGGAGCAGCTCCGCCGGCAGTAGGATACAGGATCCTGCAGGGACCGGTTGTATTTACAGGAAACAACCTTGATACTGCCAAGTTGCCTTGCTCCACCCTGGTTGGATACAAAATGAGATTGATGACAGGACACTTCGGCTTTTTTAATTCCGGTACAAGTTGTTTCGGTGACCCGGATAGCGCATCATTTGCATACAATGTTCTCAGGGGAAAAGATGCTTGCGGAAATACGCTCATAAATTACACAACAGGACAGCCCACTACTTATGTTTACTCCGGAAATGCCTGTACAAGGACAGGGTGGTATGACAGCACCGGCGGAGACAAAAGAAATCTGATCAATTCCGGGCCGTTTAACATGAATTCCGGCGATACACAGATCGTAACCTACTCTTATACGATAACTCGCGGAATCAATAACTACCAAAGCGTTTGCGATTTGCTGAGCATTTCAGACAACATAAAGTATAATTATTATAACTGTTTTAACCTGATCGGGGTTACCCCGCTAAACAACACTGTTCCAAAACAGTTTTCGCTTGAACAGAATTACCCTAATCCATTTAACCCATCAACTGTTATTAAATTTTCGGTTCCGAAAACAGGACATGTTGCATTGATTATCTATGATGCACTGGGAAGGGAAGTAATCAGACTTCTCAATGAAGAAATTCCTGCAGGCAATTACAGCATTGATTTTAACGCTGCTGCATTACCTAGTGGAGTTTATTTCTATAATCTTACTTCTGATGGCTTTAATGATACCAGGAAAATGGTTTTGATCAAATAATCCATCCAGGCTGAATTCTGACCCGCAGCAATTCACTGCTGCGGGTTTTTTGTTTTATTTTTTTCTTTCTTTTTATGCCATTTAACAAATTTCAGATTGTGTCGCCAAAAAAATCTCATTAATGTGGCGAAAATGCAAGATTTTAACTTGAGTTATGATTTTGCATTCATTTTCGTGTTTTAACAAATCTATTTAAAAATCTTTGTTTATCGCTAAATTATCGGTTATTTTGCATTGTGGAAATCGATTTGGTTCTTTCAACTTTATTAGTGTATCAAAGATTGGTTAATGACGTACAATTCCTTATGTTTTTTTTGCCGCAGGCCGGTGATGATATCCCTGTTTGATTTCAAACGGAGGTAAAGGGAAGGCAGCCGGCCAACGGAATACAAATGTGTCGGAGGAATTATTTTAAGCATACATATAGTTAAATAAAGTATAGAGCGCAGCGGCCACTGTCTTGATGGTTTGTTCTCTTTCGAAGGGCGGGAGAAACACTCATTATCACTGCAGAACGGTTGATGCGCTTCGTTTTTGTCCGCCCTCAGTTGAACCTGGCTATTTCTCTTACTATTCAGTTCATCATTTAGGGTTTCTAATTAATATATAATGCAAAGCGGTCTAATTGGCTGCTTTTTGCATTTATTGGAGTCTATTCTAACGAAATTCATGTATTCTTTGTACTTGACAATCGAAGCGATTTGTGCTATATTGCAGTAGCTTAAAACTACTGCAATATTGAATAAGGAAATCTTAATAGAACGCCTTAAGTCACTTGGATTCAAGGAATATGAATCCAAAGTTCTTATTGTATTGCTTAGCGGCAACCCTATGAGTGCTTCAGAAATTGCGAAAGAAGCGAAGATCATAAGAAACTCCATATATGATATTTTGAAATCATTTGTTGAAAAAGGCTATTGTAACGAAATTGAAACCAATACAATCCTCAACTATCAGGTAATTGATCCGGCCATAATACTGGATAAGATCATAGGCGAACAAAAAAAGAATTTCAGCAAAAAAATTGAGAACTTAAACGAAACTTTTGGAGAACTTCGTACAATATATAAATCTGAATCTTCTGAATCCGATGCTGTAGACAGGAGTATTCAGCTGATCAGGGGATTCAATAAACACCGCGTTACCCGTTATATGGAGCTTGTCAAAAATTCCAAAAAAGAAATACTTGGAATGTACAGCCCCCGCCGTGTTGTAGTTGAAGAACTGAGTGAAGATGCTAAGTCATTTGTCGCTTCCGGCGGAGTTATACGATCAATCTATCAGCTTGGCGAAAACAGGGTAGATAACCTTGATCTTGTAAAGGCATGCGAGCTCTTCGAAAAAGGAGGAGAGCAAGTTCGGCTAGCTGAGTTCAGGCTTCCAAACATAACAATTTTTGATAGTGAAACAGTTTTCTTAAATCTCTCTGCTGATAAATCAGTACCAAAACATAAACAGGCTGATCTGATAATTCAGAACAGTTATCATGCTTCGCATATGAAGGACCTGTTCGATCATTATTGGAACAGCTCATTAACAATTGCAGAATTCAGGAAGAAAAATATATAACCATGGAATTCAAAATAAAATTCTCGGTAACGGGTATCATCAGTTTGTTCTTCGTATTCCTGTTATTACTACTCATAATATGATAAAGTTATCAAAATTAATAGCTTATGGGAGCAAATAGCCTTCAGGGAATACAAATAGCTTTTGTACTGATAATTATTTTTGTACTGCTAATTTTGTAAATTACTGTTAAATTACGTACAAGTGTAGGTTCCGTCTTTTTAGGAACTGAAAGTGAAATGAAGCATCAGGTTTTCTAACATTGAGGTTTAATATGAGCAAAAAGTACTCACATATTACATTCGGCTTATTGATTGCCGTAATGTTTGCTTACAGCAGCAGCCTCATGGCGCAGACGGGCTGGTACCCTCTGCAGTCCGGCACCATCAATTCCCTTAAGGCGGTTTATTTCCATGATTCGCAAATTGGATATATGTCCGGTAACGGTATATTGCTGAAAACTTTTAACGGCGGAACAAACTGGTTCGTAATTTCTACCGCGTTCAGCGGAAACTCAATCGTATTCCCGGATATTTCTACCGGTTATGTTTGTGAAGGTACGATATTTAAAACTACAGATGGTGGCATAAGCTGGGCAGATCTTCAGCTTACATCGCTTCTTGCAGTGCATTTCCCAGACAAAAATTTTGGATATGCAGTTGGATATAACAGTAAGATAATTAAAACATCTAACGGAGGCTCAAACTGGGAAACTCAGTTTGTCAGTCTTTATGGAAACAGATTCAATTCTGTAAATTTCAGGAACCAGTCCACCGGATATATTGCAGGTGGCAAGATGGCATCTCCTTTTAGTGGTGTCATTTACAAAACTATCAATGGCGGTGTTTCCTGGTATGAAGTTTCTCCTAATTCACCCGATATCGATTTCAGGAGTATCTATTTCCCCTCTAACTCTACAGGCTATGCAGTTGGAGGATATGAGTTTGGCTCGTCAGGAGTAATTTACAAAACTACTGATGCGGGCGAAACATGGATTCAGCAGGGTATAGTTAATAAAGACCTAAATTCCGTACACTTCTGGGATAATAATACAGGTTATACAGTTGGCGAAGACGGAATAATTCTGAAAACAACCAACGGAAGCGCAGTTTGGAATTCACAGGTTTCAAGCACAACCAACGATCTTAACTCAGTCTATTTTACAAGGAGTAATCTTGGCTTCACGGCAGGCACTTCGGGCTCCGTGCAAAAGACTTTGAATGGAGGAATATTCGGACCTCCCTTTGCAATTTCAGGTAAGATAACTTTTCCTAACGGCCAGCCTGTTACTAAAGGTATTGTAAAAGCTCTGAGGTATGATCCAGCAGAAAACAGGGTAATTGTTGTAGATACGGCACATATTCAGCCTAACGGAGATTTTAACATCAGGAATGTTACGCAGGACAGCCTTGATATAATGGCATACCCGGACGATGAAGAGTTCGATGCACTGCCTCCGGAGTTTGTACCTACATATTACGCAGGCAGCAATAACGGAACCATAAGCTGGAACCAGTCCAGAACGATTTATGTGAATAATAACGTCTTTAATATTAACTTCAAGATATTTCCTATAACCGGGAATGGCGGCAGCGGATTCATAAGCGGCGGTGTATTTGTTGCGCCTCCTAATCTAAGCGGACTCCAGGACGCAATTGTCTATGCCATGTCAGGTGATGAATTCAAAGGGTTCAGTGTATCAAGGTCCGGCGGTCCATACGATGTTAATAACCTGGCCCAGGGCAATTACCGTATGATATGCGATAGGTTCGGTTACTGGCAAAATGAGAAGAACATAGTTTTAGGAAGCTTTAATCCTGATACTGTCAACTTCTATATGACCGGTATCAACGTGATCGGTATCGAGCCTGTTTCGGGGGAAACTCCAAAAACATTCAGCATATCACAGAACTATCCTAATCCGTTTAATCCTGTAACTAAAATGAGCTTTGATATTCCTAAAAATTCCCCGGTCAAAATATCGGTGTTCGATATGCTTGGCAGGGAAGTGGAAGTGATCGTAAATACTCAGCTTGCAGCCGGCAGATACAGCGCCGAATGGAACGCGGTAAATTACTCAAGCGGCATTTACTTCTACAGGATCAGCGCTTCTGATTTCACTGAAACGCGAAAGATGATCCTGGTTAAATAAAAGAGTGCTTTGTTTCATGTTTCAAATGCTTTAGTAGCATGTTGTAAGATTCCTGTTTTTTTCTCCTCCTTTAGAAAAGGCTGACGTTCTCGCACCTCCGTAGAATGACAGCCTTTTATATTTATTGTTTCTCATTCCAGCTTGACTGCCACAGCAGTCGAAGGCGTATTGTCGTCTAAATGTTATTTAACTATATTTGCCGAATAACAAAATTTAACAAAAGTTAGAGTTATGAACCCACTAATCAAAAATTGTCTGCTCATTGTGCTTGTTGTCGTTCTGGTGTATCACTACAGCGGATGCTCGGATGATACAATTACCGGCACTATGGGAACCCCAATGTTCGGAGGGTATGACCCCAATGAGGCCGGCGTAATGATGACACTTTCGGCGTTATGTTATGTTGCGGAAGGCAATACAAATGCGCTCCAGATACGCGACTCAATTAACATTCAATTAAGCGATTCTGCCTATGCAACCGGAGGCAATTGGAAGGTTTGCTGGGGACCGGGAATAAGCCCGACAGGCAGCAATTTGCTCTACATGGCAGTTGATTCAACAGGTGATTCGCTTCAATACGCCATCTGTGTAAGGGGAACGGTCTTTAACTTTGCCAATATTGTTGAAGATATTGAAGTTTGGGATATGGAAAAATGGCCTTATACAAGTAATGGTGATTCCATAGCGCTCGGCTCTTTAAAAGGGCTTGATACACTTCTTGCGGCATCTGACCCGCTTACCGGCCAGACATTGCAGTCATATCTAAATACACTCAATTCATCTAAACAGAAGATGTTCATCACCGGGCATTCGCTTGGCGGCGCAATGGCAACGCTGATTACAAAATGGTTTATGGATATTGGCATGACCTCACGCTTTAAGCTAGAAACGTACACTTTTGCCGCCCCAACAGTTGGTAATGTTACTTTTGTGAACAGTTACCATGCGAGTATGATCGCTGCCGGAGGTGAATCTCACCGCTGCGTCAACACTAAAGACGTAGTTCCATATGCATGGGCTGGCTTAATGAATATTATAAGTGATAATGTTCCTACAACTGTGCCGGCTTTGGTAGCCGCTACAATCCAGACTGCTCATGACTATTTAAAGGACAGCATTGTGTACAAACATGTCGAAACGAAACAATCATTAGGTACTTTAGATCCGACAAACTGCGGCCCGATAGGCGAGTATGATACATATTTCTGCTGGGTTGGTTTTGAACATTCATCAGCAACGTATCTCAGGCTGCTCGGAGCAGACACAATTAACTGGGGTAGAAAAGATCAGCATTTTTGAAGACCGTTCACTTTTTCATTTTCAGGTTGAAGTTTTATCGTTATTTTTGTTTAACTTAAGGCAGATAAAAATGTCAGATAGATCAGAAAAATACATTCAAATGCTGGACGGCTGGATGAAGTATTACGGGTTTGAATCGCTCAATGTAAATGCTGAAGCAGGTGCCGACAGGGTTTTTAAACGAAGCCGCGTAGAAGTATCAAAGTTTGGCAAAGTTGATTGCTATGTGTGCGTGAAATATATGCCCGAGGGCGCAACCGGCCAGGAAATGAAAGCCTTCAGCGAAAAAATGTTCACACTTGCCAACAGGCATAGGACCGGTGTTCCGCTTGGGTTTGGTGCAATGATGGTGGTATATCCGCTGATCATTACCGAAAACATCTCAGCCGAATTAGCCGGTTTCCTTAACCAATACTGCCCCAAACATTTTGCGGCTGCGGAGTTTCCCTCGGCAGTGGATCTTTCAACCGGGTACCTATATTACTATCCCGGTACGCCAATCTGGGGATATGCATATTATGGTACATACCGCAGGGAATCATACAGTTTTTTCTCCCCTAAATCCTGGCAGGAAGTGTCGGCAGCGCAGCCTCCCAATCCAGGCAATGTAAGATAAAATTTAAGAATCAACTCAACCATTTTTTAAAGCTATGGAAAATAAAAAGCCTCTTAAATTAACTAAGAGGCTTTTCTAATCTCAAATTCTATTTACATTTTTTCTACTTCAATAATACCATTTTACTTTTTAGAATTTGGTCGCCCAAATCTATGACATAGAAGTAAACACCTGATGGAGCAGACTTTCCACTGTTCAGAATACCATCCCATTTAATGTTGTAAGTTCCTTTTCCGTTAATGTTAAAGGGAATAACAGTAACAAGCTGACCAAGAACATTGTAGATCCTTATGTAAGCAGTCTTGAAAACTGCTTTATTTACAAGCAGTTTGATAGTCGTTGAAGGGTTAAACGGATTCGGATAGTTGCCTGCTAGTCTATAAGTTTCGGCCATTAATTCACTGTTATTCTGTTGGTTTGTGACAACACCAAAGCTTGTAAAAGGACTGATTACTCCATAAGCTATGCTTAATTGTATTATCTGGTTTTTAAGCGCCACTGCTGCGGGGTCACTTGGATTAAGTGCATAATATAAAACCAGTAAATGCTCTATTTTCTGCTTAGCCCATATTTTAGTTAGGAATTGATATCTGCTATCTACGCTATCGATAAGATTTAGAGTATAATTGTATGTAACCGGATGATTAAACGCATAACCCGTTAATGTAACAAGTATGGGTCCAGGAATAGTGTATCTTCCGGAAACAACCATTTGCTGGCCCTTATATAAGTTTGGAAGTGGTGAAGGATACACTTCACTTACTGAATTACCTGAGAATGAGATTGTTGGACTCAAAAGAACAGGGTTTCTGATGCGCAAGTAGAAGTCTGTGATTCTGCTGTAAAGCTCATCATTTCCCAGAAATTCGGCTAAACCGCTATTCTGAGAACCCATCAGCGTTAGAAGCTGCACATTCACATCTGAACCGATTCCAAAACAGTAAAGGAATATGTTTGATTCATTGCTTTGTATAAGTGTATGAACATGACTCAACAACTGTGTGGTGTTAGTAATCCCTACTGTAGGCTGCCCGTCCGTAAAGAAAATAATTACGTTCGCAGTGCTATCATTCGCTGTTGAAAATTGCGGTACCGCGAGGCTGAAGGCTCCGGAAATATTGGTTCCTCCCAGGGCCTGGAAACTGTTTATATATGTCAGAGCAGAGTCCCGTGAACTGTTAGTATATGCTACATGTTGACTTCTAAAGTTTGAAGCGGCATCAGAGAAATCCACTATGTTGAACTTATCACCATCATTCAAATTGTTCACGATGAACTTTGAAGCGTCTCTTGCCTGAGTGATTTTCGTTCCCGACATGCTACCTGACCTGTCCACAATAAGAGTAAAGACTTTCCTGATAGTCTGTGCATTCTGGCTTGGATCAGGCTCTGCAATGAACGTGAAAAATCCTCCTATTGAATCCGGCACTGGACCCATATGAATATTGGAGCTGTAGCTGTATAAGCCTAACTGGCTGAGATTCAAAGTATATTTTACGGAGTAATTCTGGTTTGCCGGTGCTTCCATTACAACACTCTTGATATGTGCAAAATGTCCGTTGTTCGAGAACTCTGTGACAGCATGTGTACTGAGCAGCCGTATGCTGTCGATTGTACGAGGCGAAGTCAGATTGAAATCAAGTACCTGGCTATTTATTACAGATGTTTGAATTAAGTGATAGTCATTTGGGAAAACAAAGGTGACATTTCCGAATGAATATGAAAGCAGTTTCACATATGTAAGCTCAACTGTCAGACTTGAGTCACGCTTCACAGTTTGTGGTATAGTAAAAAAAAGAGGGGTTGCGCCAAGATGGTTTTTGAGATTCACATTCATAGTTCCGCCAGGCAAACCGGTATCTTGAGACCCCGGACTGATAGGCGCTTCGTACCAGATTCCATTGATCTTCCATTTAAGACCTGTTGCGCTTGCGCCATCCGGAAGGGGGAAAGCATATTTAACCTGCTTATCTACGCCGAGATTATTTAGAAAGAGCTGCGTGGCGGTAACAACTGAAACCTGGCTTTCACAATTTACATATACATTGCTTTGAAGCATCTTCAGATAAACTCCGGCAGAAGCATCAACAACTGAAACACCGTTTGAATAAAGACTGCCCGTGAAGAATATGGTTGATAGGATGAGATAGGTGAAAAGAGAGTTTTTTTTCATTTTAGGGACTCCTTTCTTGTTACAAATATAATACATTATCTAAGGAATTGTAATTCTCTTATTTAATGTTACCCAATTTAGGCAGTTCAATTTTACCGAAATGTTCATAATTTTGAAAATTATCAAAAACTAATGTGCTTAATCCATGCTTATAGAAATAATCCGTAAAGACATGCAAAACGCAAAGTTAGCCAAAGAAACGATAAAGGCAAACCTGCTATCTACTTTGTATGCCGAAATTTTTACGCAATCCAAAAGCGGTAAAGAAATGTCAGAAGAGGATGAGATCAAGATCATCCGTAAATTTGTTAAGAATGCCGATGAGACTCTTGCCTTCGATGTATCCGAAGATGCAAAAGCAAAGCTCCATGAAGAAAAAAAGATACTCGAAAGCTACCTTCCTAAACAAATGAGCAAAGAAGAGATCGAAAAGATTGTTGATGTTCTGATTTCAGAAGGCAAAACCATGAAAGAAATAATGCCGCATTTTAAGGAAAAATACAACGGCATGTACGACGGCAGGGCAGTAAGTGAAGCTGTTAAATCAAAAACAGCTTAAAAAAATATTAAGTATCATATGATGATACACAACAAGATATTTCTGATATTATATTTGTTTTGTGGTATAAGCTTGCATGCGCAGGACTATGAAGTATTATATACGCAAGGTGAGCAGTACTTCCAGGAAGGTAGATTCGGCGATGCGTATTTTAACTATTCAAAATACCTGGAAAACAATCCGGATAGCGTAAAAGCTTATATATCAAGAGGCAACACATTAATATTTCTTAAAAGAGTGAAGGAATCACTGATGGATTTTGATAAGGCAATAACGCTCGACCCGAAAAATTACCGCGCATACTCCGGCAGGGGAACGGCTTACACCTATTTGCAGAATTCTGATGAAGCGCTTAAAAGTTTTAACAAAGCGCTCGAGCTGAATCCTAAAGATGTTGTATCAATGAACTCGCTTGCAGTCATATACTACGGGGCAGGCAATACTGCATCAGCCATCGAATTGCTCAACAAGGCTGTAAAGACCCAGCCTGATAATGTTGATACGTACAAGAACCGCGGCTCAATTCTGCTTTTTTCAGGTGATACAACCGGAGCGTTAAATGATCTTAACACTGCTGTTGAGCTTGGACCCAACCGTGTTGATGTATATAATACCCGGGGAGCGATTTACAAGGAAATGGGTAAATTTGACGAAGCTATCAAAGATTACAATAAGGCTATTGAACTGGATCCGGAAGGAGCCGAAGCTTATTGCAGGCTCGGGATAGCATACCTGAACATGGGTGATTATGACAATGCTATCCAGTTCATGGAAAAAGGGATAAGGAATGACCCCTCGATGGAATCACAAATAAAGCAGTACCTGGAAGAAGCTAATGAAAAGAAAAAGAATAGATAACCTTAATTTAGTAAAAAAATGGAAGTAATATTATTAATTGTCGGTTTAGCAGCCGGTGCTTTGCTCGGATACCTTTTTGCCAAAAGCAAAGCAAGCGGACTGGTTTCAGCAAACGCTGAAAAAGATAATATTATTTCTGAAAAAGACAAGCAGCTTTCCGAAACCAGGAATGAACTTAGCTCAGAAAGGGAAAAAGTAATTTCTCTGGGAAATGAGCTTGCAGCATCCGGCGCCAATTATTCTAATCTTCAAACAAGGCTGAAGGAACAAAAGGCAGAGCTTGAGCAGCTGCAGGAAAAATTCACCCGCGAGTTTGAAAATCTTGCCAACCGAATACTTGAAGAAAAGAGCCGCAAATTCACTGACCAGAACAGGGAAAACCTTGATACCATTTTAAACCCTCTGAAGGAAAAAATATCCGAGTTTGAAAAACGCGTAAATGATGTTTATGTAAGCGAAACCAGGGAGCGCGCAGCACTTGCTGAGCAGCTTAAGAATCTGCATGAGCTCAATAAACAAATGACTGAAGAGGCAAATAACCTCACGCGCGCCTTAAAAGGCGATACCAAAACCCAGGGTTCATGGGGTGAGTATATACTAGAGAGCATTTTGGAAAAATCGGGATTGGTGAAAGGCAGAGAGTTTACGATCCAGGAAACTATCAAAACCGATGATGGTACTAATCTACGCCCTGATGTTATAGTGAAGCTTCCGGATGAGAAGAGCATGATCATCGATTCGAAAGTATCACTTACAGCATACGAATCCTATTGTTCCCAGGATGACAAGTCTTTACGGGAAAAAGCTCTTTCAGAGCATATCAATTCGATCAGAAGGCACATGAAAGGCTTGAGTCCGAAAGATTACCAGAATCTCTACGGAATACAAAGCCTGGATTTTGTATTAATATTCATTCCCATTGAGCCTGCTTTTGCGCTTGCAGTTCAAAATGACCAGTCGCTATTTTATGATGCATTTGAGCGCAATATTGTAATAGTGAGCCCTTCCACTTTGCTGGCTACTTTGCGCACTATCTCGAGTATCTGGCGGCAGGAAAAACAAAACAGGAATGCTCTTGAGATAGCAAAAAAAGGCGGAGAGCTATATGATAAGCTTGTTGGATTTGTTGATGACTTGATCGAGGTAGGTACAAGAATGAAGAAGGCTAATGAAAGTTATGAAAGCGCTATGAAGAAGCTATCCGAAGGCAGAGGAAATATCATTAACCGTGCTGAAAACCTTAAGCTTATGGGAGCGAAGGCTTCAAAAACAATTGACCCCAGGATCATTGAGCGTTCGGTTGATGAGAATGAAGATCAAGCTGAGCAGAAGCTGCTTCCGTAGTACAGAAAATCTAAAAGTTGCTTACATCCCTTCCAAAAACAAATGTCTTGAACCAGTCGAAGAGTACCAATACCTTATTTTTGAAACTAACCAGCTTAGTAACATAAACACTTCGCCAGAATAGCCATGTTGCAAAGCCGCTGCCTTTGTATTGACTGGTGTTGGCCAGTGCTTTGTTGCTGCCGATGTAGGCGAGCATTCCAAGATCTTTGTACTTAAATGGTTTCAACTTTTTACCTGAAGCCAGCCTGTTTAGTGATTTGCCCAGGTATTTACCCTGACGCTGGGCAGTCTGTGCTGTCACCGGGAAAGGTTCATCCGGTATCTCCGAGCAGTCGCCTAGAGCATACACGTTCTCAGTGCCTTCAACTTTGAGAAAGTGGTCTATTTTGATCTTATGTCTTTTGTTTTTCGGGAGTGTTGATTCCCTGACGAGACTTGTTGCGGTATTTCCTGCAGCCCAAACCAACAGGCCGTAGTTGAAATGCGAGCCGTCATTTACAAAGATATCAGCCTCGGTAACTTTTGTGATGTAAGATTTGATCCTTACATTTATCTTCTGCCTTTTGAATATCTTAAGGGTATATTCGCTCAACTTGGCGTCAAAGGAATTCAGCAGCTTATCGCCGGCTTCGATCAGTATTACTTCGATATACTCCTCAAGACCGGGGTAGATCTTCCTGACATCTTCTTCTATGAAATCATGCAGCTCAGCTGCGAATTCAACCCCGGTCGGTCCGCCGCCGCACACTACAAACCTAAGATAACTTCGTTTTTCAGCATCTGTAATTCCGGGCAGCGAAGCATTTTCAAAGCAGTCTATTACTTTCGTCCTGATCTTCCGGGCGTCTGCGGCCTCGCGAAGAAAATAGGCATACTCTGCCACGCCTTCTATGTTGAACGAATTTGATATCTCACCTACAGAAATAACTAATATGTCATAGCTTAAATCGAACTTCCTGTGAGTATCTGCATCATCACATTCGATCTTGCCCGCTGCCTCGTCAATTTTTCTGCAGTACGCCTGGATATATTCAGCATGCTTGATATGACGGATTGGCTCGATAATGCTTCTGAATTCGATAGTGCCAACGGTAGTGCTTGGAAGCAAACAAGTAAACAGGAAGTGATTGCGCGGACTTACGATTTTAACATCATAGAGATCCGTATCGATCTCTTTGAGGCAGCTAAACGCACCAAAGCCGCTGCCTAATACTACTAGTTTCTTTTTCATCTTTCTTAAACCTTTTCAATACAAAATTAATAAGTTAATTGCATACTTGAAATTGCAAAAGCTTAAAATAAATTTAGAAAAAGGGAATTTTTATCAGCTTAAATTGTTTTACAAAACATGAAACAAATACTACTGGTCTTTACTCTATTCTTTTCCAATACCTGTATTTATTCAGCGATCCCGGATGGAGATATAAAAACAGGGCTTGATCTCATCTACAACCTGAAGTTTGACCTTGCTGAAACACACTTTAACACACTCCAGTCAAAATATCCCGATGACCTGAGACCCTCATTTTACCTGGCACAGATCTTTTTCTACAAAGCCTTGCCAACGAGAGACGAGGGTTATTACCTCAGGTTTCTTGAATTGAGCGATAAGGCAATTGAACTTTATGAAGCGAGGCTGGATAAGAATGATAAGGACTATGATGCAATGTACTATCTGGGGCAGGCGCACAGCTACAGGTCTTTATTAATGCTTAATCTTAACAAGAATCTTATCGGCGCTGCCTTCAGCGGTAAGACCGGTTACGGCTTACTGCAGGACCTTATAAAAGAAAAGCCGGATTATTTTGATGCTTACATGGGGCTTGGATTGTATAAAATTGCAATCGGTTTTGTTCCCGGAAAATACCAGTGGCTTCTTTCAATAATTGGTTTTGAAGGTAACCTGAATGACGGGAAGCGTATGCTTAAGACTGCTTATGAAAAGGGAAAGTTTACCTCGGTTGAAGCAAGAGTTTATTTGGCATTCTTCTCAATACGTGAAAGGGAAGAACAGAATTTCGAATCTGTCAATATCATGCGCCAGGTAGTGAACGAATACCCTCAAAGTCCGGTATTCAGATTGTTTCTTGCCAGCCTGCTGCAGCAGATGAACAATATGGAAGAATCTATCAGCTTAACGAACACTGCGCTTGAACTAAACACAAACTCTCTGCAAAATGAAATGAAAAAAGGAGCATATTCACTGCTCGGAACTGCGTACTTCCGCAAAAATGATTTTTCAAAGGCTGCCTATTTTTTTGAAGAGCACCTGAAATATGTTCATCCCGAAGACCGGTACAATGTAAGCCAGTTTCTTCTTGGGCTGTCTTATGAAATGATGGGAGAGAGGCAGAAAGCTGTTTATGCTTACCAGCGCGTTAGGGAAGATTTCGTAAAAGAAAGAGACGGCGAAGGTGAAAAATTCTTCTTAAGGCTGGCAAAACAAAGGGCTGCAAAAACTTTTACACCGTTCGATAGTATGCTTGTTATAGCAATGAATGTTAGGGAGTGCGGCAGGCTTGATGAGGCTGAACTAATGTATAAAGAACTGCTTAACACATCAAACATTGTGCCGGATGATGCTGCCAAGCTCTGCTTCGAGCTGGGTAATATTTATTTCCTTAAGAAAGCTTACGGACAAGCCGAAGAAATGTACAGAAAGTGTATAAATACCAAAACCGAAACAGAAACCTGGCTCAAGCCGCATGCGATGTTTGAGCTTGGAAAAATTTACAGTCTGCTTGAAAAGCAGTCCGCTGCAAATGATATGTTCGAATCAATGAAGGATGAAGATGATTTTGACTTCGAAGTATTCCTTGATATGAGACTGATCAATTACCTTAACAGGTAACATTCATTCTTCTATTAGGTTGTACAGGAATTATTGGTCAATAAATTTAATCATCATTTATTAATTTGCCTTTTCAACTCAAAGGATAAATATGAAATCATACAGGAAAGAGCTGTTGTTCAACGCGTCTTCGAGAAGGGCGTATTTCAATATTACACCGGAGCTGCAGAAGTGCCTGGCTGAAAGCGGCATAAAAGAAGGTATTCTGCTGTGCAACGCAATGCACATAACCGCAAGCGTGTTCATAAATGATGATGAAGGCGGGCTGCACCAGGATTTCGACAGTTGGCTTGAAGGCCTTGCCCCTGAAAAACCATACAGCAAATATAAACATAACAATACCGGTGAAGATAATGCCGATGCTCACCTGAAGCGCTCGATCATGGGCAGGGAAGTGGTCATAGCTATCACTGAAGGAGAAATGGATTTCGGTCCGTGGGAACAGGTTTTTTACGGTGAGTTTGACGGGAAAAGAAATAAGAGAGTACTGGTGAAGATAATCGGGGAGTGAGAGTTATTTCCGTGCCTTATAAACAGCTTCTTCGAATGTAATATCAAACGATGTTCCGCCCTGCTTTGAAGACTTAACGTCCATTGTCCCGTTCATCTGCCGTGTAAGCAGTGTTACAAGCTGAATGCCCAGCGAATCTGCTTTGCTCAGGTCAATGCCGTCTTTAACCCCCGTACCATCATCCTTAATTTCCATCTTGAGCCTGCCGCCATCTGCTTTTTCTAAAGATACCGAAATTGTACCTGCCTTTTCGCCTGGGAACGCGTATTTGATGGAATTAGAAATAAGCTCATTGATTATTAGCCCGCATGGAATGGCAGTATCTATGTTTACAATAACATCCTGTATGTTGATCTCGAATTTAATGTTTCGGAGTTTGTATCCATATGTATTTTGGAAATTCTCAACTAGGTTTTTTACATATTCGCCAAAGTTTAGGAACTCGTAGTCACCTGAGTTGTAAAGCTTTGTGTGAACAATCGACATTGATTGTATTCTGCCGCCTGTTTCTTTCATCAGGTCAAGCATCTTTTCATCCTTTATATATCGCGCCTGAAGCTTAATCAGGCTGGACATGACCTGCAGATTGTTTTTTACCCTGTGGTGAACTTCCTGAAGCAGTATTTCCTTTTCCCTAAGCTGTTTTGTCACTTCAGAATACAGGTATGAATTTTCAAGTGCAATTGCGGCCTGTGAACCTACTGTGGTAAGCAGCTCAAGCTGGTTCTGTGTAAAAGCATTTTCCTTTTCGAAGTCCTGTATTGTAATTACGCCCAAAACTTTTTCGCCGGCTGTCATTGGAGCAGCTATCAGTGATCTTGCGTCTATTGAGCTACCTGTTACTCCCAATAGCTTCAGGGAAGAAAGAATATGCTCATTCAGTATTACCCCCTTTCTAGATCGTATCACAAATTCAGTGAATGCGTTCGCGAAGGGCCGGGATTCATGTTCTATTCTTGAACCTTCTTTCAGATAAAACGGGTATGTTATTTTCTGCTCAGCCTCGTCATAAAGGGCCAGGTAAATGTTGGGGCTGTTGAAAAGTTTCCCAAGCATGGTGCCTATATCTTCAATGATCAATGAGGGCTCCGCAAGCTTGCTCAGGGTTTTGCCAAAATGATAAAGCGCAGATAGTTCATTGTTCTTTTTGAGTATTTCTTCTTCAAACAATTTCTTATCTGTTATATCAGTAACAAATCCTTCAGTCGCGATCAACTCTCCCTTTTCGGAATAAACTCCGCGCCCCTGTTCCCAAACCCATTTCAGCTTTCCGTCAGCTGTGCGGATCCGGTAGTTTATCTGGTATGGTTTTTTTGAAGCCAGCGCTGCTGAGATTACGCCTTTTGCATGGCTTCTGTCAATCTCATTAACCATCATGCTGTAGTATAGCACCTTATTTTTGATGAGTTCATTGGGGCTGTAACCTGAAAGATCATATACACCATCGCTGATATATTGAATTGTCCATGTTTCTCCTTCCTTATTTACCCTGTAAACGTAACCAGGCAGGTTACTGATAAGTGTCGATAGGAACCTTTGGCTTTCATGAAAATCACGCTCTTTCCCTTTCCTGAAATCTATCTCAAGGGAAGTTGAAACAAGCGATGAGATAGCAGCGGTGAAATCCATTTCCTCGCGCTTCCAGTGTCTTATTCTGTCCTGTTCTTCGTGGCATATTATTCCAATTGTTTCACCATGATAGTGTATTGGAACATCCATCATAGAATATATTCCTCTCGGTTTAAGATAGTTCTCAGCGAGCTCCTTAGTGATCGGGTCGTCAAGTGCATTATCTATTGCTACCGATAGGTTAGACTCAATAGCTTTGAAGTAAGAAGGATAGTCTTTTACTTCCAGAGTCGTTTCATTCGCGTATTCTCCGAATTTTTTCAGATAAAGGTAATCACAGTAAATTGAGGTCCTGTCCTCATCAAAAAACCAAATAGATACCCGTTCAATATTGAGAGCGTTTGCTACAACATCCAGCACTTTCCGCATAAACTCATGGAGGTCTGTTTTGTCCATTTTTTTGAGCTCAAGCAGAATTGAGTGGTACTGGGCCGGATTGTCATCCGTGGATTCCATCGATACCGAATCTTGCGACGCCTTAATATTTTCGAAATCCATAGTGTGTAATGCGCATAAAAAAAGAAGAGCGCTATATTAAGATAACACTCTTCTTTATAAATGTAAACTGTAATTCCCGTGATTTTATTTTACCAGGAACATTTTCTTCGTTTGTGTAAATTCACCGGCGGTAAGCTTGTAGAAATATAAACCGCTGCTGAAATTGGAAGCATTCCAGTTAACTATGTAAGTACCGGTTGGCTTCTGTTCATTTACAAGTGTTGCGACTTCTTTTCCTAAAACATCATAGATCTTAAGTGTTACTGCAGCATCTTTTGGTACTGAATACTCTATAGTTGTGCTTGGGTTAAACGGGTTAGGATAGTTCTGGCCAAGTTCGTATGCCTTCGGGGTTGCAAGATCTTTAACATCAAGCATATCCCTGTTGTTAGCCAGCGGCCTCTCTTCATCTACGATCAGGTCAATTACTCCGTCTGAGCTGTAATTCAGGTTCTTATATGTAGCAGCGCTTATCTGGTTTGATACTCTCAATACCAGTACTCTGGCTTTGAATAAAACCATATGTACAAGAGCTACGAATTTGTTGCCCTGCTGCAATTTGTTTTCAACAGTGTTAAGCCTGTTGATAAGTATGTTGCCCTGGTTCTGTGAGATTTCTTCATCAGCTATAAGGTCAATCACGCCGTCAGTGAGGTTACCAACCGAACCGATCGCGTCGGCAGCCTGTGTCTTGAAGCTGAAGTATCCCGAAGGAGCACTCCAGCCGCCCGGGTAACAAGCGAAAACACGCCAGTAGTATTTTGTATTTAATTCTGTTTCTGCTACCGGAAATATAAAATGGGAAGTGGGAGCATTACATGTTCCTTCAAATTTATCAGGACTGGTTGTATCTGTGTACACTTCTACACGGTAACATTGTGCTCCCGCTACTTCCTGCCAATCAAGTGTAACAGGTGCGCGTGCAACTGATGTTTCCTTTGGCGGTTCTACAAGTATCGGTGATGATACTTGAGCTAAAACCGGTAAAGCAGAAGCTGCAAAAAGGACAAAGAAAATCAGTAGTTTCTTTTTCATGCTGGTTTATGTTAAAATTTTTCCCCTATTTAAATTAAATATAACTATAATTCTGTAAAAAACAAGCGTAAATATTCCATATTTTTCACGTCAAAACGTGATTTTTTCACTGTTTTTCTGGTATATAGCCTTCCGGCATTCTGTATTCGTCAGAAAAAAAGTATTCATCTGCCTTTTGCTCAAATATCTGGTCAGCCATGGGGCTTGTCAGGTCAAGCCGGTATTCATTCACTACCATCTTAAAATGTTCAAGGAATTCCTTCCAGGCCTGCTGCGAAACATTTTCAAATATCCTTTGCCCCAGCTCATTCGGCATTGGAGGCGCATCAAGTCCGGGAAGCTCAGTCTTTAACTTAATGCAATTTACGAGTCTTTCTTCTGGCATTGTTGAGATTTTGATTAGGAAATTGTTTTATTGCGCTAATATGTTAATATTTAGGTAAACAAAATATGGTAAAAAATTAATGACATTATATTAAGAAATTTTTTAGGAAATTTGTACAACAATTAGGTAATACCCGTAACTATTACATTATATTAATTATTAAGACAAATGAATAACAAAGTAAAATATATAGTTTCGATGCCTGAACCGGCATCACACTTTTTCGATGTCGAGATAACGCTTTCTGAACTACCCGTTGATACAGATACTATAGAGCTAAAACTTCCCGTCTGGCGGCCCGGAAGGTACTTCATCTTTGATTTTGCTTCCGGTATTCAGGAATTCCGCGCTTCAGGCACGGGCGGAAACGGGCTTGAGTGGGAGAAAACTGATAAGCTTACTTGGATTATCCGCAAAAAGGGTCAAACATCTGTTACCGTTTATTACAGGGTTTTCGCAAATGATTTCCTGGCCCGCACGAGGGGACTGAACGAAGAGCATGCGTTCATAAATGCAACTGCGGTATTTATGTTTTGCCCGATGTATTACAATGTGCCTCTAACACTGAAGGTTAACCCTTTTGACGGCTGGCACGTTACAACCGGATTAAAACGTATCGGTGAAAATGAATTCTATGCCCCAAACTATGACTACTTTACCGATTGCCCGCTTGAAATTGGCAAACATATTGATCATGATTTCGAAGTTGAAGGCATTAAACACACAATCAGCATTTTTGGGAAGGCAAACTATGAACTGAAAAAAATGTCGGAGGATTTTACAGCCATTATAAAGAAGAATTATGTATTCTGGGGCAAAGTGCCGTACGATAGATATATTTTCATTGTTCACTGCACCCCCCAAAGCGGTGGCGGAACAGAGCATATCAACAGCACAGTAGTTGGCGTTAAACCTCAGGCTTTTGACAGCGAATCAGGCTATGAAGCTTTCCTTAGGCTTATCTCACACGAGTTTTTCCATACGTGGAATGTTAAGCAGCTAAAGCCGGCGGGAATTACACCATATGACTTTACAAAGGAGAATTATCTGAAAGAGTTGTGGGTAGCGGAAGGCGGCACTTCTTATTATGACGGATTAATGCTTGTCAGGACGGGACATATGAGCATTGAAAACTTCTATAAAGAAATTACCAAAGGCGTTGAAGATGAACGCAGAAGGCCGGGCAATAAGATTCAATCGCTTGCAGAATCAAGCTTCGACGCATGGGTGAAGTTTTGGCGCAGAAGCCAGAATCACTACATTTCAGAATCAGATTATTATTCAAAAGGCTCTTATGTATCGCTGCTTCTGGATCTGGAAATTATGAACAATACAGAAGCAAGGTATTCACTGGATGATGTTTTCCGCAAAATGTACGAAAGCTATCCGCTCGATGTTACCGGCTATACAAATGATGACTTCAGGGAAGTGTGCGAGGAATTCACAGGCACGAGCCTGCAGAAATTCTTTGATGATTATATAACAGGAACGCAACCTCTTGATTGGGAAAAATATCTGTTATATGCAGGGCTCATTCTTGAAAGTGACGAAGGTACCCTGCCTGTAGTTGGACTGTATACAGCTAAACAGGGTGAGAAAATTGTTGTCAACAGCGTTTTGGATGATTCTTCGGCATCGCGTGCCGGACTCAAAACCGGCGATGAGATCATTGCCTGCAATGGCTCCAAATGCGGCTATGAAGAAATGGAAAAGCGCATCAAAGAAATGAAGGCCGGTACAAGTGTCGAGTTCCATGTTTTCAGACAGGAAAAGCTGATTAAGGCAATTGTGACACTTGAGGAAAGTAAGCTGAAACATTACAACCTCAGGAAAACTGAAAATCCAACCGATCTCCAGAGCAGAATCTACGAAAAATGGTTCGAAACAGAATGGTAAGTGAGTTTGAAGCTTGTGAGTAGTTGAGTAGGTAAGTAGTGAAGTGGTTGAGTGGGGGAGTAGGTGAGCGGGAAAGAAAAGTAGAGAAATTTTGAAGAAATGTCCGGTATGAGAGTGCCGGACATTTTTAGTTGATAAACCCCATTGCTATTGTTTTGCTCCCGTTCCGTAGGCACGGCATATTGGCAGCTTCTGGATATCTATATTCCCGTCCCGTACGGGTCGGCATAACGCGGGGGCTCAATGCTCTAACCACATCTCATCCCTAGCGGGATTTAAACCCTGTTGTTGGTTTATCTCCAACAACAATCAACGATGCTACAACACACCCCGTCATTGCTTCGCAATGCCACCCCTCTTAAGATGGGAATTAAAAGCAGAGTTTGCACTTCTCATTCCCAAACTCCGGTTTGGGAATGTTTAACTGCTGTGTCGTAGGCACGACATATGGGTAGAATTAGAATAACCCCATGCATTCCCGTCCCGTACGGGACGGCATAACGAAAGGATTCCGCATTCTATCCATTGTCCATCCCTAACGGGATTGGATTTTGTTGGGAATGTCAAAACCTTGCGTCTTGGCCCCTCGAGTGGGATTAACCTCTCTTCTGGAATGCCTGAATGTTACAATATCGTCATTCCGGTAACAGAAATACCAAGCTCGTTGTTTATATCGCTTATTATTAGTGATTCATTTTCAGCAAGGATTTTTCTTACGTTTTCGTTATCTGTCTGGATATATAAATGGTTCCCGGAAGATGAATCTTCTTTTATCTTCAGAACCGTTCCGCCAATTTTACCATCCAGCTGTTTGAAATACTTCTCATTCAATAATCCCCAAACCTTGTTTGAGTTACCTGCATTTTTCAAAAATTTGAACATGTGTACAATATTTTGTTTCTGAAAAAAATATTTCGAATAATTGAAGTTAATCCAGTGCTTCCTTGTTACTGCCGGTCCAGTTTAACAATCCTTTTCGTACCTCTTCGGATAGCTGGTACCAGCCAAAGCGCAGGGGATTAGACTCATCGCCCAGCAATCCGTACTGAAGTGCAGGCTCACTTGACCTAATATCAATTGTCACAGTGTATCTTTCCATTTTCGGATCAATTCCAAGCTCATCCTGCAGCTTCACAAATACAGGGTCATCGTCAGCGTCAGCAAGTATCCTGAAATACTCAGATTTCTTCAGGTTATTCGTATTTTTACTTACTTTCGTACCTGAGCATCCCGCTAGTGATAACCCAATAACTGCTATAAGGGCAACGGTTAATATAAATCTCAATGTAATCGTCTTAAACATATTGTTAAAAAGAATGCCGAAATTCTCCGGCATTCAAATCTGATTATTTAATGTTAATCTTTGGCTAAGCTATCAGCTTATCTATTATATCCGTAGTCTTAATGCCGTCAGCTTCAGCGTTAAAGTTAGTTATCAGCCTGTGTCTTAAAACCGGTTTTGCTACCTTCTTAACATCTTCAATTTCCGGTGAGAATCTGCCGCTCAGGATAGCATTAGTTTTGGCTCCAAGTACAAGATATTGCGATGCCCTGGGGCCTGCGCCCCACTCAAGCCAGTCATTAATGAATTTCGGCGTATTCGCTCCGCCCGGTCTTGATCTGTTCACCAGGTTTACTGTGAAATCGATCACATTATCAGCAACCGGAACGCGCCTTACGAGGTCCTGCAACATTATGATCTCATCCTTTTTCAAGGCAATATTCATCTTAGGCTTATACATACTTGTTGTGAGCTTAATGATATCCATCTCTTCGGTGATAGAAGGGTAATCAAGCCAGATATTGAACATGAACCTGTCAAGCTGCGCTTCCGGCAGGGGATAAGTCCCTTCATGCTCGATTGGATTCTGCGTAGCAAGAACGAAGAAAGGCTCGTCAAGAGTATAAGTATTCCCGGCAGCAGTAACTTTGTGCTCCTGCATCGCTTCCAGTAGTGCAGATTGTGTTTTGGGAGGTGTCCTGTTTATTTCATCCGCCAGAACCATGTTCGCGAATACCGGTCCGCGAATGAACTTAAAGCTCTTCGAGCCGGTTGAAAGGTTATCCTCAAGTATTTCTGTACCAACAATATCGCTCGGCATAAGGTCAGGAGTGAACTGTATCCTGCTGAATTTCAGCTCCAAAACATCTGCAAGAGTTTTAACCAGCAGTGTTTTTGCGAGACCCGGAACGCCGACAAGCAAACAATGTCCGCGTGACAAAATAGCGATAATTATCTGGTCTATTATCGCGTCCTGGCCTACAATAACTTTGGCGACTTCGCTCTTCAACTCATTGTATTTTACACTCAGATACTTAACCAGCTCAACATCATTTTGTGATGCTTTGCCGTTGCTATGTTCGGGGGCTTTTGATGTGACGGTATTGGATTCTTCCATTATAGTAATTGTTCTGTATTTCAATATTGCCGGCAGGTATTTCTGCTTTGGAATGCAGCTAGTTTATTTCATTGCCGTTTGCGTCATAAACTTTTACATCGCCGAATTTTTTAAGCTTGTCTTTTACTGCTGCAGCATCGCCGGAAACTACAATTACAAGATTATCGGGGTGGATGTATTTCTTTGCTGCTTCCAGAATATCCTGTTTAGTGAGGCTGTTAATTTTACTTATATACTTATTATAGTAATCCCTGGGCAGGTTATATAGTTTCAGGTTTATAACCCTCGAAGCAACTGCATTGGCCGTTTCAAGCTGCAGCGGGAAAACACCTGTCATATAGTTCTTAACTGTTTCCAGCTCTTCATCAGTAACTTCTTCGGCAGTAATTTTCTTAAGGTCATCTATTATATAAGTAATCGCTGAATCTGTTACATCATTTCTTACATCAGTATCGACCGAAAAATCGCCTGTAAGCAGACGGGGACCGAAACTGCTCCGGGCGCCGTAGGTGAATCCGTGCTTTTCGCGCAGGTTATAATTTATCCTTGAGCCAAAATACCCGCCAAGAATTGTATTCATTATTGTTACTGCGATATAGTCCGGATTGTTCCGCGCTATTCCCTTATGGCCTATCTTCAGGTTTGACTGTACCGCTCCGGGCTTATTTACCAGGTAAACATTTTTATTTAGTCCGGGCTCATCAAATTTGAATTCTGCCTGATTATTGGCGCCCTCTTTTGGGAGCGAAGAGAACTTTTCCTCAACCAGTCTTAAGGCTTCATCCTTTGTGATATCGCCCACAAAGGCGATTATCAGATTTGATGAGTAATAATTATCTTTGTAGAAATTTTCAAAATCCTGCTTCACAAGCCCTTTAACGCTTTCTTCGGTGCCTTCGGCTGGATTCCCATACGGGAAATCGCCAAAAACTTTTTTGTTGAACATCCTGTCGCTAAGGTGACCTGCATCATCCTTGCTCTGCAAAATTGAAGAAAGTCGCTGTTCTTTCACCCTTGATATCTCTTCTTCGGAGAATACCGGATTCAGTACTACATCAGCAAGTACATCTATCCCGGCAGCTAGATGCTTTTTCAATACCGAAAGCGATATATAGCTTCCGTCCCAGTCGCTGCCGGCATTCAAATTGCCGCCAATGAAATCGATCTCTTCAGCTATCTGTGTAGCATCACGGTGAGTTGTACCTTTCGTCAGCAGCTCCGCTGTTAGCGATGATAAGCCAAACTTGCTTCCATCAAATGTTGAGCCCGCATTTTTGAATACGAGTCTGACTGATACTGCTGGTATCCTGGCATTTTCAATAACCAGAACATTTATCCCGTTAGCCAGTGTGGTATCAAAATAGTCAGGGAAGTGAACATCCTTAGGTGGACCCGGCTTCGGGGGTTTTGTCCTGTCAAGTACATCCTGCGCTGCGGTATTATTTATCATAATAGCGATTAATATAATATATATAATTTTAAAATTTGTGTTCATTATTTGATTCCGCCTGAAGGCAAATAGTTCAATACTACTCTTCTGGAGTTATCAATATACTTTATTGCCGCTTCTTTAAGCTCATCAAGCGTCACGCTCATGTAATTATCTATATTTGAGTTTACCAGGCCTGCATCCCCGTAAAAGATCTCGTAATGTGAAAGCAAGTCTGCCCTGGAGAGGTTGGTCTGCATCCTGAAAGTGTTTCTGGTCTCTACTTTGTTCTTTATCTTTTCCAGCTCCTTTGGGGTGATCTTGCCTTCTTTAACCTCGTTGAATATCCTGTCAATTTCAGCATTAACGGTTTCTATCTTCACCCCGGGCATCAAAATTGCATAATAGTACAATATTCCGGATAGTTCGCGGCCTTCGACCCAGCATCCTACATCCGATACAAGCTGTTTCCTGTAAACCAGTTCGTTGTACAATCTTGAGCTGTCGCCGGTAGAAAGTATATCAGTCATAATATCGAATATGTAAAACTCTCTTGAGTGTTCCTTAGGCAGCTTGTACGCACCGAATATTCCGGGCAGCTGAACTTCGTCAAATATATCCTTCTTTATTTCAGCTTTTAGCTGTGAATCCTTGAACATGGCTTTGAGTCCGTTTCTGCCTGCCGGGATGCTGCCGAAATACTTTTCTGCCAGCCGAAGGGTTTTATCTTCATCGATATCTCCCGCTATCGTAAGCACGGCGTTGTTTGGTACGTAGTACTTTTCGTAAAAATCTTTAATATCAGATATTGTTGCCCTTTGAATATCATCGTCATCTCCAATTGTATCCCAGCCATAACAGCTATTCGGATACAGCAGGGGCGGAAACTCCAGCGAAACGCTGCCGTATGGGCGGTTATCAAAAACCTGTTTCTTTTCCTCTATTACAACGCCTTTTTGTACTTCAAGGCTTTCTTCGGTCACAGAAAACTCCAGCATGCGGTCTGATTCCAGCCAAAGTGCGAACTCAAGCTGGTTAGAAGGAGCCAGGATATAATAGTTGGTCTTATCTTCTGTTGTGTATGCATTATTCTCGCATCCGGCCATTAGAGATAGGCTGTCATACTCGCCCGGACCCATATTTTGCGAGCCTTCGAACATAAGATGCTCGAACAAATGTGCGTAACCGCGTTTATCAATATCTTCGTTCTTTGAGCCCACATGGTAACACAGGTTCACAGCCACCGATGGTATATTATCATCTTTACAAAGTATTACACGCAGGCCGTTTGCCAGTATGTGACGCGAAAACTCAATTCCTTTTCCTTGAGCAGGGGAGTCGAAACGCTTATTATTCATTAATTCAGTTTGCTTTCTTTTCTTTAGGCAGGTAGGTTAATACGACCCTGTTATCCCTTTTCAGGTATTTCGCTGCCGCATTTTGCACATCTTCGATTGTTACTGTCAGGTATTCACTTACGGATGTGTTTATTTTATCTGTGTTTCTGAAAAACGTCCAGTAGCTTGCCAGCGCGTCGCCCTTGCCAAGAACCGTTTGTAAACCGGATGTATAATCGTTTTCAATTGTATTCTTTGCTTTTTCAAGCTCCCTGGCTGTAACCGGTTCTTCTGTCAAGTTATCTATTATTGTAGTGATAGCTGAGATCATTGAATCAGTATCAGAGTTCGTGAACCCGGTTGAGTAAATTATCAGCAGTCCGCCGTTTTCATTATCCCAGGCAAATGAACCTGTTGTCTTTGCGATCTTCTTGTCATAAACAATTTCATTATAAAGCCTCGAGCTTCTTCCATCGCCCAATATCATTGATAGCAATTCTATAGCATGTGCGTCAGTATGTTTCAGCCCGGGGATCTTGTATGCAATATAAACTGCGGGGAGCTGAACATTATCATAAATTGTATCTTTTACTTCACCCTGGTTGAATATTATTTCAGGATATGGATTCTTCTTTGTATTCGCCGGCTTAAGCCCGCTGAAATATTTTTCCGTTAGTCTGCGGGCATTGCCATAGTCAATATCGCCTGATATTACCAACACCGCGTTATCGGGTGAATAATATTTCCGGTAGAAATCCTGTGCGTAGCCAAGGTCTGCGCTGTTAAGATCTTCCATGCTTCCAATCGGTGTCCATTCGTAAGTTTGATCTTTAAAAGCTCTGCCCATAAGTTCAGCCCATCTGGAGCCGTATGGTGCGTTATCGTACCTTTGCCTCTTTTCTTCCTTCACAACTTCACGCTGGTTATCAAAATTCTCCTGGGTCACCTGCAGCGTACCCATTCTGTCTGATTCAAGCCAAAGAAGGAGCTCAAGCTGGTTTGAAGGAGCGGTCTGGTAATAATTGGTCCTGTCCTGGTTAGTGGATCCATTCAAATTGCCCCCGGCATTTTGTATGTAGTTGAAGTGCTCTGTTTTTCCTACATTCTTTGAGCCCTGGAACATCATGTGTTCAAAAAGGTGTGCAAAGCCGGTCCTTCCGGGGTCTTCATCCTTCGAACCCACATGATACCAAATATCAACGCAAACTATTGGATTTGTTGTATCCTTGTGCAATATGACATGTAATCCGTTAGGGAGGTCAAATTCTTCAAATTCTATGTTATTGTGGCGGGCTTGCAAATGGGATGCTGTTGCTAACATTATTAAGATAATTAGAATTCTTGTCATTAATACGGCTATTATGACTGTTAAACAGGTAAGATAACAATGAGGTTTCTAATAAAAAAGCTAAAAAAATGAATAATTTTTGTCGTTTTTCTTTCTTATATTTGTAGATATAAAGTTATGTTAATCATTGTTTAATCTAACAAACTGCTGTTAGTTTTCTATGCCGGATTTCTGTGTTGATTAACAAACCTACAGAAAGTGAATGATCAGGATTTGAATGAATATGCTGAACCAAAATAAATCTAATTTGCATTTCAAGATACCTGCTGTGTTTTTTCTTTCTCAGTATGGTGCCGAAGATGCCGACAATTTTTCGTCTTCATTTACCGTTTGCCGAATTGCAAAGAATTCATACTCTTGTAAGCCCTGATGAAAAAAGAGATATTCTATATTTCTAATATTGTAAGTTTATCCAGATTTCTGTTGCTTGGTATTGCCTGCTGGATGCTTCTTGTTTTGAAATTTCAATATGCCGGCATTTTTATTGTTCTTATCTGGATATCTGACCTGCTTGATGGTTACCTTGCGCGAAGCAGAAACGAGATATCGGAGTTCGGAAAGATCATAGATCCATTGGCAGATAAAGCTGCGGTTATTTCTATAGTTGTGATCTTGCTTGTTCTGCAAATTATCCCGCTTTGGTATGTTATTATCACTGTATTGCGTGACGCAATTATACTGGCCGGCGGGTTATATTTAAGTTCTAAAAAGAACATAGTATTACAATCAAACTGGATGGGTAAGCTGGCGGTTTTTTCAATTGGCTTAACCCTGTTCCTGGCAATTTTTACAGCAGGCTCGCATTTAGGGCAGTTCGGTAGTTATTTTTCCTATCATAATGAAATTACGGAACTTTTATATACAGTTATGCTATTTTTATCATTAGGGATGATGATATTATCTGTTTTATCATATTTTAAGCGGTTTTTAATAACAATTAAACAAAAATCTTAACGGGAGATGGAAATGGAATCAACCACGGAAAAAAAACTTCGAGTAAGAACTCTCACAAAAAAGGATATCGAGATCAAACTTGCCAAAAAATTCGAGGGCAGGAAGATTACCGAAAAATCCGCTGTCGATGCATTGTTCGATAGTATCAGGGAGCTTCTTATGACAGCAAGCCCCGATCTCAGGATCGAGATCAGGGATTTTGGTGTATTCGAAGTAAAAACAACCAAGCCTAAACCAAAAGCAAGAAATCTGAAAACCGGGGAATTCGTTTACGTTCCTGCCAGGAAAAAAATGCACTTCAAACCAGGCAAGTTACTTAAGGAATTCCTTAAAAAGCCTTTAGCTTAATCTGCAGTTTATTTCCCGGTAAGCAAGCTTCCGGCTGCATGAGCATTTTATGAATTCTCATGCAGCCCGGATTTATTTTTATATGTTTCCTGTCTGCTCTAATTTCACTCTCGGTAACATTAACAACAATGGCTAAATTTCTTGGTATTGATCATGGTTCCGTTAGGTTAGGTATCGCAGTATCTGATCCATCGGCTTCTGTTGCTTTTGGCAGGGAAGTAGTGAAGAATGATAAAAGTGTTTTTGCAAAGCTTAGAAAATTCATAACCGAAGAAGAAATTGAAAAGATCGTAATTGGATACCCTCTGAATCTGAAAGGTGACAAAACGCAGCAGACGATCGAAGTAGAGAAATTTGTCGAAGAATTAAGAGCTGCACTGACTGAGGCGCCTTATTCCGGAATAGAAATTTTACTTTGGGATGAGAGATTTACTTCCAAGCTGGCGGCAGATTCTATGCTGGAATCAGGCATGAAGAAAAAGCAAAGACAGGTAAAAGGGAACATCGATATTATCTCTGCGGCTATAATGCTTCAAAGCTATCTGGATAGCAGCAAAAATATCGGCAGCAGCAAAGGCATCGGCGGTTAATTTTAAACTCTTACTATTATATCCCGTTTAACTATCAAGCATATGTAATGACGCTCTACGAACTAAACGAAATAATTGAAGGCGGTGAGAACCAGAATGTTGAGTTTAAAAGAAAATTCACTGAGCCTGAAAAAATAGCAAAAGAAATGATAGCTTTTGCCAATACACACGGTGGTGTTTTGCTGTTTGGTATTGATGACGATAAGTCTGTTGTAGGAGTAGAAAGCGAAAAAGGCGAGATTGAATACATCGATCTTGCGGCGAGATTTTTCTGTGAGCCTGAGCTTAAATTCAATGTTGAGATATTGCACATTTACCGGAAGGATGTAATTGTTGTCCATATTCCTGAAAGCAGTGTTAAACCTCACAGGCTTATTGAGAACGGGAAAGAAGATTCCGATGACTCGAAAGTATATATCAGGGTTAAAGATAAATCAGTCCAGGCATCAAAAGAAACTATAAAAGTCCTTAAAAAGCTCAGGGCTGATTCGCCCCCGCAGATCATAAACCTGGGCGAAAAAGAAAAAGCGCTCATAGGTTACCTCCAAAACAATGAAAGAGTAACACTAAAAGAATTCCGCGAATTCCTTAACCTGTCCAACCGCCGCGCCAGCCGCATCCTTGTAAATCTGGTACGCGCTGATATCATCCGCCTTCACAACCACGAAAAAGAGGATTTTTACACACTAAACTAAGTATTCTTATTAAATAATGGAACTCATTGAGAAACATTTGGTTTCATTTTGTATAAAATATAAGTTATATTTGTAACACATAGATTTTTCGGGGTGCTTCCAATGGAGGCTGAGACTATACCCTTCACTTTGAAGATTTTATCTCTCAAAGTGAGTACCTGATCCGGGTAATGCCGGCGTAGGAAAAACAGAATAAGACCGTTTATCCTGTATCTCATTTCCTTCGGCGGAATTGAGGTATAAAGATAAACGGTTTTTTGTATTAAGTACGGGAATTAAAATAAATAATATAATAAATAACTGGTCCGGCATGTCCGGACCGAAGCGGAGTCAAAATGAATAACGGCAAAAACGGTTCCAATGGCAGTTCAAACGGGAACGGAATAAAAACAAACGGCTTGAACGGCAGCAAGCCTGAAGCGGGAATGTCATCAAAGGATTATAAGCTGCCTAACAGTAAAAGAGTGTATGTTAACGGAAAAATGTTCGAAGATATACGGGTGCCATTCAGGCAGATATCTACGGCTCCTACGCGACTTCATGACGGCTCGCTTGAAGATAATGGTACTATTAATGTCTATGATACCAGCGGCGAGTGGGGGAATGATGACTCAAAAACTGATGCCACCAAAGGACTCCCTGCAATCAGGCTGAAATGGATCAAAGATAGAAATGACTCCGAAGAGTACGAAGGCAGGCCGATAAAGCCTATCGATAACGGCTACACATCAGAGGAAGATCTGGCAAAAGCGGCAAACAGCGCAAAGTCGAAGCTCGAAAGTTACCCCGGCTTGCGCAGGAAACCCCTTAAAGCTTCTAACGGCGGAGCCGTTACGCAGATCTACTACGCAAAGAAGGGGATCATAACCCCCGAAATGGAATACATAGCTATCCGCGAGAATCTTGGCAGGGAAACGGCGATAGATTATGCATTGAACGATGACCTGAAAAGAAACGGGTTGGACTGGCAGCATAAGGGCGAATCATTTGGCGCAAAGCTGCCCAATCATATCACACCTGAATTTGTCCGCGATGAAGTTGCGCGCGGAAGGGCAATTATTCCGGCAAACATCAATCACCCCGAATCCGAACCAATGATTATTGGCAGGAATTTCCTTGTGAAGATAAATGCCAACATCGGCAACTCCGCAATTTCATCATCGATTGATGAAGAGGTGGAAAAGCTGCGCTGGGCCATCAAGTGGGGAACAGATACGGTTATGGATCTTTCAACCGGAAAGAACATTCACGAAACCCGTGAATGGATAATCCGCAATTCACCTGTGCCTATCGGCACTGTGCCAATCTACCAGGCACTGGAAAAAGTGAACGGTAAAGCCGAAGAGCTTACTTGGGAGCTTTACAGGGATACACTTATTGAGCAGGCAGAGCAGGGCGTTGATTACTTCACTATTCACGCCGGCGTACTGCTGCGGTATATTCCGTGGACTGCAAACCGTGCGTGCGGAATCGTGTCCCGCGGCGGAAGTATTATGGCTAAATGGTGCCTTGCCCATCATAAAGAAAGCTTCCTCTATACCAATTTTAAAGAGATCTGTGAGATAATGAGAGCTTATGATGTATCATTCTCACTTGGTGATGGTCTCAGACCGGGCTCAATTGCCGATGCTAATGACCGTGCCCAGTTTGCAGAGCTTGATACTCTTGGCGAGCTTACTAAAATAGCATGGGAAAATGATTGCCAGGTTATGATAGAAGGCCCCGGCCATGTGCCAATGCATATGATCAAAGAGAATATGGATAGACAGCTTGAAGTCTGCAAGGAAGCGCCGTTTTATACATTGGGACCTCTCACAACAGATATTGCTCCCGGATACGATCACATCACAAGCGCAATCGGTGCGGCTATGATAGGCTGGTACGGAACTGCAATGCTGTGCTACGTAACTCCCAAAGAGCATCTCGGCCTTCCAAACAAAAAGGATGTGAAGGATGGTGTAATAACCTATAAGCTCGCTGCCCATGCCGCTGACCTTGCAAAAGGCCATCCCGGCGCGCAGATTAGGGACAATATGCTTTCTAAGGCCAGGTTTGAATTCAGGTGGGAAGACCAGTTCAATCTTTCTCTCGACCCGCAGACAGCGCGCGAGTTCCACGATGAAACTCTGCCTGCCGAAGGCGCTAAGCTTGCTCATTTCTGCTCAATGTGCGGACCAAATTTCTGCTCGATGAAGATCACAGAAGACGTGCGTAAATATGCTAAAACACTTGGAGTGAATGAAGAAGAAGCGCTGAAAAAAGGTATGGAAGAAAAGAGCAGGGAGTTTGTTGAATCAGGCGCCGAAGTTTATATGAAATAATCGGTTTTCCCCGCGAAAGCGGGGAACTCTATTTTTGATGACAAATTAAATTATAGAAAGCAGCATGATCTTCAATCTACAAATTAAGTCTTTGCGTCTCTGCGTCTTTGCGGTGGGTATATTCATGTTAACTGTTGAAGTATCTGCGCAAACAGAGCTTCCTAAAGGCGCAATACAGATACGCGCAGATGAAATTGTCTGGACGGACGCACCGCCATCACTGCCTCCGGGTGCTAAGATTAGTGTGTTCGAAGGTAACCCGATGCAGGAAGTTATCTTCACCATGCGGGTCAAGTTTCCGCCTTATTACAGGCTTGATTCACACACTCACCCTAAAGATGAAAGAGTCACAGTGCTTGAGGGTGTTGTATATGTTGGCTTCGGGCCTGCGCTTGATACAGCTAATGCTCAGAAGTTCACGGAAGGAAGCTACTATCTTAATCCCGTTAACGAGGCGCATTATGTATTTACCGGCGAAGAAGGTGTTGTGTTCCAGGTTACCGGGTTGGGTCCGTGGGGATTGAGTTATACCGAATCAAAAAAATAATCTAAATATTGGATTCCCGCCTTCGCGGGAATATATTGAGCAATGAAAACAATTATTATTGGCGGCGGCATAATCGGTCTTTCAACCGGCTGGCAGCTTGCCAAAAAAGGAATTGAAGTTGAGATCCTGGAAAAAGAGGCCGCCGGCCGCAGCGCAAGCTGGGCTGCTGCAGGTATGCTTGCTCCCCAGGCTGAAATGGGATTTGAGGACATCGAACTTTTCTATCTCTGCCGTAAGAGCCTTGAGCTCTATCCGCAGTTCCTTGCAGAGCTTTTTGAAGATAGCGGAATTAAAGTCGAATTGGAGAGAACCGGCTGTATCCTCCCTGCATTTGACAGGGATGATGCCGAACGTATAAGGCGGCTGTATGATTTCCGCGAAAAGATCGGAATGCCCGTTGTATGGCTCTCCGGAAGTGAGGCGCGAGAAGTTGAACCGTTCCTCTCGCCGCGCTGTACAGGCGCAGTGTGGATTGAAGATGATGCACAGGTCAATAACCGGTTGATGCTTGAAGCGCTGAAAAAGGCTTTTGTTAACTGCGGCGGAAAGCTGTACGAAGATCACAAAGTTGAAAAAATAAATATATCAAACGGAAAAGTTGAAGGCGTTTTTACGCACGGCATAGATATTTCCGCTGATAATGTAATAGTAGCCGGCGGGGCATGGTCAAAACAAATTCCGGGGATTCCCGAAAACCTGCTCCCGCCCGTTAGACCGGTTAAAGGACAGATAATCAATCTGAAGCTTAATGATTCATGCCGCATCACTAAGGTTGTCCGCGCACCCGATGTTTACCTGCTGCCTAAAAGCGATGGTAGGCTCATACTGGGCGCTAGCGTTGAAGAAATGGGATATGATGTTACTCCAACCGCAGGCGAGATCTTCCGGCTGCTCGAAAGAGGATGGGAAGCAGTGCCATCAATATACGATCTGCCGATTGAATCGATCGATGTCGGGCTCCGTCCCGGAAGCCGTGACCATATGCCAATCATAGGTGATTCGGATATAACCGGTCTCTTCTTTGCAACCGGGCATTATAGGAACGGCATACTGCTCACACCTGTTACTGCGTTTGAACTCAGTAAATGGATAGCAAGCAGCAGCAGATCTGAAACATTAAGCGGATTCGGAGTTTCAAGATTCTACAAAGAAACAGTTTAAAAGAAACGGTTTAGACTAAATGAATATCAAAGTAAACGGCGAAACACAAAACGTAAAAGAGAATATAACTCTGTTGGATTTTGTTAACGGAAGGCTGGACGGCAAGGAGCCAAGAGGTATAGCAGTAGCATTGAACGACACAATTATACACAGGCAAAAATGGCAGGATACGGTCGTAAAAGAAAACGATACTATTGAAATTGTACATGCAGTACAGGGGGGGTAAACAAATGACAAATAACAAATACCAAATTGCAATTGGAATATAATGTTATCTAAACCTGTTCCCTCCCCTTCGGGGAGGGTTAGGGTGGGGTCAAAAAATAATTCTCTAAACCTATTTCCACTTTTTCTTGTGGAATGTAGGGTGGGGTCAATAAATAAATATGAGCAACTTAAAAATAGCAGGAAAAGAATTCAAATCCAGGTTGATAGTCGGTACTTCCAGGTATCCAGACCCGCGTACAATGCTGGAATCACTCGAAGCAAGCGGAACTGATTTTGTTACTGTATCGATCCGGCGGCTGAATCTGAATGCGGATAACGGTCAGGAAAGTATAATGAATATGATCGACAGGAAAAAATATTCGATACTTCCCAATACAGCAGGCTGCTTTACAGCAAAGGAAGCCGTGCTTACCGCACAGCTTGCACGCGAAGCGCTTGAAACAAATTGGGTGAAGCTGGAAGTCATTGGCGATGATGAAACACTGTTTCCGGATGTTACGGAATTACTGAAAGCTGCGGAGCAGCTGCTGGCTGACGGATTTATAGTACTTCCATACTGCAACGATGACCCCATTACGTGCCGCAAGCTGGCAGATATGGGATGCGCCGCTGTTATGCCGCTTGGCGCTCCGATCGGATCAGGCATGGGAATAAGAAATCCATATAACATACAGATCATCAGGGATATTATCGATATTCCTGTAATTGTAGATGCCGGTGTTGGTACTGCAAGCGATGCAGCTTTGGCTATGGAGCTTGGTGTTGACGGAATTCTTATGAATACCGCAATCGCGGGAGCACAGCACCCGGTAAACATGGCTAAAGCCATGAAGCTCGCTATTGAAGCAGGAAGGCTGGCGTTTGAATCAGGCAGGATTCCAAAAAGGCTTTATGCAAAAGCATCTAGTCCGCTTGAAGGCTTAATAAATTCATAGTTTGAAATCATAATTAATTCCTATGCTGAAATACTTCGCCATACTGTTTATAATTTGTGCCGCTTGCCTTCCGGTCCGCTCGCAAAGCATTACCGGTGAATACATGCTGGGAGATTCAAAGATCTCGATCAGCAATGATGAGATGGCATATTATGTGACTTACGAGTCTGATAAAACCCAGCGTAGACTTAACTACGAAGAAAACACGCTTGAAAATGACCAGATATGGACCGAATGGTACAAGGGCAAACAAACCGGCACATTCGTTTTCAAAAGCGATTATTCCTCCGCAATTTATACAAACTACCGCACTGATAAAGAAGATTACGTCAAAAAGACAGGTCAGTAACGCCGGCAGCAAAGCCGAAACTTTCCCGTTCAGGCTAATGGTAATAACCGATACTAACTTATGTGAAGGCAGTTTTGAAAACCGCTTGAGTGACTTATTCCGCTCCGGTGTAAAAGCTTTGCAGCTTCGGGAAAAATCTTTGCCTGCTGCTGAAGTATTGAAACATGCTGTCAAGGCAGTGAAGGCAGCGTCTAAGCAAGGAGCATTGCTGATAATTAGTGACAGGATCGATATCGCGAAGCTATCCGGATGTAGTGCAGTGCATTCACCATCTGCGGGAATTCCAAATAGCATGATTAAAAAGTATATCCGGAATTCATTATCAGGTAAAAGTGTACATTCCGTTTATGAAGCAAAAGAGGCACAAAACGAAGGATACGATTACCTGCTTTTTGGCCCGGTCTTCAGAACTCCGGCTAAAATAAAATACGGAAAGCCGCAAGGATTGCCAAAGCTCAGGGAAGTCTGCAGCTCTGTTAATATCCCTGTTTTTGCTGTTGGCGGAATAAATCCAGAACGCGCCGCAAAATGTCTGCAGGCAGGAGCTTATGGAGTGGCAGGTATAAGGGACTTTATGAAATCAAACAATATTAGTAAGACCGTTTCATCATACAGGAAAGTATTGGGAAGTTTATAAATGAAAAAGATCGGAAAATTGTGCGTCATCACAGATACAACCATACAGAAAAAATACTCGCACTTTGAGCTTGCTAAAATGGCAGTTAAAGGCGGAGCTGATATAGTTCAGCTTCGCGACAAGTTCCTTCCAACAAGCCAGCTGATCAAAGAAGCTGTGAAAATTTCTGCGTACTGCAAAAAGAACCATGTACTCTTCTTAGTCAATGACCGTGTAGATATCGCGATGATAAGTAATGCCGACGGGGTTCATTTGGGGAAAGAAGATATCCCGGTTGAGGAGGCTAGAAAGCTTCTGGGTAGAAAGAAGATAATCGGCGGTACAGCCCATTCATTGAAAGAAGCAAGACAGCGTGAAAAAGAGGGGGCTGATTATATCGGTTACGGTCACATATACGCCACAGGTTCCAAATACAAACCCGAAAAGCCCAAAGGAACCCGGGAATTGGCAGAGATCGTAAAAAAAATAAAAACACCTGTTCTTGCTATTGGGGGAATTGGGATTGAGAACATTCCGGAAATAAAACAAACCGGGGTACATGGAGTTGCAGTGATCGGCGCTGTTGTGAAGAACAAAAAACCTCAAAATGCAGTTAGAATATTAAGAGAAGCTATCCATGGCAAATAAATTATGCGTTTTAAGTATCGCCGGTTCCGATTCAGGCTCCGGGGCTGGTATACAGTCTGACATTAAGACGTTCAAGAATCACGGGGTTTACGGACTCACAGCCGTTACGGCAGTAACTGCACAGAATACACGCGGAGTACAATCATCACTTTCAATGCCGGCAAGCGTGATCGATTCACAGCTAAAAAGCATTTTTGATGATTTCAATGTTAAAGCAGCTAAAACCGGAATGCTTGCCAGGCCAAATGTGATACAGGTAATAGCCAGGCATATTAAAAAGCAAAAAACAGTTAAGCTGATTGTTGATCCTGTTATTTATTCAAAGAACGGATTCACTATGCTTAACCGGGCCGGGATAAGGTCGCTAAAAAAGGATCTGCTCCCGTTAACTTACCTGCTGACACCCAATATTCCTGAAGCAGAAATTCTGACTGGCTTGGCTATTGAAACTATCGATGATCTTGAAACTGCGGCTGTAATGCTTCGCGATATGGGTGCTAAGAATGTGCTCATAAAAGGCGGGCATCTTAAGAATTCAGTTGGCCTGCCGCTGGGAACTGACGTACTGTTTGACGGCAGCAGGTTCTATCTCTTCAATACAAACTACATTTCAACCGCCAACACGCATGGAATTGGATGTACTCTTTCTGCAGCTATTACTTCAAATATTGCTAAAGGACTCGCACTTGCAAAGTCAATCGATATGGCAAAAGCATATGTAGTGCGTTCGCTTAAAAGAACCGTTAAGCTAGGTAAAGGGTTTAATCCGGTAGAACAGTAATCGTTTTGTTTTTATCTGAAATCTAAATTTGGACGGATATGATAAATAAGATCGACCTCAACAAAGTTATAAAGGAAGCAAAGTTCAATACATCCCGCAGCGGCGGAAAAGGCGGTCAGAATGTAAACAAAGTTGAAACCAAGGTTGAGCTTGTGTTCGATATTCCCGGCTCTCTTACACTTGATGACAGGATGAAAGCCCTCCTTCTGAAAAAGCTCGCAAAAAAGCTGGATGCGGATGGAAATATCCGTTTAGTTTCGCAGACTGACCGGACACAGCTTGGCAACAAGAAAAAATCCATCGAAAAGCTGATCAAGCTGCTGGATGCTGCACTTAGGAAAGAGAAGGTCCGTGTTAAGACAGTTAAGAGCTATACTTCTAAACAGCAGGTGCTAGAAGAAAAACGTAAACACAGTGTTAAGAAAAAAATACGCGGCAGCCGCGATTTTTCAGACGATTAGAAGCGCAGGCGCTAACCGGTATGGTTAATTTATGCTTTGCTGCAGTTATACTTTTACTCGTTTTTTTTCATTAATTTGGTGTAATTGCTAACTAATGAATGCAGACTTATATGCGTAAAAGTATATGTGCTTTCCTTTTATTGATCAGTGTATTCGTTTCATACAACTCTTATTCAAATTCTGCAGAGAGATTTGTTTTGTATAAAGGCGGTCAGCTCAAAATGACCGAAATCCCGGGGTTCTTGTGCATAAGGTACAAGGATAATACCCCAACTCAGGAAATGCTGGGTGTGTATTCGCAGATAAGCGGCATTGCCGATAAAAAGCAGGAATTCACAGCATCATCGGTCAGCGGTTCGAATTATAGTGTGCAGGTAATTACTCTGAAACCGAGTGTACAGGATAATCCGGTTCTGCTTACTTCAGCAATTGAGCTCCTTAAGAATAACAATAAGATCGATTACATCGGCAGTGCTTATAAGTACAATGATAATATCATTCATTTTTCCCTGGGCGAAGTGATCGTCAAGTTCAGACAAAACGTTTCTGCCAAAGAGGTCAATAACTTGAGCAAAGTCTTCAAGGCAGAAGTGATTGAAAAAGTCAGCTCGTTTGAAAACACATACCTCGTAAAGCTTGATCCAAACAACACCGATGATGTTTTTGACCTCGCAAATAAATATTCCATTACATCTTTCGTTGAATTTGCGCACCCTAATTTCCTGCGCTCGGGAATGCTTCTTGAAGTACCACGGGATTCTACCAAGCATTCCCAACATACAGTTAAGAATACCAAAACTTCTTCAGAACACGGCAGGAGTAATGACTATTACCCGAATGATACTCTTGTACCCAGGATGTGGAATCTGAACAATACCGGGACCAATTTTCCTCTGCCGTGGATAACAGGCACGCCGGGATGCGATATGCGCATGTTCCAGGCATGGGAAACAACCGGCGGTAATCCTAATGTTTTGATCTCAATTACCGATACAGGTATCGATACAAACCATACTGATCTTAGGCCAAATCTGTGCGACAGGTCTTTATGGTATGATGCATATGATAATGACCAAAAGCCTTATGATGAATACTATCACGGCACGGGTGTGAGCGGTATTGCGGTTGCAGTGGGAAACAATACTGCAGGCGTTGCAGGAATCGCATATAATTGCAAAGTAATGCCCGTGAGAGTATTTGGCCCTTATCCCGCCGCTTTTACTACCGATTTGATCTTAGCGAAGGGATTGAATTGGTCATGGATCCATGGTGCAAGCGTAATAAATTGCAGCTGGGGCGGCGGTATTCCCGGCTCGCTGATATCTTTAGCAGTCGAAAACGCTGTTAACTATGGAAGAAATAACAGGGGAGCGGTTGTGGTTGGCGGATCGGGAAATACGGATACAAATATCGTATTATATCCTGCATCAATGCCGGAAGTTATAGGTGCCGGCGGATTGAGTCCATGCAACGAAAGAAAAAGTAAAGAGAGCTGTGATAATGTCGGCGATTCACTTCAAAACTGGGGTGCATGTTACGGAGACGGAATGGAAGTAGTTGCGCCGTGTTCATTCATAGGTACTACCGAGCTTGGCGGGGGATGGTGTATTTGCGGTAACGGAACATCAGACGCTTCGCCTATGACGGCGGGAGTTGCCGGGCTTATCATTTCAAAGAATATTAACCTTTCGGGTGATTCGGTTAAATTGATCATCGAAAAGACCGCAAGGAAGGTAGGCAATTACAGTTATAATGTACCTCTCGAAAACGGTATGTGGAACTACGAAATGGGATACGGCGCAGTTGATGCCGCCGCAGCACTTGATGCAACTCCTCCGGGCCCAACTACAATATATGACCAGATACCGCCGCTGCTTACAATTTTCCCGCCGGAATCAAACAGGTACAATGTACCGATTACTGTTGATGCAGTGATTACCGATAATAACGGGTTGAATACGGGTTCATATTCTCCAAGGATGTATTTCAGAACCCTCCAATCAAGCCAGATACAGGTAGCTTATGGTTCGGGTGTTGGCAATAACAGGTATAGATTCACTTTCCCATTAGTCCCGTACAGCGAAGGAATGTATTACTGGCTTGCTGCGCAGGATATGACGGAGATTCCAAACTTTGTTACTTACCCGGTTGGTGGTGCAGGTACCAATCCGCCCGGAACCAAGCCGCCGCCAAAATTTATGTTTGTAAGAAACACCGATAAATATGATACAACACTCGTCAGTGCAAATGTACCTATCCCCATAACTTCAGAAAGAGAGACTTCGTTTGTATCTATACTGAATAATCCCGTAAATAAAACGATACTTGATGTTAACGTGCTGCTGAATGTTCAGCATACATTTGATGCAGACCTTACATTAGCACTTATATCTCCTTCAGGTACAGAACTAGTGTTGACAGGCGGCGTTGGATTGGATGGCGATAATTATACTGATACTTATTTTGATGATGAAGCAGATATTGCCATCGATAGCTCTGCGGCACTTCCGCCTTTTACAGGCAGATTCAAGCCAATAGATAAGCTTTGGCTTTTCGACGGCGAAAGCTCGGGCGGCGTATGGAAGCTGAAAGTTATTGATAACGGTTTCCAGGATGGAGGTGCGCTGCTTGGGTGGAGTATCATATTTAAATACTCAACAGGAAGCGACTATGTAAACATTCCCGGAAGCTTCAGCTTAGTTAAAAATTATCCTAATCCGTTCAATCCTAAGACAAGAATCCTGTTCAACGTCCCTGTAAGCGCAGTAGTAAAAATTACTGTTTATGATGCAGCAGGCAGAGAAGTTAAAACCGTGCTGAATGAAAGACGTTCACCTGCCCTGGAAGACTTCGTTGATTTCGACGCATCAGATCTTGCAAGCGGTGTATATTTTTATACAATGGCCGCAGACGGAGAGTTCATTGAAAGCAGAAGGATGATCTTGCTGAAATAGTTTTTTTGATAAATCATACAGCCGGTAGTTCATTCGAACTGCCGGCTTTTTTTTTGCAGCTTAGAAATGTAGCAATAATGTACACTAATTCATGGACTACATTGCTGCAGTCGTACAAATCCGGCAATTTTTAAGAATATTTTCTAAGAATTTTCAACTAATAAGCTCTTGCGGCATATACTTCTTAAGGGATTTACATGAACCAATGCTTTATCTGTCTAGATTATACACCCTTGACATATTGGTTTTTTTATTATAGTTTTGTTGTAGCTTAAGCTACAACATTTTTACTTTATGAAAAAAGAAATCGAAAAACTCGAGAAACTTGGTTTTACAAACTATGAAGCCAGGGTCTTCACGGCGCTTTATGAAGGTTACAGAATGAGTGCCGCTGAGATTGCGAAAGAAGCAAAGATCCCAAGGCCATCCGTGTATAACGTTTTGAGAGGGTTTTCTCAGAAGGGGATTTGCAATGAACTTCATACGCCTTCAAAACTTCTTTATGAGATAATAGATTCAGATATACTTCAGGATAAGATCGAAAATGAGATAAGGAAAGATTTCAGTTATAAGCTAACACTGCTTAAAACTACTTTCAAAGAGCTAAAGCCTCTTTATAGGTCAAGAAAACCTGCTGAATTCAGCTCTGATGTTGAACTGATAAAAGGCTTTAACAGGAATCGTGAATTGAAATTCAGGGACCTTATCAAGAAATCAAAAAATGCAATTTTATATATGAACAGGCTTAACGGCTCAATATCCGGCGAACTTGATTCTGAGACAAGGAAATTTTATAAACGGGGCGGTGAGTTTAAGTCTATTTATGAAAGTGAAGGAAATTTTAAGGTCAAAATCAATAATAAATGGCAGAATGTAACCAAAAATGAGCTCATTAAGCTTTGCCGAAAATTTGAAAAGCAAGGCGAGCAAGTCAGGGTTACAGAAAATGTTCCGCAAATTTTTGCTGTGTTTGACGGGATTACAGTATTCATAAGTTTATACGACGAAAATGTTCCAAAAAGCGAAAGATCAGATATTATTATCCATAATAAACGATTTGCTGGATTCGTTACTGAAATGTTTGAACTTTACTGGGATAGATCTGATACATTAGAATCTTTTGCGAAATCAATTATTTCAAATAACTCAAACTAACAAAATTCATTAAATTTATCTTATAGGGGGATAAAATCATGAAATCAGCATTAAAACTCTTCATAGCAGTATTTTTTATTCTGGCAGTGATAAAAAACCTTGAGGCACAGAACGCAACAATTGGCGGAAAGGTAAGATACGCGGATAACCACCAGCTTGTTACATCCGGTGTTGTTAAGGTATACGAAACAAGCGGCAACCTTGTTGGAATTGTTCCGATTTCTTCACAGGGAGACTGGATCATAGCAGCTGTGCGTTACTACGGAAATTATGATGTCATAGGTATTGCAGATGACGAATGGGAAGAAGATGCATTGCCAACAGGATACCCGGATAAGGTTGAACAGGAAGATTACATCCCGGTTTACGTTCAGCCTGAAATGGCGGCAGTTGATATCTATATTCAGCGTGCAGTATCATTAATGCGCCCCGGTATAACTTCAAGCATATCAGGTTCAATTCTGTCAGGAAACTCGCCGGTTTCAGACGCAATGATATTTGCAAAACAGGGCGATGAATATTACGGATATGCTATCACTGATTCAAAAGGTAATTATGTTATTAATGATTTACCTGCCGGAAGCTATACTCTCGTTGCAGGAAAAGTTGGATGCGTTTCATCAAAGAGCAGCGTTACATTAACTGAATCAGGTATTAGTAATCTTAACTTCACCATTGCACCTAAGGGCGTAAATGTTACAAACAATACTCCAAACAGGTACAGCCTGTCACAGAATTATCCGAACCCATTCAATCCTGCAACCGTTATCAGCTATTCATTGCCGGCAGCAAGCAGCATAAAGCTTAGTGTATACAGCACCGAAGGTAAGCTTGTAAAAGAGCTTGTTAACTCTGTGCAGGAAGCTGGAAGTTATAATGTAACATTTGATGCTTCTTCACTTTCTAGCGGTATTTATTTCTACACAATTCTGGCAAATGGCTATGCTGAAACTCGCAAGATGATCCTTGTGAAGTAATTTGCAAAACATTTGTTTTTCGAGCCTGTAGTCCATTTCCGGCGGCCTGTCTATTTGGGGAAGATAGGCCGCCAACATAAACCAAGCAGATGAATAATAAGATCAATTATCAGATACCGGTATCCGGCAGGGTTACTGTAAAAGTTGTGGATATTATCGGAACTCCGGTTCGGATAATTTTTCATGAACACGAAAATGCCGGTAGTTTTGAAATTGACCTCGGAGATGAACAGCTGGCACCGGGGAAATATTACTATAAAGTCATTTTGAATTCTGCCGCAGGTGAAAATGGGAACGCGGCAAGAGATGAAATCCTGAGTACAGGACAGTTAAAAGTGGAAGGCCCCCGTTAGCGGGGGCTTTTTTTGCATATAACAATCAGGATCCTGTTTAGGGATTTGTCATATCTTTCCAAATTCGTATTTTCCACTTGTCATTAATAGTAGGCCTTCTAAGCTGCATATCAACAAATCCGTTAAAGTTAATTATGTCATTAGGATTGAAAGTTATGGACAAATTGAAGCTTCTTTTTACGTCAACCGTAAGGCTGTCGCCTTCCTGGTAAATAATGTTGTTCCAAATCAGCCGAAGCTCCTGCGAGTTTGAAAAAAGTCCTTCGGTTGTTCTCATATCTGTAGCCCTGTCCCATGAAACATTCACACCAACTTCATAATCGAAGTAAGAAAATACAAATTCTGGATCAAGAGTTTGCCCGTAGATGCTTGTATCTTTGAATGAATAAGCGTATTTGAAGTTTTGAAAAACTCCTTCTATCGTCTTCTGATCGGATATGATATTTTCTTCAGAAGTGGATGTATCAAGAGAAGGTGAAAAAGGATTAAAACATCCACTTAAGGCAATAGCCGATAGAAAAACGATTATGGCAGCACTTTGTTTCAATAAGTTTTTGATAATCCTTTTAGGATGGTTTTTGTTTTAATTGCTGAAATTGGCTCTAAACTCACTCCAGGTAAAATCAGTATCGTTTTGTCTGAAATCTTCCCATTTCCGCATGTAATACAGGTCATTATCATCTGTAGCAAGAGAAACAAGCATGTTTCCCTTGCCGGATTTGGGAGTTCCGGGATTGTTATGCTGAAATACAAAAATGTAATCTGCCTGAAAAATTGCCGAGTCAGAAGATACCTGCCGCAGACGCTGGTTAGAAAGAAAAAGCTGGGAGGTTGAAGCTGGGTCCGTTCTGGCAATGAGATTATCAAGGTATCTTTTTTCAGCGCTTTTATCCCACGTTGCAAAAACTTCATATGTTTGTGCAGAACGCGAATCAGGAATATACTGGTAACTCAGGTCAGAAAAGCATTTGCTGTAATTTTCGGAGTTCTTTTCTTCAATTGAGTATGAAAGGTTACTTACCACAATATCTGCGCTGGTGGGAGGGAAGTAAGTAGATCTTATTGTAAGCGGAACTTCAGGATCCCTTGTTTCGAATATACCGCATCCGTTAAGGAGTATCGAAACAGAAACGATAACAGCAACGGAGTTTAATTTCCTTCTTAGATCCATTTGTTCTACTTTTTTACAGCGAGTATGATAAGCCTTTCTGAGGTGCTTTTGCGATAGGGACTTCCCGAATAATCTCCGAAAGTCCTGATAATTTTCAATCTGTTTTTCGCAAAAAACGATCTAAACTCTTCAAGTCCGTACAGTTTCAGCATTTCATTGAATCTTGATACAACAGGAGTTCGTGAAGTGCGGGAATTTTTCACAATGGCGATATCTTTGTAAACAGAATTTCCCCTGATTGCTCTAACCTGCAAAACAACATTATGGTTTCTAATGCTTATATCAAAAGGAACCAGGTTTTTTCTCAGGGTTTCAGCGTTCAGGTAATCAAAAAAGAAATATCCTCCCTTTTTAAGGCTTCCCGATATACCTTTTATGACTTTCAGATTCTCCCTGTCGTCTTCAAAATATCCGAAACTGCTGAACAGGTTAATTACCATATCAAAGCTGTTCCTGTATCTCAGGCTCCGCATATCGCGGACCTCGAAGCTCATTAAGCCTTTCATGTATCCTGAGCTTTTCTTCAATTCCTTCCTTGCTTCATTGATCAGGTATGGCGAAAGGTCTATACCGGTTACATCATATCCTTCTTTAGCAAATATCCTGCTGTGCCTGCCGTTGCCGCAAGCCACATCTAAAATCCTGGAGCCTTTCGGAAGTTTCACTTTATCAGTTATCAAACCGGCGATCTTCGCGGCATCGCCGCTATCCCTGTGTTTGTATAGGTCCAGGTAATGCCCGGTATTGAACCACTTTTTAAACCATTCGTTTTTCATTACAGGGCAATCCTGCCTTCGATAGCTTTGGCTATCGTTATTTCATCTGCAAATTCCAGGTCTGTTCCAACCGGTATACCGCGGGCAATCCGTGAGATCCTTATGTTGAGCGGCTTAATAAGTTTACTCAGGTATGTAATGGTGTACTCCCCTTCAACGCTTGGATTTAGCGCCAGTATAACTTCGTCTATTTCTCCTCCCAGCCTCATCAGAAGCTCCTTCACCTTTATGTCCTCCGGCCCAATGCCGTCAAGCGGTGAAATTATTCCGTGAAGCACATGGTATGAGCCGCGGAATTCGTTGGTCTTTTCAACTGCAAACACATCACCCGGCTCTTCGACTATACAAATTGTCTTGTGATTACGCTTAGATGAAGAGCAAATAGAACATGGGTCATCTTCGGTGATGTTACAGCATATGCTGCAAAGCTTTATCTTCTCCTTAAGCTGGAGCAATGCGTCCGAAAGGGAAGTAACTTCCTCAGAAGATGACTTCGCAAGATGCATAGCGATCCTGTGAGCGGTCTTTCTGCCGATGCTCGGCAGCTTCGAAAGCTCTTCTGCTACTCTTTCAAGTGATTCTGAAGTTTGCATTTCTTTCCTTGCCCGTTACATTCCCGGCAGGTTTAACCCGGGTATATTGGGTATCATCCCGGATGTGGCTTTCTGCATTTCTTCCTGTGCCATCTGCTGCGCTGAATCAATGGCCTTGTTTACGGCCGCAACCAGCAGGTCTTCCAGCATATCCGGGTCTTCAGGTGTAATTACTTCCTTTTCGATCTGGATCTTGGTTAGCTGCAGCTTGCCGTTGGCTGTTACTTTTACCATGCCTCCGCCTGATTCTTCCGTAACAAACTTGTTCTCAAGCTGGCTCTGAACTTCCTGCATTTTTTCCTGCATCTTCTGAACCTGCTTTAGCATTCCCGCCATGGGATTCAATTTCATCTGATACTCCTCTGAATGATGTTTATTTTGTAGGGCAAATATAAGTATTGAGAGCATAAGTAAAAATGTAATCGCAAATACTCTCGGTTCTAAGAAAGCTTTTAGAGTGATACCTTCAGTATCCTGTCTGTTATATCCCTGTTAATTGAAAGTATTACAGGTTTTCCTTTGAACATGAATACTGATGCATTGATCTCCATCAGCATTTCAGTGGAATCTTTCCTGTAATGAACGCTCTGGAAGTTATGATAGTAACCCTTTTCGACTGTAGTCTTGATATTCTCTGTGTTCTGCGGAATGTTCTTGGATATCGAGCGCATAGAAAGCCCAATGAATTCTTCTCTTTTCAGCCCGTAGAGGTCACATGCCCTGCGGTTCACGTCGATCACAATTTCATTCTCCGGTGAAAAAATCACTATTGCATCATGCATCTGTTCGAAAAGCTTTCGGTAATGTTCTTCTGATTGTTTAAGGGCATTTTCCATTATCTCCAGCTCGCTTACCTTGCCGTACAGTTTATGATTGATCTGTGATATCTCTGCTGTCCGTTCTTTCACAATCTGTTCAAGCTCTTCCCGGGTTATCTCCTGGTTCTCTGATTCAAATGACTGCCCTGACCTTTTCAGCAATAGTACGAACAGGCCCACGAAAATCAATCCGCTGATAGTGACCCCACCAATCAGGATATATAAAGTGAAGTCCAGGCTCATATCTGCTTTTTCTCTTTGCCTAACAAGGCTTAGCTGTTCTTCGCGCTTCATCTTGCTTATGGTGTTCTTAATATCGCTCTGCAGTATCTTGGCTTTATCGTAAGTATTCTTATGGAATTTAGCGTTATTGCCTTTTGCGTCCAGTATTTCAATACTTTCATTTACTACGTCAAATCGCTGCTGAACTATTGGCTTCAGGGTATCGCAATATGCCAGGAGTGTATTGCTGCCGAAAGATTTGTTTCGCAGAGTTTTGAGCAGTGAATCAGTTAACAGGCGGCTATCCCTAATAGAAGCCGTAAATTGCGGGTCGCTGGAAAGGAAGTAACCCCTTCTTGAAGTTTCAGCCTCAGTGATATTACTGTAAATGTTATCCAGGAGTGCATTGCGGATGTAAGTATCCTGTATGAATTCATGATCGCTTTGCTGGTCTTTAATGTTCATGTAAGTAAGGATGGTTACAGAAGCTACAACTGCTAATCCGAGAACGAAGAATAGAATTATAGACTGTTTGTTGAATATTGATTTAGACATTAACTTGATTGTTAGATATCAAAAATAAACTCAGGTGTAAGTTTCAGCTTTTCTTCAGCATAAAATGCTTCGCCGTACTTAACACCAATTTGAAACCCATAAAACCGCATGCGTGCTTCTATATATTCCATATAACTCCGGCTGCTTATAAAGGTCTCTGGTTCATTCCTTTTGTGCTTTGAATCTCCCGTATGAAACTGAGTTGAATAGCATTTTACTGCATTCATCTTGATTTCAAAGAACGGGGAAACATCCAGTATCACATTGGGTTCAAATACACTTGATTGCATGTAAAAAAAAGTCCTTGAGGGCCGGTATGGCTCAAGACCGGACGTTTTGATCTTGCTCAGCCCGCTGTAAAAAACACTTTCTTTAACCAGTTCATGAGTCTTAGAGTGGTCAGGGTGGCGGTCAATATGATGTGGCAAAAAGATTATAGAAGGGCGGTAAAGACGGAGAGCTCTGATCACTTTTAGCCTGTTTGCAGGGTTGTTTGTTATATTACCATCAGGGATTTTTAGATTAACTCTGGTATGAACTCCAAGAACAGCTGATGCCTTTTTTGCCTCATTTTGCCTGGTTCTTGCTGTACCTCTGGTTCCAAGCTCGCCCATGGTCAAATCTATGATCCCTGCGCGTTTTCCCATCGCGGTAATTGCTGCAATAGTACCGCCGCAGCACAATTCCGCGTCATCCGGATGAGCGGCAAATACCAATAAATCTAATTCAGATCCAGTTTTTTTCATAACCCCCATTCAAGTATAACTATAATTTATCTTTACTAAAATCCCCATTTTTATGAAACAATTAATGTTTATTGCGGGTTGTATTAGTAAAAATAGATAAATTGTATTTCAAAAAAAGTAATATTAAATTACTAAAATGATGATAAAAACAAGTAATAATATGAAAAATTTACTTTTTGCATTACTTTTCTTGCCGCTTGCGGCCTTAGCACAAACGGGCCCCAAAATGGAGATTGTGGGAGGAGATAATATAAATACCGGTACTCACAGAAGAGGTGTTGAAGTCGTTTACGAGATACAGTTCAAAAATGTAGGCGACCAGGACCTGCAGGTTACAGGCGTTTCTACTTCATGCGGCTGTTCAAGCGCCTTGGCAAACAACGATGCAGTTAAACCCGGAGAAATGGGCACAATCAAATTTTCTTATAATGGACAGGGAATGGGTCCTGTAACAAAAGCCATTATGATAGCAACCAACGAAGCGGCTGGTAATAATCATACAGTTCAGCTTACTATGACTATGGCAGACCCTATCACATTTAATCCTCAGTCAATCATATCTGAAGGGAAAGTTGGCGATGAGATAAAACAATCAGGCAGTATATTGAATTCATATGACAAAGATATCGATATATCTGAGATTGTTTCAAACACACCGGTGATAAAGATCACTTCGGATAAAATGACATTGCATTCGGGTGAATCTGCGAATCTTGATATCTCGATCAAGATATATGAAGAGTCCGCGATAAACGCTGCTATAATCATCAAAACAAGTGAAGGCGAGTTCCAGATACCGGTACTTGTTGAAGTGAAAAATTAATCCTGATAGGACCTGAATTTTTTGAGCAAAAGAGTAATCATTCAGATTTGCGGCATCCTTGCTTTGACGCTTGCGGTAGGTATTTTTTACAATCTTTCTAATCCAAACGGGATTCAGTTTATTGCTAATGAAAAGGTGGTTGATTTTTCGCAAAGTGATAGCCTTATGAATGCTCTTAGGATGCAGGATTCAATTCAGCGGGCTGCTGATTCCCTCAAGACGCGCTCGCTTAACAGGGAAGATTCACTCAGGCTTGCCAATGAAAAAAGGATTCAGGATTCGATCCTGGCGAAGAACAAATCTGATTCATTGAAAAGGATCCAGGATTCAGTAAAAACTGCCGACCAGAAGAAACAGGATTCAATTAAGAATTCACAGACAACACAGGAAATTTCCAAGCCTGTTGATATAAAGATCGATTTTGCCAAGGCTCTTTTCGACAAGAAATACAGGTTCATAGATGCAAGGGATCTATCGGATTATTCCGCAGGCCACATACAGGGGGCGATGAATATTCCGTTCCATGAAATTGAGAAGTACAAAGACAGGCTTAATGACCTGCCTAAAGACCAGGTATATGTAACTTATTGCAGCTCAGCATGCGATGTGAGCATAGATATGGCTTATTACATGGCGAAGCTTGGCTTCAAGAAAGTTTACATATTCCATGGCGGCTGGGATGAATGGAAAAATGCGGGTTATCCTTCAAATTAGCCGTTCAAAAAAGTACAATGAAAAAGATATTTGAAAATAAATATTTCGTGATTGCTGTCCGGTTAGTACTGGGCGGCGTCTTCATGTATGCCAGCTTCGATAAAATGGCAAACCCCGAAGCCTTTGCCGATATTATTGATAATTATCACGTTCTGCCATATCAGCTTGTAAATGCACTTGCAATTTTTCTTCCGTGGCTGGAGTTTATTACAGGGCTCTTCCTTGTAACGGGAAAATGGGTTAAAGGATCTCTGCTTGTTTATACTACGCTTCTGGTTATTTTTATTGTTGCGCTTACCCAGGCGCTTATTAGGGGACTCGATATCTCATGCGGCTGCTTCAGTGTTAAACCTTCATCAACTTCAGAAGTATGGCTCCGCATAATAGAAGATATGATATTATTGTTTTTCAGTGTCATGCTTTATAAATACTACCCTGATACAGTTGTGTTGAGATCTGTTCGCGAAAATGAAACTAATTTAAACTTAAACTAATATAATATGAAAACAGGAAAAGCAGGTAAAATTTTGTTCCTGATTGTTGGAATTCTGATGGTAGGAGCTTTTTCGGCATTTTTGGTAAATAAGAATTTGCACGACCCCAAGACCAATCCGCCGGTTATGACATTCGCCATGGAAAAGATACAGTTTGGTGATGTACCGCAGGGGCCGCAGGTAGCCGGAGAGTTTGAGTTTACCAACACCGGAAAGAGTGTGCTGATCATTAAAAAGATACAGCCCGCATGCGGCTGCACCGGATTAGTTGCCGATGAGAAAAAAGAGTTTCAGCCCGGCGAAACCGGCAAGATAAAATTCACCTTCAACACCGAAGGCAGGAGCGGTGTTAATGAAAAGACAATAACTATCGAAAGTAACGATATGGCTCATCCTACAAAAGTCGTTTCTTTCAGCGCTAACATTCTTCCGCCTAAATAAGCATGAAAATAGGAATTCTGCAGTTCAATCCGGTCTTTAACGATCCTGAAGCAAATATCAAAAAGCTGAGGAAAATGATCTCTGCAGAAAGTTCCGAATACGATCTTCTTGTGTTGCCCGAGCTTTCAAACTCGGGCTATTTATTTACTTCAATTGAAGAGGTAAAGAACTCCTCCGAAGAGATACCAGTAGGCCCGTTTTGCACAATGCTTTCAGAGCTGGCGGCGCAGAAGGAGGTACATTTTGTTGCGGGAATATGCGAAAAAGACGGCGAAGAATTTTTCAATTCATCAGTACTTGTCCGGCCTGATGGATTTATCAACACTTACCGCAAAACGCATCTGTTTAATGATGAGAAAAAATGGTTCTCAATGGGCAATACCGGGTTTGAAGTCCATCATATTTCCGGAAAGTTCGGGGAAGCTAAGATCGGAATGATGATATGTTTCGATTGGATTTTCCCGGAGTCTGCACGTACACTTGCTTTAAGGGGAGCGCAAATCATCTGTCATCCTTCAAACCTTGTACTTTCGTATTGCCAAACTGCCATGTTCACCCGCGCAGTGGAAAACAGGGTATTTACTGTGACTGCCAACAGGATAGGGAAGGAACAGAATTCAGGCAAAGAGCTGTATTTTACCGGCGAAAGCGTTATTGTGGATACTAAGGGTAACTATCTTGCCCGTGCAGGCAAAGATGATGAATGTATTATGATCACAGAAGTAGACCCCGGGCTTGCAAATGATAAGAACGTAACTCCGTTAAACAATATTTTTAGAGACCGTCGTCCGGATATGTATTATGATTAATGTCTGATAAGACGGTTAGAATTTCCTCCAGTCTATAACATCACCTTCCTGTATCTTATACTTATCAGTAAATCCGGCATTAACTTCGACAACATATATTGCAGGTTTCATTGATGGCAGGCTTGCTTCTGAGTAAGGGGTTGTGTTTTTGTGTATCTTTACAATATGCTTCTTGGCGTTCACAAAGATTATATCCAGCGGCATAATAGTATTTTTCATGTAGAAACTCTGGTATTCTTCAGCCGGGAAAAGGAACAGCATTCCTTCTTCTTCCTTCATGTTTTCGCGGAACATAAGTCCCAAATGCCGGGTTTCTTCATTTTCTGCTATTTCCACATCGATCTTTTTCCTGAGGTTCTTTAGGGAATCCTGGAAAAATACCTCTCCCTGTTTTTTGAACTGGGTTTTTGCCGCATCTTTGTTGTTTGATGTATCATACTTGATCTCATCCGGCTGCTTTTGGCATCCCTGGGAAAGAAATGCCGCCAAAACGAACAGCATTAATGTTAATAGTGACTTACGTTTGTACATTGATAAATTAATTTCAGTTTTATATTTCAAGCCTGCTTATCTCATCCCTTAATTCTGCAGCTCTTTCAAACTCAAGGTCCTTGGCTGCTTCAACCATCTGCTTGCGAAGCTGGTTGATAAGATCACGGCGCTCTTCGGGATTATTTCTTTCCAATGCCGGGTCTGTCAATATGCTAAGGCTTGTTTTGTGAGTTTCTTTTTTCTTCTTGCCGCGCCTCTGGTCACTTTTTGCTTTTGTATCGGCAATTACCGTAGAGCTCATTATCTCTTCAAGAGTCTTAAGCACTGTCTCGGGATTTATGCCATGCTCCCGGTTATACTCTTCCTGTATCTTCCTTCTTCTGGCCGTTTCTTTTATAACCTTATCCATGGATTGAGTGATCTTATCCGCGTACATTATTACAAGCCCGTTTACGTTCCTTGCAGTACGGCCCGCAGTCTGCATCAGCGATTTCTCAGATCTCAAAAACCCTTCTTTATCAGCATCGATAATTGCAACCAGAGAAACTTCGGGAAGGTCTAAGCCCTCCCTGAGCAGGTTCACTCCTACTAGCACGTCGAAATTGCCAAGCCTCAGATCGCGGAGAATATCAACCCTGTCAAGGGTTTCTACTTCAGAATGCATGTATCGCACTTTGACGCCAATTCCAAGCAAATAATCGGTTAGGTCTTCACTCATTCTTTTTGTAAGAGTTGTAACGAGTACTCTTTCATTTTTCTTAGCGCGCTCGCGAATCTCGTGAATAAGGTCATCAATTTGTGTTTTAGTCGGGCGAACCTCTATCGCAGGGTCAAGCAGTCCCGTTGGCCTTATGACCTGCTCAACATATACACCGCCGCTTTTCTGCAGTTCATATTCATCTGGTGTTGCGCTCACATAAATTACCTGCTTAAGCATACTTTCCCATTCATCAAACTTCATAGGCCTGTTATCAAGTGCCGAAGGAAGCCTGAATCCGTAATCAATTAGGGTTTGCTTCCGCATCCTGTCCCCGTTGTACATTCCGTTCACCTGGGGAACAGTAACATGCGATTCATCCACTATAAGCAGGTAATCTTCAGGGAAGTAATCGAAGAGGCAAGATGGCCTCGAGCCGGGAGGTCTTTGATCCATATAGCGCGAATAGTTTTCAATTCCGGTACAGTAGCCAACTTCCTGTATCATCTCAAGGTCGAAATTAGTCCGCTGTTCCAGCCTTTGAGCTTCTATAAGCTTACCTTCATTCTGCAGTTCAATAACCCGTGCGTTAAGCTCGTTCCTTATATCCCTGATGGCTTTTTCCTGCCTGTCTGGCGAAGTTACAAAATATTTCGCAGGGTAGATCGCTACACGTTCATCAAGTCCGATTATTTCACCGGATTTCCTGTCAAAATACAAAATGCTTTCTATCTCATCATCAAATAGCTCTATTCTTATCGCTGTATCATCTTCGTAAGCCGGAATTATATCGATCACATCTCCTCTTACCCTGAAAACCCCGCGCTTGAACTCAAAATCATTCCTTACGTAATGTATGCTAATGAGCTTATTAAGCAGCTCTTTCCTCGAAACTTTTTCGCCGCGGTTTAGAACTAATACCTGGTCCGCATACTCCTGTGGGGCGCCAATTCCATATATGCATGATACGGAAGCTATAATAATAACGTCATCCCTGCCTTCGAGCAGGGCAGTAGTAGCCCTAAGCCGAAGCCTGTCGATCTCTTCATTTATTGAAAGGTCTTTCGCTATGTATGTGTCCGTTCTGGGTATATATGATTCAGGCTGGTAGTAATCATAGTAGCTGATGAAAAACTCTACCTTATTAATAGGGAAGAATTTCTTGAATTCCCCATAAAGCTGTGCTGCAAGGGTTTTGTTATGAGACATGATAAGTGTAGGCTTACCGATATTCTGTATCACGTTTGATATAGTGTAAGTCTTTCCAGAACCTGTTACGCCAAGCAGTGTCTGGTATTTATCGCCGCGCTGAACTCCTTCAGTCAGCTCTTTAATCGCCTTGGGCTGGTCGCCTGAAGGCTTATATTCCGATACTAGTTCAAATTTTGCCAATAGTTTCCTTATTCAAAAGGGCTGTTAAAAATGTTAAAAATTTATGTTACCTGCTGAATCCGGCCAGAGTGATCGCTACATCATCTTGCGCAGCCCGCATTTCAGTAGCATTGCCGCCAAAACCATTCATAACAATGTAGAAAATCAGGACTTCGTTATCCTTATCTATCACATATCCGCTTAATGCGCTTACGCTGTTTATGGTTCCGGTTTTAGCATAAACGTTGCCCTCTGCTTCAGTACCTATCATCCTTTTCCTCAAAGTGCCGTCCTTGCCTGCTATAGAAAGTGAATTCATGAAATAATCAAATGTGAAGCGGTCATCATACATATATTTAAGCAGCTTAACATAAAGCTCGCCGTTTACTTTGTTATACCTGGTCAAGCCGGAGCCTTCGAGAATTTCATAGGAGTACCTGTCAATTCCAAGCTCGCTTAAAAATGAGATCACCACTTCCTGTGCGTCTTCAAGTGTAGCAGGGGTTGATTTGAATTTTGCGCCAAGCAGCTTGAAAACTGTTATTGCAGAGTGATTATCGCTTTCTTTCAGCATGTATGCCAGCACATCATATATTGAATGGCTTATCTGCGCAACTTCTTTTGCTCCTGATGGTGTAACCCCCGCTATCACAGTGCCCTGAACGTTTACCCCCATCGAAATGAGGTCAGATGACAGCAGGTTTCCCGCAGTAGTTGCACCCGCGCTCTTATCCAGGCACAATCCCGAAACATACGGCCAATATGAAGGCCCCGTATCTCCTTTATAAACGCCTGAAAGGGTGTAATATTTGCTGTCAAAATATGAATCATCTGCAACAATGTTGCCTGTAATTTCTTTGATCCCTCTTTTCGTTATCTCCGAAGCAAGAGTTTGTATATCACCGGAGTTCAGGTCTGGGTCGCCGAATCCTTTTAAATATAAATTCCCGTTTATAATACCGTCTTTGATATCGCTGTCATCAGTGTATACTATTGTAGGAATAGAATAATTGGCACCAAGCTTAGCATAAGCAGTCGCTCCGACAATTATCTTAGTTATGGAAGCGGGTATCATACTCATTTCCGGGTCAAGCTCATAAAGCACTTTGCCGAAATCTGCATGCATAACTTTACATGATACTTTTATGCCCTGAGCTTTTAAAGGCAGGCAAATTGAATCGAGCTTAGCGCTAAGTTCATCAATTTTGTCCTGGGGAATTTTACTTTGCCCGTATGTAAATTGATAAAGAAATAATAAGGCAATTACGGAAGCAGCTTTTACGTATTTTGTCATTAAGTTATGAATTATCAATTTATCTTTTATTTAATGTGCTTTTTAGATTGATTCCAGATTGCGTCCATTTCAGCCAGGTCAGACTCTGTCACTTTTTTGCCGCGGGCGCCAAGTTCTTCTTCGATGTAGTTGAATCTTTTTATGAATTTTTCAATGGTCAGCCTTAATGCGTTTTCCGGATTTATTTCAAAAAACCTGGCGTAGTTTGTTATTGCGAAGAGTATATCACCAAGCTCTTTTTCCAGCTTTATCCTGACTTCATCTTCAAGCTTGCCCTCGCTGTTTTTGTTTGATTCAGCTTCAATTTTGAACTCCTGAAGCTCTTCATCTATTTTTTTGAATGCATCAACGCTGTTATCCCAGTCGAATCCAACTTTAGCGGCCTTCTCCTGTATCCGGTAAGCGCGTGTAAGCGAGGGCAAATTTTTAGGGACGCCTTCAAGAACTGATTTTCTTCCGGCTTCGCCGAGCTTGATATGCTCCCAGTTCTTCAAAACTTCCTTAGTGCCGCTGACTTCTGTATCGCCAAACACGTGCGGATGGCGGGTGATCATTTTGTGATTTATGGCATTGATAACATCTTTCAGGTCAAAATGCCCATCTCCTTCGGCAATTATTGCATTGAATGCCACATGCAAAAGCAGGTCGCCAAGCTCTTTTTTCAGCTCGTCGTAATTCCGTTCGTCTATCGCCTCGAGAGTCTCGTAAGTTTCCTCAAGCAACAGGTGGCGGATCGAGTCATGTGTCTGCTCACGGTCCCATGGACACTCATTGCGCAGGCGCTTCATGATAGTTACGAATTCGTCAAACTCTTTAACCGGATTTTCGGGTTTCAGCTTATGCAATATCGTTTTTGTAAAGTTATAAATGCAAAAATAATCATTATTGTTGCAGAATAAAAGTCATATATAGGGTGAAAGGGCATGCTTTCGGTGTAAACTTGACGGGAACCGGGACGGACTATAATGAATAATAAAAAAGCCCGGCGAACCGGGCTAAAATTCATAGCTTTAAAACCTAAAATTAGGGCAGTCTGTAAGTTTCAATTTTACTATCTACGCCTGCCGCGCTGTAAACCGGAATTCCAAGAAGCGATAACTTGATGGGGCGGAGCTTCACACGAACCATACCACCCGGATTTGTAGCAGGGTCAGAATATCCGATGTAATAATCTACAAATATCGAACCAAAACTGCCCGCTGAATTAGATACTGCTGCTTCTATCTCTATCCTGTAATTATTTATAGAAAGTCCAGTGTTATTTGTTACAAACGGAGTTTGTTCAGCGATCTTCCCCTTTACTACTGCAGTAACTGCAAAGCCGCCAACTGTGGTATTAATTGTAGCAACATCCCATTGTTCGTTTGTCGCTTTTGAAAAATCCGCAACCAGATCCCACGAAGGGGCATGTGTTGGATCGATCAATTGAAGCATACCATATTGATAGAACCTTGTTCCGTCGTAACGTACATAAAATGTATCAAGGCTAACCAATGAATTTGCTGCTGTATCCCTTGTTTCAGACCTTATTTGGAAAGCATCCGGCTGACCAAAGTATGTCCCCTGGGCTACGAAGGTCTGGAAAGTCATGATCTTTGTATGCCTTATTGTTCCATTTGTATCAAGGCTATCGTTTGTGAAGGCATAATATGAACCTACCTTCATGCTGATATTCGGGGGAGTGCCGGGAGTGTTGCCGCCGGTTGTTGAATCTTCACCGCAGCCCCATAAGAATGCCGCAGCAAAAACGATCAAAATTGCGAAAACTGATCTGATATTTTTCATAGATTTGAAATTAATTGTTTAATATACTTTTACAGAATTATCTTGCTGGAAATTGCTACAGAAAACCTCTTATCTTCAATCAATTGATTGATGCCGTAAGTTCCAACATCAATAGTGAAATTCTTGAGCTTAAGCCCTGCACCGAGCGAAATATAATACGCTCCCGGTCCGCCTGCGGAAAATCCCGTTCTGATGGGCAGGTAGGGGAGTGGAAAATACTCAGCTCCGAAACAGTAAATCACATCCTTTGTATTGCCCGGCAGGTCATTGTTACCCTTCACCCAGTTGAACTCAATCATAAACTTCTCATTTGGCTTGAACATAATTCCCGCCCTGAACTTTGTCGGCATTTCTGTTGAAAAGTGGGTTGTTGAATCCTGTGTTGCATAACCGCCGAGATCATTTACCATCTGGTTATATGTCGGGTCGCTACCTGTGATATAAAAATTGTAGTAAGCAAATGAATTCGTGTCATTGTTCGTTACGGTATTATAATCCCAGGTAATTTTCCCCAGGTCCGTAACTGATGCCGCAATTCTCCAGTCGTTGCCTATCTGCATATTTATTCCAATATCCAGGCTGTAGCCTACACCTGCAGGTTTAGGGAACAAATTAAACTGTGTTTCGGCGCCATCTTTGTAATCCCTGAAATAATCTGTTAATGCTGATTGTGTATGGAAATCCTGTTTGCCCTTTATACTGTCCACATGGTTTACACCGTTAATGCTTTGAACGCCCCAAGTGCCAATATTCAGGTGTGAATCATATGTGGTTACGTTGCCGAAACCGTGAACGAGTCCGCCCGCAATTCCGATAGAAAAGCTCCTTATGCCGCTTGACTTCTTAAAATTGAATTGCTTTGCGTAGCCAATGTTGTATTTACGTATCCACCATGCTATGGCTTCGGATTGTGACAGGCTGACATCAGTAATATTATAGCTGCCATTTGGATTGAAATTGAAGCCGAAAGTTAAAGGCAGGTATTCATCCCTGCTGTTAACTTCGGTGTTGAGTCCAACCCGGTCTGAAATAGAGAAATTCACCGCCCCGAACTTCGGATTCTTGTAGTTGACAGAAAGCCAGTTCAGCTCAAAATCATAATTTACATCTGTCTTATCTGCAGGCAGTATCGTATTTCGGAAACGGAATACTTCTTCAATGTTTGTGAACAGGTCAACGAATTTATTCCTGTCAATCGAAAGATACTGCAGGTAATTGTTGTAGAAAGCTATCGATGAATCAGACCCATATCCGCCGCCTGCTGAAAACAAGGAAAATTCCCAATGCGGATCGAATATCTTTCTTTTTTTCTTGCTTATACCTTTTGGAGGTTTTGACGTGGGCAGGGTATAATCATAATTTGCGGGATTTATTCCATAAGCATCGTTTCCAACAGAAGAGACAAGGTTTGAAAAAGCCATAGCAGAAGAACGTGCGCTGGACCTATCCCCGGAATAAATATAACACGTTGCGGTAAAGAACATTACGGCAAAAAACAGCAGTGAGATATATTTACTCAATATTAATATTTATTAATTTATTACATGTTAACATAATGAAATATACTTATATAATCAATTTTGATATATAGCCCAATCAGGGTAGTAGTACTTGCGTAAACCTCCTCCTGTTCCATCCAAAGGAGTGGGTGCATTGCACTCGTGCCACGAAAACAGGCTAGCAGTCTTCGCAAAATACGAAGACCTCCATTCGGGAACGATCTGCCATACCCTCATTTCCTGGAACGAGTAGTTTTTCTCTTTCCCAAACTCAATAGGCCATCTCTAACCTTTTATAGGAGACGACCCACCGGGTCGTCTCTACAGGAAAATCATCGAAAAATTACGAAGTTCTAGGTTCAAAATATATCAAAATGATTGTCTTGAGGTAAACTCTCCGGTATGGGAAAGCTTCAAAAGCCATCAGTTTCAATATCCCCACCTTTTAAGGTTGGAAACACATTTTACCCCTTTCACCGGGCTTTAGCCCTGCCCAACAATCGCTGCAGAATACGGCACCCGTTTCAGCTCAACTCTGCAAAAATTTATGAATAATAACTAAATTTACAATTTTTTATATTTGCCAAACTAAAATCTACAATTTGCAGGAATTTAATCCGGAAGAAAACAACGACCCTCAAAAACCGGCTGGCAGCTTTTTGCAGTCACTCAACCCTTTTGCAAGGATTATTGTTGTTCTTGCTATTGTTTTTTTTCTGTACCAGTTTGTGGGTGGATTGTTTGCACTTGCAGCAGGTGATATTAATCTCGAAAACCCCAACGTAAAAATAACGAGGGTGATACTTGCTTTCGGACAGTTCATGTTCATACTTGCGCCTACTATTTTCTTCGCGAGACTGCAAACGTGGGACCTGAAAAAAGTCTTCCGCCTCAACAGGCCGAAATATTCGCTTCTTCTTCTCTCAATTTTAGGTATAGTAATGATACAGCCATTCCTTCAAGGCTATATGTATTTCCAGGAAATGGCGCTCAACAGCATTCCGTTTGTCCGCGACGGCGTTAAGCCGCTGAAAGAACTATTCGAAACTTTCGAAGTAAGCACTATGAAAATTGTTCAGGCTCACTCTGTAACAGAGTTCTTTGTTGTGGTATTTGTCATCTGTGTTACACCCGCAATCTGTGAAGAATTCCTTTTCCGCGGTTTTACACTTTCTGAACTTACGAAAATATCGCGTCCGCTGAAAGCAATAATCATCTCAGGTTCTTTGTTTGCATTCTATCATTTCCAGCCTTTTAATCTTGTTCCGCTTATGATACTTGGCTGCTACCTTGGATTTGTTGTTTACTATTCAAACTCAATATACGTTGGCATACTCTGCCACTTCCTGAATAATTTCTTTGCTGCGTATTATCTCTACGCTTACGGCAAACCGGATTTTGAAACACCTAAGCTTGCCGGCGATGAGCTTACCAATACAATAGTTGCAGTTTTTGTTTCTCTGCTGATTTTTTCAAGTATATTATTCCTTTATTACAGGCTTCGAACCAAGCCTGAATCAGAAGGGACTGCAGTATGAGTAATACCATTATCCGTGTAATTGTTGGACTAATAGGGATACCCCTGGTCGTGTTTTCTGCAATTGCCGGAAATGAAATATTTCTTGTGTTCTGTTCAGTGCTTGCTTTTTTTTGCATGAACGAGTTTTATAACTTGTTTGAAAGTCCGAAGAAACCGCCCGGTGCTTTAACAAAATGGATAGGCGGGCTATCCGGACATAAGTTTGTTTTCCTGCTGATCAGCATATTGATAGTGGTATGCTTCTATTACGGCATGTTTAATTTTGTGCTGATCCTTTATTTCATGATGTTCATTTACCTTATTCTTGCCGAAGTATTCAGCAGTGAAAAGCATTTTCAAGCTATTGGCACATGGCTGCTTTCTGTGTTTTATATCTCCACACCATTTGGCTTGCTGAGTTTGATGGACTCAGCTAAAATGCTTGGAGTCTACGGTGCAAATTATGCCATAATCTGCCTTGTGCTCGTTTGGGTTAGCGATACTTTCGCTTTTTTCGGGGGCAAGCTGTTCGGCAAACATAAACTTGCAGAGAGAATAAGCCCCAAAAAAACATGGGAAGGTTCTATTATAGGTTTTTTATTCACCATGCTTTCAGCTATAGTTATTTGGAAGTTCTTTTATCCCAATCATTCATTATTGCACTGGTTCTTAGTTACAGCTATAGTTGGAATTTTCGCGCAAATTGGCGACTTGTTTGAATCGCACCTGAAGCGCAGCGTAAAGGTTAAGGATTCATCAAACCTTATCCCCGGTCACGGCGGCGCATTAGACAGGTTCGATAGCATTCTATTCGCGGTTCCTGCGCTTTATATATTCCTTTACCTTGTAAGCATTTTCTGATGATTCAGTTAATTGACCCATTCATACGATGTCTGAAAAATGCATGAACAGGGGATTTAAGTGATAAGATTCATCGGATGAACACCTCAGATAAGAAATAGTCGCTCTGATTTTGATGTTTAACGATCTTTAATTTTGTTATTTTAGTATAAATTATAATACCAAATTGCATTTACTACTGAGAAATTGCCACGTTATTTCACCGGCTGAAAATATTAACGGCCGGTTTGATATCCTTATTGTAAACGGCGTCATAAACCGGATGGGAGTGATATGGCAGCATGTGCGTGAAGTGATTCAGTTCGATCTGGCCGGCAAAATTATTGTCCCCGGATTTTTCGACATGCATGTCCATTTCCGTGAACCCGGGCAGACACACAAAGAAGATATTTCAACCGGCTCGCTTGCAGCGGCATACGGGGGATTCACGGGCGTGATGACAATGCCAAACACATCGCCCGCTATAGATAATGCGGCTATAGTTGCTGAAAATGCCGCACGTACCAAAGGTAATATTGTTGATGTCTATCAATCCGCCTGCGCAACCGAAGGTAGAAAAGGTGATAAGCTCGCGGATATTAAGTCGCTCGTTGAAGCCGGTGTGCTTGCTATTACCGATGACGGCAGCCCGATAGCCGATGATAAAATTATGAAGGAAACACTTGAAGTTACCGCTAAGCTCGGTGTTCCGGTTGTACAGCATTGTGAAATAATGAGTATTACCAATGGCGGCATTATGAATGAAGGCGCTGTTTCAAGGAAACTGGGCGTGAAAGGTATCCCGAATGCTTCCGAGTATGAGATTATTGCACGTGACATTGAAATGACCCAACAAACTCCCGGAGCGCATTACCACATTCAGCATATCAGCACAAAGGAGGCCGTTGATCTTGTGCGTAAAGCCAGGGCTGATGGTCTAAATGTTACCGCAGAAGCATGCCCGCATCATTTTATACTTGATGATTCAGCCATAGAAAAGTACGGCACCAATGCCAAGATGAATCCGCCCCTTAGAACACAGGAAGATGTAAACGCAGTTTTGGAAGGGCTGAAAGACGGCACAATAGAGGTTATTTGCACTGATCATGCGCCGCACTCGGCTGATGAGAAATCTGAGCCGCTTGATAAAGCGCCGTTCGGCATTGTTGGACTCGAAACAGCAGTGGGCCTTTCATACACTTACCTTGTCGAAAAGGGCTTGATAACGCTTGAAGAAATGATAAACAAGATGTCGGTTAATCCCCGCAGGCTGCTTGGATTGAAGGATATCAGTCTTAAAGAAGGCTCGCCGGCTAACTTGACAATTCTGGATCCCAATGCGAAGTGGAAAGTTAATGCTTCTTCATTCAAGTCGAAGAGTAAAAATACCCCGTTTGACGGCTGGGAGCTTAAGTGCAAGCCTATCGGAATTGTAAACAATCTGCAGCACCTGATAAATATATAATAAATGGCAGAGCTAAAAGTAAAACATTCGGCTGATACGCTGCGCGTTAATAATGTGTTCTGCATTGGTAAGAACTACGCAGATCACATTAACGAGATTGTTATCCCGGGCATTAAGAACGAGATACCTTCCGAGCCCGTTGTTTTTTTGAAACCAACTACAGCAATAGTAGGGGAGGGTGCAATAGTTAATATCCCTGAACTGAATGGCTCGAAAATCTCTACTGATATTCAAAATGAAGTTGAGCTTGTAATCGTTGTTGATTCAGATTGTGATTCTGTTTCAGAAGAGAATGCATTAGACCATGTTTTTGGTTATGCCGTTGGTATCGATTTCACATTGCGCGATATCCAGACTGAATGCAAGAAAAAGGGCAAGCCCTGGGCTGTAGCAAAAGGTTTTCGCGGTTCATCGCCTGTATCGGATATCGTAAAAGCAGAAGATGCCGGCAATGTTCAGAATCTGGATATCAGGCTTGCAGTGAACGATGAATTAAAACAATCAGGAAATACCTCGCAGATGATATTTTCTGTTAAGTTCATAGTAAGCTATTTGTCAAAGATCTTTGGCCTGCGCAAAGGTGACCTTATTTTCACCGGCACGCCGGCAGGAATCGCAACACTCAAAACTGGCGATAAAGTCCGCGCAGAAATCCAAAACATCGGGGAGCTAAACGTAACAATTGGATAGCAGGCTGAAACATATCTTTGCCGCCTCCGCCGGCCTGGTTTGCGTTGTGATCTACATATTGACCCTTTTCCCTTCGATAACATTCCTTGATAGCGGTGAGCTTGCTGCGGTCAGTTATACATTTGGCGTGCCGCATCCAACCGGGTATCCGTTATTTCTGATTATTGGATGGATCGTATCACACATACCCATAGGCTCTTCAGTTATTTACAGACTCAATTTATTGAGCGCGGTTGAATCAGCCGCCGCAGTTGTTGTGACGTTTTATACGGTTTGTATCCTTGCCAGCTCACTTCTCGTTTCTTTTGGAAAAGAGAAGCCACATAAGCAGAGAGCAAAAGATCAAAACGGCAAAGAATCAGACAAAAAGAAGCATAAACATGAGGCTAAATCTGCGGATTCAGAACATAAGTCTGCTGCTGCGGGAATTATCAGTTTTAATGAAAGCTCACTTTTGGTTTACCTGACAGCTTTTTTTACTTCTGTATCTATCGGCCTCTTCCGCACTATTTGGCTTAACGCAGCACAGATAGAAGTTTACGCGCTGCATTTCCTGTTCATCAGCCTGTTTGTCTTACAAAGTGTTAAGATAATTCAGCATCTGCAGTCACCGCGCAAAACTGACTGGATGTGGCTGTTTATAGTGCTTGGTTTTAGCGCGGCGAACCACTCAACAACTATTTATTTCCTGCCGGGGATAGCATATCTGCTCTACCTGCAATACAAATCCGGAAAAGTTTTTGCACGCGCAGTTCTGCCGTATGTTCTGCTGGTGGTACCCGGGCTTCTGCTTTACATTGTCCTTATGTTTGCTGCTTCATACGGACCATATCTGAACTGGTCTAATCCCTTAAGTTTTGGCGCGCTGATTGATCATATTCGCGGAGCGGATTTCTCGCAATTGATGTTCTCTTCAGGCTCAAAATTCAGCGAGAACTTTGCTGCATTCTTTAAAGGCGTTGCAGGCGAGATGGCAATCCTGCCCTTGCTGCTTTCATTATTCGGCTTATGGGTGTACAGCAAAGTCAGTAAACCATTTTTTGTTTTTTCGCTTATCGGAATAATCGTTACGCTGTTATATTCATTCACATACAACACTATCGAGATCACATCCTTTTTCCTGCTCGTATATTACCTGCTTGGACTTATGGTGAGCGGTTCAATCCTTTATTTTGCATTGCGGGGAAGAGTTGTAACATCGGCAAGCTTCGCCGGAGTGAAGACAAAAGTTGTGGCTGCTGGTGCATTAGCGGTTATTGTATCAGGGGCGTATAATTTCAGCGAGTGCGATAACAGCAGGAATGTTGCGAATGCCGAATATACTACCAATACACTGAACACAATTGAGCAGAATTCCATACTGCTGTGCTATGACTGGTCATACCAATACTCCGGATCATTTTATTACCAGCTTGTTGAGAAAATGCGTCCTGATGTGAAGGTATTAAATGTAAAATTCCTTTCCGTTCCGTGGTATCTTGAAACAGTCAGTAAGTTTTACCCGGATATTTATGAAGGCATCAAAACACAGGCTGAAGAATACATTGCTGTTTATGGACAGGATGAAAAAGTTAAGTCTCCAAAGCTTGCAGCTCTCGTGAAGGCTTTTATTGAGTCAGCACGAAAGAAGTACCAGCTGAACATAACTATAGATCTGGTGCTGAGCAAAGAAATGTCCGCCTTCCTTGCACCGTATAAGCTGAGTCCAAACGGATTGATATATAAAGTGGAAGATAAAAATGCTGCTTATCGTTCAGATGCGGGCACTTCATCTCTAGGAGTATCATTTCGACGCTTTGAGCCAACGGGAAACTACCGGAAGAACCTTGCGAAGTATATTCCCGGTCTGTATTATGAAACCGCATATTATCATTATATTAATAAAAATTTTGAATTATCTTTGAAGTTTCTGGATAAATCACTGGAGTTTGACCCCGGCTTCAGGGATGCATTGAATCTGAAAACCCTTATCGCTCAGGGGAAATGACATTTAAATAATGTAATTACAGTAATATAGTTGAGTGCAAAAATAATATCGATTTGCCTGCCGAAAGGCGGAGTAGGTAAAACCACAACGGCGGTTAATCTGGCTGCTTCACTGGCTGTGGCTGAAAAAAGGACTTTGCTTATCGATGCCGATCCGTTCGGCGCTTCGGCAATGTCACTTGGCTTTACGCCTGAACGCATCAAAGCGGGTATAGCCGAAGTGTTCAGCTTTACACATTCGCTTGATCATGCAATTCACCGCACAGAGCTCGACTATCTTGATTTTGTGCCGTCAAATGTGAACACTATTCAGCGTGATGAAAGATTTACTAAGATAGCGGAGAACAGGGTAGTGCTGAAAAATGCCTTAAGAGGCGCAGCGCAGCATTATGATTACATAATTATCGATTGTCCCCCCATCATGCGGGGAATAGTAGCAAACGCACTGACCGCCTCAAGCTCGGTGATGATGCCAGTAAGAAGCGGTCATTTTTCGCTCGAGGCAATATCGAAGCTCTTTAAGTATATTGAGTACATCAAAGAGATCGCGAATCCGACCCTGTACATTGAAGGCATTGTTATGACAATGTATGAGTCGAATACTAAGGTTACCGAAATTTCAGAGCGCGAGCTGAAATTAAGATATAACAAGTTTCTTTTCAAAACGCATATCCCGCGCAATCATATTGTAACTGAATCAACCTTTTACGGCAAGCCGTGTATCCTTTACAATGTGAATGCGAATGTCTCAATGGCATACCTCGAGCTTGCCTACGAGCTAATAAATAAATATGCTCCCGAAAAAGCCGTAGTGTAAGAATCACCTCAGGCGGCTGTTAACTAAAAAAGTTTAATGAAAGGATTTTATTTTTAATTGGGTGAACTTTCCAAAACATACGAACCAAATGAAATAGAGCTTAAGCTTATAGAGTTCTGGAAGGAGAACAATTTCTATTCTCCACGGGCTGATTCAGATAAGCCGAAGTATTCAATTGTTATCCCGCCTCCGAATGTTACAGGCAACCTGACTATTGGTCATATGCTCAATAACACCATCCAGGATATTTATGCAAGATGGAAGCGCATGTCAGGATTCAACGTACTGTGGCTTCCCGGCAGCGATCATGCCGGCATTGCTACGCAGACCAAGGTTGAGGGCAAGCTTCGAGAAGAGGGAGTTTCAAAGTATGATCTGGGAAGGGGAAAATTCCTGGAAAAGATGTGGGAATGGAAAGATATTTACCACGTCAATATAGTTAAGCAGCTTACACGAATGGGCGCATCTGTTGACTGGAACCGTGAACGCTTTACCATGGATGAGGGACTTTCAAAGGCCGTACGCAAAGTGTTTGTTGACTTATATAAAAAAGGACTGATATATAAAGGTAAGCGTATCATAAATTGGGACCCCGAACAGCAAACTGCACTGAGCGATGAAGAAGTAATACACTCTGAAAAAAAAGACAAGCTCTATTACGTAAAATATCCCGTCTTAGGTGAAGCAGGGAAGTTCGTAGTAATTGCCACAACTCGCCCTGAGACAATGCTGGGTGATACGGCAATTGCTGTTAATCCAAACGACAAGCGCTATACTGATCTTGCGGGTAAGAAAGTTGTACTGCCAATTCTTGATAAGGCAATTCCGGTAATTGCTGATGAGTATGTAGATATGGAGTTCGGTACAGGCGCACTCAAAATAACACCGGCACATGATCCTAATGATTACGAGATAGGAGTGAAGTACAATCTCGAAATGCCGCAGGTTATAGATCACACCGGCAAAATGAATGAGAATGCCGGCAGGTTCTCAGGATTGGATAGATTCGATGCCCGTGAAAAAATTGTTGAGAAACTGGGTGAGCTTGGCCTGATTGAAAAGATCGAAGACTATGTACATAATGTCGGATTCAGCGAACGCGGCGGGGCGCAGGTAGAGCCATATCTATCCGACCAGTGGTTCGTAAGCATGAAGCCTCTGGCAGAGCCCGCGCTGAATGCAGTTGTTTCCGGGGAAGTTAGATTCCATCCTGAAAAATGGGTTAAAACATACAGCCACTGGATGAGCGGCATCCGCGACTGGTGTATATCACGCCAGCTTTGGTGGGGGCACCAGATACCTGTTTGGTATAACAAAAATAACGGTGAAATATACTGCGAAATAGAAGAGCCTAAGGATATTGAAAATTGGGAACAGGATCCCGATGTGCTTGATACATGGTTCTCATCTTGGCTTTGGCCTTTTTCTACGATGGGCTGGCCGGATGAAAGCGCTGACCTGAAAAAGTATTTTCCGACTGATTTCCTTTCTACTGCGCCCGATATTATTTTTTTCTGGGTAGCCAGAATGATAATGGCATCAGTTGAATTCACAGGCAAGGTTCCGTTTAAGGATGTGTATTTCCATAACATCATCCGCGATGACCAGGGCAGGAAATTGAGCAAATCGCTAGGCAATTCACCCGATGTTATCGAAGTTATGAATGAATACGGCACCGATGCACTGCGTTTTACGCTTGTTTATCTTGCTCCGCAGGGGACAGATATTCTGTTCGCTAAAGAAAAGTGCGAGATAGGCAGGAATTTCGCAAATAAGCTGTGGAATGCTGCAAGATTCCTTTTGATGAAAAAAGAACAGGCAGGCGATACTTTCACACCTTTCAATGAAGACCTGTTTGACAGGTGGATAAAGAGCAGGCTGAATGCAGCAATTAAAGATTACCTGAAAGCGCTGGAAGAATTCAAAACCAATGAAGCATCAGGAGCATTGTATGATTTCATCTGGGGTGATTTTTGTGATTGGTATATTGAGATACTTAAGATAAAGGCCGCCGAACATCCCGAATCAGCCGGCGCAATTTTTGAAAATGCAATAAACGTTTTTGAGGATTCAATAAAACTTCTGCATCCGGTAATGCCTTTCATTACTGAAGAGCTTTACAGCGGCATTAAGGTTCGGAAACCGGGGGAGAGCATTACGCTTAGCGATATGCCTGTTATGAATGAATCTTTGATATCACAAAAGAGCCTTGATGATGTTCACCTGATACAGGAACTTATCACAGCCATCAGGAATATGAAGCTTGAGCTTAAATACGGCGGGAAAAAAGGCGACCTAGAGATACACTACTTTGATGAAAATTCCGCCGCCGCCGTTAAAGAAGCGATTAGCTACATCGAGAAGCTGACAAGGCTTAACTCAATTTCATTCGTGAAAAGGGCAGCAGGCGATGGCATCGAGCGAGGCGGCTGGCTGCATGGTATTGTTTCATCGTTTGAGTTGTACCTGCAAAGAGATTCATCATTTGATCCCGAAGCCGAAAAGAAGAAAATTGACGATGAGATTGAAAAGATACGAAGCTTCATTAATGGCATCAACAAAAAGCTTGGCAATGAAGGTTTTGTTTCAAAAGCTCCCGAGGCCGTTATTGCAGGCGAGAAGAAAAAGCTTGCTGACCAGAACGAAAAACTTGAAAAGCTGCTGAAGCAGCGTGAACTGATATAAAAATACTATTCAATATATCCAAACAATGAAAACAATTTTAGTAACTTTGATGCTGATTTTATCAACCAGCGTATTCTCGCAGTATGTTGTGCTTGATGTTTCATACTACAGGGCTGAAAATGACCATAACCGCAGCACGCGGACTGAGAAGTTCAGCATATCAGGCTATACATCTTCTTATTCAATTGATTATACAGGCCGCTCAATGCCAAATGAAATGGATGAAGTCAAAAATTGCGAGCTATCTACCGCTGCGCTGGGCAGCATAACAAAATCGATAGAAGATAATAAAATATCCCGCGATGAATCCATTTATGCAAAAGAAAGGACTGTAGGCGAAGGGCTGTTTTATATAGTGATATCCGTTAAACTGGTTTATAACGGGGTTGCGACTGAAATCCTCCTTGACGGCGAATCAAACCTGATAATGGAAAACAAAGCCTACAGGGATGTGATAGCGCTCATTAAAGACCTTAGAAAGATCATTAAAGATTGTTAAAACAAACCACTTCCAGTCATGAGTAAACTTATATTAGTGCTTTTATGTTTAGTTTCAGTCAGCGGCATTACTGCAAGCCAGGAACTTACAATTTCGGCATATTTTCTTCTCGGTGAGAAAAGCAAGGATAGCCATTCCAGCGAAGAATCATTCGCGGTTTCCGGTACAAGTGTTTCGTATTCTGTTAAATACACAGGGAAGAAGAGTAAAAACCAGGTTGATGCTGAAAAGACATGTGTATTTACTGAGCAGGACATCGCTAATCTGCGTAAGACAATTGAAACCAAGGAACTTAATGTAAGTGATTCAATTTTTTCTGAGCATTACAAATCAAAAAGCTTCGAAGTATACACAAACATATCACTGGCTATTGTGATGGACGGGCAGGAATACAGCATAAAAATCAACGGGGATACTATGGAGTTTGAAGATACAAAGCTCTATAAGAACTCGGTATTTTTTCTCACAATGCTTAGGAAGATGATAGAAGGGTGTAAGTAGCCGGATTTAGATGTTTTAAATTAATCATCGTGTAATTTTAGGTATAATTTCGTAACTTGAAGCAAATTATATTTAAGAGTTGATATACCTCAGCGAATGCAGCTGGTATCCGCCAACTGGCGGATCATAACCCGAACGTAAGTACTAAAATAACTTATTTATGTATTACGTTTATGCAGTATATTCAGATCGTTTTGACAAGATCTATATTGGAATGACTTCAAATCTTGAGCAAAGATTTCTGTCGCATAACGAGCTTTCGAAAAAAGGTTGGACCCGCAAATTTCGTCCATGGAGAATTGTATATACCGAGATTCTGGAATCTAAGGAAAAAGCTCTAAAAAGAGAAAAAGAACTAAAGACGTTTAAGGGGAGAGAGTTCATTAGGAAACAAATTTTAGGTATAATTTCGTAACTTGAAGCGCAGTTTATATATAAGTATATTTGTTGATAATATCGCGGGGTGGAGCAGCTGGTAGCTCGTCGGGCTCATAACCCGAAGGTCGGAGGTTCGAATCCTTCCCCCGCTACTGGAATTCACTTAAAACCTGTCAGAAATGACAGGTTTTTTTTTGTGCCTGCACTTATGCACGGAAGTTAATCTTTGCTTATATGGCTGCAGGGATTGTTTTTTTGTGTCAGGTCGTAAGACCTGACACCACAAATCGTAAGACCTGACACCACAAATCGTAAGACCTGGACACCACAGTCGTAAGACCTGACACCACAAGTCGTAATGCCTGACACCGCAGACGAAAATCACTGCATGTTTGACCTCACCCTCTAACTCCCTCTCTTAAAAGAAGAGGAGGAATAACGAAATCTTCGGATTTTTCTCCCCTCTCCCTTCGGGAGAGGGGCTGGGGGGTGAGGGTTGAGGGTTGAAAGCAAAAGCACTTGTCAAATATTTGACTGTCATGTATCCAAACAGTGGAGCCGGGAATTACTTGCCGGCTCATTGCACACCATAGGTTTAATAAAATCATTTAATATTAACAATTCCTTTGCTAAATTTGTAGCTTAAATTATATAAATTGAAAAAATCTACAGAAATAAGGCAGGATTTCCTCGACTTCTTTGCCTCAAAACAGCATAAAATAGTGCCTTCAGCATCTGTTATCCCTTTTGAAGATCCAACTTTGCTTTTTACCAACGCGGGAATGAACCAGTTCAAGGATGTTTTCCTCGGCACGGGCTCACGCGACTATAAACGCTGCGCTGATACTCAGAAATGCATCCGCGTAAGCGGCAAACACAATGATCTGGAAGAAGTAGGACACGACGGCTATCATCACACATTTTTCGAGATGCTAGGCAACTGGTCTTTTGGTGACTATTACAAGAAGGAAGCCATTCAATGGGCTTGGGAACTGCTCACCAGGGTATGGAAGCTTGAAAAAAATCGCCTGTGGGTTACTGTTTTCCGCGAAGATGATGAAGCTATGGAGCTTTGGAAGAGCGAAACAGATATTGATCACAGCCATATACTCAAATTTGACGAAAAGGATAATTTCTGGGAGATGGGCGATACCGGTCCATGCGGCCCATGCTCTGAGATACACTATGACTTCACTGAAGGCGGCTGCAGTGCAGCCGATGTCAACGCAGGTAACCCCGACGTTATGGAGATATGGAACCTGGTATTTATCCAGTACAACAGGGATAAAGAAGGTAAGCTGCATGACCTTCCGCAGAGGCATGTTGATACCGGTATGGGATTTGAACGTATGGTCCGCGTTTTGCAGAACAAAACCTCCAACTACCTGACAGATGTTTTCCTTCCCGTGATAAATGACCTGATACAGATAACCGGCAAAGAATATTCCGGCAGGTCCGAAGCGCCTATGAATGTAATTGCTGACCATGTACGCACTTTAACATTTGCAATCGCTGATGGCGCCATTCCCTCAAATGAGAGCAGGGGATATGTTCTCCGCCGCGTGCTTAGGCGCGCAGCGCGGTACGGACGCAATCTCGACATGCGTACACCGTTCATTTACAAACTGGTAGATACTCTTGTTGATACAATGGGACACGTATTCCCCGAAATAGTTGAAAAGCGGGAATTCATTAAAGAAGTCATAAAAGGGGAAGAGGAAAGCTTTAACATTACACTAGATAAGGGTCTTGCACTGTTCAATGAAGAAGTTCAAAGGATGAAAGCTGCCAAAGAAGATACCTTCAGCGGCGAAGTGGCGTTTAAGCTGCATGATACTTATGGGTTCCCGGTCGATCTCACCGAGCTTATGGCAAGGGAGAGCGGGTATGGGCTGGATATGGCGCAGTTCAATGAAAAAATGGAAATTGCCCGAGGTCTTTCACGTGTTGATAAGATTCTGGATACAATCGAACAGAATGAATATGATGACCTAAAGAAGATCGAAGATGACCTGGTCTATAATCCATACATCGAAGATGAATCCGTTCATACCAAGATTCTCGGCTACCAGAACAGGTATGATAACGGAACGGGTATTCTTCTTAACTATAATCCTTTTTACAAGGCATCAGGAGGACAGGTCAACGACGAAGGCGTTTTGATCATAGACGGCAAAGAATACCCGGTGCAGAATGTAAATACTAAGCACATAATTGAAATTCCGCATGTTGATTTTATAAACACTCCTTCGGAAGCTATCGCGAAGCTTGATATGCCGCGAAGGAGATCGATAGAACGTAACCATTCTGCTACCCATATCATGCACGAAGCGCTTCGCAGGGTGCTGGGTTCACATATCAAACAGATGGGCTCTTACCTGGATGATAAAGTCCTTAGGTTCGATTTTCCGCATTTTCACAAGCTTAAACCGGAAGAGATCGATGACATCGAGCAAATTGTGAATGATAAGATAAAAGAAAATATCGCAGTATATGCAGAAGAGCTGCCTATAGAAAAGGCAAACAATATTCAAAATGTGAAGAAGTTCTTCGGTGATAAATACGGCGAGATTGTCCGCGTTGTGTTTATTGATGATAAATTCAGCGTCGAGTTCTGCGGCGGCACACATGTTAAAGCCACTTCTGAAATCGGGCTGTTTAAAATAACCAGGGAAGAAAGCATCTCTGCAGGAACGCGAAGGATATTTGCGCGGACTGGTGAAGGTATCCTGGATTACATATCTGAACGTGTAACTGAGATCGAAAAGCTCAGCAGTGAGCTGCCGGAAAAATATGCGAAGAATTTCCTGCATGCAATGGGTGAGTTTAAAAAGGATTTTGAACGGGCTGATTTCCGTGATGCAGAGCTGCAGAAAACGCTTCTGAAATACCAGGATTCAACCCTGAGCTCACTGCAGGAGATCAAGGCTAAGTTCCTTGAGGAAAAGAAGCAGCTTGAAAAAGAGCTTGCCAAACAAAAGGTTCAGCAGGCCAGCGGTGGAATCGATGAGTTATTGAAGAACCCTGTTTTGCATGGCGGATTCAGGCTTGTATCAGCGAAATTTGATGTTGATTCTATGGATGAGCTGAAGGAGATCGGTGATAAGCTGCGCGAAAAGATCGGCAGCGGGGTTGGATTGCTGTATTCCGTTATAGATGGCAAGGTGGCACTTTGCGCCGTTGTTAGCGATGATCTTGTAAAAGGAAAGAAGCTCAGCGCCGGAAAAATTGCCGGCGACATTGCTAAGATACTCGGCGGAGGTGGCGGCGGAAAGCCGCATCTCGCAACCGCAGGCGGTAAAGATGTTTCAAAGATCGATGAAGCCATAGCTGCATTACCTGGGGTAATTGATAAGTATTTGAACAGCTAGTAGCACAGACATTTGGAAGAGCACTGCGTGACCTCTTTGTGAAAATATGAAATGGGGACTAAAGCCCCGAGATTTTATTTTTGCATTTTCCACGGTCTGAAAACTATGGCTACTCAAGATTGATTCATGGTAGCACAGACATTCTTGTCTGTGTATAATGAATGGTTTTGTAGACAGAACAGACATCTAAACTACTCTAAGTTCATTGTTTGCTTATCGTTCTATCAAGTTTTATCAAGCACAGACAAGAATGTCTGTGCTGCTAAAAGCAAAAAATATCTGCCGCCCGTTAAAAGATAAAAAATATTGTTACACATATTAAATTTTTCTCTAACTTAATAATAACTTCAGATTGAAAGCGATCATTCCAGTTGCAGGTATAGGCACACGGTTACAGCCTATCACAAATTCGGTTCCTAAAGTCCTTGTAAACGTTGCGGGGAAGCCTATGCTTTTCCACCTGATCGATGAGATCGTACGCAACGGTAAGATCGATACTGTCGTGCTTGTAATTGGCTATCTGGGTGATATGATCAAAGATGCTGTTTCCGGATCATACGGCAATTCGCAGGTAAAGTTTGAGTATGTTGAGCAGAAGGAAATGCTGGGGCTTGGACACGCGGTGTATCACGGTTCCGGTTTCATAGGCGAAGAGCCCGTAATAATCATTCTGGGAGATACGATCTTCGAGTTTGACCTCGACAGCTTCATTTCGAATGAATATTCCGCTATCGGTTACAAGGATGTTGAAGACGTTTCCCGGTTTGGTATTGTTGAATCAAAAAACGGATTCATAACCAGGCTCATCGAAAAACCCGCGCCGGGCGTTACAGATAGCAAAAGCGCTATCGCCGGATTATACTTCATCAAAAATGGCGCAAGCCTCTTTCGCGCTATTGAGCACCTGATGGATAATAAAATCCGCACCAAGAATGAATACCAGCTTACGGATGCTTTGATGAAGATGGTTGAAGAAGGGGAGAAGATGATCCCGTTCGAAATACAGAATTGGTTCGACTGCGGAAAGCCGGAAACGCTGCTTAATACAAATACATATATCCTGAACCGTGACCACCTGGAAGAAAATGAACACGAGTTTGTTAACGCAAAGCTTCGCCAGCCGGTTTATATTGGTGAGAACTGTACTATACACAATTCCGAGATCGGCCCGAACGTTACGATTGCTGATGGTGCTGCCGTAAAGGATTCAAAAATTATGAATTCATTGATATGTGAAGGCTCAACAGTTACAAATGCAGAACTCGAAAATGTGATTGTTGGTGCAAAAGACACAATTGAAGGAAAGCATGAAAACATTATGAAAGCAGGAGCAGTCATAACCGGATTTTAGAACAATTTCACTGCGGGCTCTCAGCTTTCAATACTGCCGGCGTTTCAAAATGCAGTGTACGCTGGGGGAAAGGTATTTCAATGTTATGCTTCTTGAACTCCTTAAAAATTTCCTGCCTGATCTCACTCTTAATGTCGTCAATAATAAATATCTCCTTTGACCAGAACAATACATCAAGAATAACGGATGAATCGCCAAACTCTTTAAGCCTTACATATGGATGAGGTTCTTTGATGGTTAAAGGATTTTCTTTGGCGCAATTGATCATTATCTTTTTGCAAAGTTCAATATCTGCATTATAGGATACTCCAACTGAGACATGAAACCTTGATTCTGCTTTCTCATGTGTATAATTAATCAATTTATGAGATGTAAGTATGGAATTAGGCACAAACACATATATCCCGTCGCTGGTTTCAACATAGCTGGTCCTTAATCCTATCTCGCGCACTTTTGCAACAATGCCGTCTATCTCAACAATATCATTTACTTCAATAGTACCTTCCAGCAGGATTTCTATACCTGAAATGAAATCATTAAAAAGGCTTTGGATACCCAGGCCAAGTCCAACGAGCAGTGCAGCAGATCCTGCCACAAATACCGTTACATCAACTCCGAAGACCTTCAGAATCAGCACAATTGAAATGACAAGCATGATGTATTTGCTCAGTCTGTAGAGAGCATATTTCTTGCCTTCATCAAATTTATCAACTCTGTATATGAGCCTTTTCGTAAAGAAAAGCAGCAGCCAGGTTGCAATCAGTAAAATAACTGCAATAAGCAGGTTATAGACTGATATATTTACGCTGCCAAGCTCGGCGATTTTATATTGTAAAAACTCCTGCATTTGTGAGATTAAATTCCGTAAAATTAACTTTTTAAGGGGATAGTTGCAATTTAATTATAAGTATTACCTGTTTTTAATGGGCCTTGCCTTGCTCATTCCCCAGTCGTATATCCAGTTCGGAAGAAACTTGATTATCCTTGTAGCCCAAACAATTGGGAAAGGGAACTGAACAACCGTTCTTCCTTTGGCAATTCCATTTGCTATCTTTTTTGCAGCTTCATCTGGCTGCAGCAGGAATGGCATTTTAAACTCATTCTTATCTGTCATAGCCGTTTTTACAAACCCCGGGCGTACTGTAATAACCTCTATGTTTTTATCCTTCAGCTCTACACGTGCTGCTTCCAGCAATATCGAAGCTGCAGCCTTGCTGGCTGAATAGCTCGATGAGCCGCCATAGCCCCGCACATCTGCAAGCGAAGTAACCCCCGCAATAGTGCCGTATCCCTGCCTGAGCATCAAGGGTACGATTACTTCCAGAACATTTGCAATGCCGAATGTATTCACTTCAAAGGTATCTTTGAACTGTGAAGCTGAAAATTCTCCCATCCAGTTTGGTCCGCCAACACCTGAGTTAATTATGACCAGATCCAGCTTTTCAAGCTTTTCCATAGCAAAGTCTATCCCTGATTTAACATCATCAAGTGTGGTTATATCGCATTTTTTGGCAAAGCAAACCTTGCCCATTGCTGTGATCTCTTCTGTAAGGGCTTTGCTTTGTGCTTCATTACGAGTTAGCAGTACGATATTGGAACCCCTGTTTGAGTATTCAATCACCAGGGCTTTGCCGATGCCCTGTGACGCGCCGAATATCACGACATTCCCAAACTTATTCATTATTCAGATATCCGGCTAGTAAACTGTGGAAATGGTGGACACCCTGTTCGCGTTTGGGTGAATACCGGCCTGTGGTGTAGAAGCTTGACATCATTCCCCGCTGAACATTTTCAACAATTGCTTCATCTTCGCGCTCAACCCTGTCTAGTCCGGCTCCTGCGCCCTTATCCAGCTTCGATGGATCTCCAACGTATGTCAGAAATGAAACCTTGGTCAGATCTTTAGCAAGCGGCTTAACTACATTTATTGAAACTCCCCACGGGTAAAAATTCAGCATGAGGTTAGGGAATATCCACCAGTAGAACGCTGCAATTTCGCTGCCGTAGTATGGAGATGTTTCCTTTAGCCTGAAACATTCTTCTCCCGCTTTGGCTATTCCAATCTGCAGATTGCCATGTTCATAAAGCTCAGTTGTGTATGAACCGTAATCAATTACCTCATTCAGCGAACTGTGAACGTATGGAATGTGGAATCCTTCAAGATAATTCTCAACATATAACGCCCAGTTGCATTTTACAAGGTAGTCACGGCTTCTTGATGGCTCGTATATCAGTTCCGGCATATCAACCCCCTCAAGGCTCTCTGTAACCGCCTTAAACATGTCTTCATGGCTGTGCCGGGGGGCGATTGAAACAAATAAAAGCTTATTCCACATTTCAAAAGGTACTTTTGTCAGATTGTCTTCCGGGCGGGGAAAATTCAGTGCATCTTCGCACTCCGGCATACTGCGGAAACAACCGTTCAACTCAAACTTCCTGCCGTGGTACCGGCACTTCATGCTGTTCACAACTTCCGCGCCTTCTACTAATAGATTGCCCCTGTGTGTACAGACATTTGAAAGGCAGTGGATATTATCTTCCAAATCACGGGTGAGCATCAGCGGCTCATTCAGGCAGCCTTCAAGCAGTGTGAAGGGATAAACTGATCCCGGAATTTTGACCTTATCTGTATCACATACAAGCTGCCACGATGCGGCGAATACCTTTTTTTTCAGGTTCTCGTGTACTTCTTCGCTTCTGTAAAATTCTGCAGGCAGGGTTTCAGCTTTTCTGATATCGGGATCTATTTTAAATTTCATAACATTACTTTTAAATACACTTTGCATTAAACAAGCTTAGCAAAGAATTTACACCCATTTCTTTAGCTTAAAATATATTAAGAAGCTCAATCCGACTACTCCCATAATGACAAGGGCGAATGGATAGCCTCCTATCCATTTCAGCTCCGGCATAAATTCAAAATTCATCCCATAAATGCTTGCTATAAATGTCATCGGAATAAAGATCGTGGATATCAGAGCAAGGTATTTCATCGTTTCATTCAGCCTGTTGCTAATGCTTGAGAGGTAAATATCTATCATTCCTGAAAGCATATCGCGGTATGTTTCGATGGTATCCAGTACGTTTATCGTGTGGTCGTAAACATCTCTAAGGTATAAATGTGTATTCCGTGTTACCAGCTCAGATTCACCCCGCTCAAGCCTGCTGATGGCCTCTCTTAGAGGCCAAACTGACTTTCGGATGTAAAGCATCTCGCGTTTTATCCTGTAGATATCCGTAAGTGTACGCTTTTCAGGGTTATTTACAAGTTCTTCCTCCAGTTTTTCAATACGGTCGCCAAATACTTCCAGAACTGTGAAGTAAGAGTCAATGATAGAATCAATTATGGAATAAACCAGGTAGTCAGAGGACATTTTATTTATAATGCCTTTATTGCTGCGTATGCGGGTACGGATTTCCTGGAATGTATCTCCTTCTATCCCTTCCTGGAAAGTAACAACATAGTTCTTGCTTAATATTATACTAACCTGCTCGGGTACGATCTCGTCATTATTCTTAAGATGGAACATCTTCAGCACCAAGTAAATGTAGCCGTCGAACTCTTCCATCTTTGCTCTTTGATCAACATTCAAAATATCTTCTATTACCAGTGGATGCAGATTTACCGAATTGCTTATTTCCTGTACGGTTGCTACGTCGTGAATACCTTCAACATCTATCCAGCTGATAGTATCATTTTCAACAAAAGATCTGCATTCAGCGGGATCCTGAATTTCTCTTTCGCTAACAAGGCTTCCATTGTAATCCAATAGATTTATAACGACCTTTTCATTTTTTGTTAAATCGCCGGTATAAACAGCAGTTCCGGGAGGTAGTCCTGCAGGCTTTTTCTTTGGCCTGAAAAGTTTCCTGAGCTTTATATATGGCTTCTTTACGAGCTGAGATGTTTGCATAATATCCAAAGTTACCATATTTTATTGAATTATTAAATGTTTAGAATATTCATATTTTTTTTGCTTTTTTGTTATTAGATTGCGGTTTACAAATGATTAGCTTGGTTAATTGAAGAAAAAGATCCAAATTTTAGGGGTACTTTTTGTACTTTTTTGTGCAAACTATGCAGTTTTTGCGCAGGCTGAATATCCGCGTGTGGTTAAGGATTTTCTCCGGATCAACAATGACAGCAAAATGATCAAAGATGCCAAGATCAGCCTTTCTACAGAGATTTTTCAGAATAATGGCAATGAAGATACCCTTAGGATTAAGGTTTATGATACCGATGGTTACCTGCTTTCTGAGTTTTCAAAAACAGATACTACACTAGACAGCAGGGGAGAGTACCTTATCCGCAAATTCAATTATATTTACAATAAGAATAAACTGCTGACAGAAAAAGTCGATTCATCAGGAAACCTCCCGGTTAAGTCATACCTGAAATATGATGAGCTTTACAATGTAACAGATGAAGAAGTCTTTATACAAAATAAAAAGGTAAAGAACTATTCTCATGAGTATGATGATCTTTCAAGATTGATAGAATCAGAACAAAAGGACCTGGTTAATGACTGCAAAATTACAGAGACTTATGTTTACGATAGTTACAATAACCTGGTAAAACTGAAGATACAAAATAAGTGTGATCCACTGGAAAAGAAGCCATCAGAAAACAGCTACAACTACAAGTATGACGAACAATACAGGATACTTGAAAAAAGAACTGTAACTTCAAACGGAAGCTCAAGAACTGAGACATTTACCTATACCAATGAAGGCAAACCGGAAAGCTCGTACATTATTATGGGACCGGATTCATACATAAGCACAAAGTATACTTATGATAAGGATAATTCAGTCAGAATTGTAAGAACTGAATCTGTTGACGGCAAAATAAGAAGCAGCGATGTTGTAATTAAATACGACAAATTCGGTAACAGGCTTCTTGAAGAATATTATGACGCAAATAATAAACTGGTTTACAGCTACAGGTTCTTATATTCTTATTATTAAAAAAAAGTAATTTCAAATGAGCTCAATATTAAAAGAAACAAAAGATGGCGTCCTCCGTATTACGTTAAACAGGCCTGATTCTTTAAATGCATTCAATACAGAAATGCTGATGGAGCTTCAGCTGGCATTCAAAGAAGCGGAATCGCCCGATGTAAGATGCGTGGTTCTTACCGGCGCCGGAAAAGGATTCTGTTCAGGGCAGGACCTTAAGGATTTTGAAAGCGAAAAAAAGTCATTTAAAGAAGCTATCGAAACCAAGTACAATCCTCTAATAAGGCAGATGATGGCATTGCCAAAGCCTGTTATATGCGGAATAAACGGCGTGGCTGCGGGCGCAGGACTCTCACTCGCATTGGCATGTGACTTCAGAATTGCGGTTGAATCTGCCCAGCTGATAGAGGTATTCATTAACGTAGGGCTTGTGCCGGATTCCGGCTCATCTTTCACTCTGCCGCGTATTGTCGGACTCGCTAAAGCATTCCAGATGTGCTCGCTGGCTGAAAGGATAACCGGCTCCGAAGCAAAGAGGATTGGTCTGGTAAATGTATGCGTTCAGACAGTTGATGTTTTGCAGTCCGCTTTGAATAAATACAGCAGAAAGTTCGCAAAAATGCCTACCGGTGCTCTTGGGATGATCAAGCAGTTATTGAATAATTCATATTCGGCATCACTGGATGAGATATTAAACCGTGAAGCAGAAATGCAGAACATAGCAGGCAATTCTAATGATTACAGGGAAGGCGTTAATTCATTCCTGGAAAAGAGAAAACCCGTATTTAAAGGAAACTAAAATTGGCAAAAAATAAAGTAAAAGGTTCGAACCAGAAGCAGCCTGCATCCGTAAGCGAAAATGTATTTGTTTCATTCGGATTGCTTGGAGTTTTCCTTGTCCTTGTGTTCCTGGCTTCATCTTACAAGATTTCAGGCGATGATGACCTGTTCTGGCATCTTGCAACAGGAAGGTATGTAGTTGAAAACAAAGTTGTTCCCGATAAAGATGTTTTCGGTCACGTAACTGCAGGGCAGGAATGGATCCCGTTTGAATGGGGCTGGGATGTACTCTCGTACGGATTGTATAATATCGGCGGTTATAATGCTATACTCGTATTCAGATCGCTTGCCTTTTGCTTTATATTCTTCCTTTTGTACATGCTGTTAAGGAAATTCAAGGTAAACTCATTCCTCAGTATAGCAATGCTGCTGTTGCTGCTGACTGCTATTATGGATAGACTCTCACCCCGTCCGCATATTATTACATACATATTTTTTGTGGTGCTGCTGTACATTCTGCTTAGCTATAAGTATTTAGACAGGGAAAAATACTCAAAGCGGCTTTACTACATTCCGCTGATATTCCTTATCTGGGCTAACTCACACATGGGTGTGCTTGCTGGCGGATTAATACTGTTCATTTACACTATCAGCGAAACCATTATCTACCTGAAACCATCTGCATATTCAACCGCTGAGATCAAAGCCCTGAACAAGACCGAACTCAGGAATTTGTGGATAATATCGGCCGTAAGCGCCTTGATGCTGCTGGTTAATCCACATGGATTCAGTACATTTGCCTATGCTTATTCGCATACAAAAATGAAGATGCTGGAATCTGTTAACGAATGGCAGAGCCCGCTTTCTTCAAAAATGGATTTTGGGTTCATAATAACTCTTTACAAGATATTCCTCTTTTCAGGCATCATAGTCCTTTACTATGCTTTCAAAAAGAAGGATATTTATTTTGCACTGATGTTTATAGGTTTTGCAATATACTCTGTAAGGGCAATAAGGTTTACTGTTGACTATGAGATGATCATGACTTTTTTCATTATTGTTAGCCTTAACTACATATTATCTGCAATTAGGGATGTAAAGTTCAGGAATTTCCTGAACGGAAATATTCTGAAGGGTGCGCTGGGAATATTCATTATCTATGTTATATCTCAGGTGCCGTCGAATGCAATATATGAAAAGCTGCAGTATTACCGTGTTTATGGATGGGGGATAAACAGCGATTTTATCCCGGTACAGATGTTCGATTTCATTCGTGAGAACAAAATTTCCGGAACACCGTATAATCATTTTGGCACAGGCGGGTATATGGTATGGAATTTCCCCGGGGAAAGGAACTTCATCGATAGCAGAAACCTGAATGATGAAATATTCAACGAATACAACTCAATCATGGTAATGCAGCCCGGATTTGAAAAGAAGCTTGAGGAAAGGGGAGTAGATTATATTGTTTATCTCGATCCTGACCTCATCCGCAGACCAAATGACCTGAAAAGGCTGGTGACAAGCTATTTCAGCACCAATAAGAACTGGAAACTGGTGTTTTGGGATGACAAATCGATGCTGTTTGTGAAGGATATTCCCAAGTTTGCCGATGTGATTGCAAAAAGCGAATACAAAGTTATGCATCCTTATACTGCTTTATTCAACAAAGTACAGTTTGAAGCTTCGATCAGGAATAATCCGGATGCTGCACGAAATGAAATTAAAAGGAAAACCGATGCCGAACCGCAGGGATATCTCTTTCAAACTTTGAACCAGGCGGCTCAGAAGATATTGCAGGGTTTATAATGCTTTAACGTGTGCTTCCTTTTTCTCTTTTGCCTGGAGCCACTCGCGGAAGAACATTAATATAATAGACATTGTAGGCAAAGCGATCAGCATTCCGATAAATCCGAAGAAATAAGAAAATACGAAAAGCGAAAGTATTAACAGGGCAGGATGCAGCCCTATTCTATCGCCAACGATCTTTGGAATAATGAAAGAAGTTTCAAGAAGGTTCTGCAGCAGGTAAATAATTATGACAAGCGGTATCTGGAAGCCCGGATCTCCACTGAACAGCGAAACGATCACAGCTAGTGTTATCTCAACTAAAAGTCCGAAGTAGGGAATAATGTTCAGCAAAATTCCAAGCGCGCCAAGAAAAATCGCGAATTTGACTCCCAGAATCGAAAGGAAAATGTAAACAACTATTCCATGAATTACTGAAACTATTAATTGACCCCTTATGAAACTCCCCAGCAGGCCATCTATTTTCTGGTAGTACTTTGTTACTGTATCCCTGCTTCTGCGCGGGAATACGTCTTTGATGAGCCCTTTAAGATTATCAAAATCTTTCATTATATAGAATGTAAGGAACGGAATCAGTATCAGGTTAACAACCTGCGTAAGTACAAGCGAGAGCCCCGCAAACAAACCAGAGAGACCGCTCAGCAATGTATTAAGCAGGTTTTCCAGCTTTGCCGGAAGTTCCTGAGAGAGCTTGTTCTGGATGTCGGCTGTTGGTATCCCAAGCGAGTTAAGCTTAGGTATCAGACCTGTGTTGATCCATAACTGAAGGTCGCTGAGCGCTTTAGGCAGCGATTGTATCAGCTCTGAAAACTGCGCAGCTATTGGAGGCGCAAGCAGCAGGATAGCCGCCGCTGCAATTAGCAGGAACGCAACAAGTATGATCGCGCTTGCCCATGTACGGGTTATCTTGCCGCGTGTCATTTTCTCAACCAGAGGATTCAGCGCGTATGATATTATCAATGCTGCAATAAACGGGGCCAGAAGGTTCGAAATAGAATGCAGGAACCAGAGTGTGAAAACTATAGCGGAAAGCGAGAGTATAGTGCTGATGAGCTTGCTCTTGCGGAAGGGGAAGAGAACGAATATTATAACACCGAATACGATAAATGGATTGTGGAAAAGCTCTGTAACTGTAAACAAAACTCCAAAGAGAGCAAAAGCAGTTACCGAGATAATGATCTCGTGTATCTTGTAATTGCTATCTTTTTTTTCAGTCAACATTCAGTTAAATACGTTATATACTCTTAAAGTTTCATTTGCCTGTGTGTCCGAAACCGCCTGAGCTTCTGGCTGTTTCGGATAACTCATCCGAAATTATCAAGTTGGCCGTTTCGATCTTGCAGACGATCATTTGTGCAATTCTTTCGCCAAACTTAACAATGAAGGGTTCTTTCCCGAAATTGGTTAGAAGTATCTTCAGTTCGCCCCTGTAATCCGCATCAATCGTGCCGGGAGAATTTATTATACCGATATTGTGCTTCAGCGCCAGCCCGCTCCTTGGCCTGATCTGTGCTTCATAACCAATTGGGACCTCAAGGATCAGGTTTGTGGGAATTAATCCGGTTGAACCCGGCTCCAGCACTATATCCTTTAAGCCCGCCGATGTAATATCCATCCCCGCAGCATGTTCGGTTGCGTATGCGGGCAAAGGGTTATTGAGCGAACTATCTATCCGTTTGATCTTTAGATCCATTTCCGGGTTTGGTATTTGAGGTTTGGCAGAATAAACAATTAAGGCAGCTTTAGAGGCTGCCTTAACATAATGTACAGAGTAATTATTTGCTGGTGGCTATAGCGAGAACAATGATAAGTACGTAAACGAGACCAAACAATACTGAGAGGATTACGTTCACAATACCGAGCCACATACCGATCTTTGCCATTCCGCGTCCGGCTTCGGATGATTCACCGCGGTCGATCTTGCCTAATTCTCCTTTACCCATTATCCATGCAACAATACCTAGAATGAATGGACAGAATATATAGGACAAGATACCCGCTACAAGCGCGATAATAGCGTTTGTGCCTGCGCTTCCGCCCTGGTTCATGTTCATTCCGCCTGCCGGTGGGGGCGGGGGAGGTGTCGACATGCTCGGCGGCGGCGGGGGCGGCGGTGCTCCGAAATCTGTCTGGTACAACTGGTAATTTTTCATGTGTTTTCTCCTGTATTTAGAATGAAATTAATTGCTGCCATTTACGTTAAAATAAAAAACCGATTTCTATTTATCTACAGAAATCGGTTGACTTACAAAAAAAAGCAATTTTGCTAGTTTTTAAAATTTCTTATCTTTTCTTCAATTACTGAAGGCAGCTGAGCCTTTATCGAGCTTTTGGCAATGAATCCGTCAGCATTGAATTCGTCCGCAAGCTCTTTGTATACGCTGTCTTCATACAATGTAAGAATTATTACCGATTTCTTAGGCCATTTTTCCTTGATTGTCTTAGTGGCATCCAGTCCGGATTGGTTTGGCATGCTTAAATCCATCAGTACAAGGTCCGGATCGAGTGATTCAGTTTTATCAATTACATCTACGCCGTCAATAGCCTCTCCAACAACTTCCACTCCCGGCATCGCTTTAATATATTGTGTTAACAGCTGCCTGAAATTATCATTGTCATCGCAAAGCAGGATTTTGATTGTCTTATTGTCCATTTTATTCTTTAATTGCCCGTATTGTTTGATTCATGCTGCTATTTAGTGTCCTTTTGCTGCTAACTTCTGCTGCGTAAGCTGTATTATTTCAAGCAATTCCTTATGAATATCATCCGAGTTTTTACCGATATATTTATCGACCCTGTAAACTTCAGCAAGCTTGCGGTAAGACTGGCCTTCGTTTATTGAGATCATAACGACTGTAACATCGGGAAACTTATCTTTGATTGCGCTTAGTGCTTCAATACCAGACTTCTTTGGCATGATAATATCAAGAATGATAAGATCAGGATATGTTGCTTCGGCTTTTTTTATTGCATCCTCACCGTCAACTGCTTCACCAACAAGCTCAACGCCGGGAATAGAACGCACATACTGAGCCAAAGCGCTCAGGAAATCAGGGTTATTATCAGCTATTAGAACTCTTACTATTGGTACTTGAGCATTCATTTTAATTGCCCTTTCTATATGTGTTTATTCTTTTTTTAGTTTAGTGAAATCAGGCCTTTTTCAATCGCGTATCTTACAAGGCCGGCAGTATTTTTGATGGAAAGCTTGTGCATAATGTTCTTCCTGTGGGTATCAACAGTATTATAGCTGATATACAGAATATTGGCTATTTCCTGGTTGGAATAACCTGATGCAATTAGCTTCAGTATCTCGATCTCGCGCTTTGTCAAAGGAACTTCCTTATAACCATCATTCTTTTCGGTTTCCTTTGCTGTGCGGATGTAATTATCTATGATCAGCTTGGAGATATCTTTGCTGAAGAAATTATCGCCTGAAGCAACAGTTCTCACTGCGTCAAGAAGCTCTTCCTTATCTGTATTCTTCAGGATAAACCCTTTTGCACCCGATCTTATGATCTGGTTAAGGTATTCCTGGTTATCGTGCATTGTAAGGATAAGTATCCTTGCATCAGGATCTTTTTCCTTGATAACGCGGGTTGCTTCTATGCCATTCATTCCAGGCATAGAGATATCCATTATAACCAGGTCCGGTTTTAAGGTTGAATACATTTTGACCGCGTCCTCTCCGTTTCCGGCTTCTCCGGCAATGGAGATGCTATCCAGGCTGGTCAAGATGTTCCTCAATCCGTCCCTAACAACTTCATGGTCATCAACAATTAGTATTTTAGTGGTTTTCATAGCAATTATTTTCTTAATGATGGTTATTGTTACTGAAAAAATCCAGATTTATTTCCAGGAGTAGCTCAGTTCCGTGGCCGGGACTGGACACAATTTCCACTTTGCCGCCGATAAGCTCAGCTCTTTCCTTCATATTCAGGAGTCCGAAACCGCCGCCTGCTTTTTTGGTTTTTGTTATGTTTTCTGTGTCGAATCCTTTACCGTTATCTTTTACTCTTACAAATACCTGCAGGTCGCTTCGGTAGAGGTCAAGGGAAACATCAGTTGCCTCTGCGTATTTGCTGATATTATTAAACGATTCCTGTATGATCCTGTAAATTGCGATTTCTATTTTGGGGTCAATTCTCTCCAGAGTAGGGGATACCTGGAACTTTACTTTAACGCCTGTGATCTTCGAAAATTCCTGGCAGAGTATTCTAAGAGCCGGAATAAGTCCGAAATCATCCAGTGTGGTTGGCCTTAGGTCATGGGCAATACGTCTTGCTTCAACAATAGCTTTGCTGATTATCGAATCTACCTGCTTAAGTATTTCTGTCATACGGTCACGGTTTGCCGTATTCATGAAATCAATCATACCGATATTCAGCTTTGCTGCGCTGAGAAGCTGGCCAAGACCGTCGTGGAGCTCACGTGATATCCTTCTCCTTTCATTTTCCTGCGCCTCTATTATTGAAAGAGCGCGGATCCTTTGTTCAAGCAGTTTCTGCTGGTCTTCTTCGGCGCGTTTTCTTTCGATCGCATACCTGATCGAGCGCAGCAGCAATTCGCTTTCAACTTTGTCCTTCACCAGGTAATCCTGTGCGCCCATTTTTACAGCGTTAATGGCAGTAGTCTCGTCGTTCAGGCCTGTGAGTACTATAACAGGAATATTAGGAGCAACATTGAAAATGTTCTCAACACCGGTTAACCCTTCGCTGTCGGGAAGCTTAAGATCAAGCAGCACTACGTCGATGAACTCATTTTCCAGAATCTCGATTCCTTTTTGAAGCCTGTCCGCAATTTGAAGAGTATGATCGATATTCTTCAGATCCGAGAGGTACTCTTTTATGAGCCGGGCATCGCCCGGGTTGTCCTCTATTAGTAAGATCTTTATCAAATTATGCTTCTTCCTGTTTAATTACCTTGTTTATTGAAACGTAGAATGTTGAACCTTCATCCAAAACCGAATCTATCCATATTTTCCCGCCGTGTTTGCCTGCTATCTTTTCACAGATCGCCAGCCCTATACCCGAGCCGGGATATTCTTCATGGTTGTGAAGCTTTTGAAATATTCCGAAGATCTTGCCGTGATACTCCTTATCAATACCCATCCCGTTATCGCTGAATGAAAGTATCCATTCATTTTCCTTTTCCTCGATGCCAATTTTTATATCCTGGTTTTGCCTGTGATTAAACTTGAGTGAATTATCAAGCAGGTTGTATATCAGTTTTATAAGCAAATCCCTGTCTGCCTTTATCACTATCTGCTTTTCAGCAGCAAACTTTATTGTGTGGTTTTTACCGGGATACTTACTGCTTAACGTCTGTTTTACCTTTTCAACCAGTTCAGCCGGGTCTATTTCTACAGGTACTACTTCCGGCTTTCCTATCCTGGAGTATGTCAAAAGATCGTCCATCATTTTCTTAAGCCTGTTAGATCCGTCTACTGCGTACTTTATATATTCCCTGGCATTTTCATCAAGCTTGTCACTATACCGCTTATTGAGAAGCTGAACGTAGCTCGTTATCATTCTGAGCGGTTCCTGCAGATCGTGGGAGATTATGTATGTAAGCTCATCAAGATCCTGCTGCTTTTCGTTCCTTATAGATGCTTCCTCTTTTTGCCTGTTAGTCAGCTCTTCAAGAGCCCTTAGCTGTTCATCGCTGGTCAAATCCTGTATATACTCTCCATTGTGTGTATTCCCTTTTTTTAGCTGCCACCGGCTTCTTTTGTAACCTCTTAAGAAAAAATATACTGCTATCTTGCTTCAGATAGCAGTATATTTCAGTATTTGGATTTGTTATTCAATTAAGCTACAGAGCTAATTTCTGTTATTATAAAATTATTTCTTTTCTCTTTCGTCGAAGAAGTCGCCGAGTTTGAACCTGAAGTTCACGAATGCTGAAAGCAATCCGAACTTGCCTGTATCAAGCTTAGAAAGCCTGATGGACGGTCCAACTGCGAACGAATTAAGCGCGAAACCTTCTGCGATGTTTGATACCATGATCTCAAAAAGAAGCTGGAAATTCCTGATCTTTTTAAGCGTGGCGTTTACCCTGAAATCGAATACTGAACCTACAAGCCTGCTTTCCCTTGTGAACAGACCAATATTCATTTCGTTCATATAGTAAGCTGCATATACCTGTGTTCTTGTCGATCCAAACATCCTGAACGGGTAACGGAACTCTGCGATCAGGTTAGAACCGGTAACTATGTTGTTAGGCATAATTGTCGAGTCTTTCTGGTTCACGAAGGTATAAAGCGGGGGACCGCCGCCCGGTGTAACACCGGTTTCTTTGATCTCGCTGTATACACCTACTTCGAGGAAGTTACCGAGAGGAATTGTGTATGTCAACTTAATACCCCTGGGCGGCATGAAAATAGCGTTATACTGTTTCCATGGTTTGTTTTCAACGCTGTCTGATCCAAGGTCGTGTGTATTCATCTCACGGATCCTTGTAACATATGAGATGTTTACGCCGAGCATGTTGAAACCTGCGCCGACCTCATCACTTTCAAACGGTCCTGAATACTTGCTTCCGAGGCCGAATGTGAAACCGATCGATCTCTTTACAGGGATTCCAAGAGGTTCCCAACCGAATACTGTGAAGTACGGATTGATGTATGCCGTTGTATTCCTGATAATTCTCTCCCTTTTGGGCGGAGCAACAAATTCCTTGATCTTGATCTGCCTTATAACATCTAAGAACACTGATGCGTAGTCAAGCTTTTTCTGGTTCAGGTTCTCTTTGTTAGTGTTTGACCAGTTGATCAAACCGTCCTGAACGCGTTTTGATAGCTGCGACCATGCGTATCTCTGTGCTGAAGGATCTGATTCGTCACCCAACACAACGAACTGGTTCTGTGAATTGGGGTCTGTGATGTTAACCGTGATTGTGTATGATTCAAGCTTCGGATCGATACCCATATCATCCTGGGCTATGATAAATACACTATCATCTTCCGCCCTTGCAAGGATCTTGAAGTACTTCCAGGTCCTCGGGTTATTGGGGTCCTCCTGCTGCGCAAAAGTACTCCCTGTTTGTATTATTAGCGAACAAACTATCACCGCTAAGAATACCAAAATACTGAAATTAGCTCTGTTTTTCATTTTTGTGGTGATTTGATTTATAATATTTAATTCTTTCCTTTTCACTCTTACCATTCACCGAATATGAAGCTGTTTTGTCCGGTGAGTTTGTGTCCTGCAATATTATCTGATACAGATACTGTGAAGCCAACCGAGTACGGAGCGTCTTTGCCGTCTGTGAAGTTATCAAAAGCCGACTTCGATCCGAAGGCGTTCATTGTTACGTCATATACGCCT
>JAYRXC010000004.1:0-73663 GCA_041917655.1 Ignavibacteria bacterium | reverse complement strand
TAAACCTCACCCCCCTAACCCCCTCTCCTGACAGGAGAGGGGGAACTGAGAAATTTTTGAGTTTTTTCTCCCCTCTCCCTTTGGGAGAGGGGCTGGGGGTGAGGGTCGAAAGCAAAATTACTGAGTATTTGTTTCACTGTCTTGTACTAAGATGACAAACTTTCAGGAAATCGAAATTCAGAAATCCAATTGACAAATGAAAAAAACAAGATACCTGCCAGCGCAGGTATGACAAAGGGGGAATTACTTGTTTTGTAACTTTTCCAGGGCAGACTTCAGCTTATCATACGTTCTTCCCATCTCTTCGGAAATTACCTTCACATCGTTCAGCACGGGCATGAAATTGGTATCGCCGTTCCAGCGGGGGACAATATGGAAATGGATATGATCTTCAATCCCCGCACCTGCAACCCGGCCCAGGTTGGCTCCTATGTTAAATCCATGCGGCTTAATGGCATCTGTTAAGGCTTTTATGCCAAGATCCAACAGCTCAAACATTTCAAGCCTTGTATCGCTATCCAGTTCATCGATATTTCGCGCTTCTTTATACGGTACTACCATCAAATGACCGCTATTGTAGGGATACAAATTCATAATTATGAAAGCATTTTTGCCGCGGTAAAGCAGGTAGTTCTTCCTGTCGTCATTTTCATTCAGTATGCGTGTAAAGAGCGAGCCCGGCAGGGTTTCTTTCGGTTCATCTTTGAATGTATCTATATATTGTGAGCGCCAAGGTGACCAGAGTTTTTCCATATTCAAAAATAGTTGTTTAATTATTTAAATGCTCATAAAAAAGCCCGGACTATTCAGCCCGGGCAATTTATATAAAAAGAAACCTGGATGCTTGATGTACTAGTGTGCTTCGGCCTGTTCCTTCTGCGCTTCAGCAACTACCTTTACTTCGATTTCCTTCGGAACTTCCTCGTAGTGGTCAAACTTACGTTTGAATATTCCGCGTCCCTGTGTAATCGAGCGAAGCTTGGTAGCGTAATCATGCATTTCCGAAAGCGGCACATTTGCCTTAATGATCTGCATTTTGCCGTTTGTATCCATACCTGAGATTTTTCCCCTGCGTGAGGAGATATCACCCATTACATCACCCATGAATGCCTCGGGAACTGTAACTTCTATTTCATAGATCGGCTCAAGCAAAACGGGTTTTGCTTCAAGAAAACCTTTTTTGAAAGCCTGCGCGCCGGCTATCTTGAACGCCATTTCAGATGAATCAACATCATGGTATGAACCGAAATGAACGGTTACTTTTACATCAACAACGGGGTAGTGTGCAACAGGCCCTTTCACAAGAGCTTCGAGTACACCCTTTTCAACAGCCGGTATGAACTTTGTCGGAATAGCGCCGCCTACAACTTCATTGGCGAACTCAAATCCGGTGCCGCGTTTTTGCGGTTCCAGCCTAAGGTGAACGTGACCGTACTGGCCGTGCCCGCCTGACTGCTTTTTATGCTTATATTCTACATCTTCAATTTTGCCCTTAATGGTTTCTCTGAACGGAATTCTCGGGGCAACTATGTTAACTTCAACACCGTATTTCTCTTTCAGCCTGGCAATGATTATCGCAAGGTGAAGTTCTCCCTGGCCGGCAATGATCGTCTGCCCAAGCTCGGGGTCAAAATGGAAAAGGAATGTCGGGTCTTCTTCGTGCAAGTGAGAAAGACCTGATGCTATCTTATCTTCATCGCCCTTTTGCTTAGAAAGCAGCGCCTGTTCGATAAGCGGTTCGGGGAAAATTATCGGGTCGATCTGTACATTCAGACCTTTACCGGTGAGTGTATTGTTTACATGTGTATCTTTAAGCTTTACAACTGCGCCGATATCACCTGTTACGGCTGTTGCCATATCCTTCCTGTTCTTACCGTTCATCTGGAATATCTGTGTCAAACGCTCAACTTTGTTCTTATTCTGGTTGGTCAGGTCCATCCCTGCGTTCACGCTGCCTGAAAGAACTCGGAAAAATGACATTTCGCCAACATGCGGCTCGGAAAGAGTTTTGAATACAAATATAACGGGCTCGCCCGTTGGATTTGAAACAACCTCAACATAATCATCGCTGCCGGTCTTTTTAGCCATGAATGGGGCAGAATCAAGCGGACTGGGGCAGTATTTACAAATGAACTCTGTAAGCGGTTTAACGCCGATACCGGACATGCCCGCAGTGCAGAGCACAGGGAGAATTTTTTTAGCTTTTATCTCGCGTGAAAGCCCCTCGATAAGCTCTTCTTCGGTGAGCGTTCCGCCTTCATCAAAGAATCGGCTCATCAGCTCTTCATCTTCCTCAGCAACAATCTCTATCAGTTCCTGGTGGAGAGCGTTTGCTTTTTCTTTCAATGCGTCGGGGATGTCATGCTCGGTGTAATCGCCTTTGCCGTCTGTGCTGAACTTAAGCAGCTTCATTTTCAACACATCTACAATGCTGTCGAAACCAAATCCCTGGTTAACGGGGAACTGAAGCTCGGCAACATGTCCGCCGTAGTTTTCGCGGAGCTGGGCGAGAGTGCTGTCAAAATCTGATTTTTCGTAATCAAGCTTATTCACAACAAAGCAGATCTCGATGCCGTATTCTTTTGCATAGTTGACTGCTATCTCAGTGCCAACCTCAACACCTTCAGATGCATTTACAACTATAAGCGCTGTATCCATGATCCTCATGGAGGATTTTACCGAGCCGGTGAAATCTGTATAGCCGGGAGTATCGATTATATTAAGCTTGTAATCTTCCCAATTCGTGTTTAGAACTGAAGAGTTAATTGATATCTTTCTTGAAACCTCGTCTTTGCTGTAGTCAGATGTTGTTGAACCTTCTTCGATCTTACCGAACCTGTTAACCGCTCCTGTTGTGTAGAGTATTGATTCAGTAAGTATTGTTTTACCCGAACCGCCGTGCCCTGCGATAACGATGTTCCTGATTTTTTCCGGTGTTATATTACCCAAAATATTCTGCCCCTTCTAATTAATAGCTATTATACCGCATAATTGCTGCGGCAAATTGTTAAATGTTAAGTTGATAATTCATTACGTGTAATTCGCACCGGGTAAGTTTTACCGGAACGGCAAACGGCCTTGCGGCCGTTTAATAAAAGCTTAATACATATTTTCGTCAGATTCATAAGAACGGGCTTTATTCCTTCCGGATGAGCCGTTCCTGGAGCCTGAAACCACGCCAAGGAAGGCTTTAACCCCCTTTGAGACGGCGTTCACCATATTCAATGCGTCAAATACATTAGTTTCCACTTCCTTTTGTACCTTCTGCTCAAAACCTACTATTGAATCAGTAGTTTCTTTAACAGTATCTACAATACCGCTTATCTTTGCGGATTGAACTTTCAGATTGGATGAAATCTCTTTAATATCATTTGTAATCAAAAGAGAATTTTCAATCAAAGGTTCGGTTTTCGTGGTGATGTGGTCAACCTTGCTTTCGATATTATCGATCGTGCTGTTGATATTATCGATAGCGCTGACAATACGTTTTATTGCCCTTATCAGGTATATCACCAGCGCTATTAATGCCAGGTACAGCGCGATCACGGCAATATCAGATATTAAATCTAACTCCTGCATTTTTTGCCATTATTAATTTTACAAAGCGCTGATTAGATCTTGTTGCGTTCTTCCTTATATGCGTCGACTCCGGCCTTTATTGCGTCTTTAACCTTTGCTGATTCATCAATGATCTTGCTTTTGGCAGCATCATAAGAAGTCGATGTTTTTTCCTTTGCAACATTTAAGATGTTGTTGGCATCATCCAGCAGGTTGCCTGCTTTTTTCTTCGCATCCGAAATAAGCTCTTCGGAACGTTTCTTGCCTTCGTTGATAATATCCTGCGCTTTGTGTTTCGCGATATCAAGGTATTCTTCAGCATCGTCAAGCATTTCATCTTTTTTGTTCCGGATATCCTGACGAAGTTCTTTACCGCTCTTTGGCGCATATAACAGTGCCAAAACGCCGCCAACAATTCCGCCGGCTAAGAATCCAAGGAACAGACCTTTTGCTACGCCTCTTTCTTCTGACATAGTGTAATCCTCCAATTTGATTTTTTTACCCATTGTTCTGCTTTGGGTTAATTTATTGTTTTGATTGTTGAAAAAATAGCTAAATAGCCCTTTATTTTCAATGTAATAATAATTGCAAAATTGAGACTAAAGTTTCATTTTTTTAAGACTTTCGGCAGCCCTTTTGCAGATTTGCGATGTAATCTTGATATTTTTTCGCGTGTCACATCTGCCATGACATATTTGCCGGAAATTTGATAAGTCAATTCTAAAACTGATTTCTATCCTATGGCTATTATATGTTTAAATGTAACTTAATAATATTCTCACCTGGATTTAATAATGGCATAAAAATTGTCAATATAATACACAATACAATCATAGGTGAATAAACAAACAACTCATCTGAAAGGAGAGATAAATCATGGCACAGCCAAATCCACCGGGCAGGAAACAGGGTGAAGACCTGTTGACCGAAGATCCGGAATACAAAAGAAAAGACAGGTCTGAACAAAACAGGTCTGAACAAAACAGGTCTGAACAAAACAGGTCTGAACAAAACAAGTCTGAACAAAACAAGTCTGAACAAAACAGAACAAAAGAAAATGAAAATGTAACGTATAATGAAGAGAGGAAAGAAAATTATGATAAGGAAGGCGATACTGAAAAAGAAGGGCGGAAAGTACCGCGCTCTAAGGATGAAGATTCAATTGATGACGATGAAGACGAAATGATTTAAGTGAAGAGATGCTTTGACGAAAGTGCTTAAGTTCAGCATACTAAAAAAGGCAGGAACCAGTGGTTTCTGCCTTTTTGAATTTTCAGAATTCAGATTTAATTTTACTCTACCTTAAATAGCGCGCTTATGGACTGGTTCTCATTATTCCTCAAGATCGCGTGAGCAAATAGGCGGGAAATATCAAGTACCTCTATCTTTTTTGATTTGATATTAAGCGGAACTGTGTTTGCTACAACGAGTTTTTTGAGGCTTGAGTTTTCTATTTTCTGCAGGGCATGCCCGGAAAGTATCGGATGTGTTGCCGCTCCGTATATTTCTTTTGCGCCATGTTTCTTCAAAGCGTCAACGGCGGCTACGAAAGTGTTTGCGGTATCGATCAAGTCATCAACTATCAACACATTTTTGCCTTCCACATCGCCGATAATGTTCATTACTTCGGCTACATTCGGTTTGGGTCTGCGTTTATCAATCAATATAAGGTCCGCGCCGAGATTCTTTGCATAAGCCCTTGCGCGCTTTGAGCCGCCCACATCAGGCGCCGCAACCGCAAGGTTGCGCAGCTTCAGCCTTTTGAAGTACTTCAGAAGCAGAACAGAGCAGTATAAATGGTCAACGGGTATATCGAAAAATCCCTGGAGCTGCGGTGCGTGAAGGTCCATGGTTATTATGCGGTCAACGCCAGCTTCAGTTAGCAGGTTCGCAATTAGTTTTGCTGTGATGGAAACTCGCGGCATATCTTTTCTATCCTGCCTTGCGTATCCAAAGTAAGGAATAACCGCCGTGATCCTTCTAGCTGATGCCCTTACCGCCGCGTCGATCATAATAAGCAGCTCCATAAGGTTATCTGAAGGCGGGTTTGTTGACTGAACAATATAAACATCTTTTCCCCTGATGTTATCGTTGTACTTCACCCATATTTCACCATCGCTGAAGTTAACGATCCTGCATTTGCCCAGGGGCAGATCGAGGTAATCACAAATGTGTTTAACAAGGTAGTTAGAATTTCTGCCTGAGAAAATCTGAATCTCGGATCTTGCCATTGGTTAAGTGAGCCGTATATTTTAGTGGAATACACAAAGTTAAAAATTATTCTCTGCATAATCAATTAACAACGTGAATTCGCTCTGTATTTTCATTCGATTTGTAAAGGGATGAATTGTTATAGCCTGATGAACTGCAAGTTAATTAAGGCAGATAGCCTCGGACTTTTGCAGTTCCAAGTTCCTGAATGGAGGCAAAAAATTATTTGGAGTTTTGGATGCTTCTTTCATTGCCGGGCTTTCTATACTGATAAAAGACTGTTCAAGAGTGCCTGTGGATTCTACGTGTATGCTGTTCAGGAAGAGTTTTTTAGTATCGCAATTCAGTACCGAGCCGCCTGCGTTTATAATGCGAATTCCGTTTTTGATATAAGCAGAGTTCTCATGCAGGTGGCCATGAAGAATTGTATCTATCTCCATATCCTTCATGCGCGCGAGTATTTTCTTTTTCCGGCGAAGCTTCATGGTCTGGTTTTCAACTGCATGCCAGATGGAACCGGAACCGGGTAAATGATCTGCTGCGATTTGGCTGAAGTGATGATGTGATACCGCAATTCGCTTTTTATCTTTTCCGCAAATTTCTAATAACTCAACAGACTTCTTCAACTGGCTGCCGCTTATCCTGCCATTCGATGCAAATGGATTCTTCATGTAGGAATATTCCGCAATGGAATTCAATGAGAGCAAAACAACGCTGTCCAGCTCCTTAATGAAAGGGAATGGTGAGCCGGTATTCTGCGCAGCCGATGGGAAAGCTTCATTGAAATATCTTATGAACTCCGACACTTTATCATTATATTTGGTATTTTTGCATCGTGAGGGGAAATTGATGACATCTTCTGCCAGGTGTACTCCTCCGTAAATATCGTGATTTCCTATTGTTAGGGTCAGCTTTTGTGGGTCGAGAAGGCCGAATTTCTTTAACAAGCTTCGTGCCAGCAGAAATGATTCACTATCGGCATTTTCGGTAATATCTCCTGAAATTATAACATGGTCGTAATTGTTTGATGTAATGTATTCCAGAAGCCTGTATGAGTTGATGTTGTTTGCTTTTTTGCGGAAGTAATCGATATGCAGGTCCGAAATGTGTGCAATTTTCATTTGATGAAATTTAGTTTCGCAGCCTGTTCAAAGTTAATACAGTTTTGTTAGCTGAATGTTACAGATATATAAGCAAATTGTTTACAGAATGCAGTTTTTACAGGTTTAATTAAGAACAAATTTGAAGGTAATCAGATCTTAATAATCAGTTTCTATTTTTAACATTATGGAATTGAAAAATAAACAGCTCGTTAAGCTTCTGGATTTTGCCGTGAAAACAGTTAAAAGGTCCGAAGCTGTAACCCTGAAATATTACAACAAAAAGCTTAAGCACAAGGTTAAGGAAAATCTGACCCCTGTAACCATCGCAGATATGAAGTGCGAGAAGTATATACTTTCACAGCTTAAGAAGAGCTACCCTGAACATGATATTCACGCCGAGGAAAGCGGGAAGAAAAGCTCGGGCTCGGATTTTAAATGGATAATTGACCCAATTGACGGCACAAAGAACTATATGCGGAGATATCCCTTTTGGGGAACGTTGATGGCCCTTGAGTACCAGGGAGAAGTTGTGCTGGGAGTAATCGCAATGCCTTCGCTTGATGAGTTTATTTACGCGGCTAAAGGGATGGGCTGTTACCTGAATAACAGGAAAGTTAAAGTAAGCAAGGTAAAGAATATTAAAGACTCATATCTCCTGCATGGCGGACTTGAATACATTAACACGCAATCATACAAGACTAATTTCGCAAACCTGGTTAAACAAACGTATTATGACAGGGGATTCGGCGACTGCCACGGGCACAGCCTGGTGATAGACGGAAAGGCGGAAATAATGATTGATCCGTTTGTAGCACCTTACGATATAGCTGCCACCAAAATTTGTGTAGAAGAAGCCGGCGGCAGGCTGACAGACCTTAGCGGTAACGACACTATCTATGGCGGAAATGCACTCATTACCAACGGCAGGGTGCATGATGGGGTATTGAGGATTCTGAATGAGAATCTGGTTAGCCGGGAAATAACAAAAGTGTAGAGGCTATGGGTAGCAGGTTAAAAGTTACAGGTTGCATGTTGCAGGTTTCATGTTGCAGGCTTTTTTATCCTTGCGTATAGGGTAATGTTCCCGGTAGTTAAGTTTTCTTAAGTATAAATCAGAACTTTAGACAGGCTTCCATGTTATTACTATGTGGGGGCTTTTTTGCTGGTTTTTATGTTTAAGGATTTTGGGTAAATTGCCGGATTAACAACTGATTTAATGATAGTTACTATAATAGCTGGGATAATTACGGGATTCATTGTATCTGTTCCGCCTCTTGGGCCAATTGCCTTTGCTCTGATATCCAAAGGTTTTCGCGGTGAAAAAAAAGAAGGAATGGCAATTGCTGCCGGTTCAGGATTCATGGATATGCTGTATGCGCTGATGGCCTTCGGCGGTATCTCGCTCTTCATTTCCTTTCTGCCCGTGAGCGCTGAAGAGTTCATCAATAATAATTCTTACACCATTCAGATAGTATTGATCTATGCGGGTTGTGCAGCAGTTATTTTTTACGGATTAAAGATAATGCGCTCGAAGAATGATTTTGATAAAATGGAAGCTAAGGAATCCGGCCACCTTAGCGCAGCACAGGGAAAGGCTGCGGGGTTTGTGAAAAAGCACAAAATGCCGATACCCGATAAATCCAATTTTTTTGGGCAGTTTGTAATGGGTGTTATGCTCTGTGTTTCATCAATTACTCTTCCGGCATCGTGGGTTTTGCTTGTTGGTTATGTTAAAGGTTTTGGAGTTATAGATCAATCTTTCCTGGGCGGCCTTCTTTTTTCGGTGGGCGCGTTCATAGGTACAGTACTTTGGTTTTGGCTGCTCCTAAAGGCCATTACCGGCTTTAAGCATAAGATCAACCGAAACACCATAGGCAAGCTGAATGTTATTGCGGGCATTATTCTGCTTGTTTTGGGAGTATTCCTGTTTGCAAAGGCTACGGGTACCTGGTTTCAGATTTTTTGAAATAAGGCCATTCACACTGGTCGATATATAGTACATAATTTATTCCTCCCTCATCATCCCCAAATGTGTACCAAAATTGGGTAACATCCTAAAAAAATAATAAAAAATAGCGAAAAAACCCTTGACATATGGTTTTTTTTTCGTATTTTTGTAGTGGAGGAAAATGGAGGGAAGTGGAGGATTTATGAATTCAACATCACTTTCACCCTGATTGCTTTAAAATCTCACAAAAATACAAATAATTTACAGTTTGTTTCAAGGGCACACAAATACCAGCATCGATGAAAAAGGCAGGTTAATCATACCGGCCAAATTCCGCAGGCATATACTGCCTGAAACAAATAACATTCTTAATGTTACTTTGGGAAGGGATACTTGTATTTGGCTCTTTCCGTCCTATGAGTGGACCAAGGTTCTGAAAACCGTACAGAGCACAAATCCATACACAGGCGACGAAGTTTCCATGAGAAGGCAGATGCTTTTTCATGCAGATGAGCTTTCAATTGATTCGCAGCATAGGATATTGATTCCACAGGATCTGCTTAAGATCGCAGGTATTAAAAAAGAGATACTGTTAATAGGCCAGCTTGAAAGGATAGAAGTTTGGGATCCAGCTGTATATGATAAGTATATAACCGGCGGCAATGAATCGTATGAAGGTGTTATGCAAAAAGTAATGACCAAGCTTTATACCAATAATACCGGCCAGTAGAATTGAATGACGAGTTCTACCATGAGCCGGTAATGTTAACAGAAGCAACGGAGTACCTGCTTGGAAGCCAATTGGCAGCAAATGCAAAGCAGCAGGGAGGTACACTTGGTTCAGATTCAGCGATTGATGATACAATAGATACAGATACAAGGGTTTATGTTGACTGCACACTCGGAGGCGGCGGTTATACAAAGAAAATATTAGGATCAGCACCACGAAACGCTGTAGTAATTGCAATTGACAGGGATGTTAATGCGATTGAACACAGCAGAAAAGTTTTAGCAGGTTTCGGTGAAAGGGTTCGTTTTTTTAAAGGAAACTTCAGCGACATCAAAATTGCTGCAGCGAAAAATGGTTTTGAAAACGTAAGCGGTATTGTGATGGATCTCGGTCTATCAACTTACCAGCTTAGCAGCGAAGACGGCTTCAGCTATCAAAGAGATACAGAACTTGATATGCGGGCCGGAAAAGAGCAGGGGCTGACTGCAAAAGACGTTCTGAATACATACAGCGAGAAGGAAATAGCGCGGATACTGTTCGAGTACGGCGAAATGCGTTACAGCAGGCAGATCGCAAAGGAGATCACACTCCGGAGGGCAGAGAAGAAATTCGCAACTACTTTCGATCTGGTCAGGCTGCTGGAGGAGAAAGTTCCGCCAAGGTTTCTGAACAGCGATCTCTCAAGGTTATTCCAGGCAATACGGATAGAAGTGAACGGCGAGCTTGAAAATCTGGAAAAAGTCCTAATGGACGGAGCAGACCTGCTTGAAGAGGGCGGAAGAATTGTGGCAGTATCATACCACTCGCTTGAAGACAGAATAGTTAAGAACTCGCTCAGATCAAACGAAAAGCTCAGGGTGTTGACCAAAAAGCCGCTTGAGCCAACAGAAGAAGAAACTGCCGCGAATGTGAGAGCAAGAAGTGCAAAGCTCAGGGCAGCTGAGAAAAATTCAGAAGCAAGATCGGCATCAAAGAATAAGTATCAATCAAAACGGCAAAAAGAATACCAATAACAAAGCAGCACAGGATCATATAATAACATAAACAGGGCGCAGCAAACAAGACCATCAAAATGAGAAGCCCAAAACAAAGAAAAATTTCGCTATTCAACCTAATGGTTATGCTTTTCATAACCGCGGGAATAATAGTTTTCTTTGTTAACAACATTATCGCAGTAAATTCTCTTGTTGTAGAAAGCAATAATATCCGCACGGAAATTACAAAGACCACTACAGTTAACAACAATTTACAGACGGAAATAGAGCGCTTAACCAATTTTGATAATATTAAGAATACTGCTGTTGATAAGCTTGGCCTGCAGTATTCAACCAGCAAACCTAAAAAAATAGTTATTGATAAATCCGATTTAGATCACATAACTCAATAAAATAATTGAGCCGGTGGGCGGTTGTGCCGCCCGGGAAGTAAATATGCGGGAAAGAACAGGTTCAAACATTAAGGCGAATGTTGACAGAAGAATAACGATCTTCATGGCAGTATTCGCTTTACTGTTTATAGTTATCCTGTATAAGCTGTTCACAATCCAGGTTGTGGAATCAGGGAAATACCGCCTTGCAGCCAAAAAGCAGTACGAGAGCAAGATACTCCTAAAGCCTTCACGCGGAATTGTTTTCGATAGGAAAATGAACGCGCTGGTATCGAACATCAATATGTACAGCTTTGCCGCCGATCCCAACATGGTGGATAACAAAGATTCCGTGGCGCAGATATTTTCGGGAATATTCGGCAAGGATAAGAGCTACTACCTTGATAAGCTTAATACCCGCAATACTTCATTCATCTGGCTTGAGCGCAGGATCGACCCTAAATATGAACCTCAGGTCAAAGACCTGAATCTGACAGGTGTAATTAAGCTTAATGAGCCTAACCGTGTATTCAATTACGATAAGCTTTCATCCCGCATTGTTGGCTTAACGAATATTGATAATACAGGCTTAAGCGGAATTGAGCTTGAGCTGAACGATATGCTTTCAGGACGTGAAGGTTATGTTGTGATGCAGAAAGACGGCCTCGGCAGGAAACGCCCCGCTGTTGAATTCCCCAGGCAGGAGCCGATTGACGGCAACAACGTCATCCTCACTATCGATATGAATATCCAAAAAATAGTTGAGGAAGAGCTTGAAGCTGGTGTTGATGCGAACAGCTCGCTTGGAGGTAAAGTAATTGTGATGAATGTCAAGACAGGCGAGATACTTGCAATGAATTCCATTTCGCTTGATGGAAGCAGCCAGGACAGGATCACCGAGATAACTGATCTCTACGAACCGGGCTCAACGTTCAAGATCGTAACAGCAGCAGCATCGCTTGAAGAAAGCCTCCTCGGCAAGTATGATGTGATCAATACGTACGGCGGCGAATACATGAACATTAAAGACGCGCACAAATTCTCCAGCTTAACATTCCAGCAGGTAATTGAGCAATCGAGCAATGTAGGCACAATACAGATCGCCAACAGGCTGGGCAGGGAAAGATTCTACAAGTACGCCAGGGATTTCGGCTTTGGCATTACTGCAGGTCTCGACCTCCCGGGCGAAATGAAGGGAAGGCTTAAAAAACCGGTTGAGTTCTCGCCGGTCTCATTGAATTACATGGCAATTGGATACGAAGTGCTGGTTACATCTCTGCAAATGGCGAATGCTTATGCATGTGTAGCCAACGGCGGAATGATGATGAAGCCTTTCGTAATTAAAAAAATACTTGCTCCCGATGGTACGCTGATAAAAGAATACCAGCCTACGGAGATAAGAAATGTGATCTCGAAAAATACTGCCAAGATATTAACTGAGCTGTTTGTGGGCGTAGTTGAAAGAGGAACCGGCAAGGATGCTATGATTGAGAATATCAAGATTGCCGGCAAAACAGGTACATCGCAAAAGATGGTTGAAGGCAAGTACTCAAAGAGTAAATATACTTCATCATTCATTGGTTATTTCCCGGCAGAAAATCCGCAAATGGTTGTTGCCGTAATTATAGATGCCCCGGGCGCAGGCGAATACTACGGCGGAAAAGTATCAGCGCCGATCTTCAGGAAAATAGCAGAGCGAATCATTAACCTGACAGGACTGCATGAATACTCACAGCCTGAGAATTCTGCAAACTTTGTGATGACATCAGCAACATTGAATACTGATGACAAAGGCAGTCTGAATCTTGTGAATTTTGACATTTCCGACGCGATCAAGTTTCTCGATGAGAACCAGATCCCTTACGAAGTTAGCGGCAGCCGCAAGAATGCGGTTGTTATAAGCCAGGAACAGGTTTCTGGCGATAAAGGCGAAAAGATACTGAAGCTTGTTACTTCACAATCATTGAATCATGTAAGTACGAAAGATAATACCGCGAAAATGCCTGATCTCAGGGGATTGAGTTTAAGGAAGTGCCTGAAGGTACTTTCCGGACTCGGGGTAGATTATAAGCTCAGCGGCAGCGGAAAAGTTTTTTCACAGTCGCCTGATGCAGGCACGCTTTTGGGGAAGAACCAGACAATTGTTATCAACTGTGAGTCACCTTCAAAATTTTGAATGAAACTATCTGAAATGACAGCATACCTGGAAAATGAGACCGTAGATATAGAAAAGACTTTCGACTTTGCGGTCAATAAGCTCTGTTCAAACTCGGGAGAGGTTGAACAGAATGACATTTTCTTTGCTATCAAAGGTGCAACGAGCGATGGCAACAAGTTTATACCCGATGCACTCGAAAGAGGCGCTAACGCTGTGTTTACAGATGGCGATCCGGGTATTACAGATAGCCGTATCTACAGGGTGAGTGATGTAAGGAAAACAATGGCCGTCCTTAGCAGCGCATTTTACGGATTTCCTTCCAGGAATTTAAAAATGGTTGGTGTTACCGGAACAAACGGCAAGACAACTATAACTTCGATAATAAATTTTGTGCTGCAGAGCGCAGGAAAAAAGACCGGGCTAATTGGTACAAACGGAAATTACATCAATAAAAGGTTCATCAAAACTGTTTACACTACCCCTGATTCAATTGTATTGAACGGGCTGCTTAAAGAAATGGCTGATGAGCAGGTTGAGTATGTTGTGATGGAAGTTTCCTCGCACTCGCTTGCTTTAAAGAGAGTTTACGGTATTGAGTTCGATGCAGCGGTATTTACAAATTTAACGCCTGACCATCTTGATTTTCATCATGATATGAATGAATACTTCAGTGCCAAGAAGATGCTGTTTGATTCATTGGGCAGGATAGGCTCCAAAGGAATCACACCGGCAGCAATTTATAACTGCAACGATGAGTTTGGCGCAAAGATGGTTTCAAACTCACAGGCAGAGAGGATCGCGTATGGATTCGGCTGCGGAACTTACTCAGCAAAAGATCTTGAAATGAGCTTCCGCGGAATGAAGTTTAATGTACTTGTGCCGCATAACGGCGAAGGTATTGATAAGATTGCCGTCAAAACGCGGTTAACCGGGAAGTTCAACGTACACAATATACTTGCGGCAATTGCAGCGCTGAAAGTTCTGGGTCTCAGGTATTCGGTAATAACGGATCATATTTCAGAGTTTGAGCCTGTTGATGGAAGGTTTAACCTGCTGAAGCTCGCAAATGGCGCACAGGCTGTGATAGATTATTCACATACGCCTGATTCGCTTCAGAAAGCAATCGAAACGATCAGGGAGATAATAGATGAAAACGGTTCAGGCGGAAAGATTATAACAGTGTTTGGCTGCGGCGGTAACAGGGATAAAGCAAAACGTCCGCTTATGGGCGCAATTGCCGCGAAGCTGAGTAATGAAGTGATAATTACTTCTGATAATCCAAGGTATGAAGAACCTCTTTCTATAATAGAGGATATCAAATCAGGAATTACCAGTGATAATTATTCTGTAGAAGAGAACCGCGAGCTGGCAATTCAAAAAGCCGCAGAGTTGAGCAAAAAAGGTGATGTTATCCTGATTGCCGGTAAGGGACACGAGACATACCAGGAAATAAAAGGCACAAGATTTCATTTAAGCGATAAGGAAATTGTAGAAAGATACTGCTGATGGGCGTTACTGCTGAAGATCTGTTTCAATTGAAGAGTACGGAAATTGTGAACCCCGGTAATATAGAAAAAATAGCTTTCGGGGGAGTTTCGATAGATTCACGCAAATGCAGCAAAAGCTACCTGTTTTTTGCAATAAAAGGTGAGAAGTTTGACGGACACGATTTTGTTACTGATGTACTGAGGCGGGGCTGCAGGTGCGCGGTTGTACAAAAGAGCTGGTACAGCAAGAACAAAAGGAAGTTCGGGGCTTTGAAGAACAAAAGCCTGGTAGTTGTTAAAGATACCGTCGAAGCAATTGGAAAGCTGGCAAATATTTACAGAAACCATTTTGTTATCCCGGTTATCGCAGTAGCGGGCAGCAACGGCAAAACATCGACAAAAGATTTTGTAGCTTACGTTCTTTCTAAAAAGTACAATGTACTTAAAACCGAAGGCAACCTGAATAACCAGCTTGGAGTCCCGCTGACGATTTTCAGGCTCAACAAAAAGCATGATATGGCGGTTATTGAGGTTGGCACAAATCACTTCGGTGAAGTAAAGTACCTTTCGGAGATCCTGGAACCGCAGTTCGGTGTGATAACGAATATCGGCAAAGAGCACCTTGAATTCCTGAAAAGCATCAGCGGTGCTGCAAAAGCCGAAGGCGAGCTGGTTAAATACCTGGAAACAGTTTTTGGCACATTTTTCCTGAATGCAGATGATAAGTATCTCGCCGGATACCGGAAGAGAAAAAATATTAAGACTGTATCTTTCGGGTTCGATAAAAAGGCAGAAGTTAAAGGAAAGATACTGAAGTTTAATAAGTTTTTTCCTGAATTAGAAATTAAGTACGGAAATAAAAAAATTAAAGCTCAATTAAAAAATATCGGGTACCAAAGCTGCAGGGCTGCGCTTATTGCGGCCGCAGCTGGTTTCTACTTCGAAGTCCCGGTTCGCGACATAACAAAAGCGGTATCCGGATATAAAATTGAGTCAAACAGGCGCAATCAGCTAAAGAGCATTAACGGGGTTTGGGTTATCGATGATTCATATAATTCCAACCCGGATTCCGTTAAGGCCGCGCTTGAAAATCTGAAGGCATATAAGCTGAAAGGGAAACAGTTTATATGCCTCGGGGATATGCTTGAGCTTGGCAGAGAAAGCAGGAAAGAGCACAAAAATATTGGTGAGCTGGTTAAAAAAATGAAATTCGATAACCTGCTTACTCATGGCAGGGATTCATACCAGACTTTCCTTGGAGCTAAGGGTGTAAGGAATAATTTTCATTTCGAAGATAAAAGTGTAATGGCAGAATTCCTAAGAATGAACCTGCGGAAAGGTGATGTAGTGCTGGTAAAAGGTTCACGCACAATGAAGATGGAAGAAGTTATTGATAAAATATCAGTTAACTAAATATTAAATAATTAAGAAGACCGGATCATACTGATCAAATGTTATATTATCTAGCTGAATACATAAATAAAAACTTCAATCCCCCGGGATTCGATGTATTTAAATTTCTAACATGGCGCTCTGCGCTATCAGCTATTACAGCAATGGTTATCTCATTCTGGATCGGGCCGAAGATTCTTAATGTACTTAACAAAAAACGAGTAGCGGATGAAATAAGAGCAGATGGGCCGCAAACCCATCTTGCAAAATCCGGAACTCCCACAATGGGCGGGGTGATAATTATTCTCGCCATTATTGGGCCGGTCCTGTTGTGGAGTGATATCAAAAATACTTACATTCTAATCATAATTCTCGCAACTGTATGGATGGGGATCGTAGGCTTCATAGATGATTATCTTAAGGTTTTCAAAAAGATGAAGAAGGGTCTGGTTGCCCGCTACAAGCTAATGAACCAGATCGGGCTTGGGCTTGTGGTTGCCTGCCTGATATTTTTTCTGCCTGAATTTGAGAAGATAAATTCGGTTACAACTATACCGTTCATTAAACAAATTGAGTTTGATTTTTCTTACCTGTATATACCCATCATGGTATTCATTATCACTGCTACTTCAAACGCAGTGAACCTGACCGATGGTATTGACGGGCTCGCGATCGGAACAGTAGGAATTGCCGGATTAGCGCTTGGGCTAATAGCTTACATCTCGGGTAATGAGATCTTCAGCAACTATCTTGATATCATTTACCTTCCGGGTAACGGTGAGCTGATGGTTTACTGCGCTGCTTTGGTTGGCGCGTCGCTGGGATTCCTTTGGTTCAATTCATATCCTGCGCAGGTAATAATGGGCGATACCGGTTCGCTTGCGCTTGGAGGCGCGATTGGTACACTATCGATACTGGTTAAGAAAGAATTCCTGCTGCCAATACTTGGCGGAATATTTTTTGCTACCTCACTTTCAGTTATTGCTCAAAGGTATTACTTTAAGTATACAAAGAAAAGATACGGCGAAGGCAAAAGAATTCTGAAAATGGCGCCGCTTCATCATCATTTTGAGCTTAACGGTATTCCCGAGCCAAAGATCGTTACAAGGTATTACATTATTGCCATCATCCTTGCGATAGTTACGTTTGCAACATTTAAGATCAGATAAAAAAATTAAAATAAGGAATATATTATGAAACCAACAACAATCTTCAAAAGCCTCATTTTACTCCTGCTTTTAACAGGATTGAGTTATTCACAGCTTATAAACACAGAGCTCAAATTAAAATCTGATAACACCTCAGATTTCAACATGGGCTCTCAGAACTCAAAGTCACTGCAGAAGAAAGAGTCACTTTTTCAGAAACCGACAAAGAAGATCTATTTTGTCCCGGGCGGCAAGATAGGTATGTTCTTTCTGCAGGGCGATTTCAACGGAAACCAGATGATCGCTTTGGAAGCTTTCGGCAAGTATGTTGGCGATGGCTTCTGGGCGGAGATCAGCATTCCATTCAGGTTCAAAACCAGCCCGGCTTTTACCGATATAGGGCTTGACGTAAATGTAATGTACCCGTTCATGGGTTCATCGAATAAATCAGAAATTGACCCGTTTGTTGGCGGCGGACTTGGCCTGCACTTCATCGGCAGGGATAGGGACGATCCGAATAAAACCACAGTATCAGCACGCGGAGGCCTGGGGTTGAACCTGATAGCCGGAGCGGTGTTTTTCAGGAATTATGATTTTAACATTGTTCTCGAGCTGAAGTACTTCAACTATCTCAGGGAGTTTGATGACATGAGATACCAGGGTATCGGCTTAAACGTAGGCGTAACTTTCCCAAGGTAAATTGAGCACTGAAATTAAATACAGTAAAGCAACAATTATTGGCGCAGCAAGAAGCGGCGTAGCGGCAGCGAAGCTGCTTAAGCGCAAAGGCATGAATGTGTTCCTGAGCGATGCAACCAAAGAAGAAAAGATCGGCGGCGCTTTTCTTGAAGAGATCAGAAAGAACGAAATAGCCCATGAGCTGGGCAGCCACAGCAGCAGGGTTTATGACGCTGATGTTATGGTCGTGAGCCCGGGTGTTCCGCAAACATCTGAAGTCATTCAAACCGCTTTAAAAAAAGGGATCGATGTAGTAAGTGAGATTGAAGCGGCATCATGGTTCTGTAAAGGCAAGGTGATCGCGATCACCGGTACCAACGGCAAAACAACAACAACGACGTTGATTGGCGAAATGTTCAAAGATGCCGGCTACAAAACTTTTGTATGCGGAAATATCGGCATCGCATTTTCGGATGTTGTTGACCAGACGGATGAGAAGTCTATTATTGTTCTCGAAACAAGCAGCTTCCAGCTTGATAACATTAAAACATTCAGGCCGTTCATTTCGATACTGCTGAATATTACACCCGATCACCTGGATAGATATGAATCGTTCGATAAGTATATAGAATCAAAAATGAGAATAGCTGAAAACCAGGATAAAACGGATTATTTTGTATTCAATTACGATGATGAGCTGGTAAAGAACTCAACCAGGATGAACCCGAATGTGCAGCAATCGGCATTTAGCTTGAATCCTTCTGTTAAAGATTCTGTTACAACAGGAGCGTATCTGAATAACCTCGATCTTGTTTACTTCTACTACATGGGCGAGGAAAATATTATCGATACGCAGAACCTGATAATTAAAGGCCAGCATAATGTATATAATGCAATGGCTTCGGTTATTTCCGCCAAAATATTCGGTATTGAAAAGGATTACATAAAGAAAACACTCGAGAATTTTAAGGGTGTTGAGCACAGGCTTGAGTTTGTGAGAACACTCGAAGGCGTGAAGTATTACAATGATTCCAAGGCTACCAATGTCAATTCAGTATGGTACGCGCTTAAAGGATTCAGCGAGCCGCTTGTTCTGATACTTGGCGGCAAGGATAAGGGCAACGATTACAGCCAGATAGAAAAAGAAGTGAAGCAGCATGTAAAACATATAATAGCCATTGGCGAATCACGGCAGAAAGTGTACGATTACTTTAATAAAATACTTCCTGTTACAATTGCGGATACAATGGAAGACGCAGTAAGCAAGGCAACAAATAATGCCGCGCCGGGCGAAGTTGTACTGCTATCTCCTGCATGCGCAAGCTTCGATATGTTTGATAATTACGAACACCGCGGGGCGGAGTTCAAAAGAATAGTAAATTCACTGCAATAATTGGAACCACGCGTAAATAAAATAGATCTCTGGATCCTGATACCAATACTGGCACTGATCACATTCAGCCTGGGTGTGGTTTACAGCGCATCTTCAAGCTGGTCGGCCAAAATGAGCGGCGATAGCGCGCTCTTGTTCAGGAATCACCTGATAAGAGCCGGTGCAGGTATCTTCCTGATATTCTTTGTATCAAGGTTCAGTTACCTGAACCTGATCAAGTTCAGGAAATACATTATGGGCGCTGCTATCCTGATGCTGCTGTACCTGCTGGTAGCAGGTGTGGAGTCAACCAAGGGCGCATCAAGGTGGATATATTTAGGCGGACTTAGTTTCCAGCCGGCGGATTTTGTTAAATACGCGCTGCTCATAAATATTTCATACCTGCTGGCAAAGAAGAAGGATTATATACATAATCTGTATTATGGATACCTGCCGCTGCTTGGCTATGTGCTTGTAGTGGTTGCGTTGATCGCAATTCAGCCTAACTTCTCAACAGCAAGCGTGATATTTCTCTCAAGCCTGATGGTATTCTGGATCGGCAAAGTCAAGATGAAGCATATGGTATTCACAATGGTATCAATGATACCGGCTGCCGTGCTGTTCATTCTTTCCAAGCCGTATATAATGAACAGGATATTTTCATACCGCGAGCACACTTCCGGCGGTGATGCAAGCTACCAGCTTTCACAGGCAATTATTGGTTTCGGAAACGGCGGATTTCTTGGAGTTGGACCCGGAAATTCCAACCAAAAGGAATTTTTTCTTCCCCAGTCATACGATGATTTCGTATTCTCGATCGTTGGCGAAGAATATGGTTTCTGGGGTGTTTGTATTGTGATTCTGCTTTTTGGCCTGTTCGTTTACCGCGGATTGAAGCTTGCTAAAAGTATGGATGATGACTTCGGAAGATATTTGGCATTCGGTATCACAGTTATCATTGGCATGAATGCTGTAATAAATATGATGGTGGCAACCGGAATTATTCCCACGACCGGACAAACGCTTCCGTTTATCAGCTACGGCGGAACATCGATCATATTTAATTCAATAGCTGTGGGAATTTTACTGAATATTTCAACATACAGGCTGCAGCCTAAAGGAGCTTTGCTCAGGGAAACACTGGCAAATGCCGGTGCCTAGTACTATGAAGACTATAGATAAGATCGTATTTGCAGCAGGCGGAACCGGCGGCCACATTTACCCGGCAATTGCAGTAGCAGATGAGCTGAGAAAGCTGAACAAGAATATCGAGATACGCTTCATTGGCGCAAAAGGAAGAATAGAAGAGAAAATAGTACCAAACAGCGGGTACAAGCTGGAAACAATAGAGGCATCCGGATTTAAGAGAAGCCTGAGCCTGAAAAACCTGGCAACAGGATATAAAATTCTAAGAGCATTGAGCGAAACCAAAAAAATATTGAAAAACTTTGCACCTGACCTGGTTTATGGCACAGGCGGATTTGTATCCGGGCCTGTGCTTCGTTCAGCTCAATCTCTCGGCATAACAAATGTAATTGAAGAGGGGAATTTCTACCCCGGTGTTACAGTGAAAATGATAGCGCCAAAAGCAGATAAAGTAATATTGAATTTCGAGGGCACCAAGAAATTCCTGAAAAGACAGGATAATGTACAGGTAATGTCATACCCCGTTAGGGAAAGTATGGTAAACCATCCGGCGGGTGACGCAAGGAAATACTTCGGATTGGATGAATCAGCCAAAACTCTCCTTATATTCGGCGGAAGCCAGGGAGCACGCTCGATCAACATGGCTTTTTTGAAGTGCTTCAAAAATGTTACAGGCAGCGGCATACAGGTTATCTGGCAAACAGGCGAACCAGATTTTGAAAAAGTGAAAGCCGATGTTTCTTCGAACAGAAATGTCAAGGTTCTTAAATATATCGATTCAATAGAATACGCATATTCGGCAAGTGACCTGGTTCTGTGCCGTTCGGGAATATCGACAATAATGGAGCTTGCAAGCTTCGGGCTGGCAGCGGTGTTTGTGCCTTTCCCGCTTGCATCGGAAAATCACCAGGAAAAAAACGCCAGGGCAATTGTTGATAAACATGCGGCAGAAATGATAACAGATAGAGAGCTTGACCAGAAGCTGGAATCGACCTTGCTCAGGCTTCTTGCTGATGAAAACAGGCTGAACTATATGAAGAACAATATCACGCAGTTCGCTGATCCGAAAGCGGCTTCTAAGATAGCCAATATGCTGGTTGAGCTGGTAAATAACTCTAAAAACTGAAATGGAAGAAAAAGTTCATAAATACAGAATGGATTTTTACTACCAGTCGCTGGTTATATACCTGATATTCTTTGCTGCATATGTATTGCTTCGCGGCAGTGTGGGAACCGAAGGTTTCAGGTCATTATATAACGACCCGATATTTTATATACTGATCATATTTATAGTGATATTCCTGTTCATTGTTACAGTGAACATTATCCGTGCGCCTATGATAATACTGAGGCCGGACAGGATAATCTTCCGTAACAGGTTCGGTGAGCGCGAAGTGATGTTAAGCGATATCATCAATGTGAAGATCGGCAGAAGAAGGCGCAAGGAAGAAGAAACTACATACAGGATAATTAAGCTGAAGCTCCGCCACAGGAGGAAACAGCTTAAAATAAGGGCTAACGATTTTGAAAGAGGCAGCGAGCTTATAAATGAATTTCTGAAAATAAACAAATCAACAGAAGAGCAAAATCGCAGCATTGGATAAAAAAGATCACATATATTTCATAGGTATAGGCGGCATCGGCATGAGCGGCCTGGCGGAGTATTTCCTTAGGACCGGCCACAAGGTCTCCGGCTCAGATATGACCGCTACGCATATTACCGAGAGGCTTGTATCACTTGGTGCAGAAATTTTTAACGGACACTCGGATTCAAATATTTCCGGCAGCATCGATACCGTAGTTTATACTTCAGCAGTTAAAAATGGCAATCCTGAGCTTGAAAAGGCAAATGAACTGGGGATCCGTACAGTAAGGCGTGCTGAGATGCTTGGCGAAATAGTGAATGATAAATACCTCATAGCCGTTTCAGGCACTCACGGCAAAACTACCACTACAGCTATGATCGGGAAGCTGCTTGTTGATGCCGGGCTTGACCCTCTGATCTTCGTGGGCGGAAATGTCCAGATTTTTGATGGCGGCGCAACAAGATTTGGCAGCGGAAAGTATGCAGTGGTCGAAGCCGATGAATATGACAGGTCATTCTTAGCGCTCAGGCCGGATGTAACCGTTGTTACTAATATCGACGCAGACCATTTAGATATCTACAAAGACCTGGATGACATAAAAAGTACATTCAGGGAGTTTTGTGACAGGTCAAAATACGGCGCATATATGATATACTGCGGCGATGATGAAAATATAAAGAGCTTCATGAATTCCATTAACCGCGAGAAAATATCTTATGGCTATGATGATAAGAATTACCTGAAGATAATTGACTATCGTCCTTCGGCCGGTGTTCTGGATTTTTCAATTCTGAATTCGCACAGGTCATACGATAATGTTCACCTGAACATGCCCGGAAGGCACAATGCACTTAATTCCACAGCTTGTTTTGCGGTTTCAAAAGTGCTTGATATTCCTTTTGAAAAGTACAAAGAAAGCATTTCCGGATTCAGGACAGTGGATAGAAGGATGCAGCTGAAGTTTGAAGGAAAAGGTATCAGGGTTTATGATGATTATTCGCATCATCCGGTGGAAGTATCAGCAAGCCTGAAAGGGCTCAAAGAAGCCGGCGCCGGAAGGCTTATAACGGTTTTCCAGCCGCACCTGTTCACAAGAACAAGGGATTTTTACAAAGAGTTTGCTGAAGCGCTTGCGCTTTCAGATGAAGTGATATTAATGGATATTTACCCGGCACGAGAAAAGCCGATCGAAGGTATCACAAGCGAGCTGATATTGAATGAAGCTTTATCAAAATTCAAGAACATCCGCCTCATTCACGAAAGAAGCGATGTGCTTGCATGGTTAAGGCATGACCTGAGGGCGGGTGATGTGGTTGTATTCCAGGGAGCTGGAGATGTTACCAATCTCTGCAGTGAATTTGTAAATCAAATAAAAAGCATCTGATAAATTGGTATCAATTTCTGAAATACAGAAGATCTTTAAAGGCAGAATAGCGCTGAATGAGCCGCTTGCGCGCTTCACTACGTTCAGGATAGGCGGCATGGCCGACTATTTTGTAGAGCCAACTGATACCAATGACGTCATCAACATTGTCAATTACGCTAATGACAAGGGCATTCCATACTACGTTATGGGTAACGGCAGTAACATACTCATTAGCGATGAAGGTATCCGCGGAATAGTGATCAACCTTGAAACGTCATTCAACTACATTAGAATGGATGGTACAGCGGTTGTAAGCGGAGCAGGCGTGAAAATAGCGAGGTTCGTGGATTTCTGCATACAGAATGACAAGGCAGGAGTTGAAATGCTTGCAGGGATTCCCGCCACAGTTGGCGGTGCGCTGGTTATGAATGCAGGCGCTTACGGCGGCGAAACAGCCGATCATGTAACCGAAGTAACAGTCATAAAGGGCGGAAAGCTGAAAACTCTTGCTAAGGAAGACTGCGGATTCAGGTACAGGAATTCAGACCTGAAATCAACAGTAATACTCGAAGCAAAGTTTGAGCTCCCTGAAGGCAATAAGGAAGAGATATCGCAAAGAAGAAAAGAGCTGATCCTGCAGCGTAATGCTGCCCAGCCGGTTGAAATTCCAAATGCCGGATGCATTTTTAAAAATCCGAAAGATAACAAGGCTGCAATGCTTATCGATAAATGCGGACTCAAAGGTACAAAATTCGGCGGGGCAATGGTATCAACTAAACATGCTAATTTTATTGTGAACTTCGATAAGGCTACTGCACATGATGTGATCGAGCTTGTGAAGATCATCAGGCAGAAAGTGCACGCAGAAACAGGAATCGACCTGGAAATGGAAGTGAAACTAATCGGCTTTGAGGAGGTAACGATATGAAGAATTGGAAAATTACCATTTTATTCACCATTGTTATCATATTCACGTTTTCAAGCATAGTACTTTCAGGGTTGTGGAAAGATAAATCCACGATCAGGAATGTTGTGCTTGCCGGCAATATTACGCTTTCCAAAGATGAGATCTTTGAATTTGCCAAGCTTAATGATTCTTTGATCTGCGGCAACAATCTCTCGATGGAGATGATCGAAACAAGGATTGGTAAACATCCCAACATAAAGAAAGTTGAAGTAAATAAAGACGGCGCAACAATAAAGATCGATATTTCAGAAAAGAATCCGTTTGCAGCCGCTACAAACGGCAAAGAAGTTTTCCTGGTTGATGACCAGCTGACTGTTTATAATATTAAGAAAGAGCAAAGCGACCTGGATATACCGGTTATTAGCGGACTTTCCCAGGAACTGGGGCCCGGAACTTACGGTAAGGATGACCTGAAAAATCTGAAGATTGCGCAGTATATGATCAGCCAGGCGATCAAAATAAATAAAAGTGTTTTTAATTATATCTCTGAAATTAGCTTCGCTGATCCCAACGGGATTTCGCTGATCACAAGCGATGACGCAACAATGGTATATTTTATTGATTATGAATCAATAGCCCGTAAAGAAAAACCGGAAATGGTGAAAGATATTAACAGCGCATCACTTAGAAATGCCATTAATAAAAACCTTGTTTCGCTTAATGGATTCCTTAAACAGGTAAGGGTTTACAGGACGTCAAATTCGTTCAGTTATATTGATATGAGATATAATGACATGATAATTGTCAAAAACAATAATCTTCCGGCCGAATAGCACCGGGATTGGAAATGAATAATAACCAATAAAATGGCTAAGAAAAAATCAGAAGATAACATAATAGTAGGCCTCGATGTAGGCACAACAAAGATCTGCACAATTGTTGCACAGGTAAGAGATGACGGCAGGCTGAATATTCTTGGTGTAGGCAAGGCGCCATCAACCGGACTTTCAAGAGGTATGGTTGTTAATCCCGGCAAAACACTTGAATCTATTAAAGAATCTATCCGCGAAGCTGAGGAGCGCTCGGGGTTTGATATAAAATCAGTTACAGTGGGTATTGCAGGTCCGCATATCCGCTGCATCCAGTCAGAGGGAATTGTAGCTATTTCTCACCCTGACAGGATCATTACGGAAGATGATGTTGAGAGGCTGTATGAAAGCGCAAAGAGCCTGAAGCTCTCTAAAGATGAGAAGATAATCGATGTTATACCACAGGAATTTATAATCGATAGCAAGGACGGAATATTCGACCTTCCTATCGGAATGTTCGGTTTAAGGATGGAAGCAAAAGTGAATATTCTCACCGGACTCGTTTCGCAGATAGATGACCTATCAGGCTGTGTGCAGTCATGCGGCGTTGATATCGATGATATAGTGCTCGAGCCGCTCGCTTCTTCATATGCTGTACTTAATGAGTCGGAGAAAAAGGTCGGCGTTGCCATGATAGATATCGGAGGCGGCACAACTGATATCGCAGTATTCAAAAAAGGTGTAATCAAACATACGGCTGGAATCGGTATTGCAGGAAGCCAGGTAACAAACGATATCAGCGAAACTCTAGGCATCGACGAAAAAGAAGCAGAGCGCGTTAAAAAAGAATTCGGGTACGCGCTTATCAGCGAGATCATTAACGACGATGTAATAACAATTCAGGGTATCAAAGGCAGGAAGCCTCTGAAGATCGAAAAGAGCATCATAGCAAGGATAATCCAGGCAAGAATGGAAGAGCTTTTTGTTCTGGCTGCACAGGAAATCAAACGCTCGGGCATTGAAAGCTATCTTCCCGCAGGTGTGGTAATAACAGGAGGCGGGTCGCTGCTCAGGGGAACAAAGGAACTTGCGACACAGGTCATGGGCTCTGAAGTTAATCTAGGCGTGCCTATGGATATTGGCGGTGGACTCATCAAAGAGGTTGAAAGTCCCATTTACGCAACAGGCATTGGACTTATACTGCACAGGATGAAATACCTGAACCAGAAAAAATCAGTCAAGAGCCTGAAAGGCAAGCAGCACCCGGGATTGAAGAATGTTTTTGAGAGAATCAAACATTGGTTCGACGAATTATAGATAACATCGCAAAAAAGAAATAAATATTAACAAAAGAAAATTTTAATAATAATCATAAACTAAACCGAATTCCTTTCTAGGGGAAAGAGAAGGAGAAACAAAAAATGTCAATTTCACTTGTTACCGACGCTACATACGGAGCAAAGATCAAAGTCATCGGCGTCGGAGGCGCAGGAGGCAATGCGATCAATAACATGATCGAGAAAGGTCTGGACGGAGTGGATTTTATCGCGCTCAATACCGATATCCAGGACCTTGAAAGAAGCAAAGCTGATATTAAGATTCAGATCGGCCGCAATACTACACTGGGGCTCGGCGCGGGCATGGATGAAACCAAGGGCGCAAAAGCAGTGGAAGAAAGCCGCGAAGAAATTGAGCAGGTTGTAAGAGGATGCGATATGGTATTCATTACAGCAGGTATGGGCGGCGGGACCGGCACAGGCGGAGCGCCTGCAGTAGCGCGTGTTGCAAAAGCAACCGGCGCGCTGGTTGTGGGCATTGTTACCAAGCCTTTCGATTTTGAAGGTGATGACAGGCTCAGGATAGCCGAAGAGGGTTTGAAAAGATTTAAGCAGGAAGTGGATTCATGCATAGTAATACCGAACGAAAGGCTGCTCACGGTGCTTGGCGAGGAAGTTACACTTGAAAACAGCTTCCGTAAAGTTGATGATGTTCTTTATAACGCAACACGCGGAATATCGGATATCATTACCAAAAAAGGTAAAGTAAATGTAGATTTTGCTGATGTAAAAACCATCATGAGAGATATGGGCGATGCATTGATGGGTATCGGCTATGCAAAAGGCGAAAGCAAAGCTCTGCGCGCAACACAGGAAGCTATCGATAACCCGCTGCTCGAAGGTGTTTCAATTGCAGGTTCAAAATCAATACTTCTCAACATCATTGCCGATCCTAACTTCAAGATATCTGACCTTAAGAGCATGACCGAGCTTATTAAACAGGCTGCAGGATGCAATTACGGCAAGCTTATCTGGGGCGTGGTATCCGATGAAAGGCTTGAAGACGAAGTGATAGTTACAATTATCGCAACCGGATTTTCAAGCGTGCAGCAGAAACAGTCGAACACTTATCCTGAAAAGGAAGAAGTAAAGCACAAGAACCTTCTTCTGGATATGGATGGTGATTCGAACTCGATCCGCATACCAAGCACTCAAAAAGAACTGCAGGGCTATGATGTGCCTCCTGTGATAAGGAAAGGGCTTTTGAGCAATGAAGATATAAAGAAGATAAGAACAAGGAATGAAGACATGGATATGGAAGATTTTGATTTCAATTCTGATGAATTCAAAATAAGCAATGATGATAAGCCGGCATTCTTAAGAAGACAAATGGATTAATGAATATTGAATTAATTAAAAAGTACTGTCCCGCTATGGATAAGTTGATGAACGATTCAAAGCGATCAGGATGACGTCACGAAGCTGGCCTGCAGATGGCAAGTATCTTAGTTCCGCTCTGCTTGTCTGTACGGTTGCGGCCTGGCTTCGTTCCGGTTGATCCGGGCCCTGGTTTGCTGTTCATCTTCAGTTTTACTCCTCATCTTCTTCCCCAAAAAGCCTCCTCCATTAACCCGAAGGGTCCTGACCAAACAGGACCCTTCAACTTTTTAACGATGCCTTCTTTCACATAGTGGAACAAATTTCCCTTTTCTGCTCATTTTTCGTAACATTTGGATCAAATCCCAGTTCACATAACCACTTTTCTATCTTTGACATAGTTCATTCAAAGCAGCTAATTTTATGACAATTGGAGCGAGTGTACTGCTGGAGTAAACATTGTAGTCCCGCTTTTCATAAATAGACATAATGAAAATGATAAAACTGACAATATTTCTTTTGTTCCTAATCTGTTCAAGTTTGTTTTCACAGTTTGATACCTTATGGGTAAGAACCATAAATGGTACGAGTAATAGTTATGATGGATCTCTGGCAAGTGCCACTGATAATTCAGGTAATATTTATGCCTGTGGAGTTACCGTAAATTCATCGACTAATACTGATATGCAGGTTGCGAAGTATTCCTCGAGCGGGGTATTGTTGTGGAGCAGAACCTATAACGGAACTGCAAATGCATTTGACGCTGCTAATGCAATGGTAATTGATAATGCCGGGAATATATACGTAACCGGCGGAGTAAACTATGGTTCAGGTTTTGAAATGGTTACAATCCGATACAACTCGTCCGGTGATACAGCTTGGGTGAGAAGATACAGAGGAACCCAGAACATAAATGATGAGGCAAACTCGATCGCGATTGATTCAGCAGGAAATATATATGTTGCAGGATATTCAACAAATACCGGAAACAGCAGTGATGCAACTGTTTTGAAATACAGCCCCACAGGCGTATTGCTCTTTGCAAGATCATATAACAGCGGTCCCAATCAGCCGGATAGTTGGCTGGATGTAAAGGTGGATAATTCATCCAATATTTATCTGGCGGGACGTTCAGGCTCCACAAACAGCGGAAATAATTTCTTGATTATGAAGTTAAATTCGACAGGGGACACTGTATGGTCAAAGGTCTTTAACGGAAGCTCAAATGCCTCTGATTTTGCTAAGAAAATCCGCATAGATACCTCGGGAAATGTATATGCTGCAGGCTACCTGGATAATACAGGTTCCGGCACAGACATTTTTGTGGTAAAAGTCAGTTCTGCTGGAGTTATCCAATGGACAAAGACAATCACCGGTCCAGGTAATGATACCGATGAACCATACGGATTGGAAGTAGATAACTCCTTCAATGTCTATCTTGCCTGCAGAACAACTGTAAGCGGGGCTAACACTGATATTATGACTGTGAAGCTTAATACCTCGGGTGATACCAGCTGGGTTCGGAAATTTGGGGGTACAGCAAATACCAATGATGAGCCGAGGGGACTAAAAGTTGATGCACTAGGAAATGTATACACCGGAGGATTCGTTATGAATTCAAACCTGGATATGGCGCTGCTGAGATATAGTTCTTCAGGTTTATTGACAGCTCAATATATTCTCGATAAAGGTCCGTCAGACAATATCAATTCTCTTTCTATCAATAACACAAACGAGATCATAGCTACAGGTACCATAAACAGTGATTTTGGAGTTGTGAAGTTCAGCCAGGTTTTTGTTGGGGTAAACGAAATCTCCTCACCAAATAAGTTTGTCCTAAAACAGAATTTCCCCAACCCGTTCAACCCGCAAACAGATATCAGCTATTCCATACCGAATACTGGATCTGTTAAGATCGTAATTTATGATATTCTGGGAAATGAAATTGAGTCCATAACAAAGTACCATTTGCTGCCGGGGAATTATAGTTTTGAATGGAATGCTCAGAACTATCCCAGCGGCGTCTATTTTTATGAAATGGTGGCTGGGGGTCATTCTGAAACAAGAAAAATGATCCTGTTAAAATAAATCAAGTTCTAGTTTCCAGGCAGAATTTCAGAAGTATCCCATATCCATAGCTTTGCGTTTTCGCCGCCCGCGGCAAGGTACCTGCCGTCAGGTGAGAATTTGACTGTCATTACATCGCCTCCAAACCCCGAAAGGGTTTTATATAACTTCGTTGTTTTAACATCCCAGATAATTACTGTTTCATCATCGCTGGCGGTCGCAATATACCTGCTATCGGGTGAAAATGCCGAACTGTTAACATCATCAGTGTGGCCTTTCAGGGTAAGAATAGTGCCGGCATTTACAACGTTCCATAGCTTCACTGTCTCATCTTTGCTTGAGCTGGCAAGGTATGTTCCGTCTGGTGAAAAAGTAACCGAAAAAACCCTTTTGCTGTGTCCTTTATACGGCGGAACGAACTTCTTGTACTCGAAGCTGTAGATCGGAATGTTTTTGCCCATGCTGCCTGCGGCTATGTAAGTACCGGCAGGATTAAACTCGCAATTAAAATAATTATACCGGTAAGTTTCAAAAAACTCGCTGCCAAAAAGCTCGCCGTCATTATCGCCTGCGCGGGTAAGCTTCAGGGTTTTGGTTTTGGTAAATTTATCAGTTTCGTATATCTCAACATAGTAGCTGATCCTTATGCCTTTATCCTTTTCTTTTTCCGTAGGTTCCTTAATGTATGCAACGGCAAGCTGCTTGCCGTCATCAGAAAAATCTGCAAAATAGCAGTTTCCCTCCACGCTGAAATTTTTGTATATCTCCTTGCTGTCAGCTTTCATCAAATTCACATAACCTGTGTATTCAGTAAATACAAACGCATTGAGCGAAGCGGGTGAGTAATTCACACTTGTGATATTGGTTTCTGAATTGATGCTATGTGTGGTGGCACCCGACTCGGTATCCCTGAAAACCAGGTTACCGTTCTCATCACAACTGGCCATTGTTTTTGAATCAGGTGAAAAAGCTATGGAATTTACATTTCCCTTGTGCCCGAATAGACTTTTATGCTCCTGTGAGAAAGCTGTACAGGTAATGATCAGAAGCAAAACTGTTATTGTTGTTATTTTCATTTCAGTAAAGCAGGTTTTATTTATTTAATTTAATAACAAAATCGCTTGAAAAAAAGTTTATTGAAACATAGGGTAGATTTGCGGTAAAAAAAAAGGGCTTACTCTTGTAAGCCCCGGTTCATCTGCTAATTAGTAGGGAATACTATCAGCTAAGCTGTTATAGCAGAAAAATCTTATTACTTTATGGTTGATATGTGTATGTATAAGTTGTAACGTAATGGTCTTTACCTACATAACAATCAACAATCAATTGGCACTCTTTAGTTTCATCAAATAATGTGTTGGGAGCGTAATAAAAACCTTTTTTAACTTCGTTTGCGTATTGTTTGTTATCCTTGTTCAGCTTCAGTACTTCTACAGCATTTGGACCCATTGTGAGGTAGCTTGCGCCTACTCTTTCGAAGAACATCTTCACGCCTGTGTTTATATTTGCTGTGGTGCTGTAATCTACGTTTGTGTAAATTGCCTCAATATTCAGATAGCTGCCGGGCTGCATCATTTTCGGGGGATCCTGCCATTTGAATGAAGAGACCACTGTATGCTCAATTGTCAATACATCCTTCCATGAACAAAGCCCTGTCAGTTCTGATCCAACTGTATTCCATTTTGTTACATTAACGCCGTTGTAAACTTTTGATTCAACACCAGTCAAAACCCAATTCCCTCCCTGCAGCTCGGTTAATACGGTAACATTTCCGCTTGAACCGGGGTCATTGGTCACAACCTGAGTTCTAACGGGATTTGAAAATGCTATCAGCATCAGGCTCATCACCGCTATTTTGAAGGCTTTATATGTCAGTGTCTTATTCATTATAACCGAAGATTCTAACTTCTTTGGAGTAGGATATTTAGATTAGTACTACACTTATATCATTAATCTTACTACTACAAAAATGGGGCAATCTGTAGGGTATTTCAATACACTGTTTCCGTTATATTCTAAGGGTGAGATAGTATTTATGAATTTTGCGTTTTTATTGGTATATTTGAGTATTGAAGGCTATTTTATACATATTTTACCATAAAATGCTCCTAATTTTTGGGGTGCTTTCCCTTATCTTTGGATTTTACTCCTGTGCCAATCAGCAGCCACCAGGAGGCGGCGAAGAAGATAATGTGCCCCCTGCTGTCAAAATTATCAGTCCACAGCCTAATTCCGTCAATTTTCGCGGCAACAGCATCGAATTCGAGTTCAGCGAGTATATAGATAGGCGCAGCTTTCAGGATGCTTTCCGGACTTCTCCGCAAATAAAAGGTGATATTGAGTTTGACTGGGGGCCAAAAGATGTGCAGGTTAGATTTCCCCGCGATCTGGACAAGATTAACTCAAACAAAACATTTGTTGTAAGCATTAACACCACACTGAAAGATATCCGGGGAAATGCTATCACGGCTCCTGTAACATTTGCATTTTCAACCGGAAGCACAATTGATCTTGGAGCTGTGACCGGCAAAGTGTTTAACACAAACAGCAAAAATGTTTCGATACTGGCGTACGACCTTGGTTCATCTACCGGCTACGATCCAACAGTGAATATACCCGATTACCAGACTGAATCCGCCGCTGACGGCACTTACCAGCTTACCAATATGGCTCCGGGTAAATACCGCATCATTTCAATATTTGATGAAGACCGTAACCTGCTCTTTACTTCTGAAAGAGAGAGTTTCGCTGTACTGCCTTTTGATGTTGATATCAGGGATTCAGTTACAACGGGCGGGATCGATATGTACATGAAACAGATCGCTGTTTCATCTGTATTGCCGGAACTGGATTACACCAAGTATTACAAAGATTCCGCGTCAATTGTATATACCTCAATTGAGCCGGGTTCTAGCTTTGTGCAGCCCGACCAAAGTATTTTTGTTTTCTTCAGCCGATACAAACCCCTGCGTGATGAACTTGTGAATAACCTGAAAATAACTGACGAGAACGGAACTGCAGAAAGAGTTGTATTTAACTGGAAGAACGATTCATTGGTAGAAGTATTCGCTGCAAACAAGTTTGCGATGAACAGGAAGTATGAAATGCGGCTTGATATAAAGACCGGCGGTGACTCGGTCTATACATTCCGCCTGCCATTCAGAACGATCACTTCCAATTCTTATGGCGAGCTTAAAGGAAGAATAAACAGCGCATACAATAATAATCTGCCGGTTGATATTCCGTACAGAATAGAGCTTTCTTCCGACAAATTGATTCCTGTTGTAAGATATGCATTTGATGTAAGGGATTCAGTCTTCGCGTTCAAGAATCTACTTGAAGCCAATTACACACTTTTTTCGTTCATAGATAGAAACTCGAACGGCGTTTACGACTACGGCTATCCAATGCCGTTTGAATATTCCGAGCCGTTTTATGTCTATCCTTCTCCAATCGGCATCAAAGGCGGGTGGACAGTTGAGAATGTGAATATAAAGTTTGTGAAGGAATGAGCGGAATACTTCCCGAAATACTGACTGTTTCTGAACTGAATGCGCAGATAAGAGAGCTTATCGAAGAGAATTTCCGTGTGGTAAATCTTGCCGGGGAAATTTCCAACTTTAAGCTGCATGTGCAATCGGGGCATTATTACTTCACTATCAAAGATCAAAGCTCGCAGATAAGCGCCGTGATGTGGAAATCGCGCAACAGCGCGCTATTGTTCACACCAGAAGACGGCATGCAGGTAATTATAAAAGGGCGTGTGACCGTTTATCCCGCCCGCGGAAATTACCAGGTGGAAGTTTGGGAAATAAAACCGCAGGGTGCAGGCGAATTGCAGCTAAGGTTCGAGCAGCTTAAGCAAAGGTTATACGAAGAGGGTCTTTTCGATGAATCAATCAAAAAACCTATTCCTGCTTTCCCCGAAAATGTTGTACTCATCACTTCGGGAACCGGAGCCGTGCTGCATGACTTCATCCGGATCACAGAACGCCGATATCCAATGCTGAATCTGTTTATCTACCCTGTGAATGTGCAGGGAGCTTCTGCAGCATCAACAATTATTGATGCACTTCACGAAACCGAAGCCGCTTCAAAAAAGGGAAAGCTTCCCAAAATAGATATAATTGTAATCGCACGCGGCGGCGGATCTATTGAAGACTTATGGCCATTTAATGATGAGAAGCTGGCACGGGCCATTAATTCATGCAAAATTCCCATTATTAGCGCTGTTGGGCATGAAGTTGACTTCACTATTTGCGATTTTGCCTCAGATTTGAGGGCACCGACCCCCTCTGCAGCTGCCGAGATAATAACCCCGGATACAAAAGAGTTAATTGAAAATCTTGACAAATTTTCGTATTTTAGTAGAAGTTTTGTCCAAAACAAAACCGTAAACCTGAGGAATTCTATAAGGGAGATTGAAAAAAGCTATTATTTCAATAGACCTAAGGATTTGGTTTACAATTTTTACCAATCGGTTGATGATATTTCGCGCAGAATAGAAAAATGCACGAACGAAAAAATATCATCGCTGAAGAACCAGGTAAAAAATTACGGAAAAACTTTGCATCACGTTAGCCCTGAGACTAATTTGAAGAAGGGCTATGCGATCGTGAAGAAAAGAGTTGATATGGATGAAATGCGCCTGCAGTTCGATTTTGATAAGATCGTAACGCGAGCATCGCAGCTCCGTAAAAATGAAGAAGTGGAGCTTCAGTTCCATGATTCAAAGAAGAAAGCAAAAATAGAGTAAATGGCAGCAGGCTCAAAAAAAACAAAACACGAAAGTACTTTCGAAGATTCATACAGAAGGCTTGAAGGCATCCTTGAGAAGCTTGAAAGCGATGATTGTACTCTGGAAGAAACTATCAAACTGTACGAAGAAGGGCTGACCCTGACACGTTTTTGCTATGATAAGCTTAATAACGCCGAATTACGTATAAAAGAAATAAGCAGGAACTCAAAGGGCGATATTGAGTTAAAAGAACATAAATAAAAAGTAATACTTAATACAGTGGAAACAGAATATAAATACCTGGATTCAATAAATTCGCCGGCAGACCTTAAAAAACTTAACCTGACCGAGCTGAAAGTGCTTGTAGATGAGATAAGAGAATATCTTGTTGATACCATATCCAAGATAGGGGGCCATCTCGGCGCTTCGCTTGGAGTGGCAGAGCTAACGGTTGCGCTGCACTATGTTTTTAACACACCCGATGACAAGCTGATATGGGATGTTGGCCACCAGGGATATATTCACAAAATACTAACCGGAAGGAAAGAACAGCTTAAAACCATACGCCAGTATGGCGGTATCAGCGGATTCCTGAAAAGAAGCGAGAGCGAATACGATGTATTCGGCGCAGGACATGCCAGCACTTCACTTTCAGCAGCGCTGGGTGTTGCAGCAGGCAGGGATTTCCTCAAAAAGAAATTTAAAGTCGTAGGCATTATCGGCGATGGTTCAATGACAGGCGGTATGGCTTATGAGGCTATGAATAATATTGGCCTGCTAAAAAAAGATATCATAGTAGTACTGAACGATAACAAGATGTCTATCGCGCCAAACGTATGGTCGCTTCATAACTATTTCAACGAATTCTTATCAAATCCCTCATATAACAAGTTCAGGAATTATGTTTGGGATGCAACCGGCAAGCTTGATAAAAAAATTGGCGACAGGCTTCGTAACTTTGCTGCAAAAGTTGAAGGCGGCATAAAGGGTGTTGTTACACCCGGTATGCTTTTCGAAGCGCTTGGCTTCAGATACTTTGGGCCTATCAACGGACACAATATAGTTAATGTAGTTAAAATTTTTGAAGAGATAAAAGATTTCAGCGGCCCGATATTGGTTCACGTTGTAACCGAAAAAGGTCATGGCTACAAGCCCGCTAAGAATCATTACCAGAAATTCCATGCTTCAACACCGTGGGATAAAGTTACCGGCGAAGCATTCAAAAAGTCCGGAGGTTCACCCGCATATACAAAGATATTCGGCGAAGCGCTGGTAGAAATATGTAAAGAAAATGAAAAAGTTGTTGGTATAACAGCCGCAATGCCTGATGGCACAGGGCTTGATATACTTCAGAAGGAAATGCCTGAGAAGTATTTTGATGTGGGAATTGCAGAGCAGCATGCGGTAACATTTGCGGCAGGTATGGCTACCGAGGGATTCACACCTGTTTGCGCGATATATTCTTCATTCCTGCAGCGCGCATTTGACCAGATAATACATGACTGCGCTACACAAAAGCTTCCGGTTGTATTTGTAATGGATAGGGCCGGAATAGTAGGCGCAGACGGTCCCACGCATCACGGCTCGCTTGACCTCAGCTATTTCCGCTGCATTCAGAACACGGTTTTAATGGCGCCGAAAGATGAGCAGGAACTCCGTGATATGCTTTACACAGCTACACTGTATAAAAAGGGTCCGATTGCCCTCAGGTATCCCCGCGGCAACGCGCTTGGCGTTGAGATAAAGCCATTTAGCCAGATACCAATAGGTAAAGGCGAAATAGTTGCCAAAGGTACTGATGCAGCTATCATAGCTATTGGGAACATGGTTGATATTGCGATGAAAACACGCGCCATACTTGCAGATGAGAAGCTTGATATTGAAGTCATTAACGCACGCTTTGTAAAACCGCTAGATGGCGAAATGCTGAAAGATGTATTCAGCAGGCACAAAAAAGTAATAACACTTGAAGATAACGTGATAACCGGCGGATTCGGTTCAGCGATACTTGAATTCATGAACCAGAACAGGATAAAGGATGTTGACCTGATCATGCATGGCCTGCCTGATAAGTTTGTTGACCACGGTACGCCTGATGAGCTGTTCAGAGACCTGAAGATGGATCCAAAGGGTGTTTCAGAGATAATGAGAGATTTCCTTTACACAAAAGAAAAAGTGAATGCTTAAAGCCGGTAAAGCAAAGTATCTGGTCCTGGCATGTGCTATTGTTTTTACTTTTGGTTTTGTGTCATGCGGAGATGATAATCCCGCGGCCGGCAAACAGCAGGAAGACCTGCTGTATGAAGACGAGGGTATTGTGGATAGTGCGGTCGTTACAGGTTGTTATGCATACACACTGAGGCATTTGCTGCAGGATACTTTTGATCTTTCTGCTTACAGCAAATTAAGGGTTGAGTTTGACGGCTATTCTACCAGCGATCACTCAACAATATCAGTACTAAGCAATTCCCATTCATCAACTAATGATGTTTTGTATTCGGCTTCAAATGAAAATGTGAACAAACCGCATTCATTTGAGTCGGGCTTCAACTCAGATACATTGTGGCTTGAGTTAAGGCTATACCTCAATCCGCAAGTTTGCGGAGAAAATGAATTCAAGTACACCCGCGCACGAGATCTAAGAGTATACGGAATAAAATAGCAACAGGAAGTTAGATAGTTTGGACGAAAGAGCTTTAGAAAAATACATACCGATGGAAAGCCTTACGGGTGAGTCCGCTGCCGATGCTGTATCAGGCAAAAAGCTGTATGTAGAAACATATGGCTGCCAAATGAATTTTGCCGATACTGAGATAGTGAACGGCATTATGGGCAAAAGCGGTTACGACATTACGGAAAATATTGATGATTCGGCTATAATCCTGATAAATACATGCAGCATCCGCGAAATGGCCGAAGCACGTGTGCTGCAAAGGCTCACGGAGATCAAAAAGTATAAGAAGCGCAATCCAAAGCTTGTGGTTGGCATTATTGGCTGTATGGCTGAAAGGCTGAAAAGGGATCTCATCACAAAAAAAGGTGTGGTTGATCTTGTTTTGGGTCCGGATGAGTACCGTAAGCTGCCATCGCTTATCGATAACCTGATCGATACAGGTGAAAAAGGCATAGCGGTTAAGCTTTCGAGAGTTGAAACTTATGATGATATACTTCCCATCCGCAAAGAGGGGATCAGCGCCTGGCTTTCTATTATGCGCGGCTGTGATAAGTTCTGCAGCTTCTGCGTGGTGCCATATACACGCGGCAGGGAACGCAGCAGGCCGCTGGAAGGCGTTGTAAGGGAGATCGTAAAGCTGGAGCAGGAAGGGTTCAAAGATGTTACGCTGCTTGGGCAGAATGTTAATTCATACCGCAGCGAGAGTGATGATTTCTCTGACCTGCTTGCAGCTTGCGCTGAAGCAGCACCGGGATTGAGAATCAGGTTCACAACTTCTCACCCGCAGGATCTCTCGCTCAAGCTAATTGAAACAATTGCGCAGTATGATAATTTATGCAAGTATATTCACCTGCCGGTTCAATCCGGAAGCAACCGCGTGCTTGAGCTGATGAAACGCAGCTATACAGTTGAACATTATATGAACATTATGCAGAGCATTAAGAGTATTCTGCCTGATGTTTCACTTTCAACAGATATCATTTCCGGTTTCTGTACCGAGACCGAAGAAGATCATAAAATGACACTCGACATTATGCGGGAAGTTAAATATGACGGCGCATATATGTTTAAATATTCGCCCCGCGAAAAGACCAAGGCATGGCAAATGGAAGATGATGTTGATGAAGAAACCAAGACCCGCAGGCTGATGGAAATAGTAGAGCTGCAGCGCCAAATATCTGAAGAGAAGAATGCTCAAACTGTTGGCAGGGAATATGAAGTAATAATTGAGGGAATAAGCAAAAAATCAGACAAGATGCTTTTTGGCCGGACAGACGGCAATAAAACGGTTATCATTCCAATTAACGGAGCGAAACCCGGCGAAAAAGTTAAGGTGAAGGTTACAAAGGCAAACTCCGCTACCCTGTTCGGGGAAGCAATTGCCGTAAATTAGAAACCACAGGCATCTTCAGGGGATAAGAAGAGCTATATAGAGTTGAACAAAGACATTTCAAATAACAGCAGCCTGCTTGGCAGCTCGGTAGCGATAGTTGAGCTGCGGGAGATCATTAAGCAGGTGGCCCCAACCGATATTACCGTCCTTATTACGGGAGAAAGCGGCTCGGGCAAAGAAGTTGTTGCCAATGAGATTCACCTGAACAGCAAGCGTGCCGGGAAACCGTTCGTTACTGTTAACTGCGGCGCAATTCCCGAAGGCATTATAGAAAGCGAGTTGTTTGGACATGTGAAGGGCTCATTTACCGGCGCGGTTGATAGCCGCAAAGGATACTTTGAGGCTGCAAATACCGGGACAATCTTTTTAGATGAGATTGGCGAACTGCCGATGCAGACACAGGTGAAGTTTCTCAGGGTTATCGAAAACGGCGAGTATATGAAAGTAGGCGGAACGAAGACCGAAAAAGTTGATGTACGTATCATTGCCGCTACAAATAAAAATCTGGAACAGCTAATTGCCGCTGATTCATTCCGCGAGGACCTTTATTACCGCTTAAGATCAATTAATATTGTTATTCCGCCTCTTCGTGAACGCAAAGGAGATATTAAGTTGCTTTTCGATAGCTTTGTTGACCAGTTCTGCAAAAGAAATAATATTGAGTACAAAGGGATCTCCGATGAGGCAATGGCTTACATTTCAAATTACAGCTGGCCGGGGAATGTTCGTGAGCTCAAGAATTTTACTGAGAGCATAATCACACTTAACGCAGATAGGCGTATTGAGCTGGGAGATGTTCTGAAGCAGCTAAGCGTTCCCAGGTATGATGAGCCAATGCTTCCGGCTACGGTCAACGGATTCAAGCGCGAAGATGAGAGGCAGCTTCTGTTCGGCGCGCTGTTTGAGCTGAAGAAGGATATCATGGATATCAAGAACCAGCTCGTGCACTTTGAAGCCAAGGGCTCAAAAGTGCCTGAAAACGGGTTCTATGTGAGCGATGATAAAATTGATAACATTACATTCGATGAGTTTGAGCAGGAACTGCTGACTTATTATTATTCTAAATACAACGGGAACATAAACCGCATAGCAGATAAGCTTAAGATCAGCAACCGGACATTATACAGGAAATTCAAACAATATGGATTGAAAAATGGCAAGCTCAACTAAAAAGGCCATCTCCATATTAGCAATGTTTGCGCTGGTTTTTTCAGCAGGCAGCTTCTTTTCCTGCAATTACAGCTTTAAAGGCGCTTCACCGCCCGAAGGAATTAAAACAATTTTCATCCCGAATATCAAAGATGAAAGCGGCTTCGGGCTGCCGAATCTTGGTGAAGAATTAACTACGCTGCTGAAAACAAAGTTTATCAATGACGCAACGCTTGAATACGCCGAAAAAACCCAGGCGGATGGTATGGTTGAGTGTTATGTTAAAACAGTCACCGATGAAGCGCTTGTCGTTTCCGGCAATGAACAGGTCTCACGCCGCAAAGTTACCATCGTTGTTTCGGTAGATTTCGTGAACCTGAGAAAACAAAAGAGCATCTGGAAAAAAGATTTTTCGAATTGGGGCGAGTATGACAGCTCCACCGGCGGCTTCTCCCAGAGGGATGAAGGCGTAAAGCAGGCTGAAGATAAAATTACCGATGATATTCTGCTGGAAGTAATTTCAAACTGGTAATTTATAAGCCGCAAAAACAGAGTTTTAGCATATTGCTGCATAATATATACTGATAAGAGGTTAACAACATAAATTGGAAAAAATAATACTATTCACATATATCGGCTCTTTGCTGATATTGTTTACGTTCGGTTCGCATGGCTTCATTATGATATATTATTACCTTAAACACAGGCACAAAAGGGATGATTTTTCGGGTACGATTGAAAACTATCCCATGGTTACAATTCAGCTTCCCATTTACAACGAAATGTATGTTATAGAGAGGCTGATAAAAACGACATGCGAGATGGATTATCCGATAGACAAGCTGGAAATACAGGTCTTAGATGACTCCACAGATGAAACAGTGGAGATAGTTGCGAACATTGTAAAAGAGTACAAGCTTCGTGGGTTTGATATTCAGCATATTCACCGCACAGACCGCACCGGTTATAAAGCCGGCGCTTTAAAAGAAGGCCTTAAGACAGCTAAGGGTGAGTTCGTCGCCATTTTTGACGCTGATTTTATCCCGAGAAAGAATTTTCTCAATATCGTTATACCTTTCTTCAAAGATCCGAAGATCGGAATGGTGCAGACCCGCTGGGAGCACCTGAACCGCGCATATTCACTGGTAACGCAGATCCAGGCGCTGGCGCTCGATGGGCATTTTGTTCTTGAGCAGCAGGTGAGGAACAAGGCAGGTTACTTCATCAATTTCAACGGTACAAGCGGCATTTGGCGCAAGGAATGCATATTTGACGCAGGCAACTGGGAAGCGGATACGCTGACTGAAGACCTTGACCTTTCATACCGCGCACAGCTTAAGGGCTGGAAGTTCAGGTACCTCACAGATTTCACAACTCCATCTGAAGTACCTTCGGAAATAAACTCGCTGAAATCACAGCAGTTTCGCTGGACAAAAGGTGCAATTGAAACTGCGAAAAAAATGTTATTCACGGTTTGGAGATCGGATATTCCATTCAAAACCAAGATCATGTGTACATTCCATCTTACAAACAATATTGTATTCCCGTTCATTCTGGTTGCATGCCTGCTTAACATGCCTATCGTACTTATCAAAAATACTGGATTGTATGATATTTACTTCATGTTTATGTCAGTATTTGTGCTGGCGTTTATTGCTTCTTTCTTATTTTACCTGTACTCTCAGAAGGATGTTTATGATGACTGGCGCTCGCGTATACTGCTGTTCCCCGTCTTCATGGCGGGCAGCATGGGCTTTGCGATAAATAATACAAAAGCTGTATTTGAGGCTTTGATAAACAAAAAGTCCGAGTTCGTTAGGACGCCCAAATACGGCATTGAAGGCGATAAGGATAAATGGCAGGATAAAAAATATGTGCATAAGAAATTCGTGAAGTTCTCTGTAATACTTGAGCTGCTGATAGCGTTATACAGCCTTGCATGTGTGGTAGTTTCCGCAGTAACTTTGCAGATATCGGCTATACCATTCCAGCTTATGTACACTTTTGGATTCGGACTGGTAGCTTATCTTTCGATAAAACATGTTATAGATACAAACAAAAAAGTTTCAGAACAATCAGCTTAAAATTATCAGAATAAAACAGAATTCGTTATAAATAAAAATTGGTAGATACAGACATAATAAAATACCTTATCCAGAAGCTTGAAGATAAGATCAGGACCAATCCGCTTACTCCGGAGTTTGTTAAGCTGGCGAATTATTACCTTATCAACGGAAGCATAACCGAGGCTATTGACCTGCTGCAGGCCGGACTGAAGTTTTACCCAAACTACACCACTGCGCAGCTTCTGCTTGGTAAGGCTTACCTTAGCAACAGGTATTTTATTGATGCGAAGAAGCTGTTTGAAAAGCTGCTAGCCGAAAATCCGGAAATGGCCATTGCCCAGAAATACCTGGATATAGCATCTGATCTCACCAAAAACGAAGTATCCCGCAGGCTGGAAGAAGATATTATTCCAAAGCTGGAGTTTAAGGCGCCTGTTTATAATGATTATGACTTCAACTATAACTTGTTCCCGTCTTACGAGATTGAAGAGCTTTCAGGCGACAGGCTTGACCTGAAAGAGATTGAGGAATCGAATGACTACGCCGATTTCAGGAAGATTTTTGAAACACCGCATTTCTTCAAAAAGGATAATGGCAAGCCTTCGTATGAGAAAAAGAGGCTTAAGAATAAATTTGAAGTCAAGATAATTACCGAAACGCTCGCGGATATATTTGCCAAGCAGGGCAATTACTTCGACGCGATGGAAGCTTATACTTACCTGCTTAAGATAAAACCTGAACGCACGGAAGTACTGGAAAGTAAAATAAGCGAAGTAGAGATACAGATCAACAAGCTTATAAATGATTTCTAACCGTCTTAAACTGTTTCTGTTTCCATAAGTGTAAAGAAAGAGCTATTGTTGAGGGATTTGAGGCTGCACTTTCACGACTTTTTCACCCTTAATAACAACACTGCCTGATTTAGCGCCTTTGTATTTTGAGACATTCCTGCCCTCAGTATATGCTACCCGTACATTCTTAGCATTCTTAGCCTTACTGTAAAATGCGCATATCTCCGCCGCTGTTTTTATATAGTCTTTCGGTATCATTCCGTCAAAATATTCCGGCAGCTTCAATATTGTGTGTGAACCGCTTGTGCCGCGGACGTGAAACCACAGGTCATTTTGCTTTGTGTATTTGAATGAAAGCAAATCATTGGCTTCAGAGTGTTTGCCCACCCAGACTTCAAATCCCTCGCCTAGCGGAAATATGCGGAAAAATTTCAGGTTGTTATCAGTTTCCATTTACAAATATAATAATTCTGAAGGAGGGTAGCGACGGAAGAATCTATCTGACATAATGAAGGGTAGAGGAAGTTGTTGTTGGTGATAACACCAACAACGGGGAGTTCAAATCGTGAGACTTATCTTAACAAAAAAGGCGTTCAACATTGCTATTGAACGCCTTTTGAATTCTGAATAATTAAATTATGATGCCTTTAATGCTTCTGCACCGCCAACGATCTCAAGAATCTCGGTTGTGATCTTAGCCTGGCGTGCGCGGTTGTATGAAAGGTTAAGTGATTTAACCAGGTCATTCGCGTTAGTAGTAGCCGCATCCATCGCAGTCATACGTGCAGCCTGCTCTGATGCGAATGATTCAAGCAGAATGCGCCATATCTGTGTGTTAAGGTGCCTTGGAAGCAGGTTATTTACTATTTCAACGCTTGAAGGCTCAAAGATGTAGTTCGAGACCTTTGACTTCTCGCCTTCGGCAGCTTCAAACGGGGGAATCGGCAGGAACTGCTCTTCCACAGTCTTTGACTGCACAACGTTCTTGAACTCATTGTAAATAATCACAACTTTGTCGAAACGTTTTTCAATGTAACCTTTGATAATCTCTTTTACAATATTCTGCGCATCTGAAAACAGGAGCTTATCAAAAACGTTTATTGACCTTGCGTAAAGATCATAGTTTCTTTTTGAATAATGGTCATACGCTTTTTTCCCGATAGGGAAAATTGTGAGGTCATGGCTTTTTAGGTATTCGCCGTATTTTTCGTTTATGATAGAGTTCGCAACCTTAAGCAGGTTTGTGTTGAAAGAGCCGCAAAGGCCTCTATCAGCAGCTATAACAACTACACAAACCTTTTTAATCTCTCTCTGTTTCAGCAGCTCGTTATCGAAGCTCTCTATGGTAGGAATAAGGTTCCTGAGAATATCGCTTATTTTCCGCGCATAAGGCCTTGCTGCAACAACATTCTGCTGCGCCTTGCGGAACTTAACCGATGCTATCATTTTCATAGCACGGGTGATCTTCTCAGTATTCTTAATACTGCCTATCCTGTCGCGTATTTCTCTTAGTGTTGCCATGTATTATTTTACAGAGACTTTAAAGTTATTTGTGAAGTCTTCGAGGATCTGTTTCATCTTCGAAGTATTTTCATCGTTCATTTCGCCTGATGCTGCAATTGAATCAAGAATATCCTTATGCTTCATCTCCATCATTTCGAGGAATTCCTTCTCATACCTTGCAATGTGCGGAACCGGGATCTCATCAAGATAGCCGTTCGTGCCAGCAAAGATGATCGCTACCTGTTTTTCAACAGGGTAGGGGGTGTATTGACCCTGCTTGAGGATCTCAACCAGCCTTGCGCCTCTTGTAAGCTGCTGGAGCGTTGCCTTATCAAGATCTGAGCCGAACTTTGTGAACGCTTCAAGCGCCCTGTACTGAGCAAGATCCAAACGAAGCGATCCTGCAACTTTTTTCATAGCTTTGATCTGCGCTGCACTACCTACACGCGATACTGAAATACCTACGTTGATAGCCGGCCTAACGCCTGAGTTAAACAGGTTCGGCTCGAGGTATATCTGACCGTCTGTGATAGAAATAACGTTTGTCGGAATATATGCAGAAACGTCACCTGCCTGCGTTTCGATGATCGGCAAAGCTGTTAAGCTTCCGCCGCCAAGGTCATCGCTCAGCTTTGAAGCTCTCTCCAAAAGCCTTGAATGCAGGTAGAATACGTCACCGGGGTAAGCTTCACGTCCCGGGGGCCTTCTGAGAAGAAGTGATACTTCACGGTAAGCAGCAGCCTGCTTTGAAAGATCGTCATAGATACAAAGCGCATGTCTGCCTGAATCACGGAAGAACTCTCCGAGTGTTGCGCCTGAATAAGGTGCAAGGAACTGCATAGGAGCAGGATCGGAAGCCGCTGCGGTGATAACCGTAGTGTACTCCATTGCGCCTGTTTCCTGGAACTTTGCAACTACCTGAGCTACGGTTGATTGTTTCTGGCCGATAGCGACATATATACAAAATACTCCTTTACCTTTCTGGTTGATAACCGTATCAACTGCAACAGCCGTTTTACCGGTCTGCCTATCGCCTATAATAAGCTCTCTTTGTCCTCTTCCGATCGGGATCATGGAGTCAATAGCTTTAATACCTGTCTGCAGGGGCTCTTTAACCGGCTGCCTTGCGATAACGCCAAGCGCTTTTCTTTCAATAGGAAGGAATTTGCTGGTTGTGATAGGGCCTTTGCCGTCAACAGGCTGGCCAAGCGGGTTTATAACCCTGCCTACCATCTCTTCGCCTACCGGCATTGATGCAACCCTGCCTGTACGTTTTGCTTCATCGCCTTCTTTTACAAGTGTGTAGTCACCGAACAAAATACATCCAACGTTATCTTCTTCAAGGTTAAGTGCCATGCCGAATACGCCATGGGGGAACTCAATAAGCTCGCTCGCCATACATTTGGTCAATCCGTAAACACGCGCAACACCGTCACCGATCTGCACAACAGTTCCAACCTCGTATATATCAATCTCTTTTTCGAAACCTGATAATTGTTTTCGAAGTATCGCCGATACTTCATCTGGTTTTACTTCAGCCATCGTTTTATATAGTTATATTAATTTTGTTATTCGTAGCAAAAAAAAGCGCCAAATGCACGCTTAGTTGTTAAAGCTTCCCATGGAGAATCTTTCTTTCAGCAGCTCAAGCTGCCTGATAATGCTTGCGTCGATTATCCTGTCATCAATCCTGGCAATAAAGCCGCCTTTGATGGATGGATCGACTGAGTAAGTGGCTGTGATATCTTTACCTGTGTAAGCTTTAAGCTTCTGGTTCAGCGCGGCTTTTTCGCTCTCGCTGATATCGACGGCAGTTTTAACAAATGCCCTTACAACACCTTCTTTTTCATTCACAAGGTCAAGATAGTCTTCCGTTATATCCGGAAGGATATTTATGCGCTGTTTTTCACAAAGGAAATCAAGATATTTTAATGTAAGCGAGTTTACCTTTCCCTCGAAGAGGCCCTTCATTACTGCGGCCTTCTTTTCGGGGTTCACAACCGGTGTTAAAATGAAGTTCTGAAGCTCTTTGGAATCCGTAATGGTTTTCCTGATATCTTCGATATCCTTTTTAACCGCGTCTGATGCTTTAACCTCAACCGCTGTGAGGTAAAGCGCTGTATTGTATTTCCTGGCTACTTTTCTGTTGGTCATAACTCTTGGTGCCTGTCCTTAGTTCTGCGGAATCTTGTTGATAAATCCGTCAATTATCTTTTTCTGTTTCTGCGCGTCCAGGTTCTCATCTATGATCTTTCCGGCTGCCTGAACTGCGAGATTTGCGATCTCATCCTTCAGTGTGTTCAGCGCGGCAACTTTTTCGCGTTCAATTTCGCTCTTCGCCTGGTTTATCATTCTTGCAGTATCTTCGTTAGTCTTGCTCATCATTTCGTTCCTGAGCTTCTCAGCCAGTTCCTTGCCTTCGGTGATGATACGGCGTGAATCTTCATCTGCCTTTGCAAGCAGAGCTTTGTTCTGTGCAAGTATCTTTTCAGCTTCCTGCTTCAGGTATTCAGCCTTCTCGACCGAGTCTTTAATGCCCTGTTCCCTGTCATTAAGCGATTTAAGCAGGGGACCCCATGCGTATTTTTTTAGAATAAACAGGAGTATGACGAAAATTATTATTGTCCATATAAGCAGGCCCGGTTCAACTGAAAGAAGAGTATCCTTCTTCTCATGCGGATCATTGCTGATGAACAGAATTATATTATAAAACTTCGCTAAGAATATATAAGCTAAAGTCATTTTTATCCTTTGTTAGTAAAAATTTTTCTGTATTGGAAAACCGATGTTAACCGCGCACAGATTGCCGCACGCGGTTAACCTTTCAATTTTTCCCAAGCTAAATGAAAATTTCAGCGCGGAATTATTTTCCGGCTAAAATAAAGCAGATAACGAGCGCGAAGAGTGTAACACCTTCTACCAGAGCTGCTGCGATGATCATTGTGGTTCTTACATCGCCGGTTGCTTCAGGCTGTCTGCCGATAGCTTCCATCGCTGATGCTGCGAGTCTGCCAATACCAAGGCCTGCTCCGATAACTGCAAGTCCTGCACCGATTCCAGCTGCTAATGCTGCTAAGCTCATTTGAATGTATCCTTTCTTAAACGATTATTAAGTATGTATGTTATTTGTAAAAAAATTTAATTCAATATGTAATGAAACAAACGTGCTGCGAACTCCTGTTAATGTTCCTGGTGTACTGCCATACCGATAAACAAAGCTGAAAGCATTGTGAAGATGTATGCCTGCAAAACCGCTACCAGTATCTCAAGAACATAAATGAAAAGTGAGAATCCGATTGATACCGGGATAACCGCGTAACCGAGCATGAATATCAGCCCGATCAATGCGTAAATCACGATGTGGCCTGCTGTCATGTTGGCAAATAGACGAATTGCCAATGCGAAAGGCTTTGTAAGCAGTCCGAGGAACTCAATAATTATCATAATGGGCAAAACGAACACCGGTACGCCCGGAGGGATAAGCCCTTTAAAATATCCAATGAAGCCGTTATTTTTTATTCCGTGCAGTTGTGTCATGAAAAATGTTATAAGAGCCAGACCTGCTGTCACGCTGATGCTGCTTGTGCCGGTTGACATGCCCGGGAACAAACTGATTATGTTCACAAACAGTATGAAAAAGAAGAGAGTGAAGAAGAACGGCATGAACTTATCGGAACCGTGACCCATTGACGGTTTGACAATATCATCGCGTACGAATACCATCATCATTTCGAAGAAGTTGCCAAGTCCGGTGGGGTGTTTTCTTTTCTTATTGGATGCCGCTGCAAAAGTGAAGAGTATTATCATTAATACCGCAGCTATCATAAGCATGAGTATTTTCATCGAAATGGACATATCCAGGGTGAAGCCGCCGATATGTATTGGCGGTATTGAAAGTACGGGCTTATCAGAAATGTGGTGCATGATCCAGTTACCATCTTCCTGGACCTTTTGTACTAAGGTTGAATCTCCCGGAGCGTGTTCCTGTATAAATGCAGTAAGTAATGTCATTATATTATTTCGGTGTTATCTTATTATCTTTTTTAGCCAGTGCCTGCTGCTTTTGCAGGAAGTAAATTTCGAGTATTATGAAAACTGTGTAGAAGAAAAAAACCGAGCCAACCAGGCTCATTGAATCAAGCGGCGTGTAAACCAGGATGATCAGTAGTATCAGCATTACGATAAGAAGCCTTATCCCCATCCCGCCGAAAACTAACATCATAAAGCTCTTCGTAGGTTTCCCGAAAGCCATGGTGTTCAGTTTGTAGCCAATCAGCGCGTTAAAAAGGCTGATACCATATCCTGCCGCGAAAGAATACATCTGGATCTCAGTTGCGTACTTATAAACAGGGTAGGATGCTGCTGCTATCAGGATCAAACTGATCAAGCCGGCATATTTCAAAAAATTCAGATCATTTGTATTTTTAACAGCCATCTGAATTATTTAACCTTTGGTCCTTTGTAGTTTAAACCCCTTAGTAGATTTACAAATCCCGCAACTGAACCGAACAAAACGCCAATTATGAGAAGCCAATTGCCGGTATTTAGCCAGTTATCGAGCCAATATCCTCCCAATGAGCAAAGAACAATTGAAGCGCCATATTGAAAGGCATATTCGGCATATCTCCAGCCGGAGCTGTATGATTTGGCAATTTTTCGCATTTCAGAAGGATTATCAGCATTTTTTTCATCAGAAATGCCGTTATTTTCCCTCATTTTTCGCCAAATTTTTCAGTGAATTTACAAAAATAACAAGAATTTCATCCAAAATCAATTTAGGAATTCAGTGTGAAAGGGTCTGCAATCATGCGGTTATGAGCTGCATAACAATGGTGTTCTCAGTCAACACAGGGACAAGATTTTACAGTGCATCCAGCTTATTCTGCATCCATTTTTTTCCAATGAAATTTTCTTTTTCTATCTTTCTGCTCAGCATTTCTTTCTCTTCCGGAGAAGTCTTATCGCGTAGTTTAAGAAGGCTAATAGCAAACCTGAATGACTTTTCATACCTTGCTTTAACTTCTGCTGATAGATCTTCCAGCTTAAGCGCATGCAGCGATGTGTTGAGTATCGAAAGAGCCTGTTCGGTTAACTCCATTTCATAGAAGATCTTGAAGAGCAGGAACTTGGACTGTACTTTAAAGTTCGATTCCCTGAAACTTATTCTGGAAGCATGGCTGAGAGCTTTTTCGTATTCTCCTATTTCGTAATACAAGGAAGCGTATCCCCAGTTCTGCATGTCTTCCTTAATTCCCGGTTCAAGCTCCGCAGAGTGAACTCTAATTACATTTTCAATGTAATCATATTCACGGAAGTAAAGAGCTTCTGTAAGCATTTGGTTGAATGCGGGCGTAAGATAGTAGCTGCTGCCCGGTGCTATGTGCAGTCCTTTGCTTAGCTGCAGCTTCAGCATTTCGAAGCTCTCGCGTCTCATTTCGGGCATTGCCCTGCGGGAAGTCATAGCGCAGCTGTTGATGACCGCCCAAGTGGCTTCAAACTGCGTTTCCGCGCTGAATTTATCGAAATTCTCCAATACTACTGCTTTAAGTTTGTAGAACCAACTGAGGTCATTGCCTGCGCCGAGATCTTTATAGAGGTAATACCTGAAAGCTACAAAGGGGTAAAACCCGTCATTCAGCTCTTTGAATTGCATCATGAAAGCATCGATCTCAAAATTTCCGAAGAACATTTCAAGAAGCATGCTTTGCTGTTCCTGTACATTCAGGTAAACAGAAAGCTCCTTGTTAACAAGCACATTTGACAGATCTTTGAGCAGCAAAACAAGTAATGCCTCTATTGAGCTTTGAATGTGGAATGATTCATTTTTATTCTTATAAACTGACTTCGAATGTATCATCATGTGCTGGTGGTACCGGCGGAGATTGAGAAAATAGTCTTCGCTTCCCGGCCGCATTTCATTCAGCAGCTCAAGTGAATTTTCTGCTGCTTTGATGTACTCATTTCCCAGATTCTTAGAAAGCATAGCTTCGGCTAGAAAATTGTTAAAAGCTCTTTTACTCTCACGGAAACTGTTGTATGCCAAGAATTCTTTAGCCAATTTGAATGTATCTGTAAAAAGATTTTTCAGGGTTTTTTCATTGTACTGCTTCCCCTGGTAGAGCCTGTTGTACAAATTTTCCCTGGTGATATTGAAATCCGGATAATACGGTTTGATCGCTCTATAAAAGGACTCAAGGTCTCTTTCAGTTCGGTTGTGATATGGCGAGCGGACGAACTTCCCGAACTCGCTGAATTCTGTTTTGCTGAACGCTGATAGTATCCCTGCAAGCTTACTTAATCTCATTAGCTCTAATTTTAAGCTAATATACGTAAATGCCAGTGACTTTGTAAGTGAAAAAGCAGTCAAATTTGAATGAAAATTCAATTTTATTGCAAAATAGCCCCAAATGAGCAGGGACTTTCTTTCGAAAATTTTTTTGACCAATACCGTTTCGGTTAACTAAATTGATTTAAATCAAACAGGATTAGAATGAAAAACAGCAGTTTTGAAGACAAGATCAAACAGATAAAAGAGCTTGTCAAACAGCTTGAGAGAAAAACCATTGAGTTCATTACAGCATCTGCCGAGCTGGAGCACAGGTACAAAAGTACTGATCCACTTATGCAGGCTGGAAGTTCCACAGATGACCTGCAGAAACTGGAAGACAAGCTTTCTAAAATATTAAAGAACTCTATCTGAATATTCATTGAATTACTTTAAAAGGGGAAGGAAATTTCTATGAAGTACTTGATAATTTTACTGCTTATTATAATTTGCCTGTTGAGAATGTCAGTCGCACAGACATGGACATCTTTGAATTCAGGGACAACCACAGGGCTTACATCGGTTTGTTTTACGAGTTCATCCACAGGCTGGGCGACGGGCTGGCCTACAAATCCAGCAGGAGTAATACTTAAAACCACCAATTCCGGAAACAACTGGGTCTCCCAGAGTATTCCTGCCGGAGTATCTAACCCGAATAAGATATTCATGATAAATTCCACAACCGGGTATATTTGCACCAGAATCGGAAATATTCTCAAAACAACAAATGGGGGAGCCCAATGGAGCCTGCAATACACCCTCCCCGGGGGAGATTTTTTATCAGTGAAATTCGCAAATTCAAATACAGGCTTTGCCGTTGGATACCCGGGGTTAATAGTAAAAACAACAAATGCCGGAACCACATGGGAGCAGCAGGTGAGCGGCACCTCCTCTTTTTTATACGATGTCGGCATCCTAAGCGCTGATACTGTATTCGCCACAACAACAGGTTATACACTGCTCTACACTGTAGATGGAGGCTCAAGCTGGAATCAAAGAGCTGTACCATTTGAAATTCAGACATTTGCTATAACATTCACTGACGCAAATACGGGCTACGCGGCCGGCATTGGAATGTACAAAACAACTAACAGGGGTGTAAACTGGACGGTACTCACTTATTTATCTACTTTTTTTGGTATGTATTTTCTGGATTCTTATACCGGCTACGGCGTCATGTCCACTGGACAAATCCTGCGGACTTCCAATGGAGGCAGTAACTGGAGCATACAAAGCAGCGGAGTAAGTACATCACTGATTTCTGTATGTTTTGTAAATAACACCACTGGGTTCACTGTGGGAGCAAACGGTGTGATACTGCGAACTACAGATCAGCCGCTGCCTGTTGAGCTTGGTTATTTTAATTCAAATGTAACAGGCAGACGTGTTAATCTCGCCTGGGGTACTACATGGGAGCTTAACAATGCGGGCTTTGAAATTGAAGCGTCAATAGAGCCGAATGGTGAATGGCTGAAAAAAGGCAGCGTTATTGGCAGCGGGACTACGAATTCACCGGTTGACTATCAGTATAGTGTTGTGTTGTCTGTTCCGGGGAAATACAGATTCAGGCTAAAGCAAATTGATTATAACGGCAATTATGAATTCCACTACATGGACTCACCGGTTGAGATAAAAAATCCGTCAAAGTTCGACGTATCACAAAACTATCCGAATCCTTCCAATCCAAACAGCAAAGTAGATATTCAATTACCTTATGAAGGAGTGCTCTCTGTTCAACTGTTTGATATAACCGGTAAAGAAATGAAATATTCATCCGTATTCAAACCTGCGGGATTCCATTCAGTCTCAATTGATGGCTCAGATCTTTCTTCAGGTATATATTTCTACAGGATTACACTAAGGGGAGAAGAAAATAGCTATTCCGAAATAAGGAAAATGGTCCTTGTGAAGTGAGCAGTATGCAGGTTTCAGTTTGTGTAATTATTTTGGAGACTGAGCGAAGAGTAGAAAAAAAAATAAGTAAGGCTTCAGAATCGAAGCCATTCGCGGGGATTTACGGGCGCTGCATTTTGCCAAAGCTCAAAATGAATGCTCTGCCCATCCAGGGTTTCGCCTGTTTTTGCAATAACTTGGTTCAGCTTCACCATATCACCCACCACAACATTTACTTCGCTCAGAGTTGAATAAACCGACCTGAATCCATTTTCATGTGTAATGATGATCGTTTTTCCGTAATAGGGAAGCTCGGTGATGAATGTAACTTCGCCTGCTGCTACAGAATATACCTTTGAGCCGCGCGCAATTGAGAGATCGACACCGCTATTATATGAAATCGCGAGGGTTTTTCCGTCGGCAATGTTCCCGAAATTAGTTGTGATGAGCCCGATATCAACAGGAAGGTTCAGGTTCCCTTTGACTGCGTTCAAGTCGGCTGATTCGTAACTAAGCCTGCTGTACTTTACATCCTTGTAGCTTTCCCTGTTTGCTTCAAAATTACTAATGAAATTTCGTATGCTGTTTAACTGTGATTCATATCTTAACACACTTTGCGCAAGCAGCCTGGACTCGTTTTCGGAATCGCTGCGCTGCAGCTTAAGCTCTTTAAGCCGGGATTCCATTGCAGAGCGTTCATTTCGTTTTGACTCCACATAGAACCGCTGAGAAGATGTTGAAAGAGTAACCATCTTTTTCTTTTCTTCCAGTATGAATTTCTTAGCCTTCAGCTCACGCAGCTCTTTTTTGCGGTTCTGAGAGAACTTCTGAAGATACTGGTTTCTTCTTAGGTATTCGTTGGGGGTTTTAGAGCTTAGCAGAAGCTCCAGCTCATAATTTTCGCCATGCTTATACAGGCTTACAACCTTCTGCCTGAAGCTTTCCTGTATACGGTCAACTTCTTCGGCAAGGTAGATTATCATATTAGTTTCAATTGCGATCTGGTCAGGGGTCATGAATGATTCATTCTCGTAATTCTTAAGGAAGCTGTTAATGGCGCTTATTGCCGATTCAACTGAATCGATCTGCTGGTTAAGTGCGGTGGTTTTACCCGTAATAGCTGACACCCTGTTCTTACTATCGAGAATTTCCTTTTCAACAATATCGATCTGCTTCTTTTTATCACTGATTATTTCCTCGAATGTTGCACCGCATACAGCACACAACAGGATAAGCAGAAGCGTAAATTTCAGCTGGCCCGATCCACTCATTTGTTTAGTCCCACTTTAATACTTTGGCTGATTTAGGTATCTTCATTTTGAAAGTGAGGCCGGATTTATTGAACTCTTTGTTAACATAGTCTACATAAACCGACTGCTTTTTACCGGGATTATTGATCTTGATACTTGAGGGGAAATACAGGCTTTTGCCTGAAGCAGACTCCTCTGAATAATTTTGGTAGTTAACTTCCACCTGCGTTAAGTTCGCACCATCGAGGCTGTTGTATTTGTTTACAGTGAAAAGGGAAGGATCGATATAAAACTTCTGTTTCCCCTTAACTTCTTCCTGCATAATTGATTGCTCCAGCAGATACATCCCGTTTTCAGAGTTTGCCACGGTTGAGTCGCCGGGTGAGTCAGGGAACATAAAGCTGCCGGTGAACCCGCTTATCAGCTCATCAAATGTAACCTTAATGCGCAGAATAGCCCCAATGTTTATCGGTGTGGAAGAGCCTGTTATGGCTTTGTTTTCCTGCGCGTTATAATAAATGAAATCGTTCCTGGTTATCAGCGCATTTGCTATAGAGATCCCAAACGGTCCTTCGATGCGTACATACACCGTATCGGGCTTTTTTATCTTCACTTCAATCCACCCTGTGCCTGATTGCTCGGGTGAATCAAAAGCAATGTTACCGGATGCTTCCATTGATTCAATTACAACGGAATTCCGGTTAACCCGTTCTTTGATATCCTTAACGGGAATGCTTTCAAGCTCATTGTTGCCTGATGAGCCGGAACATGCCGCTAATACCAGTAGCATGCATGAAGTAATGTAAACGAGGGCTTTGTTAACTCTGATTGTTGTTAGTTTCCTCTCTGAATTTGTTCAAAATTGCATTGCTTAGTTTATCTTTCGGGTCCGGATATCTTTCCGGGTGCCATTGCACGGCAAGGAAAAAGGGCTTTCCTGCGCCTTCAACCCATTCCACTGCTTCTATAATTCCGTCTTCGGCGCGGGCAGTAACAACTAGTCCTTCTCCAAGTCTGTCAATCGCCTGGTGATGGGAGCTGTTTGCAATAGCTTCATTGCTGCCGGCCAGTCCGCTGAGCATTGAGCCTTCTTTTATGTTGATCCGGTGCATCCTGTCCTCAGTCTGCGATACTTTCCTGTGATTTGTGCCCCTGATCGTTTCTATATCGCTTATCAGGCTGCCGTTCAGCTTGCAGTTTATCAGCTGAAGCCCCCGGCAAATGCCAAGTACCGGGTACTTGTTATCCAAAGCGTATTCAAGCAGGCGGAATTCAAATCCATCCCGCTCCGGGATATAATCTTCGCGGTGCTTGCCGTCTTCCCAGTCATTGTAAAACTCAGGGAATATATCAACCCCGCCTGTCAGAAGCAGGGAAGAGCACTTTTTTATATCATCAAAATTGTTTTGTTCCCAATCAAGTACTTCGTACGGAATATCCGCTGCTTCAAGCCAGTTCTTATAATTGTGAAATCTGCTGTCGCTTCTTGTCAGAGCGGTTTTTCGGTTCATTCTGTGCTGAGTAAATTATCTATATCTTTGAATAATAATTCCGAATTTTGGTCAATTTGCATCTTTATTTTTGCATAATAAAGTGGATAATTGTACAATATGTTCTTGTATGAATTTTCACTTTTTGCATTCAGAACCAATTCGGATGAATTAATACGTATAAAATCCTTCTGTGTTGTTAAAAGATACTTAGAGCCTTTTGATTTAAATATACTCAAAATTTTTGATATGTCATCGTTGGTGAAATTATGATGATCAGGAAAAGTGATAAACTCATCAATTCTTATTCCAAGCTCTTCAACCAGTGCTTTGAATGACTGTGGTTCGCCTATTCCGCAGAATACAGTGGCGGATTCGCCTGTATAGCCATCTGGAGAACTATTCTCAAAGTTAAATAATCCTTCAAAGGCATAGCTGCAGATCACTTTGGGTTTATTTTTATAATTCTCATTTACCGGAATTTTGTCAAACTTGTTGTTAATCACCAGCATGTCAGCGCGTTTATAATTTCCGCGCGGCTCGCGCAGCCTGCCGGCCGGTATCAATCCGCCGGGTGAATCAGGGTTAATTATTAGTATATCAAGGTCCCTGTACAGCTTTCTGTGCTGGAAACCATCATCAATTATGATAAGCTCTGGCTTAAACTTGCTTGCTGCAAATTTCGCAGCCTTGGTTTTATCATCTCCAACAACAAGAAGTCCCCGCCCGGTTTCAATGTGTGAGAGATTCTCAAGAAGCATTAATGATTCATCTCCCATATTTTCAGTATTCAGCTCGTGCTGCCGGTTGGTGAAACCTACTTCGACCACCTTTATATCGTCGTATTCCCGCTTATAACCTTTGCTTACAACCACTACGAACTTATCCTTTTTGAGCAGGTACTCTGTGATAAGCTGAACAAATGGTGTTTTACCGGTGCCGCCTGCCGAAAGATTGCCTACCGAGATCACTTTTGGATCGAGTATCTTTGTTTTGAATACTCCCGCATTATACATCATATTCCTGAAGAAAACACCGATACGGAATAGGAAACTAAGAGGATACAATATTATTTTCATAATCCCGCCCTCTCAATTATCAGTGCGGCAGCATTTTGAGATGCGTCTTTGCTGCCAAGGGTATCCCAAATCTTCCTGAGATCACTCAGCATTTGTTTCCTGTAGGATTCTTCACTCAGAATCCTTATAGATTCAGCAGCAAGATTCTCGGCCGTGAAATCATTTTGAATGAACTCCTTTACAACATCTTTTTCCAGCAGGATATTTGCAATTCCCAGCTTATCAACCTTTACTATCGGCTTCAGTATATAATAGTTCAGGGGGAAAGTGCGGTAGAATATAAGGTAGGGGACCTGCAGCAAAGTGCACTCCATTGTTGAAGTGCCGGCTTTGGTCAGTACAAGGTCTGAATTGGAGATCAGTTTGTAAGATGGCTCATTGCTTAGGGTGAGCCCGGATATCGAATTCCTGAACTCATCGAAATGGCTTTCCATCCCGGGAGCAATGCTGATAAATATCTCGGCCTTAATAGTGCTCTGAAGCTTCTTCATTGACTCGATTAGTACAGGCATATGCTTCTTGATCTCATCCTTACGGCTGCCCGGCAGTAAAGTAATGCGCTTGATATCTGCATCACGTTTTATAAGCTGGTTCGATTCACTGAATTCTTTAATTCTCTTAACGAGCGGATGTCCCACGAATTCAGCTTTTACACCATGCTTGTTGTAAAAATCAACTTCGAACGGGAACACCACAAGCATTAGATCAATATATTTTTTTATTTTGTTTACGCGGCTTTCATGCCATGCCCACAATTGAGGTGAAATGTAATAAATTATCTTCCCGGTATAGAATTTCCGGATCGCTTCCGCAAGCCTGATGTTAAAACCCGGGTAATCAACCAGTATTACTACATCAGGATTATTTTGCTTTATGTATTCAGCGGAACTTTTGATCGCATTCTTAAAAAAGCCGTATTTTTTGATAACGTCTGTAAAGCCTACTGTAGCAAGATCCATAACATGAAACAGCGGCTTTAGTCCAACGGCTGACATTTTGTCACCTCCAAGGCCGCTGAACGTAACTTCACAGTCCGCAAGCTGTGTTTTAAGCTGTTTCATCAGCTCTGAGGCATGCATATCGCCGGAGTGCTCGCCGGCAGAGATAAATATTGAGGCGTTCTTATTGCTAAAGGGTCTATTTCCCATTACTGGTTTATAAGCAGGTAAACCAGTACAATCATTATTATACTTATAAACGTTGCCTGGAAAGTTCTTTTTTCAGAAACGTATGCTGCTTTTACATCCATGCTGAGCTTTGAGCTTTTGGATTCATCATATGGAGAGAATTTCGGAAGGAACCTGTTCACATTATTAAAATAATGTTCATATTTTTCGCCGAATTCAGTTTTCAGAAAGCCTTCTTCTTCTTTAATAATAAAATAGTACTGGAAAGTGAAATAAAGAATGCTCAATACCTGTAAATATGGCACCAGTGAGTTAGACATTACGCTGATACCGAAATACATTAATATGTTGCCTAGATACAGAGGGTTACGTACATACGCAAAGGGTCCTTGTGTAACAAGATTTGATGCGCCTACTTTTCCCGTAGTGCGCGTTTCGCTGCCTGCGTATGATACTCCCCAGAACCTGAAAGATTCACCTATCAGCACAAATACAACTCCTATTAACATAGTTGTGATAGTCGGGCGTGCGAAAAGCAGCATCGGTATCAAAAATGGGAGGGGAGTGTAAGACCTGTTTTCAAACAGAAATTTGCCTAAAGTCATTTGATATAATTGAATTTAATTTTTATCCTCTTAAAAATACTTCGCGGCGCTTCAGTTTTGCCGCCTGCCTGTGTTTCAGCGATCTTTTGTCCAGCAATTTTTCGAGCTTGCGGATTATATCGCCGAATGTCTGGTAATCGTAATAGGTGATATTGTTCTTCCAGCAGTATGAAGCGAGTGATTTCTTCGCGAATACTATATCGGCATAGTTCACAACACATGCATCAGAAAAGCCGTCTCCTATGAACACAGATATGTCATCATCGGCGCACATGTTCATGAGTATATTCCGTTTGCTGGTTCCGCATTTCGTGCAGTCTGAATCTGAGTATGGGAATTCCAATCCTATCGATTTGCCGTCTGCTGATATAACAAGTTTGTTTGAGTAGTACGGCAGGCTTATTCCGTGATTCTGAAGTATCCTGCCTATGTAATAATCCATGCCTTCGCTTAAAATAGTAAGCGGCAACCCGTTTTTATTACAGAATTCCACAAATTTTCCGAACATCGGGTCCAGCCGCTGAGAGTCAATGATCCGGTTAAACTCCGAAATATCGAAATTTTCCACCAGGGCGCATTCCCTCAGAAAACATTCCCTTGCACCGATAGTTTGTTCTTCGAATTCCCTTATAACTGCAGCCCATTTTTCCTTATCCTTGATAAAAAACTCGCCCATTTCGATCCAAGTATCATAAAGCGAGATCGTTCCGTCAAAATCACTGAATATTTTTAGTTTAGGCCGCAATGTGGTAAAAATAAATTGAAATCATAGCTAATTCAAGGTAACAATGAATAAAACAGGCAAACATGATTTTTGAGCCAATTGTCAGTTTAGAATTTGATAAAAGGTAGCTTAAAAAGCTTCTCTTGCTGTTTAAAGAAAATAAAAAAAGGAATAAAATTAATTATTCCTTTTTTGATTAAGTGGAGGTAATCACTTAACTGTATTAATGAGGCAAACTCTTATATCTTCAATGTATGAAGTAGTAATTGTAGCATAATACAGCAAGTACAGCCATATTAAGTACTACCAGCCCGGCAGTTATCTTCTGTAATGTCTTTATTTTGAATGGTAACATTGTGGATTTCCTTTCATTACTTTCTCTTTGTTGTTTTCTTATACTAATTTGACGCCATATGCAGGCATAAGGTTGCATTATTGATGAAGATTATTGAAATCAGTCAAAATTCAAGAATTAATGTGAAAGGGAAAAAGCAGAAGGGCTGACTCAGATGCTTTGTCTATGAAAAATCATGGTCAATATTCTTCAAGATTCCTGCCTGCGCAGGAATGACAAACTACTTCTGAGACAGCCCTTTTTAGAAAATTATTTTACGTCAATCAGCTCAACATCAAAAAGCAATGTTGCATTTGGCGGTATAACGCCGCCGGCACCGCGAGTACCGTATCCCAGCTCTGGAGGAATCACAAGCTTACGCTTGCCGCCGACTTTCATTGATAAAATACCTTCGTCCCAGCCCTTTATAACCTGTCCAACTCCCACTACGAATACGAGCGGCTGGTTGCGGTCGCGGGAACTGTCGAATTTTTTTCCATCGGTCAATGTACCTGTATAATGTACTGTTACAGTTTGTCCGGATTTAGGTGTAACCCCGTCACCAATTTTTTCATCTGTATATTTTAACCCTGAAGCTGTTGTTTGTTCAACGCCCGTCATGTCTTTTGTACATCCTCCTATAAATGTTATGATGATTATAAAAAAACTGCACTAAAAATGTTCTTCATATTATATAGTATTAATTAGTATTCTAACTTCGATTTCGAAATAAATTCAGCAAGAAGATCTACCGTCAGATCAATATCATTCAGGCTTAACGTCTCGACAGATGAATGCAGGTAGCGTGTTGCGACTGAAACCACGCCTATAGCGACGCCGCCCCTTGACTGCGATATTGGATCGGCATCTGTCCATGTATGGCCGTAATCCACATCGATCTGCATCTTCATGTTCTTTCGTTTTGCGGCTCCAATAAGTTCATCAGCAAGCTTATTGTTTGTTCTTACTCCGCGTGTGATAACGGGACCGAGGCCAAGCTTTGTTACTCCAAAACGTTCTTTCGGGATCTCAGGCTGGTCAGAAGTGGGGATAACATCAATAGCTATCGCGGCATTAGGCTTAAAATTGTAAGCAGGGTTTCCCGCACCCCAAACACCGGTTTCTTCCTGAACGGATGAAACGCCGTAAACTGTATTCTTCAGATTCTTAACTTTTGAAAGCTTTCTTAATGTTTCGGCTACGATATAAACACCGATCCTGTTATCCCAGCATCTTGAGATCGCTGTACCATTTGTCATCTCTTCATAATCGCCGCCAAAAATAACGGGGTCACCTATGTTCACATATTTTTCAGCGTCTTTTCTGTTCTTGGCGCCTATATCAAGCCATACATCATGCATTTCAAGCTTTTTATCCCTTTGTGCCGCAGTTAACAAGTGCAGTGAAGTTCTGCCGATTGCAGCAGGGACCGGTCCTTTTTTAGTAAGTATCCTTGCTCTTTGGGAAGCAAGAATCGTGGGATCAATCCCACCGATGGGCCTTACGAAAATAAAGCCGTCGTCGTTAATGTAATTTATGATAAGTCCCACTTCGTCGGAGTGGCCAACTATCATAATGGATCTCTCTTTACCGCCATTTAAAACAGCAGTTAAATTTCCATGAACATCTTTTGAGATATCAGGGCAAAACTTCTCTACTTCTTCCTTCCAGATCTTTTGTACGGGTTCTTCGAATCCTGACGGGGCTGGTGTGTTAACCAGGTTAACAAGAAATTGTTTTTGTTCGTTAGTCATTGTATTGTTATTAAATGTTGCCGGTAAACCTCATTTGAAGCAGGGGAATTTGCCGGACTGATTGAAGATATTAAATTAAGAGGACTATGATGCTATTTTTTGATCGTTAAACTTTACATTTACAATTGTAGAAATTCCCTGTTCCGCCATAGTAACGCCATACATGGAATCTGCCGCCTCCATTGTACGTTTGTTGTGAGTTACAATAATGAATTGTGTATCTTCAGCGAATTTCCGGATGATCTTGATGAACCTGTCGATATTCGCGTCATCAAGCGGTGCATCAACCTCATCCAGAATACAGAACGGGGATGGTTTTACCTGGTAAATCGCGAACAAGAGGGCGATAGCAGTCAATGTTTTTTCACCGCCGGAAAGCAGGTCAATAAGCTGCGGCCTTTTACCCCTTGGTTTTGCAATTATATCTATCTTTGCGTCAAGCGGGTCGGGATTTTCAGGATCTATTACAAGCCTGAGATCGGATTCGTCACCTTCAAGGAACAGCTCCTTGAAAATTGACATAAAATTCTGCCTGATGAGCTCAAAAGTATCAGTGAATTTCTTCTGCGCAGTTTTGTTGATCTCATCGATCAGGTTTATCAGGTCTGTTTCCGCTTTTGCAAGGTCATTTCTTTCTTCAACAAGCTTTTCAAGCTCAGCCTTTTCCTGTTCATAGATACCCAGCTCCAGCTGCCCGGAGCCGCCAAGCTGCCTTAGCTTATTGCGAAGCCTGTCAACTTCTGCCTTAGCTCTTACAAGGTCAAAAACCTCAGCATCTTCATATACGGTGTATTCAATATCCAGCTCGTATTCTTCTCTTATCTTATCCCTGTGCTCTTTTATCTCAAGCCTGTCTTTAGTGAGCTGCATTTCATTTTTGTGGATGAAATCGATTATACTATCGCGGGAATTCCTGAGCTCTTTCTGCTCAAGTTCAACCTTGTCAACAATTCCTCTTTTTACTTCGTACTCGCTCCTTATCAGGCTGAAATCAGATTCGACGCCGGCTTTTTCCGTTTCCAGAACAGCAAGCTTAGGCTTATGACCGTTCCTGGTCCCGTCCTGGTTGAATGATTCAATTTCAGCGCCCAGCTTCATTATCTCGTTCTGGTATTCATTGCATTCCATTGTACGTGCTTCGATGTTGCTCTTCCTGGATTTTATGCTCTCTTCAATGCGAATGTGTTCGTTATCAAGGTTCGAAAGCTCCGCCTTCAGCTTGGTAATTTCTATGTTGAACGAGTTATACTCCTCGCGCTTTGTTGTAAGCTCATCGGCAAGATTTTCAAGCTCGGTGGTGAAATGCTCAAGCTCTTTTTCGCGCTGGTACTTAACATTCTCTGCAGCTTCTATCTCAGTAATAAGGCTGTCCATCTTTTCGGAGAGCTCCTTGTTCGAAGCGCTCAAAGTATCGTTCTCTTCTTTATAATGAACAATCAGCTTGTTGGTCTCAGATTTAAGGTAGTTAGCCTGCTGAATCTTGTTTTCAGAGTTCAATAGCTGTGCACGTGCTTCCTGCACTTTATTCTGGCTGCCTTCGATATCAATCCCTGCAAAGGCTGTTTTAAGCTCTTTTAGCTTAACAGTGTCCTTTTCAATAGAAGATTCAATTTCGGTTATCTGCGTCTGCAGGCCGGCGATAAGCTTTTCGCGTCCTATTTTGAGCGATTCAATATTGGTTTTGCTTCCTGCCCTTAGAAAGCTGTTGGTAATGATGTCGCCATCCAGAGTTATGAACTTGATGAAATTATCCTTCGAAAGCTTGCGGGCAATGTCAAGGTTTTCTACAATTATGAACTCATCAAGTAGGTATTTATACAGCATTAGGTATTCATCCGGGCACTTGATGAACATATCTGCCCAGCCGTAAACGCCTTCGTGATTGAGAATCTCCGGGAATTCCTCCTGGAAGATATTGAGCGTTGTATTATAGAGCTGGTCTCTGATAATAAAAGTAACTTTTCCTTTTTGCTCTTTGGTAAGAATTTTTATGAAGTTTTCCGCGGCATCAAGATCATTTACAATCAGGTAGTTTGATATTTCGCCCAGCGCTGTTTCGATAGCGATCTTGAACTTATCTTCGACTTCAAGATTATCGATAACTACATTAGCGCCCTTTTCATTCTTATCTTTTACGAGGTATTTTATTCCTTCGGAATAGTCGTCGTAGTTTTCAAGCAGGTTGGTTTGAAACTCAATTTTATTCTTCAGCTTATCAGCTTCATGCCTGCGGTAAATTATATCTTTCTCAAGCTTATTGATCTCAGCCGCAAAATTATCTTTAACTTTTCTTTTGTCTTCGTATTCTGCCTGCAATGCTGTAAGGTTATCCCTGTTGAACTGCATCTCCGATTCAGCCTGCCTGAGCTCTTCATCAAAGCCCGCAACCTTGTTAATGTTCACTATATTTTCTTCGGCAAGGCGGCTGCAGCGTGTTATCTGGTCTTCCAGCCTGTTCTTTATGATCTCGTACTCATTCTGTTTTTCAACAAGCGCCTTTGATGAGGCAGCATGTTTAACAGTGAGGTCCTTAAGTTCTTCTTTGCTTGTTTTAACTTTGGTCTCTATCTCGTCAAGGGCAGACTTTTTGGTCGAACGTGAGTCTTCCATGAGGTCGGATGTGCTTTTCAGCACAACGATCTTGTCTTCTATGGTAATTTTGGAAGCGCTCAGCTTTTCAATGGCTGCTTCTATCTCGATTTTTTCGCGGGAAAACCGTTCAATGTTTTCCTGCAGGTATTTCATCCGCTGCTCGGCAATTGATATTGCTGTTTGCAGCTCGTTTATCTTCAGGTTTATCGAGTTAAGCCTGTCCCTTGATTCATTCAGGCGGCCCTCGGTAACCGATAGCTCTGATTTATACTTTTCAATAAGGTTTTCATTACTGTTCAGGCTTGCCTGCAGGCTTTCGCGCCCGGCTTCTTTTGATTTAAGCTGGTCTTCGATATTCTTGGTTTCATCAATTAGCCTGCTTAACGAGCGCTGGTGGTATTCAATTTCAATTGCCTTCAGCTTGCCGCTAACTTCCTTGGCTTCCTGCTGCTTTTGCGCAATTCTTTCGTACGCATTTACAGTACGCTGGCGGTTACGTATCTCAATATTTGCTTCGTTGATGTTCTCTCTTGCAACTTCAAGCTTGTACAGCGCTTCGCGGCGTCTTTCCTTGTAGCGGGTAATGCCTGCCGCTTCTTCGAAGAGCTTTCTTCTATCCTGCGTGCGGTGCGAGAGTATCTCGTTCACCATCTTAAGCTCGATAACTGAATATGCGTCAGAGCCCATACCTGTATCCATGAACAGGGCAGTGATATCCTTCAGCCTGCAGTTTACACCGTTGAGCATGTAATTGCTTGCACCATCGCGGAAACAGCGGCGCGTGATCTTTATCTCTGTATATTCAGATGGTAAAATTCCTTTTGTGTTTTGTATCGTGAGGGATACTTCTGCAAATCCAAGCGGCTTGCGGTTTTTCGTGCCGTTGAAAATAACATTTTCCATTGTGGAGCTTCTCAGCACGCTTGCCTTCTGCTCGCCTATAGCCCACCTTACTGCGTCAACAATATTAGTTTTACCGCAGCCGTTAGGGCCAACTATGGATGTCATTCCGGCATCAAAATCCACTGCGATCTTATCGGCAAAGGACTTGAAACCAAAGATTTCGAGCTTACTTAAATACAAATGTTAAGTATTATCTTAATAAATTCAATATGCCAGAGCGAAGTAAGAAATACCCGGGATTCGCCGCCATTAACCACTACAAATATAATTAAAATTTGGCTAAGATTTCGCTAATTCACCGGAATCAGAAAATTAGCTAAAACTTGAGAAATGTCAATACGAGCCTAAAATAGTCAAGAAAGTATCGTGTGGTATTCAAATAGAAAAGGGTTCCGCCTCCGATAACAACAATAGTAACAATTCCGTATGCGTATGCCTTAAGGAAAAATGTATCGAACAGCAGGTAAGTACCTTTTAGTATCCTGTAAAAAGATAAAAGGTATATGAATGCGGCTATGCCAAGCCCGATGACAACGAAGTCAGTATTAGCCTGCAATATCCTGATGTAGAATGTGCCGATGGCCAGTAATACAATAACCGGCATAAGCCCCCATACTGTAATAGTATAAATATTGTTGAACCCAACCCTGTATTTTATAGTAAGGCTGAATAGCCAGATCACAAAAGCTATAATAAATATCTTTATAAATGAAAGCGCTGCCAGTAAAGCTGTAAGCTTCAGCGGATTTGTTATATTCTGGTCTATGAATATCTTAGCTGTGTCGTTCGATACTACCAGTGTAAGCATTATATCAAGCAATTGTGAATCTTTCCAGAAATAAAGCAGGTTCGCAAAGAACAGTCCGCTTCCAATTGATATGATGATACCAAGCAGTATGTTATGGAATGTGGGGATAAGGTTCTGCTCTCTTACATCAGTGTAAAATATGAACGGGCGGAACAATGCACGCCACACATTTTCGCGGAAACGGCGAACGCTGTTTGCAAGATATATGAACAGAATGAATGTTATCAGCCCCGTGAAAACGAACAACAGGGGAGCTTCCTTTGAAAATGTACCGATGTTGAGATTCGGAATATCTTCGTCAAGAAATATCTTTCTGAGAATTATCGCAGGCGGACGCTGTTCCCTGAACAGTGTGAAAAGTCCCGTTGTTCTCATGTACTGGTTAGTAAGGTCGGGATATCTTAAGTTAGGAATATCTGAATTCCAGTCTGTGAACGACTGCAGGAACCCGCCCATTAACACTGAGCCTTTTATCAGCTTGTTAAAATCTACGATGAACTTAGACTGGGCTTCAAGAGAGCTTGGGTCGCTGTAGCCGGAAGTATTTGAAGGATTTATCAGCTTGCCGTAGTTTGATATGAAGACTTTTTCTTTTTTCAGTTTCATATCAGCAATTGCATTCTTCAGCACGGCAAGGTCACCGTCGTAATAATTTATACCGGTCATATCAACCAGGTCGCGGCACTTATCGTTATAATAATTCCGGGTGGAGTAATAAAGCAGCCTGTTATCAAGGCTGCGGGCAGCGCTGACCATTCGCTTAACATAAGTCTGCCCGGCGGGTACTGTTACATCAAAATCGTTACCGAGCCCGTATGCGAAAATGCATGGATTGTTCTTATGTGCCGCGATCATTTCGTTAAGCTGGTTTTCGGCTAGCTGAAGAAAATTCTCTGTCTCAAGTATCCCGCCCGGCACTGTGTAGACCGGTATCTCCTCCATAAGCAGAAGACCGTTCTTATTACAAAGATCTATCAGGTATGCGCTTGCCGGCCTGCCGTACACTTTGATAGTATTGCAGCCGAGGCTTTTTATGAGCTTCACATCCCGCTCTATATCTTCATAAGTTGCGCAAATGCCGGAGGCGCCGAATTCTTCAATATAGTTTATTCCTTTGAAGCTGAATTGGCTGCTGTTGAACATCAGGTTTCCGGATTTCCTGACAAGTTCATATAACCCGTAATCTGTTTCGTATGAATCAATTACCTGGTCACCCTGCAGTATAGTAACTTTAAGCCTGTAGAGATTCGGGTACTCAGGCGACCAATATACCGGTCCGTTAAGCGAGAACTTGTTAATTGCCTGAACAGTGGAGTTAGAAGAAATTGAAAACTGTACTGCATCACTGCTGCCTTTTACACCACCGGATGTATCAACAAGCTCGGTTTTGACAGAAAACTTTTTATCTGTACCATATCGTTCTATATCGGTCGCGCTGAGGGTAACAGTATTTTTAATATCTGCATTAAGGTTAATATCAATTTCTGAAATTACGTTAGATGACTTTACATACAGTTTTGGAACAGCAAGAATGTAAATATCCCTGTATATGCCGCCGTAGTTTTTGGGATAGTTCGCCGTGTACTTGAGCGGAATAGTTCTCGAAGCGTCAAGTGTGTTATCGATCCTTACCTCAATCACATTGCCGGATTCCTTTATGATCCCTTCCGCTATAGGTGAATTGAATGGTGTGAATCCGCCTTCGTGCTTAACAATGAAATTGCCATTTATCAGAATTTCTGCCTGGTAGTTTATACCATCGCAGCAAATTATATAATTGTAATCTCCGGGCGAGTCAATTCCCGTACTGAATGATCTCGTAACCGAAACTTTTCCTTTGAAGTCATAACAAAAGGGGACTTCGACTGTTGACGCCGGAATATGCTGCGAAGTGATGTTCCACTGCCCGTTCAGATTTATGAGCTTTCTGAATTCGTTACTTAGATTTTTTTGATAAGCTGCTGGTATTTCAGGAGAGTTGCGCGTAAGGAGCCTTGGCTGTGCATTTATATCAACAACAATTGCAATAAATATCAGTAAAAATAGCCTTAAATTTCGTGCCGTTTTCAGATTCAACTTAAACTGATGGAAAATTTTGGGAAATTGTTAAAAATCTTACAAAGATATTAATAATTGCTTGTAAAATAAAGGATAAAAAGGTGGTTTTGTGCTAAAACTTAGTACACGACAGTGAAATAAATACTCAGTAATTTTGCATTCGACCCTCACCCCCAGCCCCTCTCCCAAAGGGAGATGGGAGAAAAAACTCAAAAATTTCTCAGTTCCCCCTCTCCTGTCAGGAGAGGGGGTTAGGGGGGTGAGGTTAAGTATATTGAAATCCAGAGTCAAGAAACTTCTTCTAACAAAGTTTGTAGGGTTTTATTTATCTAATGTCGTGTACTTAGGTGCTAAAACCATGATGTTACTTGCCGTTGAAGTTCATTTACAGGAACTTTGCCCTTTCAGCCGGGGTGGGGATGCGGCAGGCATCTTTTTTACCGAACCATTTGTAGCGGTACATTGCAATTATGTTGTACGCAATGTTTCGCATAAAAGGCGGAACGACAATGAGAGGATAAAGTAGGAAATATGGGAATCCCAGATCTTTTGCAATTCTTAACGCGGCAGTGGTTTTTTTGAAATATTTATTTCCTTCAATCAGAATTATTGACTGCAGGTCGTTTGGATCTATTCCAAGCTCTTTCTGCAATGCTAAACCAGCCTCCGATTGTAAAGCAGCGAACCGGAATAAGTCATACTTATCCCGGTCCATAATGTAATTTACCGAAGAGTTGCAGAAATTGCACACTCCGTCAAAGAGAATTATTTTTTTTTGAGCGCTGCTACTCAACTATCAGGTTGTATTAAAGTGTCAATCTGTAATAAACCCACTCAGAAAGCGGTTTTGCGCCGATCTTATTATAGAATGCAATTGCATTTATGTTCCAATCCAGTACGCTCCATTCAACCCTTCCGAACTTGCCTTTCTTTGCTATCTTGATCAGTTCTTCAAAAAAGAGCTTTCCAATGCCTGTATTACGAAGGCTCTGGGTGACGAATATATCTTCAAGGAACATTGTTTTCTTGCCGAGGAAAGATGAGTATGCGTCAAAATATATTGCATAACCTACAATTTCCTTTTCCTGTTTAGCGATAAGCATCTTAATAAAGGGTTTTTTACCGAATGCATCCTTAAAGAGTCTTTTTACAGCTTTCTGGTCAGGCGGATCGAGCCTTTCAAATTCTGCGAGCTCTCTTATTAATTCCACTATTCTCACAAAATCAGATTTCTTAGCCTTCTTGATCTTTATCTTAAGTTCTTTTTCTTTGATCTCAATGGCTTCGCCGTTTGTAACTGCCTTATTTTCTTTCATAATATATGAAACCTCCGTTACTAAAATATCTACTTATTTTTTAATTTGATATTCCATTATATTTCGTAAAAGCGAAAAAAATTATTTTAAGCATATGAAAACCAGGACAGCAGTTATTCTGATATTATTGGCATTTTCTGCCTATTTTTCAGCAAAATTCACATTCTTCCCTCAAAGCAGCGTTCAGGATGAAGTTTACAGCAAAGTGAAGATTATGGCAAGTTCACAAAATGATCTTTCTGTTTTGGGGCAAAATGATATAGACCTGGACCACTACCATGGGAGCCTGAAAGATGGCATAGAACTTTACATGAGTGCGAATGAGCTGGCCAATCTGAAGCAGACCGGCATTCCGTACACTGTGCTTATACCGGATATGAGTACTTATTATTCGAACAGGCCTGCGCCGGATGCAAATGAAATGCGGAAAAGCGCGGATATTATGCGCGGAGATAATGTAATGAGCTTTAGCTACGGAAGCATGGGCGGATACTATACATACACGGAAGTAGTTCAGAAACTTGATTCAATGAGATTGCAGTACCCGAACCTTATAACAGCCAAGCAGAACCGCGGAACATCGCATGAGGGCAGAACCATTTGGTCTGTGAAAATTTCGGATAACCCGGACGTGAATGAGTCGGCAACCGAGCCCGCCATCTATTTCGATGCTCTCCATCATGCCCGCGAACCGCAGGCAATGGCAGGCACAATGTACTTTATGTACTGGCTGCTTGATAACTACAATTCGAATCCCGAAGCCAAGTATCTTGTTGATAACCGCGAAATATATTTCGTGCCGGTAGTGAATCCGGATGGTTATGTATATAACCAGACTACTAATCCAAACGGCGGAGGCATGTGGAGAAAGAACCGCAGAAATAACAGCGGCAGTTATGGCGTTGACCTCAACCGTAACTATGATTACGGCTGGGGTTATAACAGCGGCTCAAGCGGAACTCCAAGCAGTGATACATACCGCGGTCCTTCTGCAGGAAGCGAACCTGAAACGCAGGCTATCAAAAATATGTGCGCTGCTATTCTGCCAAAGATCGGGTTTTCGGTGCACTCAGTTGCGGGCAGATTCCTGAATACTCTAAGCTATAATGATTCTGCTATTTCATATGATATTTATTCGGATTTTTCGGGTGACTTTGCCAGCGAAAATGATTTCACATACGGCACAGTGATAGAAATGCTGCAGTATTATTCAAGCGGTACTACACGCGATTGGCTGCACAGGGTGAACGGCACTTATTGCTGGACGCCGGAAGTTGGCGGCAGCGATTTCTGGCCGCTGCAAAATGAAATTATCCCCGAAGCAAATAAAATGCTTCCGAGCTACAAATACCTTTCATGGGTTGGCGGCGCCTATGCCAGATTCCAGAACTATACGATCCAGGGTAATGGTTATGTTGAGAGAAACGATACTCTGAAGCTTCAGGTTGGTATCAGGAACAAGGGGCTTTCACTGCCATCAAATAGTGTAACTGTAAGCATAACCACTTCGTATCCGAATATTACAGCCATCAATTCAAATATCAATTACGGAAGCATTAGCGCTAGACAGATCAAGTACAACACTGCTCCGTTTACTTTTAAGCTGAATAATGCTGCCGCATACATGGATGAAATTAAGCTTATAGTAAGCACTAAGCAGGAAAATGTTGAGACATCACTTGATACAATTTCAGTTATAGTAGGAAGAGGAAATGTTTTGGTAAGCGATAATTCCGAAAACGGTACGGGCAAATGGACCAAGAGCGGAACGCAAACTCAATGGGATACAACATTTGTCGGGTACTGGTCAGAAGGGCATTCATTCTCGGATTCAAGATATGGAAATTCAAAGGACAATTCAAACAATTATTTTTCTCTGAATGATACCATTAATTTGATAGGCGCAGTTAATCCACGGCTTGAGTTTATGGCGAAGTGGGCAACTGAGACCAATTTTGATTACACAAGGATACAGGTCAGCACAAATTTCGGAAGTACATGGACAAATCTGGCAGGCAGATTTACCTCAACTGTTGGCGGGCAGCCTTCATATCATGGTGTGCAATCATGGATATATGAGCGCATAAACCTGAATCCATATATTGGCCAGAGGATCAAGCTCCGTTTCAATTATGTATCTGATAACGGATTGCCAGGTGACGGATTTTATTTCGATAACTTCAGGGTGATAAACTATACTGATGGCCCTGTGGGAATAACGCAAAACGGAAATGAAGTGCCTCTGAGGTTTGGATTGTACCAGAATTTCCCGAATCCGTTTAACCCCGTAACTAAAATAAAATTCGATCTCGCCCATTCAACATTTGTCAAGATTTCAGTTTATGATGTAGCGGGCAGGGAAATATCTGTTCCAGTTTCACAAAATATGAACGCCGGCAGTTATGAAATGGAGTATGATGCCGGAAATCTTCCAAGCGGCGTTTATTTCTACCGTATAGAAACTGCAGAATTCACATCGATCAGAAAGATGGTACTTGTGAAATAAATAATTAAAGAATATTCTGTAAAAAGCAATCTCTTCTAAGGGATTGCTTTTTTTTTGTTATATAAAGATATTGCCGTTCATTTATCCGGAAAACTATGAAATTATTATTCAGAACATCTCTATTAATATTACTTTTTGTATCGGTTTCATTTTCACAAAATGATCCATTCGGCCGCGCAATTGATTCGTTATTCAGAGTGCACTACAGCGATACAACTGTGGGTGTATCGATAGGTGTTATATATAAGAATCCCGTTACGAATGAGTTTATTAAAAGATACTTCTATCATGGAGAAAAAGACAGAACAACGCATGCGCGTCCGGATAGCGCGACGGTTTACCAGATAGGATCGGTAACCAAAACATTTAGCGCGATGGTTATGGCCTATATGCTGCGTTACAATATGGCAAACAGGTATGACCTGATAAAGAGCTATTTGCCGGATTCACTCAGGATGCCGTATTGGGTGAATGGAACAGATACCACACGCATCAATCTTCTGGAACTGGTAACGCATTTTTCCGGATTGATCGATGAACCGCCGGGGATAAGTTATCCATATACCATAAACCATATGTTCCGCTATCTTGATACTTGCCACCTGGTTACCAAGCCGGATTCCGTTTGGCGGTATTCAAACATCGGGTTTGCTACTCTTGCAACCGGGCTAACTATGCTTGCCGGGCGTGATTCCATAGAGCAGCTTTTTCAGCAGATAATTACCGATTCACTTGGAATGCCTGATACAAAAATTACCCGGACATTATCAATGATACTACGTTCGGCTAAAGGATATATAAAGAATAACTCGAACGTATGGGTGCTTGCCGATAGCAATAAATCTACCTGGCCGGCATTTAACGGCGCGGGGGCGATACGCTCTACTATTAAAGATATGACAACATACCTGGAATACCAGATGAAGCTGACTAATTCCAGCCTTAACCCGCTTCTGGATACCATGCATAAGCATATAAAACGTATCAATCCCGGCGCGCCAACACAGGAGTGGCAGGGGATGGCATGGGCCTCGAACAGGCTTAAATTCCAGCTTAACAATCCATGGATACAGTTCAAAGATGGAGGTACGCCCGGTTACAACAGCTTTATAACTTTTTATACTGATTCCACAACGGGAATTAAAGGCGGAGTTGTGATACTTTCAAATTCAGGCACATCGACAAACTTCAATAATTCCGGATACATTTCAGCGCTTTCGATGGATGTTCTTCAATACCTGCATTCGGTTTATTCAACAATTGGCATTCAGCCCGTTGGCACCGAAATTCCGCAGAGCTTTAAGCTTGAACAGAACTATCCAAATCCATTTAATCCGGCCACAACAATCAGCTTCAGTATTCCGGAAGCATCACCGGTGAAGCTCGCTGTTTATGATGTTAGCGGCAGGGAAGTATCCGTGCTGGTAAATGAAACACTGAAAGCGGGAATTTATAAAGTGAGTTTTGACGCAGGCGAATTGCCCAGCGGCGCTTATTTTTATAAAATGGTATCAGGCGAATATACTGATACGAAGAAACTGATACTTGTTAAGTAAGGTATAGGTAAAAAAAACATCGGATGACATGGAGTCATCCGATGTTCTAAATAAGAACCTCTTATGAAAATTATTCACTCACATATTTAGAGAGATTTATGACAGGGCTTTGAATACCTATTAAGGGTACACCCATAACCTGTCCGGATTGAACAACTGTTCCAAGTATCAAACTCTCAGTTTGGCTCAACGAGTTAGTCTTTTTATACTGCACTATCCACAGGTCAGCAGGGAATCCTGTTAAACCTGTAATGTACACCGGCAGATTCAAGGTACCTGCTGCAGGCATCAGGATCATATTACGTGTTTGGTTTGAGCCTGTTGAAAAGAACGCATTGCCATTCAATGAACTTGTATCCGGGATATAACTGTTATTGAATTTTATTATCGGATTTGTAGTAGATGCCAGGTTTAATGATGCATCGCTATTAAGCAGAGTTGGAGTAGAGGTAGCAATAAACAGATTTGTTGAAACTATCAGGTCCAGTGCTCCTGAAATTATACTTTTTGCGGAGGTATCCTGAATGAGATTAAGAAGCTGGTTAGTATTGAATAACGCTGTCAGTTCGATACAATCGCTTGTTGTAGGCACAGGGTTTGGAGTGTATATCTTGAGTGAAGTATCTGATGGAGCGCGGAAAACATAAAGCCAGGCGCCAATCGAGTCCGGGTTTGTTGCTGCGCTTAATAATGAAAGCTCGGTTTTACCGTTTGCTTTAACATTCTTGCCCATTATCAATACAAGTTTTGTGCTGGGTCCGTATTTTCTTATTGCCTGCGCATTTGCAGAGTCAAGCCTGTCTTTGGCCGTAACTTCAACAGTCGTTGCGTTGATAATAGTATTAGTGATATCATCGGTACTGCATCCCGAAAATTGAAATGATAATACAGTTATAATTGAGGCCAAAAATAGCGGTAAAATTAAACGTTTAAACATATATTCCTTTTTAGTTAATAATAGTTACCTTATTTAACAAAGATACTGAAAATAGGATTCGAAAGTCTATGATAATTGTAGCCGTTATATGTAAATGTTTGTATCTTTTTATATTCCCGCGAAAGCGGGAATCTCGTACCTGAATACTGCAATAGATTTCAGGCATTCGCTATTCCCTCACAAACTCTTTTTCGGTCATTCCCGCGAAGTACATTCGGTAGGCAAGCAGGCGGGAATCTCTTTTTTCTAATAAAGGAAAATGTCAAAAAAACATTAACAATTCCGCTATTACTGCACTCTGTTTTCGGAATACTAAAGCCAGAGGTCCCCGCCTTCGCGGGGACTAAAGAGAAGTATATACATTCGTTTCATACAAATCATGACATTCCCGCGAAAGCGGGAATCT
>JAYRXC010000003.1:0-142804 GCA_041917655.1 Ignavibacteria bacterium | reverse complement strand
TTCCTTACCTGAAACATCCCTAACATAGAATTCATCACTTACGGTATGCCAGCCTTGATTATCTCCTGTATTTTCGTAAACAGGATCAGGGTCGCCGCCTTCGTATTTCTCAACGGTTTTGCGGATGCGGTTACCAGCCTCGTCATACTTGAATATTGTTATGTAAAGAACGTCGATCGAACCCGGATCCCACGGATTTCTGCCGGGTTCAGTTTTGATACTCCTGATCTCGGTCATTAAGTTCCTGTGATCGTACTTAGCAGAGTGGTTACGATTAATATCATCTTTGGTCATGTTGCCATTCAGATCGTAATCATACTGTCCTTTGCCTGAAGGACCGTTCAAACCTTTCAGTCTGTTGGTTCCCGAAAAATAACCATAAGAGAAATCATCTGCAAGATTATTTAGGTGAGGATAAATTCTACCAGCTCAGAACTTTGCGCCTTTGCGGCTTTGCGTGAAATAGGGATTTATTTTAGCGGCTTTATTCAATCAGGGCAGAAGCCCAATTTTTGGGTGTGCTTTAATCCCCGGCATAAATGCCGGGGTTAATTGCCTGCGGCGTCTTGCCTGTAGTGTCAGATCTTACGACCCCTGTGCCGTCAGGTCTTACGACCTGACGGATTCCCATGTCAGGACGTAAGTCCTGACACCACAAAGCAATGTTTCACCCTCCTCTTTCGAAGGTGAGGGCAGGGTGGGGGTCTGAATTGCCTGCGCTTCTCAGGTGTCGTGCGTAAACGAAACCTGATATTTGCAAGAGATGGTCAAAGTGGAGTCTCCTGAAATGTCGGTTAATAGCGGTAATGTTACTTTCTTTTCAGCGATGAAAAGAAAGTAACCAAAGAAAAATCGCCGGCTGATGCAAATCAGCCTGAACTCTTCGAACGCAATAGACGCAAAAATAACTCGGCTTCGCCTCAAACAGATTTTTGCTTTGATGAACGCGTTCTCAGAGTTCTGTTTCGGCTGATTTGCATAGGCCGTTAATTGTGTCGTCTCAATTAATTTCCCCGTGCCGTCAGGTCTTACGACCTGACGGATTTCCACGTCAGGATGAAAGTCCGGGCACCACGAAGAAATATTTCACCCTCTCCTTACGAAGGGGAGGGCAGGGTGGGGTCAGTTACTGTTTGGGTATCAGGCAAGCCAGACACCTACAATTGCAACTCAAAAGGAGACGACCCACCGGGTCGTCTCTACAAGATAAGTGTAAAATCAATTGATTGTATTGTAATTTGAAACAGATATGAGTAATTTTGATTTCTAATCACCAAAAAATGCCAGAAAAATACACAAAAATAAAGAAAATTTACGAAGGTAAAGCAAAGAAGCTTTATACTTTGAAAGGGCATCGCGGCCTGTTATTGCAGGAATTTAAAGACGATGCAACCGCTTTTAACGCGCTCAAAAAAGGGAAAATCCAAAACAAAGGCATAATTAACTGCGAGCTTACTGCTTTCATTTTCACATACCTCGCAAAAAAGGGAGTGAAAAACCATTTTGTGAAGCAGCTCAGTGAAAATGAAATGCTGATAAAGCAGCTTGAGATCGTACCCATTGAAGTGGTGGTGCGCAATATTGCCGCAGGAAGCCTGCTTAAAAAAACGAAGTTTAAAGAAGGACACGAACTTTCAAAACCCATTGTGGAGTTCTATTACAAGGATGACTCGCTCGGCGACCCGATGATAAGCGACTCTCACGCGCTTGCTATGAAGATCGCAACCGAAAAAGACCTGAAAACCCTGAAGCAGATGGCTGAAAAGATAAACTCACTGCTTAAGCCGTTCTTCAGGAAAAAGGGACTTAAGCTTGTTGATTTCAAGCTTGAGTTCGGTAAAGACTCAACCGGCAGGATAATGCTCGGCGATGAGATCACGCCCGATACATGCAGGCTGTGGGATGTTAAAACAAATAAGAAGCTTGATAAAGACCGCTTCAGGTTCGATCTCGGCGGTGTGAATGAGGCATATGCGGAAGTTAGAAAAAGGATACTGGGTAAATAACAATTGAGGCTTACAATATACGGAAGAAGCACGGTAATAAAGGCGCTGTTGATAACGCTCGCATTGGATGCAGCCGCCCTGCTGGTACCGAATGAATGGGCAAAGCTAGCGCTGCTAGTGCTTTCCGTCGCCTTCATTTCATTCACGTTATATTTCTTCCGCGATCCGCTTAGAGAAATACCAAAAGACCTTAAAGAGGGCGATGTGCTTTCACCCGCTGACGGCAAAGTAATGATGATAGAGGATGTTGAGGAAAACGAGTTCATAAAAGGTCCCGCAAAAGTAATAGGTATTTTCCTCTCTCCGCTCAACGTGCACGTTAACCGCGTGCCAATATCGGGTACGGTGAAATTCTATCAATACATCAAAGGTGAATTTATAGCGGCTTATGACCATGCAAGCGCGGATAAAAATGAGCGCACGGTAATCGGTATCGAAGGGGAGAAGTTCAAAGTGCTTTTCAAGCAGATAACGGGCTTCGTTGCAAGGCGTATTGTTTGCGAGCTTAGGGTTGGTGATAAAGTTAAACGCGGCGAAAAATTCGGAATGATAAAATTCGGCTCAAGAACTGATGTTATACTGCCGGCTAATGCGGAAGTAAAGGTGAGCGTAAACCAGAAAGTAACAGGCGGCATAACGCTGCTGGCGGAGGTGCCAAGCTAAGTGGCTAACCGCATGGGATTCATACCAAGCCTCTTCACTGTGCTGAACCTGTTCTGCGGGTTCATGTCGGTTATCAATGCTGATGCGCAGAATCTTGAGCAGGCTTCGATGTTCATCCTGTACGCAGGATTGTTCGATATGTTCGATGGCGTGGTGGCCCGTTTCACCGGCACATCATCAAGGTTCGGGGTTGAGCTGGATTCCCTCGCCGACCTGGTATCATTCGGAGTCGCGCCTTCATTCATACTCTACAAGGCTTTCTTCTTCGCTCATGACGGCTTCGGCATAGCATTGGCTTCGCTTATAATGATCTTCGGCGCGCTGAGGCTGGCAAGGTTCAACGCGCAGCTTGTCGGATTCGATAAAGCATACTTCAGCGGTGTGCCTGTACCCATACCCGCGGTAACGGTTTCCTCATTCTTCCTCTTCTATTATAACAAGAACTTCAGTCTTTATACGAGCGAGATATTTATTTATTGCATGGCTATAGCCCTGCCGCTGCTAATGGTGAGCAAATTCAAATATGATACTACACCAAAGTTCAACAAAAGGGAAGTGAAGGAACATCCGGTTAAGACTGTAATAGTGCTGCTTTCAGTTATACTGATAATTGTCACAAAGGGTGAAGGATTGTTTGCATTCTGCCTGTTCTATATAAGTACGGGCATATTCAGAAGCACAAAAAATCAGCTTAAAAGGGTGTTTGGCTCAAAAAAAAACTTAAGTCCTGAAGAATCCGAACGACTTAAGCTTAAATCAAATTAAAAAAACACATTTATTGGTAATTGAACAACTTCAATCCTTTAATGAAACGGTAATCTCTAATTATTCCTTGTAGCTATTTCGCTTCCTAATTCAAGGGATGTTGCCGCAATTAATGCATCGGGGATTCTCAATCCATGGCTCAATGAATAATTTTTAAGAAGAGATATACCGCTTTTGCATATTCTTTCATCCAGTTCAATAATCGTAAACCTTGCAAGAAATTTATCCAGTTTGTTCTGTTCGGTTTTATTTCTGCAGCCAACCAGCAGCTCCATTTCAGTTATAACACTGATAGTCGGAGAAATCTGCTCATCAATGAACAATTTTGCTTTAGGTTCATTTCTCAATACATCAACAATGATATCAGTATCAATGAGCATGACTTAATATTCTCTACGCCACTTTTCATCCCGCATCTCTTTAACCCAGGACTTGCTGTCTTTAATGTCAGTTCTATCGGACCACATACCAACAGCTTTCTCATCGGATAATTTTACCTTTGAAGTCCTCCTCTTGGTGACTTTGTTCTTTTTGGTATGTAAAAGAGAAATGAGTTTTGCAGCTCTTTTTTTATCCGAATCTGCCAGTTCATTGAATTGCTGTATTACTTTATCTATCTTCATGAGTCAAAAACATGAATTTAGTATGCATTATTCAAGATATTATACCTTTCAATATTTCAACAAGTGTAGTTACATCGTCAAGGGTATTGAATCTGCCGAACGATACCCGCAAAGATGAGCGCGCAGAGGGGTCATCGTACCCTATAGCTTTCAACACATGCGACGGCTGCACCGAGCCTGATGTGCACGCCGAGCCTGAAGAGACGGCGATCTTTTTCATATCAAGCTTAATCAGCAGGGTATCGGCATCGGCCTTGATTGAAGCCGGATCGAATGAAATGCTTACAATGTTCGGCAGGTATTCCAGATTCCCGGGGTTCTCACCGCAGCCGGGTGAGTTGAAGATCACGCTGCTGCCAAAAACTTCCCGGATGCTTTTTACAAAGTGTTCCCTCAGCACTGAATACTGCTCTATATCAGTCTTCATTCTGCTTTTAAGCAGATCAATTGCTTTGCCAAAGCCGGCGATAGCAGCAGTGTTTTCTGTGCCCCCGCGGCGGTCGCGCTCCTGCTTTCCGCCATGCATGAATTTATCGATGTGTGTATCTTTCTTTATAAATAAAGCGCCGATGCCTTTAGGTCCGTATATCTTATGCCCGGAAAATGAAGCTGCATCGCACTCCATTTTACCCATGTTCACTTCGGTCTTGCCCAGGCTCTGCACAGCATCAGTGAAAAATGGTATGTTCCTGCTGTGCGCTGCGCGGGCAAAGGGGAGCGTACTATTGATCACGCCAAGCTCATTGTTCGAATGCATTATGGTGAGCAATATTGTTTCGGGTTTGATGGCTTTTTCAACTTCATCAGGATCGATATGCCCGAAACGGCCGGGAGTTAGATATGTTACCTCAACCGCAAATCTGTGTTTAAGATATTCCAGGGTATCCAAAACTGCAGAGTGCTCAATTGCACTGGATATGATGTGCGGCATCAAGCCACTAACAGGCTTGCTGCCGAGCCGGCTGAAAGCAATACCCTTTACCGCGAAATTATCTGCTTCTGTGCCGCCTGAAGTGAAGTATATCTCCGAAGAGCGCGCGCCGATGAATTCCGCGAACATGTCGCGGGTGTCTTCTATCATTACCTTTGCCTGCCTGCCAATGGTATGCACAGATGAAGCATTACCGTACCCGGCCTTCAGCCAGGGCAGCATTGCATCTATAACTTCAGGATCAGGGGCAGTGGTTGCCGCATTATCGAGATATACTTCTTTCATTAAAGGCAAAGTTACCGTAATTTACTGTACTCTTCAATTCAATTATAGGAAAGAAAAATTAAGTATTTTGAATTATCTTTGTTGATATGATATATAAGAATTTAGTGCGGCCGGTGTTATTCAGGTTTGATCCGGAAAAGGTTCATAATTTCACAATGAGTATGCTTTCGGGCAGTTTTTTCCCTTCGATCCTGAAGCTGATAAATACATTTGAAAATAAGAAGCTTGAACAAAAAGTAGGAAGCCTTACTTTCAAAAATCCGGTTGGATTGGCTGCGGGGATGGATAAGAACTGCACTGCTATGAAAAGCTGGCAGGCTATGGGATTCGGTTTCGCTGAGGCCGGCACCGTTACACCAATAGCGCAGGAAGGTAATGAAAAGCCGAGGATGTTCCGGCTGCCGGAGTATGGGGGGATAATCAACAGGCTGGGATTCAACAACGCCGGCGCCGATAAGTTTGAAGAAAATCTGGAAGCAGCTAAAGATGTGCTGGCGGATGATTTCATTGTAGGCGTTAATATCGGGAAGAATAAACGTACCGAACTTGATGATGCTTACCAGGATTATAAATTCTCTTTTGAGAAGTGTTACCAGCACGCTGATTACTTTACAATAAATGTCAGCTCGCCAAACACAGAGGGATTGCGGCAGCTTCAGCAGAAGAAATTTCTCGATGAAATACTGCGCTCGCTGCAGGAGCTGAATAAAGAGCTGGATGATGTTTACTCAAGCCGCAGAAAAGATATTTTTCTTAAAATAGCACCTGATCTGACTACTGCCGAGCTTGATGATATCATCGGCGTTTCAATAGATAACGGCATTACGGGCATTATAGCAACCAATACCACAATATCCCGCGAAACTTTGCCGGAAGGAAAGTACGAATCAGGCGGATTAAGCGGCAAGCCGCTTGAGCCAATTGCTAATGCGGTGATAAAGCATGTGATAAAAAATTCCTCAGGGAAGCTTGCGGTAATTGCCTGCGGCGGCATATCAGGCTATGATGATGTTAGAGAAAAGCTTGACCTGGGGGCCTCGCTGGTACAGATATATACCGGTTTGATATATGAGGGACCGGGGATTGTGAAAAGATTGAAAAAACAATTAGCATTTGATAAGAAGTGAATATGCCGGAGATTAAACTAAAAGAGCTGGAAAATTCAGATAAAGATATCCTGGTGGAGATATTGACTTCAGATTCATGGCCGTTCCACAGCACACCCGTGCTTGAAAAGGATAAGATCATGGAGCATTTCGAAAATGGCTACTTCAACGGGCCGGGAAAAAGAACTTTTCTGATAGAATATGCCAACAGGACTGTTGGCATTATCAGGCTGTTCGATCTCGGTGAGAACATTGAAGATGATGAAACGCCCTTGTTTGATATCAAAATTAAAAGTGAATTTCGCGGTAAAGGGATTGGCGTAACGTCATTAAAAATGCTGGTTGATCTGGTTTTCAGAGAATATCCGAACAAGAACCGGTTCGAAGCTACTACTCGGGCAGATAATTTTGCAATGAGAACTGTTTTCGGAAAATGCGGTTTTGTAAAAGAAGCCCGCTACCGGCAGGCATGGCCTGATGCGGAAGGCAATAAGTATGATTGTACCGGTTATTCGATCTTAAGGCAGGACTGGCAGAATAAAACCAAAACACCGGTTGATTGGGATAAGTGACAAGTATGCTGATTAGAAGAATACTCGCATAATTCAATTGGAGTTAAACTACTCAAACAGCCTAAGCCATTCAATTGCATCTTCCTTCTTTTCAAATATCCGAACATTATATCCGCGGTTCAGGCATGCAGTTTCATAAAACTTTACATTTTCCATAACTACCTGATCAGACGGTATCAATATTGCTTCCTTGGTTTCAGTATCTATGCCCAGCTTTTCGTACATGTTTATTCTTTCATATACATCAAGGACTGAAGGACTGGCTGTCATCCCTAAACAGTCTGTAAGCACAAGAAGGAGATCCGTGCCGCCTCCTTTTTCCATGAACTCCCTGATTGCAAGCCTGAGCTCTTCTTCAGTGACTTTGCCATAATATGTACATTCAATTCTTTCGGGGTTCGGGTGTATTTCGATCTTAAAAGGCATAACTTTGGGTTTTCAGATGTTATCTCAAAAATACTGAATTTTATCAGAATATGAACACACAAAATACAGGTTACTGATGTAGTAGCTGGTATATAGTTGTTACTGATGGGGCAACTTCAGGAAAATATTGATTGAATTGCCGCAGGAAAGTAATTTCCTCCTTTTGTCTGGTTCATTTCTTTGGAGAAATTATTCTCCCTCTTTCTGCGAGCAGCTTCTTCGCTTCATCCCATGCAGGCATTGCCGCCGCGTCATAGTTGTAAAATCTCAGTTCGCTTGCAAGCTCCCGGGTATGTTTCATCGCTTCAAGATGCGCGCCACTGTGGACGAATCTTTCCATATCTTCAAAGCTTTCCCTGGCTGAAAGGGTAAAATGCAGCTTCCCGAATCCGCGATTCTTCATTCCGAGAAATCCTTTCTCGCTCTTACACTGTTTTACTATATGCATTGCAAGATAAGTGAGCTTAAAGTACTTCCATACACTTTTGAGCTCAATTGACGTGATGACTATTTTCATTTATTGGTGTTTAATAATTTGTGAATAACATGAGTTCTTCGGGGTCATTGGGAATCCTTATCATTTTGGTGAATTTCAGGCCCAACTTTTCCAGAAGCCTGATGGATGATTTGTTCGAAGGGATCGTGATTGCAGATAAAGAGCTGATCTTCAGTGTTTTCTCAGCATAATTTACTATTGCTGAAGCAGATTCGAATGCATAACCGAGGCCTTCATATTCGGGGAGCAGCGCAAATCCAACATCAACATCGCTTAATCCTTCACGCTTCACAAGCCCGCACATCCCAATTGGAACCCCGCCGGCCTTAAGTTCAATCAGATAGAAGCCGAATCCAAAGTCCTCATATCCTTTGCGAAGTTTTGTGCTTATATATTCCTTCGCGTCTTTTTCATTAGAAATGCCTCGCGAACCGATAAACTTCAGCCATCCCGGAGAGTTGAGCAGCCTGAAGATCAGATCAGCATCGTAATCTTCAAATTCGCGAAGGATCAATCTCTCAGTTTCAAGGATTACTTTTCTGTTCAATCAGTGTTTTGTTGAATTTTAAAGATAGCGTTCTTTTACAGTGTTGATATGATGTGTAACATGTCCGGGTACCAGGTAGCCTACAGCACGCGCGGATATACCGCTTATGGTTCCGTTCATATCACTTGATATAATATATTCCGTGTCTTCTTCAGTCACGTTCTCATAAAATAGCTCCGTTACTTTCCTGACGGCAAGAAATTCCTCCACGAGGCTATCCATTGAGCGAGTGTTTACATACGCATTTTTGGCATAAAGATCTTCATCCATATTTGGCAGAACAATATTTACATCGCGCCTTGCGGCAGCCAAAGCTCGGTATGCCATAACCTTCTCTGTATCGATCAAATGCATTATAATTTCTTTTGGATTCCATTTGCCTTCGGCATACCTGTAGTCATGTTTTTCAGGAGGGAGAGATCTGAAAAATACTGTACATTCGCGTGTATTTGCAATTAGAATTTCAGAGTAATTACCTTCGGGTACAAGCTTGATGTACCTTTCAAAGTATGGAGCATATTCTTCTGCTTTGGGTCTTTGCATATAGTTTCACTGCATTTATGGAACTAAATTGTTGTCTACAAAAATAGTGATTTATAATATAATTATTTTAGAAAGGGCTAAGTGAGGTTTACATCATCATCTAAGACGCTGTTCCATTCCGGATGTCTTTTAATGTAAGAAGCAGCAAAGGGACAAAGCGGTATCACCTTAAGTCCGAGGCTTTTGGCATCTTCGAGCACGAGCTTAACTAGTTTCGATCCTACGCCCTTGCCCTCAAGAGCTTTGGGAACTTCTGTATGTGATAAAATGAGCTTTCTGCCCGGCAGCATATATTCAACGTATGAAATATGTCCATCGGTCACAAGTTCATACCTGCTGCGCGCGGTGTTGTTTATGAGTTCATTTTGTTCGCTCATTCTTCTTTTTTACCTCCATCTGCCAGAAAGTTCCAGTTTCAGGGTTGTACATAGCTCTTTGATCTTTGCGGTCTCAATCGCTTCTTTTTCGCTCACCTGCAGGTATCGGAAAGAATGTGTGCCCGGAAGATTATCGTCAAAGGCTGCGGTTTTCGGAATAACATGGAAATGAATGTGTTCAAATCCTCGGGTTTCAGCAAAACAGCTTATGTATTCCTTTTTGGGGTTAAGAGTTTTTTTGAGCGCCCTAAGCACGTTAAAGGTGATTTCGCCGAGCTCAATCCACTCTTCCTTCGTTAGCTCATGCAGTACTTCCGAGTGGCGTTTCAGTACTATTGAAAGCCAGCCTAACAGACCGCTTGGATATGCATGCTCTACCACCCAATATGAACCGTTATATATCTGCTCACCAGGGCTAATTCTGCGCTCGCCGGAATTCGATAAACATGAATAACATATTGCCATTTTTCGGTTTGTTCTGTCCAGGTTCTGAAAATTTCAGGAAATGAAAAGTAACTCTGTAAACTTAGCACATACATAAAACAGAAAAAAGGCAAAGCAGTTCTCTAGATCTGCATTACTGATAGTATATTTCCGGCGGGATCCCGAAACCAAGCGATCAGTGGTCCGCCGCCGCGGAAAATTCCGTCTTCATCTGTTTTTACCGGACCCACGGTGTAACGCTCAAATGTTACTCCTTTGTTTTTAAGATCATTTACCGCATCCAGTATATCTTTAACACGAAAGTTAAGTACTGTAAACTCTGCCGGCTTATGGTCTTCTTTTGGATAGATAAGGATATTTCCTCCGTTTTCCAGGCTCAAATCCAGGGTTCCCATTTCACCTTCTTTAATATTCATTTCCAGAATATTACCGTAAAACTTCAGGGCCTGTGCTGTATCATCTACTGAAAATCCGCTGGACGAATCTTTAGCTGTAAACATTTTGCTCCCTTTTGTGTGATTAATATTAAATAGAATGTGCTTATATTAATAACACTTAAGAAATCCAAAGGGTTCAATTAGTTATTTAAAAAAATTGAGTTTCTTCATTAAAGGGAGCTATTGCATAATTTTTACAACTTCATCAGCAAGCAGTTCCGCAGCATCCGGATTCCTGCGCAGCCACAAGGCAGGCTCAAATACTTCAAGTTCACCCAGTGTCAGTATATTGTTGTTATCCCACATTACGTCCACTCTTGCGTATAGCATTCCCGGTTTCGAGTTTTTCACCACATTCTGCGCAAAATCAATTTCTTCTTTAGAAGGTATGTAATCCTGAATTGTACCGCCGAAGGATTCCTGTATTCTGAAATCACTTCCTTTTCCCTTCTTTAAGATCGCATGAGTGTACTTGCCGCCTATTACCATATAAGAAACTTCACCATGTGTTGTTATGCTCTTCTGGTATTCCTGGACCAACATTGAGCGTTCCTGAATGAGCTCTTTGTAAATTTGCTCATGTTGTAATATCTCATCTTTGCTTATTCTGTATGTATGCCATGCGCCGCCCGATATGGCAGGTTTTAAAATAAATTCATCCCACTTCAGCTCTCCCGTAATTTCCGCAAGAGTGCGCTGATCGCCCGGCTCAATAAAAATTGTTGGGGGAATGTTTATCCCTGCTTTTTCCAGCTCCAGCATGTAATGCTTATCGATATTCCAGTTAATAATATCAACCGGATTTATGAAACGGGTTAACCTGGCAGCTTTTTCGAGCCAGGGTGAAAACTCATCGTAACGACTGAAATAATCCCATGGTGTTCGGAAAATCACATAGCCGGTCTCTGCCCAATTAAAAACAGGATTATCCCAGTTTGTGCGGGTGACTTTTAATCCCTTCTGCTCCAAAGCCTGGGTTAATATCCTGTCTTCTTCCAGGATAGTTTCAGTAAACTCATCTCCCGTTTCCGCAGATAAATATCTCGATGATGTTAAGAGGGTAATATCAAAATTTGGCATTTAGTTCCTTTTTGTATTTATATATTCCCAGGATTAATCCTGTGATGCCGATTGCAGCACTAACAAGTACCCATAGCAGGATATTGTATCCTGTAACACCCGCTCTGTAAATAACGGTGAAGAGGAACAATATTAGCCCCGTAATTTCCCAAACGCGTTTGTTTTCAAATCTGATCGGCGGCTGCATAACAGGTGTTTTGTTTACAAGAATTTTCAGCTCATCCCAATCCCACAAAACTAGAATAATATTTGCAGCAAGCATTAACCCTGTAATTATGGGTGTTCCACGGAAATCATACGATAGAGTAAAAATAAACACGTTGGTAATAATTGGCAGAAACATTAACGCGCCAAGCTTTGCATAACGCTGTGTCATGAGCAGGAGGCCTGCTGTTAGCTGTCCATACCCCATAACCTTCCACCACAACCCGGATTGATATAATGTTTCAAACATATGCCACGCGGAATTGATCGGTTCGTTGATTCCATCCATGGTTGTGAACCGTTTTCCCTGGATCTTGACGACACTTGCAAACACAAACGCCGCCCCGATGAGATAACGTGTGTAAATAACGAAAAGCTGAGGGAGAATTTTAGATTTGAGTTTATGCAAATGAGGTATCAATTATTTCAAACTTCTTAGAGTCTTTCAGTGATAAAGCTGTTAGTTAGTTTAGTGTAGTATGGATTGCATATACTCTATAAAAAAACTTGGATTTACAAGCAAATATTCAATTTTCTAGTTGGAATGAGTAAATCAGAGAGCCGTTAAAAAGCAACAGCTAGTCAAATTTGTCCTTTAAGTACTGTTCTATTTTATCTGCAAGGGATTCAGGTGTTTCACTCCCGGAGTTTGGAATTGAAGAGATCATTCCCGCAATCGAATTTATTCTATCGTTAATGAAATCAGTTTTTTCAGTTAACAAGTCAGTATCACCCTTTTCCCAGAAAGATCCTTCGTCGGTCACTTCCAGATCAGATATATATTTTTTCTTGATGTACCTAAGCAGCTTCACAATCGTGATATGTATATCGACCGGCGCAAACTGTGTCTTAATGCTGACTAATGAATAGTCAAATCTATCATCATCCTTATCTACTAAATACAACAGGTTGGTTAGCTTGCCATTTGCATTTATCAATATAGAGAGCGGTTCTGATTTGTCGTGTGGCTGTATAATTATGCCCTTCAATTGCAATTCAATATCATCAATAACAAAATACTTCCACTCCATTTCACTTGATATCTCAGAAAGTTCATTTATCAGAGGGTCATTATTCTCTGATCTATCGATTGAACCTCTAAAATGTATACTAACTCCCATATAGATCAACTTCATTCAAGGTTTTTAAAAGCGAAGCACTTAAAATCTGATTCATTTCGTTGATCAAGTCTGTTCAAATTACATAAAATTTCCTCATTTGGATCGTTATCTAGAGCGCATATCATACATAAACCGGGTTTAGGTATAAGATCCGGATTTAATGGTGTTCCGTCATCATTAAAATAACCACCATTCTTATATATATCGTCCATAACAAAAAGTAATTGTAGTTTCTTCGGGGTAAGCTAAGTATTAACAACTATTCTGAAAATCGGAATAGTTCAATAGTGCTAATATACCAATCTCCAAAATTTTTATCTATATAAATCTTCAGATTAAAACTATATTTGCAGCTAATCATCCATAACTCAATGTCCAAACCAAACAGACTCATCAACGAAAAATCGCCTTACTTATTACAGCATGCACATAATCCAGTGGATTGGTATCCATGGGGTGATGAGGCATTCAAAAAAGCGAAGGATGAAGATAAACCCATATTCCTTTCAATCGGATACTCTACCTGCTACTGGTGCCATGTAATGGAGCGCGAAGTGTTCGAAGTTGAATCCATTGCAGAAGAAATGAACCGTATATTTGTAAATATAAAAGTCGATAGGGAAGAGCGCCCTGATGTTGACCGTGTGTACATGTCTGCATTGCAGGCTATGACAGGCTCAGGCGGCTGGCCAATGTCAATGTTTTTAACAAATGATCTTAAACCGTTTTACGGAGCAACATACGTTCCTCCCACTTCAAAATACGGATTGCCCGGATTCGAGGACCTTATCCGCCAGCTTGAACAGGCATGGCTAACACGCAGGGATGAAGTGAACGAATCAGGCGAAAATATACTAAACCACATCCGCGAAGCATCACATAATACAGCCTCCGCCGGTGAGCTTTCAGCGGAAATGCTAACCAAAGGAGCGCAGCAGTTCAAGAACGGCTTTGATGAGGAATATGGCGGATTCGGCGGCGCGCCAAAATTTCCAAGACCGCCCGGATTGAACTTTCTAATGCGCGCTTACAATAGGTTTGATGACTCTGAATCGCTGCAAATGGTTATCCGCACTTTGCTGCAGATGGCAAAAGGCGGTATGTATGACCATTTGGGCGGTGGATTCCACCGTTATTCAGTTGACCGCTACTGGCGCGTTCCCCATTTTGAAAAAATGCTGTATGACCAGGCGCAGCTGGCAGTAAATTACCTTGAAGCTTACCAGGTGACAGGAGACGGTTATTTTGCGGATATAGTTAAAGAAGTGCTGGGCTATGTTGAGCGTAAGCTGAAAAGTCCGGAAGGCGGATTCTATTCCGCCGAAGACGCAGAATCTGCCCTGAGCGACGATAACCCGAAGGAAAAAGAAGAAGGCGCGTGCTATGTATGGAGCAAGAAAGAAATAGATGATCTGCTTGGCGAAGATGCAGAAGTTTTCAATTATCATTACGGTGTTAATGAGTATGGTAATGCACCGCGGGGCAGTGACCCGCACAGTGTGTTTGTTGAAAAAAATATTCTCTACCGCGCTCACTCGGTTTCGGAAACATCAAATAAGTTTGAGCGCTCAACTGATGATGTAAGCAGAATACTTGAAGAAGGCAGGAAAATACTTTTTGCCGAACGGCTTAAGCGGCCGCTGCCGCATCTTGATGATAAAATACTTACCAACTGGAACGGATTAATGATAACGGCATTTGCACGGGCTTACCAGGTACTGGGTAATTCTGCTTACCTGAAACTGGCAGCGGACAGCGCTGATTTCATTCTGAAACACTTATGCAGGGAAATAGATAATACAGTGCTTCACCGCTACAGGGATGGCGAGTCTAAGATAGAAGGAACACTGGAAGATTATGCTTTCTTTACGCAGGGGCTGATTGACCTCTATGAATCAAGCTTTGATGAGAAGTACCTAGAAAAAGCGGTATTGCTTACCGAAACCATGATACGCGATTTTTATGACGAGGATGCTTCAGGATTTTTTGATACTTCCGGAAAGGATAAAAGTATTTTAGTCCGCACCAAGGAAGATTATGATTCCGCTGAGCCAACCGGTAACTCAATTGCAATAATGAACCTAATGAGGCTTTCATTTTTAACAGGCAGGGAGAAGTGGTATGATCTGGCTTACAGCTCAATACTTGCTTTTTCGGCTAAGCTGGAAAAAATGCCTTACGCTATGCCGCAAATGCTGGTCGCGCTGGATTATGCATTGCATAAGCCAAAGCAGATCATCATTGCGGGCAGGGAAAAGGATAATACTGCAGAATATATGCTTAGGGAAGTTTATAAAAGATTCATTCCGAATAAGGTACTTGTAAAGATCGATCCCCTGAATGCACCTAAAAGCCTGACATTTGCATCAGGTGTGGTGATCAACGAACCGGTTACTACAGCATATGTTTGCGAGAATTTCGCATGCAGGCTGCCGGTTGAAACTATCGAAGAGTTTACAGAACTATTATAGATCAAAGCTAAAACCAACTATGTATACTGTAATATTATTTATTGCTGCAATAGTTGCAGCGGCTGTGCGGATCCTGATTAAACGCCCTGATTCGAAAAAGGATTACATTGGTATCTTTCTCCTTTATATGATATTTTTCAGCATCGGACTTGGGAGTGTTTATGCCTTCATGGGGCATGCATTCCTTGCTAATGAAGTTGCCAGGGAGATAGGCTGGCCTACAGGAAGTCCGTTCCAGTTTGAGGTTGCAATCGCAAATCTGGCATTTGGCATATTGGGAATACTATGCACAAGAATTAGAGGAAATTTTTGGGCGGCAGTTGTGACCGGCTATTGCATTTTTTTATGGGGTGCAGCTTACGGCCACTTTGTCCAGATGCAAAAAGGCGATACATCGCCATATAACACCGGGATTTTTCTTTATGCAGGAGATATATTCATTCCACTTATAATATTTGTATTAATGATAGCTTACTACAGACTTGGCGCATCAGAAAATTCTGTAAATTGAAAAATCTGGAAATTAAATCAAAGTGCAGCGATCATTCTGCGGCAGTTTCTGCTCTCCGGAAGCTGAATGCCAAATACAATGGTATCCTTAAGCAAAGGGATGTGTATTTCAAAGTTTCTCCCGGCAGGCTGAAGCTCAGAAGCATTAACAGGGTAGAGCATCAATTGATATACTACAGAAGGCCCGACAGGAAGTCAGCACGATACAGCAATTATTTCCTCGAGAAGATACGTTACCCGGTGGAGACAGAAAAGCTGCTGGGGGATTCACTCGGTAAACTAATTACTGTAAACAAGAAACGGGTTTTGTACATTTATGAAAACGTCAGAATTCATTTAGATACAATTCGCGGGCTGGGAAAATTTATCGAGATTGAGGTGGTATGCAGAACAGCTAATGAAACTAAGATGGCTGCGAGTAAGATGCAGATGCTGACAAAAGCACTTGGAATAAAACAAAAAGACAGAGTTAGTGAATCATACAGCGATATTCTGCATCTCAAATAAACTGGAAAAGAACTAAACAGGAGGTACTAAATGTATTTATGCCAATGGTCGTTTGATATTGTTTTCGGAAAGCAATCTGAAGTTATGAAGATTATCAGGGAGTGGGGAGCTGAAAAGATGAAGAGCTCAGCATTTTCAAGATCTACAGGATGCAGAGTGTATTGCGGCTATGCAGGCAGATCTGCATCACATATAGTGGATGAGTATGTGTTTGAATCTCTCGGTGATTTTGAAGAAGCTTTAGCGGGAATGTCACAGCCTCAATTCAAAAAATTTGCGGAACAAATTTCCGGGTATATAGTACCGGGGACTCAGAAGTGGGAGATTTTCAAGATATTATAATTGAGTAGTAGCTGAGTTATACTATCGTAAAATAACCAATACCGTTATGGTGCTAGTAGCTTAGTTTCATCATATTAAAACATGATGAAATACATAACATACATAATACTCTTTACATTACTTGTTATCGTCGCCTGCGATAACCCAATGGAGATGAACAGGCCCGGCGATAAGCTGACGGGTTATGTTACACATGTCGATTCAAACCTATACCTTACGGGCGGATTCTATTCAATATCACTTTTCAGCGCCGATAGCTCAAGTCCGTTTACAAGGATACCGGTCAGGACAGATACACTTCGGCTTACAAAAAGAGATCATCTTTACGAAACTTCATATGATATGGACGGCGTGCCTTCAGGAAGATATTACATTGCCGCTACATGGTCTTCATACCCCAGAGTGCAAAATGAAGTACCTTTAGTACTGGGCACATATGGATGCGATACGATCCTCTCTTGCACAAGCCACAAAATTGTTGAGTACCCTAATTTTGAAGGAAAGTTCAGGAATATTTTCAGCTGGACGGATCCCGGCAAGCGATTCAACTGAGATTGAGGAAGGAATTTATAAAGTATAAGAAAATCTTAAATCAAAGGCCGCGTGAAGCGGCCAATTTTTTTATAGAACTTATTCGTTTCCCGTTATTCACGGTTCACTTTATCAATTGAAAATGCCGGAATACATACTGAAATGTATTCAACCGGCTCATCAAATGGGTTTGAGTATCTTACTCTCGTGTTCCTGTAAATGCATATCGCTTTGTTCTTTTCAAGCACTATCACTTCACCATCAACCTCAAACTGTTTCCTGCCTGATATAATGTAAGTGATCTCGTCGAATTCAGGAGTTTGGAACGGCTCGCTCCAGCCCGGCGGCGCAACCATATGCGCAAAGCTGATCCCTGAGGCCTCAATGCTTGCCAGGCCGAAAAACTCTTCAATAAGCTTTCCGTCATTAACGGGAACGACAAACGGTTTATCCTGCAGTTTGTATCCAGGCATCAGTTTACTTTCTCCAGGGTGATCGTAAATTTGGCGCCTTCACCCGGCGATGACGTAAGTGAAAGCCTCGCGCCTATCATATCACAAAGTTTTTTTGCGATCGCCAGGCCAAGGCCGGTAGAGTGTTCACTTCCAGTCGGCTGCGCACTCAGCTTCGCAAAGCTTGAAAAAAGCTTCTGCTTATCCTTTTCCGTAAAACCGGGACCCTGGTCTTCAATCTCAATTAGGAAATAGTTTCCTTTTTTCCTGCATCTTATATATATCGTTTTCTCAAACGGCGAGAACTTAATAGCATTGGAAGTCAGGTTTTCTACCACCTGGTACAGAAGTTCTGCGTCTGTTTTGATGAGAGTATTTTCAGCTTCGATTGAGTATTCGAGCCGTATTGACTTCTGGGCGGCAATAGGAGTGAAGTCTTCAACTATCCTTTTGCAAATTGCACGTGGATCTGTTTGAGTAATTCCGGCGATGACTTGTCCTTCTTCTATAGCCCTGTAATCAAGGAGCCTGTTTATGAGTCTGAACATCCTTTCGGATTGAGTCTTGATGTTTGAGCCAAGCTCATCCAGTATGCTGATATTATCTTTATAGTTTTCTAAAAGCCTTCCTGCTGAATATATACTCTGAAGTGGATTCTTCAGGTCATGTGCAAGAATGCCCATGAGTTCATTTTTTTCATCATGCAGATTCTGCAGCTTAATGTTCAAAGCGTTAACTTCATCAATTGCCTGTTTGAGCTTCTTATTGGTTTCTCTTTCTGCTTCTATTTCACCTTTGATCTTCTCGGTTTCCTGCTGAACATTGATCTGTTCGATCCTGAACATTATGTTCTGCTCCAGGTGTTCAACATGTTCGCTGTAAAGAGAACTGTAAAGTTCTGTGGTCTTTTCGTTTCCGCCCATTTGCTCATAAGCTTCTATCATTCTTTTTTTGACTGTGAATTTTATCAGTTTCTCCCCTATTTGTTCCAGAAGTGAAAGAGCTTTGTTAAAGTATTCCAAAGCCGCGTCAATGCTGCCTTCTTTCATCATCGCATCGCCCATGAACCTGTAAGCAAGGGCTTCAAACTCCGGATAATTATTCTGCCTGCATATTTCAACCTGGCGGTTTGAAAGCGTTTTTGATTCGGCGATATTTCCTTTCTCATAAAAGATGAGTGATAAAAAATGATACGCATTTGCTTCTGCGAAATGGTTCGACGAGTATTCCAGGGATTGCAGCAGATACTTTTCGCCTTCCGGAAAATTATGAAGCTGGTAATGACATGCGCCAATAGACATAAGCGAATACTGGATATCGCTCTTATCGTTCATATCACGGGCTATTGCAAGCGCCTTAAGGGAGTATTCAAGTGTTTTCTCGATTAGCTTCAGCCTGTTAAACAAAGAGCCGAATGCCATGTAGGTATGGTAAAGATTATGAGTATTTCCTGATTCGATACTAACCTGTTCAGAAAGCGAGTAATACCGGAGAGCTTCTTTATAGTTATAGGTGCGGGAATAGTTTGAACCAAATCCCCTGAGAATTTCCGCATATAGTTTTTTATCTCTTGCGGCATAAGGTGTTTCTGACGCTGCAACAAAATACCTGAGCGATTCCTTATAATTGCATAGATTAAGGTAAGCTATCGCTATGTTAAAATAAGCAGCGGTGATGTTTTCCTCATCCTTTGCTTCAATCGCATCCCTGAGTGCATTTTCAAATATACGGAGGGCTTCTCCGGGGTTGGTTTGCCTTACAAGTAGTGCATCATCAATTTGTTTACGAATGCTGTTCATAAAGAGTAATGTACTGATAAGCTCTGCATAGTTTTAAAAGGAATTAAGAATTGTGCACAAAATAGTAAATTTTTGGGGGAATATACAATGAAAAAGGTATTCAATTCTCCTTTACTTAACCAACTTTTACACGGAAACTTGATCCTTTTCCCGGACTGCTCTCAAGCAGTATTTCGGCATCAATCAGCTTACACAGCTTCTTAACTATTGAAAGTCCAAGCCCAGTCGAGCTTTCACCCATGGTTGGCTTTGCGCTCAATTTTGAAAATTTCCTGAATAACCGTGATTTATCTTCATCATTAAATCCAGGGCCCTCGTCTGTAACCTCAAACAAAACATTCCCTGCATCCTGAAAAGTCTTAAGCAGTACTTTCGTATTCTGCGGAGAGAATTTTACGGCATTGGATACAATGTTGCCCATGATCTCAAACAAAATATCATAATCAGTGAACAGCTTGTGCCCATTGCAGCCGTTTTCGAACCTAAGCTCAACTTTCTTTCTCGCCGCAGCTTCGCGGTAGTCATTCATTATATCCCTGCAGATAGATTCAGCCTTAAATTCGCTTCTGCTTATTCGGATTTTTCCTTCTTCGACTGCATTGTGGCTAAGCAGTTTACTTATCAGGCTGAACATCCTGTCAGTCTGCTGAATAATGTTTTCCGCGAACTCGGTATTTTCCTTACCCGGGTTTGATCTTTTTATCATCCTTGCTGTAGATAAAATATTCTGAAGCGGGTTCTTAAGATCATGAACCGCTACTGCCATGAATTCATTTTTTTCTGAGTTCAGTTCCGCAAGCTCTCCGTTAAGGCGGTTCACCTTTTCCAATGCTTTGCGCAGTTCAACATTTTTAAGTCTTTCGATCTCGGCTTCGTCTTTTGCTTTCTCAACAAGGTGCTCGCTGTTGAGCTGTTTTATTTTCAGCTTGGATTGGTTTTCAAGATACTCAACGTGATACTCATATAGCTTTGAGTAGGCTTCTGCCTTGCTCTTGTAGTCGCCGGTTTTGTCATATAATTTTATCAGCGACCTGTACAGCCTGAAAAAAATTCTTTTGTTCTCAAAAGTTTCTGCAAGTCCAATTGCTTCTTCAAGATCGCGAAGCGCCGCTTCATGATTGCCTTCCGCCAGGTAAATATTTCCCTTCATCGCAAGGCACAATGCGGTGTAGTCCTGGATATGGTTTGCTATTGCTATATCATATCCCTTTTCTGCTGTGCGCATTGCTTCCCTGAAATTCCTCTTATCATAGTTCAGCTTTGATAAATAATAGTAAGTGTTCGCCTTTGTGAATTCAGTCGTTTCGTTTTCAAAGACTCTTAAGAGGAATTTCTCAGCATCATCAAGATTATTTAAAAGGTAATAACATGAGCCAATTCCCAGGTACGAATAACTTCTCATTGAGCCAGAGTCGAGTTTTTCTGCAATTTCAAGAGATCTCAATTCATGCTCCAGCGCTTTATCGAACATTTTCAGCTGAATATACACCGATCCCATAGTTGATTCTATCATGTGGATATTCTCATCATATCCGCATTCAACGCTCACTCTTTCACTGCTGTAAAGGTAGTCAATAGCTTCCTGCAGCATGTTAGTACATACATATTGTACCGCCATGCAGCGCAGGATGTTTGCTTTGAGGAACATATCCTGGTTAATGTAAGGATTTTCAAGAGCTTCGAAGAAATGAGTTTTGGCGGCGCTGTGGTTTGCCAAGTTGTGGTATACGACCCCTGTATTAAACAGGATTTCCACGACCTCTCTGTCCTTCTTACTTGATTTCGCAAGTTTAAGGGCTTCCTGATACAATTCTAAAGATCCTGAAGGGTTGCTTTCCCTCATTTCTTCTGCTTTATTGGTGATTTCTGCAAGATTTGGTTTCATTCTAAGTGTAATTTATAAGGCTTTGAAAGAATTGGAATAACGTAAACAAGTTAGATTAAAACTGCTGTTATTTCCGTTCTTTAATTCTGTCTTTTGAGAGAGATAATGAATTTAGCGCCTTGAGACTCAACAGATTCGAGCTTCAGCCTTGCCCCTGCCAATTCGCATAATTTCTTAACTATAGAAAGACCCAGGCCGGTTGAATGTTCATTGCCGGTTGGTTTTGCGCTCAAACGTGCAAATTTGTTGAACATTTTAGACTTATCAGCGTCGCTGAATCCGGGGCCCTCATCTCTGACTTCTATACGTACTGAATCTTCATCTGCATAAGTACCTAAAAAGATATGTTTGTGCTGTGGCGAAAATTTTATCGCGTTTGAAATCAGATTCTGCAGTATCTCATAAAGAATGACCTTATCAGTTCTTACATTCAGCTCTTCTGGAAATTTATCCAGCTTGATCTCGAGAAATTTTCTTTCGGCTTCTTCTCTGAAGTTTTCGGCAAGCTCATCGCAAAGGGAATTAACATCAAAATTCGATTCCTTAATTTTCAACTCTCCCTGGTCGATTGCATTGTGATCAAGCAGTTTCTTTATGATGTTGAACATCCTGTCTGTTTGACTTACAATATTAGACGTGAACTCATCGAGCTCTTCTTTAGGCAAATCATCGGACCTTTTCATTATTCTGGCTGTAGATAAAATATTCTGCAGCGGGTTTTTCAGGTCATGGACTGCAATTGCCATGAACTCATTTTTCTCGTCATTTAGCTCTTTCAGGTTTACATTGAGTTTTTTTACATCTTCAAGGGCCTGCGCAAGTTCAATATTTTTCAGCCTCTGGATCTCTGCTTCTTTTTGTGCCTGTTCAATCTCCAGCTGCGTTGAGATGTTTTTTGCCCTCAGCTCAGCCTCCTCATTTAGCAGCTCAATTTCTTTCCTGTATGCGATCTTTAGATGCATTAGCGCATTTTCTGCATCTCCCATTTTTTCATAAGATTCGCTCAGCATTTTATGCAGCTCGTGGATCGATCTTTTCATCCCGAGCCTGTCTGCAATTTCAAGTGCCTTTTCGAGGTTGGCTTTCGCTTCTTCAACCTTGTTTTCAACAAGGTTCATATGGCCAATTGTACCCAATACCTTCACAAGTCCGCGTTTATCATCAAGCTCTTCCTTGATCTTACGGCTTTCTTCAAAAAGCCGATAAGCCTCATCGTTCTTTTCCAGCTTAATGTTTGTCTCTGCAATATGATCAAGAGTAATGGAACTTCGCCGCCTGTCATTATTTCTCGCGGCAAAATCAAGAGCATCATATAAAAACTTTAATGCTTCATCAAAATTTCCCAGAAGAGTATGTGTTAAGCCGATATTAATATTAGTCACAAGCAATGATTCACTGTCATTTTCCTCTTCGGCCAGGTCGAGTGCCTGGGAATAGAATTTCAGGGCGTTGCGGTAATCTTTGATATTTGTATATATAAGGCCAATATTGGAAAGTACAATCGCGATCTTTTTGTTGTCTTTAAGCTCTTCATAGAGCTTCAATGCCCTGAAATAAGCTTTTAATGCATTGGAATAATTGTTGAGGTTGTCATGGATTATCCCAACACAGTTGAGTGAATCACCCATGACCCTTTTATTGCCCAGATGCTGAGAGAGCTTGATCGCTTCGGAAAGGAATGTCATTGCCTGGGGGTAGTTTGCCAGCAGTTCGTTACACACTCCCAGTGTGTAGAGGCACAAAGCTTCAAGTTCCTCATCTGCAGATTTTAATGCCTGAACATAAACAAAATTTGCCTGCTCAAGTGCTTTTTGAGGCTCATTAACTTTGATCCTTTGTGCTTCTTCAATTAAAGAATACAGCTTCCCGTTATATCCTTCAGGCAGATTCATAAATTGGTGTTTGCTTCGTTAAATATCGTCAAGTAATTTCAATATATAAATGTAAATTAGTCATTTTTATGCGGTATTTCTATGTTCAAAATTTGAATACCATTTAAACCCGGATTGAAACATTGTTGAAACAATATTTTGATCTATAAATGAACTTTTTATTCATTGGCTTATATTATTCAGGTTCTATATATCTTTGAGACGGGTCAGATTGGATCACTTTAGTTCCATTCTGTAACCAAAATTTCATACTTTTAACTGTATTTATAGATTATATTTGTAATGGTGTAATAAACGTTCTTTAAAATAATTCTTACACCAGGAGCTAAGAACCATGAAACGCTATAGTGCGGCCGTCATTGCGATTTTATTGCTATGTACGGCGGCCGGTTCTGTTTCATATTCGCAGGGATTAGACGGCCTGAGGCTGACAAATTCCACAAGCGGCTACGAAATAGAATACAGCCTTCCGGGTTACAATACAGAAACTGTAACCAGGCAGGGAGAGCAATATGATATCATAAGCTTAAATAACTATGGTATCACTCCCGAAGAAGGCCTTCCAATGTTGCCTCAGCTCACTTTCATCCTTGTAATAAATAAAGCAGAATCATCACCCGGTTTTGTTGTTAAAGACCAGGCTGTTGAAGAAAAACTTCAGCAGAGAAAAATATTCCCAACCCAGGCGCCCTGGGAGAAATCCGGACAGCTAAAGGACAGGCCCTTTACTGTTAATAAGGATTACTACTTAACCAGCGGCAGTATTTTCAATCCATTAGTAAAGATCTCAGAGCCTATCGTAATTGCAGGTGTTAAGGCAGTTATGGTTACAATTTACCCGTTCAGGTATGATCCCGCAGGCGGAAAGCTGTTTGTAACACGCACGGCGCGAATCAGTATCGATCTTCCTGCAGGTATGCCATCTTACAGTTCAGTTGGCGGCTCTTTCAGGGAAATGTTTAATGCATCTGCTGTCAACCCTGGGTGTATTACATACACCAATACTAATAATTACCTCATCATTACGCCGCCTGAATATGAGGCTGCAATGGGACCATTCGCCTCCTACAAATCAAGCATGGGCTACAATGTATTGATGGTTAATACAGGTACTACAGGCACAACTACAACTGCTATTCTTAACTACATTCAGCAGAGGTACAACAATATTTCAACTCGGCCTGAGTTTATACTTCTTGCCGGTGATATAAATATGTTACCCGAGTGGACAGGCATCGGATCGGATAACCCTCATACAGACCTGAACTATACTCTTCTTGAAGGCGGAGATGCTTTTGCGGATGCTTTCATCGGGCGTTTTTCGGTTTCAAATTCGTCTGAGCTTAGCAACATAATAAATAAGACCATTTATATGGAAAGCTCAATTGGCGCATTGCCGAAGAAGAATGTTTGGATGGCTTCTACCGATAACCATGCCATTACTGAAGGCACTCACAACTTTGTTGTAGATAGTTTCTTTACTACGCCGCCATTCGCTAACATTAAGCTGTATACCTATACCTACGGCTCGACTACTCAGCAGCTTATTGATGCGCTTAATGCCAACCAGGTATTCGCGGTCTATTCAGGTCATGGCAGCACTACAAGCTGGGCAGACGGCCCGCCGCTATCGCAGTCGCAGGTGAATTCATTGAACAATACCTACTTCCCGTTCGTGTATTCATTTGCGTGCTTAACAGGTCAATTTCAGAATTCAGAGTGTTTTGGCGAAACATGGATCCGCAGGCAAAAAGGCGGCTCAGTGTTCTGGGGTTCATCCGTAAACTCATTCTGGGATGAAGATGATATCCTGGAAAGAAGGCTTTTCAGGGCAATGTTCACTGATGGATTGAAGAAGACTGCCCCAATGTTCGTCCAGGCAAAGATCTACCTCGTACTTCATTATGGCAGTGTTACAACTGACATGAGAAGATACCTCGAAATGTATAACTGCCTCGGTGACCCGTCACTTTACGAAGCACCATACGGCCCGGTAATTTCGCATGCATGCCTGCCGAATACCGAAAACCTGGCCGGACCATACACGGTGAATTGTTTGATAACACCTGCGGGATCAAATATTGATCCTGCAAAGACCAAGCTCTTCTGGACACGCGGAAGTACTTTTGCAGATAGTGTTTCGCTCACAAATTCATCAGGTAATAACTGGAGCGCAAGCATTCCGGGCAACGGTTCTCCTGCATTATATAAATACTATCTGAAGACCTGTGATATGGCAGGGAGAGTGACTGTTCTGCCTCCTGACGCACCCACAGGATATTTCAGTTTTTCCGCATCTGTAGACGCAACCGCGCCTGTCATAGTGCACACACAGCTTGGAAATACAGGTCAGCCAATGTGGCCATCTACTGTTAACAGCAGTGTAACGGATAATATTGGCGTTGATAGTGTATGGGTTGAGTGGTATAAGAATACCCCTTCGGTTATCAAAAAATTCAGGCTCAATTTAACGTCAGGCAGCAATTACAGCGCTTTGTTTAACTCACTGAATGCTGAAGTTGCACCCGGTGATTCAATATTCTACATGGTAAAGGCGGTAGATAATTCTTCTAACCATAATATTGGAAGGATGCCTGCTGCAGGTTACTACGGGTTCCTTATTACTGACCAGGCTGCACAGATGTTCTGTAAAGATACGTACATGCCAATAAGAGATAACCAGACTTCTTATGATACCTTGATGGTTGTGCCGTACGGAACAATTGTAGATCTAAATTTCAAAATGGAAACACTTCTCCATACTTATGACGGAGATATTACTTTCAGCATAACTTCGCCTGCAGGTGTTGAAGTCGTTCTTTCAAACAGGCACGGTTCAAGCGGTGAGAATTATATAAATACTGTGTTCGATGATTCGGCTTCTGCCTCAATTTCAACAGGAACGGCGCCGTTTACAGGATCGTACAAGCCGGAATCGCCGCTCAATGTTTATAATGGAGCTGAAGTTCACGGTAAATGGATACTTAAAGTGAACGATCAGGCAGGAAGCGATACAGGACATGTTGAAAGATATTGCCTGAATATTATATATAATGCAATACTTGCTGTAAACAATAACCAGATTCCTGTAAAGTTTGAGTTGGGACAGAATTATCCAAATCCGTTTAACCCTGTAACGAATATCAGGTATTCCGTTCCGCGGCAATCGCTCGTGAAGCTGGTTGTTTATGATATTCTGGGCAGGGAAGTAAAGACTCTTGTAAATGAAATGCGCACTGCGGGTACCTACGAAGCAGTATTTGACGCATCTCAATTTGCAAGCGGTGTATATTTCTACAGAATGGAATCCGGTGACTTTACGGATGTAAAGAAGCTGGTAATACTTAAGTAGGAAATATTCATTTAGGTAAAAACAGAAAGGCCGGACTAAAGTCCGGCCTTTTTATTAACTTCGCATTTTAGCGTACGATAATAATCTAAAAACTTAAAGCGGAGAAGGTGGGATTCCTCCGAAGTTCCAAAGGAATCTTCGAGAGTCCCTTTGGGAGAACCCACGATCATTCTGAAATTCAAAGCGGAGAAGGTGGGATTCGAACCCACGATACCGTTACCGGTATACCACCTTTCCAGGGTGGCCAATTCAACCACTCTTGCACCTCTCCGAGTGTTAAAGAAAACAAGGGGTAAACAACCCCTTGTAGTATTGAATGGTTTTGCGGAGAGCGAGGGACTCGAACCCCCACAGGCTTGCGCCCGGCGGTTTTCAAGACCGCTGCAATACCATTATGCGAGCTCTCCGTGCTGCGCAAATATATCAAAAAAACGTCATATTTGCTATTTTACAAATTTAACAAATTACTCTGAATTATTAAAGCCCAAAATATAAGGAATTTTCAGCTCCTTAGTACACGACGGTGAAACATTTACTCAGTAGTTTTGCATTCGACCCTCACCCCCAACCCCTCTCCCAAAGGGAGAGGGGAGAAAAAACTCAACAATTTTGGTTCCCCCTCTCCTGTCAGGAGAGGGGGTCAGGGGGTGAGGTCAAGTTTATTGAAATCCAGAGTCAAGAAACTTCTTCTAACAAAGTTTGTAGGGTTTTATTTGTCTACTGTCGTGTACTTAGTTTCAGCTCAGGGAAACATATCTATTAGACTTCACCGGGCCTTTATGGCACATTGTAATAGATGTATGGAGTACCGAAGTTGGTTATGTTGGTGTTATTATAATAAATGGAATCATAAACTTTCCATCCGCCGCTGTAATCAAAATTCACCCTGCCTTTGTAGAATCCGCCTCCGGTATAAACCGGGTTGATATTATCTGACGAAGTGTGGTTAAGCGAATCAAGCCTAACCCTTAGAAACATGCTGGCAGTGTTGACCTGCGTGAAACTAAGGAAATCAGGTGACTCATGCAAAAGGCAAATGAAGTCATTGTATCCTCTAACAGGAAGCACAGGCGAGGTCATTGTTATCAAATAGCTGAGATTTGTATTCAGGTCAGTAAATATTTTAAACTTTGTAAGGTTATCCCACCCTACATCAAACCTCGATGAATCAACACGCAGGATATCATTGTAGCTGTAGAAGCCGTACCATCTGCTTGAAGTATCTGAAGGCATTAACATGATAATATACCCGGTGAACATCCCGAGTGAGTTATCATATAAGTATTCGGGTTCAACAGGCGTGGCGTGAAAATCAGTTGAGCTGAAATGGAACATCTTCGCATAGAACTTAACTGAACCGCTGGTTTTCGGCTGCCCGTTCTCATAAACTTTGAAGCCTACTTTATTATAACCGGTCATTAAAGTGTCGTTCCCGGTTGTCCAGATCTCAAATTTAACATTGCCGCTCTCAGCCGAAGCGACCTTTACATACTCATCCTGCTGATTATTGAGAGGTGATACATTATCTTCACCGCATCCGCTTACAAAAGATACAAATAGCCCTATAGTAAAGAATATTAGAATGGTATTTTTCATATTGCAAAATAACAATGACAGGTTAAACAAATAATGACATTTGTCAGCAAATTATATGACAGCTAACTTTGCTTTAAATACAGTCATTTTACACGTTTATACCTGTGGCAATCAACCAAATGATCATTTACCATGCCCGTTGCCTGCATGTTTGCGTAGCAAATAGTAGAGCCAACGAACTTGAATCCATCCTCCTTCAGCTTTCTGCTCATTGCGTCTGATTCCTTTGTCCGTGCCGGAAGCTCCTTTAGGCTTTTCCATTCATTATTGATCACCCTGCCATCTGTGAACTGCCAGAGGTATTTATCAAACGAGCCATGCTGCCCCACTATATCAAGATATGCCCTGGCATTTGAAATTGAAGCCAGGATCTTGAGTTTATTGCGGATTATACCAGCATCATTCATCAGCTTCTCAATTTTTTTGTCAGTGTACCGGGCTATCTTATGTGCATCGAATCCATCAAATGCTTTTCTGAAATTTTCTCTCTTATGTAGTATAGTTCGCCAGCTTAATCCAGCCTGGAATCCTTCCAGAACAATAAATTCAAACAGTTTTTGGTCATCATGCAGCGGCACTCCCCACTCTTCGTCATGATATCTCATGTAAACGGGATCTGTTCCGCACCACGGGCAGCGGATAATTTCTTTAGGCATAATTCATTTGTTCCAAATTTTTGATAAAGCGGATTTCCGCTTGCGGATTATTCAAAATTATTAACTATTATGTAAAAAGCCAAATCATTAAATTTGTTCACCATGGAATTGTTCGAAATCGGGTTTATAAAGGTAGGTTTAATTGATGTAATAGATATAATTATCGTAACTTACATCTTTTATAAGCTATACCTTGTTATGCGCGGCACAATTGCCTCGCAGATCTTCCTTGGTCTGACCCTTATAATAATAGCATCGCTTATAGCACAAACATTCAACATGCGTTCGCTCGGGTGGATATTCAGCCGGTTGACAGATATATGGGTGATAGCATTTATTATACTTTTTCAGCCGGAAATACGAAGGCTGCTGCTGGTAATAGGCCGAACAAGAATTGCGAGGTATTTCCTTAAAATAAACGCCAGCGAAACCATCAATGAGATAGTTGACGGGTTAAAGGAACTGAAAGAACGCAAGCAGGGAGCCTTGATAGTCATTTCAATGGGCGACAGACTCACTTCCTTTGTTGAAACAGGAGAGCCCCTTCAGGCTAAAGTGAGCAAAGAACTTCTCATTTCAATATTCAGCACAAAATCCCCCCTTCATGATGGAGCAGTAATAATAAATAATAATATTATCGAAGCTGCCCGTTGCATTCTGCCGCTATCTTCTACGGAAAAAATTGGGAACCGGAAGCTTGGTACCCGCCACCGTGCGGGGCTGGGAGCATCGGAAGATGTAAATGCACTTGTAATAATCCTTTCCGAAGAAACCGGAGGAATTTCAATTGCTGAAGACGGCAAACTGAAATTTGTTTCAGGCCTTGATGAGCTGAAGCGTGAAATGCAGAAGGAACTCGAATCAACCGATGTGAAGGAAGAGGTTAAAGAGATATTTGAAGAGATGGATGAAGAATAATCATAGTAGGGGAACTAAACTGTAATGCTTCTTCTTGAAGAAGAAAAACGGAAGCTGGCCGAAACCCTGTGGAATAAAGGCATAAGGGATGAGCGCGTGCTTAAAGCCATATATGAGATACCCCGCGAAAAATTCATTTCATCAGCGCTGAGGCGTTTCGCTTATGATGATAATGCGCTTCCGATCGAATGCGCGCAAACGATATCGCAGCCCTTTACGGTAGCGTTTATGACGCAGGTACTGGAAGTAAAGCCCGGCGACAAGATACTTGAAATTGGAACAGGTTCAGGATACCAGGCAGCAGTGTTATGCAAGATTGGAGCTGAAGTATATTCTGTGGAAAGAATAGAGAAGCTGCATGAAAACGCAAAATCCCTGCTTGCGGAGCTTGGGTACAATGTGTTACTAAAGCTTGATGACGGCACACTTGGATGGGAAGAATTTGCGCCCTTCGATAAAATAATAGTTACCGCAGGTGCACCGGATATACCGAATCATTTGGTAGAACAGCTTTCTGCAAACGGTAAGCTGATTGTCCCGATAGGCGACCAGCAGTCACAGCGTTTGCTTGTAATTACAAATTTGAAAGAAGGTTTGGCGAAGAAGTATTATGATTATTTCAAGTTTGTTCCATTAATCGGCGAAGATGGCTGGAAAGCCTGAAATGAACAGCAGTATACCTGAGGTTATTGTCATAACCGGCCCGACGGCTTCAGGCAAAACACCCCTTTCATTAAGCATTGCACAAAAAATCAGTAAGCTAAGGAACAGGGATGTGGAAATAATTTCTGCTGATTCCCGCCAGGTATATAGATATTTCCCCGTTACCAGCGCGCAGCCTTCGGAAGAAGAGCTTAAAATGTTCAGGCATCATTTCATAAACGAGCTTGAACCTGAGGAAAGCTTTAATGCAGGTTCATTTGGTAAGCTGGGCAGAGAGCTGATTGACAGAATACTAAAAGAAGGAAAGATACCGCTTGTGGTGGGAGGCAGCGGGCTTTATATAAACTCGCTTATATATGGATTGTTTGAATATGATGAAAGCCATGCCGCTGAAATTGAAGCTAAACAGGCTTCTATCCGCAAAGAGCTGTATGATAGACTCGAAAAAAACGGTCTACCCGACCTGGCAGATGAACTGAAGAGAATTGATCCTGAAACTTTCGATTCGATAAAAGAAATAACAGACCGCAGGGTCATAAGGGCGCTGGAAGTATATTATGTTACAGGCTTGCCTGTTTCTGAACACAGGAAAAAGAAAATTGCTATAAAATTCAAACCTATGCTCTATGCTGTGGAAATGCCGAGGCAAGAACTGTATGACCGCATAAACAGGCGTGCAGAGCAAATGCTGGCGGCAGGAATGATAGAAGAAATTTCAGGATTGAAAGATAAAGGGTACCATTACAAGACGCATAACTCACTTAACACTGTTGGTGCCAAGGAAGTGTTTGACTATCTGGACGGGAAGATATCACGGAAAGTGATGTTAGAGCTTATTAAACAAAACACTCGCCGCTACGCGAAAAGGCAGATGACATGGTTCAGAAGAGACCGGAATATTAACTGGATCACATCGGCAGATGATGTTGATATATAAAGTTAATTTGCAGGCTGAAGGTTTCAGGTTGCAAGTATAGAAGCTGCAGGTTTAGAGCAATTTATTCGTAAAACTTTTTGTTTAGCATCATCATTTCTTTCAGTGTGGGGTGCGGCCTGTAACGGTCCTCACCAAAATCACGCTGTAGACCCGCCAATATATTATACACCAGCCCAATACCAAGCCTGTCAGCCCATTCAAGCGGGCCGAAAGGATAGTTTGTACCAAGCTTCATTGCGGTATCAATATCTTCTTTTGATGCTATTTGTTCAGAATACACCTGAACAGCTTCGTTGATAATCATTGATACAATTCTCGGGAAGATCATTCCAACCCTATCAGGCACAACCGAGTAGGTGATGCCGGATTCATTCAAGAATTTTTCTGCATTTTTAAGTATTTCGGGATGCGTTATTTTTGACGGCGCGATCTCGATGCGTTTAGCTTTGGAAAATGTATCATATAAGCCAATTCCAATAAGCCTTTCAGGATTTGCCTGGAGGGCACATTGGTCTGATACAGCATAACACAAGGAAGAGGTGAAAATAGGTACATTGTTTGGGGTCTGTGATTCAACATACTGAAGCTCTTCTGATTTTTCGTACTCGGGATAATTAGTTGAATTTATAACCAAATCCGCATCTCCAACTTCTTCAGTAAATTCAGCTTTGCCGTTCAGCAGTTCGCGTATCTCCGAATTGATTGATCCGGAGCCCATTAAAAAAATTTTTGTCATCCGTATTATTGAAAAATTCTGATTTAAAAGAAAAATTAGAGCAGCACTATTTAGCCTACAGGCAAAAATTTTCTTCAAAAGATCCCGTTTGGATCCTTCACCGGTTCAGTGATGAAAAAGATATTGAAATTGCCGGGCTGTTAACGGCAGCGTATGCCTATGGCTCAGTTGAACAGATAAACCGGTTCATTAACTCATTGCTTGAAACCTGTTCAAACAAGCCTTACGAATTTACCATTAATTTTCAGAAACGAAAAGATAAAAAGCACATTGAGGGGCTTAAGTACAGATTCAACACATCAAATGATCTGGCAGAGCTGCTTGCTTCACTTGGCTCTGCGCTGCGGGAACATGGATCATTGAAGCAGCGCTTTTTGAAAGAATTGACGGCTGATGACGAAAATGTATTGAGCGCACTCAGCGGCTTTGTCTCCGGGCTGAATTCACCCTCGAGGCATAACAGGGGAAAATATTATCATTACCTGCTTAGTGATCCTGCAAACGGAAGCACATGCAAAAGAATGAATCTTTTCCTAAGATGGATGGTAAGGAAAGATGAAATTGATACCGGGATATGGAGCGAAGTGGGAAGCGCCAGACTGGTAATGCCTGTTGATACACATATAGCCCGTATCTCAAAAAAACTAAAACTTGTAAAGCGCAGAGCGATCGACCTGAAATTTGCTGTTGAACTTACTGAAAAGCTTCGCAGTTTTGACCCTGCAGACCCTGTTAAATACGATTTTGCTTTGTGTCATATCGGAATTGATAAAAAAGATTTTTGGTCCTGATTCGTCACTTTAAACATACATACACTTTGGGTTAAGTTACTGGGTTAGTAACTATTAACTTAATTTCCTATTTTAGCATTCTTCATATAAAACCGGGTTTATAATTTTCTTTCTAAATATATATTATTTATGAAAATAGGTATTCTTTGTTATCCAACTTATGGCGGAAGCGGTGTTGTTGCCACAGAGCTTGGGATCGAGCTGGCAGCACGCGGACATCAAGTGCATTTTATTTCATACAGCATGCCCATGCGCTTAAACATGGGATTTTCAGATAACATCTTTTTTCATAAGGTTGAAATAGCATCTTACCCGCTTTTTGATTTCCCTCTGTACAGCATCGCATTGGCAAGCAAGATTGTCGAAGTGGCAAAGTTCAACGGTCTGGATCTCGTTCATGCTCATTACGCTATTCCGCATGCTACAAGTGCATACCTTGCGAGAGAGATAATAAAAGAAGAAGTCCTTTCCAAGAAAAAAAATAACCGCAACATAAAGATCATAACAACACTTCATGGAACAGATATTACACTTACAGGTCTGGAAATCAGTTTTTTGCCTACAATGAAATTCTCTGTACAGAAATCAGATGGTGTTACGGCGGTTTCGGAGTTCCTGAAAACCAAGACACAATCACAATATGAAATCACAAAGGATATAAAAGTTATCCCGAATTTCATAAACCAGGATATCTACAAGAAGATCGATAACAACGAGACAAAATGCCTTAAGGAGAAGCTTTCCGCTAACGGTGAGAAGATACTTGTTCACACTTCTAACTTCCGGCCGCTGAAGAGAGTTGATGATGCGATCCGCGCGTTCAAGATAATTAATGATAAGATCCCTTCGAAGCTGCTGCTTATTGGTGATGGACCGGAACGAAGCAAGTGCGAATATCTTGCAAAGGATCTGGGGATAGCTGAAAATGTTAAGTTCTACGGTGAGCAGGAATCATTTACCGAAATACTTTCGGTTTCCGACCTTTTCCTTATGCCTTCGCAGTCCGAGAGTTTCGGCCTATCGGCGCTAGAGGCTATGGCATGCGGTGTTCCTGTAGTGTCATCAAACGCGGGCGGCCTGCCGGAGCTGAATCTGCACGGTGAAACCGGATATATTGCAGAGATTGGTGATGTAGATAAAATGGCAGATTATGCCCTAAGGCTGCTTGAAGACCCGAATAAATACAAGATATTTTCCGAAAACGCGCTGGATCGGGCAACTACTTTGTTTTCAGCAGAGAAAATTATTCCTGAATATGAAAAGTACTATGAAGAGATTCTTGCCACGTGATTATCCGGCAAATGGATCATAGAAAAGTGTAATTATACTGCCTTCTTTTTCAGAACTTTCAGCATTTCAGTATCGAGGATCTTGCTGTTAATCCATGAGATGAAATCAAACTGTTCCAGTACATTTTTTTCAAACTGGTCGTTTGAAATTTTATTTATGTCTGCCTTCAGCTTTTCGTAAAGCTCTATCCTTTCGCTGTCGCTATCATACTTAACAGCCCTTGATAGGAAATTCAATATGAGCTTTTCAAATTTAAAAACCCTGTCGGTTTTTTTGAGGAACCGCATTGTGGATTTTATGCTGTACTCAATCAGCTCATAATTTCCGGCTTCGAAATGCACAATAAGGCTTCTTATCCTTGCAAGCATATGTTGTTCTGGCTCCAGTTTCGGGTTAGCCGCATTCATTATGCGGTTTGTATAATAAATGCTCTTTTCAAAGTCGCCGGTTAGGAAACAGGCATAAGCAATACGGTTATACAGAGAAGTTTTCCGGTTCTCGAGGATAAGTTTTTCATATACGGCTAGCCCGGTCTCAATATCAGTAATGATCTCGCTCAGCTTATCAGCTTTGCCGGTCTTTATCGCGAAACTGAGCTCAAGATCGCTTACAAGCAGAAATATCCTTGTGTGGAGGTCTATAAATTCCTTTTTGTTCTCGAACTGTTCGGCGAATTTCTTAAGCTTTTGAAGATTATGCGCGAACTCAACCGAACGGTTATATGCAATACAAACATTCAGATAATTGTTTAGTGCCAGTACATAGCTCCTGGGGTTTTCGCGGATGTACTTATCATCGCTTTCCATAAGTTCCAGTAGCGCTTTGCGGTATCTGTACCAGTTTTCGATATCGTTAAGAATGCGGTAATAATGCCCCCAAATGGAATAATACTTGAAACGCGCGTCAAAGTTTACTGCATACTTCTCATCCTTCATTATTGGGTTATCAAGTATAGCGTTAAGCTTTTCAAGGTCTTTAATATTTCTTACAGAGCCGGTCTGTTTAGAGAACAGGAAAAGCTCGTTATAGATAATATGGTATTCTTCATCAATCTTCAGCCTGTCAAGAGTATCAAGTGTCCTGTTCTTTATATTACTGAACTCAAGATGATTGTCTGATGCGTAATAATCTGTTGCCACGTATGTCAGCTGTTTATTATAGAGAATGGCGAGGTAGTACATTTTATCGTTCTTCTTTGCGAATTCTATTGCTTTGTTAAGCAGAGTGCGGAACTGTTTGTACAGCCCTTTTTCGAATAGTACATTCAGCTCAGTCAGCATATTGTTGAGCTTCGATACGGCATATTTTTCGGAGTGGTATGCGCTTAGTGACTTGAGTGTGAGGTTAAACAGGTAGTTTTTGGTTGAATAAAGCGAACTGACAAAACGGTCATTTTTGAATTTTCGTTTAAGTGCGTCTTCATCGTATGATGCCTGTGCATCAATCGCATCAAACAGCTTTACATACGAGTTCTTCTCACCAATAGTATGCTTTGACGCGAATTTTTTGAAATACCCCTTTTCGGAGCGTGACATAGACTTTATCAGCTGAAACAGGTCATCTGATGCACCCATCGATTTATTATTCTCCCCAAAGTAATTTCTGCTAAAATAGCTTTTTTTGCCAGGATAAAACAGCCGAATCAAAGGTTTGAATTATGAAATTATGGAAATAATGATTTTGAACAGCAGTCTTGTTGAATTATATTCGTTTATCAATGATTGAATAGTTCTGCAAATTCTTGTATTCACGGATATATTTTGCAGTCAATCAGCCCGGGAAGCAGGCAAATAACTTCAAAAATTGAAGCATTCTCCATGGGTGCCAAGTGATTGCGTGTTAACAGCTGACCAGAAAAACTTCCAAATACACAAGTATTATTAACTAAACTCTAATCAGTTATGAAAAAGCTAATTGTTTTGGTCATTCTCGGTATTTCAGTATTGTACATGAATGAATGTTTATTTGGGCAAACTGAACCTTCTGCTGAACTTTGCACCCTCCTACAGAATACTCCCGATCCGTTTGAAGAAATTACAACCATTCGGTTTAAAGTGAACTCTGATTGCTTTGTGAGGCTGTTTGTAACTAACGAGCAGTCTGGGGCTGTAACGCTTTTGGTTGAAGGAGAAATGGGTATAGGTGAAAATGGCGTTATTTTTAAGACTCCTAACAGGCCGGAAAGCAGCAGCCATAATGAACAAAAGTATCTATGTACTCTTGAAGCAATTGACGGCACTGGTATTCAGCACTGTGAAAAGTTCATTTTAATGCAGCAGGGCAGGTGATTCAGGGCTGTTCAACTTATTATGTTTGCAACCTTTATCCGATTTGATTTATTGCAAATTGATCCGAAAATGAGCTTTTTTCTTCTTTTTTCTTCAATTCGTTCATCAGTTTGACTTATGAAATTCACTAAATTATGATTTTGCCTCTGTTAAACATTAGTATATCTTTGTATAAGAAGAAAAAAAATAGCAGCATAATGCAGGTGTTATCTCCGAGGGATTCAGTTAATTGAATAATTACCCCCAAATGTAATTAGATTTTTTTCCGGGAGATTCAAATGCAGTGAAGAAGGAGCCTAGTTTTGGGGGCTCCTTTCTTTATGTAAAGCGGAATGAATCAATACTTTCGTTTTGAACCATTAAAAGGGAAAAGTGAAACGAATAGCCATAACAATTTGTTACATTTGTAGTTGCCAAAATCAGTTGATTTAATAACCATTATTTGCTATTCTGTGAGCAAATCAGCAATAAAAATGAGAAAAATAACATTAATAGCAGTACTCTTAGCCCTGGTTACATCTATTTCCTTTTCCCAGTTCAAGGAAATTCCGAGTAAGACAAAGACCAAGCTGAAATCAAATGGCAACGGGCTTATTCTGGGTTTTATTAATCCGAAGAATTTTACTTTGACTCATTCTATTAATATGTCAGTTCAGACAGGCGGAAATTCATCAGTCAGCCTGGCTTCTTATACCGCTACCCTGGATTACAGGATACTGAAAAATTTGAATATCAGCGCTGATGTTACTATGCAATATTCACCATATGCTTCAATCGGATCGAACAATCCTGCAATAAACAGAGAATTCCAGAACTCGTTTAATGGGATAAACCTGAGCCGTGTTTCACTGGATTACCAGCCGTTTAAGAATACTTATATAAGCATTGATTATTACAACAATAGTAATAATCTTTACAATTATTACGATAATAATTATTATAACAGATTCTACGGTAGAAACTATTAAATGTCATCAGCAAATTCAGGCGAATTTGTAAGCAAGTTCCGCAATTATTCCATTAACATATTAATTGTTCTGCTTGCAGTTATAACTATTTATCTTTTCTATAATCTGTTTAAGCGCCTTACAACCGAGCAAACTGATGTAAAGACACAGGTCGTTGATTCAACGACTTATCTGACCAAACAGCCTTCAGGCGGTACATTGCAAATTGATGTGCAAAACGGCTGCGGTGTTTCGGGTATTGCTGACAGGTTTACCGAGTACCTTCGCTCCAAAGGCTTCGATGTAGTTGAAATGGGCAACTTTTCCACACAGGATATTAAAACCACGATGGTTATTGACAGGGCGGGAAACATGAAAAATGCCAAACGCGTTGCCCAGTCGCTTGGAGTTGCCGATAAATTCGTTATTCAGCAGATGAACAAGAATTATTTCCTTGATGCAACAGTTGTGATCGGCAAAGATTATGAAGAGCTGCTGCCTTTCAGGCATCAAACGGAAACACAAACGAAACCGTAAATCATAAAACATATTATAACGATATAGAAAGACTATACAATTTGGATTCAGAAAAATTAGCTTTTGCTTTAGCAGAATTTGCGTTATCAAAAAAAGCCGATGACATCAAAGTACTTGACCTCAGGAAGCTTACCACTATTGCAGACTTCTTTGTAATTTGTACTGCACACTCCGAGCCGCAGGTAAAGGCTGTTGCCGACGCTATACTTGAAGGCGCAAAAAAAGATGGCCAGCAGGTTTGGCATAAAGAGGGCACAAACATGCGTTCATGGGTGCTGCTCGATTTTGTGGATGTGGTTGTACATGTTTTCCTGAGGGATACACGCAGCTTCTACTCACTTGAAAAATTATGGGGTGATGCTGAAGTCACAGAAGTAAGCGATGAGAAACCAATAAAAAAACCGGCTGCGAAAACGGTTAAGAAATTGACAACCAAATCCTCTGAGAAAAAATCTTCCGTAAAGGCTGCAAAAAACTCCCCAGCAAAACCCAAAAAAACATCAGGGAAAAAATAGTCTGTATCTTTTTTGATATTGATTGACCTGAGTTTGACTTTCTTAGAAACAGAGGATTTCCCAAAAAAGTGAGAGTTTAGCAAAAAAAAAGACGGGCCCAAACCCGTCTTTTTTATATCTTCAATCTAAGCGGCTTCTAAGCCAGCTTGTACTTTTCGATAAAGCTGGTGTCATAGTCGCTATCAATAAATTTCTCATGTTTCATAACCTTTTTATGGAAGGGGATGGTTGTAAATACACCTTCGATAATGAACTCATCAAGGGCCCTGTACATGCGCTTGATAGCTTCTTCGCGGTTATCAGCCGTAACGATAAGCTTAGCTATCATGCTGTCATAGTACGGTGGAATGTAATAATTCGCATAAGCATGAGTATCAACACGGACGCCAATACCTCCGGGCATATGGAATGATGTGATCCTTCCCGGTGAAGGAGCGAAATTCTTATCAGGATTTTCCGCATTTATCCTGCACTCAATTGAGTGCCCTTCGCGCTTAACTTTTTTTACTTTAAGCTTAAGGCCGGATGCAACTGCGATCTGTTCGCGGATTAGATCAACGCCTGTAACCTGTTCGGTAACGGGGTGCTCAACCTGTATCCTTGTATTCATTTCCATGAAGTAGAAATTCTTGTTCTTATCAACAATAAATTCTACTGTGCCGGCGCCTTCATAGTTAACAGATTTAGCGCCCTTTACAGCGGCAGCACCCATTGCCTCGCGGATCTCTTCGGTTATGAACGGCGAAGGGGTCTCCTCGATAAGCTTCTGGTGCCTGCGCTGAACAGAACAGTCACGTTCGCCCAAATGAACAACGTTCCCGAACTGGTCGCCCATTACCTGTATTTCTATGTGGCGCGGATTTTCAACAAATTTTTCAACATAAACTTCACCGTTTCCAAATGCATTCAGCGCTTCGTTGGTAGCCATAGTGAAAGCATTATCAAGCTCGCTTTCTTCGTGTACTATCCTCATACCTTTACCGCCGCCTCCTGCGGAAGCTTTGATAAGTACGGGGTAGCCAAATTCTGCTGCGATCTTTTTTGCTTCTTCAGATGTTGCGATAACACCGTCGCTGCCCGGTACAACCGGTACGCCGGCTTTTTTCATTGTATCTTTAGCGTAAGCCTTGTCACCCATTGAGCGTATCATCTGGGGTGATGGTCCGATAAATTTTATTTCAGATTCACTGCAAATTTCCGAAAACTCGGCATTTTCTGCCAAAAAGCCGTAACCCGGGTGAATTGCGTCTGCGTTGGTTATTTCGGCAGCTGCTATTATTCTCGGGATACTCAGGTAGCTTTCTCTTGAAGGCGGCGGACCTATACAAACCGCTTCATCGGCAAATTTCACATGCAGAGATTCCTTGTCTGCTTCGGAATACACGGCAACTGTTTTGATGCCCATATCCCGGCAGGTTCGAATTATTCTCAGGGCAATTTCGCCCCTGTTTGCTATTAATATTTTCTTTAACAATTTCTGGTTACCTTAGGTTAAAAAGCCGGATCAGTTATTTGGTTCTATCAGGAAAAGAACCTGGTTATATTCAACAGGCTGAGCATTTTCTACCATCATTTTTACTATCTTGCCTTCGAATTCACACTCGATCTCATTCATGAGCTTCATTGCTTCGATAATGCACAAAACATTTCCCTTGGATACCTGCTGTCCGATCTGGACATACGGGTCGGCGTTAGGTGAAGGAGCCCTGTAGAATGTGCCGACAATTGGTGAACGAACCTCAATAAGATCTTTGCCCGGGGGAGCTGCGGGAACTTCTTTTTTCTCTTCAGCTTTTGGCTGCGGAGCCGGTGCCTGCGGTGCAGGGGCTGCCGGTGCGCTCTGCTGAGGTGCAATTACCTGCGGCGGCGCGCTGTAGGTAATAACCTGCGGAGCAGCTTGTGCCTCGGGGGCTTTGCTTTTTACCACTCTTACCCTTGTGCCTTCTTCTTCGATCTCAATTTCATTGATCTCTCCGGTTTCAAGGATCTTTAACAACTTTTTGATGTAGTTTAGATCAGTTTTCATTTTCTTTGTTTATCCTTACCTCGTTATAGATTGTGGATATTATTGACATTATTGTCTGGAAATATTGTTTGTTTGTTTTTTTCAGTGTCCGCTAATCAGGGGCGCTGAAAAATACCCAAGCTTACTATATTACTTCTTTACTCTTTCCAGGTACGCAGAGTTACGGGTATCCACTTTAATTATATCGCCTTCGCTAATGAACATAGGCGCGTTTACTGTTGCGCCTGTTTCAACTTTAACTGGTTTTGTGCCTCCGGTAGCCGTATCGCCTTTATTTCCCGGGGGAGCCTCAACAACTTTCAGCTCTACGTGCGGGGGAATTTCAACCGTAACAGGTTTTTCACCGTCGAACATTATCTGAACATTCTCGCTTTCTTTCATGAACAGGGCCTGCTCGCCAACTATATCATCCGGAATTGAAACCTGGTCATAGTTATCATTATCCATGAAAACATATCCCGATCCATCATGATACAGATACTGGAAATTTCTGGTCTCCATCCTTACTATATCGATCTCTTCACCTGAACGGAAACGATTCTCGATCGTTTTGCCGTTCTTAAGATTTTTCATTTTTACCTGGTAAAAGGCTCGAAGGTTGCCGGGTGTGCGGTGTTCCCATTTGATAATCACGTGAAGCTCACCGTTATACTTAATTACTAATCCGTTGCGTAAATCAGAAGTTGAACCCATAAATGCCGAAAATCTCCTTATTAAAAGTTATCAGATTTTGATAGAATTTGCTTGTTTTTACATGGTTTTCAGTGATTTTCGAGGCAAAAAGGCTCAAAAACTCACAATTCCTCTTAAAGTTATATGCAAATATACCCATATAGGTCACTAATATCAATGTTCTATGTCATGGTTTTTGGAAATTTTGAGATTTAGTCAATAAACTGGTTGAAATAGGTTATGAAAGTGTATTTTTGATGTCTATTATTGAATAACTATTGCTTTATTTTTGCGGCTGCATCCCAGAAAATATCGGATTCAGAGGAGTTGAACTCTGATCCCAGTTTTTTCGCTTCCTGGAAATCAGCCAGTGCGGAATTGTAATCTTCAAGCTTGTAATATGCTAATCCCCGGTATTTATAGTAGTCAGCTTTGGGGTCAAGTGATATGGCCTTGTCCAGATACGTAATCGATTCGGTACTGTAATCAACATTGTAATACGCAATTCCAACCGCGGCATAGGCAAACAGGAGTCTCTGGTTGCTGAAATCGAGAGTCCTGAGGGCGAGGCGCATAAATTCTATGGTATCCCACCATGATTCGGTCATATAGCTTAACCATCCCGCATCGTAATAAAGCTCCGGGCAGGAATTCCCGTACTTTGTTATCAAAACTTTCGCACGGATCTTGGCATCACCATATAGACCGTTTTGCATGCTGAACTGCATCTGCTTGTATACACCGGTATCTTCTTCACCAAGGCGGCATTGCGCCCTCAGGCTTGTTTCCACAAGTAAGAAGACAATAGAAAAAAACATTATGTAAAAGGCAGTTTTCACAGTGTACGATCTTTATTGCAAAATAGGAAAATCTTTCAAATAATCAAACAAATATTATTAAGGTACTGGTTTACACTATTTTACGATTTACCTTTTGGAGAATGATGTTAAAATGTATATCTTTGCTCATTATTATTAACTAAAACATATATATAATGAAAAAGATTCTTCTTGCTGTATCGTTCTTGGTTGTGAGCTTTATGTTTGCAGAAACAAGCAGTTATTCACAGGCTTTGTATTTCTTTGTAACAAACAATACAGGCGTTACACTTAACAACATCTACGTTACTCCTTCGGAAACCACGAATTGGGGAAATGATATTCTTCCCAATGACCTTTTCGAAGCAAGCACATCTGTAAGAGTTGATATTCCCGCTGATTACGGCTCAACCTGTCTTTTCGACATGAAAATAACAGATTTGGAAGGAAATTACATAACTTTTACGGGTATGGATGCATGCAAGCTGCATACACTGATTCTGAATGCAGACGGCACTTATTCTGCAATGGAGTAAATTTTTAGCAGTTTGGGTTTATAAAGGGACTTCCGTAAAAAGTCCCTTTTTTATTATTACGTACATAAAAAACACAGTCCGTGTTTATCTTATTTAGCTCTAACAGACTGATTTGCTCCTACATTGAATAAATCTCGCATTTTCGGTATTTTTGTATTATTAGCACTGAAAAAATTTAACAGTAGAACAGGAGTTAAACTTACAATGGCTGTAAAAGTAGCAATAAACGGATTCGGCAGAATAGGCCGCCAGGTCATAAGCGCAATGGCGGAAAGAGGTGTACTTGGAAAAGAGATCGATGTTGTTGCTGTAGTTGATGTAAGCACCGATGCAAAGTACTTCGCTTACCAGATGAAATATGATTCGGTTCACGGCAGATTCAAAGGTACTGTTACCACCGAAGGTGATGATATACTTGTTGTGAACGGCGAAAAGATAAAGTGTATTGCTGCTACAAAAACGCCTGCAGAGCTTCCATGGAAAGAGCTTGGCGCAGATATTATTCTTGAGTGCACCGGCTTATTTACCGATATGGAAAAGGCCAAAGGCCATCTTGAAGCAGGCGCAAAAAAAGTTATCATTTCTGCTCCGGGCAAAGGCGGGGTTAAGACACTTGTTATGGGTGTTAATGATAACGAATACGATCCCAAAGAGCATCATATCATTTCAAACGCATCCTGCACCACCAACTGCCTTGCGCCTGTAGTGTATGTTCTGCTTAAAGAGGGGATTGGAATTGAAACGGGACTTATGACAACTATCCACGCTTACACTGCAACGCAAAAAACAGTTGACGGACCCAGCAAAAAAGACTGGCGCGGCGGTAGAGCAGCCGCGATAAATATAATCCCTTCATCAACAGGAGCTGCAAAAGCAGTTGGTGAAGTTCTGCCTGCAACTAAAGGCAAGCTTACCGGTATGTCATTCCGCGTTCCGACAGCAGATGTATCTGCAGTTGATCTTACGTTCAGGTCAGAAAAAGATACTTCTATCGAAGAGATAGATGCTTTGATGAAGAAAGCGTCCGAAACATATCTGAAGGATATTCTGGGTTACTGCAATGAAGAGCTGGTATCCAGCGATTTCATCCATGATGACAGGGCTTCGATCTATGATTCACTCGCAACAGTTGGCAATAATCTGAAAGGTGAAAAGCGTTTCTTTAAAGTTATCTCATGGTATGATAACGAATGGGGTTATTCATGCAGAATAGTTGACCTGCTGCAGAAAGTTGTAAAAGCAGGATACTAATATATTCGCCGGTTAGGGAATCTGTGATAAGGTGACATTTCGACAAATTATTAAACAGCCCATGGCTTTAAGCCGTGGGCTGTAATTATGAATGAAAAGCAAAGCCGCAGTGCGGCTGACTAATACAAATATGAACAAATTAACAATTGAGGATCTTGCAGCATCAGGCGGTCTGAAATCCAAAAGGGTTTTGGTCAGGGTCGATTTTAATGTGCCGATGTCAAAGGAAAATGAAGGGCAAATAACAGACGATAAAAGGATTGTAGAATCTCTTCCTACCATAAAAAAGATAACAAGTGAAGGCGGCAAGCTGATCTTGATGAGCCACATGGGCAGGCCAAAAGGCGAAAAGAACATGAAGTATTCCCTCAGGCCAATAGCTATGCACCTTTCGGAATTGCTCGATAAGCCTGTATTGTTCGCGGATGACTGCATCGGGGAAAGCACCGAAGCTATAGTAAACGATCTGCAGGATGGCGATATTCTGCTGCTTGAGAACCTGAGATTCTATAATGAAGAGGAAAAGAACAATCCTGAATTCGCAAAAAAGCTTGCATCTTACGGTGATATCTATATTAACGATGCATTCGGAACCGCGCACCGCGCGCATGCTTCCACTGAAGGTGTAACGAAGTACATCAAAACATGCGCTGCCGGTTACCTGATGGAAAAGGAACTGGCGTACTTATCGAAGGCAATAGCAAACCCCGAACATCCTTATGCTGCCATTTTGGGCGGAAGTAAGATATCCGGAAAGATAGATGTAATTAAGAACCTGCTTGGCAAAGCCGATAAGATACTGGTAGGCGGGGGAATGATATTTACATTCTATAAAGCTATGGGATATGAGATCGGCAAGTCATTGCTTGAAGAAGATAAGATAGAGCTGGCAAAAGAGCTTATTGCAGAAGCCGGCACAAAGCTGATGCTGCCGGTTGATGTTGTTTGCGCCGATAAGTTCGAGAACAGCGCAAAGTTCAGCACGTATAAAGCAGATGCAATCCCGGCAGATATGATAGGGATGGATATCGGCCCTGAAACAATTAAGCTATTCAGGGATGAATTGCTTAAAGCTAAAACCATCGTTTGGAACGGCCCTATGGGTGTGTTTGAAATGGATAACTTTGCAAAGGGTACATTCGAAGTTGCTTCGGCTCTTGCGGAAGCAACTAAAAAAGGCGCAGTTACGGTTATAGGTGGCGGGGATTCAGCTGCGGCAATTGCCAAAGCCGGCCTCGAAAAACAGGTTAGCCACGTAAGCACAGGCGGCGGCGCAAGCCTTGAATTCCTTGAAGGCAAAACGCTTCCCGGTGTTGAGGCATTAAATAACAAATAAAATGGCAAAAGAAAAAAAGTCTAAAAAATCATCCATAAAAAAGCAGAAATCTTCAAAATCAAAGTTCCCTAAAGAACCGCTGTTCCTTGACAGGAACGAATCGCAGACAGGCCCGGTGCCGGAGGTTTACAAGTTCCTCAAAAAAGTTGATATGGAGTATCTTTCATGGTATTCCCGCGATTTCCAGAAGGGGATCAAGTCGGCACTATCGAAAAGGATAGCCGATGATTATGGTTTTGATGAAAAACATGTGCTGCTAAGCTATGGCAGCGAAGACCTGCTGAAACAGATCATTCACTGTTATGTTAATCCGGGTGATAAGATCCTGATACCCCGTGAAGCATGGTGGTATTATAAAAAGGTTGCTTCAGAACGCGGCGGTACAAATGTTGAGTATCCAATGAAAAAAGGAACCGAAGACGGCATTCCCTATTACCTGTATGATATAGATACGATGATACAGATCTACAATGATACCAAGCCCAAGGTTGTTGTAATAGCTTCACCGAACAATCCGACAGGCAACAGGATAGATTCCAAAGACCTGAAGAGATTCCTTGACGCTACAAAGGATACAATTACGATGATCGATGAAGCTTACTGGGGATTCGGCTCAACCGAGAACGCATACGTTAAGCCGTTTATCGATGAATACCCAAACCTGATAATCTGCAGAACATTTTCAAAATTCTTTGCGCTTGCAGGTTTTCGAATCGGGTTTGCATTCGCCGGCAAAAATCTGGATGTGCTGATAAACTTTACCACACGTTACCTTGGATACAACAGGGTTTCAGAAAAGCTTGGAGAAATTGCGCTTGATAACATCAAATGGTATCTCAAAGTAGGCAAGCAGTATGAAAAAGATAAAGAAATGATGTACAGGGAATTCCTTAAGCTTAGAGAGTTTGTTCCCTTCAAATCATACGCCAACTTCATGCTTGTCGATATCCCGGTAGAAATACGCGCCGGGCTGAAAAAATATCTGGATGACAGGAATCTCCGGATTAAATTCCTTGATGAAGATGCATTCCGCACTGAAGCAAGGATCTCGCTCGGCACAAAAGATGAGAACAAGCTGCTTATGGATACAATTAAGCAGTACTGCAAAGAGGTAAACTGGAAGTAACAGGGATAAACGCTCAAAGCTGATATTAATGGATATAAAAGAACTGAATACTGATATTTGAGTTTATACAGCCAATATAAAGCGTCTCTGAAAGCAGTAGAGGTGGAAGAAGTATTTGATCTTATTCTCTACCGCCCGCTTGCATTCCTTTTCGTTAAAGCAACTTACTCTACAAATTTAACACCAGACATGGTCTCCGTGGCTGCACTCCTGATAGGGTGCAGCGCCGGAGTTGCTTTTAGCTTTGGGGATTTCACATTCCTTGCCATTGGGGCTTTCTTGTACTTTACAAGCAATGTACTTGATTGCGCTGACGGGCAGATAGCACGCCTGAAAAAGAACGGCACAAAGGTCGGCAGGATCGTTGACGGCTTTGTTGATTATATAGTGAGCATATTCGTGTTCATTGGAATTGGTATAGGACTTACAAAGCAGTTCGGTTATCATGAGATCGGACTCTGGGGGAATTCCATTTTACAGTGGCCGCCGGTAACTTATATATGGGTGCTAAGTATTTTAGGAGGTATCTCATCCGCAGTACAGGCTTTTTATTTCGATTTCTACAGGAACAAATTTCTTGAAGTTGTTTACGGGCGCGCATCGAACATTATCGAAGAGATCAAAGAATATGAGCAGGAGATACAGAGATTAAAATATGACGAATCCGGTTCACATTTTTTCCAGAGGTTTCTCATAAGCATTTATCTAAAGTACTCGGCTCTGCAGCTTAAGATCCAGAAGGACCACGAAGAATCGCAGGCTGAACAAAAACCGAATCCAAAAGTATATTATGCAAAGAACAGGGTACTATTAAGGCTTTGGAGCTATGTTGGATCAACAACACATATAACGCTTTGTGTCGCGGCTGCGCTATTTAACAACATGGAAGCTTTCCTTATAATCTGCATTTTGCCTTTAAATTTGCTTATGATAGTTTTATTTTTAGTACAGAAAAGAGTCAACAGGGTTGTTATATAACAATAATTTAATCTAATTTTACAGCCATGAGCCCAAAGAAATATTTTAATATCATTTTGGTTCCTATGCTGCTCGTAATTTCATTTCTTGCAGCCGGATGTTTTGATGTTAAAAGGGAGATCCAGATGAACCCGGACGGAAGCGGTATGGAAAACATGTATGTTACTCTTGATAAGGAGTTTTTTGAGCGGATGAATATCCTTGCCACAAGCGATGCTACAGGCAAATGGAAAAAAAGAGCGGACAGTGTTAACGATAACTCTATGATAGAAAACCGCATCAAAATGGATATGCAGAGAGTAGGCGGAACTTCGGTGAAGGAAGTAAAGGTAACATCGAATGCAGACGGTTCAAAGGAGATTTTCCTTCAGTACCATTTTGATGAGCCTTCAGTCCTGCTGAAAGTTATCAAAGAGTGTACTTTTACCTGGTCAAACCAGCTCCCGGTACAGTTCAGCACGCTGAAATTCCAGTACGATGAAGGCGACCTGCTGTTCAAACATACTACCCGCAAGGCTGAAAGAAGCTTTGATGATGAGCTTATGAACAGCGTATTCAGTCCAACCTACGCGAACAAAAAAGTAACATACAGCATTACATTCCCGTTTGATATAAAAGAATCAAATGCCATGACATCGAGCGGTAACACACTTACGTGGGAAATGACGATGGAAAACATCATGTTCAACCAGCAGACAGATACGGCTTCGATGGTTAAAGACCCTACACTTGAGCTAACCTACGCAGAGAAGATAGACCGCTCGGTTGGCAAAGTGAGCCAGAAGGAGAATCCGCTCATCAGGGTACAGGTTTATAACCGCAACCAGGAGCCCGTAAAGATCGGGACCGGTGTTGTGCTTAAAGACGGACTGCTTGTGACGAATTTTGAGCTAATGAACCTTATTGAAGGTGCCGGCTATTTCAGTGTAATTCTTCCTTCGGATTCACTTGCAGGGATCGATGAAATGACGGAAAAAGATCTTGACCAGAAGCAAGACCTGGTATTTTTGAGATACGGCGCGCCGGATAAGTTCAAGCCTATTAAATACGCAACTTTGTCATCGGTAAAATACGGCGATAAAGTTAAGCTGTTCTACTATCCCAATACGCTTTCTTCGGTGGTATATTCAATGGATGGCATGATGAGCGCAACAAAAAAATGGACGAGCAAGACCAGCGTGGTTGAGATAAAGCCCAATAAACCTATCTCCCTGGAAGGCGGGGCGGTGTTTACGGAATCAGGCGAGTTCCTCGGAATGATCACCAAGGCATTTGATGGCGAGGTGGGGAAGATTTACCTTGTGCCTGCAGAATACATTAAGTCACAGATGCCAAGATAAAGAAAAGGCAGGATGTTTTGATCCTGCCTTTTCTTTATGCACGCTATTTTATTTTATCAGCACCATTTTTTTGGTTGATACAAAGTCTCCGGCTTCTATTCTGTAGATATAGACTCCGGTAGCATAGTTCAAAGCATTCCATGCTAATTCATATCTTCCTGCATTCTTAAATTCATTATTTACCAGCGTAGCAACTTCTCTCCCCAATAAGTCATAAATTCTGATTGTCACATTTACGTCTTTAGGCAAATCATATTTTATCAAAGTAGATGGATTGAACGGGTTTGGGAAATTCTGATACAGATTGAATGTAGTAGGAATATTATTACTGTTATTGGTAACCATATTATCATTTTCCCAGAATATCTTGCGTTTTAATGTATTATTGTCGCCTGAACCTTCATCTCCGCCAATTCCGCCGCCAATACCAAAATTACCATCAACAGTATCAATCTCAAGCTGAACATAGAAACTGTCACCTTCGGCTGATATATTCCTAATAATATATCCTTCAAGAAATTCGAATTGCAATGAGTCCATGAAGTGGAGTGTATCGTGAACAAGGAGACGGTGCATTTCATTTTTGCTTTTGTTCATTAGCTTAACCCAATATTCAATTTCCCGAAATTCGGATTCTGTTGTCTCTAAACAGTACGATGCGTTTCTGCCTATTACAAGTGTGTCATTTTCGTTTAGTAGAAAAGTTTGCGATACCATATTATTGCTGAGCTCATTAGAATTTTCTATCGTGTTATCAAGAGCTCCTGGAAAACCTATGCTTGAACCATTAACTATAATATTACCCAGATTGAAAGAATATTTTACATCATTGTCTTCAATAATACCGATGACCTCATCATAATTGCCATCGCCTATTGCGCCATTAGTTATGGTAAAAAGCCGTTTTTCTAATGTAAAAACACCATTCCGATTCGGATCGGGAAATAGTGCAACAAGGTCCTGGTTTGCAGAATAATCGTTAATTAACCCTCCCTTGATTAACTTTGCGTCAGTACTCCAAGTATGGCCGGGGCTACAGAAAAACCCATGGGTATTAACTACCCCATTCCATTCAGGAATTTTTTGAATGAATTTGTAAGGTTCGGTGGAACCCTGTGCATAACTTAACATATATGAATTTTTATGCTTGGAACCTTCCACACTTGGTGTAAATTGTATTATGTTTACGCCCGGATTGTATGAAATAAAATTGTTCCAGGTGCCATCCGAAAGCCTTTCCCTTACATAGATTGGATAGTAGGAACCTGTTATTTCTGAAGGCGAACCATCCTCGTTATCGACTATAATTCTTGTATCGTACCTTCCCTGGTATGTTATTACCGGCTGCATATTGAATGTGCTTGTGCTATTTGAAGTGTTTTTTAAAGCTATATCCAATGAAGCTCTCCAGCGTGAATTTTCTGATGAAATGTTTGGGTAGCCTGCCATTACATTGCAAAAATATGAGTTAAAGCTGATGTTTTTTCCAATTTCAACCCGTTTATATCCTATCAGTTGGTCCTTACGATATGCAATGTTGAGATTAAAGTACTTATCTTCACCAATTACATTTGCAATTGAAGCTATAGCATATTCCTGGATATTTGAAGGACCTATTAATACATATTCTGTAATAAAGTTTTCACCCAAATACACCCTTGCTATTAATTTTTTGTCACTGCCATCAGGTTTCAAAAATGTGATGACTTAAAGAAACTGTGTTGGAGCAATTAAACCCGGGTACAATGCAAATACCTTTGGAAATGCCTCAAATCCTTCAGGTACATTTTCAATTGTATATTTCTCATTGTTAATCCAGGGCCATTCAGGGTAGGATTGAGTCCTGTAGGCATCATATATCTTAATACTGTTGCCGACCTTTCTTTCCCAGCAAGCTACAACATTCTTTTCCTGCATATTGGCATCCAGCGAAGGCCATTTGATTTCGCTAATGTACGGATTTTTGTTTTGATAAGTTACATAACCTGCGGGCACAGTGCCGCTGACAATTTCTTCGCGCTTTAAATCACCATTTGCGTTCTTTGAGCGTGTGTAAAATATTCCCTCCATTGATTCGTAGATCAGGTTTATTACGCCGTTGGTGTCTTTCAGGATCTTTACCTGGTTAGCATTCTTCAAGGCTTCACGTGTTGATGATTTCATTTTGGTTTTGTAGTCAGCAGTAATCAGTGAACCTGAGTTAGTTAAATAAGATCCTGAATTATATCCCATGCTGCCATTGCAATTGCCACCCCAATAATAAAATCTTGCTGCAGTGTCATAAGTATTATTTACAATATATTGATTTGCGGTCAAAGAAACAGTGCCGCCTCTGAAAAAGCCTGTATTTGGTGTACTGATGTTTTCTCCATCTACAGTAATGGAACCGTTGAGACCTGCCTGCCAATCATAATTAGTATTGTAACTGCCTGATATTTTACGCGTATGGAAAAAGCCGGGGGAGGATATTGCATAGCAAGCATCGCCAAAAGAAGTAAGCATATCTTGGCCGGTAGTGATAGGACTTGTCAGAATCGCATCCTGGCTCCAGTTTTGCCCACTATTTAAAGTCAAGTAAACCTTGTCGTCAATTAAAGCGAATCCCTTATTATTTGATGAAAAAGAAAGACCTCCCACTCTATTAGGTGAATATTGAGAGTTAATTAAAGTTGAATTATTTTGATTAAGGTCAAAGTACAGTCTTGTACCGGACATTCCGCCCGGAACATTTTCCTGTGTACCTAAATAACTGAAGTTGTTGTTTACTTTAAAAATATATTCAAATTTTAAGTAATTATTAACAAAATCACTATTAGTAGTTATATAAGGTATATATGGAGATTGACTATTTGTAATAAGTCTAAAATAGTCTGTATTGTTGCCCCTTTGTACAAATCCCACGGCGGCTATCTGTCCATCTTCAAATGACTTCGCATTCATAAATCTGTATTTGTCATTGAGAAGCCCTGGATATTGGTCATAAACAACTTCTTTAGTCTCGAATCCATCAGTTGATCTGTAAATCTTAAGATTAAAGTCAGGATATTTATTGTCAAGCAATAAGTAAAAACCCTGTTCAGCAGTATAGCCGATAAGGGGCTGCACGGCAAAAATATCTGTGGAATTAATCTTTCTAATCCAAGTCATTCCTCCATCAGTTGTTTTGTCCAGAATATTTTTATCTGTTTCTTGAGGAACGTGTGATCGAAAACCTGTTAATTCATTTATGAAGTACATATAGCTATATACAGACAAATCGTAAGGATAAACATTATATGAATTTATCTCATTCCATGTTGTACCTCTGTTTGTGGTTTTTAAAATCTTAATTGTGTTACCGCTCCTAATGCGAGTAAAACCTAAATCTGCATTTAGAAATTGCATTTGGATAACATTATAACCCGGATAATTTGCCGAAAAGTTGTAATTATTTATCCATTGCTGTGTAAATAAGTTTGATACCATAAAAGTAATACAAAGGATAATACTTTTTGTATTCATTGCAGTTATTTTTTTGCTTATTATTGAATAAGCAGACAAGGAAAGCCCCTGATTTTAGGTGCAAAAGAACGTTGGACGCGGTCTTTGATTCTGAGTCTGCTTCTTATTTAAATTGAAGAGCTTAGATCTAAATCGAGTATTGCTTATTATATACTAATCTTCTCTTCCCATTTTTGATTAATCATTTTATTTCTTGGTGCCAATATACAACTTGCTGGTTGCATCAGAATAATGCGGTTCAAGAAATAAATAAGACGATTCATTTATGTTGTATAACAGAAACATACTGAAAGATGGCCTGGCAAGTCCGGAAAGGCCAAGCTCCTTACTGAATTTATTCCCATCCCAATGTATCAAACCTGTACGGTAGTGTTCAAAAAACCCGTTTTCAGCTTCTATGAACATGACATAGTTATTTAGACTCGATCCTGCAGGATTTATGGAGCGGACATCAGTGGAGAAGGTTTGAATCTTGCTATTGTAACAAAAACCCGGAGATAAAGAGTAGTTTTGAAAATTAAGGTAACAAAGACTCCAGCTTGCCCCCACGGGTTGTTTGATTTCTAAACCAAACTTGTTTCCCCGCATTTCCTTAAGAAATACTGAACTCCTCGTAACATTAGGGTCTCCAAAATATTCGTACAATTTTACGAACGAATCTCCGTTCAATTCATAAAGCACATGTTTTATGCCAGTTTCATCAATTTTCATGGAAATATATTGGATGGTATTGTTCTCACTTAAAAAAATTGTTTGTGGCATCATTGTTGAGTCATCAGAAGAAAAATATTGGTAATTAACGCCATCAAAACGAGCAATTCCGATTTGGCAGCATATCCATATTTCGTTTGAATTTCGGACACAACCCTTAATTCCTTGAGTAGTAAGTGCACCTAAATCGATATTTGTGGGATAATATTCAAAACTGCCTCCGACCCATTTTATTATTGTAACTATACCATCAGAAGCACCACCAAAAATGTAGATTTCATTGTTGTTAATTCCCTTCATGTGGTTCAATCCGTAATTCCCGGCATTAAAAGCAGAAGTATTTCCATTATTGATCCTGTATAAATTGCGGTCATAATAATTTATCAGATAAATGTTTGAAGTATCCTGTGCCCAAATATCTGAGTATCCGGTCAATGGCAAGTCAATACCCCTCCAGTTAAATCTTGGAGGATCAAATTCTTCCTTAGAGATCATAACAGTTTCATCGCCGCATGAATAAAAACAAAATGCAGCAAATAGCAATGCCACAATCGAAAAGAATCCAAAAGTTATTTTTGATATACATAACATGTTATTAATGAAAGGGACTTCATTTTTCTGCAAGAAGCTGTAAAAGTGTTAAGGAAGCCCATTTGCGAATTAATTGATTTAGACAAATATACTACTACCCTATTCCTTAAACAATGACGCAGGTCATGAAATTTATCTTTCTATAAGCTGCTATGTCTTCATTTTTCCAGAGTCCTTCCGGAGCAGAGACTCTGGAAATTACGGAATAGGCAAGCGCAAACGATACTAATCGTTCAATCACTCACTTTGTACGTTGACTGATGCTGTTTGCCTTCTTCATTTAACCGGTGGAGTGATTATTTTTCTTCCTACCAAAATATAATTATGGCTAATTAGCGTTATAGCATAATAGAAACCAAAATAGATTCCTTTGCAATACTTCATTTCAATGGGGAAAGACCAAAACTCTGTTTCGGGATAATATTGCCCAGTATCGCGAAACCACTTTGAGCCATTGTAATAAAATGGTCTAAAATAGGTAGTGCCTTCTTCAATCCCATTAGTGAGTAAATCCGTCAAATTTTCACCTGCCGCTGAGTAAGTTTCAAAGCCGCTTGTTCTTAGAACCCGGTTCCAGTTGCTGCCGTTAAATTCTTCGATATATTTGGGTGTTTTTCTTAGAATGTGGCTGCCGGGTTCAAGCAGTCCCATACCCGACCACGAAAGAGGCGGGCTGCTGGAATCTGTGCTGACATGCTGCCACTGGCTGCCATCAAACTTGTACACATATGCCACGACATTTGGAGTATTAGTTTCAGTATAATAATATACTGAGTTATCTTTTTTGAAAAATTTTGGGAAAGTGGTAGGGATGGCTATCCTGTAACCAGTAACATTAACACCGTCGTAATGATAAATCCGTCCGTTTAGCCCCGCGAACCATACACTGGTTGCAGATTCAACACAAATATTCCATACGGCGTTGTTGGAATCAGCCGGCAGCAAAATATCTTCAAAAATGGCCCCATTCCATTTTTTAAGAAACGGGGTACTGTTGAGGCTGCCTTGCTTATATCCGCCAATGAAGATCTGCTCATTTCCCGATCCATCTATTGTATAAGCAGAACCGTTTATATTATCATATATTCTTACAGAGTTTATCCCGTCGCATAAATACACTTTACCATCACCAATATAGAATATTGCATTTGTGTCAGCTATATAGGTATCATAGAAGTTAAATACTGGCACCGGTATGAAGCTCCACTCAAAGATGCTGCTGTCTAATACTTCGATCTCATCACTCGGTTCGCTTGGACGTACAGGGTCTTCTCCGCAAGAGTCACTGAATGACATAATAACTGACAAAATAGCAAAAAAGGTAAGTTTCATGAATCTTGAATTGATTTTTAACATCATTGGTTTAGATTTAAAACTGCCTGAAATTGTTGTCTTTTCTCCGCGTCCGCTAACGGTTAATGCAGCAATAATAAATGCAAAAAGCGCAGAGAACTTCTGCGTTATTTTTGATATATATAGCATGTTATTAATGAAAGGGACTTCATTTCTGAAACAAGCTGTAAAAGTGTTAAGGAAGCCCATTTCCGAATTAATTGATTTAGACAAATATACTACTACCCTATTCCTTAAACAATGACGCAGGTCATGAAATTTATCTTTCTATAAGCTGCTATGTCTTCATTTTTCCAGAGTCCTGCTGAAGCCGTGACACTGGAAAGAACGTGTTTTCAAAGCCATATCTTTAAATTACAAGAAATAGTTGTTGTAAACATAATTATTTTTTAGCCCACGGATTTATCCGTGGGAACATGAACGATGAAATGTGATGAACCACTTCAGTGGTTTTAAACCCTTGAAACGGTTAGTAGAGCTTAGGTGTTGAGTTAACCCCCACGACTGAAGTCGTGGGCTGAGTTATCCTCCAATGGGCTGCACCCTTCGCTAATATATTCCGTTCCGTTGGGGATGCAAAATGTAGCTCGAATCGCCGTATTCGAGTGCATGTGAACTTTCACATTGCGGAAGTCAAGAGCATGCAAAGCGCGCTCTGAAGTCCGGTCAGGCGACCGGATTTACAAATCGTATCAGCAAATACTATGGAAAAAAATAGAAGCAGGAGAGGGTTGTTGGTGAAAACACCAACAACGGGGAGATAATCACAAGATTAAGTAACATTTAGCCTTGACTGTCATTTTCGGCACAAAAATTGCTTTGCTTGCTGCCAATAAACTGGACAGGAGACTACCCACCGGGTCGTCTCTACACGACAATCTTCAAAAAACAAAAAAAGATATTATTTCGAAATATGTCCAATGTTGGCTTTGATAGTCTGTTTAACGGGCTATTTTTAGAACGCCAGAAAATCTACTACAATAGTTGTATTAATCTACCGGTTTGAACTGCTCGAATGCGTTAAGGCACTCGTTGCAGTAGTGCAGTGACCTGCATAGTGTGGGACCAAATGGTGATTTGAGTGTGGTGTTTTTGCTTCCGCAATGTGGACAAGTCACTTTATCTAGAATCTCAATTTGTACCAGCCCGTTGTGCCTTAACGGGGGGGCCAGTCCGTGTTTCTTGAGGCCTTCAAGTCCTTTAGCTGTGATCATATCAGTATTCCATGGCTTATCAAAAGTTGTCTTAACTTCCACTCCACTTACGGGCATTTTTTTGATCTGCTCTTTTACCATGTTTTCCATGAACTTTAAAGCAGGGCATCCTGAAAAAGTGGGTGTCATTACAACCGATACAAAATTATCCTCGCTTACATTTACTTCCGAAATGATTCCAAGATCAACTACGGATATAGTAGGTATCTCAGGATCTTTAACTTCCTGCAGGGCATCCAATACATCTTCTTTCGATATTTTTAGATCAGTGCTCATTTCAAACTTCCTGCAATTCAAAGTTCCGGTTTTCTAACCTGCAACCTGTTGAAATCAGTTAAGAAAACTGATTGAAATCCCGCCGGCGAGATAACTTGTAACCTGTAACTTGAAACCTGCGACCTGAAACCATTTACCACTCAGCTTTAGGGTCAAGCCTGAAGACTGCGCCCATTTCGTGGATAAGCGGCTGAAGGTATTCAGTATGCTGACCTTTTCGTCCGCCGTAAGCCGGCTTCCAGGTGGCAGTATCTGGCAGCTTGAGCGATGAGTTTTCCAATATCGGTAAAATTGTTTCAAGCCAGCGGCTTTGAAGCTCTTTTTCTCCATCAAAAACGGCCAGTGTCCTAAGTGTTTCAGAATATTCGCTTTCTTCAAAAATACCCAGCGCCAGATTGAACGTGTTATTCACAGCGGACTGCATCCTGTTATGGCTCTCTTCGCTGGCTTTGCCAAGCTGTTTGATCCAGGTATCCGAGTGCATTACATGATATTTTATTTCGCCCCGGTATTTCTTTGCAAGCTTTGCAAGATCATCAAGTGATGATGCGGCAAGCATTTCAAACCTGATAAGCTCGGCGTGATTGAAAAAGAAATTCCGCACCAGGCTGAAGTCATACTCACCGATAGGGTATTCAGTCAAATGGCAGCATTTGAAAAGCGACGCATCACGGGTGAAGGCGATCGTATCCGCATCTTTTTCACCAAGACTATGCAAAATTTCATAAATGTGCTGTGCCTGCCCGATCTTATCCTGTGCTATCGAAGAGAATGCAATATCTTCTTCCACAAGCGGACCGAGCCCGGTCCACTCGCTGTTGCGGTGCCCGATTATTAACTGGTCATCAGCAATCTTATACAAAAATTCTTTTACTGCTTTCAGCTCACTTTCTTTGAAAACCATCGGTTATTCGGCCTCCTTTACTTTTCTTCTGTCTTCTTTCCTGTCTTTAATTCCATGCTCCTGCTGGTATTTGCGTATTCTGTCCATACAATAATAATCGCTTGCTTCACGGTAAGTTTTTTCGGGAGTAGTTTCAAACATGTCCGCGTCATCATATGATGTTGCTGTAACATCCGCGGTTCTTACCACCCAAAGGTTTGTTGTCTGCCTGCGGCGGGTGTACTGTTCTTTGGCAAGAACAATTGCCATTTCAGGATTCACAGCGTGAACTATACCTACGTGAATGTGCTGTTCACCGCGTTTTTTCTGGTGGAACACCTCGTAGGTTTCCCACTGTTCAAGTTTTTCAAGAATCTTTTTCCCGTCTTCGTTTTCGGGAAGTTCAAGACGGTTAACTCTTGGATCAATAGAACTCATTAATTTCTCCTTTACGCTAGCGGAACTGTATATTTAGTTTCTGCCTTCAACAGAGCTTTTCTTACCCATGCGCCTTTTTCTTCCGCCCACCTTCTTACCTGCAGGCGCTCTTTGTTGCATGGCCCATCGCCGTTGATAACCCTTTTGAATTCCTCCCAGTCCGGCTCAGTATATTCCCACACTCCGGTATCCGGATTCTTCCTCAAATTCGGGTCCGGAATAGTGAGCCCAAGGTCCCATATCTTAGGCACATATTCTTCAAGGAACTTATGGCGCATATCGTCATTTGATGCCATTTTTACCTTCCACCTCATAAGTACTTCAGTGTGCTGTGAAATTTTATCCGGCGGGCCATGGAAATGCATTATGGGTGTCCACCACCTGTTAAGCGCGTCCTGTACCATTTCCCTCTGCTGCGGGGTTCCTGTTGCAAGATACACAACATTATCATGTCCGTATTTCAGGTGAAAAGACTCTTCGCTGCAGATTCTTTCAAGTGCGCGGCAATAGGGACCGTATGATCCTTTTGAATTGGTTACCTGGTTAATGATCGCGCCTGCATCGATAAGCCATGCGATAATAGCAGTATCAGCCCAGGTCATAGCGGGATAGTTGAATACATTGGAATACTTGGATTTCCCGTTGATAAGATCGTTTATCATATCCTCGCGTGTTTTACCCAGTGTTTCGGCAGCGCTGTATAGAAGCTGCGCGTGACCAACTTCATCCTGCACTTTTGCCATCAGCGCAAGTTTCCTGCGAAATCCCGGTGCGCGTGTGATCCATGTACCTTCGGGCAATGCCCCTATAATTTCTGAATGAGCATGCTGCTCTATCATTCGGATAAGCTGTTTGCGGTAAGCTGCCGGCATCCAGTCCTTAGGTTCAACTTTTTCTCCTGCACTCACTCTTGCTTCAAACTCTGCGAGTAAAATCGGGTCTTCGCCTTCAGTAAGGCTGGTTGCTTTTTCTTTTGGATCTACCTGTGCGTTTCCGTACATTTTATGTTCCTGCCGCGGTGTTTTAGAACTCCGCGTTAAGTTAATTTATATAAATTTTATCTTCTGATTTGCTGCACTAAAATTACCTGCTTAAGCCGGTGTTTTAACCTTCAGGCCGGTTAGGATAAAATCGCATAAGTGCCCTGCAATTTCGCCGGGTGATTTCCTGCCGTCAGGTTGGTACCATTCTGTGATCCAGTTAACAGCAGAGAGTATTGTGAGCACTGCGAATTTTTTATCAGATGCCTCAAATACATTTTCATTTTCACCGTTTACGAGTATCTGTGTAAAACCATCTTCGTACCTGTTGCGAAGCGGAATGAACTCTTTCAGTTTTTCCGGTTTAAGATGCCGCCATTCACGCAGGAAAACGGACGAGGCGTCGAGGTCATCCGTAACGATCTTAACGTGATTGCTTATAGCCATACGCAGCTTTTCTTCCGCATTAAAATAGATATCATTCACTTCGTCAATTGCTTTTAGCAGGCGGTCTGCCATCTGGAAGCAGATTATTTCCAGCAGTTCATCTTTGGATTTGATGTGGCTGTAGAGGCTGGCTGCTTCAATCCCGAGCATTCGTGCAATATCCCGCATAGATGCTGCTTCAAATCCTTTTTCTCTGAATAGTTTCGCCGAGGCAATAACGATCTGTTCTTTACGTGATAACTGTGCTGTTTCCATTTATTTGGTTGTCATTCCCGTTGTGGGAAATAGTAAATTTTGCAATAATCTGACAAAAATAAACAAAACGATTGAAATACTAACGTTTGTTAGGCAAAGATAAATATTTTAGATTTAAATTGCAAATGGTGTTGAGAGGTTGGAAAATTTGGTAAAGCAAGGAGATTTTGGCATGTTCTGGGATGAAATGGTGTTAATGTATATCAAATTTCTCTATAGGTGATTCAACCGGTTCTTCAGGCTGTTTGCTTAAAACAAATTTTCTGTTCTTCCATCTGCCAAGACGCCACCAAAAAGCTATCAAAACTCCTTTTGTCATAGAGGTTGCAAATATGGCTATCCATATACCGTTCATGCCATAAATGGGAGCGAGTATGGCGGCAAGGGGAATACGCAGCGCAGTCACCGGCAGGTAGATCGCAAGCGGCGGCAATGAATTGCCCGCACCTGCGAATGCGCCGGAGAATATCTGTTCGCTCATCGCGAAAAATATGCTGAACGCCGCTATCATATTATACACTTTCGCAGTTTCTATTACCGCCTGGTCTGAAGTAAATATCCCGGCGATTTGGGCAGGAAAGAAAAACAGGATTATTCCATACACTGCCATAGGTATCCATGATAAAACCAGTACGCGCCATGCGCCCTTGTTTGCGCGGTCATAATTTCCCGCGCCGATGTTTTGCCCCACCACAATCGAAGCGGTTACAGCGAATGCTTCGCCGACCTGGTAAGGAATAGCCTCTGACCGGTGGCCTATGCCCAGAGCTGCCAGACCCGTTGTACCGAAATCCGCAACATACCTGCTCACAAATATATAAATGAAAGAGAATGCCAGGCCTTCCAGCGATAGCGGAAGACCGATCTTTATGGTTTCCTTTGTGATCTTCCAGTTGTACTTAATATCAGTTATCAAGGCGGTGAATTTTTTCTTCACCGAACCTATGAATCCACGCCGCTTAAGCAAAACAAGCTGTATCACAAACACGCTGCCGTAAGATATCATAGTTGCAGCTGATGCGCCGCCAATACCGAAATTGAAGGTGAAGATCAAAAGGGGGGAGAGGGCTATTTTCAAAGCAAAAACCACAAGCAACAGGCGGAAAGGTGTTTTTGTGTTGCCATGACCGCGGAAGATCGCACTGCCGGATTCGAAAAGTATTATAGCAGGAAGCAGAACCAAAATTGGGAACAGGTATTCATTAGCAAGGATTGCCTTAGGTGTATCAAGATTTGTGAATCCATACAATACAGGCAGCAGCGGTATCATAACAGCGGCTATGATTACACCCCAGATCACCGAGTTTATCAGGTTAAGTGTGCTTACCCGGCATGCGGCATCCTCATCTTTAGCACCAACTGATTGTGAAACAAGTGCATTGGTGCCAATCGGTACAAGCTCACCAAGAGCAAACGCTCCCCATGAAAGGAATGTGCCTACTGCCAACGCAGCAAGATGTTCGCTCCCTATTTTGCCGATCCAGTATGAATCAAGTATCGCTACAGCAAGGCTTCGGCCAAGATTCTGGAAGAATACCGGCCATGCCAGCCTGATGATCTGCCTGTTTAAATTTCCTGAAGTTGTAAGCAATTCTAAACCTTATCTTTTCACATCAAAAAAGCTTCTTATCAATTCTCCGCACCTGTCATCCATAATACCGCCAGTGACACTTAACTGGTGGTTAAGGGCTTTATTGTTTGTAATGTTCAGCACGCTGCCGCATGCACCGGATTTGTTATCATAAGCGCCGAAAAACAATGCCTCCAGCTTCGCCAGAACGATCGCCCCGGCACACATGGAGCACGGCTCCAGTGTGACGTACATAGTACATCCAAGCAGTACCTTCGAAGAAAGATACTCCGCCGCTGAGGTGAGCGCTATTATTTCCGCATGGGCGGTTGGATCGCGCAGGGTTTCAACCTGGTTATGCCCTTTGCCTATTATGCGGTTATCAAAAACAACCACTGCGCCGATAGGTATTTCTTCCTTAGCGTACGCCTTCTCGGCTTCCTTAAAGGCGTATTGCATCCATATTTCATGCTGCGTCATCGCTGATTAATCTGATTGAGTGATTTCACAGATTGTTCTCTTTTACTATTTATCAATCTTTTGAATTGAAGGCTATTTGAACCGAAATTTATCAACAAACCGATTTCCAGTTTAAAAGCTTTCAAATAATTCAGAATCTGCGAGTAATGAGCTTCATTGATCTCGCTTAATGCTTTTAGCTCCACCAGAATTTTTCCTTCAATCAAGAAGTCGGCAATTCTTGTACCTACTTTTACATCATCATAAAATACATCTTGCTGAATTTCCCTGTGGAATTGAATTCCTGACTTTTCAAGTTCAATGGCAAGGCTTCTTTGATAAATGATTTCCGGAAAACCATTTCCCAATGTTGAGTGCACTTTCATTGCTGCCCCAATGATCTTGCCGGTGAGGTCAGAGTACTTGTAACGATTGGATTTGTCATCAGCGGAATCCATAAATCAGTTCAATCTGTGATGAGCTTTTTAAGTTCCTGGAGCTTGTTCAGGGCTTCCAGCGGTGTCATGTTATCCAGATTGATCTTATCCAGTATATCCTTAAGCTCGTTATCTTTATATTCGAACAGGTTGATCTGGAATTCATCTTTGCGGCGGGAGCGTTCCTCGCGTTTTTCGAGATTTGCAAGAATTTCTTTTGCGCGTTTAGTTACAATATCCGGCAGACCTGCCATCTGCGCAACATGGATTCCAAAGCTGTGATCGGCAGTGCCGTCATTTATCTTATGCAGGAAAATTATCTTATCGCCCACCTCTTTTACTTCGACCCTTGAATTTTTTATCCTGGCGTACAGACTTGCAAGCGCGTTCAGCTCATGATAATGTGTGGCAAAAAGCGTTTTTGCTTTTGCGGCCGGATTTTCATGAATGAACTCCGTTATAGCCCACGCTATTGAGATACCGTCATAAGTGCTTGTACCGCGTCCGACTTCATCAAGCAGAACAAGGCTTTTGGGTGTAAGGTTGTTCAATATATTGGCCGATTCCTGCATTTCAACCAGGAATGTACTTTCGCCCCTTGCTATATTATCCATAGCGCCAACACGGGTGAATATCCTGTCGCACAGCCCGATGGAAGCTTTTTTTGCAGGAACGTAAGAGCCGATCTGCGCCAGCAAAACTATTAATCCAACCTGCCTAAGATAAGAAGATTTACCGCTCATGTTGGGACCGGTAATAATTATGACTTGAGTATCAGCCGGGTCGAGGTACGTATCATTTGGCACATATTTTTCACCCGCGGGCAGAAGCTGCTCAATAACCGGGTGCCTGCCTTCGGTGATCTCAATACTGTCGGCGTCACTCAGCACAGGACGGGTATATTTATATTGGCGGGCAATTTCTGCAAAACCCTGCATAACATCAATAATGCCAATCATAGCTGCATTCATCTGGATATCATTGGCATACTCCACAACCTGCAGCCTTACGTCTGCAAACAGCTTTGATTCAAGTGCAGCGATCTTCTCATTGGCAGTCAGAATCTTTTCTTCATATTCTTTAAGCTCCTGTGTGATAAAACGCTCCGCGTTTACTAGTGTTTGCTTGCGAATATATCCTTCTATCGCATCAGCCTTCACAAGGTTAGCCTTGGATATTTCTATGTAGTAACCGAATACCCTGTTATAGCTTACCTTCAGCGAATTTATCTTAGTGCGCTCGCGTTCCTTGCGCTGGTAATTCTCCATCCATGCTTCGCCTGAGTTGAGAATATTGCGCAGCTCATCAAGCTCCTTGTTGTAGCCCGGCTTGATGATGACCTTGCTTTCCATGTGTACGGAGTTCTCTTCATTGATAGATTCATCGATTATTTTAACAAGCTCGTCAAGCTGCTTAATGTTACTGTTAATATCCTTCAGGGTTTTACACTCAGCCTTGTTCAGTTCGAGTTTTGCTTCGGCTAGATTCTTAAGCGAGTACTTCAGATTGATCAAATCACGGGCAACTGCGCGGGCTGTCGCAATTTTTGAGATCAGCCTTTCAAGGTCTCCGATATTTTTCAATGCGGCAGCGAGATTTACGCTAAGGGGTTTGTTTTCATAAAACTCGGTTACACACTCCTGCCTCTTTTGTATCTGTGCCAGCTTTTTCAGCGGTCGGGATATCCAGTTCTTCAGCAGCCTGGCGCCCATTGCTGTCTGTGTTCTGTCGAGGATAGAGATCAGTGTTCCTTCGCGGCTGCCGCCGGCCATGGAAGAGATTATCTCAAGGTTTCGTTTTGTTGAGTTATCGAGTATTATATAGTCACTTGTATCGTAATAAGCGATCTTATTGATATGCGAAAGGTTGCCTTTCTGGGTTTCGTTCACATAGCTTAGAATTCCGCCGGCTGCAATTATAGCAAGGGGGAATTCATCGATACCGAAACCTTTGAGTGATTTGGTTTTGAACTGGGAAAGAAGAAGTTCGTTGCAGTAATCATGGCTGAATATCCATTCATCAAGCCGTGTTACGGTTAGCCGGTTCTGTACAAGCGGACTCGGTTCCATATCGATAACACCCGCAAAAAGCTGTTTCTGCGGTTTGGATATGATTATCTCCGCTGGATTTATCAGCTCAAGCTGTTCCTTAACATGGCGGAACGGAATTTCGCAGGTGAAAAACTCGCCGGTAGAAATATCGCAAAACGCAAAGCCGCATTTTTCTTCACGGGAAAATACACATGCGATATAGTTATTGCTCTTATGGTCAAGAAGCTTATCCGAAAATGTAAGGCCGGATGTTACTACCTCAACTACATCCCTTTTAACAATGCCTTTGGCAAGCTTGGGGTCCTCCATTTGTTCACAAACAGCCACTTTATAGCCGGCTTTGACGAGCTTTGGCAGGTAGTTATCTATGGCATGGTGCGGGAATCCCGCAAGCGCAACTTCGGATGCAGAGCCGTTAGAACGTTTGGTAAGAGTTATTCCCAGTACTTTCGATGCAATATGCGCATCTGTATCGAATGTTTCGAAAAAATCACCCATACGAAACAGCAGCACAGTATCAGGGTACTTAGCCTTGATCTGCGAATACTGCCGCATCAAAGGTGTCTGGGCTTCAGCCATTAAATGTGGTTAAAAATTATGGGAATTCACGAAAATACCTTAAATTGGAGAGGTTTTCAATTGAGAAATCCCGCCTAAAGGGTTTGCCCCGCGTTAGAGTTAATACCAAATATTATTCCCTTATCAGATACAGCCTGTTATCTTCAACCAGGTACATCATCGGGGCAATTTTGATCTTCGGGTATTTTTTGCGCAGGCGGACAGTTTCGCTTAGAATAAAATCAATTTCATTGCCGATCTCGAACATGGGAGCAAAATTCATAAATTGTTCTTCTGCCTGTTCTTTTGTCCATCCAGCTCTTTCAACCATGCCATCAACAAATGTGCTTCTTTTAGAAGCCAGGTTAACCATACCGCAATGGTTATGGCCTATGAGCGCAATTTGCTGTGCACCGCCGACAGCGATAGCAAATGAAACCTTGAACTCGCTGTACCGAAGGTTTGCACCGCCAGCCCTGATCACAAAGGCAAAGTTGTCGGGCACATTCAGGTGTTTGCGGTTATCCATACACATCCCTATCAGCAGCTGCGCACTGGTATATGAGCCAAATGGCTTTTTAAGATTGTGATATTCCAGCAAATTGCCAATTGGTGTATCTTTGTATTCTGCAGGAATATCAGAAGCTGTCTCTATTTTGATCAGTCTATCCATATTTGAAGTTTTATTTGTGCGGTAAAATATGAAATTAAATCATACCATAAAATGTCAATTTAATTAAACTATATATTTACTTAATTTGTACATTCTGTACCAAATTGGTAAATTATTGAAATCGCATGTTTATTACATTTGAAGGGCTTGATTTTTCAGGCAAATCCACACAGGCAAGGATGCTTTATGAATACCTGAAATCGATCGGGAAAAAATGCCTGCTTTTGAGAGAGCCCGGCGGCACGAAAATATCCGAGAAAGTGCGGGAAATCATACTTGACCGCAAACACATTGAAATGACTCCGCTTACAGAATTCATGCTGTTTTCTGCATCAAGATCGCAGTTGATCAGCCAGGTTGTAAGGCCGCATCTGAAAAAAGGATATGTGGTAATTTGCGACAGGTATTATGATTCTTCAACTGCTTACCAATCATACGGCGGCAGCCTGGAACTTAAGGATGTGATGAAAGTTAATGGAATAGCAACCGGGGGATTGAAGCCGGATATGACGATCCTGATTGATCTGGCACCAAAGGCGGCATTTGGCAGAGCGCACAAACGCGGCAATGAAAAAGACCGGATGGAAAACAAAAATCTGGCATTTTATAATAAGGTATACAGAGGATTCAAAGATATAGCAAACCATAATAAAAAAAGATTTGTTGTAATTAGGGGTTCTCTTACCATCGAAGAGATCGGCCTTGAGATCAAAAAAACAGTAAACAAGAAACTTAATATTTCCAATGAATAAACTCAAAATGAGTAAACTCCGCATGAGCAGAATAAACATTTACAAAAAGCTCTTCCTCCTTTTAATTTTCACCACATTCCTTTCTGTGACAGGCTTTAAGGGCGCAGATGGCGATGATGATGTTTATACACAGATCAACAAGAACATGGATGTGTTCGGCAAGCTCTATAAAGAGATTATGCTGGATTATGTGGACGAAATAGACGGCGATAAGTTCATGAAAGCTGGCATCGAAGGAATGCTTGGCACTCTTGACCCATATACCAACTTCCTTGATGAATCGCGAAAAGATGAGATAGACCTAATCACAACAGGTAAATACGGCGGCGTAGGTATAACAGTGGGAATGAAAGACAGCATAATTATCGTAACCGATATACTGGAAGGTTATTCAGCGCAGAAGGAAGGCATAAGAAGGGGAGATAAGATAATTGAGATTGACGGCTCAAGCATGCTTGGAAGAAAAGTAAGCGACGTACGCACTTATACCCGCGGCGAACCGGGCACCCAGCTTAAGATAAAAGTATTGAGAGGCGAAAAGGAACTCGATTTTACTTTGACAAGGCAGGAAATTCAGCTTAAGAATGTTAGCTACAAGGGTACAATTGAGGACGGAATCGGCTATATAAAGCTTGACCGTTTCAGCCGCTATGCTGAAAACGAGATCATTGACGCTATTACCGAGATCAAAGCCAAAGGCGATGTTAGAGGCGTGATACTTGACCTGAGAGGAAACCCGGGCGGCTTGCTAGATGCAGCTATTGGAATATTAAACAAATTTAACAATAAAGGTGACCTGCTGCTTACCACCAAGGGCAGAAAGCTTGATTCAGAACGTAAATATTTCGCGACGGAAAATCCAATGCTGGATAAAAATGTGCCCCTGGTTGTTCTGATAGATGAGGGCTCAGCTTCTGCAAGCGAAATAGTAGCAGGCGCAATACAGGACCTCGACAGGGGGGTGCTTGTGGGTACAAAGTCTTTCGGAAAAGGACTTGTTCAGGTGTTTCAGCCACTCAGCTTCGGCAACCAGCTTAAGATCACTAACCAAAAGTATTTTACGCCCAGCGGCAGATGGATACAGTCAAAAAATTATTTCAAGGAAAACAAATACGGGGTGTTTAAACCAAATCCGTACTTTAACCAGAAGGAGTTTAAGACTCTTAATGGCAGAACAGTGCTCACAGAAGGCGGTATAACACCAGATTTTGTTGTGGATGTTATCAAAGATAACGAGCTGCTGCAGGCCCTGAACTATGAGGATATGTATTACAGATACGCAGCAGTTTACACCGCTGAAAATCCCGATGGATCCAATTTTACAATGAATGACGGTGTATTGAATGGCTTTCTGAGCTATATAAGTACCGCTGATTTTTCTTTTAACACAAATGCGGAGCGCGAGCTTGCACAGCTTAAGAAGGATACAGAAGATAAAATGTATTCCGAAAAAGTTAAAAGCTACATTTCACTTCTCGAAGGTGAGCTGAAAACTGAAAAGTTTAAGGATTTCGAAAACTCAAAACCGGTCATATCTCAAAAACTTGAAGCTGAGATATTGCGCAGGTATAATAAACCTGAAAAGCTTGTTGTTGAAGCCGGACTGAAGGATGACCTCCAGCTCCAGGAAGCCTTAAGGATAATTAAAGACAGGGGTTTATACAACAGTTTGCTTGAACCGAAATAATCAGGATGAATAACATCTTTCTTTTAATGAAGGGAATAATTGAGTATTGATATAATCCTCCTGCTTTTATCAATAGGCATTGCTGCAGGAGTGTTATCGGGATTATTCGGAGTAGGCGGAGGAATTATCATAGTTCCTTCGCTTATTGCTGTTTACGGTTATACTCATCTTGATTCACCCTACATGGTTCATATCGCAATTGCATCAAGTCTCTTCATCATCATATTCACAAGCCTCTCCTCATCCCATAAACATTTCTCGCATGGCAACGTACAGTGGAAGGAAGCTCTCGTGATCGGGCTATCAAGCGCGGTGACTGTTTTCCTGTTTTCCAAAATTGCTGTGCTGTTACCCGGGGATATTCTGAAAAAAGTGTTCTCGTTTGTACTGGTTATTGTTGCCTTAAAGATGCTTTTTACCGGGAAGAAGAGCCACGAGGAAAGAGAGAAAAGCGAACCGGAATCATATAGTATGTGGATTTGCATCGGAATTGGAACGCTGAGCGGGGCAATTGCAGCGTTTTCGGGACTTGGCGGGGGAGTGTTCGTAATTCCGCTAATGCATTACCTGATGAAAGTACCTTTCAAAAAAGCTATCGGAACATCATCAGCTGCAATATTGATCACAGCAGCTGCTGGGGTATTAAGTTATTTCATTAACATGCCGTCTGGGTCAGTGAATATACCATATTCATTTGGTATGGTGGATACAGTTTCATGTATCCCGGTTATACTTGCATCAATTCCGGCTGCAAGGCTGGGTGTTTACCTCAACAGGAAAACGCACCATTACCTATTGACCAAGCTCTTTGCTGTTTTCATCCTTGTTGTTTGCGCTAAACTTATCTTTTTCTGATGCATTCTTAATACTGCCATTTCCGGCATCCCCATTGGTTTTTCCCGGGTCAATTCCATTACCGTTCTTTACCGAAAATTCTTCGTAAGCATTGATAATATCCTTCACCAGCCTGTGCCTTACAACGTCTTTCTTATCAAGATAAACAAATGCCACGCCCTCAACATTTCTCAAAATGTTCTGGATCTGCACAAGCCCCGAAGTCTGCTTGGTCGGCAAATCGATCTGGGTGATATCACCAGTAATTATGCATTTTGAATTTATCCCAAGCCTTGTAAGGAACATCTTCATTTGCATTGAAGTAGCGTTCTGCGCCTCGTCAAGGATGAGGAATGCGTTGTTAAGGGTTCTGCCGCGCATATAAGCGAGAGGTATGATCTCGATGATATTCCTTTCGAAATACGTTTCCAGCTTTTCTCTCGGCACCATATCTTCCAGCGCGTCAAAGAGCGGCTTAAGGTAGGGATTCACTTTTTCGGAAAGGTCGCCCGGCAAAAATCCCAGGCTTTCGCCTGCTTCAACTGCGGGTCGTGAAAGTACTATCCTGTTAACTTTTTTTGCCTTTAGCGCTGCAAGCGCAATAGCCACCGCAAGGTAGGTTTTTCCTGTACCGGCGGGTCCGATCGCGAATACTATTTCATTTGTTTTAGTATTGCGGAACAGCTCAAGCTGTCCCATAGTTTTAGGCTTTATGTAATCGCTTTTTTCAACAAGAATAACATCATCCAGCTCTTCGCGCCTTAAACCAACGCGCTTTTCAAGTGCAGAATCCTGTGAGCCGGTTACCAGCTCAATAATTAGTTGTACATCGCCTTCGGTGATCTTTCCCTGGCGTTTCTGCAGGAGCATTAGCTCTTTTGTGATGACTTCGATCACTGCAAGCTCTTCTTCGCTGCCTTTGAGGAAGATATTCTCACCCCTTAGAGTTATGTTTGATGCAAAGTGTTCCCTCAAAAGGTCAATATTCTTTTCGTTGACCCCTGCAAAATTCATCAGGTCTATGCCTTCCAGAGTAATGTTTTTATCTGTTACTGCCAATTCGTATTGCTTTAATTTAGATTATTTGATCTGTAGTTTACCGGCTGAGTATTAGATAACTTCAGCAGCCTGAAAAAAGTTCTGATTAACAAAAAGCTCTTTAATTTGAAAAGTTCTGATAAATAAACAAGCCCTTGAACCGAAGTCCAAGGGCCTGAAGAATACTTTGTAAACTTGACAAAGTAAAGCGAAATCAGTTAATTATTTCTTAACGTCTTTCTTTTCATCTTTCTTTACATCTTTCTTTTCATCTTTCTTAACGTCTTTCTTCTCGTCCTTCTTTACGTCTTCTTTCTTGGTGTCGGTTGTTGTGCTCTTTACTTTTCTTGTCTTTCTGTACTTCTTTGACTTCATCTCAGCTTCTTTTTTCTGAGCGTCGGTGAGTGTGGGGATCTTTAAGCACTGACCAGGATAGATCAAGTTAGGATTAGTAACTTTTTTGTGCCTGGGTTTTACTTTGTCCATATTTGCAACGCCGTTTTTGTTAGCGTCCCAAATTGCGGGCCAGTAATACGGTGAACCGTATTTCATTTTGGAGATCTTCCAGAGGCAATCACCTTTTACAACAGTGTAGCAAGCTTCGTTAACCGGTGTACCTTCCCAGTCAGCAAGTTTCTTCTTCATAGAAGCATACCTGTCCTGGAATTCGGGTAAGCAGCGAGCTTTGTCTTTTGTGATATCGTCAAAGTACATCTTACGTGCGTCAGCCGGTGTTCCAACTTTGCCGTTGATCTTCTTCTCTGTTTCTTCGAATTTCTTCCTGAAATCAGCAACGCCGCTCTTTGTTGTTCCAACTAAAGCGTAAAGATCGTTCTCGCATTTTTCGAGTTCTTTATCTTTGTTAGCTGATGTTCCTTTTAAGTTGTCGATCTCGCCGTTTAACTGAGCTAACTTGGTTGTCAAGTTTGACTTTTCAGCGTTGAGTTCGTCCATCTGTCTCTGCCACTCTTCTTCGTCCATCTCTTCCATCTGCTGGTCGTCATCATCATCATCATCGTCATCATCCTGTGCAAAAATGTTAGCATTGTTTAATGATAAACCTAATGCTAAAAAGAATAAGATAAATAATTTATGTAATTTCATTTATTTACCCATCCCGTCTACGCATGACTTGGTTTTTGCCATATCGTCATTGCATTTTTTGATTTTTGCGTCTTTATCTGAAATCTGTTTCTGTAAAGAAGCTTTTTCGTCTTCCTTACCTTTTACCTGAGCGCGTAAGCTTTCAACTTCAGCTTTCAGGTTGTTTAAAGCTTCCATCTGCTCTTCGTCTACACCGCCGCCGCAACCAACGAGGAACGCTGATCCGGTGAACATTGTAGCGATTAAGAGCATATAAAGCTTGCTTCTTAACTTTGCCATTGAAATACCTCCTGTATTTTTATTGGCTGTTATTGAAATTGGTTAATTAACAGAACAAATATAGCTTATTTGTTTCTGTTTGTCAAGCGAAATTCTAAAAAACTATACAGTCAGATTTGTTGATTATAAGGCAAAAAGTGCAAAAACACAGCAGGTGTACTAAAATTGATACAGTGCCGGATACACTATTGTTCAAGTTTCCGGGTGCGGCGAAACTCTTTAGAGCGTTTAAGCATCTTTTCCCGCTCTTCTGTGTTGATAGCCGGAATCTTGAGTACCTGTCCCGGATATATTAAATAAGAGTCCGGGATCTCCGTTTTATTGGCTTCCCAGATGATTGGCCACAAGTACCGTGAGCCGTATTTTTCCAGAGATATTTTCCACAGGCAATCACCTTTGGCTACTGTATATGAATCGGAAGCGGTATTTGGCAGCTGCACATCATTTACTGTGCCATATTCGTTTATTCTTTTTTGCAGGCTAAGGAACCGGTCGCTGAACTCTGGCAGGCATCTTATCTTTGAAGCTTTCAGTTCCGCAAATGCATTTCTAGCGGCGTCCGGCGTTGAAGAATGGTTCTGTATCAGCCTTTCGGCTTCATCAAATTTAATCCTGAAATCATTCACCTGCTGGCGGCTTGCGCCGACAATCGCATAAAGCTCATCTTCGCATGAAAAAGCGTCAATGGCAGCATTTAGTGTCTTAAGGCTGTCGATCTGCAGAGCTAAAGTGTCCATTCTGGCCAGCAGCTTTATCGCCTCGACTGCATAGAAATCCCTAACCATCTCCCACTGCTTCTGATTAAGCTCTTTTGGCAGGTCATCAGGCAGCTTGTTGAACTGCGCTCTGACGAGCCCGGGAAGCAGCAGCAATGATATTAAAAGGATCTTCAGCAATAATTTATTTTGAAAGTTTATAAGTATCTACCAGCCTTATGCCATCTTCATAACGAAGGATGTTTAGCTCGGAATTTATTCCGTGGTAATCTAAGGAAATTTTAGATTTTATTGCATCGTAATTTACAAGATTTTTCAGCGCTGTATTCAGCTCTTCCCGTGTTTTTGCCCCGCCGCCGATAAGGTCAAATATCAGCTTGCCGGAATCATACCCGAAAAGGAAATTCTTTGATAGCTTGAATTTTGACTTCTTCAGTCTTTCTTTCAGAGAGCTGAAATCGGAATCATCGCTGCCTGTGAAATATTCTGATTCAAACACAAGATTCTTAAGATATACTTTGTTCTCTTCAAGTGTCTTCTCGTTATTCCAGTCACCGGTGCCTGCTATATACATGCTCAGCCCGTCTGAAAAGAGCTGGGGAACAATTACATTGATCTCGCCGGGGTTAGCGATCGGGATATAGATCGCATCGATCACCCCCTGTACAAACTTTGTAGTTTCCGGCTTCAGTTTGTAGGGTTTCATATTAAGCGTATCTATTGTTTTCTTGCCGTTCTTGCCAAACATATAATAGATACTCACATCCATATTCATAGTTACGGAGGAATCGATGAGAGTTGACCTTACCCCCGCAGATTCAAGCTTCTGGCGCTGCGTAAGGTTAAGGTTAGCAGCATTAATAAACAGGTCGTTTTCCCTGATATATTTTGTGATGGCATTTATCTGATCGGTAATGCTTTTAGGGTCTTTGGGGTAGCTTTGCGTTATGAGTATCTTACCGCCCATTGTTTTCACTTCATCTTCAAAGTGTTTCCTGAAGTTATCGCCGTAGGTTTCTTCGTAAATTACAGCAAAGTTCTTTAATCCATTCACTTTGATTAGATAATCAGCCATTAGCTTGCCTCTAACCTCGTAGCTTGGATTAAGCTGGTAGACATAATTATAGTTAGCCGCAAGTTCATCGCCGGTTGCTGTTGGAGAGATGATCGGCATTTTGAATTCCGGACCGTTCTGCGCAGCCTCTTTCAGCTCACTGCTGAATATTGGTCCGATTACGCCTATCACAGCTTCATCTTCGCCAAAACCGCGTATCAAATCATTTGCCGCGATGGGGTCACGTTTGGTATCCATAACTTCCAGTGTTACTTTGACCGGAGCATTTTTGCTGTATTCGGTAAGTGCGAACTTAATGCCATCCAGAATTTCCGTTCCAAGCTGCTTTTTGGTTTCGTCATCAGAGTCGGAGAACATAGGAAGCGCAACCCCTATCTTCACCACACTCTGGGCCCAAATGCTGAACGGGTTCAGCAACAGCAGCAATGCTGCGCAAACTGCCGTTACGGCAATCTGACATTTTGAATTGGTTCTTTGTGCTTTGCTCAATTTTATTCCCATTCTATTGTAGATGGCGGTTTATTGCTGATATCGTAAACCACCCTGTTAATACCTTTTACATTATTTGTAATGCCTGTTGAAATCTCCTCAAGCGCTTTGGAAGGCATTGGGAACCAGTTTGCCGTCATTCCGTCAACGCTTTCGACCGCTCTTAGAGCAACAACCTTCTCATATGTTCTTGAATCTCCCATAACACCTACTGTAGATACAGGCAGTAAAACCGCAAATGCCTGCCATATCTTATCATACAAGCCGTGTTTGTGCAGGTTTAACCTGTAAATATAGTCTGCCTCGCGTAATATATCAAGTTTTTCTTTGGTAACAGCGCCAAGTATCCTTACGGCAAGTCCGGGACCGGGGAATGGATGCCTGCCCAGAATAACATCCGGTATCTTCAATATCATTCCTATTACACGGACTTCATCTTTGAATAGTTCCCTGAAAGGTTCGATAAGCTTCATATGCAGTGATTTCGGCAGTCCGCCCACATTGTGATGTGTTTTAATTGTTACGCTTGGGCCGTGGAATGAGGATGATTCAATAACATCCGGATAAAGAGTGCCCTGCACGAGATACTTAATCTTATTTTTCCCTTTAGCCTGTTTCTTCGCGAAATCCTGGAATACATCTATGAATGTTTTGCCGATTATCTTGCGTTTTTTCTCAGGGTCTGTGACTCCCTCAAGGCGTTTCAGGAACAGCTTTGAAGCATCTATGAATTTAAGGTTGAGCTTATTTTTGAAATATTTAACTATCTCAGCGCTTTCATTTTTTCGCATCAGGCCGTTATCGATATGAACACAAATCAGGTTCTTTCTTATAGCTTTATGTATCATAAATGCGGCAACTGCGGAATCAACCCCGCCGCTCATTGCACAAATGGCTTTTTCATTGCCAACAAGCTGCTTGATCTCTTTTACCTTCTCATGAATGAAGGAGCCCATCTGCCATTTGTTCTTTATGCGGCAGATCTTAAAGAGGAAATTGTTCAGGATCTTTATTCCCTGTTCGGTATGGTTCACCTCCGGGTGAAACTGTACGCCGTATATTCTTTCCTTCGCAGCTTCAAAGCTGCTGATGAGGCCGTTCTCGCTTCGTGATGTGGCTTTGAATCCACGAGGAAGTTTTTTAATATGATCGTTATGGCTCATCCATACAGAAAGATCTTTTTTCACGCCGGCAAGTACACCTTTGGCTGAAGTAATGTGTATGTGCGTTTTTCCGAACTCACGTGTTTTACCGCCTTTTACACTTCCTTTAAAATGGTGTGAAAGAAGCTGCAAGCCGTAACAGATGCCTAGTATCGGTACATTCAGGCCGAGAATCAGTTCTGCAAGCGAGTATGCATTTTTCATGTAAACGCTTTGCGGCCCGCCTGAAAGGATGATACCCTTCACAGTACTATCGTTTTTAAGCGATGACATATCTGAAGTGCACGGCAAAACTTCGGAGTACACGTGACACTCTCTAACCTTGCGCGCTATAAGCTTTGTATATTGTGAACCGAAATCAATTATAATTATTTTATCTGCAGTCATAATACCCATTCCCGTTAGACCGGGAACCTTACTTGTCATTCCCGCGCAGGCGGGAATCTCTATTTAAAATTCAAACTATATTTTTTCACAACAGAGAAACGACCCCTCCCCAACCCTCCCCGAAGGGGAGGGAGCTTTTCTTTGTCATTCCCGCGCAGGCGGGAATCTCTATTTAAATTTTTACTATAATTCTTCACAACAGAGAAACAGAGTTACAGAGAAACAACCCTACCCCAACCGCTGGACTTCCGGTGCAGTTCCCCGAAGGGGAGGGAGTGCTGATTCTCCCGGTCTTTGCTATTTGTTATTTGCACTTTGACATTTAAGCTTTGTCATTTGACATTGCTATTTTCACTGCTCCCCACACCGGATGAAATTCCGGTTTTACAAGAGTGATATTGGGGAATTGTTTCCGCGCTGCCTTCTTAAGCTCTGCGGCCAGAAGCCTTTCTTCCGCAAGCAGCGAGCCCGTCATTGCTATAGTGTACTTTTTCCTACCCAACGGGATAAAATGCGTAAGCAAAACACCTGCGGCATTCTTAATAATATCACGCGAGGATTTATCGCCTTTTTCAGCGCAGGTGAATACATGTTTAGTGAGCCGGGATATTTCGAATCCGCTGTGGTAAACATGCTGAATGATGCTCCCGCTGTTTATGCCAAACTCAGATTCAAAGACCTTTGCCAGCATATCTGCTCTTTGCCTGCCGTCATAGTGTTTGGTTACCATGTACAGCGCTTCACGCGCTATCCAGTAGCCTGAGCCTTCATCGCCAATGTACCTGCCCCATCCGCCAATGCGCTGAATGCTGCCTGAGCTATCTCTATAATAGAGTATGGAGCCTGTGCCTGCTATCAATATTCCGCAATTTCGGCTCTCTGGCTCAAATGCGGCTGCGAGCGCAATCTCGGTATCAGGCAATACGAGAAAATTCTTAATGCCGGTAGCCCTTTTTAAAGCAGCGGTAATCCTGTTCCTGTCCTTTTCATATCTTGCGCCGGATATTCCCGCGGCAACTGCGGTAATGCTGCCCTTGCCCGCTGCTTTAGCCATATCCTTAACGATCTTCTTCAGGCGCTTAACCGATTCATCGAAGCCAAGCAGGTTCAGGTTAATAAACGGGTACTTGAACAGCCGTGCTTTTGGCTTTCCGGCTTCATCATTTGAAAGGGGATAGAGCAAGACTTCGCTTTTAGTAGCGCCGGAATCGATTGCTAGAATGTAGTTCAACTGGCCTGAAATTGTATATGTTTTGTAAAAATAAGGATAAATGCATAAAAAGAATACGACTTAAGATTTCTGATTGTAAATACTTAATTTATGTATTATTTTTGATTAGGAGGCCTTAAAATGAAATACTCTTTCCTAATAATTTCACAGTTAATTCTTGTATTGAATGTTTATTCCCAAGTGCAACAGGAGTGGGTTGCAAGGTATAATGGTATGGGAAATGGGGAAGACAAGGCCTATTGTGTCGTTTCTGATGAAATTGGCAATATATATGTAACTGGCCGTGCATGGAATGGAGGGAACAATGGGAGCCATGATGTGATCACGATAAAATACGGGCCCGGAGGGAATATTCTCTGGATGAAAACTTACAATGGAAGCGCAAACAATGTTGATGATGCAAGAATCGCCAAACTCGATAATGATGGTAATCTTTTGGTAGCAGGCTGGACTTGCGGTAATTCCGGTTGTTTTGAAGGTCTGCTTATAAAGTACAACCCTAACGGAATTGAATTGTGGGCAAAGACATTTTCGTACAACAATGGAGGCGGAGCCATTTATGATATTTCTATTGATGATTTTAATAATGTTTACGCTGCAGGAGAAACTTATAATCAGGAAAATAAAGACTATCTATTGCTTAAATACAGCAGCAGCGGAGTTTTGAAGTGGGCAAAAGTATACAATGGTACATCCAATGGTGATGATATTGCTTACTCGGTGACTGTCGGAAGATTCGGCAGTGTGTATTTGGCAGGAGGCAGCAATGGAACTGCTTCGGGTATGGACTACTGCGCGCTAAAGCTTGATACAACAGGGGCTATGCTATGGATAAAAAGATATGATGGTCCCTCAGGAGGTGAAGATGTTATATATGGCATGACGATAGACGGATTTGACAATGTATATGTTACAGGCAAGAGCTACTTTGGGGGCGATTTGGGTTTTGGTTCCGTAACAATAAAATACTACGAGAATGGCAATTTTGGTTGGTTTAATTCTTACAACGGCCCCGGTAATATTTCTGAAAGCAAAGATGCAACACATTTTATAGATATTGATGAACAATCTAACGTTTACGTAACCGGATGGAGCGGCAGATTTTTTGAGGGGTATGATTATACAACTATCAGCTATACGAGATACGGATCACAGCGCTGGATCAACTTCTACGGGGATACTTCAAGATGGTGGGATTCAGCATGGGATATAGAGGTAGATGGCAGTAATAGTGTATATATTACTGGAGGCAGCCAGAATGGAGGAGAATCTACAGAAGATTTTGCCACGGTTAGATATGACAATGATGGTAATCAAATCTGGGTTGCCAGGTACGATGGACCCGGTAACAGCCTGGACATTGCAAATTCAATAACTGTGGATGATTATGGCAATGTATATGTTACTGGCTGGAGCACCGGTGGAAATTCCGGTTTAGATTTTTGCACAATTAAATACTCCCAGTTGAACGGAGTTACCCCAGTTTCAACCGAGATCCCACAAAACTTCACTCTCCACCAAAACTATCCAAACCCATTTAACCCATCAACAAAGATAAAGTTCGAAGTGCCGGCTGCCGGGAATGTTGCTATACGGATCTTTGATGTTCTTGGCAGGGAAGTAGGCATGCCGGTAAATGAATATATGAAACCCGGAGTTTATGAAACTGATTTTGACGTGTCTGATTTACCCAGCGGAGTGTATTATTATAAACTGGATGCTGGGGAATTTTCTGAAACAAAAAAAATGATTTTACTGAAATAATATTTTCAGGAAGTATTCGCGTTCATAAAATACAGATCAATTATTTTAATGCTTCAAGCTTTTCAACGATCCATTTCCTGTAAAGGATCCTTCTTCCAATGATCTTATTCAGCTTATTGGTTATTTTAATTTTCTGTGATGGGCTTGTAGAATACTGAAGTTTAACCAGCAGGTTAACCGCCATAACGAAACCTCCACCTGAAGTTTTTTGTATATCTTTATCCCGCACAGCAGCGGTTTTGCTGAGGTACTTATTAAATGCCTGAAGGTGATATGATAGTTCATTGTATTTTTTTAGTTCATAATAATTAATTATTGTAAGTGAATCTATATCATATTTCAATTCCCGCAAATTGGTATTTATCAGCTAGAGCTTTCTTTGCGAATCAGAGTATTCTCCTTTTGCGTTTAATAATTTGGCTTCTGCCCAGCCTGCTATTACGTTCTTCTCTTCTGAGTTGACTAATTTTGTGAATTCAGTAATGAATTTCTCTGTCCACTCCAGTTCCTTCTGTGTCAGTCCGTTGTTTACTATGCTTAGATAAACGGGCCAGCTTAACTTGCCGCCTTCTTCCAACTCTATTTCAATTTGCTTTTTCAGATAGTGCCACTTCAATGACCTGAATTCTGTCAAAATGTGTCTCTTGGATACTAATATTAAGTATTGAGAAACTACCCAATAAAGGAATATTTTCTCCTGGTTGCTGATCCTGTTTTCCATTTCAGAGATCGCATTGTGAACGCTTTGAAGAAGTTTCCTGCTTTCGTTAATATCCAGATTGAAAAGTCTTACAATATTACAGTAGATTCCAATCAGGGGCTCGCTGCCAAAGTAACCCGTTGTTTCCAAATTCAGAAGCTCTTTGATCAAAGTGTTATCGAATTCTGTTATGGAATAGATTTGTATGTAAATTTGCGTCACACAGCGGATCTGCATTGCTTTAAGCGCGAAATAATAAATCAGGCTGGAGAGCTCTGTATTTTTAGAATCGGGAATGTATGTACTCTTAAAGGATTCAAAGTGAGTCTTAAGGCTATTAAGGCTAAAACGGAAATAGTAAAAGTCTTCATCAATTTTAGATTTGCTGCTCGAGAGCAGGTTTCCCCAGTTTTGCAAATGTGATTCATTCCTATTGAAGAAGCTCTTTTCCTTTTTAAAAAGCAATAGAGAATTGTACATCTGGTTTTCATTCTTTGTAAGTCTTTCCACTGAAATGTACTTTTCAGCGAGCCTGTTCAGGTCTGAAATGAGTTTTCTCATCTTTACATCATTATACTTCTCACCGGGAAACACTTTAGAATATATGTTCTGCTTATTGAAATCAACTGAGTTGAATTCCGGATAGTATTTCCTGGTCTCGCTGAACAGTGAAACAGCAGCCTTGTTGCTGTTAAAATACGGCGAAGCAAGAAACTTCGAAAACGACTTAATATCACTTTGATCAAAGTAATTTAACAGCTCAATGAGATTTGTATTTTTCATGTTATAGCAGATTTTTTCTCACAAAGATAGTGTAAAAAAAACAGAAATATTGACCATTTTTCTAATAAATGGTATGATCAATAAGATAAAATTTCTCACAAATAGTTAGATTTTTCTTTGAATCTGGATTCAGACTCATATAATTTTGTTATTATAACTTTCGAATGAAAAAATACTGCATAATACACTAACAATAATGAATATGAAAAAGAGTACTTTACTGATCTTCCTGACGCTTTTATCATTCAACACTTTTTCACAAACCGGCTGGGTTTGGCAAAATCCACTGCCGCAGGGCAATACAATACAGAGCATTTGGTTCACGAGTGCTTCAACAGGGATCGCAGTTGGTACCGCAGGAACAATTTTGCGGACAACCAACAGCGGGTCAAGCTGGGATAATATCAGCAGCGGCACAACAAACACTTTAGCATCGGTATTTTTTACGGATGCCAGTACAGGCTCTGCAGCAGGACATGGGGGAACTATATTAAGAACTACTGACGGTGGATTGAACTGGAATATGCAATCCACGGGAACTTCAGCCAATTTATTAAGTATTCATTTCATAAACGCAAATACGGGAACCGCTGTTGGTGAAAATGGCACCATCCTCAGAACCACAAATACTGGTGCCAATTGGAGTACACAAAACAGCGGTATTCCGAATGCTCTCTACAGTGTCTTTTTCACTGATCCAAATTTAGGCACTTGTATGGGTGAAGCCGGAAAAACACTTAGGACAACCAATGGCGGAACAAACTGGATTCCCCAGATAAGCGGGGTATCCTCATATCTGCTTGATGTCTATTTTGTTGATGCTAACACTGGTACTGCAGTAGGTGTTCTCGGGAAAATACTCAAAACCACAAACGGAGGATTCAGCTGGTCCCCACAGGCAAGCGGTACTACGAATATTCTTTTTAGTATCAGCTTTACGGACGCAAATACCGGTACAGTAGCGGGAGAAGGCGGTAAGATATTGAGGACCACAAATGGCGGCGTTAACTGGGTTACCCAAACCACCGGTGCGCCATATCCCTTTCTGGATGCTTCGTTTGTTAACTCGAATACAGGTTTCGCTGCCGGATATTACGGTTTTACTATGATGACGACCAACGGGGGAGTTAACTGGGTACAAAAGTCAAGCGGATTTATTCATGAATTGCGAAGTGTTTATTTTTCAAATCTAAACACAGGCAATGCCGTAGGCGATAATAATGTTATCTTAAGAACGACCAATGGCGGTACCAACTGGGTAATGCAGACAACTATTACACCAAACCATCTATACAGTGTTTACTTTAACGATGCTAACACAGGGACAGCAGTTGGTAAGAACGGAACAATTATAAGAACAACTAATGGCGGGACTAACTGGACACCGCAAAACAGCGGGGTCACAAATAATCTGAGGGGGGTATGTTTTTCTGATGTGAATACGGGAATTGCTGTGGGGGAACTTGGCAACATGATCAAAACAACCGATGCCGGCAGCAACTGGATACCTTTAAGTAGCGGAACAGCAGTTACGCTTTACAGCGTTTGTTTGGTGAGCGGTGTAATTGGCACTGCCGCAGGCGATAACGGCACAATCTTAAGAACTACTAATGGCGGAGTTAACTGGACCGATCAATCCGGTGAGACATCCAGTGCTTTGTTCAGCGTAAACTTCGTTGATGCTAACACCGGCACCGCAGTTGGAAACTCAGGCACAATAATCCGCACTACCAACGGGGGAGTGAACTGGAGTACCCAGATGACAGGAACCCTGGATGTATGGACATGTGTAAAATTCTCAGACGCAAATACCGGGACTGCAGTTGGAGAGCTGGGGGCGATCGTAAGAACAACAAACGGCGGTGTTAACTGGGTTTACAAACCCAGCGGTACATCAAACAATTTGACGGGTGTTTTCTTTAATGACGCCAATACAGGAACTGTGGTTGGCAGCGGCGGTACCATTCTAAGAACGACTTCAGGCGGACAAATTACCGGGATAAATCAAACTTTATCGGTTACCCCTGAAAAATTCAGGCTGTTCCAAAACTATCCAAACCCGTTCAATCCCGAAACAAGGATCAGGTTTGAGATCTCAATGGCTGGAATTGTTATCCTTAAAATATTCGATATACTGGGAAAGGAAGTTAGAGTTCTGGTGAATGGATCAATGCAGAATGGGGCTTATGAAGTTGATTTTGATGCATCGGCCCTGCCAAGCGGAGTATATTTTTACAAGCTGGATGTTGGAGAATTTTCTGAGACAAAAAAAATGGTGATGGTGAAATAAACAGACACTGATTTACTCAGCTTCATCGATATCATAGCTGGGCATAAGGACGATCTTTTTAGAATCCCAGACTATGGTTTTCGTTTTTGCTTCGGCGCGGACCGGGCACTCCGGCATGCTGCAAATATGGCAGCAGTTCGGGTTACAGGGGTCTAAGTGGATAAGGGACTCTACCTGCTTTGTGCCGAGCGCGTTTATAACTTCATGCTCAACTGCATCAACAGTTTCATGGCTATCTTTAACACTCTTATAGTAAGGTACGATCAAGTGGAAATCCACCATATATTTATCCCCTGATTTCCAGTATCTAAGCCTGTGAACGTCTATCCAGTCAGGGTGATTTTTTCTGTCATCTTCCAGTTCGCCCGCAATTGCACTTATTATCTTGTTATCATTTTCGTTCATCAAGCCGCCAATTGACTCTCTTACCAGGTGTTTGCCAGTCCACAGGATATTCAATGCCAGAATAATAGCTACAATCGGATCGAAGAGTTTTATGTCAGTAATCAGGACCAGCACCAAAGCTGCGACTGCGCCAAAGCTTGTTATGGAATCTGTCATCACATGTTTGCCGTCGGCGATAAGGATGAGGCTTTTTGTTCTCTTCCCGGTGCGGATAAGGTATAAACCAAGCAGCAGATTAACAACGCTTGCAGCTGTGATAATCAGGGCACCGGTATCAAGCGCAGATATTTCTCTGGGATAGATTATATCACGTACAGCATAAGCAATTATGGAGAATGCCGCAACAATGATCATAGCGCCTTCGAATCCTGCGGAGAAGAACTCTATCTTACCATGTCCGTACGGATGCTCTTTATCAGGCGGTTTTGTAGAGAGTATAAGGCTGTAGAATGCGAACGAAGTGGCTATGATATGTACAACAGATTCCAGCGCGTCTGATAACACGGCAGCGGAGCCAGTTAAAAAGTAAGCTCCGATCTTCCCAAAGAACATCAAAAACCCAATGGCAAGGGATATTGAAGCAGCTTTTTTCTTCAGGTTGATCTCTTTAGTTTCCATTATAATACAAATATATGTGAAAATTGCGTTAGATTTTGGAATAATAATTTACCACTTGACAAAATAGTTTCCATTAGCTATTTTGGAAACTTAAGAAACGAAAATAGTTTCCATTAACCCGCTTTAAGGATGGCTGAAGTTACGGAAAAAGAGAAGATATTATATTTTACGCACGCGAAATTCATCACTGAGGGATTTTATAAAACCACAATGGATGAAATAGCGAAAGACCTGCAGATGAGCAAGAAAACCATTTATAAGCACTTTGATTCTAAAGAGCTGCTGCTTTCTGAAGTCTGCGATATGCGTATAGGGCTAATGAATGAATACCTGGAAGATGTTGTTGAAAGCGGTGATGATGCTATTACAAAATTCCTGAGAATTCTTCACAAACAAAAAAGCATGTCTCTGAACTGCTCTCCTGCATGGTTTAAGGACCTTGAGGTTCATGCCCCGCACCTGAGAAAAAAGTTCGATACAGTCCGCAAAGAAAAGGTTACAAAACTGCTCGAAAAGCTTCTGGAGCAGGGTAAAAAGGAAAAAGTAGTTCAAAACATACCTGTAGATATAATTATAACCGCGTTGAACGGGGCAATGGAAGCGGTTACACATGCGGATTTTGTGCTCAACAGCAAGTATTCGTTCCACGAAGCCATGCGGATAACCGCTGAAATTTTCTTCAACGGTTTTTTGACCCCGCTCGGGAATGAAAAGTTCTCTAATACAAAAAAGCTTTTTGAAAAGACATTGCATTAGCCAATGGGGCTGATGCCAACAGCTAAATTTATATATGAATAAAAAAATAGCCGCCATCATTCTGCTTTTCCTGACTTATAGTGGAATTGCACAGGACACCAGGGTCTTGAACTTATATGACGCAATAAACCTTGCCAAGAGGAATAACTCTGATTATGTGATAGCAAAGCTGGATAAAATGAAGGCCGAAAGGCAGGTATCGGAAGTATACAGTGAAAATCTTGTACCTACAATAACTTTTTCTTCACGTTACACGAGGTCGTTCAGGAAGCAGACATTGAACTTTGCTGGGCAGACTTTCGAAATAGGCTCGGATAATAGTATTACAAATACTATTGACGTCTCCGAGCCTATTCCTTTTTTAGGAACCCCGGTGTTCAACGGCATCCGTATCGCCGAATATTACAACAGGATACAGGAAGAGAACCTTAAGAGCGTGGAAACCAAGATAAAGGCCGACGTAAAGAAATCTTTTTATAATGTTCTGCTGTTAAAAGAAGTGATCGATCTGAACCGGCAAAGTATAGATAATGCACAGGAAAACCTTAGGGTTGTTGAAGCACGCTATCGCGCAGGTGTTGCGCTTGAGTACGATTATATCAGGGCAAAAGTGAAAGTGGAGACCCTGAAACCGCAGCTTACACAGTCAGAAAACAATCTTGAAATAGCAAAGCAGTTCCTTAAGAATAACATCGGTCTTAAAGATGAAAAAAACATTGATGTTACCGGCACTTTATCTTACGACAGCCTTGAAGTATGGGGTTCAACAGATGAGCTTATTAATAAAATATCAAATAATAATGTTGCTATCAGGCAGCTGAAGCTAAGCAAAAAAATTAATGAGCAGCTTGTAGATGTGGATTATGCGAACTACCTGCCCAAGTTCTACGTGTTCGGCCAATGGTCTTCACAGGCAAATGAAAACGACGGCCGCTCTCTTACCGGCTACAGGTTTTACAATTCCATTGTAGCAGGAATCGGGCTCAACTGGAACCTGAACCTTTTCCGCAACAGCTATAAGGAAGAGCAGTCTAAGATTGAAGTTTTGAAATCAGAAGAGCAGATCGTAAAAACGAAAGAGCTTCTTAAGACACAGTCAAAAAGCATACTCCTCAAAATTGAGGATGCAAAGAACAGGATCCGGTCGCAGCAGGAAATTGTTAATACTGCGCAGAGGGGTTATGATCTTGCTGTAATCAGTTATAAGAGCGGTGTGCTTAACCAGATCGATGTTGTAGATGCAGAACTGGCTTTAAGCCAGGTTAAGCTTGCATATATCCAGGCAATTTATGATTACCTGAACGCAAGAACTGAACTGGAACAATTACTTGAACAATAACAGAATGTATAACAGCAAAAAAGAATTTTCAACCATACCATCCAACATGAAACCAAGACCGATTTTATTAGCGTTTGCCCTTTTACTGTCCGCTTCAGTTGTGTTTTTAGGCTGCGGCAAAGGCGGGGGAGAAACCACAGAGCAGAACCAGAAGAAACTTCCGCTGATCAAATTCAAGGAAGTTGTACCGGAACAGTTCAACGATAATTTTAAAGTGATGGGCGTCATAAAGCCGTTCACGTCAGCCAAAGTGTCTTCTGAAGAAGGCGGGTTGATTACTTATCTGAGCAAAGAGAAAGGAAGCCCGGTAAGCAAGGGAGAGATCGTAGCAAGGATCAAGAAAGATGTTGAGCTGGCATCGCTTGAACAAACAGAAGCGCAGGTCGAGCTGGCCAGGATGAATTATGAAAAGCAGAAACAGCTTTATGAAGATAACGCTACCACAGAGATCCAATATCTTACGGCTAAATGGCAGTATGAGGCTGCAATAAGGGGAGCCGATATATTGAAACAGAGGCTTAAAACAGGCTATGTTCGCTCGCCTATCAGCGGGGTAATTGATGATAAATTTATGAACAGGGGAGAAATGTCAGCGCCGGGCTCGCCGATATTCAACATTATCGATATATCCACTGTGAAGGTTTCCGCGGGAGTGCCCGAAATGTATCTTACCAAGGTTACTAAAGGCCAAAGCGTGAATGTTACAATCGATGTATTGCCCGGTGTGGAGTTTGAAGGCAAGGTCAATTATATTTCTCCTGCATTGCAGGGCACAAGCCGTACATTTGAAATTGAGATACTAATCAACAATAAGGAAAGATTATTGAAACCCGGTATGAACGCCAATGTAGTGCTTTCCGAGTTTTCAAAGGAAAGCGCTGTGGTTGTTCCGCAGGATTTGATAGTAGATTACGGTGATGTGCAGTATGTGTTTATCCTTGAAGGAGATATAGCAAGGAAACGCGAGCTTAAGCTGGGCGGAAGGAACGGTAACCAGGTACTTATCGAGAGCGGTCTGAACCCGGGCGATAAGCTGATTACCGATGGATTCCAGTCGCTGAAAGATGGTGACAAAGTACAGGTGGTTCAATAGCCTGCGGTGTAGTGTAGTTACGCTGAATCAGCAGGCTGTGTTGTTTAACCTAACTCAAAAGAGCAGACAATGAAATTTTTCAAATTATTCGTAGATAATAAAGTAGTAGTATATATCTTCACTTTTATAATAGTGCTGGCGGGTATATCTGCATACGTAGGTCTTCCCAGGGAAGCGTCGCCTTCTATCCAGATCCCCTACGTCTTCATCTCCACGGTTTATGTAGGTGTATCGCCTGAGGAGATAGAAAAGCTTGTCACAATGGAAATTGAAAAGCAGGTGAAGGCGATCTCCGATATTAAGCAGATAACATCTGTTTCACGCGAAAGCTTTTCATCTATTACAGTAGAGTTTAACCCGGATGTTAAAATTGATGATGCGCTCCAGAAAGTACGCGATAAGGTTTCAGTGGCCAAGACCAATATGCCAACTGATATAGAAGAACCGGTCATTGCTGAAGTGAATCTTTCCGAGCAGCCTATCCTGTATATTAATATCGCCGGAAATTACGGCCTTTCGAAGCTTAAAGAAGTTGCTGATAAACTGAGTGACCAGATCGAAGGCGTTCAGGGAGTTTTGAGCGCAGAAGTTGTTGGCGGACTTGAAAGGGAAGTTAAGATCAATGTTAACGCAGACAGGCTCAAATATTACAGTCTTGGATTGAATGATATTACCAACACTATCCGCGGTGAAAACCTGAATATTCCCGGCGGAAGCGTTGATATTGGAGACCTGAACTACCTTATCAGGGTACCAGGTGAAGTTGAAGACCCGAGAGTATTCGGTGATCTTATCGTGAAATCAGATATGAACGGCAACCCTATCTATATAAGAGATGTTGCGCAGGTAATATACGGCTACAAAGAAAGAACAAGCTACTCACGCGAAAACGGACAGGATGCTGTTACCATAATTATTAAGAAGCAGAGCGGTGAGAACCTTGTGAGGATCGCTGATGAGATAAAAGACCTGGTAAAGGTGGAAGAAAAGAACATTCCGGCCGGAATGAAGATCAGCTTAACCGGTGACCAGTCTAAATCAATCAAAAATACGGTGCATGAGCTTGAAAACGGTGTAATAACCGGTGTAGTGCTGGTTGTGCTGGTGTTATTCCTTTTCCTTGGATTGAGGATAGCTTCGCTGACAGCAACATCAATACCGCTTTCGTTCCTGATTTCTTTTATTGTACTCAACGCAATGGGTGTTACTTTGAATATAGTTGTTCTGTTCACACTCATACTTGTACTTGGAATAATTGTGGATGACGCTATTGTGGTGATGGAAAATATATTCCGCCTGCAGGAAAAAGAAGGTTATTCGCCGTATGATGCCGCTTTAGAGGGACCGCGTGAAGTAGCATTCCCGGTAACGATAGCGACGTTAACGATTATTGCCTCATTCTTCCCGCTGCTGTTTTTCCCGGGAATTGTAGGTGAGTTTATGCGTTACCTGCCATTGACGCTTATTGTGTGCCTCTTCTCATCGCTTTTCGTGGCGATGGTTATAAGCCCTGTTCAGGCAGCAGTATTCATTCACGTACAGAAGCAGAAGGAAAAGGATGCAAAGAAGAAGTTCAGGCCGGTTAGCAGGTTTATTGAACATTTCGATGAGAAGTTCTTTTCAACCGTACTTGGGATGTATGAAAAAACGCTGCGCTTTGCGCTGAAGCACAGGGTACTTACTATCGGGGGAACGGTTTCGCTGCTTATTATTTCCTTTATCGTGTATGGTATGTTCAACAATGGAGTAGAGTTTTTCCCGAATGTTGAACCCCGCCAGGCAAACATTAATATCGTAATGCCAAGCGGTACCAATATTGAAAAGACAAATGAGTTCACAAAGATAATCGAAAACAGGCTGAAGCCATTTGATGATATTGAATATTATGTGGCAAATGTTGGCTCATCCAGCAATCCAATGGATTTTGGAGGATCGGTATCCAATAAAAGTACCGTCACAATCAATTTTTATGACAAGCTGGATAGGAAACGCAGCTCGTTTGAATCAATGGAAGATATCAGAAATGCTGTATCAGGCATTGCCGGCGGCGATATAGATATTCAAAAGCAGTCAAACGGCCCGCCGACCGGTCCGCCCGTAAATATTGAAATCTCGGGTGATGATTTTGTGAAGCTTGGTGCAATTGCTGACCAGATTAAGGAACAAATAAAGGATATTCCGGGGCTGGCGGATCTTAAGGACGATTACATTGAATCCAGGCCTGAGATCAAGGTGACTATTGATAGAGAAAGAGCCGCGTTGTATAAGCTGAATACCGCTTCGATAGCTTCTACTATCAGGACAGCGATAAACGGAACAGAGGCAAGCAAATTCAGGGTTGGAGAAGATGAATATGATATTACCGTCAGGCTTGATAAAACTCAAAGGGATAATGTTTCTTCAATCGAGAATCTGTACATAACAAACAGGGATGGTGCAAATATTCCTCTTACTTCTGTTGCGAGCATAGAGTTCTCGGGCGGCCTTGAGAAGATAAACAGGAAAGACCAGAAAAGAGTTGTAACAGTTTCGGCAAATGCCGAAGGCAGGCTTGGAAATGATGTCCTGAAAGATGTACAGGCAAAGCTTAAAGATTTCAAAATGCCGGATGAGTATAGTATTACATACACAGGTGAAAATGAAGACCAGAATGAGGCATCAGCGTTTCTGGGAAAAGCGTTTTTGGTTTCGCTTCTTCTTATCTTCCTGTTCATGGTTATGGAGTTTAACTCACTTAGGACACCTCTCATAATTATGTTTTCGGTTCTCCTTTCACTGATCGGTGTGTTCTTCGGACTCCTGGTAACACAGACACCATTCGGTATCATGATGACCGGTATCGGCGTAATCTCACTTGGCGGCATTGTAGTACGAAACGCTATTGTGCTGCTGGACTTCCAGAAGGAGCTTGTAAAACGAGGGCTGGACCGTGATGAAGCTTTGATCCAATCAGGTGTAATAAGGCTTAGGCCGGTGTTCCTGACAGCTGCATGCACTATTCTTGGCCTCGTGCCGCTTACAACGGGCGTTGATTTTGACTGGCGTTCGCTTAGCTGGGTAATTGGCGGCGAGAACACAGCATTCTGGAGGCCCATGGGTGTTGCGATCATATTCGGTTTATCTGTTGCAACGTTTTTAACGCTTGTTGTTATCCCCGCAATATTTTCATGGGTTGACGATGTAATGTTAAGGATCACAGGCAAGAAGAAAAAAAGCAGTTGTTAAGCCAATTGGCGGAGAAGAAGCGCCCGCAAAAGCTTAAACATGCAAAGCCGCATATTTGGTAAGTGCAACGAAGCAATGATACTTTGTTATTTGGTTTTTGATTTTTGAAATTTGATCATTACCTCCGTTAGATTAAAGCGCTCTTTTGATGGTTAGAGCGTTAGTTAATTGACGATAAAGGCGGATAGCAATATCCGCCTTTTGTTTTTTAAAAATTAATATTTTTTGATTTTGACATTGATTGTATTCATTTAAGTTGTTTAATTCACTGAGAAATTTCTTAAATAATGAGTTACTGATTGGGATCTTTAATGTTCTAAAATAAAAATAAACCATGTATAAACTGGCTATCATTTCTTTCCTGTCCTTCTTTTTAGTCAGCCCTCTTTTTTCACAGTTTCAAAACGTAGTAATATCCAATTCTAATTACCCGAATGAAGTATCAATAATGATCAACCCAAAGAATCCAAGCCAAATGGTTGTGGGAAGCAACATCCTGCATTTCGGAGCTGACACATCGTTAAGCGGGTACTATTTCTCGACCAATGGCGGTTTGAGCTGGATCGGGGGGATAGTAAGATCAAATGTTGCCCGTCCCTCAGGTGACCCGGTAATACTGGTTGATACGTCCGGAATTTTCCATTACCTTCAAAACTCAAATTATGGTGTGAACCCCCATCCGTGGGATAAGCTCTTGATTATGAAATCGACCAACGGTGGAGCAAACTGGTTAAACGGTTCAGGTATAGGCTTTGACACCCTGACAAGCCAGGATAAGCCGTGGGGATGCGTAGATTTTTCGAACAGCTTATATAAAAATTCGATATATGTGACCTGGTCAAGATTCAGTAATTTCGGCGATCCGGGTCCGCTTGACTCATCGTATATTATGTTCTCAAAGTCTCTTAACGGAGTTGAATACAACTGGACAAACCCGGTACGCATCAGCCAGTTATCAGGCAATGCGTATGATTCAAGTAATACCGTTGAAGGAGCAGTTCCGTGTACGGGACCAAACGGGCAAATATATGTATCCTGGTCAGGTCCTAAGATCAGGAATCAGCAATACGGGATTTTCTTTGATAGATCTACTGATGGAGGCCTAACTTGGCTGGATAACGATATTTACGCTGCCGACCAGCCAGGCGGCTGGTATATCCTGATACCAAACCTTTTTAGGTGTAACGGTTTCCCGGTTACAGCATGTGACCTGAGCAATGGACCTTACAAGGGTAACATATACATTAACTGGAGCGATCAAAGAAACGGGTTAAATGACTGCGATATCTGGCTGATTAAGTCTACTGATGGCGGAAATTCCTGGAGCCAGGCAAAGAGAGTTAATAATGATCCTCCCGGGAAGCAGCAATTTTATAACTGGATGACTATTGACCAGGTAACCGGTTATATCTACATTGTATTTTATGACCAAAGAAATTCTGCATCTTTGACCGCAAATATTTACCTTGCACGTTCTACAGACGGGGGTGAATCCTTTGAAAATGTAAAGGTAAACACAGCTTCAGTAACTTTGACAAACTGGCTGCTTGATTACATTGGTGTTTCGGCATATAACGGAAAGGTTAGGCCGGTATGGATGGGAAACAGTTATTCTATAGTAACGGCAATTGTAGATTCATTTTACAATATCGGGGTTAACATGATAAGCTCTGAAATTCCTGAGAGATTTGTGCTGCAGCAAAACTATCCTAATCCGTTCAACCCGGCAACTAAGATCAAGTTTGAAATTTCAAAGCGTACATTAGCGAGCATTATTGTATACGATGCGGCAGGTAAAGAAGTTGAAGAGCTGGTAAGAAGTGAACTTTCACCAGGTACATATGAAGCTGAATGGAACGCAGAGGCACTGCCAAGTGGTGTCTATTTTTATGTATTGGAAACTTTCGGGTTCAGGGAATCAAAAAAGATGATACTGCTTAAATAATTCAGGTGCCAAATTCACAGAGGCGGTAAATTTTGCCGCCTCTATTATCTGAATTGATATACTTATAACTCATCAACTTTGTTCAGCAGCCATTTTTTGTGGAAAATATTCTTTGTTCTTGAAAGCTCTGCTCTCAATTTCGCTTTATCTGCCTTCGCTGGTTTTCGTATCATCATCAGCAGCCTGGAATAAAAAGCATAAAAATTCCTGAAGAGTACTCTGTTGTACTCTGAAATCACTTTATCGTTTTGCAGCACGTGCCTGAAGGTATCAGCCGCAGATTCGGCCTGTTCAATCATATTCATTTCATAAAATAATCTCATTTGGTGGATCTTTACACTGAATTTTTCCGATGCGCTGCCGATTTTCTTTATACGCGAAATGTGTTCCAGCGAATCACCGTACATACCCTTGTTAAAGCTGAGAAATGCCATTCCAATATTTATCAGGAAATTCTCCTTTTCGGGATCAATTTCAGCTTTGTATTCAGTCAGAAACTCTCTGGTCCATTCTGTTTCTCCCAGTTCAAACCCGGTGCTAATGATATTGAAGAACCAATGACTGTCAAACGGTTCATTCTCTTCGAATGATGTGAGTTTCTTCGCGAGCGCAAATTTGAGTATGTTAAGACGTTCTGTCATCATATCCTCATTTCCCGTTTCATAATAATTTCTGAAACAAAAATTCAGTATTACAGATATTGTGTTAAAGTTGTCCTTTCTGCCCAGTTTATCAAATATATCAATAAAGCTTTCTTTGAGCCTTTGGAAATCTTCCAGCCTGTTATTCTTCAGTAGAAGTACTCTTAAATAAGTAATATTCAGCACAGGTGACTCAAGAAACTCTTTGTTACGTTCAAGGAAATAGGATGCTTCATCAAGAAAATAAAGTCTTGGTTTGTAATTGATAACATTTTGCTGATTAAGGTGGTAGAAATGGTCGGCAAGCAGCCTGAGCAGGAAATGGTAGATCAGATATTTTTGTTCGTCATAAATCCATGTATCAGGCTTACTGCTTTTGCTAACGGTAAATTTTGTGCTGTAAAAATACCTTCTGAAAAATGCCATATTATACAGCCCCAGGTAATCATCGGGGTGAGCCGGCGAAGCGTCTCCCATCGCATCAAGTTCTTTTTTTAATATCCTTTCAGCGAGCTTATTCTCACCGAGCCGGTTCAGCTCTGTGAGCAGGTATTTCTTTTTTATATGCGGTTCTCTCAGCATTCCAATGTATGTAAGGTATTCCTCCGCAAGCGCTTGAAGGTTTGACATGAGAACTCTGAAAAAACCGTCATTATATTCAGCCTTTCCAAATATCTTCTTGCTGATGTACTGCTTTTCAAGCTTGGCCGGTTCGTACTGCGGGTATTGTTTTCTTATATATTCGTAAAGTGATATGAGGGCTTTATTGGAATTGAAAAAGGGAGACTTAACAAAATTGTTGAAATCTTTCAACTGCTGTTTATCAAATTTTTTTAACAACTGAAGCAGGCTGCTGTTATTCATAAGATCATGTTTTTAATAAATTGTGAATTCAAAAAGAAGCGTGTATTTAATAGATAAACAAAAACAACCCTGCAAAATATTCCGCAGTAAAAAACTAATAACAATTATGTTGGCAAATATACCGAAATAATACTTAAAACGGCTCATTTTAACCCATTATCTGTTTTTTTTTCATAACAATGTTTTGAAATATTCTTTGAATTGATTGCCCGAATGAGGCTAATTTTGCAAAGAAACAAAAGTCAATTGAAGCAATGAATGCACTCGAAATAAATACGATGTATGTTACCCGCGGAGATGGTGCAGGGGAGGTAAACATCACATGGGATTCGCTTGATGAAGCTGACAGGTATGTGGTTGAATATACCACTCCGGGCAAAAATGAATGGAAGCTTGCTGATATTACAAACGAATCGAACTATACTTTGAAGGGTCTTAAGCTTCGAAGAACGTATATATTCAGGGTTTCGGCAGTTAACTCATCCCAAAAAGGGCCGTGGTGTACGCCGGTCAAAAAGAAAGTAGGATAAAAAATGAATGCAGATTTAAGTATTGCAAGTCCGCGTGATGTAATTGAGTAAAATCATAAACAAAAGTTTTGGGGGAAACTAAAAACAAACGAAAGGGAGTCAAAAATGAAACAAATAAAGTTCTTTTTAATGCTGTTGATATGTGTGCTGTTCTCAGCGCAAATTTCAAACGCGCAGCAGCCTCTGCCAAACACCTATGGCATGGGAGAAAACGAAAAAGCACCGGTATTCCGGCAGGAAAAGCTGCCTGCTCCGGTTCTGGAAAGGATACACAGTTTTTCAGAAAGCCAGGGTGAAGACGCAAAGCAGGAATTGAACTGGGAAGTTGACAGGCTGTTAGGGGCCGAAACTCCTGAAGATGTGTTCGGCATCACCAGAACCTCAACGTTCACTTCAAATTTCAATAATCCGCCGTTCACACCGGACTGGTATAATGCTGACGTGCAGATACATTCAGGTGCTGTGGCTTCAGCAGGCGGATTTAAACAATTGGATCTTTGCCAGGGTGAAGATGGCAGCATGTATATGGTCGTCAACAGATCCGGCACCCCGGGACAACTGGCAATATATTTTTCTTCAAATGGAGGGGCAACCTGGCCGGGTGTAATTAATTATAATGCCGGAAGCGGTTACATTCATAATGTTTCCGCATTGGTAGAGTCAAGAAACAGCCTTATCATCGATTCTACTCGTATACTAGTGTACTTTACTTTCAGCTCATCAGTAAACGGTGATAATGCTTCATTGTATGTTTTAAGCGTTAAGAGAAATGCTGCGGGAGGAATTGTATATCCGGTTGGGAATCCTGCTTCAGGTAACAAATACGAATATGTTACGTCATGCAGTGATGGAATGTATTATGCTGCGGCAACTTACATGCATGCTGTCGTCCGCGAGGCTACAAATGCCGGGGTGCAGGTTGGAATCAGGCATTTCAGATCGACAACGTGGGGTGAAACTCACACTTCGGCATTGATCAATACAACTTATAATGACTACTATCCCGCCTCAGCATTTTCTGTAGAAACCGGAACAGATTCAATTTATATAGCAGTTGAAAGAAGACTCAGTTCGACGGAATATGAGCTTAGAATGCTTGTAACACCTGATGCTCCTTCTGTGAATCACAGGGTCTTCTTTATTACCAACGCAGTATCAGGGGTTAAATATGAGAAACCGGAAATAACTATAGTTCAGCAAAGCGCGGGGGTACCTAAAAAAGTTCTTGTTACCTGCACGCGCAACAGAAATCCGCGTTACAATTATTCATCTGACGGCGGAGGTACATGGGTAATTGATCAGCTTCTTGGGCCTAATTCTTCACAGGTAGCCGATTACACTATTTGCAGCAGCGACTCGCTTACAAGCGGCGGGCAATATGTAATTGCAGGTTATGTTACGGATGACGGGGATTCAGTAAATGTGAAACAGGGTTCAATTCCGGGCGGTTTCCCTTTTGTTTACTATAAGAAGAATCAAAACCAATCTTCGGGAGTTGTAGCGCCGGTATGTGCTATCTACAGATCCGGTTCAACCAAATACGCAACATTCGGTTACCCCGGATTTGGCCCAACGAATGTTTACTACAATGCCGAGCAGCTTATCACAGGCATTCAGCCGGTAAGCAACTCGATTCCCGAGAAATTTGAACTGAAACAGAATTACCCTAACCCATTTAACCCGGAAACAATTATAAGCTTCAGCCTTCCCGATGCGGGCTATGCTAAGCTTACAGTGTTCGATTTGGTGGGAAGGGAAGTTGCGGTTCTGGTAAATGAAGAACTGAAAGCGGGTACATATAAAGTGAACTTCAATGCTTCAGTTCTTTCTACAGGTGTATATTTTTACCGGATCGAAACAAACAGTTTTTCCGATGTGAAGAAAATGATGCTGGTTAAGTAACCGCTGAAATACCGGTTGTTGTTCTCCGTATTTCGTTTAAAACCCGCAGGGCCCATACCTGCGGGTGATTATTAAGTGAAAAAGAAAAAAACTATGAGTTCATATTTTGAAAAGCTATCGGAATATTATAAGTCAGAGAAAGCAGAAAAGGATAATGAGCGATTTGTGAAGCAGGTGAAAAACTCCTTTGTTTCAACCGCTATAATCATTGGAATCGTTTTCTTTTTGATTGCTGCAATAATAGTAATATCGGCTTTCTCTTCGATCTTTGGCTAAACCACAAGGTAATATTTCTGATTTGAGCAATAAAAAAAGGCAGATTTCATCTGCCTTTTTATTTACGCTGTATAGCTCTGTAGAATATTCAGCCTTTGTTATTAGCTGCCTTGTTGTTTAGTCAGGCCAACCGTCACAGTTAAGATCCCTGAATGCGCGTTTAAGCGATTCCTTGATATTATGATCGATCTTATGGCTGTTGCCTTCATCCTTTGGATTCAGGAAAACACCGTTTTCTCTGAACCATGAATATGGATTTACCGTAATTGTAATGTTTATCAACGGGCGTTCGGCAACTTCTATTGGGTAATTATCCAGGAATATTTTGCTGTCTACATTGATAGCCGATTTATAAACAAAGCCTTCTCCGTTATAGGTGCCTTTCACAACAACTGAGTATCTTCTGTTATTGCTTTCAATAAAATCGGGATCCGGCATTGGCTCATCTGGATTAGGCTTATGGATATGAAATTTGATCGATTCATACCTGCCTACGGGGATTGTAGTGATCGTTGCGTTTACATATTTGGGCAGCAAATCCAGGTATACTACAAACGGCCCAATTCTTACGTCGCACTCGCCGTGATGCCCGTGGTTATCAAGCTTCATGCTCTTCACATTGAATTTGGCTTCACTTAATGTGAGTGTGTTATCTCCGCTTTCAACTTCTGTGAAAAACCCAACTGACACATTGTTTTCACCTGAAGCGGAAGGAATAACGGTTTGATCCTGCTGGCATGATGGAAGCAGGAGCAGCAGCGTTGCAAGCAGTAATGAGAGGAAAAAGATCTTTTTGTATTTCAGCACTTTGAAAGCCGAATGAAATGTATTCATATTGTAACCCTCCTTCTAAAAATGGCTAAATTGTTCTTATCTATTGAACATATACTTCAGAGGCTTAGATGCAAAATTGCATGAATTAAAAGTGTAAGAGCGTGTGATTAATCTATCTATGAATTATGCCTTCATAAATATTGATATAACAAGACAGTGCTAAGATTGTATTGTCAAGCCGGCTGATTTTCCACTATTCAGGTAACTGCATTGTGGTATTGAAGGGTCAAATTGTTCTTTCCAAAATGTAGAAACAAAAAAAGCCCGTTCACACGGGCTTCTTCTTTGGAAAAGTATTTCGTTTATTTCATGCCTTCAACTTTGTAACCCGCAGCGGTTATAGCTTCTTTGATCGCATCAGGATTGGTTTTGCCGGGATCGTAGGCTGCCTTTACTGTGTTTGATTTGTGGTCTGCTATCACATCCTTAACACCATCTACTTTCTTAACTTTGCTTTTGATAGTGTTTTCACATCCGGTACAAGTCATACCGGAGCATTGTATTTCAACAGATTTATCATTTGCATTTACCTGCAGATTGGTACCACCTGTCTGATCACTGGTTGTGGTCTGCTTTTCATTCTGATTTTCGGTTTTCTTCTCATCAGATTTTCCGCATCCAAAAACAAATACCGATACAAGGATTGCCGCCAGAACCGTTACTTTTATCTTCATTACTTATTGAGTTTAATTTTGTACAAAAATAGAATAATTTTATCATTAATGGTAACTATAAGAACAGCAATATAATTTCAAATCTATTTTACATATTGTTTAAAACAGCTCAAAATGCGAATTTCGGTAAAAGTTAAGCCAAATGCCCGCGAAAATACCATAAATGAAGTTGCCCCTGGCAGCTTCGAAGTGCGTGTTTCGGTTCCGCCGGAAAAAGGCAAGGCTAACAAAAAAGTACTTGATCTTCTTGCCAGGCACTTTCATACTGCCAAATCGAACATTGAGCTTATTTCCGGTGAAACCAACAAAGAGAAAGTCTTTGAAATAACGGCTTGAAACAGTCTTTGATAATTTTTACTTAACTCCGGAAATCATTTCAGATCATCTGCTTTTTTCATAAGCCATTTCCTGTTCCCTAACTGGGGTGTATCACTGATTTTCTTCAATATTTCTTCCCGGCCTCCCGGTGTATCATCAATTTTTGCTTTAATTAGCTGACCCAAAATTGCGGAAAAATTCCTGTTCTTACTGCTGTATTGTTCTGTAAGCGTCTTGTTGTTTGTCAGCATTTTGCGGAAGCTATCAATTGCAGACAGGGCTGTTTCATAATGTGCAAGTTCATATAATGCCATAAGGCTTAGAACTTTTACATCAATTTTGTAAAAGACCTGTGAAGTTTTTACTTTCTGAAGGTATTTGAGAGTAGCTTCAAAGTCCTTTTTTTCAAAGTTAAGCTGCGCCATTGATAGATCAACTATACTCTGACGGTCTCTTTTCTGTAACTCATCCCTGTAATCGTGAATGAACTTTTCAGCCCATTCAAATTTTCCAGTCTTCAACGCAGTAAGGTAAATGTTCCGGTATTTCATGATTGTGAGAGGCTGCTGCCTGTTTGGTTTGTATAGGTCATGTTTGAGCTCATATTCATAAGTTTCAAAAAGATCATTATAATACTCAAGTCTACCGGAGTTGATCTTTTGAGCAATAATTGACTCAAGCAAATGCAGCAAATGCTGAGCTTCAGCACGTGTAAAATCCTCAATGTTTCCGAACAACAATTCCCTGAAGTTTTTGTAAATATCTGTGTCTTCTACGTGTTTATTGCACATCAGGGCAAAATACAGCAGCTTCAGCAGGATGCTGTGTTCAATATGATGCTCTTTCATGTAAACAAGAACATTATCAATATTTAGATTTTTGAGAAACTCATCCATCAGGTTTACTTCTGTGCTGGCATTAAAAGAAAACTCGTTGATCCTGTGATTTATCAGAAGCCTCAGGAGATTTTTCAGAAAATAGATTATCAGGTATTCACCGGCCTTCATTATATGAACGGTAGATTCTGCTTGCATGTTATTCACGATAACATTTGTAAGCCTCTCTTCTTCTATCCTGTTGAGCAGATGATAAAGGTCCCTGATATTTTCTTTATGTTCCCTGGCGATGAGCTCGGCAGATTCTGATTCTTTCTCAAAAAGCTGTTCTGTATCCCTGGCATTGAGGTTCGAAATCAGCATTAGCTGTTTTTGGGATTTCTCTTTTTCAAGCATATCATGCGCAAGAAAATCCTTCAGCAGCCTGAAAAGCTCTGTATTCAGGTTCTTCATGACTTGCTCATTGTAAGGCTTACCCCTATAGAGCTTGCTGTATATTTTTTCCTTTAAGATGCTTTTTGATTCAAAGGCAGGATAGTCCTTTTTTAGCTCATCAAACAGTGAAGCAACTCTTGTGTTTCTGTTGAAGAAAGGTGACTTCAGAAAGTCGCTGAAAGTGCGAATCTCCTCCGGGGTTAGTTTCGAAATTAACTGAACTGATTTACTCTTATGCAATTATAGAAATATCCCTTTTTTCAAAGTTACTTTTTGTATCGGGTAAATTCAAGGTAATTACTTTATTATAAATAAGTTACATCGTGCATGCTCTTCCGGAATCCCGGGTTTCCGCAGTTACGTTTCAAATTAGTTCTCCTGTTAAGTAAACAATGTTATAAAAGCGAATTCTTTTCCGATGTTAAGTCTCTAAAAATCATAAATCTTCAGAATTTAATCTGCGTTATACTATGTTTAACTGCCTTTACAATAATTACTATTTCAATTTCATTTCTTTTATTTACACCCCTTGGACATGATATATTTGCTTTGATTGAAAAAACGGAAATGAAAAATGGCAATAGAAGTACTAAGAGAAACAATAAGAAATACGGATCACTTGAGGAGGTCCCTCTTTTTGACCATGACTACATTATAAGCAGATTGTTTGACTCTATCTTTGAAATGGATACCGGACGAACCATTCTCACAAAAAAAATTAAGACTTCTAAAACAAATAATATAAATTCAAAAACTAAAAAAGGAAAGAAATGAAACAACTTAAAAACATTCTGGCATTACTTTTGATCTTTTCGGCGTATGTTTATGCACAAAACGATCTGATCCCTGACTCAAAGCTGAACCAAAGCTCTTTCAGGAAAGTCTCCGGTAACGAGAGCGAATATGCAATGCCAAACGGTCAGAGTTCTGTACCGGCTGACCTTCTTCTTAAATACAACCAGGCTGTGGATACAAAAAACAGCAGTGGTAAAATGATGCTTTCTGAACAGATTGAAAAATATCTGCAGAAGTCAGTTTTTACCGGGAATCCCGTAGATGTGTCCATCAGCAAAAATGCTCTTCCGCCCTTCACAACAGACTGGTATGGAACTGACGTCCAGGTAACAAATTCTGACGTTAAAAACTTCCAGAATTTTCGCCAGCTTGATCTTAAACAGGGTGAAGACGGCTGGATGTACCTTGCGGTAAACAGGCGAAACGTGGGAGGGCTGAACGGGTGTATTACTGTTTACAGTTCCAGCAATGGCGGCGCGGTTTGGAATACAGTTGCAAATGTGACAAGTGTTTCAGGTTATTACGGCGCTCTCTCGATGCTGGTTGAAAGCAGAAATAATAATGTTCCGGACTCAACAAGGATACTTGTGTATGCAACTCTCAGCGCTAACTCAAACATGAATGATGCATACCTGATATGTTCATCCTTTAGAAGAGACGGTTCAGCAGCAGGTTTTTACAATGTAGCAAATCCTTCTGCGGGCAACAGGTTTGTGTTTCCTTCAGCATGCAGCGATGGTATCTTCTGGGATTCACAGACCTATATGCATGCAGTTGTTCGCGAGGAAACGAATGCCGGTGTATATGTAAAGCTTCACCATTTCAGGTCAATTAACTGGGGTGTCAGTCATACATCAGTTTCACTTAATGCCACATTTGATGACAGGTACCCGGTTTCTGCATTTTCAAATGAATCAGGCGCTGATTCAATATATATTGCGGTTGAAAGAGTTGTGGCAAATGATGAGCATGAAATAAGGCTGTTTGCAACGCCCGAAATACCAACAGCCAGCTGGAGCCTGAGATATATAACGGATGCCGCTCCCGGAACAATTTACGAAAGGCCTTCAATAGCAATTCAGCAGAGATATTTTACTTTGCCCCAGAGAATTCTTGTTACCTGTACCAAAAACGACAGGGCAGTATACCACTTCTCTAATGACGGCGGAGCTGCATGGGATATTGACCTTGGACTTGGCCCAGCCTGGATGAGTGTAGATTACACTTCGTGCAGCGCCGATACAAATTTTACCGGAGGAAAAGACTTCATATCAGCATTTGTAGATCTTGGAGGTGATTCTGTTACAGTAAGGCATGGAACCCTTGGCAGTATGGGTACACCAATGTATAAAAAGAACGGTGTCGCCGGAACAGGCACACTTGCCCCGGTTTGCGCGATCTATAAAGAGGGCAGCAATAAGTATTCAGCGTTTGGTTATGCCGGCGTTGGCCCAACCGGCGTGTATTATAATATGGAAAGCCTGGTTACTGGTGTTACACAGTTGGGTTCTAATATACCCGAAAGGTACTCACTTTCGCAAAACTACCCCAACCCATTCAACCCTTCTACAAAGATAAGGTTCTCAATTCCGAAGGTCTCATTTGTCAGGCTCACAGTATATGATGTTACAGGAAAAGCTGCCGGAATCATTTTGAACGAATCACTCCAGGCAGGTTCTTTTGAGGCCGAATGGAATCCTGAAGGCTTATCCAGCGGTGTGTATTTCTATAAGCTGGAAACAGAGGATTTTACTGAAACTAAAAAAATGCTTTTGGTTAAATAAGCTTATGTTTTTATATCAAAAAGGCGTTCAGTTTCCTGAACGCCTTTTTTTGTGATACGGAGTTTGAAGATGAAGAAAGCTATTTTACCAATAGCATTTTCTTTACGCTGCTGTTTCCGTTTGATTCCAGCCTGTAAAAATAAGTTCCACTCGAAAATCCCCCTGCATCAAATGAAACCCTGTATGTTCCTGCTGCCAGCTCACTGTTTACCAGCATCTTCAAAAGCCTGCCTGTGATATCGTAAACTCCCAGCTTAACATTTTCCTTTTGAGTTATTGAAAACTCAATTCGGGTAACCGGATTGAACGGATTCGGATAATTCTGTTTGAGCTCAAATGAGCCAGGTATTGAATTCACAAGCGGCTCAATGGCTGTAATCTCAGAAAGCGGTCTCTTCCAAACACTGAAACCCTGTGTACCCGCATATAAAGTACCGTTGTTTACACATAACGAGTATATCACATTGGTATACGTCCCGGGGGTTGGCATACCAGTGCTAATTTCAAGCCACTGGGCGCCATTATTGGTTGACAAATAGATCTTGTTCTGTGATGTACCGGCATAAACAATACTTCCGTTAAAAGCGAATGAATATGCAGAATTGCCGTTAAGTCCGTTATTAACAGCTGTCCAGTTCTGGCCGCCATTGGATGAGTAAAAAACTGAATTGGATGAGCCGGCAAATAATTTGTTTCCGTCTGCATTGATTGTCTGGACATTCAGATCGGTTATGCCGCTGTTCATAGATACCCAGTTAGCGCCGTTATTAGTTGTTTGAAATACGCCTGAACCATAGACCGCCGCTAAAACAGCTGAACCAATGGAAGTAAATGCTCTTACATTTGCGGCGGCAGGCACTGGATTTGCTGCTACCCAGTTTGCACCGCTGTTGCTGGAGAAGAATGCGCCGTTGCCTGTTCCGGCATACAGATTATTTCCGAATGCTGCAAGCGTGTTAATATACAGGTAAGAAATACCGCTGTTTACTGCTCCCCAGGAAATTCCATTATCGGATGATTTGTAAACTCCCTTGGAAGAAGTGCTGATAAACATATTGGAACCAATAAATGCCGTTCCGGTTATGTTGGCATCCGGCAGGCCGCTGTGAAGCGAGTTCCATGTGGAGCCGTTATTAGTGGATGAAAGTATCGAAGACCCGTAAGTACAACTGAATATTGTATTTTGATTCACCTTTAATACTGAAACATGGGAATGGTTCATACCGCTGCTGATCTGGTTGAAACCTCCGGAATTCTGTGAAAGAGAAACGCCTCCGCCGTTTGTGCCTGCGAATACATTTGCTCCGCTTACCGCAATTGTAAGTACATAGTTATTGTTCAGTCCTCCGCCGTAATAATTCCACAATGTACCGTTGTTGACCGTTTGGAAAACACCCGCAGGCGTGCCTGCGAAGATTGAAGAGCCATTCACTGTTAAGGTATTCACTGAAGCCCCCGAGAGCCCGCTGCTGACATTGCTCCAGTTACTGCCGCCATTTGTGGTAATAAATACACCGGCGTCAGAGCCGGCAAACACATTTGCCCCGCTTACTGCAAGTGTTCTTATATTTGACGTAGCAAGGTTGCCTGTTGCGTCACTCCAGTTGGCGCCATTATTGGTAGTCTTGTAGATCTTGCCGCCGAAGGAACCGCAATATACTGTGCTTCCCGAAATCGCTAGGGAGCGTATGTTCACGTCTGTTATTCCCGAATTGGACAACACCCAGGTTGAGCCGTTATCAGTAGATACATTTACCCCTCCTGTATTGCCGGCGAAAATATTATTCCCGTTTTTTAAAATGGTGAAGGCCAGTGCGGGGCTGCCTGAAAGCTGAACCCAGTTTGCGCCGTTATTGGTTGTAGTGTGAACCTTTCCTCCAAAAGTACCTGCATAGACTGTTGACCCGGAAACGATAAGCGATCTGACAGATAGATTCTGAAGTCCGTTATTGGCTGCGTTCCACGAACTTCCGCCGTTTGTAGATACATATACGCCTGAATACTCTGTGCCGGCGAGCATTACAGAACCGTTCAAAACTAATGTGTTGATATGGCCGCCTGCCGGGCCGCCGGATGAGACCCACTGTGAGTTGGCAAGGTTCCCCGCAAGAATCAAAACTATTACCGCGGCAAACGAGATCGATTTCATTATCTTTTTGTAAAGAGAGTATTCCCGGTTCATTTTGTTCTCCTTTTTGACACAAAGATATTTTAACCGGCACAGCTAAACAAAGAAGCACAAAGCCTAAAGTTTGGGGCATCAAAAAGAGTAACAAGCAATTTTCCTGAAAAAAGAAGTAATATTTGACTATTTTAGAGGAAGAAAAAATTCAATAGTTTAAGATGAAAGCAGGGGAAAAAATTTCGCGATTGTTGCCATGTTTTGTTTCATCCAGATCGGATTTTCAGATGAATCTTTCAGGAATTACCGATTTTCATTCAGAGGTGCATGTTTTATGTTACCTGTTTTCAATGCTGCGCGGAGGCATTGCTGAATGTTAAACAGCAGCCTGATGGATATATTGCGCTCTTTAAGCGCCTCTGAGATCAAAGCACTTAACGAATACATTAACTCTCCCTTTTTTAATAAAAACAAGAACGTTCAAAAGCTGTTTTCTTATATATGCAGGCTGCATCCTGAATTTACTCCCGAAAAGATGAAGAAGGAATATGTTTTCAAAAAGCTCTTCGGAACCGGGAAGTTCAATGATGGATTTATGCGGACCTTAATTTTTTTGATCACAAAACTAGCTGAAGATTACCTTGCATACATCAGTTACAGTTCCAATGCTTATTTGCCAAAGATCACTTTGCTTCATGAGATGTACCGGAGGGATATTAGAAAACTCCTTCAGAAGAATATACGTATAGCCGAAGCTGAATTAGGTGAAATCAAGCTAAGGGGAGGAGAGTATTTTAATGCTTTGCAGGAAGTCGAATCGCTGAAGAACGAAAATATTATTATCAAAGGAAAAGCTCTCAATCAAAAAGAAGTTTCAGGAGACCTCACAAGCGACATTCTGTTTAAACAGTCTGTACGGTACTTCATACAGGCTTTTAATCATTACATATTTGTTCTTAACAGGCGGCATCTTGTGAATCTGGATACAGAGCTTCTGCTTATGGATGAGCTGCTTGGACATGTTGAAAAGAACTACTCTCTGTACAGCAGCATTCCTGTTTTGATGCTGTTGTATCACCAGGTAAAGCTGAACCTTGAACCAACAAACGTAAAACAGTACAAAGAAGTTAAAGAGATACTTCAAAATAATGAAGGATCTCTAACTTATATGGAAAAATACAACGCATCTATAGGCCTGCAGAATTTTTGCATGCGGCTATATAATTCAGGCAGTTCTGAATATCTGCTTGAGTATTTCAGGCTCATAGAATTTCTGCTGAAAGGGGGCTACTATACAGCAAAAGAAGGCGGTTGGTTTGTTCCGCAGACTTTCAAGAATTTTGTAATAGCGGCAATTAACCTTAAAGAGTTTGAATGGGCTGAAAAGTTCATTAAAAATTATTCGAAGAAGCTCTCTCCTGAGGCCAGGGAAAATACATTCAATTTCTGTATGGCAAAGGTTTGTTTCGGCAAAAGAGATTTCGAAAAAGCTCTTTGGTTCATCAGCCGGGTATCTTACCAGGATCTCTACTTCAAGCTTGAAGTAAGATATTATACACTCATGCTGTATTACGAGCTTTCAATGTACAGCGAGGCATTTGACCTTGTTGAAGCCTACAAAAAATACATCAACAATAACAAGCTTCTCAGCGGTAACCTCAGAACCAGGCATCTCGCATTCATAAAATACACTTCCGAGCTCCTCAAAATGCGTACTTCAGGCAATTATAAAAAAGCAATTCAGATCGAAAAAGACCTAAGAAATCCAAAGGTACAGGTACTGAATCCGGTTTGGCTTCTAGATAAAATAGCAGCGTTCATCTGAAAGAATTGCGAAATCAGTTCTGCTGCCCATATTCCCCCTAACAGAATACAAATTAGGAACAATTTCGTACTTTAGAGAGTAAGATAAGTAACTACCAGAATTAAATCTCTAAAGCCATGAAAAAACAAAATCGCAAACTGTTCCTTCCTCTTCTGGCTGTTCTGTCCATTTTAACGGCATTATCAGTGAGTACATACATTGTATTCAGTCCCGGTGACCCCGTAAAAATGCATCAAACAAATGCTAAGATCACAAGCCAGCCTAACGCGAACGGAAAAACGGGCAGCGGCCCTATAAAATTCACAACTTCCCTTGATAACAATTATTACTACGATAACAACAGCGTTTACCTGTATGTTGACCTGGAGGCCGATAAAATTGGCGACGAAAGATCAAGGACGCCTATGAATATATCTATAGTTATTGATAGAAGCGGTTCAATGGGTGAAAAAAACAAATTGGAGTATGTTAAGAAAGCTGTTGATTACCTTATTGATGAAGCAAACACCGACGATTACATTTCTGTAGTAACATACGACGATTATGTTGATGTGCTGCAGAAGTCACAGGTGATACGCGATAAGTACGAGCTCCGTGAAAAGATCTCCGCGCTTCAGCCGGGTGGATTCACAAACCTGAGTGAAGGTATGTTCGAAGGATATGACCAGGTTAATAAGTCATACATGCGCGGATATGTTAATAAAGTTTTCCTGCTTTCAGACGGGCTTGCGAACCGCGGAGTAACAGACCGCCACAAGCTGGCGCAGATAGTGAAAGATAAAAACCGCAGAGACGGGGTTACCATAAGCACTTTTGGAGTTGGTAATGAGTTCAATGAAAACCTGATGACCGATATTGCAGATTACGGCAAAGGCAATTACTACTATATTAAAAACTCCAGCGATATTCCCGAGATCTTTGCCACCGAACTGAGGGGTATGAGAAACCTTGTTGGCCAGGGCACAAAAATGAAGGTGCGCTTCCCGAATGAAAATCTGAAAGTAAGCAAAGTATTTGGCTACCCGTATGAAGTTGAGGGCGACCAGGTAACTATTGATTTTAAAGATGTCTTTTCAGGGCAGAAAAAATCTGTACTAATAAAATTCGAAATAACAAAAAAAACAGAAAAGAAGCTGGAGTTTGAAAACGAGCTTACTTACGAGGATGTTACCGCCGACTTCCGCCTTGTGACAGAAAAAAATATGAACATGATCGAAAGGACCTCAAGCGCGGAGAAATACAACGGCAGCAAAAATGAAACTGTTATTCAGAATGTTGCCATGTTCGAAGCAAACGAGATAATGGAGGAGGCTCTAAGGAATGTGGATGACGGTAATTACACAAAGGCTAAAGAGCTTATGACCGGGGCAAGGGATTATATGGATAAGCAGATGAACACTGTTGCTCCTTCACCAGAGATGAAGCGGCAATCGGATAATATTGACAGGTATTCTAAAGATGTGGAATCAGTTGAAAAAAAGACTGATGAAGAGAGGAATGAAATGCAGAAATCAGGAAAATATGATAATTACAACACCAGGAAAAAAAATGATTAGAATGTAACTCAATGTTTTTCAATAATTGACTGAATGCGGGGTGTACACCCCGCTTTTTTTACGGTTTTAATTTCTATTAATTTAGTTATTATTTATTTCCAACATCAATAAAACTTTAGCGGAGAAAAAAAATGAAGAACATTTTCAGCGTATTTTTTCTTTTCCTTTTGATTGTTTCGCCGGTTTTGGCACAAGATATTCAAACAACTGTATACGATCCTCCCATACCGTATAATGGCCAGGTTGGTGACTGGGGTACGGATATTCTTGTTTCAAATACTGAACCTTTTGGCAGACCTTCAGGTGTATTCAGAACAACTAACAATACTGTTTATGTTGCTATTCCTGATACGAATATACAAGCAGGCAGAAGTTTAGTCGTACTTTCAACTTCAAACAATGGGGCCAACTGGTCAACTGTAGGAACGATCCAGCCGGGAGGTATAATAATACCAAAAGTTAAAATGGTATGCCGCACCGGTTCTGATTCGGTATATTGTTTTATACTGATCGGAAGTACTGTTTACTGCTGGAACGTTATCACGAATAATTTTAATTCATTTACTACTTACACCAATGTAAGAGATTTTGATGCGGTTATGTCTTCAACTAACAGCATTTATCTGATCGTTGATCTTAACACAAATAATGACGTAAGATTTTTCGGATCAGCTAACGGCGGTATAACATGGGGGGGAGCAGTATTTCTTACTTCGAGTGGCGCAAGGCCAACTATGTACATGTCTGGCTTGGGAGATACAGTCCTTATAAATTATATGACACCGCTGGCTGATACCCTAACATCACAGATCAGAAATGTGAGGTACAGGGAAAGTGCGCCCGGAACTCTTGTTGTTGCAGGCACATTTACAACTCCAATTGCAGCAGGTACACCAAAAGACCAGTTTATGGGTGTAAGAAACGGCACCAATGCATGGATATTCTATACAACCGGTACAACGGGAAGTATTGACCTTAACTGCATCACAAGTGTTGATGGTGGTACTACATACAGTGCCCCGGTAACAATTGGCAGCCTTCCGGGAAGAGATGAATATTGGTTTGATGCGAAACATTACAGCTCAGGCGTTGACCTGATCTATTATTCCGATAGCCTCCAGGGCGGTTCGCCAACAACTTCTTCAGATAAGCTGTTCAATACTTATGCTGCGAACAGCAATCCCGGTGTATTTGTAACCCCGACTCAGATCAATGACCGTCCGATGGAATGGTCAGCAAGAGGCTACATCCCGGTATTGGTTGAATACAACAATGCAGGCTCTGACGCAGCAGCTCTTTGGGTCGGCATTGACGGGGCAAACAGAAGGCTTTACTTCGACCGCTTCGGCGCAGTTGTTGGCGTTAATAATGAAAACAGCATACCTGAAAAATTCACATTAAGCCAGAATTATCCAAATCCGTTCAATCCGAATACGAAGATCGATTTCTCAATCCCTAAGAATTCACTGGTAACACTTAAGATCTATGATGTATTGGGCAAGGAAGTTGCCGTGCTTGTGAACAAGGATATGACTGTTGGCAGCTACACAGTAGATTTTAATGCAAGTTCGTTAACAAGCGGAGTATATTTTTATACAATTTCTGCGGGTGATTTCACCGAGACTAAGAAATTGGTTCTTGTAAAATAGTATGTTTCATACGCAGCATGTATGATGTTGAATTGTTCAAAGCTTAGTACACGACAATGAAACATTTACTCAGTAATTTTGCGTTCGACCCTCACCCCCAACCCCTCTCCCAAAGGGAGAGGGGAGAAAAAACTCAAGAATTTTTGGTTCCCCCTCTCCTGTCAGGAGAGGGGGTTAGGGGGTGAGGTCAAGTTTGTTGAAATCCAGAGTCAAGAAACTTCTTCTAACAAAGTTTGTAGGGTTTTATTTATCTACAGTCGTGTACTTAATGTTCAAAGGCGGAGTTTGTTTCCGCCTTTTTTGTTGTTAATACGGAAGTATGGATACCAGGGCAAAAGGATATTACTGAAATTCAGTTACTTAGAATTAGTTTGGGATTTTCATTTTGTCTTTTATAAACATACTTGTTTTCATATCTTAAAAATATAGTTAGAATATTTAAATAAATTAGAGGGAGCAATTATGAGGAATTATCTTTTTGTTTTTGCATTATTGGTTTTTGTGTCAGCTTCGGTGTTCAGCCAATCTCCCGAGAGGATAAGGCAGGAAGCAAATACAGATTATGTTTACACCCCCGATAACTCACTGTATGCCAAATTATGGCAGCAGCAGGTTGATGCCAGGAAATCAGGTGATATGGAAACATATAACAGGGTTTCAAAGCAGATCGTTGAAAGCTGTCCGGAGAAGTTCACCACAGGCGCACCTGTTACACCCGATATGTTCCGTGTGATCAATCACCAGCAGCCTCCATTTACACCCGATGTTTGGGGCGGCGATATTACTGTTTACGCTAATGCTGTTGGTGGAACTTCTGTTGGTAACCCAAATCCGTTTAGCAGGAATGTTAGACTGGGAGCCGATACTCTTGGTAACCAGTATGCGTCATTTCTTTCCGGCAACAAAGATACTATTATAGTATTCAAGTCCACAAACCAGGGAATGGCTTGGACAAGGATATTTTCAGTACTTGGCGGAAGTACTTTCTATATCCATTCATTTGATATGCATATTACGGATTCACTTTCAACATTCAGGCTTGGTTTTGCTATTACTCTGGTTCCTGATGGAGGTCCAACTTATGCCGGATCGATGTATTGGCTGTCATTGGATCAGAACGGAACTTCTATTTCTGTTGTTCCGGTAGTTGCTGCCGGAGGCGGAAGAGGCTATATCAGCCCCGCAATTGTTTCTGACGGTTTCTCATGGGGCGCCAGTGCAACTTACTGGTATATGACATATCAGAACGTTGACGAATCTACAGGAGCCGGTACACAAGCCCTGCTTTCATGGAGCACCAACTGGGGCAGAACCTGGCTGCTTGATACTGCGAGAAACACATTTAATGATTATGAGCTTGATATAGACTATAATTTTGGCGGTGATTCCATCTATGTTCTTTTGACAAATAATCTGACCACAACAAACGAGAATCTTCGTTTGATGTATAATGCGCTGGGTAATCTGGGAACAGGCGTTGCATTTAAGCAGGTTAATCCCGCAAACACAGCTGATCATGACAGACTGGGAACTGTTGCAATGAACAGGACAACCAATGAGATAGCCGTACTTTATACCAAATTCACAGGCAGCAACCCGGATATAAGAGTCAGCTACACTCCTGACGGAACGGGACCGATCGGCAGGTGGACTGTTGATCAAACCGTGAGCGGACTAGCGGGCAATGAAAGCTTTGGTACAATTAAAGGTCAGGATAGACAGGGAGCTTACAGAATAGCGTTTGTGTCGCAGGGTTCCGGTTTTGATACTGTTGTTTATATGTCAGGATTCACGGCTGCAACTTTGAGCAATAGAATTGCAGTGAATAATAACACAGTAGTGAATAACGCTCCTGATGTTATTGGATATAAGGATGGCAGCGGATTTTCAGGTGCTGTGCTTTATTCAGGCACAAATGCCCTTTATTATGACGGCTCTCCGCTGGTAGTGGCTGTCGATCCGGTTGGCAGCGTTCTACCTTCTGCATTCGCTCTTGAGCAGAATTTTCCGAATCCGTTCAACCCGGCTACTACTATCAAGTTCTCAATTCCTAAAAACGGACTTGTTCAATTGAAGGTTTACGATGTAACGGGCACGGAAGTGGCTTCGCTTGTTAACGGTGAGATTAACGCCGGAAGCTACAAGACCGAGTTCAACGCATCACAGCTTGGAAGCGGTGTCTATTTCTACAAACTGGTTGCAAATGGTTATACCGAAACCAAAAAAATGATCCTTATCAAATAAATGTAAAATATGATTTTCCAAAAGGCGGATTTAACTCCGCCTTTTTTATTTATACATCAGGGCATAAATTATCCGCAAAACTTCTAACACTAACCATAAAACTCTATGAGAAAGATCATTCCTCTGCTCCTGGTATTTCTGCTGACAGTTTCCGTGAATTCATTTGCCGATACTTCTAAAGTATATATTGAATATAAACATACTGACAAGTCGACTCAGAAGAACCTTGACCTTAAGCTTTTCAAAGAAGGCAATAAATATAAGGTCGTAAGAAAGATGAGTGATTCCCCGGCAGAAACAGGAATTGTTACCGCTTATGTAGATATTGACGCGGGTTCCGTGGTCACAGTTACAGAAAAAGACGGTTCCAAAAAAGGAGTTAAAAGCGCATGGGATGAAAATTACTGGGGCCTGTTTATGGAATTCCCGGTTCTATTCAGAGGAATTCCTGAAGGTAAAGGGTTAAGCAAGCTTACAAAACGGGCAGAAACAGAAACTATAAATGGCAGGGTTTGTGATATATATCAAAGCGCGATGACCATACTTGGAGCGAGCACAAAACATTATATGTGGGGCAATATTATGCTGAAGTCGGTTTCACCCGGCAGTTCTACCGAAGCTGGATTGGTTGAAGAAAATCCTGTTTTTTCATCTGACGAGTTTACTGTGCCGCCAGATGTAGCTTTTTAGACAAAAACAGGGAAAAATGGCGGTTTTTTCTCCGGAATTGTAGATTACGTCCTTTAATTCTTCCTTGACTTATTTAAATAATTCTTGTTATTTGTAGTAAATAGAAAGGGAATTATAGAGAAAATTCTTCTGTTTAATCATTTATCACAACAAATCTCATAATATAATGCTGAAATCGAAATTCTTTTCCTTATTGTGCGGCAGAAGAAATGTTTTTGCTCTATTACTTGTACTTTCAACCCTTAGCATCTACTCACAGGGAACAGGAAACAAATATGCAGGGGAATTCCTTGCGATCGGCGTGGGCGGAAGGCCGCTTGGAATGGGCGGGGCTTTCGTATCACTTGTTGGCGATGTTACCGCTGGCTACTGGAATCCTGGCGCACTTGCACGCATCAACTATCCCCAATTCTCGCTTATGCATGATGAACGTTTTGGCAACCTGGTAAATTATGACTATGGTTCTGTAGCTCTGCCATGGGGAGTGAATGCTTCACTTGGCTTAAGCGTTATCAGGCTTGGTGTTGATGATGTACCAAACACAAAAAATGCATGGGTGGATCTTAACAATAACGGTTATTTTGATAACGGCGATAGAATTGATTACAGCAGGATCAGCTTCTTTAATGCTGCTGACTGGGCTTTTATCGCAACATACTCCAAAAAGCAGTCAGAAAAGCTATCTTATGGCGTTAACTTAAAGGTAATATCGAGAAGCATCGATGACGGTTCTGCATGGGGTATAGGGTTTGATGTTGGCGCGATTTATAATGTGACCCCGAAATTCCGAATTGGCGCTAACCTGCAGGATATTACCACAACTCTGCTTGCGTGGAATACCGGCAGAAAAGAGCTCATAACACCTACAGCAAAGATCGGCGGTTCGTATGATATTCCGTTCTTCAAAACAGGCAGAATAACACCTGCTGTTGATTTTGATGTGAGGTTCGAGAACAGGAAATTTGCTTCATTGGCAAGCGTGGGACCGGTAAGCTTTGATATGCATGCCGGACTTGAATACGGATTTAAAGACCTGTTCGCTCTCCGTGTCGGCTATAACGATGTTAAACAGCTTACATTTGGCGCTGGAGTGAAGCTTCCGAAGCTGAACCTTGATTATTCATTCGCGAAATTCGATGGCAACGACCAGCTTGGAAATACTCACAGGATTTCGGTAATGTTCACACTTGAAGACGAGAAGTTCAAGCGCAAAGGCGAGTAACTGAAAGCTAAAATAAATTCATAGAATTTTTGAATAACGTCCCGTAATTTGCGGGACGTTTTTTATTTGAACCTCACCCCTAACCCCTCTCCTAAAAGGAGAGGGGGACAATCATTAGGGCTGGATTTCATGTAAGGATACTCGCGCCGCTAAATTAGTTTTTTAAACTCATTCCCAAACTCCAGTTTGGGAATGGAATAATATGCAGATCAAACTATACCAGAAAGTCATCTTCACCATCATACTCGCCATATCTGTTTTATGGTGCGGCGGAATACTTGTGGCCCCGATGTGGGCTGGCGAACAGGGGATACGGGGTGATATATCAGAAGGGATATATGGATTTTTCGCGAAGTCTTGCCACCAGCTTGATAGCCGCTCGCATCACCTTGGGGAGCACAAGCTTGGTGTTTGCTCGCGCTGCACCTCGATATACTTTGCATTCCTTCTTGGAGTGATTGTTTATCCTTTCTTCAGGAAGCTCAGTAATATCGACTTACCTTCGCTTTGGTACCTGTTCATTCCGGTTGGATTGATGCTGCTTGATGTTGCTCTTGACCTGATGGATATACAGAAGAACAGCTTCTTAACACGCGATATTACCGGCGCTGCTATTGGTGTTGTTCTGCCTTTTTTTATTATTCCCGGTACAATAAGAGTTTTCTATGAGTACTTTACACCGCCTGATGTGATTCCGAAGAAATAGAGATAATAAATAGATCATTTAAACAAATTTTATCAGCCTTCTTTTCCATTTTCAGTTGATCAAATCTGCGGAAGGAAAGAAGTTATGAGGAACAATATATGAATCAGCCCAGTAAATTCACACCGGTTATCATCAGCTCATTTTTGATGGTATTTATATCAATATTCCCGGTACTTAATCTGCTTAACCTGCTTTGCTGTGCGGGTATAATTCTGGGCGGTGCCGCTGGTACGTATTATTACGGCCGCCAGCTTGAAAAGACCGGGAGCTTTATACAGAACAAAGACGGCATTATGATAGGGCTGCTAGCGGGAATAATCTCCGCAATAATTTATGTGATATTCTCGACACTCATAATGATGATAAGCCAGCAGAATCCGGTTGAGCTAGTTTACAAAATGACAGAGCAGTATAACATACCAATTCCCCCCGAATCCGAAAAAATGCTGCAGACAGTGTTTAATGAATACCAGAAGAACGGATTCAGCACAATTATGATAGGAGTCGAGCTTTTCTCGCGTATTGTGAGCCATTGTATATTCGGTCCGCTTGGGGGACTCCTGGCCGCATCAATAATGAACAAACGCCGGAATGTTCCGCAGCAATAAATTCTATTCCATAGAGCAGGCCCTGCCGGTTGAACGCCGGCGGACTATATGGATATTGCTGCTTTTAGCCGGGGTTGGACTTCTGAACATATATCTAAATCCGTTAGAACATTTTTTTACCGAAGTAATTGGAATTCCCAGCATAAACGGCTGCCCGCTTTATACTTTAACTAATATTCCCTGTCCCATGTGCGGAATGGGAAGGGTATTTTCATGTTTAACGGATTTCTATATTACTCAGTCATTCTATTATAATCCGCTCGGACTGCTGTTTTATCTTATTTTCGGCATTGTCTATTTTTTGGTCTTTTTACTGGCATTGCTCAAAAAGAAGATTGTGCTCAAAAAACCTGCTTACAGGTTGTGGTATATTCCCGTCTTATTCATTCTAGTAATGTGGGTGCTGAATATCCTTTACGGGCATCACCACTGATCCAAAATCCTGCCTTCAAATATTTTTACCAGGAAATACACTATTTAGCGGCTAAGTGACGTATTATTAGCAAAAATGGTTCATTAATTATAACAAAGTGATTGTAATTAGGGCAAATCATTAAATTGATAAGACCCTAACTTTTCGCTATATTTGTAGATAATCTAACAAAAAAAGGAATTTTCTTATGAAAATATTTATCGATACCGCAAGCCTAAGTGAGATAAAAGAAGCGGCAAGCTATGGTATTTTAGACGGCGTAACTACAAACCCGTCACTGATGGCAAAAGAAGGGCATAAAGATGTCCGCAAGACCTATGAGGAGATTTGTAAAATTGTATCCGGGCCTGTAAGCGCTGAAGTTATCTCAACCGATTACGAAGGGATAGTTAAGGAAGGCAGAGAGCTCTCAAAAATAGCTCCCAATATCGTTGTAAAAGTGCCCCTCATTCTTGAAGGACTCAAGGCGGTCAAAACTTTTGCAGATGAAGGCATTAACACAAATGTAACATTGTGCTTTTCGCCGTCACAGGCAGTTCTGGCAGCAAAAGCCGGCGCAACTATCATTAGTCCGTTTATCGGAAGGCTTGATGATATCTCACAGGATGGTATGCATCTGATTGAGCAGATCGTTCAGATCTATGGTAATTACGGCTATGAAACTGAAATCCTGGTTGCAAGTGTCCGCCACCCTATGCATTTTGTTGATTCATGCATGGTTGGGGCAGATATCTGTACAATTCCGTTTAATGTTATCAAGCAGCTTGTTAAACATCCGTTAACTGATATCGGTCTTGACAAGTTTCTGGCAGACTGGAAGAAAAACCAGGGATAGGTTTTAACAATAACAGGATTCGATGCAGTTTCATATTGAAGGCATGACATTAGATGGATATTAGATTCCCGAGCCTACTGACAATTTTGCTTTTATTAAAATTAAACCGGCTGTAAGGAATTCCATGAGGGTTCCGGCGGCAAAGGTAACAAGAAAGAGAGCTATAGCTTAACTGTGGCAAAACAAACAGCTTTTTACGATCTTCACAAAGCATATAATGCTAAAATAGTTGATTTCGCCGGCTTTGAAATGCCTGTACAATACGAGGGCATCATTGCCGAGCATATGGCAGTCCGCAACTCCGTTGGGGTTTTTGATGTTTCACATATGGGTGAATTTTTCGTGAAAGGGAAAGATGCACTCGCATTTATTCAGAAATGCACAACCAACGATGCTTCGAAGCTTTCACCGGGTAAAGTGCAGTATTCCGCAATGTGCTATGAAGATGGCGGCGTTGTTGATGACCTGCTGGTATATTGCTTCGGTGATTATTACATGCTGGTTGTAAACGCATCAAATATTGAAAAGGATTTCAACTGGCTTAAAGGCAACATAGGCCGCATGGATGTTGAGCTTACAAACCGCAGCGATGATTTCTCGTTGCTGGCAATACAGGGCAAAAACTCCATTTCAACCCTGCAGAAGCTTACAGATACTGATCTATCAGCATTGAAGTATTATACTTTTGCAGAAGGCAAAGTTTGCGGTGTAGATACGATAATTTCAAGAACAGGGTATACAGGTGAAGGAATGGGTTTTGAGATCTATATTCCTTCGGATAAGGCTACATCAGAAAAGATATGGAAAGAAGTTTTTGAAGCAGGCGAGGAGTTCAATATTAAGCCAATAGGGCTCGGAGCAAGAGATACATTAAGGCTTGAAGCCGGATACTGCCTGTATGGAAATGATATTGATAATACTACCAATACAATCGAAGCAGGACTTGGCTGGATAACAAAACCTAAAAAGGGCGAGTTCAACGGCAAGGCAAGGGTTGATTCAGAGCTTGCAAACGGCTCCACAAGGAAGCTGGTTGGATTTATAGTAGATGGCAGACTGGTTGCAAGGCATGGCTATGAAATATTTAGCGATGATAAAAAAATAGGCCACGTTACAAGCGGAAGCATGTCTCCATGCCTGAATAAGAATATCGGTCTCGGGTATGTGGAAACAAAATACTCTGAACCGGGCACTAAGCTGAAAATAAAAGTAAGAAATGATTTTATAGAGGCAGAGGTGAATAAAATACCTTTTGTCGGAAAGAGTTAATGAATATATTAGAAAACAGTAAGATGGAACATAAACCCCTTCAAATAAGTCTGTACTTCTCTCATGATTATGTAGATTCAGATCTTATTTTAAAAGATAAAAATGTTGTTGTGATCGATGTGTTAAGAACCTCAACAACTATGATAACGGGACTTTCGAACGGTGCAAAAGAGATCATACCTACCGATAGCATCGCATCGGCGGGTATGATCGGAAGGAACTCGGAAGGTCAGGCGCTTCTATGCGGTGAAAAACACGGAAAGATCATACAGGGATTTAATCTTGGTAATTCAATAAAGGAATACAAGGAAGAAACCGTTAAGGGAAAGATACTCGTTTTCCACAGCACCAACGGGACGCCTTCGCTGATTAAATCCAGGTTTGCGCACAATTGTATAGTGCTTGGATTTGTGAACATGGAAAGGGTCGCAAGGTTCCTCTATGAGCTGAACGAAGATTTCATAATTCTGTGCGCAGGAAAAGACGGCGAATTTTCCCTTGAAGATACAGTATGCGCAGGTATGCTCGTGAGCAGGCTTAAAACTATGGCGGGCAGGGGAAAATATGTTTTAACTGATTCCTCACGCGGAGCATCTAAGCTCTATTCCGCATACAAAAAGGATCTGCTTAAAATGCTGCACGATAGCGAGCATGGAAAATACCTGATCTCGATCGGATTTGAAGACGACCTGAACGAATGTGCTATTGTTGATAAGTATGATATGTTACCCATATTGAGAAGCGGAGTTATTAAATCGATAGAAGCATTTGCATCCGACCCAAAGCTGACGATGAAAAGAGTTACCCAAAAGAATGCAGGTTAATAATTCATCAATAACCACTAAAAACTACAAACATCAGCAGCAGCAAACCAAGAAATAGAAGAAGAGAGTCTTCTGGCGATTCAGCGAAGAAGACCACGGGCAGGAAATTTGAAGAAGGCTTGCCTATTTCAAACAAGAAGCAGATACTGGGCTTCTTTTTGATATTATTCAGCCTGCTTATTGTGTTAAGTATTGTGTCATACTCCGCAGCCGATGAAACACGCCTGGAAAACCTCACTGTAACCGAGATATTCAAAAAAGAAAACCAGTCATCCAATTTTACCACTTCTAACTGGCTGGGAATAATAGGTGTAGCTATCTCCGGATTTTTTGTCCGCGGTGCATTCGGCTATTTTTCGCTTATTATTCCCTTATTGCTGATAATATTCGGTATCCAGTTGATACGCAAGCGTACGCTGCTTGAGCTGCTGCAGTTTTCGGTGTATATGCTGTTCTTAATGATATTCACCTCATCGCTTTTTGGAATGTTCCGCACAACACTGGGAGTAGATAAGATCCCGTACACGCTTGTTGGCACCAGCGGGGAATACTTTTCCTCGATATTTTACCTGCTGCTTGGAACACTGGGCGGGTATATTGTGCTGTTCGGGCTGGTTGGATTGTTCGCATTCCTGCTCATCGATAGGGATATAGCAAAGTCTATTGCGAGGCTGAAGATACTGTTCGACTCAATTCGCGATAAGTTCCGCTCCTCAATGGAAGAAATGAAAGAACGCCGTGAAGAAGAAAAGAAGCTTGAAATAAATCGTGATGCCATCAAATCAGAACGTGATAAGATAGTCCGTTCCAGAGGCAGCAAAAAACCAGCTGAAGAGCTGGCAGAAGAGGAGCCGGTTATAAAAGATACAAAGATCAACCGTCCGGTTGAGAATGAAATGGTTGTAGAGCCTAAGCCGAAGCTCAAACCGGAAGTCAAAAAAGAACTGCCGCTCGAAGTTGAGAAAAATATCGTAGATGCCGACACTTCCGTATCTGAAATTCCCCCTGTCGTGAAAACATCTAACCGCAGGCCGGAAATCGGTGATATTGTTCCGGATGAACCCGCTGAGGACGAGCAGAACTTCCCGGTCGAGCTGCTTGAAGACTATAAGCTGCCCCCTCTGGACCTGCTTGATGAACCGTTAAAAGAAGAACTTGAGCTTATTTCTGATGAGGAGCTAAAGGTTAACGGCAGGCTGCTGCAGGCAAAACTGCTTAATTTCGGGGTTAAGATAGAAAAGGTTATCGCAACACCCGGACCGGTTGTAACGCTTTATGAGCTTGTACCTGCAGAAGATGTAAAGCTAAGCCGCATTGAAAGCCTGCAGGATGACATTGCCCTGGCGATGAAGGCCCGCGGAATCAGAATGATAATCCCGATCCCGGGCAAAGGTACCGTTGGCGTCGAGATACCGAATCACAAATCTGTAACTGTCAAGGTTAGAAGCGTGGTTGGCTCAAAGAAATTTGCGGAATCAAACATGGCATTGCCCATCGCCCTGGGTAAGACTATTTCCGGTGATGTATATGTTGATGATCTGGCTAAAATGCCTCACCTTCTTGTTGCAGGCTCAACAGGCTCAGGTAAAAGTGTTGGAATTAATACTATTATAACAAGCCTGCTGTATAAGCTTCATCCGACAGATCTTAAGTTTATTCTTATTGACCCGAAAAAGATAGAGCTTAATCTATATGAGAAGCTAAAGAATCACTACCTGGCTTTTTCGAAGGATTATGCTGAGAAGATAATAACAGTTCCGCAGAATTCAGTGCTTGCGCTAAAAGGACTTGAAATAGAAATGGAAAGGCGCTACGAGAGGCTTGCAAATGCCACTGTTAGGAACATTGCAGACTATAACCGTAAATTTACCGAAGGCAAGCTTAAAGACCACGAGAACATCAAGCATGGTAAGATGCCTTATGTTATTGTGATTATCGATGAGCTTGCTGACTTAATGATAACTGCATCTAAGGAAGTCGAAGAGCCTATTGCCAGGCTCGCACAGCTTGCAAGGGCAGTTGGAATTCACCTCATTCTAGCTACTCAGCGGCCAAGCGTTGATGTTATTACCGGTGTTATTAAAGCGAATTTCCCTGCAAGGATAGCATACCTTGTTAATTCAAAAGTAGATTCCCGCACAATACTCGATATGAACGGCGCCGAGCAGCTTCTCGGCAAGGGCGATATGTTATATACGCCGCCTGGTGTCGGCAAGCCGATCAGGATACAAAGTCCGTTCATTTCCGGAGAAGAAGTTGAAAAAGTTGCGGAGTTTATCGGCTCACAAAAAGGATTCACGCGAAACTACGAGATACCCTCTGTAAACCAGAAAAAGAAAAAGGGTTACGAAGAAAATTATGAAAGAGATGATCTCTTTGAAGAGGCAGCCCGGATAATTGTTCGTTACCAGCAGGGTTCAGTTTCGCTGCTTCAGCGAAAGCTTAAAATAGGTTATGCACGCGCTGCGAGGATTGTTGATGAGCTTGAATCAGCTAATGTTGTTGGACCATTCGATGGCAGTAAAGCGCGCGAAGTACTTGTTGAAACCGAAGCCCAGCTTGAGCAATTGATATAAAAATAAACGCTGACTACTGAAACCAAAACAGCCCTCACGGCATCTAATACTATATACTCTCTGTAACATTTCTCAACCCAAAGCTACTAAATCTTAAAACATTGAATTAAATGAAAGTACTTGTTTTGAAATTATTGTTATTACTTGCTTTACTGACTGGAGCGGTATTTGCGCAGCAAACAGGCACCATAAACGGTAAGGTAAGTGATGCAAGCGGACAAGCCCCCATAGAAGCTGATGTTAAGCTTTTTAGCGGGAACGATAGTACAGTATTCAAAGGCGCAAAGTGCGACCCTGCAGGATTATTTTCCATTTCCGATGTTCCTGCCGGATCTTACAGGCTTGAAGTCAGTTTTATTGAATACGCGTCGCTTACCATTGAGAATCTGAATGTTACACAAGGCTCAAACATCAATCTGGATACCATCAGGCTTAAGAAACAGAACGTAACTACCGATGAAATATTGGTTGAAGATCAAAAGGGGCTGGTTGAATTCAGCGCTGATAAAAAGATTTTCAATGTAAGCCAGTCAGATCTTAACAAGGGCGGAAGCGCAATCGATGTGCTGAAGAAGGTGCCCATGGTTGATGTTGATGTGAATGATAATGTAAGCCTCCGCGGCAGCCAAAATGTGAAAATACTTGTAGATGATAAACCTTCGCGTTATGTTAGCCTTAAACAGATTCCCGCCGACGCAATTGAGCGCATCGAGCTGATAACTAATCCGCCTGCAAAATATGAATCAGAAGGTGTGACGGGGCTTATTAATATCGTAATGAAAAAATCCAACAAGATCGGATTTACAGGAAGCCTTAATGCAGGAAGCAATTACACCAACAAAATGGCAGGCTGGGGCGGACTTGACCTGAACTTCAAAAAAAATCCATGGACATTTTTCAGTGGTATCTATTCCGGCAACTGGCACAACAAGTTTACATCTTCAGGCTCAACTGAATATTTTCAGCCTGTTTCATCATACCTGTACAGCAGCAGCGGTAAAAATCACGGGTATTGGGTTTGGGGGCAGGGCGGAATTGAATATGAGATAGCTCCGAACAAGACGGTTGGACTTGAACTGAACTTCGGTACGGGAGAGTGGTTCAATTCCGATGATTCACGAAGCGATAACCTGAATTCAAACGGCGCGCTAAGTTATTACAATACACAGTTTAACGAGAGGAACGGATTGTGGCAGAATATGACTGCAAGCCTGTACCTTAACAACAAACTGAATGACCAGGGCAGAGAGCTTTCAGGTGATATCACATTTAGCCGCAACAGGAATCCAAATGAGTTTGGTTTTAATAAACAGGATTTCGACGCGAATGGAAATCCGCTGACATTGTTTCCTTCATATCAAAGGGATACAACTGTAAACAAATCATACAATCTCAATACACAGGTTGATTATGTTCACCCTGTATCGAAAGTATCTAAGCTTGAAGGCGGGTACAAAGGCACTTTCCGCTTAAATGACAATAATTTTGATTCAGATACATTAAATAATTCGCTCAACACTTACCAGCTCAATGCTGATGTATCTAATCACTTCAAGCTGGATGAGTATATCAACGCTGCATACCTCATGTTCTCCAGCTCGATCAAAGATTTCAGCTATAAGTTCGGGCTGCGGTTCGAGCAGACAAACACGCATGGTGAGCTTGTTACAACCGGCGAGGAGTTCAATCAGAAATATTTCGATATTTTCCCCACGGTGAATCTTTCACAAAAAATAGGCGGGGTGCACCAGCTGCAGTTGAGCTACAGCAGAAGGATAACGCGGCCCAATGTATGGAGGCTTAACCCGTTTTTGAATAAGTATAATCCGCGTTTCATATACAAAGGAAATCCCGAGCTTAAACCGGAATACACTGATTCATACGAACTAAGCATGATGTTTTATACTCCTGCTATCACAATAACGCCGCTGGCATTTTTCAGGCAGAACCATGATGTGATTTCAAACTACAGCTACCTTGTTGATAGCAATGTTGTGCTGAATACATACAGGAATGCTTCTTCATCAAAATCATACGGTTTGGATTTCCTTGTAAGCTCAAGGGCTTTAAGCTGGGTAAGCTTGAACGGAACACTTAGCCTGTATAAAACCAAATTCGATAGTGACCCATCTCTTACAGGCTATGCTGCAGAAGACGGTTTCTCCTGGAAGACAAACGTGCGAGCAAGCTTTTCACTGAAGTACTTTAATCTTGAAATGTTTTACACATATACGGGTAAGAAGATCACTTACCAGGGTTCTGATCTTTCCAATTCCAACTTCGATTTATCGGTTAGCAAAACATTCCTTAACGATAAACTTAATGTAAGCTTAAGGGTAAGTGACCTGTTTGATACCTCTCAATGGGGACAGGATATTAACTCTGCAGGATATAAGACGATTACCAGAAGCGATTGGGGTTCAAGGAACTTCGGGCTGAATCTCACTTTCAGCTTTGGCAATACGGATGAATATTACATGAAGAAAAAGAAAACAAAACAGAATACCAACGAGGGTACCGATCAGCAGGATAGTAACCAAGGCAGGTAGTACTGCAAATGCAGCAAGGCAGTAAAGCAGTAAGTTAAGGCAAAGATTTTACGAAGCGAATAAAAAGGGATAATTGGACATTAAATAATGCCGGTTTTATCCCTTTTTTTGGTGGAATGACTCTGGGAATATCACTGTTTATTATGTTAAATAAGTGTAAATTTGCATAATAATTAATTTCAGGAGCAAAAAAATGACAAAGCTATTTTTGGCAAAATTCTTAATTTTAGCTGTTTTTTGGGCAAATTCACCTGTTTTTGCGCAGGATGATATAACTGCACAGGAAATTATCCAGAATGTGCAGAATGCCTATAAAGATATTTCAGATGCGAAGGCATCTTTTACCCAGACAATTAAGTTCAACAAATCCAAGGCTCAGACATCTTCAGGTACATTGTACATAAAAAAGGAAAGCAAGTACAGGATTGAAACTTCCAACCAGACAATTGTGACCGACGGGAGCACTTCATGGTCTTATACCCCCAGCAAGAAACAGGTTGTAATTGACTATTACAAAGAAACAGGGAACACATTTTCGCCTAATAAGTATCTCTTCCAGTATCCGGAAAACTTCTACAGTGACTTAACAGGAACCGAAAAGATCAGCGGTAAAGATGTATATGTACTTTCACTGAAGCCAAGGGAAAGCGGTTATGTAAAATCAGCTAAGCTTTGGGTTGGAAAAGATGACTGGATCATCAAGAAAATATATATTCTGACCGATGAATCATCATCTACGTATTCAGTTAAGAATATCCAGACAAACACCGGTGTCAGCAATTCAAAATTCACTTTTACTCCGCCCGAGGGGACTGAAGTAATCGATATGAGATAATACATTTGAGCCGCGGCAGAAAACTCAATATTGTAATAAGTACGCTTTTGCTTGCCGTGTTCCTCTACCTGGCATTCAGGAATGTGAACATACACGAGCTATGGAACATCCTGAAAACCACAAATTACCTGTATGTATTCATCGGGATGGCATTGGGAGTGTTTGGAGGCTCGGCAATCCGCGCTATCAGATGGGGAGTACTGCTGGAGCCAGTTAAAAAAGATATCGGTTTCAAGAACCTTTTCGCCACTACGATCATTGGTTACATGATGAATAACCTTTTCCCGCGTTCGGGCGAAGTTATCAGACCCTACATCCTCGGCAAACACGAGAACATTTCGCGCGCATCCGCATTTGCGACCATAATTGTTGAAAGGATCATCGATACTGTGATGTTCCTTTTAATGTTCGGTGTAGCCCTTTTGTACTTTCAGGATAAGATCACAAACGCAATCCCTTCCATTGGTTCAGCAGTGATAATACTTTCTGCGGCAATTTTTCTAATGCTGGCTTGGATTCTGTTTATGCTGATAAGTCCATCGAAGAGCCTGAAGGTTGTGAAGTTTATGACGGGTTTTCTGCCTGCCAAGCTGCATGAAAAGGTCGATAACATTTTCGATTCACTCTTAACAGGCTTTGAAGTACTGAAAAAGCCATCGCTTTTTTTCAGGATAGCCATCTATTCAATAATCCTGTGGGCTGTTTATCTTTTCAGCACATATATACCATTTTATTCATTCAATATCCTGTTAACAGAAAATGGCACTAGCCTGCTTAAAGGCTTGTGGGATGCTAACCTGCTGCTTGTGCTTATCAATGTGGCTATGTTCATTCCTTCGCCGGCAGCAACAGGGCCGTATCATTATATCTGTAAAGTTACACTTGTTAATATGTTCGCTGTAAGCGAAACCAATGCACTTGGCTACGGGACAACAACCCATGCAATGAGCTTTGTGCTGTACCTCATTGCAGGCTTATTTTACTTCTTTAAATACAATTACAAATTCTCAGAGATCAAAGAGCAGGCTGCATAGCCGGATGATTTTGATCCTCTAAATTATACTGAAAGTTTATGAAACTCGGAATTATCGGAACAGGTTATGTAGGGCTGGTTTCAGGTGTATGTTTTGCTGAAAACGGCAATAACGTGCTGTGTATGGATGTTGACACAAAAAAGATCGAAAGGCTCAAAAAGGGTGATCCCGTAATTTATGAGCCGGGTCTGGAAGAGCTGCTGGAGAAGAATATTCAGGAAGGCAGAGTGGAATTTACAACGAACCTGAAGGATGTTGTGCAGAAAAGCGAAGTGATATTCCTTTGCCTGCCAACCCCGCCGCTTGAAGATGGCTCGGTTGACCTTAGCCGTGTGCTGCAGGTTTCAGGCAATATGGCAAAGTATATAAATGGTTACAAAGTTATTGTCAGCAAAAGTACCGTGCCCGTTGGTACCTGCGATAAAATTAAAAAGCTGATTGCTTCCAAAACGAGAAGGAAATTTGATGTGGTTTCCAATCCCGAGTTTTTGAAGGAAGGAGCTGCTGTTACCGATTTCATGTCACCGGACAGGGTTATTGTTGGCACCAAAAGCAAAAAGGCGGCGGAGATCATGCGTGAGCTTTACAGCAGCTTCATGCGGGTATCAGAGCGCTTTATCCTGATGGATGAACGTTCAAGCGAGCTTACCAAGTATGCCGCGAATTCTATGCTGGCTCTCAGAATATCATTCATGAATGAGCTTGCAAACCTGAGCGGCATAGTTAAGGCAGATATTGCTATGATTAGGCAGGGAATGGGGAGCGATCCAAGAATAGGCTCGAGCTTTCTTTTCCCGGGCGTTGGTTACGGCGGCAGCTGTTTTCCAAAGGATGTAAAAGGGCTTCTTAATACTTCGATAGAGCACGGGTATGATTTCCGCATTCTTAAAACGATTGATGAAATCAATGACAGGCAGAAGCAGATAATTGTTGATAAAATACTGAAGCACTTTAAGAAAGATATCAAGGGCAAAGTATTTACGATATGGGGACTTTCATACAAACCCAGAACAGACGACCTTCGTGAAGCACCCGCATTGACCATAATTGAAAAACTTCTGGCGCTTGGAGCAAAGGTGCAGGCTTTTGACCCAGTATCCAATGATAATTTCAAAATGTTATACGGCAAAACATTTAAAAATGTTAAGTTGTATAAAGATAACTACTCGGCGCTTAAGAACTCGGATGGGCTTATACTGGTAACAGAATGGAATGAATTCCGCAGGCTTGACATAAACCGCATGAAAAAGCTAATGAAGCAAAATGTGATCTTCGACGGCAGGAATATTTATAATCCGAAGTTCATTAAGTCCAGTGGATTCAAATACTATGGCATAGGATACTAGATTCAACAGTGACTGAAATTTTTAGCGGCAATTAGCAGTTATACATAGCATGAAGAAAGCAGTGTTTGTTCCGGTATTATTGTTGTTTATGCAGGTTTTTGTATCTGCGCAAAGTGCCGACGAGCGGATAAACAGGGGAATAGACTATGTTTACAAGCTGGAATATGATTCTGCAAATGTAATTTTTCAAAGCTTCATTGATAACGACCCTAAAGACCCTACCGGGTATTTTTTCCAGGCAATGACGGAATGGTGGCGTATCTACCAGAATAAAGATGACCGTTCCAACGATGATAATTACCTGGCAAAAGTTGACAGATGTATCAAAGTTTGCGAAGAGCGGCTCGATGAGAACGAGTACAATGACTGGGCAACTTTTCTGCTTGGCGGTGTTATTGGCTATCGCGGGTTTATGAATGTAATGCGCGATAACTGGCTGAAGGCTATCGATGACGGCAAACAGGGGCTGAACTTAATACAAAAAAGCACTGAGCTCAATCCTTCTAACAAAGATGCAGTATTGGGACTAGGTATCTATAATTACGCAGTTGATTATGTTGTTGAAAGGTATCCATTCCTCAAAGCAGTATTGTTCTTCTTTCCGAAAGGAAATAAGGAGCTTGGCTTAAGCCAGTTAAGGGATTGCGCTGAGAACGGGAAGTATTCTAAAATAGAAGCAAACGTCACTCTCGCATACATACACCTTAGCTATGAAAAGAATTATACAGAAGCCGAAAAGTATGCATCGAAATTGCTTGCACTGTATCCGCAAAACCCCGTTTTCGAACGATTCCTCGGTAAATGTTACGTTGGCCTGAACCGATTCCATGAAGCGCTGATGCTGTACAGGGGAATGATAACAAAGGCCGACAGCAGCCGTACGGGCTATAACAACAACTACATAAGACGCGAAGCGAATTATTACGCGGGAGTAAGTTTATCACGTACCGGCAGCCTTGATGAAGCGCTTAAAGAGTATGAAACCGCAATTAACATCTGCAAAACAACTGATAAACCCGGAGAGGAATCGCCTTATTATGTTTTCTCAACGCTTGGAATTGGTGTGATATATGAAATGAAGGGCAATAAGCAGGAAGCTATAAAGTATTATGATATGGTGCTAAACATGCGTGATGTTGAAAACTCGAAAGAAACCGCAAGGCTTAAAAAAGAAGGCGCGCTTAAATAGAAAGTTATCAAGCGCGCTGTAAAATAATTTGCCGGATTACTCTATACCGCTAACACTTGTTACCAGCACAACGTCCCTGTAGTCCACGTATCCGATAGTTTGCCCGAACATATTTGTTACCGGGCTGTTTTTAAAAAGGTAATCTCTTTTAACCTGTCCGTATTTGCTGATGTAATCGTACAGAATATAATTGCTTTGGTTAGATAGCGTTCTTTGAACCTTTATGCAGGCATATACTGATGTATCGATATGTACATTTTCGAACCCGGCGTATGTTTTAGTGAACACAGTTGAGCCCAAAGCCCTGAATATCCACTCCTTGCCTGTTATAATGGGATATTTCAGAACAACCGGGCGGTCCTCCTGATATATCAGAGAATCATCCGCACCTCTGCTGCCATATATAAGCTGCCACATATCAATGCCGTTGATCACGAAATTGATCGACGCTCCTGTTGCCGCCGGTCTGAATGGCATCGTAGTACCTCCGACCCCGCGGTAAGCAAAGCTTACAATAGATAATGTATCCATTTTATAATAATGCCTTGAAGTGATGGTACCGGACAAGTCAGTGTATTCCTCAAGAAACACCTTTAGCGTTTCACCTGCCAGCAAAGTATCGTATAGTATTTTTATATAGCCTGATGTTGTTAACGGATAGTTTGTAAAGTAATGAATGATAGAGTCCGGACGGATATTCTCAACCGAAAGTGTTTGGCTGTAATTCCAGCGGCTATCGGGCTTCTTTGGATAGAAGAACTGTGAGGTATCCACAGGTTCAGGCGGATTTGTCACGCCGGATGAATTATCTTCTCCGCATGAAGCCATATTTAATGAAAGAATGATGATTATGAGCAGGGAGAAGGGCGTTACGAACAGCGAATTTTTATAATTCATAGGTCGATTAGATTATTTGGGCTGCAGCACTTAAAAAAGAAAGGCCGGTCTTTATTGATAACCGGCCTGCCTGAAATACTTTTGGCTTAAGGAATAACAAGCTCTTGCCCAACCTGGATCTTATCCGGGTCGCTAAGCTTATCTGTATTCGCGTTGAATATATCCATATACCTGTTTGCATCGCCGTAATATTCTTTGGCAATCTTGCTTAAAGTGTCGCCGCTTTGAACAACATAAGTTCTTGATTCCTTATTGGCGCCGCCAGCCGCTCCGCCTTCCATCCAGGCTCCGCCGGCAATTCCTTCTTCGTTCATTGTTTTCTCCTTTTAATTTTAAGCTGTTAGTTAAAAATATACCCTAAGTTTACCCTGTGTGTGCTTCCAACTTTGCCAAGCGAGTTAAGGGAGTAATCAAAAACATACTTATCCGCGAACCTTATTCCAAGTCCAGTTGAAAATCCGGCTATACCGAGCGAGGTTCCAAGCTTCAGGTCCTGGCGGCTTTCGTTATCATACCCCAGTCTGGCTGAAACATTATCGCTGAAGATAAACTCGGCACCGATTGAAAATGCGCGGAAATGCTGAACGAATTTTTCGCGGCTCTCATTGAGTTTTGCGAATGTTACATTCAGTCTAACCGGTGTATGCTCAAGCCTTTTTGAAACTCCGAACCTGACATCAAGAGGAAGCTTCTCTTTGGTATCTACATATGATTTGATCTGTGTGCCGAAATTGTTTACTCCGAAGCTGAACGCAAGCTGCTGGTCAGGCATCAGGTAAAGCAGCCCGAAGTCAACAGCAAATGCAGATGATTTATACTCTGCAATACCTGAATAGATATATTTGACCGTGATACCGTAATTGATCTTCTCGTAGATAAAATTGCCATAGCCAACTGAAAGCATTAGGTCATTGGCTCCGAATGTTTCGCCGGTAGTGTTGCCCTGTTCATCGGCCCGGTCAAATGTTCCGTAATCGAAATATTTTACGCCAACGCCGAACCAGCCGATATCTTTATACTTCTGTGCGTATGAGATTGCGCCAAAGTTCATGTCCAGCAGGTACTTTCCGAATCCGCCCGATACTTTGCTTTTTGTAATTGTACTTAAGCTGGCGGGATTGTAGAACATTGCATTCGGGTCATCGGTATATGTATCAAACGCGCCGGCAAGCGATGATGCCTTTGCACTGGGATCTACCCTGAGGAAATCAAATGCGGGCATTTCACTTTGTGAATAAGTTTTTACAGAAGGTGAAACCAAAAAAGCGGCGAAAAGGGCCGAAAATATGAGTTTTTTGAGCATTTTACGGACTTGTTTTATGGATTTTGCCTTAATGACTGCTATAATATTTCAAAATTATCGTATTTCTTCTTAAAGTCAAGCCATTCAACTTTACAAGAGGAGACGTGCGAACCGGATGGGCCTTGGCCGGCCCTTTCAATCAGAGCTTCAAGAAATTCCTTTCTGCCTTCGGCAGCGATCTCAACCTCACCGGTGAATAAATTCTTAGCATACCCGGCAATCCCCAGCTCCGAGGCAAACCTGGCTATGAAATACCTGAATCCAACACCCTGGACCCGGCCGGATACTACTATTTTAACCCCTGAATATTGTATATAGTTCATTGAATCTTTCATTATCATTTGCTGCCAAAGCGGCTGCGGAAGAATTCAAAAGTCTCAGAAAATAGTATACCCAGCACCATTAATACACCCCCAATAAGCTGCCATGGAGAGAAATGTTCGCCTATGGTAATGACCGCCAGCAAAACTGCTGCCGGCTGCTCCCATGTATATATAATAGATGCACGGATAGGCGTAGTTTGTTTCTGGTACCGGTTGAGCAGAATTGTTGTAACAAAAGTTGCAAGCACTCCCATATAAATGAATGCCAATATTTCGTTTTGAGTGAAGCGGATCGCTGAGAAATCTTCGAAGGCAATACCTAATCCGCCTGCTGCAACTACCACAACCCAAAGCTGGATAAATATCAGTGTAATAACATCAAACTTGTTTGTGAATACATCAACGTAGATAATATAAAATGCCCATGCGAAGGCACAGATAAGTGTCAACAGGTCGCCGATATTTACACCGATAATTTGCGGCTGGGTTAACCAATATAACCCAATAGTGACTATAATAACACCGATCCAGTTTTCAATTTGTACTTTCTTTTTCGTTATGGCAAATTGTGCAAAAGGAACGATCAGAATAGTAACGCCGGTGATGAGCGCGGAGTTTGATGCAGTGGTGTGGATCATCCCGATAGTCTGCATACTGAAGCCAAGCATCTGGAAAAAACCAAGTATAAGCCCGGCTTTGATTATTCCCGGTTCCCTGAAATTCAGCCTTCTGAAAAAGATCGCAGTAAATAACGCAGCACCAATTAGGAACCTGATCCCCACAAACCAGAACGGCGGAATAGATGACATCGAAACTTTTACAATAGGGAAAGTGCCTGCCCAGATCGTGGCAGTGAGGAATAGCAGCAGCTCTGCTTTGAATCTTTTCAATGCGCGTTAAGGATAAAGTTTCTGCATCAGCTGCGGAATGTAGGGAATACTCTCGCGGTATATGATCAGAAGTGAAAATGCGAACCAGCCCAGCACATCAAGTATTATGGGAATATCCTTAGTTACGATAGAAGTGGGGGATTCACCCAGGTTCTTCTGATGCATCAGGTACATATAGCGGAAAATACCGTAAATGACAAATGGAGTAGTGTAGATCAGCTTTTCTGTGCCGAATGTATACACAGTTCTTTCGGAAACGGTATATAATGCGTATGAAATGATAGTTCCGGCTGCAGCTATGGTATTGATCTGGTCAGCGAACTCAACGGAATATTCCTTAAGCACTTTGCGTTGCTTATCGATGTTTTCTTTGTTCAGAGTTTGTGAGAGCTCGCTTCTGCGTTTTGATATCGCAAGGAAAAGGGATATAAAAATTGTTGTAAGAATCATCCAGCTTGAAACCGTTACACCAATTGCTGCAGCGCCGCCCAAAACCCTGAGCATGAATCCAAAAGAAATGAAAAACACATCAAGAAGCACTATCGACTTAACTTTAAGCGAATACAGAAGGTTTGTGATAAGATAAAGCACTATTACAAACGAAAAAACCGGCCTTTGGAAGATCAGCCCTGCGATAATTACCACGATCAGGAAAACAAGGAATATCATTGCCTGCTTAACCGAAACTTCGCCGGATGCAATGGGGCGGTATTTCTTCTTAGGGTGGACCCTGTCGCTTTCAACATCCATTATATCATTGATGATATACACGGCGCTGGATGCCAGCGAAAAGATTATGAACGCGGCAACAGATGGAATTAGATATTCCAAATGGAATATATGGCGTGAAAACAGTAGCGGAGCAAAAACGAAGAAGTTTTTGATCCACTGTTTGGGTCGAATCAGCTTAAACAGGTGTATTATCATCCGTATTTATTTCAGGTCTATCTTATCCCAGTTAATTTTATAAACAAACATCTCAATGCCGCCGCAGATGGTATTTTTTTCAAGCCGCGCGCTGTAAACTTTTTCAAAAGCCGAAGCATGGTGCTGCATTATGTATTCAAACCAATCGGGGTAAATAATGATATAATTAACCCCTTTATCTTTCAGCAGCCGGAAAAGCGACCGCGTTCCATCTTCATAGCTCATCTTCTGGAACCGGAAAATCTCCGGTGTAACAAGCCCTGCCATATCAACCACGTACTTTTTTGTTGTGAAAGTAATAATCCCGATATCGTTCATCCCGAAGGCCTTTTCATCGGGCAGATTTGCTTTAAGCCAATTGCCGATTGTTCCCTGCTGGCTGTTTATGTTCTGGACATTCCACCCAAGCACCCCCGCAAAAAGCACAGCACTGTTGATAGTTGCCAAAAGAACCACTGACATCGAAGCTTTTCGAAGCAGGGAATAATGCCGGTACTGCTTATCTTTAAAATACAGAAGTATCTTACGCAATATATATATTGCAACAATGTTAATAAATGGAATTAGGGGAATCAGGTAACGGCCGTGATGGCGCCAATTTGGTGCCGCAAAAGCAGAAACCAGCGGGAGCATAATTACCCATAAATTTACAAGCAGAAAATTGTTCTCGACTCTTCTTTTGAAAACCGAATAGACAAAATAGCCGGAGCCTGCCAGCCATAACAGGAAAATGAAGAAATTATCCTTCACGAATATCTTGCCTGATTCAAGTATAAAAGTGAAATTCGGAATATACTTTGGAGTATCGCCAACCTGACCCTCATATGTATTCGGCAGGAAGCCGCCTGTATGTACATAGCTGAATATTGGGTAGGGCAGCAGCAGTAAAACAAAAATCAATATTGATAGCGCAAACCTGCCGAGATTTTCTTTTAAGCTGTTCCTTAAAAGATAAATCGATGTAACATAATATAAACCTGCAAGCAGATATGTTTCCGGGCGGGTATTTGCAGCTATTCCGAGCAAAAGGCCATTAACGATTGTGAGCTTTCCCCGTTGGATTTCATTAAAGTGATTCTTAAATATCAGCACACACAGCAGCGTGAACAGCGTAATTTCCATTCCCGAGAGCGATGACCACAGAAGCCTTCCGGCTCCCATGGTAAGCAGTGTTATGAACAGAGAAAAAATGCCATCAAATCCCAGCCTGATGCAGTATTTATAAAGCTCTATCAGCGCAATAAGGAAGAAAAGTGAGCCGATGAACAATGCAAACGGGATGATCGCAGACTGGGAGAACAAAAACGGCACGCTTAGTATTATTACCCAAAGGGGCGAAGTAGTGCCGGGGGTAGGTTCTCCCGGATTGTATTGATAGAAGAATCCGTGAGCGAAATTCTCAGCAAACCTGAAGTGTATCCATACATCATCAAGCGGGGCGCCAAACTGGTGCCCCGCGATGCTGTACTCGGTAATCAAATAAGCGATCTGTATTGCTGCGTAAAGGATAATTATTGTTAATACATGCTTATCAGTATTTTTGAACATTAAAGTTTGGATTAAAATACTGCCTGTTCTTCGTAAACTCCGAAAGGCTCTTTAAGCGCGTTGCACATTTCGCCAAGCGTTACATAATTCCTTGCGCAGTCCAGTATCCTTGGCATCAGGTTCGTACCGTCATTGGCGGCCGCAACAAGCGCATCAAGTGTTTCGGTAACCTTTTCATTGTTTCTCGATGCTTTCAGCTCTTTAAGCCTCTTTACCTGCTGAACTTCGACTTCTTTTGATATCTTAAGGATCGGGATATCGATCTTCTCATCTTCTTCAACAAAATCGCTTACGCCAACTATGATCTTCTCCTTACGGTCAAGCTCCATCTGGTACCTGTAAGCCGCATCGGCAATTTCCTTCTGGAAAAATCCGGCTTCGATCGCGTGGATAACTCCGCCCAAGGCATCGATCTTTTCAAAATATCTTTCGGCTTCGTCTTCCATCTTTTTTGTCAACGCTTCCACATAATAACTTCCGCCCAAAGGATCAACGGTATTTATTACACCATGCTCGTATGCGATAATCTGCTGTGTACGCAGCGCAATTTTTACAGCCTTATCAGATGGAAGTGCCAGAGTTTCATCCATTGAGTTTGTATGAAGGCTTTGCGTCCCGCCAAGCACTGCTGCAAGAGCTTCGATCGCGGTTCTTACAATGTTATTTTCAGGCTGCTGCGCTGTAAGCGAGCATCCTGCGGTTTGTGTATGGAAGCGAAGTGTCCATGATTTCGGGTTCTTTGCGCCGTATTTGTTGCGCATTCTTTTTGCGTATATCTTTCTTGCTGCGCGGAACTTCGCTATCTCTTCGAAGAAATCAAGGTGTGAATTGAAGAAAAAGCTGATCCTTGGCGCGAAGGAATCAACATCCATTCCTCTTGCTATACATGCTTCGATGTATGCAAATCCATCTGCAAGTGTGAATGCAAGCTCCTGCGCGGCGGTTGAGCCGGCTTCGCGGATATGGTAACCGCTTACTGATACCGGGTTGAACTGCGGCACGTTATCCCTGCAGTATTCTATCATATCCACAATGATCCTCATAGAAGGCTCGGGATGATAGATAAACTCTTTCTGAGCGATATATTCTTTCAATATGTCATTCTGCATTGTGCCCCGCAGCTTGCTAAAAGGTACGCCCTGTGCTTCTGCAACACAGAGATAAAATGCCAGGATCATTGCGGCAGGCGAATTGATAGTCATTGATGTTGAAACTTTGTCAAGCGGAATACCATCGAACAGCACCTTCATATCTTCCAGTGATGAAATTGCGACGCCGCAGATGCCAACCTCTCCTTCGGCAAGGTGATCGTCGGAATCCCAGCCCATCAAAGTGGGCATATCGAATGCAGTTGAAAGACCAGTCTGCCCGTGGGCAAGCAGGTATTTGAAGCGTTCATTGGTATCTTCAGGTGAACCGAATCCGGCGAACTGGCGCATTGTCCAAAGCTTTCCGCGGTAGAGGTTATGATGAATTCCCCTGGTATATGGGAACTCTCCCGGGTATCCTATTTCGCTGTCATGGTCGATCGTCTTAACATCTTCGGGTGTGTAGAGCATTTCGACCTGTTCGCCGCTGAGCGAAGTAAATTTCATATCTGTGGTCGGAAGCTCTTCTGCCGTTTTAAGCCATTCCTTTTTGGATGCGCTTTTGTTCAATAATGGACTAGGTTTCTTGCCGTTCTGATTTGACATATATTATTTTTGGTTTAAATCTGTTATTATTTTTTCTATCGTACTTCTAAGCTGAGGCAGATGATTTTTGCAAATGTCAAAAATCACCGCAGGATTGATAACATAGTAGTGATGAGAAATCAAATCACGCATTCTTATTATGTCGTTCCACTTAACCTCTGTGTGGTTCTCAAATATACCCGGCTTGTACTTTTCTATCTTTTTAATTGACTCACCGATGGTTTGGAGCCTCATTGCTATCGAATCCAGCTTTGTAGCACCCATGGGGGAAGTCATAAAATCATCAGGCTCATTTATCGAGCTGAACCTTTCAAGAATAATATCTATGCATTCAAGCACAAACTCCAGCTTATATAGTATGAGCTTTGCATCAGGCATAAATAGTTTCTTTTTCAGCTAATTCTGAAAAACGTTTTTTAAGATACTTGCCTTTTGCAATGACGTCAACTTTTGATTCAAAACGGGATTCCAGATAAACCACAAGTCCAGCGAGCTTGCTGTAGCTGATCTCATCAAATTCCACAATGAAGTCAATATCACTGTCACTTGTCTGCTCGTCCCTTGCATACGAGCCCATGAGCCCAATTGTCCGGACGCCGTATTGCGAGCTTAAATATTCCCTGTTTTCACGCAGGAATAAAAGGATATTTTCTTTTGTTAGATTTAACATCCGGCAAAAATACAGATTTTTGTTCAACTTATCTATTCCCAATATGAGCCTTGATATGCAAATTGCTGATTATCTAATTGTTTAACTAAGACTCGCTCATTTTTGTATTTTCATTATTATATACACCTGCCTTTTTATATGATATCATTTTGTGTAATTTTGTTCGAACATGATAAATCAGGAGATTGACAGTAAAACTGAGATTAACCTTACGCCTAATGAACTTGAGCGTTACAGCAGGCATATTATCATTCCCGAAGTCGGGGTGGAAGGTCAGGAAAAGCTAAAGGCAGCAAAAGTACTTCTTATCGGCGCGGGGGGACTTGGCTCTCCAATTGCCATGTATCTGGCCGCTGCCGGAATTGGCAAAATCGGTATAGTTGAGTTTGACCAGGTCAGCTTCTCAAACCTGCAGAGGCAGGTGCTTTATTCAACAAATGATGTAGGGCTTGGTAAAGCGGAGCTTGCAAGGCACAGGCTGCATGACATAAATCCCAATGTTGATGTAAAGCTGCACCGCGAAAAGCTGGTAAGCACCAACGCTTTGGAAATAATCAGCGGGTACGATATTGTTGCCGATGGAACGGATAATTTTCCTGCGCGGTATCTTGTGAATGATGCGTGTGTGCTTCTCGGCAAGCCATTTGTTTACGGCAGCATCCTCAGGTTTGAAGGCCAGGTTTCTTTTTTTGATCCGAATAATGGCCCTTGCTACAGGTGCCTGTACCCGGAGCCTCCTTCTGCAGGAGATGTACCCTCATGCGCTGAAGGCGGAGTGCTTGGCGTGCTGCCCGGTATAATCGGCTCGCTTCAGGCAAACGAAGTTTTGAAGTACATACTTGGCAAGGGCGAGCTTCTTAATGGCCGCCTGATGATGTTTGATGCGCTCAAAAGTGAGTTCAGGCAGGTAAAATATTCCAAGGATCCAAACTGCCCGGCCTGTTCCAATGAACCAAAGATAAAAGAGCTGCTGGATTATGATAAATTCTGCGATCCGGTTAAATCAATAAATCCAAAAAACAACGGAAACGATATGACAGAAAATATGCAGGATGAAAACAAAGAGGTAGATTATTCAAATTCAGAAATTACCGTAGAAGAGTATAAAGCCAGGCTGGATAGCGGCGAGAAGATATTCCTTCTTGATGTGCGGGAGCCATACGAAAAGGCAATTGCGAATATAGGCGGTACCCTGATCCCGATGGCTGAGCTGAAAAGCAGGCTTTCGGATCTGCCGCAGGATAAGAATGAGGAAATAATTGTTTACTGCCGCACGGGCAGCAGGAGCCATAATGTTATGGTGTACCTGAAAGAAGAAGAAGGTTACACCAATGTGAAGAATCTGCTGGGCGGCATTTACGCCTGGAATGAAAAAATTGACAGGAAAATCAAGAAATATTAATAATGGAAACTGCTTCTGAGAATAGAACTATAGATATACCGCCATTAGACCTTGCTTCGGAAATTCTTGAGTTAAAGAAAAAGATGAACGCAGTGATCCTTGCGCACTATTACCAGGAATCGGAGATCCAGGACCTTGCAGATTTCATCGGTGATTCGCTGGAACTTTCAAAACGCGCTGCTGCAACTGAAGCCGATGTTATAGTATTTGCAGGCGTGCATTTTATGGCTGAGACTGCGAAGATCCTGAATCCCGGTAAAAAAGTTCTTCTGCCTGACTTAAATGCAGGATGTTCGCTTGCAGAAGGATGCCCCGCCCCGATGTTCAAACAGTTTAAGGAAGAACACCCCGGCCATGTTGTGATAAGCTACATTAACTGCTCAGCTGCTGTGAAGGCGTTAAGCGATATTATCTGCACATCATCAAACGCGGTGAAAATAGTTGAGCAGGTACCGGCAGATCAAAGGATAATTTTCGCACCGGATAGAAACCTGGGCAGGTATATAATAAAGAAGACCGGCCGGGATATGCTGCTATGGGACGGAAGCTGCATAGTGCATGAAACTTTCAGCGACAGGAAGATCATTCAGCTTAAGACGGAGAATCCCCAGGCACTTTTGATAGCACATCCCGAATGCGAAGAAGTAATCCTCAACCGCGCGGATTTTATCGGCTCCACAAGCGCGCTGCTGAAATTCACTTCTGAAAACGAAGCTAATGAGTTTATAGTAGCCACAGAAGAGGGCATTATTCACCAGATGCAAAAGCTCTCTCCGCAGAAAAAATTTATCCCTGCGCCTCCCGATGCAAACTGCTCGTGCAATGAGTGTCCGTACATGAAGCTTAATACTATGGAAAAGCTTTACCTTTGCATGAAAGAAAGCAATCCGGAGATCAAACTTGACGAAGAGATCAGGCTGAAGGCATTGAAGCCGATACAACGAATGCTTGAAATGAGCTAATGTGAGAAAGAACACAAATGGTACTTACTAAGTTTAAACGAAACCCCGAAACAAATTCCTTTCAAATTGAATTCGATAACGGGTTCAAAGCAGAGCTGAGCGCAGAGAAGCTGCGTAACAACTGTCCATGTGCCGAGTGCAGCGGTGAAGAAGTGCTGCTTTACAAGTACGCGCCTGCAAAACAAAAAGACCTTACCCCGGAATCATATCAGCTTGATAAAGCCCAGATGGTGGGAAACTATGCAATTCAGCTTTTCTGGAAAGACGGCCACAATACCGGACTTTATAATTGGGATTATTTAAGAGACCTCGCGTTACAAAACATAGATACCCATAACAGCTAACCCGCGCGGTTAGAGCCGTTCCACAATTGTTATTGCAAGTTCTTCCTTTATATACTATAATTACTCAACACATTTCACGAAAATGAAAAGCATATACAAACTTTTTATACCATTAGCAGCAATTATGGCTGCCGCGATTTATTTCATTTTTCTATATAACCCAAACCCGAACATATCACCAGCCTCAGGCGAAGACGTGATGAAGCACGGTAAACCTTCCGGTGCTCTGCAGTCGTTGCAGTTCCTGAACCAAATTCGTGCGTTCCCGGAGCAGGACATTCCGCAGGATAAATTTTTTGAAGCGGTTGAGTATTCCAAAACAATGCAGAAATATGATGAGCTGACCGACTCACCAACGCAATGGACATCTATTGGCCCAAATAACATCGGCGGCAGAAGCCTGTGCCTTGCATTCTCACCGGTAGACACTGCCACTCTATATATGGGGTCAGCATCAGGGGGATTGTGGAAATCAACAACAGGCGGACTCGGCGCCAATGCATGGCAGTATATTGAAACCGGTTATCCCTCGCTGGCGGTAAGCAGTATTGCGATTGATTCTGCCAGCCCGAATACCATGTATATCGGAACAGGCGAAAACTACGGCTACCAGTATTCATTTAACGGACTGGATGTACGGGTCACTCGCGGCATGTATGGTATTGGTATACTTAAGACGACAAACGGCGGAGTTTCATGGAGCAAGTCGCTCGACTGGACATATAACAGCCAGCGGGGAGTTTGGAGAGTTTTGCTGAACCCCAAAAACCGCAACACAGTTTATGCTGCTACCAGCGAAGGGGTATGGAAATCAATAAACGCCGGCGCAACATGGTTCCAGATGCTGAACTACCAGATGGTGATGGATATGGAGATAAACCCGGTTGATACGAGTGTGCTCTATATCTCTGTTGGTAACCTGACGAATAATGTGCCAAATGCAAATGTTGGAATATATAAAAGTACCAACGCAGGCTCATCATGGGTGAAGCTTACCGGCGGTTTGCCGGCATCATGGACTGGTAAAACAATGATTGAGCTGTATAAGGGTAATCCGGACTATGTTTACGCAAGTGTATCAAATGACCTTTCATACGTTGGTTATTATACAAGCACCAATGCAGGTGCTAATTGGACACTTAAGTCAACCAGTGTGCCTATCGGGAACCAGGGATGGTATAACAACGCGCATATGGTTAAGGCAAATGACCCGAACCAAATTATAGTTGGTACAATTGACCTGGTTAAATCGACCAATGGAGGTACTTCGTTCACAACAAAATCAAACTGGTCTGCGTGGAATACAGGCGCAACACCGCCGGGGCAGCCGGAAAGCTCATCGCTGCAGTATGCGCATGCTGATCATCACAGCTTCGAATCAAATCCGAAGGACCCTAATAAAATTTATTGCATAACCGATGGTGGTCTATACCGCTCAAATGACTTTGGGGAGACTTACTATTCTTGTAACGGCGGATATGTAACTTCACAGTTCTATGGTGGCTTTGCAAATTCAATGCAGGATTCAAATTTCTGCCTGGGCGGCTTGCAGGATAACCGCGCAGCTTTTTACCAGGGCACAACTGCATGGTACAAAACATTTTCAGGTGATGGCATGTGGGCAGGGATCAATTCACAGAATCACAACATCTGTTATATGGAGTACACAAACGGAGCTATCAGCCGTTCAACTAACGGTGGTGTGAACTGGTCAGGTATAACATCAGGACTCTCAGGCAACTTCGCTTTCGTAACACCATATATTGTTTGCCGCTCCAACCCGAATATTATGTATATTGCGGGAAACAATGTTTTCCGTTCAACAAATGGCGGCACCTCGTGGAGCAATTCAGGTGCGCTGCCGTATAACGCGCTTTCTATGGATGCATCCGCTACGGGAACTGATACTGTGTATGTAGGGGTGATCCCGACGTCTGCGGGTCAGCCTGCAATTATCTATAGGTCAACTAATGGCACGGCGTTTACTAATATCAGCGGTTCACAGCTTCCAAGCCGCTACCCAACTGATATACACGTCAATCCAAACAATGCCGCTGATGTTTATGTATCATTGGGCGGTTTCGGCTCAGGGCATGTTTACCGCTCAATTAACGCAGGTGTAACGTGGAGTGACATTTCCGGCAATCTGCCTGATGTGCCGCATCAGACAGTTTGCATCGATCCACAATACCCGGCTAACATTTATGTTGGCAACGATCTCGGAGTATATGCTTCATCCAATGGCGGGGCAAGCTGGTTTGAATTCCGCACAGGAATGCCTTATGCGCTTGTGTTCGATCTGACCATTGTGTACCCAAGCCGCAATATCCGCGCAGTTACTCATGGCAATGGCGTTTATGAAAGGGATCTTATGAGTAATATTGTTGGCATAACCCCTGTTAACAGCGAAGTGCCAAAACAATTTTCGCTTGAACAGAACTATCCGAATCCGTTTAACCCTGAAACAAAGATTAAATTTAATATTCCCCTCTTAAGAGGGGTGTCCGAAGGACGGGGTGTGTTCGCAAGTATTAATATTTTTGATATTTCCGGCAAGCATATTAAAACTTTGCTCAATCAGAATACTAAACCCGGAAGCTATGAAATAACTTTTGATGCATATGGACTTTCAAGCGGCGTGTATTTCTACAAGATCTCAGCAGGGAGCTTTACGGATGTGAAGAAGATGGTGTTGGTTAAATAGTGAAATGGTGAAACGGCGAAATAGTGAGTTAAAAAGGCGTCCCGCTTCACGGGATTTCGCTTCGCTCAAAAAGTGAAAAGGCAAAAAGAGTAGCAAAAAATAAATGACTATAAATGTCCGGTGTGAGAGCGCCGGGCATTTTTTATTCAGCAAGTGTAAATCCGCTTGCCTGACCGGATTATGGACTTTAAACAAATGCAATCGAATCAGGCGATTCGGGTTACAACCAAACATCCGTCAGGAGGAAACTCCTGGCGGCACGCGGTGATGAATAATGACTCAAGTCATTGTTTTCGCCTATAACGTGTATTATGTTTGTATTGATACCCATAGCCATAACCCGAAACCTTTGAGCATTTGTTGTTGCAAATCCGGCAAATCAATATTATATTTATGAAACTAATGCTGCTCTTGCTGGAAAATAAAATAATGACAAAAATGCCGCAAATCAATAAAAACTTCGCTTTTGGTAGATTATCATTGATTAGATTTACAATTCTTTTATTATTAGTGTCTATGTCTTTAGATAACGTAAACATAGCGCAACCTTTAACTTGGCAGAAAATCTTGAATAATAATTATGGAAGTTTATACCAGGGTAAACAAACACAGGATGGAGGTTTTGTTGCGGTCGGTTCAGATTATGTTACCAACAACTCAAAGTTGTTTTTAACGAAAATTGACCAAAACGGATCAATTGAATGGTCCAGAACTTTTGGATTAGGCAATTCAGAGGGTACCTGGATTGAAGAGACAAAAGATAATGGATTTATTTTGTGCGGTACCACTGATTCAGCAGGCTGGCATAAATTCTACTTGGTTAAGACTGATTCTCTGGGTGAACTCGAATGGTATAGGACTTATTATACTTCTGATATGGATAGAGCGAATTGTGTAAAAGAAACAAGCGACAATGGTTACATAATAGCGGGCTATACTTTCCCTTCGAGCGTAGGTGTATATATCATAAAAACAGACTCGATCGGCAATATATTGACACAAAAAGTATATTACAGTAGCAGTGAATCTAGAGAAGTTAGAGAAATAATTTCTACAGATTTCGGATATTTTGCAATAGGAGATTTAATCAAAAATAATCAATCAGATATCTACTTAATGAAAATTGATGAGAATCTTGATACTGTGTGGACAAAAACTTTAGGTGGCCAATTAAATGATCTTGGATATTCGATTGATAGTATTAATGACAACGAATACATATTGGGTGGGACGACAGAATCTTTCAGTTTAAATGGAAGATATCAATCAATTCTTTACAAAATCAATTCAGGGGGTTCTGTTTTGTGGCAAAGAACATATTCAGGATTGGGTAACGAATTATGCAAGACAGTAAGAGTCATTCACAATGTAGGATATGTATTATCGGGAAGCAGTGACTCATTAAATAACAATATTTTTGGAGCAAAATTAAGACTACTTGATTTATTCGGCAATCTTACTTTTGAAAATTCCTTTTTGCCAGGCACTTTTGGTGCAGGTTTCGAATCAACAGAATTAACTTTAGATAGAGGTTTTTTTTCAACCGGTTACGTCATCCAGAGCGGAGCTATCGAAAAAATGTTTATAGTGAAGACAGATTCGTTATTTGCAGCACAACCAATTAGCATAATTAATACTAGTCAAACAATTCCGAAAGAAATTAAATTGCATCAAAACTTCCCAAATCCGTTTAATACCGAGACTATTATTCATTTTGATCTTCCTTTCGATGTTGAAACACGGCTGTTGTTCTATAATTTGTCAGGTCAAGAAATTGAAAGAGTGAATCTTGGTATTCGAAAAGCAGGCAGCTATCAATACAAGTGGAATGCCGGACATAATTCAAGTGGTATATATTTCTGTAAACTTTTTGTGAATCAGACATTTAAAACAATAAAAATAGTCTTGTTAAAATGAATGTAGTTTTTGAAGGAGGCAATTATGTCAAACTTTGTAATCTTGTTGTTATGTGCCTTGGTTGCTATTAATCTAACCATATCTTCACAGACAGAGCTACACGTTAACGAAACGCAAATCACAAATTATTCAAATGAACAGATTCAAATAGATGTTTATCCGGTGGGTTTAGTTTTTAACGGTTCTAAAGAGTATAAGTTACGTTGCCTGCATCAGTTGGGAAATGTAAAGTATATTGTTGGAGCTTTGAATGTTGTTTTGCCTTCTGGTGGTATCGCTCAATTTAATCATGACGCAAGAGACGGGGATGTACCTATGACTGGTGCAATTGGCTATGGCAAATATAGAATAGATTTTTATAGTTCCTCGGGGAATTACCTGAACTATTGTTACGTTGATTTTAGCCATTCCAACTATCCGTGGGATTATCATCCAAACGGACTGCAAAATGACATATCAATAACTTTTTTTGATGCAAACAATATTAGAGGCTGGGATGAACCATTGCCAATTGATCGAACAATCAAAATCTGGGATCAAAGAATTAGAGGTAATCCTCTTGCTCTAGAGGAACAGAATAAGACAGGTTTTAAAACTGCTATGGCAGATCAGTTCTGGAATTGGTCAATCATTCCCCATTATCCGAAGAACTTTGGTGGAAGAGGTAGTGATATCGGAAAACTTTTTGTCAATCTTCAGGTTTTACCATCACATGAACAAATTATTGCTTGCGGTGAAGTCTTTTCAGTTGAAAATGGTGCTAGATTAGAATTGTTAAGCTCGAATTCAGGTATCAACTTTTCACAATTTTTAGTTGGCCAAACACCAGGTATTTGCGATGCAGTTTTCATAAATCAGACCGAGGGTTCATTATTATTGATGCGAAATACAAAATTCACTGTAGAAAATGGCAGTAAGTTGTATCTTGAAAAAAACAGTAATGTTACCATCAACAATATTGGTGCAGAATTCAGGCTTAAATCGGGCAGTTATTACTGCAACAGGGGTGCAAAGATATTAAGCGGCAAGTTGATAATTGAAAAATATGTACAGTATTGTTTACCCGATCCGCCGGCCAGAATAGTGAATTATTTCCAGGATAGCGCAAGTATTATCCTTGAGAACGGCGCGGAGCTGGTCATACCCGATAGCACTACGTACGTTTTCGAGGGCAGCGAAACTGCCCTGATATGTAAGGACAGTTCATCAATCAAATTCGGCAAGAATTCTAAATTAGTATTCCAGGACGGAGCAAGGATAAGCGCTGATGGATGCAAATTTACTTCACTTGACTCCGCCGACACATGGGACGGTATCTACCTAATCGATAACGCAAACGATACCTTGAAGAACTGTACATTTGTAAACGCATATAATGGTATAAACATTAACCCTGATCTTGCAGCTCCAATAGTTGATACACATACA
>JAYRXC010000002.1:0-31273 GCA_041917655.1 Ignavibacteria bacterium | reverse complement strand
TTTTAACTGCTGATATCTTAAACTCTTTGTCAAAGTGTTTCTTTTTACGTTTCTCCTGGGTTTGAAGCTCCATTGTGTATATCCTTCCTTTTACGAATATAACAACTTTTCTTCGTGTCTACAAAATCAGAGCAAGTTCACAAATTCCCATCTGTAGAATATTTTAAAGTAAGAATATCATAATTTTGTATTTCCGTATTATATTCAGCTCCTAAAATTATAACTCCTCCAAGATTATCCAGTATCATATCACTTATATAGATACTGGAAGCTGTTGAGTATGTTTCAAACCAAACAGGCCTGCCATCTGGACGGTATTTATGAACAAATAAAGTAAAAGATGATACTCCACATATATATATATCACCTGTAAATTTATCAGTAACTACCTTACTGGCAAAATCTGTATGATTGGTATAGTAGTTTCTCACCCATTCCTGTGTTACCTGTGAACTGACAGGAATGTTAATCAGGAAAAGCAACACTAAAAAAGCAGCAGCGTATTTAATTCTCATATTCTTATATTTATAATTTGGACTGTTCATTTTACAAGCAGCATTTTCTTTGTTTCTGTAAAGCTGCCGGTTTCTATCCTGTAAAAATACATACCGCTTGAAAGCTGTGTAGCATTAAAGCTAACATCATAGCTGCCCGCAGCTTTATGCTCATTTACTAGCACTGCGATCTCTTTGCCAAGCATATCAAAAACGGTGATCTTTACATTTGCATCAAGCGGAAGGTCATATTTTATCTGTGTTGAAGGATTAAAAGGGTTGGGATAATTCTGGTGAAGAATGAATTCTGAAGGAACAGCATCATTTCCGGGGCGGAAAATGCTTTGTGTGTATTTTATTGTGGCATAGTCCATATTAGCTGCTTTACTTGAGGCTGCCACATAAACGCTTCCGTCATTTGCAGCAAAGACGGATACTCCGAGGTTTTCCCCGCTTCCTGTAAAGTTGTATCTTTTTTCCCATAACCTTTGCCCGGAAATACTGTATTTAACCGTTATACAGTCTGTAGACAAACTATAAATGCTGTAGCCTGTTAAATAAATATTATTATTAACATCAGTTGTAATGTCTGAGGGATAGTCGATGGATTGTTCTCCCCCATCATAAATATCATACCATGATAAGCCGCCTGATAATGAAGTATTGTAGGCTATAACCATCATATCAATACCGCCGTTTAAAATTGTATTTCCACAAAGTAAAAGTGTGCCGTTATTATCAAGCGCAGCATCTGTTAAGCCTGTTAAGGAACCGCCGCTCAGAGACTGCCATTTAAAGTTTCCGTTATAATCATAACAAATTACTCCAATATCATTGCCAATTGCCCCGGCTGTATATATTTCAGAAGCCTGGAAATTGTTAATTATTTTAAAACCTGATTCGTTTTGTGGATTTGAAACCTTCCTGATCCATTCAGCGTTTCCCTGCGGAGAATATTTAATTGTTATAACATCCCCGCTTAATGCATTGTTAAATGTATAACCCGTTACATAGAAATTTCCGCCGTCAGATGTTACAGAATATCCCCCGTCAGCTAAATTTGACCCATTGTATCTTTGTACCCATTCCTGCGTTCCGTTATAGCTATATTTGATTATTATAAGGTCCAGGCTTGAAGTACTCCCGTAAACCTCACTACTTCTTCCAGTTACCGCAATACCACCCTGTCCATCGGTTGTGATCGCTATTCCGTAATCCTGCACATTTGCCGTGCCATTGTACCTTTTTGCCCATATCCTGTTTCCGTTAAAATCATATTTTATCGTTACAATATCCGTTGATGAAAATAGACCATCGCTGTATCCAGTAATAATCAAATTTCCAAGGTTATCCAAAGTCATATCATTGGCTACATCACGACCGTTACCATTACCATTGTAAGATCTAACCCACTGCTGAACTCCCGCTGCGTTGTATTTAACCGTGACGATATCGTCATTTCTTAATCCCCTGGAAGTTCCGGTTACATATATATTGCCCGTAAACTTATCAACAAGCACTTTGCATACATTATCGTTGCTATTACCTGCCCCGTTATATCTTTGCACCCATTGCTGCATTACCTGTGAACTAATATTGGCTGTAAATGATACAGTTAAAATTAAAAGAATTAAAAATATTTTCATTTAAGTATTATTTTATTAAAATCATCTTTTTGGTTTGTTTTTCATTGCCTGCAGTAAGCGTATAAAAGTACACCCCTGAAGCAAGGCCCGATGCATCTAACGCAGCACTGTAAAAGCCGGCGTTAAGCAGGCTGTTTACAGGCTGCGCGGCTAATTCTCCCGATATGTTATATACTTCAAGCCTGACGAATGTCTTTTCAGGAATGCTGAAATTTATGGTCGTTGCAGGGTTAAAGGGATTTGGATAATTCTGTGATAATGAAAATTTGCCCGGTAACTCATTTGAGATCTGTGAAATGCCCACAATTTGTGAATATTTTAATGTAACTATATCCTGCCCGTTTCCCGGGCTATTGCCGGTAACAATTACATTGTTACCGGCATCCAGCTTAATGATATTGCTTAAATCGCTGCCGCCGGTCTCACCGTTATATGATCTTACCCAAAGAGTATTTCCGGCAGGGCCGTATTTGATTGTTGTATAATCTTTAATGCCAAGGGTATCAACTGCTTCAGGGCCGGTTACATATACATTTCCAAAATTATCAGCAGTTACATCTGCGCCGTAATCATTTCTGTGAGAGATCCCGTCATAAATCGAAGCCCACTGCCTTACACCTGCCGAGCTATACTTTATTGTCAGAAAATCATAATTTACAGAACTCAACTGCGTTACACCGGTAACAAATACTTCCCCTGTATTATTAACAGCGATTGATAAACCATCATCGTAACCACTTCCAGTACCGTCATAAATACCGGCCCATTTCAAAGTGCCTGCAGAATCATACTTTATTGTAATACAGTTAATATTTGAGCCTTCTGGGATTCGGCCTGTTATATATAAATTACCCTGGCTGTCACTAACCATCTTACCTGCAATATCAAATGTATTTCCCGTATTGTTATACCTTGCAACCCATTGTTCAATTCCGTTAGTGTTGTATTTAATTATAATGATATCAGTATTATTACTTGCCGTACAATGTGTTCCTGATACGTATACATTAGAATTATTATCAATTGCAAGAGAAGTTGGGTAATTATAAGATGAAGTATTTCCATACTTTCTTGCAGTCCACAGCAGCACACCGGAGCTGTTATATTTAATTACAAGAAAGCCTTTCAAATTTCCGGTTGAATCGCTTCTTCCGGCTAAATAGACGTTTCCGTTGTTATCAGTTTTTACAAAAAATCCTATATCATCAAAATTATTGCGGTTATATTTTACAGCCCATTGCAGCACTCCGTTATTGTTATATTTTGCAGTAATACAGTCGATTTTTAAGGTCGAATCTGAAAAGGTACTTCCGGTAACATATATATTACCGGCATTATCCAAATCAACAGAGTTAAATTCATCTGTTCCACCACCTGGGCCGATATAATGTTGAGCCCATAAAAGAGCACCGGCCGAACTGTATTTTAAGAGTGTTGCATCAACGCCGGTAACATTATTCGAAACACCGGCTATATATACATTACCCTGGGGGTCAACTGCCATGGAAAAGGGAAAATCATTTCCATTACCATTTCTGTTATACCTTGCTACCCATTGTAAACTGGCTTGTGAAAATGACTCCTTAGAGATAAAAAAGATAACAAGCAGTACTATTAACACCCTGTAACCGGAATTTGAGATCATTTCTTAACTTTTATTTTTGATGCATTCAGAATATCAACATCATTTTAACGAAGCAAATCTACATTTTAAGAATAGTAATTCAAAAAGAAGATTTTTTTGATGTGAAGAAGATTTGAACTCCGGTTATACGGTCATTTTATGTAAAATTGACTGTTTTTAAGCGTTTTGTACTGCTTATTACATGATAATTGTGAAACAATTTTTATAAATTGCGGTTAAACTGGTAATGATACAAAGCAAAGCGCTGGAAATACTAAACAGGTTCAGCAGGAAGGAATTCCTTGAGTTCGGCAGATACCTAAGTTCAGATTTTTTTACATCGAATAGGAAGCTAATTGTATCCTACAATTTTCTGAAAAAACACTATCCTCTATTTGACTCCCCAAAGCTCAGTAAAGAATCTCTTTACAATTACGTTTATGGAAATTCAGGCTACAATGATACCAAAACACGTAAGCTGCTGAGTGATCTATATAAGGAAGCCGAAAAATTCCTGGTAATCAAATACGCTATATCTGAAAGAGATGTAAAGGCAAGGCTTCTGCTTAAGCAGTTCGATAACAGGAAACTGGATACTCTTTTTATTTCTGAATATAATGAATACAACTCTTACCTTGAAAGCCGCAAAAAGAACAGCGACTATTTCCTGGAAAAATTTCTTACTGAGTGGAGAAACATACTCTTTTATATGGAAAGAGGACTGCAGCATAAGATAACTCCAAATATCTACCGGCGTGTAGAATTCCTGATAATGTTCTTCCTTAGCGATTTGACCTTAACATTGAATGATATCGAAGTTCACCGTATCTCATTTAATACGCAGTATGATGTCAATCTCGCACAGAAATTCATAGACCTTGTGAACCACAAGAAACTCTTTGATTATATAGAACAAAACAAGATCCCAAACAGTGAAATAGTCTTCATTTACTATTACGGCTACCTTGCTCAGAAAAACTTCGATAACCCGGATTATTATCTTAAGCTGAAAGATTTCGTATTGAGCAACATGGACAGGTTTAATGATTACTGCAAAAGAGCAGGGCTGCTTCCTCTGATTAACTACTGCGTAAAGAAAACCAATCTCAATGATGATATAAAATACAGGCTTGAGCTGTACTCTTACTACAAAATTTACCTTACAAAAAAACTCTATAATATCAGCGGAAAAAACTATATCCGGAATGACATACTGTTAAATATTATTTCGAATTTTTTCTCCCTGAAGAAAACCGCAGAAGTAAAAGAATTTATAGAAGAGAACATTGAAAATATCCAGCCCGGACACAGGAAGAATATGACATTCCTTGTAAATGCTTTCGCATCTTTCGAGACAAGTGACTTCCCTTCTTCCCTGAAATTTGCTTCGCTGATAAAAACCAATACGCATATGTATAAGGACTTTCTGAAGGTCCTTATCCTGAAGAATAACTATGAACTTGGTAATTATGATGTTGGCGTGGTGCTTTCAAGAACTTATCTGGATTGGCTGAACGAAAGAGAAGATATTTCTGAAAGCAGAAGGGCTAAAAGAGAAAAATTCATTTACTACTACAACCTGCTATGGAAATTCTATGATAACAAAAAGAACAATATTCCATTGACCGCGGTAAACAAGCAAATTGAAAATGATGAAATGTTCATTGAAAAAAGCTGGATCACTTTAAAATTTAAGGAGCTTTCGAAAAAGAAAAAATAAAAAACCCGGGTAAGAACCGGGTTTTAAATCAGGTGGCTGTATTTATAATCTTAATGATTCTTACTCTTCTTTTACCGAATTGCCGGTTATTACCCACTCGCCATTCTTGTTTGCAGTAAGGTTATACGTAACTGTTAAAGTTTTGGTAACTTCAGTATCTTTGCCGTCCTTCTTTATTGTCTGAGTCTGCTTGACCTTCGCAACAACGCTTGCTTTGCTGTCCTTCTGGCTCAATACCTTCGGCTCTTCAACTATAGTGAAATTCTTTGTATTCCTGTAGCCTGATTTCAGCTTATCAACCGGGCGTGACGGGAAATATTTCTGCGCCTTCTTCATGTTGCTATCGAAGTTGCCTGTTTCATTTATTCCCCGCTGAATGTACTCATAATAATCTTTTACAGTAGCGGTCGGATTCTCAAACTTCTTGGTGATCTCTTTCTGTATCTCTTTTTTCTTTTCCTGCTTCTTTTCCTTCTCTACCTTCTTCAATGAATCCTTTTGCACCTGTGTAAGATTGGTATTATGAATAGTGGTTGTATCTGCGGGAGTATTATTCTGCGTAGTTGGAGATTCAACCATGCCCAGCTTTTTCTCGCGCTCTTCAAGCTCAATTTCTTTCAGCTTTACTCGCGCTTCGCGGTCATTAAGCTCCTTCTCCTTATCAGCAAGGATCTGAAAGCTCGTTTTATTGGTGTCGTCCCTTTCTTTTGTACATCCAGCTATAAAAACTAATACCGTAAGGAACGCTATATATTTAATGAAGTTACTCATAATTTTTAAAATATTGGTTTATATGATAACCTTAACTGTAAATATAATAGCTAAATAAAGGAATTGCAACCTTATTTAGAATATGAGAACGTAAATATTGTAAATATATCAGTTTATTGCGATTCGTAAAGGGCTTTGAATTGCTGAAAGGCGTTGAAGAGAGCTATGGCAACATCATTCTGCCCTGACTCGCTTGAAAGATATTTTTCATCACCCAAATCTGATAAATAGCCGGTTTCTACCAGTACTGTGGGCATTGAGGGCTCAAGGGTCACCCAATTGCCTGCCTGGATGGTGCCGCGTGAGATAAGCTGAGTAAGTGAAAGCATGTTCACTTCTATAATAGATGCGAAATACTCGCTTAGCCTTGCGTAGCCGTTTTGTGCAAGCGAAGCGGCTATGAATCTATCAAGGCTGTCCTTTCCCAATTGATTCAGATTGAGGTGAAAATTCTCATTTAAGGTAAACTGCACCGCTTCGGGGAATCGCTCGCGGTTCAGAAGGTAAATTTCGAAGCCGCTCTTATCGCTTTCTTCTTTCTTCTTGTGGTTGGCGTGAATGCTTATATAAAGCTTCGCTTTGTTTTCGTTAGCTATACGGGAGCGGTCTTTAACCGCTGAATACTCATCAGTAGTGCGGCTATAGATGATCCGTACACCGGGATATTTTTCCTCTATCATTTTGCCAAGCTTCATGGATACAGGCAGAACGATATTTTTCTCCTGCACACCTGTTGCATCGCCAATGGTACCCGGATCCTTCCCCCCATGGCCGGCATCGATGTAGATAACATCAAGCTTTTGCTGCGAAAACAATGTCAAATGACAAAACCCAAATACCAAAAGAAACACAATGTGTTTCAATTTGATCTTTGACATTTGAACTTTGACATTTGACATTTTGGTTCTACCTGTAGTTTGTGAACTGTACAGCGAAATCAAGATCGGCGCCTTTAACAAGGGCGATAGCTTCCTGAAGCAGGTCTTTATCCCTGCCTGATACGCGCACCTGTTCATCCTGTATAGCGGCCTGAACTTTGATCTTTGCATCCTTAATGATCTTAACAATGAGCTTCGCGTTATCCTTACTTATGCCCTGCATCACTTCGATAATCTGCCTTATCATTCCCCCGCCCGCTTCTTCGGCGGGTTTGTACTTCATTGATTTCAGCGGAATGCCGCGTTTAACGAACTTGTTCTGCAGCATATCAACAATTGCCTTGGTCTTGTAGTCATCATCCCCCAGAATTGTAATAGTTTTATCTTTCTGGGAATATTCTATTGTGGCCTTTGAGCCTTTAAAATCATACCGCGTCAGGATCTCTTTGCGGGTCTGGTTTACCGCGTTATCGATTTCCTGCCAGTCAATTTCTGAAACTATATCGAATGAGTAATTATCAGCCATTATATTAGAAGATTAAATTAAACAAAATTACTGTTAGTTCTTTGAAAATACAATGTTCGCGTCCAGTCCGCCGAGCTGTAAAATTGTGTTCCACAACTTCACAGGAACGGGCTGCACGGAAAGCCTCGGCTCGGTGAGTATCCTGGATTCAGCAAAGCGTTTATCCGCCTTCATCTGCTCAAGCGTAACCGGATTGGGAAGCTTACGCTTGGGCTTTATATCGAACACATAGAACTTTGGATTGCCTGCCTTAGGGTCAACATAAGCATCACTCGTTATCTCGCATATTCCCACGATCTGCTTTTCATCACCGGTGTGGTAGATAAAAGCTACATCGCCCTTGCGCGCGGTTTTGATCTGGAACAATCCGCCCGGACTCGTAACGCCATCCCATACAGCTTTTTTATCACGCTCAAGGTCTGAGTATGAATATACGGTTGGTTCGGTTTTTAATAGAAAATAAGCCATTTTGCTCCTCATTCCCGCGTAAGCGGGAATCTCTTGTTAATTTTATGCTAATATCTTCAGGGCTAAAGCCCTTAAAACTCCAAGATGCTCTTCCCCCACTCTAAAGAGTGGGGTTAAAAAAAATATCGTATTGCTCCCATTCCCGCGCAGGCGGGCATCTCTGTTTTTTTTATCCTAATAACTTCAGAGCGAAAGCCCTTAAAATTCCAAATCGGTACAACTTTCCTGTAGAGACGACCCGGTGGTTCGTCTTCTGGTTCACCCCGAGAATCGAGATTCCCGCCTACGCGGGAAGGACAAAAGAACTATTTGAGCGTAAGGTTCGCGTATTTCAAAATAATATTCTTCACTCCCACCTTCTCAAAATGTATCTGCGCTTTTTTGGCGTCGCCGCGGCCGGTTACATCAATAACCTTTCCCCTGCCGAAATTGTTGTGGAACACAACACTGCCCTTCTTTACGCCTACATCTTCGCGGAAGATCTCGTTCAATATATCGTCTTTGCCTGCATCTTTGTAATACTCATATTTAATAGAGCTTCCCTCTTCCTGAACACTTCGGCTCCTGTGGCGGGTCATAGATGTACTTTTAACATACTTCAGCCTAGATGTATCGATCTCGTTTATAAAACGTGATTTCATCTGGTAGCTAACGCTGCCAAATCGGTAGCGCTGCAGCGCGTATGTCATATACAGCTTCTGCATGGCGCGTGTTATGGCTACATAGAACAGCCTGCGCTCTTCCTCCATTTCTTCCTGTTCAAGCATCGAGCTTGAAAGCGGAAAAATCCCGTCTTCCAGTCCGGTTATAAACACTACCGGGTACTCCAATCCTTTTGATGAATGCGTGGTCATAAGCGTGACAGCGTTCTTGTTCTCGTCGTACTTATCGATATCCGTAACAAGGCTCACTTCCTGGAGGAATCCCTCAAGCGTTGCGCCTTCGTTGTTATCGGTATATTCGGATATACCGGAAAGCAATTCCTGCACATTATACATGCGGTCCATTGATTCATCTGTGCCTTCATTGCGCAGTTCACGCAATATTCCAATTTCATCTACAACACTTCTTGCAAGCTCGCTGGGAGAGAATCCGTCTTTAACTTCATTATACTTTTTCAAAATTGCCGCAACGCGCATAAGCTCGGCTTCAATTTTGGTCTGCTTCTTCGTGTTCGCTTCGTTTTCTTCAAGCATTGCAAGCAGCAGCTCGGCAATTGATTTGGCAATTTCCTTCGCCATCTTTTTTATCTTCTCAACGGTCTGCTCGCCAATGCCATCACGCAGCTTGAGGATCCTTGTCATAGCTTCATCGTCTTTGGGGTTCACCAGCACCTTAAGGTAGGCCAGCACATCTTTTATCTCCTTGCGCTGGTAGAACTTCACGCCGCCCACAATGATGTATGGTATAGAGTTCGTCCTCAGCGCATCTTCGATCACCCTTGATTGAGCGTTGGTGCGGTAAAGTATCACAAAATCCTTGAAATTCAGCTTACGGTTCTGGATTTCGGTGAGTATCCACTTTACTATCATAGCGCCTTCGTCGCGGTCGCTGAGAACTTCTGTCAGTGTTACCTGCTCGCCTTCTTCATTATCGGTAAACAGTGTTTTTTTGATCTGCCGCTTATTATTCTTAATTACCTCATCTGCAAGCGAAAGAATGCTTTTTGTTGAGCGGTAGTTCTGTTCAAGCTTAAATACCTTTGTATCCTGGAAATCAGTTTCGAACTTCAGGATATTCTCAATTTCTGCGCCGCGCCAGCGGTAAATGCTCTGCGCGTCATCGCCAACCACAGAAATATTCCCGTGGCCGGAAGCCAGCATCTTTACGATCTCGTACTGAGCGCGGTTGGTATCCTGGTACTCATCAACCAGTATGAACTTGAAGCGGTTTTGGTACTTTTGCAGCACATCCGGATTCCCCCTGAAAAGCAGTATAGGGTTTATCAGGAGGTCATCAAAATCCATAGCGTTGTTTTTCATCAGCCGCTGTTGGTATTCCCTGTAAACGGGTGCGACTATTTTTTCAAACGGATTCGAGACCGTCACAAAATCTTCCGGCAGGATAAGCTTATTCTTTAGACCTTTTATGTAGCTGTTAACGGTCCTTGGCTTCGGATTATCGGTCGAAAATCCAAGCTCTTTCATTATGCTCTCAACAAGTTTCTCGCTGTCGTCGTCGTCATATATAGTGAAATTCCTGTCGAAGCCAATATGCTGCGCTTCGATTCTGAGAATTTTAGCGAATACAGAATGAAATGTGCCCATCCAAAGGTTTTCGGCATTTGCGCCGGCAAGCTTCCTGATACGCTGCTTCATTTCATTTGCGGCCTTATTGGTAAAGGTGAGCGCAAGCATTTCATAGGGATTGATGCCTGATTCGATCAAAAATGCTATTTTATATGTCAATACGCGGGTTTTGCCGCTGCCGGCGCCCGCAACAATCATACATGGCCCTTCGATTTGTTCAACAGCTCTCCGCTGCTCATCATTGAGTTCGTTTACAAGATCCACTTAACTTTGCCTTAGGTTAGAATTTGAATAGACAGGAAAATTTTACAAAGATAACTTTTACCGCACATGAAATCAATTGAGAATGGATTCGGCTAAAAAATCAAACTAATTGATGTTTTAAAGGGGTTACAGGTCATTAACTAAAAAAATAATACTGATATATATCATAGAATAATACCTTTATTATTGATAATTTTGAGTAGTATTTTCATTTTTTAATCCATAAAAAAACATATTTTTATGTTTTGCTTCACCCATAATTCAGAAACATTTAGAAGCATCCTAACAACAAAAAACCATCCGGGCTTATTAACAGCTTTTTCCAGGCATAAGCAAAATTCAACAAATAAATTTTCCAATATAATCAAAACTTCAGCAAGGGAGTTCACCAGGAAATGAATGATTTGAAACTTAAACACGGATTTAAATTCGAAGACCTCTTTTTATCTTCAAAGCTCAGAGAGCTGACAGGCCTGTTTTATGACCACTATAAGAACTTTGACAGCGCAACATACGATACTTTTGTAAAATACAGGGATTACAAAGGCGAAGGGTTCACTGAGCTTGAAGTATCCAATATAGTCATTGCGTCTGCGCGAGTGCTTGATAATTTTATAGTGAATTTTTTCGGTATAGATGATGAGGCGGCAAAGCTGAAATTACACAATGAATCCGAACGTGAAGTTATGAAGGTACGCAGCGATTTTATGACAAAACGCGTGCTGAAGAAATATAAGCCTGCTGATCTTGCTTCAATGAATTTCAGCGAGCTTGATGCTAAAGTAAATGTGATAAAGAACGGATTGTATGCCGGGCTGCCGTGGAACGAAGATGAGGAAAGATCCACTGCGCTTATGCTGAGGGATATGGAGTCGCTTGAGCAGCATCTTAAAAATCACCTTGAGGTTCTGCCAAACGGCTTTGTTTACAGCGATGAAAGCTTCAAGCGCGCTGCAAAAGCTGCTGAGATACTGGCTGCTGAAGGCAGCACCCGTGAGCTTACTGAAAATATCGCCGTAAAAGAATATAAAAATACCGAAGGAACCGCTGAACAGAAACGCGTATATGAAATTATGAAAAACGCCGTTGAGCTTCTGCAGAAATGGTGTTACGCAAGATTGTTTGACGAAAAGGAAAAACACAAAGTAAAAGAGTGGATCCTTTACTGGCAGCCTATGAATGTGGATTATAATGACCTTGTCCACAATAAAGTTGAAACTCCCGGGATACCAGAGAAGATCTACGGCGAAGAAAAAACGCTCAGAAGGCGCGACGGGTTCAAGCTTACCGACAAAAGATATGATAACCGCCATATAATGAGCGAAGTTGAGTACTGCGTATTCTGCCATGAAAGGAATAAAGATTCCTGTTCAAAAGGATTGCGGGAAAAAGACGGAAAAGCTAAACGCAACCCACTGGGTATTCCGTTAAACGGCTGCCCGCTTGATGAGAAGATCTCGGAAATGCATACGCTGAAATATGAAGGCAGGTCAATCGGCGCCTTGGGTATTATCATGATTGATAATCCAATGTGCCCCGGCACCGGCCATCGTATCTGCAACGACTGTATGAAGGCATGTATCTACCAGAAACAGGAACCGGTCAACATTCCGCAGATCGAAACACGCGCGCTGACAGATGTGCTTTACCTGCCGTGGGGATTTGAAATATATTCACTTTTGACCAGGTGGAATCCCATAAATGTTAAACGACCGTATGAGCTGCCTTATAACGGCAAAAATGTAATGGTTGTTGGTATGGGTCCGGCCGGTTATACTCTTTCGCAGTACCTGCTGAATGAAGGTTTCGGCGTTGTGGGAGTTGACGGCCTTAAAATAGAACACGTTCACCCCGATATTACCGGCGGGTGGGATGCACACGGTAAATATGTGGATCCAACACCGGTTTACAATTACAAAGAGATCCAGGATGAGCTCGATAAAAGGGTATTTCTCGGATTTGGCGGCGTATCAGAATACGGTATTACCGTAAGGTGGGATAAGAACTTCCTGAAAGTGGAGTTCCTTACCCTGGCAAGAAGAAGGCACTTCAAGGTTTACGATGGAATAAGATTCGGCGGCACAATTGAAATAGATGATGCATGGAGGCTTGGAATAGATCACATTGCCGTAGCAACAGGCGCAGGCAAGCCAACAATTGTGAAAATGAAGAATAACCTTATCCGCGGAATAAGAAAAGCCAGCGATTTCCTTATGGGATTGCAGCTTACGGGCGCGGCTAAGAAGGATTCACTTGCGAATTTAATGATACAGCTTCCCGCAGTTGTTATCGGCGGCGGGTTGACTGCTATCGATACCACTACCGAAGCATTTGCATATTATCCGATACAGGTTGAAAAATTCCTCGACAGGTACGAAGGCGCGGTTAAGGATTTCGGCGAAGAGAAAGTGTTTTCAATGTACGATGACGAAGAAAAAGGAATTGCAAAAACATTTATTGAGCATGGAAGAGAAATTAGGGCAGAAAGAAAACGCGCTGCGGAAGCAGGCGAAGAGCCGAACTTCGTTCCCTTTGTAAGGAAATGGGGCGGCGTTACCCTTTGCTACAGGAAAACTGTAAATGACTCGCCGGCATACAGGCTGAACCATGAGGAAATAATTAAATCGCTTGAAGAAGGAATTTATTACTGGGAGAAAATGAGCCCGGTCGAAGCAATAGCTAATGAATACGGCGCAGTTAAGGAAATGATATTCCGCAAACAGGGCAAAACCGAAGACGGAAAGTATATTGATCTTGATGAGACCGTAACCCTGCCCGCGAAAACAGTAGTGGTCGCAGCAGGTACTTCACCGAATGTTATCTATGAGCGTGAACATTCCGGTACATTTGAGCTTGATGAATGGAAGCAGTTCTTTCAGACCTACAAGCTGGGTGAATCAGGTGAATTAATAAAAACCGATAAATCGGAAACAGGCTTTTTCACATCTTATAATAAGGACGGCAAATATGTAACCGTTTACGGCGATAACCATCCGCGCTACGCAGGAAACGTTGTAAAGGCAATGGCTTCGGCTAAAGACGGATTCAAAGAGCTGATAAAAATCTTCCCGGACGATATTAAGGAAGAACAGGACCCGAAAAACGAAGAGAAGTTCAATGCTCTAATCGGCAGGCTTGATTCAGAGTTCCTTGCAGTGGTTGAGCAGGTAAATATTCTGACCCCGACAATTGTAGAAGTTGTGCTGAAAGCACCGCTGCAGGCGCGGAAATTCCACCCCGGCCAGTTCTACAGGCTGCAGAACTACGAAACAACTGCCCCTGTTATTGACGGATGCAAGATGATGATGGAAGGCCTTGCGTTAACAGGCGCATGGGTTGATAAAGAAAAAGGATTGCTTAGTCTGATCATACTGGAAATGTGGGGAAGCTCGAGGCTTTGCCGCCATTTGAAAAAAGGCGAGCGCGTTGTTGTGATGGGTCCGACCGGCGAGCCGACGGAAATCCCCAAAGGCGAAACCGTTCTGCTTGCAGGCGGCGGATTAGGAAACGCAGTGCTGTTTTCTGTAGCAAAAGCGCTTAAGGATAACGGCAACAAGGTTGTATATTTTGCCGGTTACCGCAACACCAGTGATGTATTCAAACGCGATGAGGTTGAAGAAGGCACTGACCAGGTAATTTGGTCGAATGATTTCGGTGATACTATCCAGCCGCGCAGGCCGCAGGATAGAGCGATCACCGCAAACATTGTGCAGGCTATGATAGCATACGCAGAAGGAAAGCTTGAGCCGAATGCCGGCGGTGAGCCGATGTTTGACCTGAAGCAGATTAACCGCATTATTGCTATTGGCAGCGACAGGATGATGAAGGCCGTTCAGGAGGCAAGATTTGCCGCGCTGAAGCCATATATAAATCCGGTGCACACTGCAATTGCAAGTATAAACTCCCCGATGCAGTGTATGATGAAGGAAGTATGCGCACAGTGCCTGCAGAGGCATGTTGATCCGGAGACTGGCAAGGAAACATTCGTTTTCACATGCTTTAACCAGGATCAGCATATGGATAAGGTTGATTTTAATAATCTTAATACAAGGTTAAAGAACAATAGCGTGCTTGAAAAGCTGACGAAGTTCTGGTTCGACCATTTATTCAAGGAATCGAACGGAATGTATAAATAGAATATGAAAATATGTGAGGATTGAAAATCCCTGCAAGAAAATCAAAGCCCGTCCCGATAATCCGGGGCGGGCTTTTTGATTATATAATGCGGGCTAAAGCCCAATATTTATTCGTCTGCTTTCCCCACTCTGAAGAGTGGGGTTAACAGTAATAACCCTGTAAAGAGCAGCACAGACATTTTTGTCTGTGAATAATTAAATTTCAACAAAGCTCAAACATCTCTGGGGCTAAGACCATTCTTTGAGGCAACATCATCCACGGTCTAAAGACCGTGGCTACTCATACTGATCTCAATATTATGTTGCTTTTTTTTGGAGTGCACTGACTGTGTCAGTGCTTAATCGCGATAAAGAAAGACCATGCAGGGCTAAAGCCCAATATTTATTCGTCTGCTTTCCCCCACTCTAAAGAGTGGGGTTAACAATAATCCCCCTCAAAAGTAGCACAGACATTTCTGTCTGTGTAAGATTAAATCTCAGCAAACATAGAAATTCTGAATTTCTAGAGCCCGTTTTATCATGGGCAGCATCACCCACGGTCTAAAGACCGTGGCTACTCATACTGATCTCAATATTATGTTGCTTTTTTTGGGAGTGCACTGACTGTGTCAGTGCTTCATTGAAATCACCAGAAACCATTCAGGATAAAGGCCACTATTTATTCGTCTGCTTCCCTCACTCTAAAGAGTGGGGTTATCAATTTTACCCCGACAAAAATAGCACAGACATTCAGAAGAGCGCTTAGTGACCTGTCTGATTGATTGGCTACTGCAAGAATCCTGAAAATATACATATACAAAAAGTATGGCGCCTTTTCTAAATGTTACAATTTCCCTATTTTTGTAAAATTGCAGAACAAATGGATACAGGAATGTTAATATTAATTCTCAGCTTTGGGATACCGATATTGGTGGTTATAGCTATCTTCTGGTGGCTGAAACGAGATATCGGAAAACTGAGCAAATGGGCACAGGAATCTAAACGCCGGCAGGCGCAGGCAAAGCCTGCAAAGGCTAAGATAATTTCTGTCTCACAAGGCGTTCAGGGCGGCGAGATAAAGAAAATGATATTTTTCACCTTCGAGATCCATGACGGCTTCACCGCGGCTTATTCAGCATCAGCCGGATGGTTTGTTGATACTTTGCACCTGGATAAGATCCGGGAAGGAAATGAGATCGATGTTAAAGTAGATGCCGATGATCCGGGAAAGATATATCCCGCGGCTTCATGGGCGGTTTACACTGAAGGTTATTCTCCTGATTTCAATACAGAGAACCTTAGCGGCAGGTAAAAATATTAAGGCAGTAATACGATCGGGGCTAAAGCCCTTTATTTGTTGCAGCTTTTTCCACGGTCTAAAGACCGTGGCTATTCATACTGATCTCAATATTATGTTGCTTTTTTTTGGAGTGCACTGACTGTGTCAGTGCTTAATAGCGATAAAGAAAGACCATGCAGGGCTAAAGCCCAATATTTATTCGCCTGCTTTCCCCCACCCTAAAGAGTGGGGTTAACAATTATACCCCGACAATAGCAGCACAGACATTTAGAAGAGCACTTCGTAACCTGGCTGTGATTGATAACATGTTACCAAATTCTTGAGGCGCAAATTTTGTTAAAGATTCCTGCCTGCGCAGGAATGACAATACTGATTTTACCCACAGTTTAAATACCGTGGCTACTCAAATACACATGGAGTATAGTGAGGCTGCTTAGCGCCGTAGGCACGGGATATGGGTAGATCTTGGGATTCCCGGCGGTAGTCCGTCCCGTAAGGGACGGGATAGAAGGGTTTGCGTTTCTCTACCAATATTTTTATCCCTACGGGACAAGAATCTGAACTGATAATACAGGAATTGTAAAGTTTACATAAATGATAAAATAGAGCAGGATACAAAATACTGTCATTCGTTTTTGCAGAGAAATACACTTGCGCAGCATAAAAAAAGACGTCCACCCATGTCTTCGGCTTGGCGGGCGGGACGTCTCTACAGTTGAAGATAAGCAATATCTATAATATCCTTCGTCCGATAAAGCGGGCTCAGGATTTGAGAGATCATTTGATCAATATCATCCTTTTTGTCTGCACAAAATCACCTGCAAAGATCGAGTAAAAATACACCCCGCTTGAAAGATGACCGGCATCAAAATCTACACTGTATTTCCCTGCATTAAGCTTTTGCTGAACCAATCTCTGTACTTCCCTGCCCGAAACATCATGAATTGTGATCCTGACATCAGATGCTTTCAATATATCAAACTTAATGATCGTTTTGGGGTTGAATGGATTGGGATAATTCTGTTCAATGCGATAATCTTTCGGAATTTCTTTAGAAATTGTAGTTATACCAAACAAGGTTGCAGGGCAAAAATCTTTTATCACCTGGTATACCCTGCTCTTCGGAGTATTTGTGTTCTGAAAGCTGGAAGAGCCGGGGTATGCAGAAAGAGAATAGGTAGCGTAAAATTTGTAGATCGTATTGCCTATCTGCGAAATCACAGGGTATATCTGATCCTGCCCGGGCGAAACGGATGTCAATGGCATGGGGCAGCCCAATGTCCCGGAATTGCTCCAGCTTGAACCGCCTGTTGACGAGTAACAATAAAAAACATTGTTAAAGTGGAATCCGTAATATGAAGTGTCTTTAAGTACTGTTGAAAAAACACAAGCAAGCCCTGTGCCATCTGCCGTAAAAGCGATCGAAGGATTTGACACAGGAGTTATTCCAAACTGAATATTCCTGAGATTGTTGTTATACAGCGTTGTATCATTTATGAAGCCTGATGTAATATTGCTCCAGTCTGCGCAAATAACAGGCTGACCGCCGTTTAACGCCGGAGACCAAACCAATACCTTTGAGCCCTTCGGGGTAGGCACATAACCGGGGGCCAAAGTACTGAATGCAGCATACGGCGTCGTTGTTCCCGGCTTATAGGTTAGGCTTGCGCAATACCATGGTGTAACAGCAATGCCTCCCGCATTATATACAGCCGGGCATACAGTTAAAACAGGGCCAAATGTATCTCCGCCATTTGTTGATTCCCTGCCTTCCAGGCTTCCGGAGATGCTGTTCCACCACATTATAAAAACATTGGTTCCGCTTTGACTGGAAGCAATATAATACCTGCCAGAAGTACTGACCTGAGCAATGTATATAGGCGGGCTGAAAACATTAGTTGAATAATTATACTTGCGGAAAAACAGGCTGTCAATTGTATTGGAATATACGCACCCCACAAACTGATTTTGCAGCTCTGCAGATTCAATTTCACTGCCATATATACTGCTCCTGATAACAGTACCTGCTCCAAGAATAATATCTATTCCTATCACTCCCCCCAGAGGCGCTCCGTAACCGGATAGAAGAACAGTTCTTGTTCCGGATAACATTACAGGAACTAAATCAGGATATGCGAAGGTAGTATCGCTAATAAATATTGGATCAGATAACCATGTGTATCCTCCATTAGTTGTAAAATTATATTTCCCTCTTCTGGATGATTGAATTGACGACCTTAGTGAATCTGAACAATGAGCTGCTATAATCACTGTATCACCCTTTCTCCAGATCTTTTTGTAGCTGTTGCCATTGGTTCCATAGTCATAATACTGGGTCAACCCTGGGATAGCACCAGAAGTATCAAGCAGCGGCACATAGAAATACGGAACAGGCGGACCAACTAAAAGTGAACCTGTATTCACATCTTCCGGCTTTTCGAATTTTCCTGAAAATGAATGAGGTGTTTTGTGTACCTGTGAGAATAAAGAAAAACATGTAAAGAAAATACTGAGAGTGAATGTAAGAATTTTCATAAGACCTCCTTGTACAAAAATAATACATTAAAGTGCTGAATAAAAGCAAAAAAGCAGCAGACTGAACTAACAACACTTGTTTACATGACTGTATAAATTGGAAAAGGCAGAGTAGATTGAAGGGCTAAAGCCCGTTATCTATTTTATTTTTTTTCCCCACTCTAAAGAGTGGGGTTAATATTAATGAGATAAAATATGTAAGTCTCGAATTGCAAGTGTTGGATTAACGTGGCGGGCACACCTGCCGGCCAAAAAAAAAGACGTCCCAACCATACCTTCGGCTTGGCAGGCGGGACGTCTCTACAGTGAAAATATAAGCTCTATCTATGAGATCCTTCGCTGCGCTCAGGATTTATTTCAGCCGTTCAAACTTGGCCGTAAAGTGTCTTAAAAACTCCGGCTCTTCGACGATCTTTATTCCGCGCACCTTTTCTTTGCCTTCGAACATTTTCTCGAACAATTCGATCACATACTCAATATGGCTTTGGGTATATACCCTGCGCGGAATGGCAAGCCTTACAAGCTCCTGCGGCGCTGGGATAAGTTTCCCGTTGACGTCATACTTGCCGAACATCACCGAGCCGATTTCAACCGAGCGGATACCGCCCTTGATGTATAGCTCGCAAACCATCGCCTGGCCGGGGTAATGCTCAACCGGCAGGTGGGGGTAAAACGCTTTCGCGTCGATATATACTGCATGTCCGCCAATTGGATAAATAAGCGGAACTCCCATTTTATACAATTTTTCTCCAAGGTATGCAGTACTGCGGATCCTGTACTCAAGGTAAGCCGGTTCAAAGACTTCCTGCAAACCTACAGCAATTGCTTCCATGCTTCTGCCGGAAAGTCCGCCGTATGTTGCGAATCCCTCTGTGATAATGAGCAGGTTTGTGCATTCATCAGCGAGCTTTTTATCTTTCAGCGCAAGGAAACCGCCCATGTTAACAAGGCCGTCTTTTTTCAGGCTCATAACTCCGCCATCAGCAAGCGCGAACATTTCCTGCGCTATTTCTTTATAGGTTTTGTTCTCAAAGCCTGCTTCGCGGTGCTTGATGTAATATGAATTCTCAGCTATGCGGCAGCAATCAATAAAATAATTTACTTTGTATTTGCTGCATATATTTTTGACCGCGCGCGCGTTTTCCATACTTACAGGCTGGCCGCCGCCGCTGTTGTTTGTAACTGTCAGGATAACTCCGCCAACATTTTCTGCGCCGTGTTTTTTGATAAGCTCTTCAAGCGCTTTAATATCCATGTTGCCTTTGAACGGACGATCGAGCATTGGATGCTGCGCTTCTTCGGTTGGAATATCAATCGCCTCCGCGCCGCTGAACTCGATGTTTGCGCGTGTTGTATCAAAGTGTGTGTTGCTGATAAATATTTTTCCTTTGCCGCCTAAATGAGTATACAGAATTCTCTCTGCTGCCCTGCCCTGATGAGTTGGAAGGATATAATCATAACCAGTGAGGTCTTTTATAGCTGCTTCCATACGCAGCCAGCTTCTTGAGCCTGCGTATGCCTCGTCGCCATCCATCATTGCCGCCCACTGCCGTGAGCTCATAGCGGATGTGCCGCTATCGGTAAGGAAATCGATAAGCACGTGCTCTGATTTCAGCATGAAAGGATTGTAGTGCGCCTCGGCGAGATATTTTACGCGATCTTCTTCCGTGGTTACGCTTAACGGCTCTACTTCTTTTATTTTGAATGGTTCTATAATAGTTTTAAAGCTCATGGATTCTCCCAAAAGTTGTTAAACAATTACACAAAGTTATTCAAAAATATTAACTTAAATTATGATTTTGGTCATAAAGGGAAAGTGCTGTTATTACAATAAGTTTAGTAAAAATCCCCATCTTGAATTCAAACAGTATGAAGCATAACGATCAATCCTGTTTCAAGATCTTCCTCAAATTTGCTTCTCCAATGTAAAGTAGAGCATTACTTGGGAAATACATTGTAACAGGATTGAACATTATTTTTCCGATGTGATGGTCTAACTTGGGGGATTTAGAAGCCTTAGTAACTAAATAATCCCGGTACTCTTCATCAGTTCAGCATTCACCATGTGTGTACCATCAAAAATAACAGGGCTAGAAGGAATACCAGCATTTTTTAGAATAGCGGTTTGCCCCGCCGGAAATGTGTTATCATAATATGGGTCGTTCGATGCGAATACCTGGAATATTTCGGTATGCTTCAAATTTTCGGTTTTAGAAAAATCCACATCATGCGCGATGCTGCCGCACCAGAACACAGCCTTATCGACTTTAGCTTTGCCAAGCGCCAGCCAGCGCGAAAGTGTTGCCGCGCCCTGAGAAAATCCGAGCGCGTTTATCTTCAGCCCGTGCTTTTTTGCTTTTGGTTCTATCTCATCGAAAAATAATCTGTCTAGGTAGTTAACGTAATCTTTGATATCGCTTTCGCGGTCTTCCTTTGTCATCCAGGATGCGCCAACATTGCCTGAATCACCCTTAACATACAAACGCATCAGTCCTTCGGGAGCGAAGACAACGCTGCCTTCGGCAGCAAGCGGCTCAAACTTCATGATAAAATCTTTAGCAAGCTGCCTGTGACCATGGATGACTATCCATACATCTTTAGCAGATGATGAAACATCACCCAGAGTAAAGTATCTTGCTGTACGCGTTACGGGAATATGATGTTCTGTAAGCATCCGGAAAAAATCATAATGTTTTTAATTCTTCCTTAAGAACGCAACCAGGAACATAACTCCGGCGTACAACAGGAAAAGCAAAAATATTGCAGCAATTATATATATTGTATATTCGAACATACATTGTTGTGAAGCTTTATGATTTAGAGGATCTACTTTGCAGGCAGAATTTTGCCTGTTACTTCCCCGAAACCGATATTATAACCATCACCTTTGCAGTAACCCTTCATTATCACCGTATCGCCGTCATTTATGAATTTCCGCTCTTCGTCATCAGGCAGTTTTATCGGATTCTCGCCGCGCCAAGTCAGCTCCAGCATAGAGCCGTATGAATCTTTAGTGGGTCCGCTTATCGTACCCGATGCCATCATATCGCCGGTTTTGGTGTTGCAGCCGTTTATTGTATGATGCGCAAGCTGCTGCCGTATATTCCAGTACATGTACTTGAAATTCGAGCCGGAAATTTTGAACGGCTCTTTCAGAGATTCAGTTTTAATATAAACATCCAGGTTTATATCATATGACCAATTGCCTGTTGACCTCAAATACTCCATTGGAACCGGATCCTGATCAGGTCCCTTTACACGGAATGGTTCCAATGCTTCCATTGTTACCACCCAAGGAGAAATTGATGTCGCGAAATTCTTTGCCAAAAACGGACCGAGCGGCTGGTATTCCCATGTTTGAATATCCCTTGCGCTCCAGTCATTTACCAGTACCATTCCGAAAATATGGTCATAAGTTTGTTCAATTGAAATGGTTTCACCTAACTGATTTCCCGGACCAATGAAAAAGCCCATTTCAAGCTCAAAATCAAGCAGCTTACATGGGCCAAAAACCGGATTTTCTGAATTGGCGGGCTTGGTCTGTCCTTTCGGACGGATAACATTCGTGCCGCTTACAACAATTGAGCTTGCACGGCCGTGATAGCCAATTGGTATATGCAGCCAGTTCGGCATAAGCGCGTTATCTTTTCCGCGGAACATTATTCCAACATTTGTCGCATGTTCGCGTGACGAATAAAAATCAGTGTAGTCGCCAATTTCAGCAGGCAGGCACATAACAACATCTTTCATGGGGATCATCGCAATTTTCTGCAGATCCTTATCATCTCTTAACAAAGGGTTCTCATCGCTAAGCGCTGTTTGCAGAACTGCTCTCACCTGTTTCCATGCTTCGCGCCCTTTAGCCATAAAAGCGTTCAGGCTTCCGCGGCTGAAAATTTTCTCGCTGCCAAGTAGTGTCTGCTTAAAATATCCCTTTTGCTCAAGCACCGCCAGGTCAATTACATACTCGCCGATAGCTGTTCCGCATACGGGCTCGGAACCAACCTTCAGCTTGAATACACCATAGGGCAGGTTCTGGATCGGGAAATGTGATTCCGGTGAAACTTCAATAAATGATCTCATTGCAGTATTTAATTATTACGATTATATAATCACCAAAGTTCTGATCTCTCTTTTGCCATCTAAAAAAGCTCGAGGGTTTTCAGGTCCTCTATCGGTTCATCGAAGCTGCAGCTTCCGTAAGAGAGCATAAACTCTTCTCTCGCGCGCCTTATCTCTTCATTTGATATGTTCATTTCATTATAAACAAGTCCTTCATCACCAAACTCAAACCCGAACGGGTCGTCATCTGTAAGCACTTCGACAAGTTCGGCTTCATCAAGGTTTTCGGTATATGCAAGAATTCCCGCAGCGAATACATTCAGGAACCCGTGCATTTCAGCCTGCACTTCTTCATTGTAATGCCTTATGGGGTGATGAAGTCCGGCAGTACATTTCATCGGCACGCCAAATTCACAGCATGTCATAAGTGCAAATGCTATTACTTCCGGGGCGGGAAAAGCACTTGGCTCTGTACCGCCTGTACGCAACTTAAATCCGCAGCCCTTGTTGATTGCTGCAATAGATTCCACCGCACGGATTATCACCGGCTCATGGTCATCTGGTACAGGAGCTTCAAAAAACACAGGTACGGATTTATCGAGCGTCTGCCCCAATCCGCCCGAAACCTTTTCCATAAGTTCTATAAGACCTTTATTGGTTTCACTTCCGAAAACATCTGCCGGAAGCCTGGTTTCATAGGCATCAACTGAAAATATATCACCGTGTACCTGCAGGAAATCTTTTATCTTGCTTAGATCGGAACTGAATGCCGTTTCAAACTCTGAGGCAGTCGAACCGCCTGAACCGATCACTGAAAGAGGGATAAATTGCGTCACTTCCATATCAGCCATGAGAACCGAAAGCTCTTCCAGCCTTCGGGCGGGAATAATGAACTTGCCGAGCATCCAGTTGTATTCCGCCTGCGCATAATAAACAAAATTGTGAAATGCCTGCGCAAGCTCAAGCGATGCCGGCGGGAAAAGTCCGGCGTAATCTATAATTCCGTGTGTAAATATTTTCAGGCTTTGCGCCGGGCGTGATCCTTCAGTTGTCATACGTTATAGTAGATAATGAAAAAAAATTGTTTTTACAGCTATTTATGCAGTTTGTTTGCGTTTCAGATTTATAACAAACATAACCAATAGAAAAGTGAAATGAAATTGAAGATTTGCCCACAATTAGTACCTCACAAAATATATTTCCGCGGACTTCAACTTGAAGCTTTAATATGCAATGCTTTTTAAGAACACTATTTTTCATCAACTCATTTGAGGGTTTTATTTGTGTACGGTATGGGTTATTTTTGAAACATTCTTTAAACCATTTAATACAAATAATCACATGGCAGAAGAAGAAAAAACAGCGAGCCTTTTGGATAAGGCAAAAGACGCGGTATCAAACGTATCTGAAAAAATTGTTGAAATAAAAGACGATGTAATTGGCGATGAGCAGAAAGCGATAATGGATGAGTTCAAAGAAACCAGTATTGGCAAAGTTAAGCAGGTGATGGAAGAGATAGACAACTCTTTAGGCATTATAACAAAATCAGGCTACGAGTTCAAAGGCATTAATGTTTCGCTTGGCCTTCCCCCTTCTGTAGCAACAGCATTTCACTATAAGAAGGATATTACTGAATCCGAGCGGGCCCAGCTTATGGAAGAAGCAAAAGAAAGAAGGTTTGTTACTATGATCCTGAAATGCCTGTTCAAGGCGGGTGATTTCTATCACTCAATTAAGATGGGCGAGTACACACTGGACGGTGTAAGCATTACCCTTGGATTAACACCCGGCGTAAGCGTTGGATTCAAGAAAAAATCAGCTTAGACCATATTGGATATTGAATAAGCTCAGGACAACATTCTTTGCTTTTGGTGTACCGGTGATATATGCTTTTTTAATGCGCGGAATTTTCCTGAGCGACCTATGTTCAACCGCAGTTGGGATCGTCTCCGCCGCATTTATACTTTTCGGTCCGCTTAGTATTGGCGCCGTAACAGTATTTCTCTCCCCCTCTAGATATGCTGTGAATGCATGGTATGATATATTCGCGCCATGGGTAAGCCTGGGGCTGTTTGTGCTGCTTACTTTCCTGGTGAAGTTTGAAGACGCCATCTGTATTGTAATGGCTTTGCCGGTTTTCCTGGTCATGGGTTCTGCAGGCGGATTGATAGCCGGCGAGATCCGCAGGCGCAGGCAGCGCAGCAGGTTGAATGTGGTTATTGCAGTACTTCTGCCATTTTTGATAGTACCCATAGAAGGCGCTTTTGATGTAAAGCCTTCCACATACGAAGCATTTACTACAATTGAGATAAACGCCCCGGCAGATGTTATATGGAACAATGTTGTCCGCGTGAGAGAAATTTCGCCGGAAGAAGATAACGGGAAGCTTTCAAAATTCATGGGATTCCCAAGGCCTGTTGTTGCAGAGCTGGATACACTTATGAAGGGCGGCCGAAGGAAAGCAGTGTTTGATAAAGGTCTGATGTTCGATGAAGTAGTGTATGAATATTCTCATCAGAAGAAAATGTCCTTTTCTATCACTCCCATTACAAGTGAAATTCCGCCAACAACGCTTGATGAACATGTGATAGTAGGCGGCAAGTATTTCACTGTGCTGGATGGTACTTACGAGCTTGAGAAGATAGCAGAAAACAAATACAGGCTTATACTTTACAGCCATTTCAGTCTGAATACAACATTTAATTTTTACTCCGGCTTATGGAGCAAATGGATAATGAGCGATATACAGAATAATATCCTCGGTATCATTAAGAAAAGGTGTGAAAAGTGAAAAAAATATATGTGATTACTTTGCTTCTGGTAATGCAGTCAATAATATTGGCACAGGATAAACCAGTAGTTTCGATAACAATTGATGACCCGGAAACTACAGCAACGGGCGGATTGAGCGGAATAGAAAAAACCAAAGCCCTCCTGAGTACACTGGATAAATACGGATTAAAAGCAGCTCTGTTCGTTTGCGGAAAACGAATCGATAACCCGGATGGGAAAAATATCATTGCCGCATGGAATGATAACGGCCATATGATATGCAATCATTCCTACTCGCACAGTTATTATCATTCAAAAAAGGTAACAACTGAAAATTTTGAAAATGATTTTTTGAGATGTGATTCAATTATTAACACTGCACCCGGGTACGCAAAGTTTTTCAGGTACCCGTATCTGAAAGAGGGAGATACAAAAGAGAAACGTGATGATTTCAGGTCATTTCTGACCAAAAACGGGTATAGGAACGGGTACGTGACAATTGACGCCTCAGACTGGTATATAGACAGCAGAATAAATGATACCCTGAAGAGTATTCCGGGTTTTGATATTACACCATTTAAGGAATATTATTTGCAGCATATTTATGACAGGGCAATGTTCTATGATTCACTAGCCTTTGCTATAACAGGCAGGCACATAAAGCATACATTGCTGCTGCATCACAACACGCTTAATGCAAAATATTTGGGAGAGCTTATTGAATACTTCATTTCCAAAGGATGGGAGTTTACCAATGCTGCCGACGCTTATACTGATGAAATTTACGGCCTGCAGCCGGATATACTGCCGGCAGGCGAAAGTCTAGTATGGGCGCTCGCGAAGGAAACCGGAAGGTTTGAAAATGTGCTAAGATATCCCGGTGAAGACGGCGAATACGAAGAAGAAGGGCTTAACAACAAGCTAATTAACTATTTCCAAAAATAAGTTCATGACAGATCTTAGCAGAGTAACAAAAAAATATTCTAACGGCGAAATTACCGTGGTATGGAAGCCGGCGCTTTGCATTCATTCAAAGAATTGCTTTAGTGGATTGCCCGGCGTATTTGATCCGGCAAAAAGGCCCTGGATAGATCCAAAAGGAGCATCCTCAGAGGAAATCGTTAAGCAGGTTAGCCTTTGCCCTTCGGGCGCATTAAGCAGCTACAAGAATTCTGCAGAAGGAGATCCTTCCCCGGCCTCAGATGAAACACCTGTAATCACTGCCGAAGCAAGGCCGGACGGCCCTCTGATTGTTTATGGTAATATCACTGTAAAAAAGCCGGATGGCTCTTCAGATAAACGTACCGGTAAAACCGCCTTTTGCCGATGCGGCGGCTCAAGCAACAAACCGTATTGCGACGGAACACATAACAAGCTGGAGTTCAAAGGATGAGCAGCCATTCTTACGATACGCTTTCTGAAGCAGTGAATGACCTGGCAAAGCGGGGTTACGTATATAATTTCAATATAGCCTGCGATGCGATTGAATGCAGGGATATTGCGCTGAAGCTATCGCCCGGTGAATTCGAGATCACAGAGTTTTACAGGTTCGAAGGCTATTCAGATCCCGGTGATGAAGAAATTGTTTATGCTATTGAATCAGCCCAAGGCGTTAAGGGAGTTCTCGTTAACGCATACGGCGTGTATGCAGATGAGCTTTCAGATGAGCTTGTGCAAAAACTGAATATAGACCGCCCTTAGCCTTATGCCAAAGAAAATGCAACTAACACTAAAGGAAGCCAGAGAGCTTGCAGTATCTTCGCAGCTTTTTTTCCCAAAAGGCGGTTCCAAACCCATCGTATCACTTCAGAAGATCATCGAAAGGCTTGGGTATGTGCAGATAGATACAATATCTATTATAGAACGTGCGCATAAACATGTGTTATGGACACGGCTGCCTGAGTTTAAAAATGAATTGCTTGATGAGCTGATAGATAAGAAACGGAAGGTCTTTGAATTCTGGGACCATGCCGCAGCCTATCTGCCCATGAAACATTACCGCTACACTCTTCCACGTAAAAAAATGTATGCTGATAAGCACCGGCATTGGGCATCGGGAAAGAAAAAGCTTTTGGATCATATAGTAAACAGGATTCGCGAAGAAGGACCGCTGCAATCGCGTGATTTTGAGGATCCGAATAAACGCGGCATGTGGTGGGACTGGAAGCCGGCAAAAGAGGGACTGGAATTCCTGTTCCATACAGGGGTGCTCTCTGCAAAGGCAAGGAAAAGCTTTCAGAAAGTTTATGACCTTACCGAAAGAGTACTGCCGCCTGATGCAGATACCTCACATCCAACTGAGCTTGAGCAGGCAGAGCATCTTGTTATGAAAGCCATCGCCGCAAACGGCTTTGCTTCGCAAAAGGAAATGTTCTATTTAAGATATCACAGCCGGCCCGCCGCAAAGCAGGCTTTGCTTAAGCTTGAAGAAGAAAAAAAGATAGTTCCTCTGGGTATCGAAGGCGCAGAAGGTGAAACATACTACACCACGCGGAAAAATCTGTCACAAGCAATCAATATCACTGATGATGTTCATATACTCTCTCCATTTGATAACCTTGTGATCCAGCGTAAAAGGCTGAAGACGATTTTCGATTTTGACTATACTATAGAGTGTTATGTACCTGCGCCGAAAAGGAAATTCGGATACTTCTGTATGCCGGTCTTATTTAACGGTGAATTCATCTGCAGGATAGACGCAAAAGCAGACCGCGCCGCCAAGACACTTCGTGTTATAAATATTTTTTGGGAAGATACTCCCGCCGTAAATAGAAATAGAATCGAAATCAACGACCACCTGTTCCGGAAGCTGGAATCCCTTGCACAATTCGCGGGCTGCGAAACAGTGCTCGCAGAACAGCTGAAATAGATTGGAATAACTTTATCCGGATGCAACTGCTTCAAACATCTAAAACTCCTAATACCTCCAACGGGCTCATATTTTACAACTTTATACTATTGTGTTACATTATTTTACAGCAAAATGAATCATAATTGGCTAATTTTGTGTTGAATAATTAAAGATAAATTAAGAAAAGGCAGCAGCAAAATAAGTTCTATGAAAAAAATAAATTACAGGCCTTCGGTTTTAGCTTTATTGGCATTTCTGTTTTTAACCATGATATCCGTGTCATCATATGCACAGGATAAAACCGGTACAATAACAGGTACCATAGTAGATAAAACCACAGGCGCTCCGGTCGAAGGTGCAGATGTTACATTAAACAGGGTTAAAGATTCTTCGCTGGTAAAAGGAATAAGCACAGATGCAGCCGGAAAATTCACCTTGACCGATGTACCTTTTGGAAGGTATTACCTTAAAGCAAGCCTGGTAGGCTATAATTTTTCAGTCATAAGCGGCATTACCGTCAATCCAAACAGCGTTGATGTTACACTTGATCCGATAAAGCTTTCAACGGGAGGAACATCAACAGATGAAATTGTGGTTGAGAGCGAAAAAAGCCAGATAGAGTTTAAGCCGGATAAAAAAGTCTTCAATGTAGGCAAGAATATTTCAAACCAGGGAAGCTCTGTGATTGATCTGCTTAAGGAAATCCCTTCTGTAACAGTTGACCAGGATAATAACATCAGTCTTCGCGGTTCGGAAGGAGTGAAGATCATGATAGACGGCAGGCCATCGGGTCTGGAAGGTACGAACCGCGGTGATATGCTTGCGCAGATCTCAGCAACGCAGGTTGAAAGCATTGAGCTCATCACAAATCCCTCGGCAAAATATGAAGCTGAAGGCTCATCAGGAATAATCAATATCATTCTGAAAAAGAACGAGAACCGCGGAATGGGATATAACGGAACACTTGGGCTTAACATCGGTACCAGGGATAAATACAGCGGCCAGCTTAGCTTCAGCCTGAAGGATAAAAAGTACAATATTTACGGCAACTACGGTTACAATTCGAACCGTATGATATTCAACGGCTTTAACCAGAGGTATAATTACCTGAACTCTGATTCTTACTTTACCGATGAAACAAGCAACGCGCGCGGCCATATGCGCGGACAGAACGCAAAATTCGGAATTGACTTTTTTCTTGATCAGCAAAACACGGTCGGTCTTTCATTCAATCTGAGAAGCACCAAACGCTCCAGGTTTGATGTAACTGATGACTTTGTTTACAGCAATTCCAATGTATTAACATCACAATATTATAACACTACAACTCATGAAGATGACGGGCTGAATTACGACATTGCAGCCAACTATACCCTTAAGTTCAAGAATCCGCAGCAGGTTTTTACCGCTGACCTTTCATTTTCAAGAGATAAGGATGATGAAGTAACGAATACTTTTGATACTTACATAACTCCATCTGTACCGGAACCTGTAAACAGGAATGAGAATACAATTGAAAAAGATGACGCTTATATAGCTGATCTCAACTATACACATCCGTTCAGCAAAGATGCAAAGCTTGAGACCGGCTACCGCGGCAGCTACAAAAAAAGAGATAACGATTACAGGGTTGAGACATTTGATTATAATAACGGTCAGTATATAACCGATATAAATTCTTCAAATAATTTTATATACAAAGAACAGATCCATGCAGGCTACGGTATCTATACGCAGTCAATTGGTAATTTTGGCTTCTCTCTTGGTGCAAGGGTAGAACAGACCATTGTAAAAGGCGAGCTTACAAATAATGGTCAGACATTTGACAAAAGCTACATCGATTTTTTCCCGAGCGCAAGCGTTTCGCAGAAGTTAAGCAAAACCAGCGAGATCCAGCTCAGTTATGCGCGCAGGGTAAACCGCCCAAGGACAAGGCAGCTGAATCCGTTTGTTACCATCAGCATGATGGGCGGTACCAACAGCCTCTCGCAGGGTAACCCTAACCTGAACCCGGAATTTACAGATGCGTTCGAGCTTAGCTATATACATTATTTCCCGTTTGCAACAGTAACGCCGACATTCTTTTACCGGCAGACCAAGGACCAGATCTCAAGATCAAGGACGCTTATTGACAGCGTTACAACGCTTTCAACATTCGTGAATTACAAAAAGTCAAAATTCTACGGAGGAGAGCTGATAGTTAACGCAACCCCGGTAAAGATCTGGAGCCTTAACGGAACTTTCAGCTATTACAAGACCGAAATCGACGCATCGAACCTTGGCGCAGGGCTATCTAACAGCGGGTACTCATGGACAGCAAGGGCAATGTCAACCCTGATGCTGCCTGCTGATTTCAGCTTCCAGGCATCATATTTTTACTCAGGGAAAAATTATAACGCGCAGGGAACATTTGAGCCGTTTTCAATGCTTGACGCGGCAATAAAGAAAGACCTTTTTAACAAGAGGCTCAGCTTAACTCTCCGGGTAAGTGATCTTCTGGATGAAGCAAAATTCAGAGCTAATATCAGCGGGAACGGGTATTCAGAGATCTTTGAAAGAAAGCGGGACGCGCGCACTTTCCATCTGAACATCAGTTACAAGTTTGGCCAGCAGGAAAGAGGAAAGTTCGATAAAGGAAAAAAACGCAACAACGACGATAATAACGGCGATGACGGCATGGACTACTAAAAGCACCGTCTTAGTACAAAAGACATACTGAATTTTTTATAGATACATTCCTCTCTAAAAGGCTGTTAAGAAATTAACAGCCTTTTTCATTTGGCATCTTAGTACACGACAGTGAAACAAATACTCAGTAATTTTGCATTCGACCCTCACCCCCAGCCCCTCTCCCAAAGGGAGAGGGGAGAAAAAACTCAAAAATTTCTCAGTTCCCCCTCTCCTGTCAGGAGATGGGGTTAGGGGGGTGAGGTTAAGTATATTGAAATCCAGGGTAAAGAAACTTCTTTTAACATAGTTTTAGAGTGTTATTTATTTA
>JAYRXC010000001.1:0-2848 GCA_041917655.1 Ignavibacteria bacterium | reverse complement strand
ATATACCTTACAGATATCTCCCGAGCCAAAAATATCTTCCGTAACTGCTGCAAACAGCGCGGTTGATTTAGACGAAGTTTGGGTAGCGATTGCTAAAATATTTCCTGAAGCTATCATGCTGTTGTTGAAATCTCCTTCACCTGATAGCTGCTGCGGTATTTGCGGTCCGCCCGTGGAATCAATTACTCCCGTCAGTTCCCGGTCATTGCTTAAGTTCATTGGAAGAGAGCCGTCAATTTCATCCAGTCTTTTCTGAATTTCACGCGCTTTGGGGGTATTCTCGGCTAATCTTTCTTTCATTAGCTGCTTAAGCAGTTTTTCTTTTTCCGGGGTAAACTTGGGTGTTTCAGGCTTAATATCAGTTGGTTTACCATCAGGTGTTAAATATGAATATTTAACATTACTTACCGGGTGTACTTTGTTTTTATCCTGTGAATGCACATTAAATGAAAACAATAAAGATAAAACAATTATGATAAATTTACTTTTTTTCATTCTTTTTATAGTATTATTAAAATGTTACGTATCTATTTAACCAGCACCATTTTTTTTGTATCTGTGAAATTAACTGTTTCAAGCCTGTAGAAATATACACCGCTTGAGTAACCGGCTGCATCCCACTCGGCTTTATAGTTACCCGCAGATAACTCACCATTATACAATTGTTCGATTTCTTTTCCCGTCATATCGAAGATCGTAATCTTAACCACAGTTTGTTTCGGAATGCTGAAACGGATCTCAGTTGCCGGATTAAAAGGATTAGGGTAATTTTGTGAAAGAGAGTATTTATCAGCAACTTCATTTCCTGTAGGCTGAATACCTATTGTTGAAATAATATTGTATGAACAAAGAGCATTTGTGCCCGGAGCTTGTGACCAGAGTGTAATGCTTGAATCAGAGGAACCGCTTGCTCTGTATCCTGCATGGGTTCCACCTAACGATAACGCGCCCGTACCTGAAGAGCTGCTTACAATTGGTGTTGTGAAACTGTTACCCGCATCATTTGTTTGTGAAAACTTGTGGGTGCCATTGATACCATTAGAAGAATCAGCCCAGGAGAAAACATACCTGCCCTGTGATAGCGCAATTGATTGCATGCTTACAAACCTGGTTCTGTTTGTTGTATAATCTATCCAGCTTGCGGTAAATGAATTTAATGTTGTGCCCCCCGATATTGAAAACTGTCCTCTGTAATCCCAGTCTGTGCCGTTGTTGTATCGTTTTCTGTAAGCAATTGCTATGTTCTGATTACTTGTACCCCCGCAGGATTGCAATTGAAGCTGGTCAATTTGCTGATCTTCATTTATAGTTAAACTCCCGGCTGAGCTTACACCATAATCATTACTCCAGTAACAGAATACTTGAATAAAAGGACTAAATGCCACGTAAATCCTGTCATTTATGCCATCATTATAAAAGCAGATATCCTGCCATAAGTAACTTCCTGCACCATAACCGATGCATAGAAAACCCCCGCAAGAGTTATTGCGGTATCTGTTAGTAAAAGTATTACCTATAAATGGTGAGGTATTTACCGCCATTTGTTGTCCTAGCATTCGTAAGCTTGTTAAATATGCAGAATCTCTTGATACTGTAAAATATACGTATGTATCTGCTCCATATCTTGAGTTATCGCTTGTTATTTTAGGGTTATATATGTTTACACAATTACAGGGATGCAAAGAACCCCAGTAATTCCAGGCGCCGTTAGTTGAAGTACCGTTTACTATATTCACTCTCATAAAGTATGCGCGTGACTGGTTATTCATGTCATAACCAAACCCAACGTAAAGTATAGTATCTGCCCCATTTATTATCGGTTCAATATCAAGCTCGTTTGCCCTTATATTCACATTTGATGTAAATCCGTTATAAGTATATTTTAAAACCCAGTTCCTGCCTCCATCATAAGATACATATACCTTACAGATATCTCCCGCGCCAAAAATATCTTCCGTAACTGCTGCAAACAGCGCGGTTGATTTAGACGAAGTTTGGGTAGCGATTGCCCATATATTGCCGGAAGCAATAACCGAATTATTGAAATCATTCTCACCCGAAAGCTGCTGCGGTATTTGCGTTCCGCCTGTGGAATCTATAACCCCCGTTAGAACAGGGTCATTGCTTAAGTTCATTGGCAATGAGCCGTCAATCTCATCCAGTCTTTTCTGAATTTCACGCGCCTTTGGGTGTTCTCGGCTAATCTTTCTTTCATTAGCTGCTTAAGAAGCCTTTCCTTTTCGGGAGTATACTTAGGAGTTTCGGGCTTAATATCAGTGGGCTTGCCGTCCGGAGTTATATATGAATATTTAACATTATTATCCTGATAAACCTTTTTTTCATTCTGAGAATGCAGGCTGAGCGGAAACATCAACGTAAAAACTGCTGCAAAAAATAATATTTTTCTCATTTTTGTTTTTTATTGTATTATAAAAATTCTATGTATCTATTTAACCAGCACCATTTTTTTTGTATCTGTGAAATTATCTGTTTCAAGCCTGTAGAAATATACACCGCTTGAATAACTGGCTGCATTCCATTGAGTTTTATAATCTCCTGCGGACAATTCCCCATTATATAGTTGTTCTATTTCCTTTCCCGTCATATCGAAGATCGTGATCTTAACCACAGTTTGTTTCGGAATGCTGAAACGGATCTCTGTAGCAGGATTAAATGGATTAGGGTAGTTTTGCGAAAGAGAGTATTTATCAGCAACTTCATTCCCTGTGGGCTGAATTCCTATTGTTGAAAGAATATTGTATGAACAAAATGCACTTGTACCCGGAGCTTGTGACCAGAGTGTAATGCTTGAATCCGCTGAACCGCCCACCCTGTAACCTGCATGCGT